>NZ_LKKO01000019.1 GCF_001455965.1 Methylobacterium sp. GXS13
GCGGGGGGCTTGCGCCCCTTCGAGCCGCCGCGTGGGGGTGGTCGTGTCGTCATGATTCCGCCAGCACCCGTCTCCGCTTCGGACGGAACGTCCGGGCGCATCGGCCGCGGCGTCGCCGAGGACCCGGACCGATGGGGTCGCCCGGCTCTAGCATCGCGGGGGCGCAGCGGCAAAGGCGGGGATGGCCGACCCCACAACCCTCAGTACTTGAGCCCGGTGTCGCACAGCACCGTCACGGCAACCGCGACGGCCGGCAGGCGGCCGGAGGCGAGCAGAGCCGCGGCCGCGCAGACATTGGCGGCGGCCGAGTAGCCGACATGCAGGCCCTCCCGCGTCGCCAGCAGCCGGCGCCAGTGCACGGCCTCGTCATCGGTCACGGAGAGGGCGAGATCCAAGAGTTCGGCATCCCAGTGCGGCGGCACGCTGCCGTAGCCCGTCCCCTGCAGGACATGGCGCGGCTTGGTGACGGGCTCGCCCGCGAGGGGCCGGCAGCCGTCGGGCTCCACCGCCGCGCAGACCACGTGTGGGTTCCGCACCCGGAGCGCCGCGGCGACGCCCAGGAAGGTCGCGCCCGTCCCCACGGAAGCGACCCAGGCGTCAACGCAGTTCCCAGATTGCGCCCAGATCTCCGGGCCGGTCGTGGCCCGATGGATCCCGACGCCCTCCAGAGCGTGGAACTGATCGACGTAAAAACCGCCGCGTTCCCGGGCGAGGCGCCCCGCTTCTTCGGCTGCGGCCGCGACATCGGCACCCGTCACCTGCCCCGGCACCCCATCGACCTGCGGCACCGAGACGACCTCCGCCCCGAGGGCTTCGAGCATCCGCGCCCGCTGCGGGCTGTTCCCCGCCGACAGGGTGACGACCAGCGGATGCCCGAGAGCCGCGCAGGCCACGGCGAGGCCGGCCCCCATATTGCCACTGGTCATCTCGACCACCGGAGCCCCCGGGGCGAGACGCCCATCCGCTCGGGCGGCGAGCAGGATGGCGCGGGCCGCCCTGTCCTTCACGCTCCCCCCGGGCTGCATGAACTCGGCCTTCGCCAGAATGCGGCCCGGTCCGGGATAGGCGCGGTCGAGGGCGATCAGGGGTGTGCCGCCGATGAGATCGAGCGCGGATGCGGTGATGGTCGATTGCAAGGACGTCGACTCGGCGGGGATGATTCCGACGCGGACAGCTTAGCAGCGGGCGGCTGGGGCTTCACGTCACTGTAGTCCGACGCGTCCGAGGCTACGGGCCGCCCCCGGCCAGCAGCCGCGCCTTGAGCCCGACCGGAAAAAGCTCAGGCCCGCCGTCGCGATCGAGATCCTCGAGGTCATACCAGCGGGCCACGCAGGGCGCGCCGGAATCCTCGTGGAAGACGACAGACTCGAGCGTATCGAGCGGGCCGGGCGGCAGGGCGACGGGGAACAGGAACAGCACCTCGTGCCCGGGGCTGCCCTCATGCACGTACAGATTCTCCATGATGAACGGCGGATCGAGAATCCGCACGGTGAGCCCCAGCTCCTCCTCGAATTCCCGCAGGAGCGCCTGCTCCGCCCGCTCGCCGAAGGCCACGCTGCCCCCGAGCGGCCGCACGCCCTTGAGGCGTCCGGCGTCGGTATAGACTTCGGCGACCAGCAGCCGACGGCCCCGCCAGGGCAAGCCCAGCGCCTTCACGCGGATTTCCGGAGGGGGGCGCCAGACATGCATGCCGTCTGGTAGTGCGCGGCTCGCAAACCGACAACGGCCCGGAATGCCGGCGCCGCGGCTTCCGGCGGATCGGATGCCCGGCCGCGATCCGCAGCGCCGGAACGTTACGCGAAGGCGTGCTTACGGTCCGGCACCTGAGCCCGTGTCTGGGCAACATGGAGCCGTGTCGCGGCGACCTGGGACCAGGCCGTGGCGACCGAGTCGTTCCGCACGTTTCGCTCGCGCCTGCGGACTGCGGCGATGTCGAACTGCTTCTGCATCTCCATCAGCATTTCCATGCTGTATCCGAACGCCTTCTCGATCTGAAAGGCCAAGTCGGCCGTCAAACCGGTCTTCTCGGTCAGAAAGTCCGAGAGCACGTGACGCGTGACACCCAGAAGGCCGGCCGCCTCCATGATCGTCAGGTTGCGCGGCTCGAAGACCTTGCGGCGGACGAACAAACCGGGATGGCACGGACTTGTCGCTTGATGGACAACGTTCACCTGGGTCTCCTTCACCAACGGATCGAGTCAACGTCGCAACGGCGTTCAGGTCGACCGATCGCCGCAGCGGCAGACCTGTCGCTCCACACGCGCGCAAGCAGCGCTCCGCCCGCGTGATCGGAACCAAACGATTAGCTTAGCCAGCCATGATCTGTTTAATTTTGCCGGTACAGAAACTGTATTGTCCGGCAATCAAGACATAACGCCCATATCAACCGATTTGCCGGCCGTCAATCTTCGCCATTAACGGCGATTTTTCTTGGTAATATTGATTTTATTCTGAAAAAAGTCGTAATATACATCGAGATTTG
Source organism: Methylobacterium sp. GXS13 (assembly GCF_001455965.1). GTDB lineage: Bacteria > Pseudomonadota > Alphaproteobacteria > Rhizobiales > Beijerinckiaceae > Methylobacterium. The sequence continues at coordinate 2,483 of NZ_LKKO01000019.1, forward strand.
TGCATATGTGTTGATCATCAGGCGATCGATACAACTATCGTCGCCGAGACAACAATAGGATCGTGTGCACGCGACGCCGTCCGTCGACGAAGAATGCCGGCCCGCTTCAGTCCGTAACAACCAACGGTATCGCGCGGCGATATCTGCTCCACTTGGCATCCCTGGCCCGGCATCGGCAGGAAGCACCGGGACGGTTTTCTCGGAACCGCAGCTTTCCGCGCGTCGGCAGCCGACGAGTCGTTTCTCGCCCGATCACGGCGGGGCGGGCCGGGACAGGTTACCCGGGCAGCGCGGCGGCTACGCGACGACGTGCCGGCCATCCGATCCGCCCCGGGCCGATGCGCCTTCATCCCGCGTCGCGCCCGGGGATACCATCCGCCTCGGCACGGCCGTCATGGGGCCAGGACAGGGATCGAATGTCACCGGGTCCGACTGAACCCTGGCACGTCTCAGGCGCGATAAGGCCCGGCATTCGCGCCGAACCACATGGCAGAGGACGAACGGCAGCGGCGGAGGGACGAGACCCCTCGTCGCTCCGCCGCTCTGGTCCCGATGCGGCATCCCCGACGTTCGGTCACCGCGAACCGGCCTCACCCGAACGCGTAGAGGCGCTTGACGATGGCCAGAGGCCGTCGGGTCGGAGCCTGAACCTGAATCCGCGCCGCAAGCTCGCTCGCGATCTGCCGCTCGCGCTTCCGAGCGCGGGCGATATCGAAGCGGGTCTGCATCTCCATCAGGGTTTCCATGCGGCACCCGAAGGCTGTCTCGATACGCAGCGCCAGCTCGCCGGTGAGAGGCGACGTCTCATTGAGGAAGTCGGACAGAGTCTGGCGCGTTATGCCCAACTGGCTGGCCGCGGACATGACGGTCAGATTGCGTGGCTCGAGGATATTACGACGGACGAACCCGCCAGGATGGCCGGGGTTCTCCAAAACATAATGCGTTCTCATTACGAACTCCTTCCTGGATATTGAACTTCGACAGGATACAATCCGGATCGAAGTCCGTTATTTTTGGAAGATACGACCTTCGTTCATCATTCTTCACGAAGGCTATCGTGCTTACGTTGCAGATCACAAAAAGTTCCGCAGCCGTATTTTGCATGCGTTAGGCATACGCTTTGGCGTTATCACACCATTATTCGTCGATTTCGGCAGAATTAGTGTATTATTCCGCAGATTAATTGCCATATCTCCCTGAATACGGCGGCATTTGATCGCAGAATACCAAATCCATGGTCTATTTGGCCGTGCGATACGCAAGACTTGGAGCGTCCTGCAAAGCGATCCTCCCGCTGATGCCGGACTACCGGAAGCCTTCGCGATCCCGCGCGCGGTCCGCTCGCCGGACCAGATATCCACACGCTTGACGTTCAACTGGTCTACAGCCAAGCTATACAGTGACGGTTCCCTTTGGGGATCAAAAGGGAACGCGGTGAGGGGTCTTTTCCCGAAACCGCGGCTGTCCCCGCAACTGTGAGCGGCGAGCCCTTCACCACCACGTCACTGGGCCTCGGCCCGGGAAGACGGTGCGAGGGCGGCGACCCGTGAGCCAGGAGACCTGCCGTCAGCCGTGGTCACACGCGAAACGCGCTGGGCGGGGTGTCCTGGCGGGTGTCGAGACGGTCGTTGCGCGAGCGCGGTCGGCGAGGCTTCGTTCGCGGTGACGTGCCACAGCAAGCGCGCCCGCGTTCCGGTTCCCGATGCTCTCTCTTGTCGTGCCGATCCCGGCTGCGCCTTCGCGCGGACCGATCCACCACCCGGGCCACTGCGCCCCGGCGGAGCGGATGGCGGCACGCAACAGTAATTGTAATGTTATTACATTGCTTGTAGAGCGTCCGGGCCGGTTGCCGCCGCGCATGGACCGTCTCTAACCATGTCCCTATCAAAACAACCGCTCTACAGCTGGAGCGTGCCGTTCTGCGGCGCCCTGCTCACCGTGCTGGCGAGCCAGGCCGGGGCCCAGGATGTCGTCGCCCTCGACCAGCTCTCCGTCGAGGGGGAGGGCGGCGTCAGCCTAACCCGGGCCGCCCCGATCGGGCTGAACCTGCGTACCCCCGACCGGACCGCGAGCCGGCTCGGCCTGACACCGCTGGAGACGCCCGCGAGCGTCGACATCGTGTCCGGCGAGACCGCACGGCTGCGCGGCCAGGACACGATCGCCGAGGCCGTGACCCAGGATGCCACCGGCATCACCACGATCGCGGCGCCCGGCGCCCGCAACGGCGCGTTCACCTCCCGCGGCTTCGCGGGGCCGAACTCGATCCAGCAGCTCTACGACGGCACCCGCTTCTATGTCGGCGCCAACACGGTCACGTTCCCGTTCGACACCTGGAACGTCGAGCGCATCGAGGTGCTGCGCGGGCCGTCCTCGGTGCTCTACGGCGACGGCGCCATCGGCGGCGTGATCAACGTCGTGCCCAAGAAGCCGGTCTTCGTGCCGATCAACGTGGCGCGCGCGGTCATCGGCACCGACGGGGTCGCCCGGCTCGCGCTGGATTCGGGCGGGGCGCTCGGCCGGGAGGAATTCGGCGAGACCTTCGCGTATCGCCTGAACGTCAGCGGCAACCGCGCGGACGGCTGGATCCGGCCGGAGGGCGATTTCCGCAACCTCGCGGTCTCGGCCGCCCTCCTGTTCCAGCCGAGCCCGGACCTCACCTTCACGGCGAGCCACGATCTCGGCTACCAGGAACCGGCGCGCTACTGGGGCACGCCCCTGGTCGAGGGCAGGATCCCGGACCTGATCCGGTTCAACAACTACAACGTCCGCGACGCGAAGATCACCTGGGCGGATAACTGGACCCAGTTCAAGACCGAGTGGACGCCTTCGGCCGACATCATCGTGCGCAACACCGCGTACCGGCTCACCAGCCGGCGCCACTGGCTCGATACCGAGCAGTATATCTACAATCGCGGTACCGGACTGGTCGACCGCGGCGATTATCTCGAGATCTATCACAGCCAGGAACAGGTCGGGAATCGCCTGGACGCCAGCTTCAAGGGCAGCCTGTTCGGCCTGCCGAACGCGTTCGCGGTCGGGTTCGACGTGAACCACATCGACTTCCGCCACACGAACAATTTCTATTTCGACCAGACCACCAGCGTGCCGCTGACCGGCTACGATCCGGGCTACTTCCCGCAGAACGGTCGGGCGCGGCCGGCCTACGCCACGCAGACCAGCCAAGCGTCGGTCTTCGCCGAGGACCGGGTGATCCTGTCGGAAAAACTCTCGTTCCTCACAGGGGTGCGGCTCGACGTGCCGACGCTCCATCGGCAGGATCTGCAGGCGGGCACGCAGTTCGAGAAGACCTATCAGGCGCTCGGCTACCGGTTCGGCCTTGTCTACAACCCGACGCCGGACAGTGCGCTCTACGCGCAGTACAGCTTCGCCACCGACCCGGTGAACAGTCTCATCACGCTGACGCAGTCGCTCTCCAACTTTCAGTTGGCCACCGGCACGCAGGTCGAGATCGGCGCCAAGGGGCTCGCCTTCGACGGCGCGCTCGAATGGACGGTGGCCGGCTACCGGATCGTCAAGGACAATCTGATCTCGGCGGTGCCGGGCCAGCCGACGCTGTCGACCCAGGTGGGGAGCCAATCCTCGCAGGGCTTCGAGCTGGCGCTGGGCTGGCAGTTCAGCCCGGGCTGGCGGCTCGACGGCAACCTCGCGCTGCTGCACGCGCAGTACGATGCCTTCGACCAGAACGTGAACGGCGCCACCGTCTCGTATGCCGGCAACCAGCCGATCGACGTGCCCGAGCGGGTCGCCAATCTTTGGCTGACCTGGGATTTTTCGCGGGACTGGACGGCGCGCGTGGGGCTCCAGAACGTGGGCCAAGTCTACAGCGACTTCTCCAACACGGCCCGGCGCCCGGCCTACAACCTCGTCAACCTCGTGCTCGACCATCAGGTGACCGTGGATTCGCGCTTGAGCCTGCGGGTCTACAACCTGTTCGACAAGGTCTACGCGATCAGCGGCAATGCCGTGAACGGCGTCGGCACCAACTGGCTGCTGGGCCGGCCGCGCTCCGTGGAAGTCGCCTACACGGTGACGTGGTGAGGCGCTGGATCGGCAAGGCGGCCCGGCGCTGGATGCTCCTGTTCCACCGCTGGGCCGGGATCGCCACGGGCCTGTTCTTCGCCCTGTGGATCGGCTCCGGGCTGGTGATGCTCTACGTGCCGTTCCCGGCGCTCACGCCGCCTGAGCGCCTCGCGCACCTGGCGCCGATCGCCTGGGATCAGGTCGGTGTTTCGCCGGATGCGGCGCTCGCGGCCGGCGGCGTCGCGGGCGTGCCGGCCGCGTTCGCCCTGGAGATGCGCGGCGACGAGCCGATCTACCGCATCATCGGGCGCGACGGCGCGCCGGCGACGGTCTCGGGCCGGAATGGCACGCGGCTCGGCCCGGTCGACGCGGAGGCGGCCCTGCGGCTTGCCGCCGGCGACCGGCCGGGCGCCCGCGTCGAGCCGGTCGAGCGGGACCAGTGGACCGTCACCGCCCGCTACGACCCGCTGCGGCCGTTCCACAAGGTCGCCCTCGGCGATCCTGCGGGGACCGAGCTCTACGTCTCGCAGGTCACCGGCGAGATCGCGCTCGACACGACACGGTCCGAGCGTGCCTGGAACTGGCTCGGCTCGGTGCCGCACTGGATCTACCTGACGCCTTTGCGTGCCCGGGCGGAGCTGTGGCGCACGGTGCTGCTGTGGCTCTCGGGCTTCGCCGCCCCCGCGGCGCTCAGCGGCCTCGCCATCGGGATCTGGCGCCTGCGCCTGCGCCGCCGCTACGCCGGGGGCGCCGTGACGCCCTATCGCGGGCTGGCACGCTGGCACCACCTGTTCGGCCTCGCGGGCGGGCTGGGGCTCGGGGCGTTCATCCTGAGCGGCTGGATCTCCATGAATCCGAACCGCTGGTTCGCGTCGAGCGCGCCGCCTTCCGGGCTGCGCGCGGCCTATGCCGGAACGCCCGGACCGCTCGGCGTGGCAATCCATCAGATCCGCGATCGCGCCGGACCGGAAACCCGATCCGTGCGCTTCACCGTCATCGGTGGCCGCTGGTGGGTCTTTGCCGACGCAGCGGACGGTCCACGCCCCGTCGTGGCGGACGGCAGCTCTTTTCCCGATACAGCCACCCTCGCGGCCGCCGCCGCCGCCGCGATCCCCGACGGACGCCTGCGGGCGACCCAGCATCTGGCCGCCTACGACACCTATTGGTATCCGCACGGGACGGACCCGCGGCCCCTCCCGATCCTGCGTCTGCGCTTCGACGACCCGGCCGCCACCTGGCTCCATATCGACCCGCGCGACGGCACCATCCTGCAGCGGCTCGACCATTCCGGCCGCATCAACCGCTGGCTGTTCGACGCGCCCCACCGCCTCGATCTTCCGGTCCTGACCGGCCGACCGACCCTGCGCGCGGCGGCGCAATGGCTCCTGAACCTGCTTGCCGCCGGAATCGCGGTCACCGGGATCGTCGCGGGTTGGCGGCGCCTCAGCCGCAGCCCGAGGCGTCCTGCTCACCCGGCGTCAGCGTCAGTGCAACCGACGTCCCGGTCCGTGCCGCGATGAGGGCCGCCTCCAGGCAAGCCATCACCTGAAGCGATTCCAGAGCCGCCGACGACTCGACTACGCCTTGGACAAGCTGTCGAGCCAGATCCGCATAGTAGCGCCGCTGGTCCCCGACCACCGCAGGCGCATGTGCCACGGCTCCGCTCCCGTCGTGGATGGCGATCCCGTCCGGGTCCTCGCCCCATCCCGGCGCCCCCGGAGCCATGCCGGCCAAGAGCTGCTGCTCCTGGATGTCGCTCCGCTCCTTGATGAGGCTGCCGGCCTCGCCGTGGACGACGAAGCGGGACGATCCGCCGGCGACCAGCATGCTGGCCTGCAGGACCACGCGCAGGTCCCGATACTCCAGCACGACGTGCGCCCAATCGTCGGACAGGGCGCCGGGGCGCAGCCGCGCCAGATTGGCCGTCACCCGGTCGGGCAGCCCGAACAGCTGGAGCGCCTGATCCACGAGGTGCGGGCCGAGATCGTACCAGATGCCGCCGCCGGGCCCGGCGCCCTCCCGCCATCGGTCACGGACCTGCGGGCGGAACCGGTCGAAATGCGATTCGAAATGCCGGACCTTGCCGATGACGCCCTCGGCGATGGCCCGCCGGACACTCAGATAGTCGCTGTCCCAGCGCCGGTTGTGGAAGACGGACAGCATCCGGCCCTGGCGCCGCGTCAGCGCGACGAGCCCGCGCGCCTCGGCGAGGTCGAGGGTGAAGGGCTTGTCGACGACGATGTGCTTGCCCGCCTCCAGGGCGATTTGGGCCAGCGGCGCATGCGTGTCGTTGGGGGATGCGATCACCACGAGGTCGACATCCTCCGAAGTGGCGACCGTCGCGGGATCGGTGAGGACGGCCAGGCCGGGCAGGTCGGCCCAAACCTTGGCGGGGTCGCTTGAGGCGACCACCCGAAGGTCGAGCGCCGGAACCGCCCGGATCAGCGGGGCGTGGAAGGTCCTGCCGGCATAGCCGTAGCCGATCAGGCCGACACGGATCCGTGCAGGTGCGCTCGCCATTCGGGTGCCGTCCGGCCCGGCCATCGGGGCGGCGTGACTATAGCGGCGTGAGCGTCGGTGTTCACCGCCTCCGCTGCCCTTCTCCGTCATCACGAGCGAAGCGAAGTGACCCAGGGCAGCACGACATCTTCGAGGCTGGCGCCGCACTGGGTTGCTTCGCTGCGCTCGCAATGACGGAGGGGCGCACAGGCCGGCGCATGAGAACAGTATCCGGCGCGTCCGCCGCCCAGGCCCGTCCCTAAAACCGCGCGGTCAGGAACAGCCGCACGTTCCGGCCCGGCAACAAAATCTCGTCCTTCTTGAACGAGGTCGAGTTGCGGATATCGTCGTCGAGCAGGTTCCGGCCCTGAACGCCCAAGGTGATCGCACTCGCCCCATAGATCGCTGGATCGACAACCTTGGTGTAGCTCAGCTCGGCGCGCAGGTCGTTGTAACCAGGGGTCGGCGTCTCGAACAGGGCGGTCGCCTGGTGATCGAAGGCGTGGAGCAGGTTCACCCGGGCGAACCAGCCATCCGCCCGCAGGTAGACGCCGCCGCCCAGCCGGTAGGGCGGGATGCGCGGCACGTTGGTGCCGTTGTCGAACTGGGCGCGCACGAAATCGAACTGGGCCTCGACGCCGGCAAAGCCGTTGCCGACCGGCAGGACGTCATACTGGCCGATGATCTCGGCGCCGTAGAAGGTGGCGTTCTGCTGCTGGTAGACGATCTGCCGGTTCTCGGTACCGCTGCCGCAGGAGGCGAAGTCGTCGTCGCAGACCAACCCGGTGAAGTTGCGATAGATGAAGCCGGTATAGCGCGTGTAATACCCGGTGGCGTCGAGCCGTAGCGGGCCCTCGGCCCGCCGGATGCTGGCCTCCACGGTGCGGGCGCGCTCCTTCTTCAGGTCCGGATTGCCGATCTCGAACGTCGCGGTGGCATCGTGCGGCCCCTGCGAGAACAGCTCGTAGCCGGTGGGACCGCGCTCGACATAGGAACCGTTGAGGCTCGCCACGAAGCCGTAGGGCAGATCCTGGAGGGCGCCGATGCTGGCGCTCTTCGGGGCGAAGCGCCGCGTCCGGGCGTATTGGAACGGATCCTGTCCGTCGACCGGGGCGTAGTCGGCGGGGAATTGCGCGGCCGTGCTCGACAGCCGGTCGACTTCGTAGCGGCCCGCCGCCTGCAGCCGCGTGCCGGGGCGCAGTTCCAGCTCCTCGAACAGGTAGACCGCGTTGGCGCGGGACTCGGTCTTGGGCAGGAACGATTCGAGCTGGGTGTTGATCACCCGCCGGTCCGACTGGAAGCCAAGCGCGCCGGTGAGCCGGCCGAACGCGGTGTCGACCGGGACGTGCTGGAGTTCCAGCCGCCCCTCCGCCTCGCGGTTCTTGAAGATCGCCTGGATGCCCTCGATCCCATCCTCGCCGATGCCGACCTCGTTGTGGCGGTAGACCGAGTAGCCCGCCCAGTAGCGGATCACCTCGAAGGGGCCGTCCAGCGGCCGGTATTCGCCCCGCGACAGCACCCGGTCCTGGTTCGGGGTCAGGCGGGTGCGGTCCTGCTCGGCGACGCCGCCCGGGATCGCGTAGATCGCGTCGTAGTGGCTGAACGAGATGCCGACGAAGCCACGGTCGCCGATCGCCGAGATGCCGACCGCGCCGCCTTGCGATTCGTTGTAGGAGTTGCGCTGGATCCCGCCCGGGATCGCGTAGCTGTCGTTGGCAGTCTTGAACCCGTCGGCATGGACCGCGATGCCGTCGGCCCCGGCATCCACCGTGGCGGCGCCGAGCCGGCCGTTGTCGACGCTGGAGAAGCCGGTGGTGACCTGCCCCTGCACGCCGTTCGCCGGGATGAAGGTCGGCACCCGGTTGTTGTCGGCCGAGACCACGCCACCGATGGCGCCGGAACCGTAGCGCAGGGTCGCGGGCCCGCGGATCACCTCGATCCGGTCGGCGACCAGCGGGTTCACCGGGACCGCGTGGTCCTCGCCGAGATCCGAGACGCCACCGTTGACGATACCGTTCTCCTGGATGCGCACCCGGGCATTGTCGAGGCCGCGGATGATCGGCCGCGAGGCCGCCCCCGGCGCGTAGGTGGTGGCTGAGATCCCCGGCCGGTCGAACAGGGCGTCTCCCAGGGTCCGGGGCTGGTCGCGGGCGATCTGGTCCTGGGTCACCACGGTGACGGGCGAGAACGTGTTGGTCGCCACCGGCAGGATGCCGGTCTGGACCGAGGTGGCGGGGCCGAGAGCGGGCCGGGATGCCTGGATCGGGCTGGGACTGGTGACGCTGATCTCGTCGAGGGCCACGGATTGCTGCGCATGCGCCGGAGCGGTGAACAGGCCGGCGCCGAGGGGCGCCGACAGGATCGTGCCGGCCAGGAACGCGAGGCGAGGAGACGGGGTCATCGGAGCTCACACAGTGTTATATCGTTTCATTCGCGTGCCACGATGATGGGGCGCAAGGGCCGACCATGGAATTGGAGCGGGAAAGAGGGCAACGTTACATCGTTGCAACATCGACGCGGATGCAGCGTGATGTTGGTGCGCGACCAGGCGCTCAACGCCCGTTCGAAGGCGTTCCTTCATCTGCAGGCCGTCGTCGCGCGCGCGGCGTAGCAACCTCGGAAGACGCCGTCATCGGAGATCGCATGCGGCCCGGCACGCTACGCTGCGCGCAAGGACGGACCGCGTCAGACCGCGATCGCCTCGGCCTCGTCCTCTTCCGCCTCGATCTCGGCATCGACCTCTGAGACCGGGCCGGAGGCACCGGCCGCCTCGGCGAGACCGCGGGCGGCCTTGCGCAAGAGCTTGCGCAGGCGGCGTCGGTCGGTCTTGTCGAGATGGTCGAGGAGTTCCGCCTCGACCTCCTCCTGGATCCGCTCGATCGCCTCGGCCTTGGCGAGTCCAGATTCGGTGAGTTGCACCCGCACCACCCGCCCGTCACCCGATTCGGCCCTACGCTCGACGATGCCGAGGGCTGCGAGCCGGGTCACCGTCTTCGAGGCGGGCGAGGGCCGCACCCGCAGGAGCGCGGCGAGGTCGCCCATCGTCATGGTCCCCGCCGCGGCCAGGGCCTGCACCACCTGCTCTTGCCCGGCGAACAAGCCGAGCTTGGCGAGCCGGTCGCCGGTGCGGGCTCGGTGTAGGCGCGCGGCCTGCACCAGCGCCCAGCCCACGCTGCGCACGCCGGGCGGCCGCATCTTCTTGGCGGATCCCTCCGACGCGCCCGCGTCCTTGATCTCACGATCGCGTTTCTGCTTGTCGCCCACTGGAGCGCCCGCATCTATGCCGGCGGCCGCCGGACCATCCTGAAGCTGCACGATCCATCCCCGTCACACGGCCGCCCGGGATCCTGTGGCGCGGGTGGGTGACGCTGCGATGACGGGGGCCGACAAGGCTGCGCGTTCAGCACTGCATCAGGCGCTTGAGACGGTCCAGAATGTCCTCGCCGGTGCAGGGCCGGGCGATAAAGTCGGCATGGGACGGCATCCGCGCCGGATCGGGGGCCGCCCGCCCTGACACGATCAGAATCGGCAATTGCGGCCGAGCCTCGGCCACCGCGCTCGCCAAGTCGAAGCCGTCGGTCTTTCCCGAAAGCTGCACGTCCGTCACCAGCCCGCAGATATCCGGACGTGCCTGGAGGATGCTGAGCGCCCGCTCGGCGGAGGCACATTGCACCGTGTCGTAGCCACCATCCTCCAGCACGTCCCCGAGGTCCATGATCGTCAGCGCCTCGTCCTCGACGAGGAGGATCACCGGCCGATCGCCGCCCGAAACCGTCTGCTCGCTCGCCACTGTGTACTCCCTCCGGCAGCGTCCGGCCGCACGGGCCGCCGCACGCGATGTCAGCGTGAGCCCAACGGCAGAAACGGTTCCGGGTTGCAGGCCGAGGCAGCGGCGGCTCGCGCGATCGTGTAGCCGCGGCGCTCAGGACAGAGCCGCGGCCTGCCCGGGGACGACGGCGATGACGGACTCGATCAGGCGATCGAGATCCGCCGCCGGGATGGTCAGGGCGGGAGTGAGATAAGCGATGTCGCCGAACGGCCGCACCCAGACGCCCCGATCGAGGAAGGCCGCCTTGAGGGCGGCGAGGTCGGGTGTGCGGGCGAACTGCACCGCCCCGATGGCGCCGAGCACGCGCACATCCGCCACCCCGGGCAGGGTTTTCAGGCTGGCCAGCCCGTCCGCGAGACGGCGCGCGATGGCTCGGGCCTGATCGAGGCGCGGCTCGGTCTCGAACAGATCGAGGCTGGCATTGGCAGCCGCGCAGGCGAGCGGATTGGCCATGAAGGTCGGGCCGTGCATCAGCGCGGCAGCCGGATCCTCGGACCAGAACGCCTCGAACACCTCCGTCCGGGCGACGGTCGCAGCCAGCGCCATGGTGCCGCCGGTGAGCGCCTTCGACAGGCAGAGGATGTCCGGCACGATCCCGGCCTGCTCGCAGGCGAACAAGCTGCCGGTGCGACCGAACCCGGTGAAGATCTCGTCGGCGATCAGCGGCAGGCCGTGACGGCGGGCGAGGCGCGCGATCGTCGCCAGCACTTCCGGCGGGTGAATCAGCATGCCGCCCGCGCCCTGGACGAGGGGCTCGACGATCACGGCGGCCAACGTCTCGCGGTGGGCCGCGAGAGTCGAGTCGCGCACCCCGTCCTCGGCCGGGCTGCGCGGCAGGTCACAAAAAATCTGGCTCGGCAGGTAGGCTCCGAAGCGGCGATGCATGCCCTCCTCGGGGTCGCAGACGGACATCGCCCCCATCGTGTCGCCGTGGTAGCCGCCCCGGAAGGCCAGCACCCTGGTCCGGCCGCTCACCCCGCGATTGAGCCACATCTGGGCGGCCATCTTCAGCGCGACCTCGACGGCGACAGAGCCCGAATCGGTGAAGAAGACGTGGTCGAGATCCCCCGGCAACAAGGCGGCGAGCCGCGCCGCCAGCCGCTCGGCCGGGGCATGGGTCAGGCCGCCGAACATCACGTGCGGCATCCGCGCCAGCTGATTCGCCACGGCTTGGGCAATATGCGGGTGGTTGTAGCCATGCACCGCCGTCCACCAGGAGGCGATCCCGTCCACCAGCTCACGGCCATCGGCCAGCACGATACGGCTGCTGTGCGTCGCCACCGCCTCCAGGGGCGGCGGCGCCAGCCGCATCTGCGTGTAGGGCCGCCACAGGTTTTTTCGGGATAGGTCGGACGTCATGGCGGAGGGATGGGCGGTGGGGCGGGGGCGGTCAAGCGGAGCTCAGCTCGCGCTCAGCGCGATGGCAGCCGATCGGCCCCACCTCCCCGGCCGCCGCGCCCGCGGCCCCATCACCCATCCGATGGACAGCCTCGACGCCTTTGCCCGCACCAAACTCGACGCCCTGGAGGCCGGCAGCCTGCGGCGGCGGCTGACGCCCACCGAGCGGGGCGCCGAAGCCGCGGCTGTACGCCGGGGCCGGGCGCTCGTCTCGTTCTCGTGCAACGATTATCTCGGCCTGTCGCATCACCCGCGGGTAATCGCCGCCGCGCGGGACGCGGTCGCGGCCTACGGGGCCGGGGCGGGCGGGTCGCGGCTGGTCACCGGCGACCATCCGGTGCTCGGGGCGCTGGAGAATCTGCTGGCGCGGCACAAGGGCACCGAGGGTGCCCTGGTCTTCGGCAGCGGCTATCTCGCCAATCTCGGGATCACCCCGGCGCTGGCCGGGCGCGGCGACCTCGTGGTGCTGGACGAGCTGTCCCATTCCTGCATGTGGGCCGGGGCGCGGCTGTCGGGCGCCAAGATCCTTACCTTCCGCCACAACGAACCGGGCGATCTGGCAATGACGCTCGCGGAGCACCGCCCGCACCATGCCCGCGCCCTGGTCCTGACCGAGCGGGTGTTCAGCATGGACGGCGACCGGGCGCCGCTGGGCGACATCCTGGGCGTCGCGGACCAGTTCGACGCCTGGACCCTGGTGGACGATGCTCACGGGATCGGCGTGGTCGAGGACGGGCCGCGGGCGCCGCTCGAGATGGGCACCCTGTCGAAGGCGCTCGGCTCCTATGGCGGCTATCTCTGCGCGTCGCGGCCAGTGATCGACCTGATGACCAGCCGCGCCCGGAGCTTCGTCTACACCACCGGCCTGCCGCCGGCCTCGGCTGCCGCGGCCCTCGAAGCGCTGGCGATCCTGGAGGCGGAGCCGGCGCGCCGCGCCCGGCCGCTAGCCCTCGCCCGGCGGTTCACGGCCCGCCTGGGCCTGCCGGAGGCCGAGAGCGCCGTGGTGCCGGTCCTGGTCGGCGACGCGCAGACGGCGCTCGACATCTACGGGGCCCTGGAGGCTGAAGGCTTCCTGGTGGTGGCGATCCGGCCGCCGACCGTACCGGCCGGGTCTGCCCGGCTGCGCGTGGCCTTCTCGGCCGCCCACGCCGAGGCGCAGGTCGATGCCCTTGCCGACGCGGTGGCGGCGCTGACGGGTCGCGGTTCCCGTCCCTGAGCGCCGACCCTATACCTCGTCGCCGACGCTCCCGCCCAAGAGGAGCCCGGACCAGAGCAACCGAGAGGACGACGCCCGATGGACGCCAGCGCATTGCGAGCCCTTCAGGCTCCGATCAAGGACCAGTATCGCTCGGCCCCGGATTCGGCGGTCGTCACCCTGACGGCCCGGGGTACGCTGGACGACACCAAGATCGCCTGCAAGGTCGAGACCGGCCGCGCCATCGCTGGAGCCGGGCTGCACCCGGCCACCGGCGGATCCGGACTGGAATTGTGCTCCGGCGACATGCTGCTCGAAGCCCTCGTCGCCTGCGCCGGCGTGACCCTGAAGGCGGTGGCGACGGCGCTGGAGATCCCGCTGCGCTCCGGCACGGTGAGCGCCGAGGGCGATCTCGACTTTCGCGGAACCCTCGGCGTCGACAAGGAGGCGCCGGTGGGCTTCCGCAGCATCCGTCTGTTCTTCGCGCTGGATACGGACGCGCCGGAGGACAAGCTCGCGCAGTTGCTCAAGCTGACCGAGCGTTACTGCGTCGTGTTCCAGACCCTGAACCACAAGCCCGAATTGTCGGTCGCCGCCACGACGGCCTGAAGGAGGACGGCCATGGCCGGCGGCATCACCCAGGCCGAGTACTGGAACGGCGAGGTCGGGACCCGTTGGGCCCGCAACCAGACAGTTCTCGATGCGGTGTTCGCACCGCTGACCGAGGCTCTGTTCGCCCGCGCGGCGCTGCGCACCGGCGAGTCCGTGCTCGATATCGGCTGCGGTTCCGGCGCCACGACCCTGGAGGCCGCCCGCAGGGTCGGTCCGGAGGGGGCCGTGACCGGTGCGGACATCTCGGTACCGCTGCTCGCGGTCGCCCGGGGCCGCGCCGAGGCGGAGGCGGCCGGGGCTGCGCCGATCCGGTTCGTCGAAGCGGATGTCGAGAGCGCGGATCTCGGGACCTATGGGCAGGCCCTGTCGCGGTTCGGCGTGATGTTCTTCCCGGATTCGGCCCGCGCCTTCGCCAACATCCGCCGGATGCTGCACCCGGAGGGCCAGCTGACGTTCCTGTGCTGGCGTGCTCTGGCGGAGAATCACTGGGTGACGGTTCCCCGCGAGGCGGTGGTCCCGCTGCTGCCCGAGATCCCGCAGCCGCCGCCATCGGATACGCCCGGCCCGTTCCGCTTCGCCGCAGCGGACCCGCTGGTCGCATTGCTGCGCGGTGCGGGCTTCGGCACCGTGACTTGCGACGCGATCGACCGGGACGTGGAGCGCGGCCGAGCCGACACCGATGCGAAGGCCGCCGAGGCCGCCGCCCATGTGGCGCTCAATCTCGGGCCGACCGCGCATCTCGTACGCGAGGCCGAACCCGATCTGCGCGCCCGGGCCGCGACTGCGGTCACCGCCGCCCTGCGCCCGCTCGCGACCGGCGGCTCCGTTCGCCTGCGCGCCGCCTGCTGGCTGGTCCAGGCTCGCTAGCGCAGAGCGACTTCAGAACCCCAGCGCCCCGCCGTCGGAGCGCGGGTCGTGCATCGCCTCGATCCGCCCGTCCCGGGCCCGGCGCACCAGCATACCGGCATGGCCCAGCGTGTCGCTGTAGGGCACACCGACCGGCTCGATCTGGTGGCCCATGCGCTCCAGCGCAGACAGGATCGCCGGGTCGAACCGGTCCTCGACCTTCACGCTGAGCGACGGCGCGCCCCAGGTCCGGCCGTAGAGTAGCCGCGGCGCCTCCACCGCGCCGGCGACGGAAAAACCGTAATCGGCGTAGCGGCAGAAGATCTGTGCCTGGAATTGCGGCTGGCCGTCGCCGCCCATCGCGCCGTAGGCCATCACCCGGCCGTCGTCGAAGCAGGCCAGCGCCGGGATCAGGGTGTGGAACGGACGCCGCCCCGGCTCCAGCGGGTTCACGGCGGACGGGTCGAGGGAGAACGAGACGCCGCGGTTGAGCCAGTCGATCCCGGTGCGCGGCAGAACCACCCCGGAGCCGTATTCCCAGTAGACCGACTGGATGTAGGAGACCGCCAGCCCGTCGCGGTCGATCGCCCCCATCCAGACCGTGTCGCCCGGGGAATCGCGCAGCGGGACCGAGGCGGCCCGCTTCATGTCGATGCGGGCGGCTTCCGTGGCGAGGAACGCGGGGGCGAGGAAGTCGTCCAGGTCGTGGCGCAGGCGGCCGAAATCGGTCACCACCCGGTCGCGGATCGCGAAGGCGCGCTTCGTCGCCTCGATCAGCCCGTGATAATGCGCCACGCTCTCCGGGGCTGCGATGGTCAGCCGGTCGAACAGGCCCAGGATGATCAGCGCCGCGAGCCCCTGGGTCGGAGGCGGGAAGTTGAACAGGGTGGCGTCGCGCCGGCGCAGGGCCAGCGGCCTGCGCTCGGCCGCCTGATAGGCCTTGAGGTCGGCCCGGGTCACCGGCGCGCCGAGGCGCTCCAGATCGGCGCCGATCTCGTGCGCGACATCACCCCGGTAGAAATCGTCGAGCCCGGCATGGGCGAGCTGCTCCAGGGTCGCCGCGAGGGCCGACAGCTTGCGAATCTCGCCGGCCCGATAGGGCTTGCCGTCCTTGAGGAAGGTCGCGGCGAAGTTCGGAGCCTCGTACAGGGTGTCGCCCGGCTGCGGCTTGTAGCGCTCCTCGCTGGCTGAGACCGGCACGCCGTCGCGGGCCTGGGTGATCGCGTCGGCAAGCAGCACATCCAAGGGAAGGCGGCCGCCGAGCGCCTTGGACAACGCCAGCGCGAGCTCCCAGCCGCCGACCGCACCGGCCACCGTCACCATGGCGTCGGGGCCCCGCGACGGGATCGTGTCGTAGCCCTTCTCGCGGTAGCGCTGGATCGTAGCGAGGCGCCCGGCCGGTCCGCAGGCCTCGATGCCGCGCACCCGCCCACCGCGCTCGCGCACCAACCAGAAGCCGTCGCCGCCGATGCTGTTCATATGCGGGTAGACCACGGCGATCGAGGCCGCCATCGCCACCATCGCCTCGATGGCGTTGCCCCCCTGCGCCAGCACGGTCCGGCCGGCCGAGGCGGCGAGATGGTGAGGGGCGGCGACGGCGCTGTCGGAAAAGACGGGGGTCTCGGGCATCGACGATCCTGTGGTGTTCCGGTCGCAGCGTTAGGCAAGTGTGCGGCCGCTGCAAGGTCCCGCCGCTCGCCAGGGCTATGCCATGCTAGGAAGGCCGATGCCCGTCGCGCGGAAGCGGCCGATGTCGTTCAAGATTTGGCCTCGGTTGGCCATCGGCCTCACCCTGACTGCGGCCCCGGCCGCGGCGCAGCAGCGGGTACGGACCGTATACGAGGGCGCGGGGGCCGATCCGCGCATCTCGGTCGCGCAGCCGGAGAGCACCAGTCAGGCGTCCGGCGGCTACGTCCGGTCGATCGAGCCGTCCCTGGGCCCGCTCGGCGATCCCTTGCGCATCCGCCCCGGGCTGAAGGCCCGCGGCATCGAATACAGTCTGACCTATGTCGCCGATCTGCTCGGCAACCCGACCGGCGGAATCCGTCAGGGGGCGATCGTCGAGGATCGCCTGAATCTGCGGCTCAATCTCGATCTCGACCGGCTGGCAGGCTGGGAGGGCGCGACCATCCACGCCAACGCCTATTTCATCCACGGCACCGGCCTGTCGCGCTACTATGTCGGCGACCTGCTGACCACGAGCGTCATCGAGGCGCTGCCGTCGACCCGGCTCTACGTGCTGTGGTTCGATCAGAGTCTGATGGACGGGCAGCTCGGTCTCCGGATCGGCCAGCAGGCGGCCGACACGGAGTTCTTCGTCAGCCAGACCGCGACCCTGTTCGTGAACTCCACCTTCGGCTGGCCGGCGATCACCGGGCTCGACCTGCCGAGCGGCGGCCCGGCCTATCCGCTCTCGGCACCGGCGATCCGTGCGAAATATACGCCGGGCAACGGCGTCTCGCTCCAGGTCGGCCTCTATGACGGCGATCCGGCGGGTGCGAACCGGCCGGGCCAGGATCCGGAGGCGCAGCGGCTCAACCGCACCGGCACGAATTTTCGCACCAACGACCCGGCGCTGATCGTCGCCGAGGCGACCTACGCGTACAACATCGAGCCGGGGGCCAAAGGCTTGCCCGGGGACATCACGCTGGGCGGCTGGCAGAATTTCGGCCGGTTCGACAGCCTGCGCTTCGACATCACCGGTGTGCCGCTGGCCGACCCGAATGCTACGGGGATCGGCCGCCCCCTCCGGGGCAATGCCGGCCTCTACGCGATCTACGACCAGACCTTGTTCCGGGAATCCGGGAAGGACGACGAGGGCCTCGGCTTCTTCGTACGCGCGGCCTATTCGCCGACCCGTTCCAGCCTGATCGAGTCCTATTTCGATACCGGCCTCGCCTATAAGGGGCTGTTCGAGGGTCGAAACGACGACACGATCGGCATCAGCCTCGCGCAGGCCCGGATCAGCGACGATGCCCGCCGGGCCGACCGGGACACGATTTTCTACACCGGCGTCCCGATGCCGAGACGGCGGGCCGAGACGGTGCTGGAGGCGACCTACCAGGCGGTCGTGGTTCCGGGCTTCACGGTGCAGCCCGACGTCCAATACGTGTTCCATCCGGGCGCCGGGGTGGCTGGCCCGGACGGGCGTCGCCTGCGCAATGCAGCGGTGCTCGGGGTGCGGGCGACCGTGCAGTACTGAGCCGGGCGCCCTGGAACGGTCGCGGTGCCCGCCCTCTTTCCGCAGTATGGTGATCTTCGAGTGGGTTGTCGGCGTCCTGTTCGGCGCCGTCCTGTTGGCTGCGTTGGCGCGACGGCTGGGCGCGCCGTACCCGGCGTTCCTGGCCTTGGGCGGCGTCGGCCTCGCCTTCGTGCCCGGCGTGCCGAACCTGCGGCTCGATCCCGAGCTGGCGCTCGCCCTGTTCCTCGCCCCCGTCCTGCTCGATGCCGGCTTCGACGCCTCGATCCGGGACATGAAGGACAATTGGCGCGCGGTGTTCGGTCTCGCAGTCGGCGCCGTGGCGGTGACGACGCTCGCCGTCGCGTTCGTGGCGCATCTCATCGTGCCGGACATGCCGATCGCGGCCTGCATCGTGCTGGGCGCCGTGGTCGCGCCGCCCGATGCCGTGGCGGCGCTGGCGGTGCTCAAGCACGCGCCGATGCCGCACCGCCTCGCCACGATCCTGCGCGGTGAGAGCCTACTCAACGACGCCGCCTCGCTGATCATCTACCGGCTGGCGGTGGCGGCCGCGATGGCGGACGGCTTCCATCCGGCCGAGGTGGCCCCCGCTTTCCTGCTCGGCGTCGTGGCGAGCCTGGCGGCCGGCCCCTGCCTCGGCCTCGCCTTCGTCGCCCTGACCCGCCGCGTCACCGATCCGGCGAGCACCATCGTGATGCAGTTCGTCGCCGCCTTCGGGATCTGGCTCGCGGCCGAAAAGCTGGAGATGTCGGGGGTGCTGACCATCGTGACCTTCGCGGTCACGGTCGCGCGCCGGGCGCCCGGGATCACGGCGCCGCGCACCCGGGTGATCTCCTACGCGGTCTGGGACACGGCGGTGTTCGTGCTCAATGTCCTGGCCTTCATCCTGATCGGCATCCAGATCGACCCGATCCAGGACCGGCTGACCGGTGCGGATGCCTGGCAGGCGGCGTTCCTGGCCGCCGCGATCTTCGCCACCGTGGTGGTGACACGGCTCGCCTGGGTCCTCCCCACGACCGGCCTCAAGGGCCTCGGCCTGCGTCAGGCGGGCTCACGGGCGCGGTACGGCCCGGGGCTCGCTTTGTCCTGGGCTGGGATGCGCGGCATCGTCACGGTCGCGGCCGCCCTGGCGCTGCCGATGGAGTTCCCGCACCGGGACCTCGTGGTGTTCACCGCCTTCTTCACGGTGCTCGGGACACTGATCGTCCAGGGCCTGACCCTGCGGCCGCTGCTCGCCTACCTGAAGCTGGAGGATGACGATCCGGTCGGGCGCGACGTCGGCTGGGCGCGGGCCGCCGCCTACAAGGCCGCCCTCGAGAGCCTGTCCGAATCCGGGGACGAGCCGGCGATCGATTCGTTGCGGGCGGAGTTCCGCTCCGCGCTCGAGGAGGCCGAGGCCCATGACGAGGGCCGCGCCCCCGAGAGCCTGCCCTCGGACGCCGCCCGCCGCCGCTCGGTGGAGGCCGCCCGCAACGCGGTGTTGACCCTGCGCCGCCAGGGCCGGATCGGCGACGACGCGTATTTCCTGCTGGAGGAGGAGTTCGACTGGGCCGAGCTCAACGCAACGCCGAAGGCCGAAACTTAAAGCGCAGTCGACAAACGCCTGTGTTCAGACGCCCTTGCGCGCCGCGACGACGCCTTCGATCGCACCCCACACCGCAACCGACAAGTCGGGACCGCCGAGCCGCTGGATCGCCCGGATGCCGGTGGGGGAAGTGACGTTGATCTCGGTCAGGTGACCGTCGATCACGTCGATCCCCACCAGGATCAGGCCGCGCCGGGCCAGCTCCGGTCCGATCGTGGCGCAGATCTCGCGCTCGCGCTCGGTCAGCTCCGACGCAGAGGCCGCCCCGCCGCGGACCATATTCGACCGGATGTCGTTCGCCGCCGGGACCCGGTTGACCGCGCCCATCGCTACGCCGTCCACCAGGATGATGCGCTTGTCGCCCTCGGTCACCCGGTCGAGATAGCGCTGGATCACCCAGGCCTCCCGGAAGGTGGTCGCGAACAGGTCGAACATCGAGCCGAAATTCGGGTCCGTCTCCGTGACCTTGAACACCGCCGCGCCGCCATGCCCGTGCAGCGGCTTCATCGCCACGGTGCCGTGCTCCAGCCGGAACGCCTCGATCTCCGCCTTGTCGCGGCTGATCAGGGTCGGCGGCATCAATTCGGGGAAGTCGAGCACGAACAGCTTCTCGGGCGCATTGCGCACCTCGAAGGGATCGTTGACCACCAGCGTCTCCGGGTGGATCCGCTGCAGCATGTGTGTGGCCGTGATGTAGGCCATGTCGAAGGGCGGATCCTGGCGCATCAGCACCACATCCGCCTCCGCGAGGTCGATCCGCTCCGGCGGCGTGAGGGTGAAATGCGCGCCCTCGACATCCTGTACGGTGAGGCGCTGGACGCGAGCGGTGACCCGCCGGCCCTGCATCGAGAGCCGGTCGGGCGTGTAATAGATCAGGTCATGGCCCCGCCGCTGCGCCTCAAGCAGCAACGCGAAGGTCGTGTCCCCCGCGATCCGGATATTTTGGATCGGGTCCATCTGGACGGCGACGGTCAAGCCCATCGGAAATGCCCTTCGCACACGGCGGGTGTCTCGACCGGACGGGTCTTCAATCGTCGGACAGCGACTTGCTGCCGGTCCGCTTGTCGTAATCGCCGATCGCCGAGCGGCACTCGGGCGAGAGACGCTTGCGGTTGCGCATCATGCACTTGTCGGCGTCCTGGCTGTTCGGATCGACACCGGCGCAGAGACGGAAATAGTCGTTCGCGCAGCCGAGCTGCAGGCCCTGGTCCTCGCGCTGGGCGTAGGCGGGGCCGGCAGCGAGCGTCACGAGCGCGAGTGCCGCAGCGGCGAGGCTGCGCCGACGGTAGGCGTGCAAGGTGCGTTCCGGAACGAGTCGCATTCAGCGGTGTCCTCAAATCTCGATCGCGCGGAAATTCGATGCGGCGGTATCCCGTCCGCTTGGGTCCGCCATATCGGTCGCGCGGGGCGGTAGGCAAGCGCCGCAGCTGCGCATGGGTTCCCCGCGCGGAACGCTGCGCCAACACCCTGCCCGGGTGTGTCTCAGAGGCCGCACGGAGCCGACGCGAAAAAAGGCCTCGTCCGCGATCGGACGAGGCCTCAGTCATAG
Organism: Methylobacterium sp. GXS13; assembly: GCF_001455965.1. Classification (GTDB taxonomy): domain Bacteria; phylum Pseudomonadota; class Alphaproteobacteria; order Rhizobiales; family Beijerinckiaceae; genus Methylobacterium. Next base: position 23,236 of record NZ_LKKO01000019.1, read on the forward strand.
GGAGGAAACGCCCGCCATGGGCGAAAACAGCGTCGCAATTCGCGCGCCACATACGCCGGATGGCCGGCAAGACTCCGTTAACCACGTCATGCTGAATGGTTTCTGTAGCCCTTGCCGACCCCCTCTGCAGGGCCCGGGCACTGACGCTCGAGCCGCCGACAGGAGCCGGAGACGATGACCCCATTCAAGCCGCAGGTGACCAGCGCGCTCCGACCGCCGATGCCCGCCAACGATGCGACGTACGACGCACGGCCGGACGCTTCCGCGATCCTGATCCCGTTCCCCGGCCAGGAGGCGCGGCGGACGCGCCGCCTGCCGCGTACGGAGGAGCAGCGCGGCGAAATCTTGTTCTTCCTCGGCGTGCGCTACGAGCGCCTCGCTTCCTGAACACGTCGACCGGCCCGGCCGCGCGACGTTTCCGACGGTTTGATCATGCCTGTCCCGGACCGCCATCGGCCGCCCCTCATCCATGACCGAGGCAAGCGCGCGCGCCGCGCCCTCAAGGCTTCTCTTCTTCTGCCCACCGGAGCGGCCCTGGCGCTGCTCGCTGCCTGCACCCAAAGCGGCGATTTCGGACGGCCCCGGACCGGCGTCTGGAATGGCCTGATCGACACCACCGGCAGCTTCTCGGTGCGTGAACGGGGCCGCTTGCTCCTGGATTCCGGCCTGACCGACGACGAGCAGGCCCTGCGCGACCGCGCCTGGCGGTTCGTGCAGCCGGCCAGCACCTTCGCGGCCTTCCAGGATGCCCTGTTCGGGCTGGCCAGCGCGCACGCGACGCCGACTTGGCGGTTCGACGAGGTCGGGGCCTATTATGATGTGCTGACCGCCGAGCCCACGCGCTCGCCCGTATCCCGCTACCGCCAACTCGCCGACGACGCCACGGCCGATGGCCGCCTGATCCCGATCTTCGTAGCGTTGGCAGCGCGGGTCATCGATGCGGATGCCGCGCGGCTGCGCAGCCTGCCCTTCGCCAAGACTCTCGACGACGCGGATATCCGTCTGGCCGCGCAGCGCGTCGCCGAGAACCGGTGCCTGATCGCCTGGGTGCGGATCGAGACCGGCCTGCGGCTTGCGCGCTATCGGTTCGCCCTGGAGCACCTCTTCGCTGAGGCTCCGTCTCCGGAATCCGTCTCGGCCGAGCGGTCTCTGGCCATGCTCGCCGCCCGCCGCAACCTGCTGGTGCCACTGCTGCCGCCGGATGCCGCGGCACGCTGCGGCCTCGAAGCCGCCCTCGTGCCGGTTGCCGAAGCCCCGCCGCTCGTCGTAAATACTGATGCGGCGCTACCGCACCGCCGGCTTCGCGGTGAGCTCCTTGCCGGCAGGCTCGTCCGCGGGCGTGTCGGTGGTGCAGGAGACCGCCTGGACCGCCGCGTTGGCGCCCGGCCGCTGACTCGGCAGGCCGGCGATCACCCGCACGACCACGACGCCGCGCGTGTCCGGCGCGACGATGCGCACGTCGCGGCTCGGATCGTTCTCGTCGTCGTCGGCCAGGGCCTCGTCGTATTGGGCGCGGGTCAGGATCACGAGGTCGAGGGCGCCACGCACGGCGGCTTGGTCGGTCACCGCGTAGAAGGCCCCGCGCCGGGCATGGGCGGCCAATGACAGCGACAGCGGCCCTGTCCGGGCCGAGACGCGCATCGGGCCATCGGCGAGATCATAGGCACAGACGCCCACCGCCACGGCCGGGTCGGGGATCGGCAGCCACGCCTCGGGCGGGGAGGGGTCGTCGCCGGTCGCCACTGTGTAGATCGGCTGCGGGTGATCCAGGTTCTCGCTCGTCCGGGCGCGCGAGACGGCGTCCGTCTCGGACAGGCGCGGGATCGCGAGCACCGCCGCGATGTGCACCATCCCTGCGAGCACCAGCCCGATCAGCGTGGCATAAACGAAGCGCAGGTTCACGATGCGCATCCCAGGCGGGTGATGGCCGGCACGGAATCCCGATCCAGCGATCCGACGCTGGCGGCGGCCGGCGTATCGTAGAGACGCAGCGCCAGGCGCACCGGACCGCTGTCCCGGGGGCTCGGCAGCCAGTTCCCGGGCTGGACCTCGGGCGCGAGCACCACTGAGAACCGCCCGTCGGCCGTGCGCAGCACCTCCGTGGAGGTGAAGCCCTCGCGCACCGTCGGCCGGCCGGGCGCGCAGGCGCCGCGACCGGCGACCGTAAGGGTCCAGGCCCGGGCCGGCGGCGTCCCGCCGCCGATGCGATACGTACAGGTGGCGTCGAGCGCCTGCCCCTGGTCGTCGACTGCGGCGGTCAGCAGCAAGCCTTCGCCCACCGCCAGCGGGATCTCGCCGCGTCGGGCGTTGACGGCACGGGTATAGGGGTCGGCATTCGCCGAGCCAGCGCGAGGCCACGCCGTCCAGGCGCCGACCTGCACCCCGCCGAACGGGTAGCCGCCCCGCGTCGCCCAATCGGCGCTGGCGAGGCCGAGCACCCCGCCGAGCGCGAGGGCATAGACCGCGAGACCCGCGACCGAACTCTTGCGCCAGATACGCGCGAGGAGCCGCCCGGCACCGCTGAGGGAGCGTACCTCTGCCGCGGGTCGATCATCTCCGGCCGCGGATCTGCGGCCGGGGCTTCCTGGGATCGCGAGCCTCATCGCGTCACCGCAGCTCGATGCGGCCGCCGACAGACCGGGCGCCCTCGGCCACCTCCCGCGGCTGGGTCGGGGATGCTGCAGCCCGGTCGCCCGGCTTCCGGTCGGTCTTCTGCGTGGCCTTGTCCACGCTGCCGGCGTCCGGCCGCGCCTCGCCTGCGGGGGCGCGCTCCACGGTGCGGAACAGCCCGTTGAGGCCGCCGATCACCTCGAAGGAGCGGCGCGAGAGCTTGCCGTAGGCGCTGGCATTGGGATCGATCGGGGCGGTGGGGCCGCCTGCGGCCTGCTGCTGGGCGGCGCGCGGGCTGTCCTTCAGGCCCGGCAGGCCCTTGATCTCAATACCCTGGTGAGCCGGCTCCATCACGTCGTGCCAGAGCTGGGCCGGAAGTGAGCCGCCGGTCAGCTTGTTGGTCGAGGTGTGGTCGTCGTTCCCGAACCAGACCGCGCCGACGTAATTGCCCGTGTAGCCGACGAACCACGCGTCCCGGTACGCGTTGGTGGTGCCGGATTTGCCGGCCACCTTGACGCCCTCGAGTTGGGCGCGCTTACCGGTGCCCTCCTCGACGACCTTGTTGAGCATGAAGTTCATATCGGCGACGACCTGGGGCGGCAGCACCCGATCGGGCGCCTCGTCGGCATGGCGGTAGATCACCTCGCCGGACGAGTTCTTCACCTCCATGGCCGCGTAGGGCTTGGCCTTGAAGCCGCCATTGGCGAACACCGCGTAACCGGCCGCCTGGTCGATCACCGTCACCTCGTCGGAGCCGATCGGCATCGAGACTGTGTCGATCAGGTTCGAGGTGATGCCCATCTTGTGGGCCAAGTCGGTGATCTTCGCGCGGCCCGCCTTGGCCGCCCGGGCCTCGTGGCTGATGCCCATGGCCTTGCCCAGCGCGATCGAGATCTTGATCGGGATCGTGTTGATCGACTTCGCCACGGCGAGCCACATCGGAACGCGGCCGGCATAGGACCGGCCATAATTCTGCGGGCACCAGTTGCCGATGCAGACCGGGCTGTCGACCACCGCGGTCTCGGGCTTGAACAGGCCGGAGAGGAGGGCGGCGGAATAGACGTAGGGCTTGAACGACGAGCCCGGCTGACGCAGCGCGTCGGTAGCGCGGTTGAACTGGCTCTCGCCGTAATCGGCGCCGCCGACCATGGCGCGCAGCGCGCCATCGGGATCGAGGATGACCATGGCGGCCTCATCGACGTCGAAGGCGTCGCCGGACTTGCGCAGGATGTCGGCGACAACCTCGTCGGCCCGCTTCTGGATCGCGAGGTCGAGGGGCGTCTTCACCGTCAGCACCCGGTCGCTGCGGAGCTTGCCCGCATCGGCCATGCCCTTGATCTCGCCAAAGGCCCAATCGAGGTAGTAATCGGCGGTGATGTCGCGGGTGCGGGTCACCGGGGTCGCCGGATTGCGCAGGGCCGTCTGGATCTGCCCCTCCGTGACGAAGCCGGCCTCGACCATGTTGTGCAGCACGTCCGCCGCGCGGGCGCGGGCTGCGGGCAGGTTGACGTGCGGCGCGTATTTCGTCGGCGCCTTGAACAGGCCCGCCAGCATGGCGGCTTCCGCGAGGCTGATGTCCTTGAGCGGCTTGCCGAAATAGTAATCGGCCGCCGCCACGGCGCCGAAGGTGCCGCCGCCCATATAGGCCCGGTCGAGATAGAGCTTCAGGATCTCGTTCTTGGTCAGGTGGCTCTCCAGCCACAGAGCCAGGAACGCCTCGTTGATCTTGCGCTCCAGCGACCGCTCGTTCGTCAGAAAGAGATTTTTCGCGAGCTGCTGCGTGATCGAGGAGCCGCCCTGCGTGCCGCCGCCGCCGCGCGAGTTGTTGACCAGCGCCCGCAGGGTGCCGATCGGGTCGATGCCCCAATGCTCATAGAAGCGCCGGTCCTCGGTGGAGACCAGTGCCTTGATCATGATGTCCGGAAACTCGTCGAGCTTGAGCGAGTCGTCGTGCTTGATGCCACGCCTTCCGACCTCGGTGCCGTACCGGTCCAGGAACGTGACGGCGAGGTCCTGCTGCTTCAGCCAATTCTCGCTGGTGAGCTGGAAGGCCGGCTGCGCGAAGGCGAGCATCAGCACCGCGCCGCCGGCCCCGAGGGTCACGGCCTCGCTGGTCAGATCGAGGGCGATCCGCTTCCAGCCATGCACGGCGAACCGGCTCATCACCCGCTGGAAACGCTCGTAGACCGCCCCGGTGGAGCGGCCGCTGTCGTAGAGGCCGGCATTGACCCAGGCGTCGAACGCCAGGGCGGCGCGCTCAATGCGGATCTTGATCTCGGTGAGCGTCGGCAGGCGCACGATGTCGGACCCGGCTTGTCGAGCGCCTCTGCGGCGAATCTTGGCGGCGGAGGATCGAGCGCCCGCGCCGCGGGCAAGGATCCCGCGGCCGAGACACCGCGCGGCGTGTCCATCCTTAGCAGGATCTGCAACGGTCGGCGAGGCTCTGCGCAGTCTCGTGATTCGCCGCAGGGACTCCCGCTTGCCCCGCGGCGCCGGGTCTGGCCGCCACACGCTCTTCCCGATCGTGAGATTCCCCGATGTCCAAGCCCGAGGCGCTGCGCCGCGGGGTCGCCGAGCCGTTCTGGCGGACCAAGACCCTCGAAGCCATGACGCCGTCCGAGTGGGAGAGCCTCTGCGACGGGTGCGGCCGGTGCTGCCTGATCAAGCTCGAGGACGACGAGACCGGCGAGGTCCACCACACCGATATCGGCTGCACCCTTCTCGACGGCCTGTCCTGCCGCTGCCGTGACTACACCCATCGGCAGAAGCGCGTGCCCGATTGCGTCCGCCTGACCCCGGAGGCTGTGCGCACGATCCCGTGGCTGCCGCCGACCTGCGCCTATCGCCTCGTCCGCGACGGCGAGCCGCTCCATTCGTGGCATCCCCTGGTCTCGGGCCGGGCTTCGAGCGTGCACGAGGCCGGCATCTCCATCCGCGGCCGGCTCGCCGGCAACGAGGAGGAATTTTCCGACGACGAGCTGCCGGACCGGATCGTGGCCTGGCCAGGCGCGGATCCGGACGCGCGCTGAAGACTAACCGATGCCGCGGCCGAGCACCCGGGCGCCGGCGGGGCCGTTGAGGCCGATTACGCCGACCACCGCGACGGCGTGGATCAGCAGGTCCGACGCGGTCGCGTCGTGCGGGTGGAACGGCATCAGCAGCGCGGCGGCAGCGGCCGCCGCAGCGAGCCCGCCCAGGGCGGCCGTCAGGTTCGGCCGCAGCGGACAGGCCCGGCGCAGCATCACGACGATCAGCACCGACAGCGGCACCGAGACGCAGACGAGGAAGCTGAAGCAGCCGGCGACCTCTTGCGGGTGTGGCTGGCCTGTGCCGGGGGCGATCCAGTCGCGCAGGCAGCCGAAGCCGCTCGCCCCGACCCAGAGGGCCAGCGGCGGCAGCGGCAGCAGGGCCCAGGCCTTGGTACGGCCAGGCACGCTGGTAGCGAAGGCGGCGAAGGCGGCCGCCACCGCCGTCAGCACCGCTCCGAGCGCTGCGCAGGCGAGATCCGGCACGCGCATACGCAGCATGAAGCCGGCGGTGTCGATCCGACTCGCCAGGACCAGGCCGATGAGCACGGCCACCCCGAGCCAAAGCGCCGCGCGCAGGGCCGGGGAGGGCAGTGGCCGAACCGGCTCCAGGCCGCCGGCGAGATCCTCGACGAGCCGCTCGTAGCGGGCCAGATCGGCCATCAGCGCCGCTCCTGCATCAGGTTGGCGCGCAGGGCCTTCAAGGCCCGGTGCAGATTGACCTTGAGCGCGCCCTTGCTGCGCCCGGTGAGGGCCGACGTCTCGTCCAGCGACAACTCTCGCAGGCCGAGATGCTCGACCGCCTGCCGCTGCCCGTCCGGCAAAGATGCGACGGCACGCGCAAGCGCGGCAGCCCGGTCGCGCGCCTCCAACCCCTGGCCGGGCTCGGGACCGGGATCGGCCTCGGCCTCGTAGGCGAGGGGATCGTGGACCTCCCGGGGCCGGCGGCCGGACCGGCGCAGGCGGTCGATGGCCCGGCGTTGGGTGATGGCCCGCAGCCATGGCAGGAACGGCCGCGCCGGATCGTAGCTGGCGCGCGCGCGATGCACGGTCATCAGCGTATCCTGAACGACATCATCCACCGCCTCGCCGCGCACACCCTGCGCGCGGGCGATCGCGGACACGACCGGCAGGCACGCCTTCAGAAGGGCGCGGTACGCCACCGCGTCGCCGTCCTGTGCGGCCGCCATCAGAGCGGCCAATTCTCCTTCGAGCGCCATCCGGGCTCCGCCGCCGATCCGTTCCCCGGCCTGGGCTGAGTCTAGCGCGGGGCGGGAGTCCGGCGCCAGCGCCCATCCGCGCCCGGCGACGCCGCCCGGCATAGCCAGCATCATCGCGGGCTCCCCTCGGCCGAGGCGAGGCGCTCGCCTAGCCGGGCCGCACCCAAAATACGGCCGTCCTCGGCCTGCAAGAGGAGGGCGGCGGTCTCGCCCGCCGGCGCGGCGGCCTCGAAGGTGGTGGCTGCGCCGGACCAGGGACCGAGATCCTGGATCGACCGGACCACGTTGGCCTGCTCGATGGTGCGGCCGGCATTCTCGCCGCGCAGGACCCGGCTGGTATGGCTCGGGTCGAAGCCGATCAGCAGGACCCGGCCGGCCCCGCTCCCGGACCCGACCCGGGCGGCCAGGCGAGCGCCCTCGCGGGCCAGGCTCACCCGGACAGACGGCCCGACGCGCCGCGCCTGCGCGATCGCCGCCCGCAGGCCTGTCTCGTCGGAACCGACCAGACCTGCCTGCCCGTCGATCACCGCCTGCGGCGTGTAACTCGGGCCACCGAATTGAGCCGCGTAAGTGTTCTGGCGGGCGGTGGCGGCCGGGAGGGAATAGGGGTCGCGCCAGTCGAGATGGTTCCAGTAGGTCACGTGGAACGCCAGCGGCAGCACGTCCGCGCTTTCTTTGGCGAGCCGGCCGATCAATGCCTCCGCGGGCGGGCAGGACGAGCAGCTCTGTGAGGTGAACAGCTCGACGACGACGGGGCGCTCCAGCGCCGCGGCCGGGCGGATGGGGGCCAGCATCAGGGCTGCTGAGATCAACGCGACGATTTTCATGGCCGGGCCTCCCGGCGCTGGCGAAGGATGCCTGCGCGTGACCGATCTTTCGGCCGGACGCGCGGGCCGGTTACGCCGGATCGGATTTGTCGAGCTCGAAACGGTCCACGTCCCGCAGCAGCGCCACGAAGGCGGCGGCGCCGTGATTGAGTGCCGTGAGCCCGGCCTCCGCGGATCCCAGCCGGGCATCCCCCATCGCCCCGGAGGGATGCAGGTCACCGGCCTTCCAGGCGAAGGCGGCTGGGCGGCCGGCACGCAGATGGGTGTAATCCCGGGCCATCGTGAGGCTGCGCGGCGGGAAATTCGCGATCTGGTCGGCCCGCACCAGATCCGGCCGCAGGGCCAGCATCAGCGCGGTCTCGACGCCGCCGGCATGGATGCCGTGCGCAATCTCCTCCGGAGGGAAGAGGCCGTCCGGGTATCCGAACCGGGCCCAGGCGGTCGTCACCGCGACCAAGCCGAACTGGGCGCGCAGGTCGCCAGCCACGAGATCGATGAGGGCACTGTTGCCGCCGTGGCTCGTGACGATCACCAGCTTGCGGCAACCCGTCCTGTGGATTGCGGCACCGATCCCGGCCCAGGCGGCCAGGGCCGTCCCGGTGTCGAGGGAGAGCGTGCCGGGAAAGGCATCATGCTCGTCGGATTTGCCGACAACCTGAATCGGCAGCAACAGTACGTCGAGGTCGTCCGGCACCAAGGCGCGGACACGGGCGAGATACCCCTCGGCGATGATCGCATCGGTGCCGAGCGGGAGGTGCGGGCCGTGCTGCTCGATGGCAGCCACCGGCAGCACCGCCACCGTACGCCGCATGTCGCGCCGTGCCAGGTCGTCCGTGGTCAGATCAGACCAGAGCCGTGCCACCATGCTTCGAGCCCGCCCCTCATCCGAAGCGACCGCCGCAGGGCGGGCGGTCGCCGAGGGCGATCTACACCGCCCGCCCGGCCGCCGTCGACGGCCGGGCGATACAGGGCTCTCAGGCGAAGAGGGCGTCGATGTCGTTCTGGGACGGGGTTTCCTCGACGGCCTGAGGGCCATTGAGGAGCAGGTCATCGGCACGGGCGCGGCGGGCCATCTCGACCGGATCCGTGGAGGCGGCATCCCGGGCCTTCACGGCGCCGACGAAGCGGGCGAGCCGCTGCTCGAACAGCCGCAGGGCCTCCACGACCTTGGCGATGCGCTGGCCGGTGATGTCCTGGAAGGCGCAGGCCTCGAAGATCGTGTTGATCCGCTCCTCGACCGCGTCCCGGTAGCCCGGACCGTCGGGGAGGCTGAGCATCGCCTCCGCGGCTTCCATGATCGTGTTCGTCGCTCCCGCCGTGGCGGCGACGACGCTGCCGAGTTCCTCATGAGCCATGGGAATCCGGTCGCGACTCATCTCGTTCGCCCGGAGTGCGCCGATCTCCTCGCGCAGATGAGCGATGTAATCCGCGATCTCGATCAACTCGGAGATCACGGCGTGCGGTTCGCGGAACCGCATCTCGGGCTGTCGCGCGGCGGCTGACGACATGCTCTCCTCCTGGGATCGGCGACCAGCGATACCGGCGGCATCGCTCTTGGGCGCCTTCCGGCGTGCGGGGGGCTTGGCCGGAGGGCGCATTGGACGTGCCACGGAAATCATCAGTTCCCGCAGACGGCCTCGATCTTGGATTTGAGCGTCGCCGCATTGAACGGCTTGACGATATAGTTGTTCACGCCAGCCTTCTTCGCAGCGATGACGTTTTCAGTCTTCGACTCGGCCGTCACCATGATGAAGGGCGTCGTCCGAAGATTTTCGTCGGCGCGCACGTGCCGGAGCAGCTCGTAGCCCGTCATCGGCTCCATGTTCCAGTCCGAGATGACCAGACCGTACTTGCGGTCCTTGAGGCGCGCCAGTGCTGCCGTACCATCCGAAGCGTCATCAACCTCTTCGAAGCCGAGCTGCTTCAATAGATTCCGAATGATTCGAACCATCGTCTGGTAATCGTCGACAACGAGGATCGGCATGCTCAGATCGAGAGCCATAGACCAACTGCTCCGTATTGCCCGGCGGGAGGCCGAGGCGGCTCCCGAAAAGATGAACGCTTCACTAACGCTGCAAAATAGCTGCGCTGCTCAGCATTTAAAATAGGGCAGGCGCATTGCGAAGCCGTTAATCTGCAGGTGTGGCATTCGCCGCCGCCCCCTGCGATGTCGCGGACCGGCTCGCTCGCTTGACCCTCCGGGCGCGTTTCGGCAGGGTCCGGCTCCGTCGGGCCTGCCGCGGACAGCGCAGGCGCTCCCATCCGGCCCTTTCCGAGTCTCCGATCCCGAATCGATGGCCCCAGGCGACGAACCGGCCATGCGGCCCTTCACGATTTGCGGCGTGGACGCGCCGGTACCGCCGCCCCTTGCCGGGGCGGTCGCAGCGATCGGCAATTTCGACGGCGTCCATCGCGGCCATCGGGTGCTGGTGGAGAACGTGCGCGCGGCGGCACGCGAGGCCGGCCGGCCGGCCGCGGTACTGACCTTCGAGCCGCATCCGCGCGCCTATTTCGCGCCGGATGCGCCGATGTTCCGCCTCACCGCATTGGCCGCGAAGGAGATCGTGTTCGCGCATCTCGGCCTCGACGGGCTGATCGTGCGACGCTTCGACGGCGCCCTGGCCGCCACCGGCGCCCGCGCCTTCGTGCTCGACTTCTTGAAAGGGTCGCTCGGCTTGTCCGGCGTGGTGGTCGGCCACGATTTCCATTTCGGCCGTGGCCGGGAGGGCACACCCGCGATCCTGGCCGAACTCTGCCAGGAGGCCGGCATGGGATGCCGGATCGTGGAGCCGGTCGCCCTGGCGGGCGAGACGGAGCCGGTCTCGTCGAGCGCGATCCGGGCGGCCCTGGCGGCCGGCGACGTCGCCCGAGCCAATGCGCTGCTCGGCTATCGCTGGTTCGTGCTCGGCCAAGTCCGCCATGGCGACAAGCGTGGCCGCCAGCTCGGCTTTCCCACCGCCAACGTGATGCTGCCCGATTGCGGACTGGCGCACGGCATCTACGCGGTGCGCGTGCGCCTCGGACCCGGTGAGGTCCGGAACGGCGTCGCGAGCTACGGCCGCCGTCCAACCTTCGACGACGGAGCGCCGCTTCTCGAAGTCTACCTGTTCGATTTTTTCGGCGACCTCTACGGGCGGGAGATCGCCGTGGAATGCGTCGGCCACATCCGCGGCGAGGAGCGGTTCGCCAGCGCCGAGGCATTGATCGCGCGCATGCACGTCGATTCCGACGCGGCGCGGGCCCTGCTGGCCGCCGATCAAACGCCCTCGATGCTCGACTGATTCTGCGAACGCCGCGGATCGTGTAGAATGCGGGATCGATCAGGAGGCAAACGTGCTGGGTCGCTATGAGCGTGGACAGAACGGCGAGGCGGTCGTCCAATATGGGGACGGCACCATGCGCGTGGTCAAACCGGGCAGCTTCGTCCGCTGTGCGGTAACCGGCGAGCAAATCCCGCTCGACGGGTTGCGCTACTGGAGCGCCGCGCGGCAGGAAGCCTATGTGTCGCCCGAGGCGATCCTGACGCGGCTCAAGGAAACCGGGCGGCCGTAGAGTCCGACAGGGCCTGTCGGATCTGCCGGCAAAGGGCCTGCGGATCGTTCGGCACCAGGCGCACACGCAGCACGCTGACCCGGGCCGCGACGGCGGCGGGCAGCCGCACAGCGTCCTTTTCGGTCGTCACGAGTTCCGCACCGAGCCGGTCCGCCTCGGCGACCAGGGCCGCCAGTTCCGTTTCACCATAGGGGTGATGGTCGGCGAAGGGCCGTTCAGCCACGATCACGGCTGCGGTTTCGCGCAGCGTGGCGAAGAACTTTTCCGGGCGGCCGATTCCCGCGAAGGCGAGGAAGCGCCGGCCGGCCAGTTCGATCGTGTCCGGGACAAGCCGGGCCCGGTGGACTGGCAGTCCGCGCCTCTCCGCGCTCTCCGCGACCGACGCACCGGGGGCCCCGTCGCCCACCAGGATCAGGCCGGCGACATGGGGCCATTGCCGTCTGAGCGGCGCCCGCAAGGGACCAGCCGGGAACGGTCGCCCGTTGCCGATGCCGGCTCCGCCATCCACCACTGCCCAGGCGAGATCCTTGGTAAGCGTCGGGTTTTGCAACCCGTCATCCATGACGATCACGTCGGCGCCGAGCGCCCGGCACTGGGCCGCCCCGGCTGGCCGGTCCCGCGACACGATCGTCGGCGCGTGACGGGCGAGGAGCAGCGGCTCGTCGCCGACATCCGCGGCCCCGTGGTGGTTCGGGTCAACCCGGATCGGCCCAGCCAGGCGCCCGCCATAGCCGCGGGACAGAAAAGCCGGGCAGCGGCCGAGTTCGACCAGCAGGGCGGCGACCGCGATCGCGGCGGGCGTCTTGCCGGCCCCTCCAAGGGTGAAGTTCCCCAGGCACAGGACCGGGCAGCCCGCCCGTAGGCCGGGCCGATCCATGCGCCGCGCGGTGAGCGCGCTGTAGACCGCGCCGAGCGGCCCCAGGGCACGTGCGACCGAGTGATCGGCGCCTGCCGCCCAGAAGCGTGGTGGCCGCATCAGGCCCGCACAAGCGGTCGTGCGAGGTCGCCCCGGTCGAGCCGCTGGAGCTTCATCTGCGCCACGAACGGTTCGAGCACCGCAAGCGTGCGCCCGACCGCGCCCTCGAACGGCCGTAGCGCCCCAGGTCCGGCCTGCACCATGCGGTCGAGACGCGCCGGGTCACCCAAGAGTTCGCCGACCAGGGTGGCCAGCTCGACTCCGTCCCGGACCGGAAGAGCGGCGCCGGCTTGGTCCAGGGCGCGATAGACGACGTCGAAATTCGCGGTGTGCGGCCCGTGCAGGATCGCCGTATCGAGGCGCACCGGCTCGATCGGGTTCTGGCCGCCATGCGGGACCAGCGAGCCGCCGAGAAAGGCCAGCGGGGCGAGCCGGTAGAACAGGCCCATCTCGCCGATCGTATCGGCGACGTAGACCTCGACGGACGGATGGGGACGTCCGCCGCTGGAGCGCCTGGCGCTGCGCAGGCCGTAGGAGGCCGCGCTTTCCTCCGCCTCCGCGCCGCGACTCGGATGCCGGGGCGCGAGGATCGTCAGGAGCCTCGGAAACTGTGCCTTCAGCACCGCGTGGGTGTAGGCGACGATGCTGTCCTCGCCCTCATGCGTGCTCGCCGCGATCCAGACGGGGCGGTCGGCGATCAGATCGCCCAGATAGGCGAGCTGCTGTCGATCGACCGGTGGCACCTGGGCGTCGAATTTCAGGTTGCCGGCGACGCTCACCCGGGGGGCTCCGAGCTTGGCATAGCGTGCGCCATCGTCCTGGGTCTGCGCGAGGCAGATCGCGATCCGCGACAGCAGCGCCCTGGCGGTGCGCGGGCAGCGCTCCCAGCCCTGGAACGACCGCTCCGACATGCGACCGTTGACCAGGATCAGCGGGATCTCGCGGGCGTCCAGTTCCAGGATCGTGTTCGGCCAGATCTCTGACTCCGCTACGATGGCGAGGTTCGGCTGCCAATGGGCGAGGAAGCGGGCCACCCAGCGTGGCGCGTCGAGCGGCACGTATTGATGCACGGCGCCAGGCGGCAGGCGAGAGCCGATCAGCTCGGCAGCCGAGCGTGTCCCGGTGGTCACCAGCACCGAGAAGCCGCGGGCGATCATGCCTTCCACGAGCCCGATCAGCGACAGGACCTCGCCGACACTCGCGCCGTGCATCCAGACCAGGGGGCCGACCGGGCGGGCCCGACCAGGCAGGCCACGCCGCTCAAGCAGCCGCAGCGGGTCCTCCTTGCCGTGATGCGCACGCCAGGCGAGGAGCCCGGCCAGAGCGGGCTCGCCGACCCGCAGGCCGGCCCGATAGGCCAGCAATGGCAGGGTCACGGACGGTCGCTTCACGCGGTGTCTCCCACCGGGGCGGCCGCTACAGCCGGGGACCCAACGCGATAGAGAGCCGCACGGTCGGGGCGCCCGACCAGCGCATAGGCGCGCGCATGCACCCGATTCATCTCCGCTTCGAGGTGGCGTCGGAGCCCCTCGAACTCGTCGCCGGCGCAATCACGCGCGACGTAGATCGGCTCGCCCAGCACCACCGCGCCCCGGCCGAAGGGCAGGCCGAGACAGGCCCGATCCCAGGATTTGAAGCGCAGGTGGCGACTCGTGACCACGGCGGCCGGGACGATCGGACGGCCGGAGAACCGCGCCAGCGTCAGGATTCCGGCATCGCAGCGGCGCGAGACCTTCGGAACGTCCGCGCTGAAAGCGACCGACTCGCCCGCTTTCAAGGCCCGCAGCATCGCCCGCAAACCCTCCGCACCACCCTTGGCGCGCAGATCTGTCGCCCGATCCCGACCGCGGGCGCCGGAGGCCCGGATCACGCGCACGCCGAGATGCTCCAGCGCGATGGTGTTGATGTTGCCGTCCGGGTTCTTCGAGATGATCGTCGCGACCCGGTCGCTCGGCCGGCGCATGAACGGCATCATGATGTGCTGGCCGTGCCACATGCCGGCGATGAGGGGCACCTGTGCGTCGATCCACCGATCCGCCGCACCCGACCCGCCCGCGCCGGCCTGCACCTCGAAGCGGTTCGTAGCCCGCACGAGGCGCAGATACCCGGCCGCCACGCGCCCGAGGAGGCGCTGAACGACGGGATGGCGAAGGATACGCTTGCCGAGATTCATGTGACGCTTGTGGCAGCCGGACCGGCACAGCCCGAATCGACCGGGCGTGATTTCGTCCGCCGATGGTCTAGTCCCCCAGCCTGAGCCGACGCAACTCGCGCGCCGCCGGGCATCGGGATCGAACCGTCGTCGAGCCCCCGATCCGGCCGAGCTTGACCGTGATCCGACGAAATTTAAAACTTGCCTTGTTTAGATCAGTTCTAAATCATAGTTTGGAATTCGTCTAAACAGGAGTGTTACCGATGGCAGCCGCCCTCGAGACCGTGGTCGACGCCGCCGCCGAGGCCCGGCGCGTCTTCGCCTTGCGCTATGTGCAGCCCGGGCTGGCCGGCCTGATCGATGGATCGGTCTCGACCCTGGCGCCGATCTTCGCGGCGGCCTTCGCCACGGGCCATAACGGCGCGACCTTCCTGGTCGGGCTCGCGGCGTCCGTGGGGGCAGGCATCAGCATGGGCTTCACGGAGGCCCTGTCCGACGACGGCAGCATCACCGGCCGGGGCGACCCGTGGATGCGCGGACTGGTCTGCGGGGTGATGACGACGCTGGGCGGCCTCGGACATACGCTGCCCTACGCGATCCCCGACCGGCTCCCGGCGGGCTGGCCGGATCCGTTCGTCCTGGCCACCAGCCTCGCCGTCCTGGTGGTGATCGTCGAGCTGATCGCGATCGCGGCGATCCGCACCCGCTTCATGGCGACGCCGTTCTGGCGCGCGGCGATCCAGGTGATGCTCGGCGGCGCGCTGGTGCTCGCGACCGGCATGCTGATCGGCAGCGCTTGACGCGCGGGCTCGCGACCGCGATGCGGGGCGCGTCCCGTGCCCCTCTTGAGCGTTGATTGTCGGCCTTGACCTTCCGCCTGGCCCATCTGAGCGACCCCCATGTCGGCCCATTGGGTCGCGTGCGCCTGCACCAGCTCATCGGCAAGCGCGCCACCGGCTACGCCAACTGGCGGCGCGGCCGCTCGCGCAGCCACGACATGACTGTGCTCGAAACCCTGGTCGCGGACCTGAAGCAGCAGGGCGCTGCGCACATCGCCTGCACGGGCGACCTCTGCAACATCGGCCTGCCGAGTGAGTGGGAGACCGCCCGGACCTTCCTGGAGGCCTTGGGCTCGCCCGAGACGGTGAGCTTCGTGCCGGGCAATCACGACGCCTATGTGCGCGGCTCCCTGGAAGGCCTGCTGGCGGCCTGCGGTGGCTACACGGGCGACGATTCGGGCTCATCCGGCCGCTTCCCGTATCTGCGTCGTCGGGGGCCCGTGGCCCTGATCGGGCTCTCGAGCGCGATCCCGACGAAGCCGTTCGTCGCGACCGGGCGCCTCGGCCCGCCTCAGCTCGCCGCCGCAGAATCCCTGCTGCGGGCGCTCGCCACCGAGCCGGGCAAGCCGTTCCGGGTGGTGATGATCCACCACCCGCCTCAGCCCGGGGGCGCATCGTCGGGGCGGGAACCCAAGGATGCCGCTGCCTTCACGGCGATGATCGCCCGGGCCGGCGCAGACCTGATCCTGCACGGTCACAATCACACCACCACCAGCGCCCGCGTGCCAGGGCCGGACGGAAGCGGCATCCCGGTGGTCGGCGCGCCCTCGGCCTCGGCGCGGCCTGACGGACATGGCGGCTTGGCAGCGCGCCGAGCCTCCTACATCTTGTACGATATTACCCGGAATGGCGCTGGCTACGCGGTCAGCGCGCGGCGGCGCGCCCGCGATGCGGCGGGTGCCATCGGCGACCTGGGTCCGATCGACCTCGACTGACGGCTGCGAGTCTCCGATCGTCGGTCCCGAGGCCGGCTGGGCCCATTCGGGTCGGCCAGCCTCTGGAGGGATTCAATGAGCCGCGGCGGCGAGTTCAGTCCGTTGCTGCTGGCTGATGCTCGCTTCGTAGCGTTCGGCCTGGAGGCGGGTCAGACCGCTGATCAATGCGAGAGTCCCGCGATAGACAGTGTAGGTGCCGTCGTGAGTCGGCTTGACGCGAATCATCTCTGCCATGGAAGCCTGCCTTGTTCTGGAGGTTGCCTGTCTTCGTCGGAGGAGAGCGATCCTTTTTGCTGATCTGGCCGGTCGAACGCCCGAACGAGAAGAGGTTATCAATCACTCTATGTCTGGCAAGGGCCGGCTAAGGCGAAATGCTTAGTTCCGTCTGCTGCAATGCGGCAAACCGTTGCCGCCGCTCGCAATCGCCAAGTGCTCAAAAAAGCGGCCGGGCATTTGCATAAAGAATAAGGCCGCTTCGAACCGTGGCGCCCGCCCGCACGGCTCGGATCCGGAGCGAATCTCGGCCCCGCGAATCTTTGTGAAGGGATCTTTCATGCAGCTTTGGCGTCTGACCGCGACCGACCTCTCGGCGTTGATTCGCACCGGCGAAGTCTCGGCCCGGGAGGTGGCACAGGCGGCCCTCGGACGGCTCGATGCGGTCAACGGCCGGATCAACGCGGTGGTCGAGCACCGCCCGGAGGAAGTGCTGGCGCAAGCCGACGCGGTCGACGCCGCACGTGCTCGTGGCGATGCGCTGGGCCCCTTGGCGGGCGTGCCGGTGACGATCAAGGTGAATGTCGACCAGCGCGGCTTCGCGACCACGAACGGCCTGCGGCTCCAGCGCGACCTCGCGGCTGCCGACGACAATCCCGTCGTGGCCAATCTCCGGCGGGCCGGCGCCGTGCTGCTCGGGCGGACCAACACGCCAGCCTTCTCGCTGCGCTGGTTCACCACCAATCAGCTGCATGGGGAGACCAAGAACCCGCGCGATCCAGCGCTGACCCCCGGGGGCTCGTCGGCGGGCGCGGGCGCCGCGGTCGCAGCCGGGATCGGGGCTCTCGCCCACGGGACCGACATTGCCGGCTCGGTGCGCTATCCGGCCTATGCCTGCGGCGTGCACGGACTGCGCCCGAGCCTCGGCCGGATTCCAGCATGGAACGCCTCGTCGCCAGAGCGCGGGATCGGGCCGCAGCTCATGGCGGTGTCGGGCCCGCTGGCACGCAGCATCGCGGATCTGCGCCTTGGCCTCCACGCAATGGCGGCCGCCGACCCGCGCGACCCATGGTGGGTGCCGGCGCCGCTAGAAGGTCCGGCCGTGCCGCGCCGGGCAGCGCTCTGCGTGCGCCCCGGCGGCCTCGCGGTCGGGCCCGACGTCGAGATCGCGTTGCGCGAGGCCGCGCGACGGCTGACCGCGGCCGGCTGGGCGGTCGAGGAGATCGCCGACACCCCGCCGATCCGCGAGGCCAGCGCGTTGCAATTGCAGCTCTGGCTGGGGGACGGCTACGGTGCAGCCCGGGCTGCCGCCGAGCGCGAGGGCGACGCGGCGGCCATCGACCTGCTCGGCTATTTCCGCGGGCGGGCAGAAGCGATGGGCCCCGACGCCATCGCCAAGGCGCTCGTCCGGCGGAACACGTTGGCGCGAGAATGGTCACTGTTCCTCGCCGAGTATCCGGTGCTGCTGGTGCCGGTCTCGGCTGAGCTGCCGTTCCCGGACGGGCTCGACCGCACCGGCGAAGCCGGGATCGAGCGCGCCTTCGAGGCGAATCTGCTGCAGGTGGGTCTGGCGCCGCTCGGCGTCCCTGCTCTCACCGTCACCACCGGCCTCGTCGGACGCACCCCCGTGGGCGTGCAGATCGTCGCGGCCCGATACCGGGAGGATCTGTGCCTCGCGGCGGGCGCGGTCATCGAGGCCTCCGGCGTGCCGGAGATGCCGATTGATCCAGTCTGACCCACACCCGCCTGTCGCCAGGGAACAGGATTGCAACGGCCGCGCTTATACAACCGATAGTTGTGTGAGGCCTCCGATGTCCGTGATCGCCACTGCAGGGTGCATCGGTAGCTCCCTGGTCTGCGCGCTGGCCGCGCCCTCGGGGCCGCTGCTGGCCCTGGCCGGATTTTTCGGCGGCGGCACGATCGGGGGGATGGTCGGCGCCCTCGCGGTTGCGTTCCTTGGCTGGGGCCGCGCCTGACCTTACGCCTGACTGCGTGGGCCGGCGGCCGTCGACAGGAACATCCGAGCCGTCGTCCAGCGCAGGTCCGGGTAGCGGTCATTGTCGAGGGGCGTGAGCCGGGCACGGCCCTCGAACATGTCGCGCAGGTATTGCATGCCCTGCCAGGCCGGAAACACCGCCCCGCGCCCCGGCGCGAGGGTACGAGCTACGCGGATCATCATCCCCAGAGAGCCTAGCCCGCCGGCACGCAGCGTTCGATAGCGCGTGCCCCGAGCCGCGCTCGCCGCCTCGGCCAAGTCGCGAGCGCTCAAGCTGTCGCCTGCGATGCGCAGCCAGCGCGGCGTAGCGGCATCCAGGGCGGCCCGGGCCGTGAAGGCTGCGGTATCGTCCTTGGTGGTGAAGTCGAGGATCTGGTCGGCGCTGCCCCAATGGAGCACCCGGTGCGGGCGGTGGAGGATCAGCGGGGCCTGTCCGTCCAGCAACTCCATGAAGGCACCGTTGAGAACCGAGGTGGCCTGGATCTCCGCCGCGTCGAGGCGCGCCTGAAAGGCCCGGCGCAGGTCGAGGTTGCGATTTCCGCCCGGCGCGGTCTTGGCGTAGTCGATGGAGAAGTCTGACGGGATGAAGCGCGGTACGCCAGCCCGGACGGCGCCTTCCAGCAGGGCGGTCTGCGCGTCGATCACCGTCGCGCTCAAGCCGTTGAAGGCCGAAACCACGCAAGCGGCGCCCGCGCAGGTGGATTGCCAGCTTCCGGGACGGCCGGGGCCGGCTTCGACCACCAGCGCACCCAGCGCGGTGAGCGGCGCGATCCGGGCCTGATCGGTCCCGGGCCGGACGAGGGCGGTGACCGCCGCGCCCTCGCGTCGGAGCGCGCGCACGATCCGCAGGCCGAGATCGCCGGTGGCACCGGCGACCGCGACCGTCACGGGGTCCGGGCTCACGATCGGCCCGCGGTGCCGAGCGTGGCGAGCAACGCCGCGAACAGCCGCGCCCGCTGGGACAGCGTCGCGATCAGCACGTGCTCGTCGAGGGTGTGGAAGCCCTGGCCCAGCGGCCCGAGGCCGTCGAGGGTGGGGATGCCGTTGGCGCCGGTGAAGTTGCCGTCCGAGCCGCCGCCGGCGCTGCGATGGGGCAGGGGCTGACCGAGCGCCTCGCTCAGGGTCCGCGCCTGGTCGTAGAGGGCCAGGCAGCCGGCATCGGGCTCCCAGACCGGCCGGGTGACGCCCCGCGCCACCGAAAAGCGGACGCCGTCCTGATCGCCCGAGAGGGCCAGCATCCGCTCGACGCCGCGGTCGAGATCGGCCTGCCGCTTGGCCATGCTCAGGGCTTGGCCGCGGCACAGGGTCGGAACGCAATTGACCCATTGCCCACCCGAGACGATACCGGTGGAGAAGGTGCAGTCCGCGTCCGACATGCCGTCGATCGCCAGGATCATGCGCGCCATGGCACGGATCGCCGAGCGGCCCTCATGGGGCGAGGCGCCGGCATGACTCGGGCGGCCCACAGCTTCCAAGTCGAAGCGCGCGATGGCGTACCGGCCCGTGACGACGCCGTTGTCGGACTGGCCGGGCTCGGGCACCAGCACGAAGGCGTGGCGGGCGGCCTCGGCCTCGATCAGATCCCGGGTCGCGGGACTGCCGACCTCCTCGTCGCCGGTGAACAGGAACGTCACCGGTAGCGGCGTCTCAATGCCGGAGGCGACCAGAGCGCGCATCGCCGCGAGCGCGATGACGTTGCCGCCCTTCATGTCGAGGATGCCCGGCCCGTAGGCGCGGTTTCCCTCGATCCGCCAGGGTAGGCTCGCCAGGGTTCCGACCGGATGGACGGTGTCGAGATGCCCGAGCACCAGGATGCCGGGTGTATCACGGTGCCGATGGGGGAAGCGGGCGCGCACGCAATCGCTGAGACCCATCCGCCCCGGGATGGTCTCGACCGCAGCCCCGGCGACCGCGAGGTCGCGAGCGGCCAGACCCATCATCCGGTTGACCGCGGCGGCATCGTGAGTCGGACTCTCGCATTCCACCCAGGGGCGCAAGGTCGCCAGGATGGACTCCGCGTCGAACGGCAGGTCCGGGATCATCGGGCGCTCTCGGCGGAGGAATTGGCGAAGGGATCGGCGACCTTGGGCCAGTAGCGGCCCGAGCGCTTGGTGTAGGGGATCGCGCCGTAATCGGGCGGGACCGCGCCCGGCGCCGCGACGTAGCGGACCTCGCTCGCGATCGGCGCGAAGGCGGCGTAGAAATGCTGCATCGACTTCACCACGACGATCCGCTTGTCGTCGAGCGTCAGCCCCAGCCCCGTGAAGGCGTCGGGCGCGAAGGCCTGCTGGCGGATATGGGTGAGGATCACGTGGATCCCGTCGGCCTCGACCCAGGCGGCGGGGCCAAGTCGGGCCCGGCCGCTGCAGGGGCCGCCCTGGCTGTGATCCTCGGAGAGGCCGCGCACGGTGATGCGCAGATCCACCGGATCGCCCGAGGTGACGCCGCACTTCCCGCCGATGCGCAGCACGAAGGTCGCGCCGAGCCCGGCCTCGTGGCAGATCCCGACCGCGCCGGGATCCCAGATCAGCCCGAGCGCCACATCCGTGATGCCGCGTTCGGCCAGGCGCGCCAGGATCGCGGTGTTGTCGGAGGGCGCGCCGGCGCCGGCATTGTCGGCGAAATCGGCCAGCACCATCGGGCGGGGGTGGTCGGAGGCGAGCGCGGCGTCGATGGCGGCATCGATGCTGTCGCAGCGGCTCGCCGCTTCCTCGCGCATCGCCCAGACCTCCCGGGCCAAGTCGTCCGCCACCGCCTGTGCCTTGACGGCATCGCCGTCGGCGACGACCAGCATCTTCGCGCCGACATCCGGCACGTCGCCCCAGGGGAAGCCATGCCCGAAGGAGACCGACAGGATCCCATCCCGGCCCTCCAGCGCCTCCATCCGGCGCACGAAGCCGGCGACCGGCTCGCGGGTGGTGCGCCACATGTTGATCATTCGGCAATCGGCATAGGCCATCACGGGCCGGATGTCCTTGGCGACCGTGCGCATCACCAGCGGGTAGAGGTCGCGGGCACGGTCGACGATGTCGGTGTGGGGGTATTCCTTGTAGATCACGATGACGTCGGCGCTCTGCCGCATCGCCTCGGTGAGGTGGCAATGCAGGTCGAGCTCGACGCCGATCGTCGCGTCCGGTCCGACGATAGCGCGAACCCGCTCCAGGGTGTCGCCTTCGCAATCGTCGGTGCCTTCGGCGACCATGGCGCCGTGCATGAACAGCAGGACGGCGTCGACCGGCATGGCCGCCCGGAGATCGTCGAGCAGGGCGTCGCGCAACTCCTCGTAGACGGCGCGCAGAGTGATCCCGCCCGGCTGCGCGAAGGTCGAGAGGCTCTCGACGACATTGTGCCCGTCCGTCTCGGCCTGCTCGCGCCAGGCCTTGAGGGCGATGTTGCTGAGGCGGGGCGGGTTCTGGCTGCCGTCGCGGCGGGCATAATCGGCCAGGAACGCGGCACGGCCCGTCGGCAGCGGCGCGAAGGTGTTGGTCTCGGTGGCCAGTCCGGCGATGAAGATCTGCAAGGTCTTTTGGTCCTCGTCTTCGGCCGGCCACCGGTCAGGCGGAGGCCGGGCTCAGCGTGATGATCGTCTCGGTGGCCGTCTCCACGGCGGCGCGACCGTAGAGCATCGGCACATGGTCCCGGCGGCCCCAGACGGGGGCCAGGTCGGCGTAATGCGGGCTGCCCGGGTCCCCCGACTGGCCCGGCACGTTGATGAAGACCGATCGGTCCCAGTCGCCCACATCCACGACCATGCGGAACGAGGCGCCGTGGGTCAGCTGGAACGTGTCGGTCCGATACTCCGCGTGCATGACCGATGCCGCGGCGCCCCCGACGGCCAATGGGCCGACATCCCAGCCCGAATCCGGCCTCAGGGCCGAGAGCGGATGGGCGAACCGGGCGTGGTGCAGCCGGCCCCAGGACCAAGCTCCGGTATCCGGCCCCATCCGCGTGCGGCACTCCCGGAACGCAGCACCCAAAGTCTCCGCAAGGAGGCCGTCGCGGGTGGCCGGATCAACGACGTCCGCCAGCCGCTCGATCAGGCTCTGGGTATCGCCGGGCGGCAGCAGGCGCCGGGTCCGGGCGTCCGGCACCAGGGCCTCGAGCAGGGCCGGGCGCAGGTGGCGGACCCAGAAGACTTCGATCAGGGCAGCGGCGGCCGAGTTCTCGTGCAGCGCCCCGTCGAACGGGGCCAGCAGGGCGATGGCCGCATCGAGATCCGGATCCGTCACCGCCGGCAGCGCCCGTACGAGCCCGGCGAGACGCAGGGCCGGCTCGGAGATGTCGTCGCCCTGAAGCGCCCGGGAATCGGCCAGGCTGTGTCGGCTCTGGCCGTCGAGCACCACCTGGATGCGCCGC
This sequence comes from Methylobacterium sp. GXS13, assembly GCF_001455965.1. GTDB lineage: Bacteria > Pseudomonadota > Alphaproteobacteria > Rhizobiales > Beijerinckiaceae > Methylobacterium. The sequence goes on from NZ_LKKO01000019.1 coordinate 45,878, forward strand.
GCGCGCCAGGGTTCGGCCCATTCGAAACCGACCTTGCGGGTCTCAGCGGGAAAGTCCGCGGGCAAATTCATCTCGTTGGCGGTGGCGAGGTAGCCCTCCGGCGGGTCGATGCGGTGGGGCAGGGCGCCGGGATCGTGGAACCCGGCCCAGTCGTAGCGGCCGTCGCCCGGCACCGGCAGAAGCCCGTCATGAACCGGCCGCACGGGCGCCTTGCCGGCCATGAACCACGCGATCCGGCCGGTCACGTCGGCGTAGAGCTGGTTGACCGAGGGGGCCGACCAGTGGCGCAGAGCCTGTCCGAACGCCTCCGGGCTCGTGGCGCCGAGATAGGCGAGGCTGCCGAGATACGCGGCAGCGCCCGGCTCGGACCAGACGGTGCGCAGCGCGAAAGCCCGCCCGCCCGTCTCGCGGATCACCGGGCCGTGCCGGGTGAAGCCGAGCATCACGGTCTCGTCCGGCCCGCCGCGCACCGGGATGGTTTCAGTGACGCGCTCGATCGGCGCCCAGTCGCCTTCGTAGCGATACCGATCCGGATCCCCGGGATCGGTCTCGCACACGAAAAGATCCTCCTGATCCATCGGCGCGATGGTCAGGCTGAAGGCGGCGTGGCCGTTATGGCCGATGGAGATGCCCGGCAGGGCCGGCTCGCCTGCGCCGATCACGTCGAGGCCCGGGGCGGTGAGGTGGACCGCGTAGCGCAGCGACGGCTGCAGATAGATCCGGTGCGGGTCGCTCGCCAGGATCGGACGGCCGGTCTCGGTACGGGAGGGTCCCACCACCCAGTTGTTCGAGCCCTCGACCGGTTCCGTCGGGGCGGCGCGCGGCCCCCGCGTGACCGCGCCGTGGGCGTCGACCTTGGTCCAGTCCCAGGCCTCGTCGCGCCGGGCCGCCATCCGCTCGGGGGTGAACCCGACCGGGGCGATGGCGAGCCGGAAATCGTCCAGGAGATCATCGGGCCAATTCGCGGCGTCGAGGCCGTCCGGGACCGACGGATCGTGCGGTGGGCTGATGCGCTTGCGCAGGTCGTCTGTCAAAAACCCGGCCTCGCGGGTCTCGGCCCGGGCCAGCACCCGGGCGCGGGCAACCTCGGATAGGACGTTGCGCACCAGTCCGTGGCTGCGGATCCGGACCACGTCCTCGGGCAACCACCGGGCTGGGCGCGTGTCCGTCAAGCTGAATTCCGGCGGGCGCAAGTCCGGCCGCGTCTCGGTCAGCTCGACGAAGGCATTGATCCCGTCGACGAAGGCGGTGACGATCGCTTGCGTATCCTGCGGCCCGTAGGCGGCCCATTCGGCGGCCATGTCGCCGCGATACAGGAACAACCGCGCGGCCCGGTCCTGGGCGAGGTAGCCCGGCCCGAAATCCGCCGCCAGCAGGCCGAGGCCGCGCTTGCGCCACAGGTCGAGCTGCCAGAGCCGATCCCGGGCGGCGTTGAAGCCCTGGACCCGGAAGGCGTCCAGCGGCGTCGCGGCCCGGATATGCGCCAGGCCCCAGCGATCGATTCGGATCTCAGCCGGGCCTTCGAGCCCGGGCAGCGCGTAGGCGGCTCCGCTCACAGGGCGACTTCGATGAGGTGTGGGCCGGGCGTATCCAGCCCGTGCCGGAACGCCGCGATGAAGTCCTCCAGCGTCTCGACCCGCCGGCCCTCCACTCCGAAGCCGCGGGCGAGGCTGACCCAATCCACCGCCGGGTTGTCGAGGCTCAGCATGCCGAGCGCCTTCGGGCCGGGATTGTGCGCGCCGACATTGGCGAGTTCGGCCCGCAGGATCGCGTAGGACCGGTTCGACCAAATGAGCGTCACCACGTCGAGGCGCTCGCGGGCCTGGGTCCAGAGGGCCTGGGCGGTGTAGAGCCCGCTGCCGTCGGCCTGGAGGTTGATCACCTTGCGGCCCGGGCAGGCGATGGCCGCCCCGGTGGCCATCGGGATGCCGAGGCCGATCGAGCCGCCGCTGAGCTGCAGCCAGGCATGCGGCGCCGCATCCCGGGTCAGGGCGAAGAAGTTGCGGCCGGTGGTGATCGACTCGTCGCAGATCACCGCGCCCTCCGGGATCAGCGCCCCGAGCACCTGACCGATCGCATCCTGGTCCAGCGCGCCCGAGCGGAGCAGGCTCGGCCGCGGCTTCACGGCGATTGGCTCGGCCGGCGGCGCGGCGACCGCCTCCGCGAGCCGCTCCAGCGCGTCGATCTGATCCTCCTCGGGGGTGGCGAGGGTGAGGGTCGCGCAGCCTTCGGGGGCGAGCAGGCTGGGCTTGCCGGGATAGGCGAAGAAGCCGACCGGCTGGGTCGCGCCGATCAGGATGATGTGGCGGAAGCCCTTCAGGGCCTCGATCGCCTGGTCGATCGGGTAGGGCAGGCGCTCGATCGGCACCGTGCCGGCGCCCCGGTCGATCCGGGCGTTGGAGGTCATGGCCATCAGCGTCGCGCCGGTCTTGCGGGCGATCCGGTCGGCGATCACCCGGCCCTCGCCCTGCACCGCCCGGTCGCCGAGATGGAGCAGCACCGGCTCGCCGCTGGCGAGCGCCGCCACGGCGGCCGCGATGGCCGAATCCGCGGCTCGCGCCCGCTCGGGGATCGGCGGCACCGGGGCGATGCCCGTGCCCGGGTCCCAGGCGGTGTTGGCCGGCAGGATCAGGGTCGCGACCTGCCCCGGCGCGGTGCGGGCGGCCGCGATGGCGGCGGCGCCGTCGGCACCGATCTCGGCGGCGCTCAGGCCGGTATGCACCCACGACGACATCGGGCGAGCCAGCCCCTCGATGTCCGAGGTCAGCGGCGCGTTGTACTCCCGGTGGTAGGTGGCGTGCTCGCCGACGATGTTGACGACGGGCGTGCGCGCCTTCTTGGCGTTGTGCAGGTTGGCCAGCCCGTTGGCGAGGCCCGGCCCGAGATGCAGCAGGGTCGAGGCCGGCTTGTCGGCCATGCGGGCATAGCCGTCCGCCGCGCCGGTCGCCCCGCCCTCGAACAGGAACAGCACGCAGCGCATCCCCTCGACCCGGTCGAGGGCGGCCACGAAATGCATCTCGGACGTGCCGGGATTGGTGAAGCAGACCTCGACCCCGCCGTCGACCGGGGTCCGGACGAGGCTCTCGGCCCCGTTCATCGTGGTTGGCGTCCCATCGGTCACGGGCGGCTCCCTCTCGATCCGGCCCAGACGGCCGGCGAATCGCATTCTTTATTATCGTGGCGCAGCCCGTGACGAGCGCAAGGGCCGAAACGCGCCGCGGCCCGGTCATCGAGCGCCTGGGCTATCGCACGATCTGGCGCGAGTTTTGCCGTTGGCATCCCGCAACCTCGACGAACGGGATCCGATGAAACTTCGCCGCCTGCTTGCCGCTGCCGTCGCCGGCTCCTTCGTCGTGGCTGCCCCGGCCAACGCCGAGAGCGTGCTGCGGATCGCCATGACCGCTTCCGACATCCCCACCGCCACGGGGATGCCCAACAACGGCTTCGAGGGCATGCGCTTCCTCGGCTACCCGATATTCGAGGGGCTGGTGCAGTGGGACCTCAAGAGCACGGCCAAGCTCGCCGGCATCATCCCGGCCCTGGCTGAGCGCTGGGAGCAGGATCAAACCGACAAGACGATCTGGACCTTCCACCTCCGCCGGGGCGTCAGCTTCCATGACGGCACCCCGTTCAACGCCGACGCGGTGATCTGGAACCTCGACCGCTACTTCAAGAACGACAGCCCGCAATTCGAGCCGCAGGGGGCCGGCATCTCCCGGGCCCGGGCGCCCCTGGTCGGGAGCTACAAGAAGATCGACGATGCCACCGTGCAGATCACGACCACGCAGGTCGCGTCGTACTTCCCCGACATGGTGGTCTACCTGCTGTTCACTTCGCCCCAATCCTTTGAGAAGGCGGGCCGCGACTGGGCCAAGGTCGCGGCGCTGCCGGCGGCCGGCACCGGCCCGTTCAAGATCACCCGAGTGGCCCCGCGGGAATCGGTCGATCTGGCCAAGTTCGACGGCTACTGGGATCCGAACCGGATGGCGAAGGTCGACAAGGTCCGGCTGATGCCGATCCCCGAGGCGAATGCGCGGGTCGCGGCCCTGCGGTCGGGGCAGGTCGACTGGATCGAGGTGCCGGCGCCCGACGCGATCCCGTCCCTGAAGCAAGCGGGCTTCGCCATCACCACGGGCTCCTACCCGCATGTCTGGCCCTACATCTTCAACATCGGCGCCAAGGACAGCCCGCTGAAGGACGTGCGCGTCCGACAGGCGCTGAACTACTGCGTCGACCGCGCCGGCATCGTCGAGCTGCTCAACGGCACGGCCGAGCCGGCCTCGGGCTGGCTCAACGACAAAGACCCGAATTTCGGCAGCCCGAAGAACCGTTACGGTTTCGACGCCGCTAAGGGCAAGGCGCTGCTGGCCGAGGCTGGCTACTCCGAGAAGAAACCCCTCAGCCTCAAGGTGATGATCTCGTCCTCGGGCTCGGGCCAGATGCTGCCGATGCCGATGAACGAGTACTTGCAGGAAAACCTCAAGCAGGCCTGCAACGTCGAGCTCAGCTTCAACGTGGTCGAGTGGCAGGTGCTGCTGAATTCCAGCCGGGCGCTGCCGGACGCGCAGAGCCTCCAGGGCTCGATGGCGCTCAACGTCTCCTCACCCTCGTCCGACCCGAGCGTGATGGCGCGCTACTTCGCCGGCGACCGGTTCCCGCCCGGCGGCTTCAACTTCCCGAACTGGAAGGACGACGCGTTCGATGCCGCCCTCAAGGCGCTGGCCGAGACCGACGACACGAAGGTGATCGACGCGCAGACGGCGCTCGCCCACGAGCGGCTGGTGGACAACCCGCCGTGGCTGTTCATCGTGCACGACCTCAACCCGCGCGGGATGTCGAAGAAGATCCACGGCTTCGTCTCCCCGCAATCCTGGTTCGTCGATCTCACCCTCGTCAGCGTGCAGTGATCCCGATGGCTGATTTTGATCTCGTCGACGCGTCCGCGGCCGAACTCGCCCGGGCGATCGGATCGAAGACGCTCTCCCCGGTGGATGCGGTCGACGCGCTGCTCGGCCGGGTCGCGCAGCTGGAGCCGAAGCTCCAGGCCTTCACGGAGGTGTTCGCGGTCGATGCGCGTCTGGCGGCCGAGGGCGCCGACCGGGCGATCCGCGCCGGCCACGCGGTCGGGCCGCTCCACGGCGTCCCGGTGGTGCTGAAGGACCTGATCGACCTGGAAGGCCGGATCACCATGGGCGGCTCGGCCGCCCACCGGGCGCGCCGGGCCGAGCGCACCGCGACCATCGCCCGGCGACTGATCGCGCAGGGGATGATCGTGCTGGGCAAGACCCACACGGTGGAGTTCGCCTATGGCGGCTGGGGTACCAACCAGCATCTCGGCACCCCCTTGAACCCCTGGGATCTGGAGACGCCGCGCACGCCGGGCGGGTCGAGCAGCGGCACCGGGGTCGCGGTCGCGGCCCGGATGGCGCCCTGGGGCATCGGCACCGATACCGGCGGCTCGGTGCGCCTGCCCGCCTCCTTCTGCGGGCTGACCGGCCTGAAGGTCACGGTCGGGCGCGTCTCGACCTGGGGGATCGTGCCGCTCTCGACGACGCTGGACACGCCCGGCCCGCTGGCGCGCAGGGTCGAAGATGCCGCGCTCCTCTACGAGGCGATCTCCGGCCCCGACCCGCTCGATCCCACCACCCGGGGGATCGCCCCGGACGCGCCCTGGTCGACCCTGAACCGCGGCGTGCGCGGCCTGCGCCTTGGGCGGATGCCGGAAGTCGAGCGGGAGGGTGTCGCCGCCGACATGCTGGCGGCCTACGATGCGGCCCTTGATCTCCTGGCCCAGCTGGGGGCCGAGATCGTCGACGTCGCCCTGCCGTTCCGGTTCAGCGACTGCGTGGCGATGAGCGGAATCACCAACGCCGAGGCCTATTTCGTCAACGGCGCCCTCGCCGAGGACCCGGCCTCGCAGCTCGGCGACGCCGTGCGGGCCCGGATCCTGGCCGGCGCGACAGTCTCGGCCCAGGAGTATCTCGGTACGCTTCAGCGCCGCGCCGCCATGAAGGTCGCCTATGCCGCCGCCCTGGAGGGGATCGACGCCCTGCTGACGCCGACCACCGAATGCGCTGCCGTCGCACTGTCCGAGGTCGACGAGGCGCATCTGCCCTCGCGCTTCACCCGCTTCGGCAACCTCCTCGACCTCTGCGCCCTGGCGCTGCCCAACGGGTTCACATCCGCCGGGCTGCCGCTGTCGCTGCAAATCACCTGCCGGGGCTACGACGAGGCGATGGCCCTGCGGATCGGCCAGGCCTACCAGCAGGCGACCGACTGGCATCGACGCCGCCCGCCGGTCTGACGCGTCGGGGGTTCAACCAGCCGCGTATTCGAGCTGCGGCTCGAGCACGCGGTCGCTGTCCGCATGCATCGTGACCGGGATCATCTTGGCCGCCGGCGTCTTGCTGCCGGTGGCGTAGTGCCAGATCGGCATCAGGACATTGCATTCCGGATAATAGCCACCGATGCAGCCGATCGGGATGTCGTAGGCGACGACCAGCAGCCCGGAGAGCCGGCGGTCGATGCCGTCATGCGCGAAGGTCTTGAGCGTGACCGCCTGCCCGACCTTCAGCCCCAGCCGGTCGATATCCGACCGGTTCATCAGCACCACCTTACGGGTGTTGTTGATGCCGCGGAACCGGTCGTCGTAGCCGTAGACGGTCGTGTTGAACTGGTCGTTGCTGCGCAGGGTCATCAGGCGCAGCACGTCGTGCCCGATCGCCGGCATGTCGGCATCCTCGTCCAGCGCGTTCGGCGTGACGAAGTTGGCGCGGCCGGTATCGGTGCACCACTCGCGCCGCTTCACCGGCATGTCGCGCTGGAACCCGCCCGGCTCCCACATGCGCCGCTCGTAGTCCCAGAACGACTCCGGCAGCGTCTCGCCGATCTCCTTACGGATCTCGGCATAATCCTGCATGTAGTCGTCCCACCGCACCCGGGGGTTGGGTTCGAGCACCGCCCGGGCGAGTTCGCAGATCAGCCGGATCTCGCTGATCAGGTGCGGCGAGGCGGGTTTGCGCAGGCCGCGATTGCCGTGCACGCAGGCCGAGGTGTCCTCCATCGAGAGCACCTGCGCGCCGGCCTTGGTCTCGTCGATCTCCAGGCGCCCGAGCACCGGCAGGATGTAGCTGATCTCCCCCGGCAGCAGGGCGCTGCGGTTAAGCTTGGTGATGACGTTGACGGTCAGGCGGATCCGGCGCCAGGCCGGCTCCATCTGGCCGTGATCGGGGATCGCCCGGACGAAGTTGCCGCCCAGCATGATGAAGGCGCGGACCTCGTCCTTGAGGACCGCCTGGCAGGCCTCGACCGTGTTGTAGCCGGCCTCGCGCGGCGGCTCGAAACCGAACTGCGCGCCCAGCCGGTCCAGCGGGAACAGCTCGGGCTTCTCGGTGATCCCGACCGTGCGCTGCCCCTGGACGTTGGAATGGCCCCGGACCGGGCAGATGCCGGCGCCGCCGCGGCCCATATTGCCGCGCATCAGCAGCAGGTTGACCAGCATCTGGACGGTCTCGACGCCGGCCTGGTGCTGGGTGAGCCCCATGCCGTAGACGGCGATCACGGCCTTCGAGACGCTGTAGACCTTGGCGGTGGATTCCATGTCGGCCCGGTGCAGGCCCGAGCGCCGCTCGAGTTCGTCCCACTCCCGGGTCTCGAGCCAGGCAAGGAACTTGTCGAAGCCGTGGGTGTGCTCCTGGATGAAAGCCTCATCCAGCACCGGCTCACCGCCCTCGGCGAGCGACGCGTCGTGGAGGGCCAGCACCGCCTTGCAGATCCCGGCCAAAGCCGCGAGGTCGCCGCCCGCCTTGACCTGATGGTACTGCGAGCTGATCCGCGTCGCCTTGCGGCTCAGCATCTCGGCGGGGGATTGCGGGTTCAGGAAGCGTTCGAGCCCGCGCTCGCGCAGGGGATTGTAGGTGATGATCGGAACGCCGCGCTGGCTCGCCTCCTGCAGCGGGTGCAGCATGCGCGGGGAATTGCTGCCCGGGTTCTGGCCGAAGAACAGCAGGCAGTCGGCCTTGCCGAAATCGTCCAGCGCCACCGTGCCGATGCCCTGGCCGATGCTGGCCGGCAGCGCCACCGAGGTGGTCTCGTGGCACATGTTGGAGGAATCGGGCAGGTTGTTGTTGCCGTAGAGCCGGGCCAACAGCCCGTAGAGGTAGCTCCCCTCGTTCGAGAGGCGGCCGGAGCTGTAGAACACCGTGCCCTTCTTGCGGTCCTCCACGGCGCGCAGCTCGCGGGAGATCTCCTCGACCGCATGGCCCCAGGAGACCGGCACGTATTTGTCGCTCGCCGCGTCGTAGCGCAGCGGATGGGTCAGCCGGCCGGGCTGCTCGAGGTGGTAATCGTCCCAGTCCAGAAGCTCGGTAACCGTGTGCTTGGCGAAGAAGTCCGGCGTGCAGCGATGCGCGGTCAGCTCCCAGGCCACTGCCTTGACCCCGTTCTCGCAGAACTCGAAGGGCAGGGGGCTCGCCGGCTTCACCCAGGCGCAGCTGTTGCACTGGTAACCATCGACTTTGTTGTGACGTGTCAGTGCGATCGGAACGCTCGCCAGCACGCCCTCACGCCGCAGGATGTTGCCGACGGAGAGGGCTGATCCCCAACCGCCGGAGGGTAGACGGTACGGCTTGAAGGTGGGCTTTTCCAACGGGCGAACTCCGGGCCTGTAAGGCTGGGAAACACCTGCCGCCCACCGGTGTTTCCTAAAAGAGTTTCCGCATCCGGAAATTTATGTGCTGCTAACATACATCATTGATAGAGGTTAATATGGTCATCGGCCGCGATTACATGCTGAAAAAACCGTCCGGCCCGTCAGTGTCGAAGCATTTTCTTCACACGCAGCTTGTGCCGCGTGCCGTCAATATTTCCGGAGCGCTGGAAGTGGCGTTGAGCCGCGCCTCGGCACGGACCGGCATTCGCCCGGCCGTCATCCTCGCCGGCATCGCGGCTGCGGCGGTGATGACGGTGTTCCGGCTCCGGCAAAGCCACGCCGGAGCGGTCGAACGGAGGATGTGAGGTGGTCGCCGGGGGTTCGGTTCGGCGCCAACGCGACTTTGCGACGGAAGCGTTGCGCGACGCGGGTTGATCGGTCGGATTTCTGCCTTCGCCTACGAGCCGCGAGTCACGGCGCCGGAGCTTGTCCTGCCACCACCACGCCGAGCGTATCGAGCAGCGAGGAGCGCGCCCGGCTGACCCGGCTCTTCACCGTACCGACCTGGCAGCCAAGCTTGTTCGCCGCTTCCTCGTAGGTGTGGCCCTCCGCACCGACCAGCAGCAGCGCCTGCCGCTGCGCGGCGGGCAAGGTCCCGAGCTGCTTCCAAACGACCTTTAGGGTGCTGGCATCCTCCTGGTCGGACAGGCTGGTCATCTGGCCGGCATGGGCGCCGTCCACATCCTCGACCTCGCGCCGGTTCTTGCGCAGCTCCGAGTAGAACTGGTTGCGCAGGATCGTGAACAGCCAGGCGGTGAAGTTCGTCCCGGGCCGGAACCGTGCCTGGTTGGCCCAGGCCTTCACGAAGGTTTCCTGCACGAGATCGTCGGCCCGGCTCACGTCGCCTACGAGCGACAGCGCGAAGGTCCGGAGGGACGGAAGCGCCGTGATGATATCGCTGCGGAAATCGAACGCCACGACTTGGCCGTACGCCGCCACGGCGGCCTCGAAGCGTGCGACGAGGCCGGCAAGCGGGGCCGGAAGCGGCTCTTGCTCGACAACCTGAAAATAGTCCCGGATCGGCAGAGCGAGGTGCTGGCCGATGATCGCGGCGTAGCCGGTCGCGCCGGCGCGCTCTGCTCCGTCCGACCCCGGCGCGTTATCATCAGTCATGCGCGTATCCTGGTCCCGATCGCCGAGTATACTGGAATTGGTCTAACGTCGGTAGCGCCCCAAGTCTGAACCGATGCCAAACACGCCCGTGAAAAATCGGAGGATTGCGCCATCCGCGGCGATCATGATTGATACATCGCAACGACAGTGGCCGGGGGCGAGGCAGCGGTGCAGAATGCCGATCGCCAGGAGGACGGATGAGCCACGACCACGCGCACTCGCATGACCACCCGCACGGCAGCGACCTCTCGCCCGTCGAGGCACGAGTCCGCGCCCTCGAATCCCTGCTGACCGAGAAGGGCTATATCGATCCGGCAGCCCTCGACACCCTCGTAGACCTCTACGAGAACAAGGTCGGGCCGCATGCCGGCGCCCGGGTGGTGGCGCGGGCCTGGGTCGATCCGGCTTACCGAGTCCGGCTCCTGTCCGACGCCACGCGGGCGATCGCCGAGCTCGGTATCGGCGGGCGGGGCGGGGAGCACATGGTGGTGGTGGCCAATACCCCCGAGACCCACAACCTTGTCGTGTGCACGCTCTGCTCCTGCTATCCCTGGCCGGTGCTCGGCCTGCCGCCGATCTGGTACAAGGCGCCACCCTATCGTGCCCGGGCGGTGATCGACCCGCGCGGCGTGCTGGCCGAGTTCGGGGTATCGATTCCCGAATCCACCCGGATCACGGTCTGGGATTCCACGGCCGAGACCCGCTACATGGTCCTGCCGATGCGCCCCGCGAACACCGAAGGGTTCTCCGAGGAGGCCCTGGCCGCCCTCGTCACGCGCGACGCGATGATCGGCACGGGCCTGCCGGATTCCATGCCGCCGACCGCGCCCGAGATGCCGCTATGAATGGCGCCCAGGACCTCGGCGGCGCGCACGGCTTCGGGCCGGTGGTGCCCGAGCCGAATGAGCCGGTGTTCCATGCCGAATGGGAGCGTCGGGTCTTCGCGATGGCGATGGCCATGGGCTACACCGGCGCCTGGAACCTCGACGGCAGTCGTGCCACCCGGGAATCACTGCCGCCCGCCCAGTATCTCGGGTCTAGCTACTACGAAATCTGGCTGGCTGCCCTGGAGAAGCAGGTCGCCGCCACGGGTCTCGCGACGCCCGACGAACTCGCCGCAGGCCACGCTCTCGAGCCGTCCAAGCCAGTGATGCGGGTCCTGGCGCATGACGGTCTGGAGGCACGCTTCAGGGCCGGCTTCCCGAGCAGTCGCGAACCGGCCGCTGCGGCCCGCTTCGCGGTTGGCGATCCCGTCATCGCCAGGAATGTCCACCCGACCGGGCATACCCGACTGCCACGCTACGTCCGTGGGCGGCGGGGCCGGGTCGAGCGCGTTGATGGCACCTTCGTCTTTCCGGACACCAACGCCTACGGGGCGGGCGAGAACCCGACTTGGTTGTACACCGTCAGCTTCACGGCTCAGGAATTATGGGGCCCCAGCGGCGATCCGGGCGGGACCGTCACGGTGGCGGCCTTCGAACCCTATCTGGAGCCGGCGTGAGCACTCCATCACCCAAAGCCTTCGCGGCGCCCTGGGAGGCGCAGGTCTTCGCCCTCGTGGTGGCCCTGCAGGAGGCCGAGTTGTTCACCTGGTCCGAGTGGGCCGAGGCGCTCGGCCGGGAGATCCGGCCGGATGACGGGCCTGAGCGGGCGGCGGATTACGGCGCGTGGCTCGCGACGCTGGAGAAGATCCTCACCGAGCGTGGGGTTACGGCCACCGAAAGCGTCGCCACGCGAACCGACGCGTTTCTCCGCGCCGCGGCTGCGACGCCGCACGGCCAACCGATCCGCCTGGAAAACGATCCGCTCTACCGGGCCTGAACCCGGAGGCTGTCGAGCGGTACCGGGGCGGCGTGCGGGCGACCGCTCAGCAATTGTTCGAGCAGCGCCAGGACCTCGGGCCGGCCGCAATTGCGGGTGGGCTCGAACGGTGTCCAGGTCTGGGTAAAGTCGAGGCGCTCGAACACATCGCGGTAGCGGCGCAACTCGCTCGGGGTGAGTGGCACGCCGCGTACGAAGGCCTTGTGCGCCGAGATCGTGGTGGCCCGGCGCGGATCGGCCGGATCCAGTTCGAACTTCAATGCGTCGCCGCAGAAACAGATCTTTCGCCCTCGGTCGTACAGAACGGCATGACCGTCGAAATGCCCTGCGGTGCGGTGCAGCTCCAGGCCCGGCAGGGGTTCCAGGAAATCGTCGTAGGGCCAGCTCACTTGAAGCGCGGCGCTCCAGGTGAAGTCGGCGGCCGGCAAGCAGAGCTCCGGGTCGAACCGGTCCTGAAGTTGCGTCAACGCCCCGTAGGCGTGCGGGTGCGAGGACGAGAGGACCTGCATGCCGCCGAGCGCCGCGATCTGGTCGAGGGCGGCCTCGCTGAAGACCGGGCAGCCCTCGAAGCCCATATTGCCGTGCTCGGTCCGGATCAGATAGGCGGAGGGCCCGATGCCGGAGACCGGCTCGTTCCAGAACCGCCAGACGCCGGGTTCCAGCTCCTGCCAGTGGCACGGGAAGGCGTCCTGCGCCTCCCGGGTCGTGCGGAAGCGCCAGCCGTCCTGCGGGACCACGTGACGGGCGTCAAGGCACATCGGGCAGGACGGGGGCGCCTCGAAATGGCGCTGCCAGAACCCGCAATTGTCGCAGGTATAGGCCGGCAGCTTCAGGGCGCCCGCGAAGGGTAGATAGCCGGGCATCGTCTCGGATCCCTTTGTCTTGGATCTCTTTCGGGGAATGGTCCCCGAGGCTCCCAAAGGGCTCAGCCCCTTCGCAGAGTTCGGGGCAGAGCCCCTGAGACCTGCAGGACTTCTCTAGCGCATGCGATCGGGCAGCGCAGCGCGCCGCGGGCGGGTAGCCGCCACCGCAGCGGCGGCGAGCCCGAGAAGCGCGAGCCCGGCAAGGCCGCCGACCGCCACGTCGCGGGTCCGGCTGGTGACAAACTCGCCCCGTGTGGATTTCATCCGGTCGTTGAACCGCCCATCGATGCCGACCTCGCCGGGCACTGGATCGTACAGGTTGCCCTGCATCTCGGGGATGGTCGTGTCGGACAGCTGGGCCGACCACATCGAGGCCGCCTTACGGTCGGCCAGCGCGGGGGCGAGCGCCTGCGCGGCGGCCATCATCATCGACGAACGCCCGACCCAGACCTCCCGGCGCGGATGCTCGACGGCGTAGACGATCGCCTCGGCGCAGAGACGCGGATCGAAGACCGGGTCCGGGGCATACTGGCGATGGCCGGTGTGGTTGCGCGCCCAGTTGAATTGCGGCGTGTTCACCGCCGGCAGATAGACCACGCTGAGGCTGACGGCGACGTTGTCGTGGAGCAGCTCGCAGCGCAGGGCGTCGGTGAAGCCGGAGACGGCGAACTTGGCCGCGCAATAGGGCGCCTGGAGCGGCGCCGCCCGGATCGCCAGGCCGGAGGAGACCTGGATGATCGCACCGCGATTGCGCCGCTTCATGTAGCGGAGCGCCGCCAGGGTGCCGTAGACCTGGCTGAGATAGGTGGTCTCGGTGACCCGCCGGTACTCGTCCGGGGTGATCTGGTCGGCCGGGCTCACCACGGTCGACATGGCGTTGTTCACCCAGGCGCGGATCGGGCCGAGCGCGGCCTCGATCCGGGCGGCGGCGGCGTCTACGGCCTGAGGATCGGCGACGTCGGCGGCGATCGCCAGGACCGGCTGGCCGTAAGCGGCGAGCGCCCGCTCGGCCGCGGCGAGCCGTCCGGGATCGCGGGCCACCACAGCGACAGACCAGCCGCCGGCGGCGAAGCGGTGCGCGGTCGCGAGCCCGATTCCGGCGGTCCCTCCGGTAACGACTGCAACCCGTGCCATCCTGGCCTCACGCGAACGGTTAAGAATCGCTGCGGCAACGGGTGTGGCCGCCTCCGGTTGCGCCGCACCACCGTGCCGCAACGTCACGGCCGCCGCTCATTTTGGAACCGTTGCGCAACGACCAACGACGAACGCTGTTGATTCTGCGTAGTCGCGCGCCACCCAAACGCGGCCGGCCTCAAGGATCGCAGCCATGCGCTCTGGACGACGGTTCTCCCTGCCGATCGATCCCTGGCCGCAAGCCTCGCTGGGCGAGCGGATGTCGGTCGGCCTGGTTCTGACCCTGCTACTTGTCGTGCCGCTCTGCGCGGCCAGCGCGGTGATGGTCGTGAGCGCGGCGATCGGGGCCTACATCACCTGGTCGTACGATCTCGGCGCGTCCTTGCGGGACGCCCTCGAGCGCCGGATCGGCCGGATGGCCGGCGCGCACGGACGCACGTTCCGGAAGGTCTGAGGGGCGGCTCGCGTCCAAGCCGGACCGGCAAGCAACTGTTGAAATCGTTCGCTGAACCGTCACAGCGAGCGCAGCGAAGCAACCCAGGGTGACGCGCGATCCCCGAACCGTGGCGCGTCACTGGATTGCTTCGCTGCGCTCGCAATGACGCTGTCGTTCGAATGCAGGCTGAACCGGTGTATGGCGACCCCGCAGCCGCCGCCTGACGCAAGGCCGATTTGACCTCGAAGCATCGGCTGGGCCAGTCAGGTTCGGAACCGAGAGATCGCCATGTTCCGTTCCCTGATGAGTGCCCGGCGCTTCGCGCCACTGTTCTGGTGCCAGTTCTTCTCGGCGTTCAACGACAATTTCCTGAAGAACGCTCTGGCCTTCCTGATCCTGTTCGGGATCGGCGGGCAGGCGGATGCGCATGCGGGCGTGCTCGTCACCCTGGCGAGCGCGGTGTTCATCGGGCCGTTCTTCATCCTGTCGGGCCTGGGCGGCCAATGGGCCGACCGGTACGACAAGGCGCTGATGGCTCGGCGGCTCAAATTCGCAGAGATCTTCGCCGCCGGGACCGCGGTGCTCGGTTTCCTGCTGCATTCGGTGCCGGTGCTGTTCGTGGCGCTCGGCCTGTTCGGGACGATCGCGGCCCTGTTCGGCCCGATCAAGTATGGGATCCTGCCGGACCACCTGCGCCGCGAGGAACTGCCGGCCGGCAACGCGCTGGTCGAGGCCGCGACCTTCCTGGCGATCCTGCTGGGCACGATCGCGGCGGGCGCGGCCTCGGCGATGGGCGGCTCCGGTTTGGTGTTCGGCGCGCTGGTGATGGGCTTCGCGGTTTTGTGCTGGCTCTCGGCCCGGATGATCCCACCCACCGGGGAGGGAGCGCCGGACCTGAAGGTCGACCGCAACGTCGCGCGCTCCACCGCCTCCCTGCTGCGCGACCTCTGGGCCGACACACGGCTGTGGCGCGGCTCCCTGACGGTGAGCTGGTTCTGGCTTGTCGGCGTCGTCGTCCTCTCGCTTCTGCCAGTTCTGGTGCGCGACGCCTTCAACGGCACCGAGACCGTGATCACCCTGCTGCTCGCGCTATTCTCCATCGGCATCGCCGTGGGTTCGGGACTGGCCTCGTGGCTCGCCAGCGGCCGGATCGTGCTGCTGCCGACGCCGGTCGGGGCGGTGCTGATGGGTCTCTTCGGCCTCGACCTCGCCTGGACGATCGGACATCTGCCGCCGCCACCCGCTGAAGCGATCGGCCCGCTCGCATTCCTGCAGACCGCAGAGGGCCTGCGCACCGCCATCGGCTTCCTCGGCCTCGCCGTCTCGGGCGGACTCTATATCGTCCCGTCCTTTGCGGCCGTGCAAGCCTGGACCGACAAGGCGATGCGCGCCCGCATCATCGGCGCGGTCAACGTCGTGACCGCGGCCTTCATGGTCGCCGGCACCCTGGCGCTGGCGGCCCTGCAGGGCGCCGGCCTGTCGATCGCCAGCCTCCTCGCCCTGGTGGGGGTGCTGAACCTGATCGTCGGCGCCGTCGTGTTCGCGACCCTGCCGACCAGCCCGTTCCGGGACGCGCTCTCGATCCTGTTCCGGGCCTTCTACCGCTTGGAGGTCCGCGGGCTCGACAACGTCGCGGCGGCCGGGCCGAACTGCATCCTGGCGCTCAACCACGTCTCGTTCCTCGACGCGCCGCTGGCCCTGTCGCTGCTCGACCAGGAGCCGGTCTTCGCAGTCGACAGCGGCATCGCCCAGCGCTGGTGGGTGCGGCCGTTCCTGCGGGTCACCAAGGCGATGCCGCTCGACCCGACCCGTCCGCTCGCGACGCGGACGCTGATCAACGCGGTCAAGAGCGGCGAGACGCTGATCATCTTCCCCGAGGGCCGGCTCACCGTCACGGGCAGCCTGATGAAGGTCTATGACGGCGCCGGGCTCATCGCCGACAAGTCGGGCGCCATGGTGGTGCCCGTGAAGATCGACGGGCTGGAGCGCACCGCCTTCTCGCGCCTGTCCCGCGGGCAGGTCCGCCGCCGCTGGTGGCCCAAGGTGACCGTGACGGTGCTGCCGCCGGTGCGGCTGAGGGTGGACGACACCCTGCGGGGCAAGGCCCGGCGCCGCGCCGCCGGCGCGGCCCTCTACGGCATCATGTCGGACCTGCTGTTCCGCACCGCCGACACGAACCGCGGCCTGATGGCGGCGCTGATCGATGCCGGCGACCGCCACGGCTGGCGCCGCACCGCGCTCGAGGACCCGGTCACCGGTCGCATGAGCTACAGCCGGCTGGTGCTCGGCGCGAACGTGCTCGGCCGCAAGCTGATGCCGCTTGTGCCGGAGGGCGGCCGGATCGGTGTGATGCTGCCCAACGCCAACGGCGCGGCCGTGACCCTGTTCGCCCTCGCCTCGGCGGGCCGGGTGCCGGCGATGATCAACTTCTCCGCCGGGGCGGCCAACGTGCTTTCGGCGTGCCGGGCGGCGCAGGTCGACAGGATCCTGACTTCCCGGGCCTTCATCGAGAAGGGACGGCTCGGCACCCTGATCGAGGCCATCAAGGGATCGGTGGAGCTGGTCTACCTGGAGGACGTGCGCGCCACCGTCACGACGCCGGACAAGATCCGCGCCCTGCTGGCCGGGCGCAAACCCCTGGTGAAGCGCAAAGGTGAGGATCCGGCCGCGGTGCTGTTCACCTCGGGCAGCGAGGGCACGCCCAAGGGCGTGGTGCTCGCCAACCGCTGCATGCTCGCCAACGTGGCCCAGGTGGCGGCCCGGATCGATTTCGGCCCGACCGACAAGGTGTTCAACGTCCTGCCGGTCTTCCACGCCTTCGGGCTGACCGCCGGCCTGGTCCTGCCCTTGGTCTCGGGGGTGCCGGTCTATCTCTACCCGTCGCCGCTGCACTACCGGATCGTCCCGGAGCTGATCTACGGCTCAAACAGCACGGTCCTGTTCGGCACCGACACGTTCCTCACCGGCTATGCCCGGGCCGCGCATTCCTACGACCTGCGCTCGCTCCGCTACGTGGTGGCCGGCGCCGAAGCCGTGAAGGAATCCACCCGCAAGACCTGGGGCGAGAAATTCGGGCTGCGGATCCTCGAGGGCTACGGCGTGACCGAGTGCGGGCCCGTGGTGGCCCTGAACACGCCGATGTTCAACCGCTTCGGTACGGTCGGCCGGATCCTGCCCGGCATTGAGACCCGCCTGGAGCCGGTACCCGGGATCGCAGAGGGCGGACGCCTCTCCCTCCGGGGACCGAACATCATGCTGGGCTATCTGCGGGCGGAGAAGCCCGGCGTGCTGGAGCCGCCGCCGGACGGCTGGCACGACACCGGCGACATCGTGGCGATCGACGCCATGGACTTCGTCACGATCAAGGGCCGGGCCAAGCGCTTCGCCAAGATCGCCGGCGAAATGGTGTCGCTGGCCGGCATCGAAGCGCTCGCAGCCGAACTCTGGCCGAACCATCCGAGCGCGGTGGCGGCCGTGCCGGATGTGCGCAAGGGCGAGCGGCTGGTGCTGTTCACCCAGGAGACGGGCGCGACGCGCGCCGCCTACCAGAGTTTCGCCAAGGAGCGCGGCGCCTCGGACGTGGCGATCCCCGCCGAGGTGGTGGTGCTGGACGCGATCCCGATGCTCGGCAGCGGCAAGGTCGATCAGGTCTCCGTCGTCAAACTCGCGCTGGAGCGCGCTCGGGAATCGGCCGCCGCCTGAGCGGCCGTCTTGTCCGCCCGACCCGCGTCCCCCAAACAGGGGATGCGGGCGCCGGCGCGATCGCATGGTATCGGGAATACAGTCATGATTCGATCAATCCTCAGTGATTGAGATTCGTCGACTGGATTTCGCGATTCGTGCACGTGTCGACGAGGAGTTGAACATGCTCAAAGGCAGGCGATTTCCGATCTGGCTGACCCGGCGGGCCTATTTCAAGCGGATCGAGCGCTGGGCAAAACCCGTCAAGACCCGCAAGCCCGCGCCGCAGAACCTCGAAGCCGAGCCCGCAATTCTATCCTCCAACGTCGTCCCTTTCCCGATCCGGCTGGGGCCGGTGAGCCGGCCGACCTTCCCGGGCATGCGCGGCGTCGGCATCGGCTGAGCCGAAACCCCGGGACTTGCCGGCGCCGGCAGATCGGTGAATCTGTGGTCCCCGGGAGACTCCGGACCAGGAGGATGCGTGCCGGACCACAGGGTTGATCCGAGCGCCGCAGCATCGTCCCGGTGCCGCCAGCACCGCGTCACTGGGGTGAGCCTCGGGATCGCGGCGCTCGTGCTGGGGCTCCTGGCCGGCGGTGCCGGGATGCTCTGGCCCTACGCCGCGGCTTTGCCACCCCTCGACCTCGCGGCGGCCTCGGCGCGCTCGACCGTGGTGCTCGACCGGTCCGACACGCTGCTGCGCCCCTTCGCCACCGCGGACGGCCGATGGCGCCTGCCGGTCACCGCCGCGACCGTCGATCCACGCTACCGGGCGATGCTGCTCGCCTACGAGGACCGTCGCTTCGGATCCCATCCGGGCGTCGACCCGGTGGCGATTCTGCGCGCCGCCGGGCAATGGCTGGCCCATGGGCGGATCCTCTCCGGCGGCTCGACCCTGTCGATGCAGGTCGCCCGCCTGGTCGAGCCGCGCCACGGGCGCTCGCTGGAGGCCAAGCTCCGCCAGATCGTGCGGGCGCTGGCGCTGGAGCGCCAGCTCGGCAAGGCGGCGCTCCTCGATCTCTACCTGGCGCTCGCCCCCTATGGCGGCCCGCTCGAAGGCGTGCGGGCAGCGAGCCTTTCCTATTTCGGGCGGGAGCCGGCGCATCTCACGGCGGGGCAGGCGGCTCTGATGGTCGCCCTGCCGCAATCCCCAGAGACCCGCCGGCCGGACCGGTTCCCCGGCCGCGCCCGGGCCGCCCGCGACCGGGTGCTCGACCTGACGGCGCGCCGGGGCGTCCTCACCCCGGCGGAGGCCGCGGCCGCCAAGGCGGAGCCGGTGCCGACCGAACGCAAGCCGTTCCCGATGCTCGCCGCCCACGCCGCCGAGGAGGCGGTGGCAGCCGGGCCCGGGGCGCCGGTGATCCGCTTGTCCATCGACGGCCGCCTCCAGGCGCAGCTGGAGGCCCTGGCGGCCGAGCGCGCCGCCGTGGCGGGACCGGCCCTGTCGGCCGCGATCCTGGTGCTCGACAACCGCGACGGCCGGGTCCTCGCCCATGTCGGCAGCGCCGGCTACCTCGACCCGACCCGGCGCGGGGCGATCGACATGACCCTGGCGGTCCGCTCGCCGGGCTCGGCCCTGAAACCCTTCGTCTACGCCCTGGCCTTCGAGAGCGGCCTCGCCCATCCCGAGACGCTGCTGGAGGACCGCCCGGCGCGGTTCTCAGCGAGCTACGCGCCGGAGAATTTCGACTTGACCTTCCAGGGGACGGTCACCGCAAGGCGCGCCCTGCAACTCTCGCTCAACGTGCCCGCGGTAGCGCTGATGGAGGCGGTGGGGCCGGCGCGCTTCATCGCCCGGCTGCGGGCGGCAGGCGCCGCCATCCAGCTCCCCCGCGAGGCGGCGCCGGGCCTGCCGGTGGCCCTGGGCGGCCTCGGCATCACCCTGACCGACCTCGCCCGGCTCTATGCGGGGCTCGCCCGGGGCGGGACGGTCCCGGACATCCTGCGCCGGGCTGGGGATTCCACCGCGACCGGCCCAGAGCACCGGATCAGCGAGCCGGTGGCGGCCTGGTACATCGCCGATATCCTTCGCGGAACGCCGCCGCCCGAGAACGCGCTGCCGAACCGCATCGCCTACAAGACCGGGACCTCCTTCGGCTACCGTGACGCTTGGGCGGCGGGGTTCGACCGGCGCGTCACGATGGTGGCCTGGATCGGGCGTCCCGACGGCGCACCGGTGCCCGGCCTCGTCGGCCGCATGGCCGCCGCCCCGATCCTGTTCGATGCCTTCGCGCGGCTCGGCACCGAGCCCGAGCCGATTCCGCAGCCCGCCAACGTACTGAGCGCAGCCGCATCGCTTAGTCTGCCGCCGCCGCTGCGCCGCCTGCAGCGCGACGGCGTGGACATGCAGGGCCCGGCGCTCAAGATCGCCTATCCCCCGGACGGGGCCCGGATCGATCTCGGCCTCGCGGGCGAGCACGCGGAGGAGCGCGAGCCCGCAGGCCCCGGTCTCGCCCTCAAGGCGCTCGGCGGGGTGCCGCCGCTGACCTGGCTGGTCGACGGCCAGCCGGTGGCGCAGACGGCGCGGCGCCGGGCCGAGTGGGTCCCGGACGGAGCCGGATTCGTCCGGATCTCGGTTCTCGATGCAACGGGGGCGAGCGACAGCGTCTCCATCCGGCTGGAGTGACGTCGCGGATTAGAGATTTCGCGACGAACATGCCTGGGTGCGTCATTCTGCAGCCACCAATACGCTCGCGTGGCCCAATCTTTCTATTCGGATTCATCGGTCGTCAACGAATACCGGTCTAAAGCTCACCGGTGAGGTCGGTGATGGCTTGGAAGGTCGGCGCCGCGATCGCGGTGCTTCTCGGATTGGTCGGTGTAACGGCGGGACTCGGAAGCGGTGGCGATCCGCGCCGAGCCAGCTGGCGTGAGACCTATCGGCCGCCCGCCGAGATCCCGTTCCCCAGTGAGAACCCCTATTCCGCCGCCAAGGCCGAGTTGGGCCGGCGGCTATTCTTCGATCCGATCTTGTCCGGCGACGGCACCCGCGCCTGCGCAACCTGCCACATCCCAGATCTCGCCTGGGGCGACGGGCGTGCGCGCGCTGCGACCCGGATGCAGGGTGACATGGACCTGCGCACGCCGACCCTCATCAACGTCGCCTGGCAGGATGGCCCACTCGGGTGGGACGGGAAGTTCCGGACCCTCGAAACCGTCGCCGCCATGCCGATGACGTCGCCTGCCAACATGAATCTGCCGATGGCGGATGCGCTCGCCCGGCTCTCCGCCGATGCGAGCTACGCGGCCGCCTTCGCCACCGCCTTCAAAGATCCGGCCATCACCCGTGACCGGCTCGAGGCGGCGCTCGACGCGGTCGAGCGTCTGATCGTCGCCGGAACGACCCCGTTCGATCGCTGGATCGCCGGCGACGAGGCCGCCATCGCCGAGCCGGCCAAACGCGGGTTCGACCTGTTCAACGGCCGCGCCGACTGCGCCAGCTGCCATTCCGGCTGGTCGTTTACCGACAACTCGTTCCACGATATCGGCGTGGGCACCGGCACCGATATCGGCCGCGGCCGCCTCATGCCGACCTCGGTCGCCCTGCGCTACGCCTTTAAGACGCCGACGCTCCGGGAGATCGGCAAGCGCGGCCCCTACATGCATGACGGCTCGGTCGCGACCCTGGCGGCCGTCATCGACCTCTACGACCGCGGCGGGATCGACCGTCCGAGCCGCTCCCGGTCGATCAAGCCGCTCCATCTCAGCGCAGCTGAGCGGGCGGACCTGCTGGCGTTCCTGTCGACCCGGTCGACCGGGACGGGTCCCGACCTGACGACGGCCTCATTCCCGACGGCGGTTCCGGCGCCGTAAGAAGAATCGGATCGTCACCGCGTCAGCGCCGGCTGGGGCACGCTGGCCCCCCGACGCTCGCCCGTCTGCAGGGCGGCGGCGATGCGAGCCTCGCTGATCGCGTATTGGTGGGACAGACTCGCGAGGCTGAGGATGATCCACACGCTCCCGAGCACGCTGGCCACCACGACTCCGAGCAAGACGTAGACCGTCCGGGTGTTGCGCCGCACTTCCACCGACAGGTCGTGGACGAGTTCCCGGTTGCTCTGAGAGAGCGAGTCCCGAGCCGCAACCAGCTCGTTGTGCATCTCGCTGATGACGTGGGTCGCGTTGTACAGCAGCAGCAGGTGGACGACGAAATCGTCGTCCGTGGTGGTGTTGAGAGCGGCCGCGACGCGCACGGCAAGCTGCCGCTCCCAAGGCAGGAGCTCCCGGCCGTGAACCGTCCGGTAGAACCGCTCGAGGTTGTTCACGGACGGAAGGCCTCGCGCCAGGCCGTGTGGAAGTTGCGCCGCAGGCGCCGGCCCTCGACGCGCAGGCGCATCGGCGCGGTGGTCGCCAGTTCCAACCACGTCGTATGCTGGATCCGCAGCGCCTCGATCAAGCGCTCGCCGATCCGCTCGATCTCGGTGGCGCGGAAGTTCGGCTGCGCCCGCAGCTGCCGCACCACGTCGGAGGCTTCCAGATAGTCAAAGTTGGTCGCCTGAGCGGTGTTCTTGGCCAGGATCGCCCGGTCGCATTCGAGCAGCAGCGGCCGCAATTCCCGGAGCACGTCCAGGGCGGTCGGATCGACGGCGCCCGCGGCCACGACCACGCAGAGGCGGATCTTATCCTCGCGGCAGCTTTCGACGATGATCTCGGTGCTGCGCCGGGTCGTCTCGGTGTCGCCAGCTGGGAAATCGACCACCACGAAGCGCTCGGCGGCGTCGGACACGCGCTCGATCAGGTCCTGGACGAGGGTCGGGTCGACGCGGCCGGTGGAATCCTCCGCGCGCAGGCGCTGCCGGAAGCAGGACACGCCCGGACGGCGCGGCACGAAGTTCTTGCTGCCCGGCTCGGTCTCGCGCATCAGCGCCGTGTGGAAGTGGCGGTTGGCCGGGTCGGTGTCGACCGCCAGAACCGGGCCGACCTCGGCGGCGAGATCGGCGATCTGCAGGGCGATGGTCGTCTTGCCGACGCCACCCTTGCCGCCGAGGCACAGGATCAGGACCTTCGCATTGCCCGGCCCGAGGAGATCCTGCTGGATCTCCTGGATCTCGGAGGGGCTGTACCAGACCGAAGCCTTGAGCTGCGTGGTATCGGTCATCGATGGGTCTCCTTGGCTTGAAAGGCGCAGGGCGGCATCCGCGCGTGCGGTGCTGCAGCGCGCGGGCAGGGTCCTGCAGGGGTTTCAGGGTTGATCAGATCGATCCGCGGGGATCCGGCCCGGCGAGGGTGTCCGCAGGCCGACGACGCGGTTGGGCACAAGAGGGCAGGGGAACTTCAAGCAGCCGGTCCGATCGCGCGCGACGTGTCGAGGCTGCCAGCCGGCTTTATCCGAGCCCCGCTATGCGCAAGCGGGCCGATCCCGGACCGACGGGTGGCCGAGGCCGCATGACCCCGCGGGATGATGCCCAGTCCCGGCATCACGCCGGGCAGGCCTGGAACCGGAAACGTCGCCCATTTCACAGCTTGCACTCCGTTGCCGGCTCAGGGCCGCGATGGGCTCCGGTCCGGTCTTCGTCTCGCCAGCGTCGCGCAAGGCCGAGAGTTCGCCCAGACGAGGGCCAGAGGCAAGCCTACAATCAAAGACGTTGACAGCTTATCCTCTGCTATGATCGCAGACCCGGAGAGTTAACCGAGCAAAATAGCCCTCTTTTATAGCATTATTTGCCAACACATGCCCAAGCTGGATCAGCAAATGCCGATTATTGCTCCGTAAAGGCGACAAACGTCCAGCGCGGAAACGAATAATCATCGATTCGACTGAAATCGCAGCTCGGCCTTCTCGGCAGGCTCAGGCCGTCGGCTGTCGAGGCGCGTTCCGGACCGATCGGCGGCGATCCAACGGCAGGCGATCATAATCCGGGCCTGGACCGCAGAGGGGGCAACGCCGCCAGGCTCTTCTCTTGCCGCGGTGCCCATTCGTGTGGGCTTGCGCAGACCGTGATGGGATGCGGCCGGCCAATCCTGGCTTCGGGCCGCCGATCCACGGCGCAACTGGAATTCGGCAGGCTTGCCGGCAGAATCCACAGCGTTAACCTTCCACTCATATTCGTTAATAAACCATTGGCGGGACGCCTATTAATCTATCTAAATAGCCCAGTAACCACGGTGTGAACGTGCACCGGCGAGGCTCCGATGCTAGCATTCAAGACTAAGCACATATCAGCCAGGTACGCCCTCGCCGGGGCCGGGGTCGCAAGCCTCGCGGCCACCGGGGAGGCCCAGGCCCACGTCAAATGGTTCTGCGCCTATGACGTCGCCGGGCAGCCGCAGGGCCTGGAACAGGTGCTCTGCGCCAACTTCGAAGGGCTGACCGTGCTGGCCCTGGTGTGCCTGATGTTCGGGTGCCTGGCCGAGGGGACGCCGCTCGGCGGTGCCCTGCTCAACGCCCTCGACCGGGTGACCAGCCGGATCCGGACCGACACCGAGCTTCTGGTCCGCGCCACCCTCGGCTTCTTCTTCGTCTCGCTCTGGGAGCTGGGCGGCATCATTCTGACCCCGGAACTGAAGACCGACGTCGCCTGGATTCCGTGGTTCCAGCTGGCGCTGGCCACCTGCCTGATCTGGCGGCGGACCATGCCGCTCACCGGGCTCGGCATCGTGTTCCTGTTCAGCTTCGCCACCGCGCAATACGGCGTGTTCCACCTCGCCGACTATCCGATCTTCCTGGGCGTAGCCGTCTACCTGATCTGCCGCGGTCTCGACCTGTCGCCCTTCAACATCCGTCCGCTGGATATCGTGCGCTGGACCGCCGCGATCACGCTGATGTGGGCCTCCATCGAGAAGTGGGCCTATCCGGAATGGACCGCGCCGCTCCTGGCCGCCAAGCCGCAGATGACGCTCGGCGCCACCCCCGAACTGTTCATGCAGGCCGCTGGCGTCATCGAGTTCACCCTGGCCTTCGCACTAATCTGGACCCCGCTGGTCCGGCGCGTCGCGGCGATCATCCTGGCAGCGATCTTCGTCTCGGCGGTGTTCGAATTCGGCAAGGTCGACGCGATCGGCCATTCCGGGATCATCGTGGTGCTGCTCGGCATCGCCGCCGACGATGTCCGGATGGCGGTCCGCGCCCGGGACGTGGTGCTGGCACCGGCCTGGTACGGCGCAGCCCTGGCGATCTTCCTCTTCCTCTACTACGCCGGCCACGCGGCCCTGTTCGGCGGGCTCGGGACGCTGCCGGTGATCTGAGCGCCGCTCAACGCGCCGCGATGAGCGGCGCGAACACGTCGGTGAGCCCGGTGATCAGGATCTGGGTCCCGACGCAGAGCAGCAGGAAGGCGAACAGGCGCCCGGTGACCCGGGCACGGGCCGGGCCGATCAGCGCCACCACCCGGTCGGCCGAGGCGTAGATCAGCGCGACCGCCAGCGCTACGACCAGCGCCGCGAGGGTGACGCCGAGATAGAAGCCGAACCGGTCGGCATAGGCCGTGGGCCGGTTCGCCCCCAGGGTGATCGCCACCGCGATGGTACCGGGTCCGGTGGTGAACGGCAGGGTCAGGGGGAAGAACGCGATCTCAGCCAGTGGCCCCGGCGCAGGATCTCGGCTGGTCTCGATGAGGGTCGTCGAGCCCCGATCCTTCGAACCCGAAGCCTCCGCCTGCTTGCGCGCCTCGCGGGCCTCGGGGCGGTTCAGCTGGGTCCAGGCCGAGGACATCACCACCAGCCCGCCGGCGATCCGCAGGGCCGCCAGGGTCACGCCGAAGAAGTTGAGGATCGCGGTGCCGGCCCAGAGCGCACCGAGCATCACCAAGGCGGCGTAGACCCCGATCTTGCGGGACAACAGCACCCGCTCGGCGTGGCTGTAGGCGCTGGTCACCTGCGCGAAGATGAAGGCTCCGCCGATCGGGTTCACGATCGCGATCAGGCCCGAGAGGGCGAGCAGGAACTGCTGAATGGTGAAATCGATGCTCATGAGGGCCGCCGCCTAGAGCAAGCGGGCCGCCACGGCCAGCGTCGCGAGCGCGTCAGCCCGGGGAGGGTGCCGGCACCAGCACCCGGGCGGGGGCGAGGCGGCGGGCGCGGCGCACCTGCTGGACCGCCACCGGGCGGTACAGCTGCTTGGTCGCGTGGACCACGTGCAGGCCGGCGAACGGCAGGGCCAAGCCCGAGCCGAGGCGCTCCCAGGCGGGCCCCGTACGCAGCATCAGCCGCGAGCGCACCGGCGGCATGTACAGGGTCTCGGCCCAGCCCTCCGGAGAGAACAGCGTGTCGCGCATCAGCCGGCCCAGTTGCGAGCGGCTGTAGGGCTGGCCGTGGCCGAACGGCGTCGCCTCGCGCCGGGCCCAGACGCCGCGCCGGTTGGGCACCACCAGGATCATCCGGCCGCCGGGGGTGAGGGTGCGCCAGACCTCCTGTAGCAGCTCCGTCGGGCTCTCCACCGATTCGAGGGCGTGGACCAGCACGACCCGGTCGATGGCGGCCTCGGGCAGCGGCATCATGGTCGGGTCGGCCAGCGCCGTGCAGGACCGGCCGGTACCCGGCCAGTTCACCACACCCTGAGTGGCCGGCATGAAGGCGAGGGTCCGTTCCGCGATGCAGTGGATCGGCCCGAGATAGGGCGTCGCGTAACCGATCCCGAGGACGCTCAGTCCCGACACCGAGCCGAGAAACCCGTGGAGAACACGGGCGACGACGCGGTGCGTCTCGACCCCCAGGGGGCTGGCGTAGAAGGCGCGCAAACCGTTGACGTCGAGACGCATGGAAGAACAGGACCGAGTCCGGAACGACGATTCCGACTCAATGGTGGGCCGCGGTGCCCGCGGCAAGCATCTTGGGATGTTACACCAACGGAACCGGGCCTGATCGCCGCCGGTTCACGGCAGCAGATTCTGCGCTTCGCCGCATCTACAAATCTTCGCGTGCCCTGGAGAGGGAATCGGATGGCTGCCGAGACCGAGATCAAAACGTTCCTGTGCCGCAGCGACAATATCGGCGTCCTGATCCGCGATCCGGCAACCGGCGCCTGTGCGGCGATCGATGTACCGGAGGCCGGGCCGGTCCTGAAGGCCCTGGACGAGACCGGCTGGCGCCTCACCGACATCCTGGTCACCCACCGGCACGGCGACCATATCGATGGCATCCCTGACGTGAAGCGCGCCACCGGTGCCCGGGTGCAGGCCGCCGCCAAGGCCGGCAACGCCGTCCCGGACGTGGATGTCACGGTCGGGGAGGGCGATACCGTGCAGGTCGGCCGGCTGGAGGCCCAGGTCTGGGAGACCCCCGGCCATTGCGCCGACCACATCACCTACTGGTTCGCCGAGGCCGGGATCGTCTGCTCAGGGGACACGCTGTTCACCCTCGGCTGCGGCCGTGTGATGGAGAGCCCGCCCGAGACCCTATGGTGCTCCCTGCACCGATTCGAGCAGCTGACCGACGAGACCCGGGTGTTCAGCGGCCACGACTACGTCCTGTCCAATGCTCGCTTCGCCCTTGTGGCGGACCCGGAGAACCGCGACTTGATGGCGCGCAAGGCCGAGGCCGAGCGGGCCAAGGCCGAGGGGCGTTTCCTGATTCCATCGACTATGGGCGCAGAGCGCGCGACCAATCCGTTTCTGCGCAGCAACCTTCCAGCGCTGGCTAAATCAGTCGAATTTGCGCCCGGCACAGATCCGGAAGCGGTGTTTGTGGCACTGCGTGCGTGGAAGGACCGCTTCTAGAGCCGGTGATAACCAAGAAAATTTTGTTGCGTTCTCAAGCCGAACTGACACATACCCTTTGCAAGCGGTACCAATCCGCTCAGTCAACGGGCTCCCGGGGGGAAGCCGTAACGTCAACGCGAAGCGCCGGGACGCTTCCGCCGGTCTGATGGGGGTCCGTCTCGCCCTACCACCTGTCCACCTCCCGCCTTCCGCTCCCGTTCCTGAAGCCAGAGTCCGACGGGGCCAGGGAAGAGGCGATCTGCGCGAAGATCAAGGTTCCAGGAACCGACACGACGGCCGGTGACGCGCTGCGCGACACCGGCGAGGTCGCAACGAACGCCCGTCCCCGCGCGCCCGTCGCGGCCGATGTTCGGCTGCTCGGCATCGCTACCGAGCACCTCTCCCGCCTCGGGCCGAAACGCGTGACGGTGGTGGCCGTCGCAGCTGAAGCCGGCATGACGCATGCCAACGTCTACCGCTACTTCCCGTCGAAGGATGCGCTCCTCGACGCGGTGGCCGGGCGCTGGCTGCGCGAAGTCGAGGCCCGGCTCGCCGGCAACGCCGAGGCGCCCGACCCGGCCGACGACAAGATCGAGCGTCTGCTCACGGCCCTCGCCACGGTGCAGCGCGACGCCCTGTTCGACGAGCCGAACCTGTTCGCAGTGCATCTCGACGCCACGGTGTCGGCCCGACCCATAGCCAGGCGGCACCGCGTCCGCCTGCGCAGCCTGGTCGAGCGCGTGGTGGAGGAGGGCATCACGTCCGGCATCTTCTCCGCCCGGGACCGAGAGCGGGCCATCGCCTACATTTTCGATGCGAGCTACCGCTTCACCCATCCCCTTGCGATCCAGCACGACGCGGAGGTCCCGCGTGACCTGATCGAGGCCCGGTTCGGGGCGGTCATTCACGCGATCCAGCGCGTCCTGCGCTCCGGGATCCTCTGAGTTCGCGTAGCGCGCGGCCCGGCACTGGCTCATGCCTTTCAAGGCCCGGACCTCGCGTCCGGGCCTTTTGCGTTTCCTGCCGTCCGACGACGGTTCGATCCCCAGCACGAGAGCGTCGGAAACAACGAAATGACAAGCTCTCGAATCTGTCATCTTAGCGTTGCCGCTGCGACCGGGCAGAGTGCAGTGCACCTAATACCCTCGCTTCATTGAGGTTTCATCGCCTGAGCCTGCGACAACCGAGCGCTGGCGCGAGTCGAACCGCCACCGCTGCAACTACCCATCGGGTTGAAGCGACGAGGCTTTTCGGCCACACAGCCGCGCAGATTCCAGAGCGGCGAATCCCGTGTCGGAGCCGACCAGCGGACGGTCCCGGCACCTCGCCGATCCCACCGAAGACGATACGCAGCGGAGGTTGATCCGACATGGCTCGCAACAAGATCGCGCTCATCGGTGCCGGCCAGATCGGCGGCACCCTGGCCCTCCTGGCTGGCCTGAAGGATCTCGGCGACGTGGTGCTGTTCGACATCGTCGACGGCGTGCCGCAGGGCAAGGCGCTCGACATCGCCGAGGCCGCCCCGGTCGAGGGTTTTGACGCGACCTACGCGGGGGCGAGCGACTATGCCGCCATCAAGGGTGCCGACGTGGTGATCGTCACCGCCGGCGTGCCGCGCAAGCCCGGCATGAGCCGCGACGACCTGATCGGCATCAACCTCAAGGTCATGCAGGCGGTGGGCGAGGGCATCAAGAGCTACGCCCCGGACGCCTTCGTGATCTGCATCACCAACCCGCTCGACGCGATGGTCTGGGCGCTCCAGAAGTTCTCAGGCCTGCCGACCAACAAGATCGTCGGCATGGCCGGCGTGCTCGACTCGGCGCGCTTCCGCCACTTCCTGGCCGACGAGTTCAAGGTCTCCGTGGAGGACGTCACCGCCTTCGTGCTCGGCGGCCACGGCGACGACATGGTGCCGCTGACCCGCTACTCGACGGTGGCGGGCGTGCCGCTGACCGACCTGGTCAAGCTCGGCTGGACCACCCAGGAGAAGCTCGACGCCATGGTCGAGCGCACCCGCAAGGGCGGCGGCGAGATCGTCAACCTGCTCAAGACCGGCTCGGCCTTCTATGCGCCCGCCGCCTCCGCCATCGCCATGGCCGAGAGCTACCTGCGCGACAAGAAGCGGGTCCTGCCCTGCGCCGCCTATCTGGACGGCCAGTACGGTGTGACCGGCATGTTCATCGGCGTGCCGATCGTCATCGGCGCCGGCGGTGTGGAGCGCGTCCTTGAGGTGACCTTCGACCCGGCCGAGAAGGCGATGTTCGAGAAGTCCGTCGCTTCGGTGACCGGCCTGATCGAGGCCTGCAAGGGCGTCGACGGCTCGCTGGCGTAAGAATCAGGCGGATAGCGAGTAGGGAATAGCGAATAGGGCCTACTCAGGACTGCTTCGCGCTCAGAAACCTCCTCGCTCCTCGCCAATCCCTATTCGCTCCTCATCAAGAGGCTCCGATGAACATCCATGAATACCAGGCCAAGGCCGTGTTGAAGGAGTTCGGCCTGCCGATCTCCCGCGGTGTGGCGATCTTCGATCCGTCGGAGGCCGAGGCCGCCGCCAAGGAGCTCGGCGGCCCGGTCTGGGTCGTGAAGAGCCAGATCCACGCGGGCGGCCGCGGTAAGGGCACCTTCATGGGCGCCCCCGACGGCGCGAAGGGCGGCGTCCGGGTCACCAAGTCCATCGACGAGGTGAAGCAATACGCCAGCGAGATGCTCGGTCAGACGCTGGTGACGATCCAGACCGGGCCGGCCGGCAAGCAGGTCAACCGCCTCTACATCGAGGAAGGCGCCCAGATCGCCGAGGAATTCTACCTCTCGATGCTGGTCGACCGCGCCACCGGCGGCGTCGCCTTCGTGGTCTCCACCGAGGGCGGCATGGATATCGAGGCGGTCGCCCACGACACGCCCGAGAAGATCCACACGATCCCGGTCGATCCGGCCACGGGCGTGATGCCCCATCACGGCCGCGCGGTCGCCAAGGCCCTCGGGCTTACCGGCGCCCAGGCCAAGGAAGCGGCCTCGCTCACCGAGAAGCTCTATACCGCGTTCGTGTCCAAGGACATGAGCATGCTGGAGATCAACCCGCTGGTGCTCACCGGCGACGGCCATCTCAAGTGCCTCGACGCCAAGATCTCGTTCGACTCGAACGCGCTCTACAAGCACGCCGACATCGTCGCGCTGCGGGACGAGACCGAAGAGGACGCCAAGGAGATCGAGGCGTCCAAGTATGACCTCGCCTACATCGCGCTGGACGGCACGATCGGCTGCATGGTCAACGGCGCCGGCCTCGCCATGGCGACGCTCGACATCATCAAGCTCTACGGCGAGAGCCCGGCCAACTTCCTCGACGTCGGCGGCGGTGCCTCCGAGGAGAAGGTCACCGCGGCGTTCAAGATCATCACCGCCGACCCGCAGGTGAAGGGGATCCTCGTCAACATCTTCGGCGGGATCATGAAGTGCGACGTCATCGCCCGCGGCGTCATCGCCGCCGTCAAGGCGGTGGGCCTGCAGGTGCCGCTGGTGGTGCGCCTGGAAGGCACCAATGTCGAAGAGGGCAAGGACATCATCCGGGGCTCCGGCCTGAACGTGATCCCGGCGGACGACCTCGACGACGCCGCTCAGAAGATCGTCGCCGCCGTGAAGGGAGCCTGATCATGTCGGTGATGATCGACGCGAATACCAAGGTCATCTGCCAGGGCTTTACCGGCAAGAACGGGACCTTCCACTCCGAGCAGGCGATCGCGTACGGGACCAAGATGGTCGGCGGCACGAGCCCCGGCAAAGGCGGCGCGACCCATCTCGGCCTGCCGGTCTTCGACACGGTGGCGGAGGCCCGCGAGGCCACCGGCGCCGACGCCTCGGTGGTCTACGTGCCGCCGCCCGGCGCCGCCGACGCCATCTGCGAGGCGATCGCCGCGGAAATCCCGCTGATCGTCTGCATCACCGAAGGTATCCCGGTGCTCGACATGGTGCGGGTGAAGCGGGCGCTCGTCGGCTCGAAGTCGCGCCTCGTCGGCCCGAACTGCCCCGGCATCGTCACCGCCGGCCAGTCGAAGATCGGCATCATGCCGGCCAATATCTTCCGCCAGGGCTCGGTCGGCATCGTGTCCCGCTCGGGCACCCTGACTTACGAGGCGGTGTTCCAGACTTCGAATGCCGGGCTCGGCCAGACCACGGCCGTGGGCATCGGCGGCGACCCGGTGAAGGGCACCGAGTTCATCGACGTGCTGGAGCTGTTCCTGGCCGACCCGAAGACCGAGTCGATCGTGATGATCGGCGAGATCGGCGGCTCGGCCGAGGAGGAGGCCGCGCAGTTCCTGAAGGACGAGGCCAAGCGCGGGCGCAAGAAGCCGATGGTCGGATTCATCGCCGGCCGCACGGCGCCTCCGGGCCGCCGCATGGGCCATGCGGGCGCGATCATCTCGGGCGGCAAGGGCGGCGCAGAGGACAAGATCGCCGCCATGGAGGCCGCGGGCATCCGCGTTTCGCCATCCCCGGCCCGGCTCGGCTCGACCCTGGTTGAAGTCCTGAAGGGCTGAGGGCCGCGCGCCTGCGTCGCGGCCAGCGCAAGGCTGCGACCCCCATATCGACGGGACGGGGCGGTCTGCCGCCCCGGTTCAATTTCAGGGCGATCCGCCCCGCGAGCGGGTCGCCGGATGGGCAGCCAGCCTGCCCGCGCGACAGGATGAACGGACCATGGCACGCCAGGACGTGAACGAAGCGCTTCTCGAAACCTCGTTCCTCTACGGCGCCAACGCCGCCTATATCGAGGAGTTGCAGGCGGCCTACGCCCGCAACCCGGCCTCGGTCGACCCGGAGTGGCAGACCTTCTTCAAGGGTCTGGGCGAGGACGAGACCCTCGTCGAGAAGAACGCCGCGGGCGCGTCCTGGGAGAAGCCCAACTGGCCGGTGCCGCTCAACGGCGAGCTGGTCTCGGCGCTGGACGGCAATTGGGGCGCACTGGAGAAGGCGATCGGCGACAAGATCGTCGCCCGGGACGCCAAGGAGCCGAAGCCCGGCAAACCGGTCGACAGCGTCGCCGCCACCACCGGCGTGTCGGTGGAGCAGGCGACCAAGGATTCGGTGCGGGCGATCATGCTGATCCGCTCCTACCGCATGCGTGGCCACCTGCACGCCAAGCTCGACCCGCTGGGTCTGGCCCCGCGCGGCGACCACGAGGAGTTGCACCCGCAGCATTACGGCTTCACCGAGGAATCCGATTGGGACCGCCCGATCTTCCTCGACAACGTGCTCGGCCTCCAGTTCGGGACGATCCGCGAGATCGTCGACATCCTGGAGCGGACTTATTGCCAGACCCTCGGCGTCGAGTTCATGCACATCTCCGATCCCGCCGAGAAGGCGTGGATCCAGGAGCGCATCGAGGGCAAGGACAAGGAGATCTCTTTTACGCCTGAAGGCCGCAGGGCTATCCTGAACAAGCTGATCGAAGCCGAAGGTTTCGAAAAGTTCCTGGACCTCAAGTACACCGGCACCAAGCGCTTCGGCCTCGACGGCAGCGAGGCGATGATCCCGGCGCTCGAGCAGATCATCAAGCGTGGCGGCGCGCTGGGCGTGCGCGAGATCGTGCTGGGCATGGCCCATCGCGGCCGGCTCAACGTGCTCACCAACGTGATGGCCAAGCCGTTCCGGGCGGTGTTCCACGAGTTCAAGGGCGGCTCCGCCTCGCCGGCCGAGGTCGAGGGCTCGGGCGACGTGAAGTACCACCTGGGCGCTTCCTCGGACCGCGCCTTCGACGGCAACAACGTCCACCTGTCGCTCACCGCCAACCCGTCCCACCTCGAGATCGTCGATCCGGTGGTGCTGGGTAAGGTCCGGGCCAAGCAGGACCAGTGGGCCAAGCCCCACATCCAGCGCTCCAGCGTGCTGCCGCTGCTGATCCACGGCGACGCCGCCTTCGCGGGCCAGGGTGTGGTCGCGGAGTGCTTCGGCCTGTCAGGCCTGAAGGGCCACCGCACCGGCGGCTCGGTGCACTTCATCATCAACAACCAGATCGGCTTCACCACCGACCCGCGCTTCTCGCGCTCGTCGCCCTATCCGTCGGACGTGGCGAAGATGGTCGAGGCGCCGATCTTCCATTGCAACGGCGACGACCCGGAGGCCGTGACCTTTGCGGCCAAGGTCGCGGTCGAGTACCGCCAGAAATTCGGCAAGCCGGTCGTCATCGACATGCTGTGCTACCGCCGCTTCGGCCACAACGAGGGCGACGAGCCGGCCTTCACCCAGCCGAAGATGTACCAGCGGATTCGGAAGCATCCCTCGGTGTTGGAAACCTACGGCCGCCGGCTCGTGGAAAACGGCACCCTCGACCAAGAGGCGCTGGACGCGCGCAAGACCGAGTTCCGCCAGATGCTCGACAGCGAGCTCGACGTCGCCACCAATTACAAGGCCAACAAGGCCGATTGGCTTGACGGCCGCTGGTCCGGCTTCAAGGCCGTGCACGAGGATGTCGACGATCCGCGCCGCGGCCGCACGGCGGTGCCAGCCGAGACCCTGCAGGAGATCGGCCGCAAGATCACGCAGGCGCCCCCCGGCTTCCACCTGCATCGCACGATCCAGCGGTTCATGGACAACCGCGCGAAGGCCGGGGAGACCGGCGCCGGCATCGACTGGGCGACCGCCGAGGCCCTGGCTTTCGGGGCGACCCTGCTCGACGGCAACCGGGTCCGGCTCTCCGGCCAGGATGTCGAGCGCGGTACCTTTTCGCAGCGCCACGCCGTGGTGATCGATCAGGAGAACGAGCAGCGCTTCACGCCGCTCAACGCCATCCGCGACGGCCAAGCCTCGATCGAGATCATCAACTCGATGCTCTCTGAAGAGGCGGTGCTCGGCTTCGAGTACGGCTACTCGCTGGCCGAGCCGAACGCCCTGGTCCTGTGGGAGGCCCAGTTCGGTGACTTCGCCAACGGTGCCCAGGTGGTGATCGACCAGTTCATCGCGAGCGGCGAGCGCAAGTGGCTGCGCATGTCCGGCCTCGTGCTGCTGCTGCCGCACGGCTACGAGGGCCAGGGCCCCGAGCATTCCTCGGCTCGCCTGGAGCGCTACCTGCAGGCCTGCGCCGAGGACAACATGCAGGTGGCCAACGTCACCACGCCGGCCAACTACTTCCACATCCTGCGCCGGCAGCTGAAGCGGGACTTCCGCAAGCCGCTCGTGCTGATGACGCCCAAGTCACTGCTGCGCCACAAGCGGGCGGTCTCGACACTCGACGCCCTGGCCGAGGGCTCGACCTTCCACCGCGTCCTCTGGGACGATGCCGAGGAAGAGGGCGCACCCAACAAGCTGGTGCGCGACGACAAGATCCGCCGCGTCGTGCTGTGTTCCGGCAAGGTCTATTACGACCTGCTGGAGGAACGGGAGAAGCGTGGCCTCAACGACGTCTACCTGATGCGCGTCGAGCAGCTCTATCCGTTCCCGCTCAAGGCGCTCGCCACGGAGATGGGACGGTTCCGCAACGCCGACGTGGTGTGGTGCCAGGAAGAGCCCAAGAACATGGGGCCTTGGTCCTTCGTCGAGCCGTACCTCGAGTGGGTCCTCGGCCAAGCCGGCTCCGCGGTGAAGCGCGCCCGCTATGTCGGGCGACCGGCCTCCGCGTCCACGGCCGTTGGCCAGATGTCGAAGCACCAGGCCCAGCTCCAGGCGTTCCTCAACGAGGCGCTGGCGGTCTGATCCTCGAGACGCGGCGGCGACCCGAGCAGGTCGCCGCCCTCACCATTTCCAGGCCGTCCGGTACGGCCCAACCGATCCGGAAGTGCGAAAGACCATGGCTACCGACATCCTCGTCCCGACGCTCGGCGAATCCGTGACCGAGGCCACCATCGGCCGCTGGTTCAAGAAGCCCGGCGACACGGTCGCGGCCGACGAGCCGATCGTGGAGCTCGAGACCGACAAGGTCACCCTGGAGGTCAACGCCCCGGCGGCCGGTCAGCTCGGCGAAATCCTCGCTAAGGACGGCGAGACCGTCGAGCCTGGCGCGCTGCTCGGCTCGATCGTCGAGGTGGGGGCTGCGACCGGCGGCGGCAAGAAGGCGGCGGCCCCGAAAGCGGTCGCCGAGACCAAGGCCGAGAGCCGCAGCGAGGCTCCGGCGCCGGCCGCCGCCCCGAAGGCCGAGGCGCCGGCTCAGGAATCCTCAGCCGGTTACGGCAACCATGGCGAGGCGGGCGCCCCGGCGACCCAGCAGCGCCCGACCGGCGACAACGGCCCGGCCGTTGCCAAGCTCGCCCGCGAGAGTGGCGTCGACCCGTCCGGCATCAACGGCTCCGGCAAGGACGGCCGCGTCACCAAGGGCGACATGCTCGGCGCGATCTCCAAGGGGCCGGCCCCGGCCGCCGCCCCAGCCAGGGAGGCCCGCCCGACCCTGCCGCGTGCGCCCTCCGCGCCGGACGATGCCGCGCGCGAGGAGCGCGTACGCATGACGAAGCTGCGCCAGACCATCGCGCGCCGCCTCAAGGACGCGCAGGACACCGCCGCGATGCTGACGACGTTCAACGACGTCGACATGTCGGCCGTGATGGCGCTGCGCAGCCAGTACAAGGACATCTTCGAGAAGAAGCACGGCACCAAGCTCGGCTTCATGGGCTTCTTCACCAAGGCGGTGATCGGCGCCCTCAAGGACGTGCCGGCGGTCAATGCCGAGATCGACGGGCAGGACCTCGTCTACAAGAACTACTACCACATCGGCATCGCGGTCGGGACCGATAAGGGCCTGGTCGTTCCGGTGGTGCGGGACGCCGACAACCTGTCCATTGCGGGCATTGAGAAGACGATCTCCGGCTTTGGCAAGAAGGCGCGCGACGGTAAGCTGTCGATTGAAGACATGCAGGGCGGCACCTTCACGATCACCAACGGCGGCATCTACGGCTCGCTCATGTCGACCCCGATCCTCAACGCCCCGCAATCGGGTATCCTCGGCATGCACCGCATCGAGGAGCGCCCGGTGGTCCGGGCCGGCAAGATCGAGGCGCGGCCGATGATGTATCTCGCGCTGTCATACGATCACCGGATCGTCGACGGTAAGGAGGCAGTGACCTTCCTGGTGCGGGTCAAGGAAGCGCTGGAGGATCCGGCCCGGCTCGTGCTGGACCTCTAAGCTCCATCGGTATGGCTCGGCATCGATCGCAATAACGGGCTGATCGATGCCGACCATCGCCATCGTCGAGGGTGTTCGGATCACGATCTATCTCTACGATCATCTTCCGCCACATCTGCACGCGTTCTTTGCTGGCCAGGAGGCGAAGCTTTCGATCGTCACGGGCGAAGTCCTCAGCGGGACTTTGCCGCGTGCGAAACTCAAGGCCATCCGTGCGTGGCTGGCTGCCAATCGCGAACAGGTTTCCTATGTTTGGCGAGAGATTCGGGCCGGCCGCCACAGCGGGGGAATGATCGAATGAAGACGCATCGGATCGCCTCTGTTGAACCCCTGCAGTATCCGACGCTCCGCATCACGTTCGATGACGGTGTCGGCGGCATCCTCGACCTTTCGGATCTGATCGCCGACGGCGCGATATTCGCACCGCTGAAGGACCAAGCCTATTTCCGGACGGTGTCTGTCGGTGAAGACGGCTGGACCTTCGGCTGGAACCTCCACGCCCTCGGGCACGAGATCGATTTCTGCCCCGACGCGATGCGGATCCGGATCGAGACCCAGATCGTCGAAGATTTGGCCGATCGATACGCATCCACCCACGCCGCAGCCGCATGAGTGATCCCATGAACGGACCAAGCGTGGCCATCGTCACCGGCGGCAGCCGGGGCATCGGGCGGGCGGTGTCGCTGCTCTTGGCGGAGCGCGGCTACGCGATCTGCCTGAGCTACGTCTCCGACTCGGCCGCGGCCCAGGCGGTGGTGGATGCGATCACTGCCAGGGGCGGCACGGCGCTGGCGGTGCGCAGCGATGTCGGCGTCGAGGCCGACGTGATCGCCCTGTTCCAGGCCGCCGACGGCCTCGGCCGGCTCGCGGCGCTCGTGAACAACGCCGGCGTGGTCGATCTGAAGTCGGACGTCGCCGACATGAGCGCGGCCCGGCTCCAGCGCATGATGAACACCAACGTGGTCGGCAGCTTCCTGTGCGCCCGGGAGGCGGTTCGGCGCATGTCGACCAAGCGCGGCGGGGCAGGGGGCGCCATCGTCAACCTGTCCTCGGTGGCGGCTCGCCTCGGCGGCCCGGGCCAGTTCGTCGATTACGCCGCCTCGAAGGGCGCGATCGACTCGCTCACCATCGGGCTTGCCCGCGAAGTTGCCGGGGAGGGGATCCGCGTCAACGCGGTGGCGCCCGGGATCATCGCCACGGAGATCCATGCCAGCGGCGGCGAGCCCGACCGGGTCGAGCGCCTCGGGCCCGGCGTACCGATGGGCCGCGCCGGCACCGCCGAGGAGGTGGCCGCGCCGATCGTGTGGCTGCTTTCGGACGAGGCCGCCTACACCACGGGCGCCATCCTCGACGTCGGCGGCGGCCGCTGACCCCACTCTCTCAAACTCCCTTCTCTCCGACCGCCCCAGGCGGCATGACCGACCGGAAGCGAACTCCCATGTCCTACGATCTCGTCGTCATCGGCACCGGCCCCGGCGGCTATGTCTGCGCGATCCGCGCGGCGCAACTCGGCCTGCGGACCGCTGTGGTCGAGAAGCGCGCGACCCACGGCGGCACCTGCCTGAATGTCGGCTGCATCCCGTCGAAGGCGCTGCTCCACGCCTCCGAGGCCTATGAGGAGGCGACCAAGCACTTCGCCGATCTCGGCATCGAGGTTAGCGGCGTGAAGCTCGATCTCAAGAAGATGATGGGCTTCAAGGCTGAGGGCGTGGCCGGGAACACCAAGGGCGTCGAGTTCCTGCTCAAGAAGAACAAGGTCGACACCTTCCACGGCACTGGCAAGATCGCGGGCGCCGGCCGGGTCGAGGTCGTGTCCGAGGATGGCGGCAACCAGATGCTCGAGACCAAGAGCATCGTCATCGCCACTGGGTCGGACGTGACGCGCCTGCCGGGCGTGACCATCGACGAGAAGGTTGTGGTCTCCTCCACCGGTGCCCTCGAACTCGACCGGGTGCCGAAGAAGCTCCTGGTGATCGGCGCCGGCGTGATCGGGCTGGAGCTGGGCTCGGTCTGGCGCCGGCTCGGCGCCGAGGTCACCGTGGTGGAATATCTCGACCGGGTGCTGCCCGGCATGGATGGCGAGGTCGGCAAGCAGTTCCAGCGGATCCTGACCAAGCAGGGCATCCTGTTCAAGCTGTCGACCAAGGTGACCGGCGTCGAGGTCGGCAAGAAGGGCGCGACCGTCACCGTGGAGCCGGCAGCCGGCGGCGAGGCGGAGAGCCTGCAGGCGGACGTGGTCCTCGTGGCGATCGGCCGGGTGCCCTACACCGAGGGCCTCGGCCTCGAGACGGTGGGCGTGCAGCGCGACGACAAGGGCCGGATCCTCACGGATGCCCACTACGCCACCAACGTCACCGGCATCTACGCGATCGGCGACGTGATCGCCGGGCCGATGCTCGCCCACAAGGCCGAGGACGAGGGCGTCGCGATCGCCGAGATGCTGGCCGGCCAGTCCGGCCACGTCAATTACGGGGTGATCCCGAACGTGGTCTACACCTTCCCGGAGGTGGCTTCCGTCGGCAAGACCGAGGAGGAGCTGACCAAGGATGGCATCGCCTACAATGCCGGCAAGTTCCCGTTCACGGCGAACGGCCGGGCCAAGGCGAACGGCACCACCGACGGCTTCGTGAAGGTTCTGGCGGACGCCCAGACCGACCGGGTGCTCGGCGTGCACATCGTCGGCGCGGATGCCGGCAACCTGATCGCCGAGGTCGCGGTGGCGATGGAGTTCGGCGCCTCCTCCGAGGACATCGCCCGGACCTGCCACGCGCACCCGACGCTGACCGAGGCGGTCAAGGAAGCGGCGCTCGCCGTGTCCAAGCGCGCCATCCACGTGTGATGGGCAGTACCCGGCGCGGGATCAGGCGATCTTGCGCCGGGCGTTCGGCAGATCGGCGATCCGCAACGGCGGGGGCGGGGCCGGCGGGGCGGTGAGCGCGTTGAGGAGATACGGCCGGCGCAGCCCCAGCGCGTTGTGCAGCGCCAAGTCGATATCGCGGGCGTAGAACGGCATCCGCAGCACAGCATCGACCCCGAAATAGCGCCCCGCCTGGGCGATCGGCTCCAGATCCGAGGTGGTCAGCAAGGTGATCCGGGTCGGAAGGCCGAGGGGCTGGATCTGGCAGGCGAGTTCCATCCCTTCGATGCCGCTGAGCTTCACGTCGAGAAAGGCGAAGTCGTAGGCGCCGAGCTTGAGCTGGCTCAGCGCGTGGCGGCCGCAATTGGTCTCTTCGAGGGTGATCGCGAAGCCGCTGCGGGCCACCACCCGGCTGATCGCCGTGCGCCCGGCAGGCGAGGAGCAGGCGAGCAGTGCCCGGGTCGGGGTGCGGCGGCGGGCATCGGCGTGCAGGAGCTGCTCGATATGGCCCGGGTCGAGAGGCGTCTTCAGCACCTCGTAGGCGCCGAGGCTCTGGGCGATCTCCTGCCAGTGCGGCAGTACGCGGCTGGCGACCAGAACCAGGCAGGGCGGCTCGGCGCCGGCCCGGCGCGCCACCGCGACCGCCTCAGGCCCGCTCAGGTCGTCGAGCTGGAGGCCTACGAAGGCGAGGCTGGGGCGTCGTTGGAGAAGGATGTCGCACAAGGCCTGGCCGGACGTGGCCTCGTCGACCACGGCCTGAGGGTCGAAACGCTCGACGATCGCCCGCAGGGCGGTGCGGCGCCCGGCATCGCAATCCGCAATCACGACACGCGCTGGCGACTTCGCCTCCTCAAGCTTCATGGCCATGTCCCGGCAATCGCATCCCCCGATCCGGAGAATGGATGCAGATCATGACGAAGCTCTTAAAAGGCGGCCCAATAAGCCACTATAGGGGATATCCTGCTTAACTTAGCCCTGAAAACAGCTCCCGGAACTGGTATCCCGCCGTTAGATTAGCGACCGGCTCTTGGATGCGCCGCCGTATAGGCGCTCATCAGCCGGGCGGCGTCGACTTGGGTGTAGAGCTGCGTGGTCGACAGGGATGCGTGGCCGAGCAATTCCTGGATCGCCCGCAACTCGCCCTGGCGGGCGAGCAGATGGGTCGCGAAGGAATGGCGCAGGGCATGCGGCGTTGCGCTCTCGGGCAAGCCGAGGGCGCCCCGGGCGCGGGCCACGGTGTACTGGATGATGCGCGGGGACAGCGGGCCACCGCGGGCGCCCACGAAGAGCGGCCCCTCCGGCGGCAGCGGCAACGGGCAGGCGGCGATGTAATCGGCCACCGCCCGCGCCACGACGGGCAGGATCGGCACCATGCGCTGCTTGCCGCCCTTGCCGAGCACCGTGACCTGATCGCTGCCCGGCAGCGGCGCGTCGCGCCGGGTGAGGCCCAGAGCCTCGGAGATGCGCAGGCCAGCCCCGTAGAGGAGCGCCAGCACCGCGGCATCCCGGGCGAGCACCCAGGGCTCGCGCTCCTCGCCGGCTCGGATGGCCGTGTCGGTGAGCGCCACCGCGGCGGCGACCGGCAGCGGCCGGGGCAGGCGCCGCGGGACCTTGGGCGCCCGGACGCCGCCGAGCGCCGAGACGCTGCCGTAGCCCTCGCGCTCCAGGAAGCGCCCGAACGAGCGAAGCCCCGCCAGCATCCGCATCAGCGAGCGCCCGGACACCTCGTCGGCCCGGCGGGCCGCCATGAAGGCGCGGATGTCGCGGACCTTCAGCGCCACCAGCATCGGGATGGTCGGCAAGCCCTGGCGCGATGCGAGGTGGATCAGGAACTGGCGCAGGTCCCGGCTGTAGGCCTCGACGGTGTTGGGCGACATCCGCCGCTCCCGCGCCAGCCCGTCGACCCAGGCATGAACGACCTCACGCAGGCGCGCATCGCCCGGAAGCAGGATCAGGTCGTCGGCGGTCTCGCGTGCGCTCATGGGCTCACTCGACCGCTTTTTCGTTGTCGGGGGCTTAACGCGCCGACGCGCGGCCGATCAGCTGAGGATCCCGTCCTTGCCCTGGAACCCGGCCAGGGGCGCGGTGAGGACGCAGTGCAGCCCGGTCGTCTGGTAATCCAGGGCGACGTCCCCGGCCACTGTGCCGGCAAAGGCGCGCTCGATCAGGCGGGTGCCGAACCCCTTGCGTGAGGGCTGGACCACCGGGGGGCCATCGGATTCGACCCAGCTGAGCCGGAGCTGCGGGCCGCCCGCCAGCGTCTCGATCTGCCAGGTGACGGCCACATGGCCCGCGGCCGCAGAGAGGGCGCCGAACTTCGCTGCGTTGGTCGCGAGCTCATGGATCATCAATGCCAGGGCGAGGGCTGCCTTCGGGCCGATCTCGATGGGCGGCCCCTCGATCCGGAGGCGGCCGACGCGCGCATTGTCGTGGAGCGCAAGCGCGCCGCGGATCACCGCCTCCATACCGGCCCGCTCGGCGTTGCCGGCGAGCAGGATGTCATGCGCCTTGCCGAGGGCCAGGAGGCGCTGAAGCAGAGCATCGCGCGCCGAGGTGACGTCGGGTGCGTCGCGCAGCGTCTGCGAGGCGATCGCCTGGACCATCGCCAGGGTGTTCTTCAGCCGATGGCTCAGTTCCTGGCTGAGCATCTCGCGATGTGCGTCGGCCTCGGCCTGCTGGGTCGCATCCAGCATCACACCGGTCATCCGGGTGGCCGTGCCTTCCGCGGTGCGGACGATGATCGCCCTGTTGAGAACCGTGGCGTAGGTCCCGTCGGCACGACGAAAACGGTATCCTTCGCTCCAGCGCAGGGGCGCACCCTCGATGGCCGCTTGGACGCTGCGGCGGACGCGGTCGCGATCTTCGGGATGGATGTGCGCGTACCACCAGTCGTTGCTCGGCTCGATCTCCGCCGGCTGATACCCATAGAGAGCCGACAGCGCCTCGTCCCAGTGGATTCGACCCGTCTGCGGGTTCCAATCCCAGATCAGGTCCGTAGTCGCCCGCGACGAGAGGCGGTAGCGCTCCTCCGAGACCGCCAGAGCGACACGCGCTGCACGCTCGGCCGCCAGCGCCACCTCGCGCTCCCGGACCGCACGGCGCAATTCGAGCTGCGCGATCACTTGCTGCGCCAACGCCCGCAGCGCGAAAGCCTGATCCGGCCTCAGCCCGGCCGGTCGGGGCTCGGTGTCGATCACGCACAGGGTCCCGAACGCCACGCCGCCATCGGTCCGAAGCACCGCCCCGGCATAGAACCGGATGAACGGCGCCCCCGTCACCAGGGTGTTCTCGCGGGTACGCGGATCGGCGGTCAGGTCAGGGATCACCATCAGCCCGTCGGCGGCATCCAGGGCGTGGACGCAGACCGACTGGCTCAGGGGCGTCTCGCAGGCCGGGAAGCCGCGCAAGGCCTTGAACCATTGCCGGTCGGCCGCGACGAGGCTCACGAGGCCCACCGGCACGGCGCAGATCTGCGTCGCCAGCGTGACGATGTCGTCGAAGGCCGGCTCGCGTGGCGTATCGAGGATGCCGTAGCTGTGGAGGACCTGGAGGCGGGCGGTCTCGGTCGGATCTGACATGGCCGGGGGGCGGAGGATCGGGCGGCGGAAGCCGGAGAGAGCACGCGGAAGCAATCAGGATCGGTCTTAGCCCATCTTGAGCGTATGAGCATCTCGCACTTCCAGCTCATCCGTTC
This sequence comes from Methylobacterium sp. GXS13, assembly GCF_001455965.1. GTDB lineage: Bacteria > Pseudomonadota > Alphaproteobacteria > Rhizobiales > Beijerinckiaceae > Methylobacterium. The sequence continues at coordinate 88,922 of NZ_LKKO01000019.1, forward strand.
GGTTGACGCATATTCGACCGGTTTGTCCCTCACGGCTCGCCCGATATCGCTGCCCGTGCCAAATTCGTCCGATGACGCTCCTCGCCTATGCCGGTGCCGCCCTCGCGGAGATCGCCGGATGCTTCGCGTTCTGGGCCTGGCTCCGGCTCGGCCGCTCCGCCTGGTGGGCGCTGCCGGGGATCGCCTCGCTCGTGGCATTCGCCTTCCTGCTGACCCTGGTGGACAGCCCGGCGGCGGGGCGGACCTTCGCGGCCTATGGCGGGGTCTACGTCGCCGCCTCGATCCTGTGGCTGTGGCTCGCCGAAGGCCAGCGTCCTGACCGCTGGGATCTGGCCGGCGGCGCGGTCTGCCTGGCGGGCACGGCGATCATTCTGCTCGGGCGGCGGGGGTGAGGCGGCCTCACCGCCCCAGCGTGTAGAACTCGTCGTTCGGCCGCAGCTCGGCGACGCTGGCAAGCCGGTTCGACAGGGCGAACAGGGCGGTGATCGACGCGATGTCCCAGATGTCGTCCGGGCTGAACCCGTGGCCGGCCAATACGGCGTGGTCCTCGGCCTCGACCCGGTAGGCTTCCTGCGCGACCTTGAGCGCGAAGGCCAGCATCGCGCGCTGGCGCAGGGTGATGTCGGCCTTGGCGTAGGCGACGGCGATCTGGTCGGCCAGCAGCGGGTTCTTGGCCCGGACCCGCAGGATCGCGCCGTGTGCGATCACGCAGTAGAGGCAGTTGTTGGCCGCGCTGGTGGCGACCACGATCATTTCGCGCTCGGCCTTGGTGAGGCCGCCGGGCTTGTCCATCAGCGCGTCGTGATAGGCCATGAAGGCGCGGAACTCGTCCGGGCGATGCGCGAGCGCCAGGAAGATGTTGGGCACGAAGCCCGCCTTCTCCTGAACAAGCGCGATGCGGGCGCGCAGGTCCTCGGGCATCTCGGACAGCTTCGGCACCGGGAAGCGGCTGATCGGATTGTCCGCGCGCATGATCGTGCTCCCGTGATCCCGCGCCCTTGGTGAAACCGGTCGTTCACGATACGTACGGCACGCTCGGGCCGATCGTCGAGAGCTTCATCCCTACGGCGGTGGCCGGCTTTCGGGATGACGCAGAGCAAAACCCTGGAGCGTCATGAGCAGCAGCGTCCGCATTCTGGGGATCGATCCTGGGCTCCGCCGCACGGGCTGGGGCCTCATCACCGCCCAGGGCAGCAAACTGACCTATGGCGATTGCGGCGTCGTCACCTCGGACGGCGACCTGCCGCTGGCGCTGCGCCTGCGCGAGCTGTTCGAGGGGATCAGCCGCATCGTGGATGCGCAGAAACCCGACGAAGTCGCCGTGGAGGAGACCTTCGTCAACAAAGACGCCCAGGCGACGCTCAAGCTCGGCCATGCCCGAGCCATGGCGCTGGTGGTGCCGGCGCTGGCCGGGCTGCCGGTGTTCGAATACGCCGCCAACCTGATCAAGAAGACCGTGGCAGGCTCCGGCCACGCCGAGAAGGTCCAGATCCAGGCGATGGTGCGCTTCCTGCTGCCGAAGGCCGAGTTCCGCGTCGCCGACGCCGCCGACGCGCTGGCCATCGCGATCACCCATGCCAGCCACCGCGACGCGCACGCGCTCCGCAAGACACACCTGCCGGAGGGCAAACGGCGCAATCTCACCGGGCAGGCCGCCGCGGGACAGGGGTTGGCCGGGAAGGGATTTTCGGCTGCCGCCGCCGCGCGTATCGAGGCGGCCCTGGCGAAGCAGGGCTGATCGAGCTGGGCTAACGGGATCTATCGGGAAACTTGGTGGGGGAAGTAGGACTCGAACCTACGAAGCTTACGCAGCGGATTTACAGTCCGCCCCCTTTGCCGCTCGGGACATTCCCCCAAGGCAGGTTTTTCGCCCGCGGCGCCCTTATGGTGAGGGGCTGGCCGGGTGTCAACGCTTCTCATCGCCCGATCCGCAACCTGTGACGTTCGGGAGACCGCTTGCGCCACGAAGAATCGCGCCTGTGCCGCGGGCGCTTCGAACGAATCGCGTCGGTTGCGCGAAGAAAAGGCGAACACCGCGGTGGTCCGGGGGATTCACAAAGGAATCGGGATCGGCCACGGTGTGCGGATGTCCCCCTGCTTCGCCGGCCCTTGACCCGTCCCGCCCCGTCCCTGCGGTCCCACCAGCGTACGTTGATGGCCCTCGTGGCGGCCATGGCGAGCGGGCAGGCGGGGCATGTCCGAAAGATCCTGGCGGCGGTGACCCCGGGGGGCGGCAAGTCGCTCCTGCCGGTGATCGCGGCGCACACGCTGATCGCGGCGGGCCGGGTCGATCGCGTGGTCTGGGTGGTGCCGCGGGATTCCCTGCGCCTTCAGGCGGAGGAGGCCTTCGCCGATCCGCTCTGGCGCGCGGCCTTCGGCCATGCGTTGAGCGTGCGCGCCGCCGACAACGAGCGCGATCCGGCCAGGGGGCTCTCCGGCTACGTCACCACCTATCAGGCGGTGGCCGCCGCCCCCCCCCCCCCCCTCGCCGAGGCGCGGGCCCACCGGACCCTGCTGGTCGTCGACGAGGTCCATCACCTGCCGGTCCCGGGGCGGCCAGGGGCGGACGAGGCCTCGGCCGAGGAGGAGGCCGAGGCGGCGGCGTGGTCCCGGGCGATGCTGCCGGTGATGGAGGCGGCTGAGATCGGCCTATTCCTGTCCGGCACCCTGGAGCGGGCCGACGGGCGGCGCATCCTCGGCCTGCCCTACCGGCCGTCCGCCCTCGGCCGCGGCCCGGAGCTGGACCTCGACGCGCCGGGTCTGGCGGTGATCGGCTATTCCCGGTCGCAGGCCCTGGCCGAGCGGGCGGTGCTGCCGGTCACGTTCGGGGCGATCGACGGCGAGGCGAGCTGGCTGGAGGGCGGCCGGATCTCCGGCGACAGCCCTCGGCCGCGCCTCGACGGGCTGGGGGCCGGTTCGGTCCGGGTCACCACCCGGCCGGCTTTGTTCACGGCCCTGCGCACGGGATTCGCCCGTGATCTCCTGAGCGAGGCGTTCTTCGCGACCAAACGCCTGCGTGCCAGGCGCCGGCTCGAACGGGACCTTCCGCCCGGCGAGATGACCCGGGGCCTGGGCAAGCTTCTCGTAGTCGCCCCGGACCAGGCGAGCGCCCGCACCTATCTGACGACCCTGCGGAGCTGGATGCCGGCCGGCCAGGGGGAGCGCGATGTCCGTCTTGCGACCTCGGGCCAGGGCGACGCCCACGCGGCCCTGGCGGCGTTCCGCCTGACCGCGGAACCGGCGGTGCTGGTGACGGTAGCGATGGCCTATGAGGGGCTCGACGCCCCCGAAGTCGCCGTGGTGGCAGCCCTCACCCATATCCGCTCCCGGCCCTGGCTGGAGCAGATGCTGGCGCGAGCCACCCGGGTTGATCCGCATGCCGGCCCCTACGACACGCAGCAGGCCCTGGTCTTCCACCCGGACGACCCGCTCTTCGCCCGCTTCCGCCTGGAGCTCGAGACCGAACAGGGCAGCAGCGTGCGGCCCAAGCGCGAGCGGCCAGCGACCGCCATCGTGCCGGAGCGGACCCCGTGGCGCGACGAGGATCCCGGCGGCATCACGCCGCTGGAGAGTAACGCGATCGGACTGCGCTACGCCCTGCTGCGCCCACGGCTCGCCGAGCCCGCACCGGTGGCGCCGGCGCCGGAGCCACCGTCTGTCACCGAACGCACCCTGCGCCAACGGCTCGCGGTCGCGGTGGCGAGCCAGGCCGTCGAGGACGAGGCATCGCTGCGCGTGCCCCGCGGCGGCAATCTGGCTCATCGCTACAACGCGGTGCTCAAGCGCGTCCTTGGCAAGGGCCGCGCAACCATGACCTTGCCCGAGTTGGAGGCGGCGCTCGCTTGGCTTGAACGCAACCGGCTCTCGGACCATCTCGACCGCCTCGACGGCGATGCTCGCTACGCGTGGTCCGCCCGCCAGCGCCGCGGCCGCTGGCAACCGGTGCGCGCCGCCGGGCGCTGATCCGTCGCGGTTCAGGGATAAGACGCGATGACCGAGAAACTGCCGTCCGACTTTGCGGCCGCGCTGACCAAGCCCGAGCCGCCAGCCGCCTGGCCCGCGCCACTCGCGGCTCTCTGGTGGCTGGCCAAGGATGCAACGGAAACAGCGGACACCGCTGCCTGGGAACGGGCGCATGCCCTGGTCCAGGACGCCTCCGGGCCCGACGCCGCCTGGGTGCACGCGCACCTGCACCGGATCGAGGGCGATGCCGGCAATGCGCGTTACTGGTACGACCGCGCCGGCCGCTCCGTGCCGCGCGAGACGCTCGCCGAGGAGCGGGCAGCTCTCACCGCCGCCCTGTCGAACGCCGGCTGAGCGCCAGTTGCCGCGTGGGCGGTACCGCGTCAGCCTTAGCCGACATTCTTCGACGCTTCATGAACGGCCGATGCGACACGCTGCCTTATTACTTATACTGACAATGCCTAACGGCCAGGAATTCAATATCCTGCCGATATGCGGCTCGATTCCTACCCGACAGGATTGAGTTTTCGGTATGCTCCCCAATCCAGACGGGACGGAGCATGTCATTTTTTTACGCTTTGAAAATCCGAAGCCTGTGCATTGCGCATTGACTACGTGGTCTTCGATACCCCACAGCGGCCAAATCTGATTATGGCTGGGGCCGTTGATTTCGGACCACAGGAAACGTGCTGTTTATCGTGATGAGCCTGAGCTGTTTAGTCTGCAGTGTGGGTCTGGCGGGTCTTTCCCTGCGCAACCCCGCGCGCGCCGTCGTCCTTGAACGCTGGAGCGGGATCTGCCTGGTGCTGGGCCTGTCTCTGCTCGGGATCGCGCTGCACGGTGCCCGCCTGTAGTCTCTGTCCCGGCGAGACCGATTCTCGGAACGCCTGAGCCGACAACCGGTTGACAGCCCGCCCGGCGCGCAGGTCGGGCCTTGATTATCGGAGCGGACCTATGAGCCTCCTCGGCAGCATCGTCGGCAAGATCCTTCATCCGTTCGGCGGCGGTTCCGCGGACGCCGCGCCGGCGTCCACGTCTGGCTCCTCGGGCGGCTCGGCCGGCTCGGGCACCGCGTCGGCCCCCGGAAGCGCCGGTGGCGGCGAGACCGTGGATGTGGCTGCCGTGCTCACCGGCCTCGCCGAGAAGAACCCGCAGAAGTTGGATTGGCGCCACTCCATCGTCGACCTGATGAAGCTGGTCGGCTTGGATTCGGGCTTGGCGTCGCGCAAGCAGCTCGCCGATGAGTTGCACTATACCGGAGACAAGGAGGATTCGGCCTCCATGAACATCTGGCTGCACAAGCAGGTGATGCAGAAGCTCGCCGAGAACGGCGGCAAGGTGCCGGAAGACCTCAAGAACTAAGGCCTTGAATGGGCCCGGCGCCTGATCGCGCCGGGCCTCGCTCAGCGACCGGTGCGGACCCGGGTCCAGAGCCGGGTCACATAACGCTGGGTACGGTCGTCCCAGGCGGTGTTGATCGACAGGCGCTGCATCGTGGCCTCGTCCGGGTAGATCCCGGGATTGCTCAGGATGTCGGGCTTCACGAACTTCTTGGCCGCCACGTTGCCGCTGGCATAGGCGACGAAGTTGGTATTGGCGGCCGCCACCTCGGGCCGCAGCATGTAGTCGATGAAGGCCAGAGCCTCGGCCGGGTGAGCGGCATCCTTCGGAATCGCGAAGGTGTCGAACCACATCAGCGCGCCTTCCTTGGGCACGACGTAGGCGATTTCGATCCCGTTCTTGGCCTCCTCGGCCCGGCGCTTGGCCTGCATCACGTCGCCCGAATAGCCGACCGCTACGCAGATATCGCCGTTGGCCAGAGCCTGAATGTATTCCGAGGCGTGGAACTTCCGCACGCTGCCCCGGACCTTGTAGAGCGCGTCGGTGACCAGGGTCAGGTCGTCCCAGCGCTTGGAATCGGCCTTCGCGCCGAACACCGGCAACATGCTCGGTATCAGATCCTCGGGCGAGTCCAGCATCATGATCCCGCAATCCTTGAGCTTGTTCGCGGACGCGGGATTGAGGACGACGGTCCAGGAATTCAGCGCCGCGTTGGCGCCGAGGCGCTCGCGGACGGCGGCGACGTTGTAGCCGATGCCGGTGGTGCCCCACATGTAATCGACCGCGTAGGTGTTGCCGGGGTCGTACACGGCCAGCCGGTTGGAGATCTCCGGCCAGAGGTTGCCGAGGTTCTTCAGCTTCGCCTTATCCAGGGGCAGGAAGGCGCCGGCGCGGATCAGCCGCTGCAGATAGGGACCGGACGGAACGACGATGTCGTAGCCCGACCGGCCGGCCAGCAGCTTGGTCTCCAAGATTTCGTTGTTGTCGTAGGTGTCGTAGACGACCTTGATCCCGGTCTCCCGGGTGAAGGCGTCGAGCACCTTCGGGTCGATATAGTCCGACCAGTTGTAGATGTTGACGATCCGCTCCTCAGCGGCTCGCACGGGCGCGGCGAGGGGAAACAGGGCTGCGAGCAGCATCCCCACCGCCAGACGAAAACCGGTCCGCCCGCGCGACGCGAACCGGCACCGGGCCGGGACGAGGCGCCAGACCGATCGTTCGACCCGGCCCGTCCCGGCCCCGCTCACGCCTGCCTCGCGGCGACGACCACGATCTCGACCAGATATTGCGGATCGCACAGGCGCGCCTCGACGGTGGCGCGCGCCGGCGGGTGATCCTTCGATACCCAAGCATCCCAGGCTGCGTTCATTTCGGCGAAATGACCGATGTCGGCGAGGTAGATGGTTGCCGACAGGATGTGGTCCTTGTCGCTGCCGGCGACGGCGAGCAGCCGGTCGATCTGCACCAGGATGTTCTGGGTCTGGGCGGTCACCCCGGTGCCGACGGGATCGGACGCCACCTGGCCGGCAAGGTAGATGGTGTTTCCGTGAATGGCGCCCTGCGACATCCGCGTGCCCGGTTCGATCCGTTCGATGCTCATTCAAGTCTCCAGCCGGCGAAAGCCGGTATCTGCCGTGGCACCGGGCTGGCCGTAAAGGGCCGCGCGCCCACGCGTCGCGGGAACCACGGAAAATTCTCCCCTGCCTGCGCAGTTGCGAGCAACCGTGGCCGGCCGCCGTGCGTTCACACGGCATCGCTTGTCACGCCTTGGGGTTCGTCATGGGTATTCTCTGGACCATCATCATCGGGTTCCTCGCCGGAATCATCGCCAAGTTCCTCATGCCCGGACCGAACGAGCCGTCGGGCTTCATCCTGACGACCATTCTCGGCATCGTCGGCGCCTTCGTCGCGACCTTCCTGGGGCAGGCCATCGGCTGGTACGGACCGAACCAGGGCGCGGGCTTCATCGGGGCCGTCGTCGGTGCCGTGGTTGTGCTCTTCATCTACGGCATGATCGCCGGTCGCCGCCGCACCACGATCTGATCAGTTCCTGAGGTCTGGAACGAGAAGGGGCGCCCCGCGGGGCGCCCCTTTTTTGTGGCTTGATGACCGGCTGATGGCGACGAGCCCTCAGAGGTGATCCGCAGCCGCCTTCACGGCGCAGTGGCCTGTGGCGCCGCGTACGGCAAGCCCGACGCCGACGACCAGCGCCAGCAGGCTGAGAATCTTGTTCGGCCGGGGCTGCGCGGCCGCCGCGGCGATCCCAAGGCCCAGCGCCACCGACACCGCCCGCTCCGTGGTGGTGAGGTTCGGTTGCCCGCTGAAGATGTCGTGGATCATTTCGTTGGCCATGAACGCTTTCCCGTTGTGAGGTCGCGGGGCGAACGCAGGGGCAGGACCGGCGTTCCCGCGGTCGCGCGCGGCCGAGGCGCGCGCGCCGCGCAGGAGATTCGAAGAGCGCCTGCTGCTGCCGGGCCACGGCCGCCCCATGGGGAGGCCCCATCCGTATCGAGAGCCTGAGCGGGACGGACCGAACAGCCACTCGCTCAGGACTCAGACCGAAGGGGCTCGGCCCGGGATACGAAAAAGGCGCGGCCCTGATAGGGCCGCGCCTCTCGCATCGCACCCGCACAGGCCGAGGCCTATGCTGGGTTCTGGTCTCGCTTATTCGCCAGCGGATTCGCGGCGGCGCTCACCACGATGGCGGCCGCCGTTATCCTCACGCCGGGGCTCACCGTCCCGGTCGCTGCGGCCGCTCGAATCCCGCTCGGCCTTCACCTTCTCGGTGATGTCCTCGCCGGTCTGCTGGTCGACGACGCGCATGGACAGGCGGATCTTGCCGCGATCGTCCTGACCAAGGAACTTCACCTTGACCTTGTCGCCTTCCTTGACGACGTCCGTCACCTTGGCGACCCGCTGAGCAGCGAGTTCCGAGATGTGGACGAGGCCATCCTTGGCGCCGAAGAAGTTCACGAAGGCGCCGAACTCCATGCACTTCACGATCGTGCCGTCGTAGATCATGCCGGTCTCGGGCTCGGCGACGATCGAGCGGATCCAGTTATAGGCCGCCTTGATCGCCTTGCCGTCGGCCGAGGCGATCTTCACGATGCCGGTGTCCTCGATGTTGATCTTGGCACCGGTCTTCTCGACGATCTCGCGGATCACCTTGCCGCCGGTGCCGATCACGTCGCGGATCTTGTCGGTCGGGATCTGCATCGTCTCGATGCGCGGCGCGTACTCGCCGAGCTCCGGACGGGCATCGGTGAGGGCCTTGGCCATCTCCTGGAGGATGTGGGCACGCCCGTCCTTCGCCTGGTCGAGGGCGACCCGCATGATCTCCTCGGTGATGCCGGCGATCTTGATGTCCATCTGGAGCGAGGTCACGCCTTCGTCCGTACCGGCCACCTTGAAGTCCATGTCGCCGAGGTGATCCTCGTCGCCCAGGATGTCGGACAGGACCGCGAAGCGCTCACCCTCGAGGATGAGGCCCATGGCGATGCCGGCCACCGGACGGCGCAGGGGCACGCCGGCATCCATCAGCGACAGCGAGCCGCCGCAGACGGAAGCCATCGAGGACGAGCCGTTGGACTCGGTGATCTCGGACACGACGCGGATCGTGTACGGGAACTCATGCGCCGGCGGCAGAACCGGCCGGATCGCCCGCCACGCCAGCTTGCCGTGGCCGATCTCGCGACGACCCGGGGAGCCCATGCGGCCGGTCTCGCCCACCGAATAGGGAGGGAAGTTGTAGTGGAGCAGGAAGCGCTCCTTGTAGGTGCCATCGAGCGAGTCGATGAACTGCTCGTCCTCACCGGTGCCCAGCGTGGCGACCACGAGGGCCTGGGTCTCACCGCGGGTGAACAGCGACGAACCGTGGGCGCGGGGCAGCACGCCGACCTCGGACACGATCGGGCGGACCGTCTTCAAGTCGCGGCCGTCGATGCGCGAGCCGGTATCGAGCACGTTCCAGCGCACGACCTTGGACTGCGCCTCCTTGAAAGCGGCCTTGACCTTCTCGGCCGGGAACTTCTCGGCACCCTCGGAGCACAGAGCGGCCATCACCTTCGCCTTCACGGCGTCGACGGCGGCGTAGCGCTCCTGCTTGACGGTCTTTGTGTAGGCGGCGCGCAGCTCGGTCTCGCAGACCTCGAGGACGGCCTTCTCGACGTCGGCGTTCTCAGGGGCCTGGAAGTCGCGGGGCTCCTTGGCAGCCTTCTCGGCCAGGCGAATGATCGCCTCGATGACCGGCTGGAAATGCTTGTGGCCGAACATCACGGCACCGAGCATCACGTCCTCGGAAAGCTCCTTGGCCTCCGACTCGACCATCAGCACGGCGTCCTGGGTGCCGGCGACGACGAGGTCGAGGGACGATTCATCCTTGGTCTCGGTGACCAGCGGGTTCAGCCGGTAGCCGCCGTTGATGTAACCGACGCGAGCGGCGCCGATCGGGCCCATGAACGGCACGCCCGACAGGGTCAGGGCGGCGGAGGCCGCGACCATCGACACGATGTCGGGATCGTTCTCGAGGTCGTGGGTCAGGACCGTGATGACGACCTGGGTGTCATTGCGCCAGCCATTGATGAACAGCGGGCGGATCGGGCGGTCGATCAGGCGGGAGACCAGGGTCTCCTTCTCGGAGGGACGGCCCTCGCGCTTGAAGTAGCCACCCGGGATGCGGCCGGCGGCGTAGGCACGCTCCTGGTAGTTCACGGTGAGCGGGAGGAAGTCGATGCCGGGCTTCGGCTCCTTGGTGGCGACCACCGTGGCGAGCACGGAGGTCTCGCCGTAAGTGGCGAGCACCGCGCCGTCAGCCTGACGGGCGACCTTGCCGGTCTCGAGGACGAGCTTGCGGTCGCCCCACATCAGCTCTTCGCGTTGAACGTCGAACATTCTTGTCTCTTCCTTGCCTTCGGCGGGCCCGGCCCGGCGCCGTCGGGGGCAAGACGGCGAGACACTTCATCCGGCGAAGTGTCTCGCGATCCTGCCCCGACGCTGGCGCCTCGAAGCGGCCCGTTTTTCGAGCGGCCGGACCCATTCCGGCAGCCCGAGATCGTGAAACGCGGCTCCGAGCCGGGCTCGGAACCGCGCGTGGTCGGCCTTAGCGGCGGATACCGAGACGCTCGATGAGCGCGCGGTACCGGGCCTCGTCCTTGCGCTTGACGTAGTCGAGCAGCGAGCGGCGCTGCGAGACCATCTTCAGCAGGCCGCGGCGGGAATGGTTATCCTTGCCGTGAGTCTTGAAGTGGCCGGTGAGGTTGGTGATCCGCTCGGTGAGGATCGCGACCTGGACCTCGGGGGACCCGGTGTCCTTGGCGTCCTTGCGGTGTTCCTTGATGAGCGCGGTCTTGCGCTCTGCCGTGATCGACATCGCATGCCTTTCGGGTTGTGCTGGTCAGATGCGGCGCCCCGATCGGGGCGCTCGAGCTCGGCGTTCGGCCGGTGCCGGGATGTCGTCCAGCACGGTCACAGCGCCAAGCGGCTCAAGCCCCGCCCGGTAACCCGAGCCGAGGCTGCGTGATCCATACACGAAACCGCCGGATACACCAGCCCCGGGCCCCAGAGCCGCCCGAGGGAACGGGCAAGACCCGCATGCTGGCCGGCGTCGCGGCGCCCCAGGCGTCGGTTGAGCCGATCTTACACGTCGTCATCCACGCCGACGAGGCGTACCGTCGGGCAACTGCGCCGGACTCGGCCGCATCTGGGGTCTACGCCGCCGCGAGGCCCTCGGTGCCTGCGTGCTATCGCTTGCCCTGAACCTGAGTGCCTCGTGGTTGTCCCGGTGACGGTCGACCGCTCGATCAGCGAATTCCTGCTCGGGCAGCTGGCGGCTCATCCCGAAGAGCGCTTCAGCGCCGTACGGGCGCGGGCCGTGTTCGAGTCGGCCTATCCCGGAGAGTTCCGTCAGATCGCGCAGCGCCCGGCGGAACAGACCGCCTCCGCTACGTCGGTCTCGATGACGACGGCTACGTCGTCCCCCCGCAAGGCCACACCTTTATGAAGTTGTCAGAAATCGTAGCCAAGATCTTCCGAACCGATCCCAGAATGATCGAGAGCGAGCTGCGAACGCCGATGCCTTGAACGTAGCATCAGCCAGCTCGTCTGGGCAGGTTCGTGCCAACCCGTGGATGGCGATCCGACGTGAACGTCCCACGCCATCGCAACCATACCCGCGTTGCTGGCGATCAAGTCTTTTAACAAACGCATTGGATAAAGTATCCTCTGCACAGGTCGGCGAATCGCCCTGCCGCGCCATGCTCCGGACTTGAGGCACTGTGACGAGATGCAAGGCATGCGACGTTGATCCACGATGTGTACCTGCGTGTTCCTCCGACCAGGCCGGACCGCATAGACGATGCATTACCCAAGCCTGACGCCCGTGGGGTCGAATGGGCTCTCGGAGGGGTCGGCTGCCTGATCGTCCTCCTGACTCCATTGGCTGTCCTGGCGTTGCCCCAATCGGACGTGGTGGCGGTCGTCGGTACGCCCGGCGGCGGCGCAGCAGATTCAATCCGGATCATCGCGAACGCGGGCGGGACGGTCCTGAACCGCGGCGGCCCGGACAACGTCCTCCTGGCCCACTCGGACCAGGCCGGCTTCGCCGGTCGCCTCTACGCAGCAGGAGCGCGCCTCGTCATCGACGGCCGCCTCTCCGACGGTTGCAGCCCCTCCACCACCTCGACGTCTTCGCCGACCGCCGTCACGGCCACGGCCCGGAACCCGACTCGATGAACCATCTCGACATCCTGCAGCGCCGCTTCGGCCGGTTTCTGATCCCGCTCCTGTGGGCCCATGTCCTGTTGATCGGCGTCGTCGATGCCGTGCTGACGGCGAACTTTCCGGCTCTGGGGCCCGTGGTCGGCGCCATCGGCATTGCGGGCGTCACGACCACCCTGTGGCTGCGCGACCCGGTGAGCGCGGCGACCCGCATCGTGAGCGGCGTGGCCCTGGTGGGCATGGCCGCGCTGCTCCTGATCACGTTCGCCGGCCATCCCTGGCAAATCGACCTGCACATGTATTTCTTCGCCTGCCTGGCAATGCTGGCCGGGTGGTGCGACTGGCGCGTGATTCTGGCGGCGGCGGCCGCGACGGCCGTCCATCATCTCGCACTCGACCTGGCGATGCCGGCCCTGATCTTTCCGGGCGGGGCGAGCGATCTTGGCCGGGTGATCCTGCATGCCGCGATCGTGCTCATCGAAACCGGTATCCTGATCTGGGTTTGCCGGACCGTGGAAGAGTCCTTCCTGGCCCTCGCGGCCTCCGACGCGCAGACGCAGGCCCAACTCGCACGGGCGCTCGATCTGGAAAGCGAGGCCGCCACGACCCGGTCGGCGCTCGAACTGGAGCGCAAATCCGAGATGGAGCAGCTCGCGCGCGCATTCGAGACGTCTGTCGGCAGCATCCTCGATCACGTCGCCGCAGCGGCCGGCACCGTCGAGGCCGCTGCGGCTGGAATGGCGACGACGGCGACCACGACGGCGGATCGATCGCTGACGGTGGCGGCGGCCGTCGGAGAGACTGCCGTCAAGGTCCAGGGTGCGGCGGCGGCGGCCGAGGAACTGGGTTCGTCGATCGGCGAGATCGGCCGACAGGTCGACGTGTCGGCCGAGATGGCGCGCGAGGCCGCCGCACAGGCCGCCGCGGCGACGCCCCTGGTCAGCGAACTGCGCACGGCGGCCGAACGTATCGGCGACGTCGTGGCGCTGATCTCGAACATCGCCGGCCAGACCAACCTGCTCGCCCTCAATGCCACGATCGAGGCCGCACGAGCCGGGGAGGCGGGCCGCGGCTTCGCGGTGGTGGCTGCCGAGGTCAAGGAACTCGCCGAGCAGACGGCGCGCGCCACACAGGACATCGCCGCGCAGGTCCATCACATCCAGACCTCGACCGGACAGGCGGCCGCCGCCGTGGACGGCATCACCGTCCGGATCCGCGACATGAGCGGCGTCGCCACGGCGATCAATGCCGCGGTCGAGGAGCAGGGCGCCGCCACCCGGGAGATCCTGCGGAACGTCTCGGAAGCCGCCACGGATGCACGTGACATCACCGCCACGCTCACGGACGTCACCGGCGACGTGCAGGTCACGGGGTCCGAGGCCGGCCGCGTCCTCGCCTCGGTCTCGGACCTGTCGCGGGAATTCGCCACCCTGCGCACCGAGGTCGGGCGCTTCCTGGCGTCCGTGCGCGCGGCCTGAAGCACCGGCTCGGATCTTGCTCGCTGGATCCCATCCGCATTATCCGGGGACCAAAGGCCGAGAACCACGACATGTCCGACACCGCCGCCATCGCCCGGATCGAGGATCCGGCGACCGGCAATCCCAGTCTCGCCCGGAGCCTCACCGCCCCGGGCCTGGTCGCCATCGGGCTCGGCGCCACGATCGGCGCGGGCATCTTCGTTCTGACCGGAACCGCAGCGGCACAATATGCGGGGCCGGCACTCAGCCTGTCCTTCGTGATCGGCGGCATCGCCTGTGGCTTCGTCGGCCTGTGCTACGCCGAGCTCGCCGCCATGATCCCGGAGGCGGGCTCGACCTACACCTACACGCGGGCGTGCCTCGGCCTGCTCCCGGCCTGGATCATCGGCTGGGACCTCGTGCTCGAATTCGCCATGGCGGCGGCCACGGTGGCGGTGGGCTGGTCAGGCTACGCGCAGTCGCTCGCAGCGGATTTCGGCCTTAAGTTGCCTGCAGTTCTATCGGGAGCGCCGGGGGACGGCGGCCTGGTGAACCTGCCCGCCGTCGGCATCGTACTGTTGCTGACGGCGCTCCTGACCCGCTCGACCCGGGACGCCTCCCTGATCAACGGCCTGCTGGTCGCCTGCAAGGTTGCGATCATCCTGGCCTTCGTGGGCGTCGGCGTGGTCCATCTGCATCCGGAGCTGTGGCATCCGTTCGTCCCCGAGAATGCCGGCGCGTTCGGCACCTACGGCTGGAGCGGCGTGTTCCGCGGAGCCGCGGTGGTGTTCTTCGCCTTCATCGGCTTCGAGACCGTAGCGACCGCGGCGGGCGAGTGCCGGGCGCCCCAGCGCGACGCGCCAATCGGGCTGATCGGATCGCTGACGATCAGCACGGTCCTGTACGTGGCGGTGGCGGCGGTGCTTACCGGCCTCGTGCCCTATCGGGAGCTGGACGTCGCCGATCCGATCGCCAAGGCGATCGACCGCCTCGCGATGCCCGGGCTGGCGATCGTGATCAAGATCGGGGCCCTGATCGGGCTGACCACCTCGGCACTCACGGCGCTCTACGGGCAGGGCCGGATCTTCTTCGCCATGGCCCGGGACGGGCTGCTGCCGCCCCTGTTCTGCCGGGTCGATCCGGCGACCCGGGCACCGGTAGCGAGCCAAGTGGTGATCGGTCTGTTCACCGCGGCCGTAGCCGGGCTGGTGCCGATCGACATCCTGGGCGAACTCGTCAGCATCGGCACGCTGCTGGCGTTCTGCCTGGTCTGCGGAATCGTGTTGATCCTGCGCCGGACGGAACCCGACCGGCCCCGGCCGTTCCGCGTACCGGCGGCGATCCCGATGGCCACGCTCGGCATCCTGTCATGCCTGGTTCTGATGGCCGCGTTGCCGGCCGATACCTGGATCCGGCTCGCGGTCTGGCTGGTGATCGGGTTGGCGATCTATGGCGGCTACGGAAGGCGCAACGCGCGGCTCACCCAAGCAGGTTGAGCGTGGCCCGGCTCACCGCGTCGATCGAAGCCTCGGCGCTGAGGTTCAGTTCGTAGTTCCGGATCACGCGCTGCAGGTCGGCCGATTCCAGCGCGACGTTGACGTTCGGCAGGCGGATATAGCCCTGGCGATCAGCCGCCACATTCGATGGATCGTAGCGCCGGCGGAAATCGCTCCCGTCGTGCACGATGCGGCCGACCGGTTCGCGCCCTCGGTCGACATCAACCGGCTGGAACACCGCGATCTTCCGGGCATAGGGCGTGCCGCCCGGATCAGCCGGGGCGGAATCGGCGTTCGCGATATTCTCGGAGATCGCCCGGATCTGCCCGCTCTGGATCCGACGGCCGTAGGCCAAAGCGTCGGTGGCCGCCTTGAGGGGGCTGGTATCCGGCATGCGGGGCGGGCTCGGTCGGCGCGGGGAGAGGCTGAACGATCCTCTACGAAACAGCCTTAAGCGAAGGTTAAGCCGCCCGGCCTGATAGGCTCACCGCCTCACGCAGGTCGCGGCTATCGGTGAGCCGCAGGCCCCTCCGGCGCAGAGAGGCCAGCAGCGCGCGGTCCGGAAACGAGCAATACGGCAGAACCTCGGTGCTCCGGCCCTCAGGGATTCGGTCCGTGCGGGCGATCTCGTCGAGCAACCGGTCGAGCATGCCGCGCCCGTGCGCATGCAGCGCCACGGCCGCCCGGGTGGCGGTGGTGTCGGCCGGGAGCGGTACAGCCTCCTGAGCGAGGATCGCCCCGGTATCGATCGTGGCCGCAAGCCGGTGCAGGGTCATGCCGAAGCTGCCGGGTCCGTCTGCCAGCGCATGGATCGTCGGCACCGGGCCACGATGGCGCGGCAGCAGCCCGGGATGACCATTGATGCCGCCGAGACGTGCCAGTCCGATGGTCTCGGCCTTCAGGATCTGGTCGAAATGATAGGTCAGGATCAGGTCTGGCGCGGTCGCACGTAATCTCTGCGCGACCTCGGCGCCGTTCACATCGTCGACCGTCAGGGTCGGGATACCCAAGCGCCGGCACAGGGTCTTCAGCGGTGTCGATTCCGGCGCAGCGCCGCTGCCGGCTACAGCCTGGGTGAGGGGCGCCAGCGGCCGCAGCAAATCCGGCAGCCCAAAATTCACCGCGAGATACGGCAGGATCCCGGCGCCGGAGCGCGCGAGATGCCCGCGGACCTGGCCAGTCAGCCCCCCGCTCGACGGCCGTTCAGCGTTCGACAGCCCGACGAAGGCGATATCGGCCCGGTGATCGGCCACGAACCGGCGCACCACCCGGGCATTGGGCAGCGCCTCCAGGACGAACAGCGCGATCCGGGCGCGGGCCATCAGCGGCGCGGCCGGCGCTGGAAGCGGAAGGCGTAGAGGCCGGCCCGGCGGATGCTCTCCGGCAGGAGCAGCACGGTCCGCGCGAGCGCCGCCAGGACGAACGGGAAGGCGATCACGTCGCGATCCTTGGCAATACCCTTGACGATGTGCTGGGCTGCTTCCTCGGCGCTCATCTCCAGGGGCCGCCAGCCCTTCAGCTCGCCGCCCATCGGGGTCTTCACGTAGCCTGGGGCCACGACGTTGACCTTCACGCCGCGCGGCCCGACCTTCTGCCGGAGTGCCAGCCCGTGGGCGACCAGGGCGGCTTTGGCGCCGCTATAGGCTGGGGCATCCTGAAGCGGCGCGTAGGCCGCCAGCGAGGACATCAGCACGATCTGCCCGCGTCCGCGCTTGAGCATCAGGCTCAGGGTCGGCAGCACGATGTTGAGCGAGCCGGTATAGTTGATATCGGCGGTCTCGAACGCCGTCTCCTCGGGCTCGACTTCGCCCTTCTGATTTCCGCCGTTCACCGCGGCATTGGCGATGACGAGGTCGAGGGGCTGGGCGGCGTCGGCTTTGTGGATCAGATCGATCGCGGCGGCCCGGTCCCGGGTATCGAGGCGCACGGCCTCGACGGTGGCACCGCTGGCCCGGCAATCCCGGGCCACGGCTTCCAGGCGATCGGTATTGCGTCCGATGAGGACGAGGCTCACGTCGGCACGTGCGTAATGGCGTGCGAGTGCAGCGCCGATACCGCTCGACGCGCCAGTGATCAGAATGCGGGGCATGACGCGGGTGCTACGCCGCGGAGCACGCAAAGATCAAGACCGGGAAGGGCTCAACGGCGACTTAAAGGCTCGCGCGACGCCCGAAACTGTCAGCAGAACGCGACAGGTTTCCTGTCACGCTTCAATAGACAGGCGCGAGCTGCCCGTCACTCTCGCCACCCTCGCGGATCGCCCGCGCGGCAGCCAGCATCGCGTCGGGGACGGCCGATTCCATCCGCGGCACCGAGCCGGCCACGGCGCGCTCGATCGCCCCCTTCGAGAAGAAGCCGCCGTTAACCTGCGTCCGGTGCAGCACGACCCGGCGGAAGTCAGCCATCAGGCCCATGTCCGGCGGGGTCGGGTTCGTCCAGAACCCGTCGAGGTCGCCTTGATGGGTCAAACCGGCCATGTTGTAGATCGCGGTGCCGACCGCATGGGTCGGGCGGCCCATCTCGAGGGATAGCATCCCCACCGTCGAATTCACGATGACGACGCCGCGGGCGCCCTTGATCAGGGCCGGGAGGTCGCCGCCGTCGATGAAATCGAGGCGGTCGCTGACGCCATGCCGCCGGGCCGAGGCTCGGGCGAACTTGCGCCAGTTGATCAGGCCGCTATCCAGCGGATGCAGCTTCACCAGAAGCCGCGTCGGCGCCGAGGAGGCATCCGCGAAGGACTTGATCACCCGGTCCATGAATCCCTCGACCCCGAGGAACGGCGAGTGGACCCGGATCTGGTAGTCGCTGTCGAGCTGGAGCGGCAGCAGGAAGTAGTCGCAGCCGACCGCGCGGTAGATTTCGTCGCAGCGGGCAGCCTCCCGGCGGGTATGGGCGCGCCGGGTGAACTTCTTGATCCAGCCGGCATACTCGGCCGCGATGTGGGTCGGCCGGTGGCTGCGGAAATGCGGGAAGAGATACGGGAACGCGATGTTGGCGATGTTGTAGCTGACGTCCCAAACGCTGCGGCGGGCCATGTCGCCCGTGGAGGGCATCGCCCGGCCCGGCTGGGGCAGGCGTCGCGCCAGGGCGCGGACTTCGGCGGCCGTACGCGGAAGCGACGAAAAACCGTTTACCCCGCCGAGTTCACAGGTGATCCAGTTGGGTCGGATATAGCCTTCCTCGAACACGTGAACCCGGAGGCCTCGAACCTCAGCGATCATCCGGGCCGCCCGGTGAAACGGCCGGCAATCGCCGAACAGCACGATGTCGGTGACGGCTTCACGGTCGAGATAGGATTCGAGATACGTGCCCCAGGCCTCGCGGCGACCGCGGTAATTGTCGGCCTTGCCGTTCCAGAACAGCCGGTCGCCGGGGCACAGGTTGATACGCCGGACCTCGTGTCCCCGCGCACGCAGGGCCTTGCCGAGATCGGAGAAGAACGGGGAAGCGATGCCCTGCAGGAACAGAAAGGTCGCGGGGCGGTCGCGGAGGGCGTCGGGGGCGGTCTTTTGCATTCCGCGGCGCTTCTATCCTTGACCCTCGGCCGGACGGAGCCGCACCGGAAAGACTGACCTGAGGTGGCACGCCTCGGCGCGAGCCGGCAATCCGAAGCTACGTCGCAGGACGGCGTTTCCGCTCCGGCGTGGCCCGTCTGCAACGGTCGCACTTTCGCGGCCACCAGACGGATTGAAGGGGCAATCACGGCGACGATATGTCCAAATCCTTTCCATGACGTGACGCTTTGACGAAACCGCAGCGCTTGTCCCCGCGTCGCCGGCCATCCCATGCCGGGTAAAATGCGCTACACGGCGACCCGAACGACTCAGACGAGCGGAGTTAGGCGCCCCATCATGTCCCTTGAACCGACCCCGTCGCTCTACGCGACCGGCCGGACGATCCGCCGCCTGCAGGTGGAGATCGAGGCCGCGACGGGCTTCGCCTTCGGTCGAGCGCGGCCAGGCGCAGTCGGTGCCGTGTGGGGATCGGGAAGCCTGCCCGCGCGCCTGCTTGCGCTGGCCGGAAGGCGTCGGCTCACGGTCACGCCGGGTCCGCTGCTCAGCCCGTACGACAGGCCGGAGACCGGGTTCGCGTCCCTGCGGCTCGCGCTCGACGGCAAGCCGCTCGGCGGAGAGCGCGGCATCCACTATCTCGATCCCTGGACACGTCAGCCGATCGGTCGCGAGGCCTGCGCCGCGCACGTGGCTTGGCTCGCCGCGCGGTTCGCTGAGAACGACCGGCGCGTTGTCTATGTGGGTATGTCGCGCTGGAAGCGGCCGGCCCTCGACGTACTCGGCACCGGCCCGGCCGGCCCCCCGGTCCATACCATGACGGCCGAGGCCGCGGTCGCGGCCGGACAGCGCCATCAAGGGCGGATCCTCGCCTGGGCGACCCGGGCGCCGGGCAAGCTGGAAGACGCCTGCACGCGGGCCGGCCTGCCGCTCGCCCGGGTGGAGGACGGCTTCCTGCGCTCGGTCGGTCTCGGGGCGAGTCTGCAGCCCGGCGCCTCCATCGTGGTCGACGATCTCGGCATCTACTACGACCCGCGCCGGGAGAGCCGCCTGCAGCGGCTGCTGGCCGAGGCCGCATTCCCGCCCGAGCTGGTGAGCCGGGCCAAGCGCCTGCGCGAGGAGGTCGTGGCGCGCCGCCTCAGCAAGTACAATGTCGGCCTCGATGCCACCGCTCTCGACTGGCCGTCCGGCCGGAGGATCGTGCTGGTGCCGGGACAGGTGGAGGACGATGCCTCGGTGCAGCACGGCTCGCCGCTGGTCCGCTCGAACCGGGCGCTGCTGGAGGCCGCCCGGCGGCGCAACCCCGACGCCTTCCTGCTCTACAAGCCCCACCCCGATGTCGAAGCCGGGTTCCGCCCCGGCATCATCCCGGAGGCGGAGGCATTGACTCTCGCCGACCGGATCGTGGGCGGCCTCAGCATCGTCGATCTGCTCGACAGGGTGCACCACGTCGAGACCATGACATCGCTCGCAGGCTTCGAGGCGCTGATCCGCGGGCTGAGCGTGGCGACCCACGGACGCCCGTTCTACTCGGGCTGGGGCCTGTCGGAGGATCTGGCGCCCGGGGCCGACCGTGGCCGCAGGCTCACGCTCGACGAGTTGGTGGCCGGCGCGATGATCCTCTATTCGCGCTACCTCGATCCCGTGGCGATGAAGCCATGCAGTCCGGAGCAACTCTTGGATCGGCTCAGCGCCGCCCGGGAAGCCGCCCCACGCAACGCGCTCTCGCTCGGCCGCACTGCGCATCTCGTCATGCGGGCGCGCTACGGCCTGTTCAACCCGATCGTGCGGGCGCTCCGCAACCGCCGCGGCGTCGGCCGCGAGACCGGGCCGCGCTAGGGCAGGGGCGCAATCGTGGCATCTGGTCTCTCGGGCTTTTCGCGCACCGCCCAAGGTAGGGAGCCCGCTCCCGTCGCCGTGGGCGAGGCGAGGAGCCAGCAGCCTGCGCTCCGGAAAACGCCGCGAGGCCTCTGTACGACCCTCGTTTTCCGTGCCGGGTCACAGCTCGTATCGACCGCCCGCACGCGCAAGCCACATCGAGTTCTCGCATTGTGACCACGTTCCTCACCGCCGCCAGCCTCGCGCTCGCCATCTGCCTCGCCCTTGAATTCTTCGTCAGCGATTCGCTCACCCGGGCGAGCTTGGCCGCGCGCGATCTCGCCCTGCGGCTGCTCGGCTACCTGCTGATCCTGCTGTTCTGGTTCGTCTTCTCGTGGCGGCCCTGGCTCGCCGGCCTGACCTGCGTCGTCTCGGTCGCGGCGCTGATCTATGTCAGCCGGGCCAAGCGCTCGGTAATCGGCGAGCCGCTCCTGTTCAGTGATTTCGTCCTGCTGCCGCAGGTGCCGCGCCATCCACAGCTCTACTACATCCCGCCGCTCTGGGATCCGCGCATTTCGGTCCCCGTGATTCTGACGCTGATCGCGACGGTAATCTGGTACCGGACCGAGCCCAGCGTCCTGCCGGATGCGCCGATCCCGCGCGTTGCGGCGATGCTCGGCTTGCCGCTGGCCCTTTGGCTTCTGTTCCGCGCTGCGTCCCGGCCGCAGTTGGCGGGGCTGATCGCGCGCTGGTTCCCCGAACCCGATCTGGAGGCGGATGTCGCGCGGGTCGGCCTGCCGGCGAGCCTGCTCGGCTACACGGCCCGGGCGCTGGCGGGCAGCGCACCGGTGCCGGAGGTGCCGACGCTGCCCTCCGGCCCGGGCGACGACGTGGTCGTGGTGATCCAGCTCGAATCGTTCATCGACCCGGAGCGCCTCAATGGCCCGGCGCTGCCCGCAATGGAGCTTTTCCGCACCCGGGCTGCGCAATACGGCCGCCTCAGGGTCCCGGCCCACGGCGCCTACACGATGCGCAGCGAGCACGCCGTGCTCACCGGTCGGCCCTCGGACAGTCTCGGCTTCGGTCGTTACGATCCCTACACGTCCCGGAGCGGCGACGAGCCGACCAGCCTGGCCCGGCTGGCCCGGAGCCGGGGCTACGAGACCCTCTTCCTGCACCCGTTCCACCGGGATTTCTTCCGCCGGGCAAAGGTGATGCAGGCCTTCGGCTTCACCGACCTGGTGATGGGCGAATCGTTCGAGGCAGCCCCCCGGGTTGGCCCTTATGTCGGCGACGTGGCGCTGGGCGAGCGCCTGCTCGACGAGGTGCGAGGCCGACGCACGCCGCTGTTCCTGTTCTGCGTCACGATGGAGAATCACGGGCCGTGGAAGCCCGGGCGCCTGCCTGGGATCGATGCCCCGGAGGCGCAGTATCTCCATCACGTCGTCAATACCGGACGTATGGTCCAGAATCTGGTCGCCGGACTCGACGGCTTGGCCCGCGACCGCGGCCAGTCCATCACCCTCTGCGTGTTCGGCGACCACGCACCTTCACTGCCGACCTGCAAGCCGGGCTTCGGTGGCCAAGCGACCGATTATGCCGTGTTCCGATTCGGCGGAGAGCCGGTGCTGCCGCGGCGCCTGGACATCACCGCCGACGCCCTGGGACGCGATCTGCGCTCCGCCCTGGCCAGCACACTTGCGGACATGCCGGCAACGACGCGATAAGGTTAAGCTTGACCGTATCAAGCTCGGCAGTGCCACGCTGGTGACGCATTGCGACCGGATAGCAATGCTGTCCGAGAAGCGGGTTCCGCGAGGAGTCCGCACGTTTGACGCGGCCGTTAAAGCGATCGCAGCGTTTGGCGGTCACCATGGATGTCCCGGTCCGAGCCAGCGATGGCGCGGAGGCCGGCGAGGAGAAGTCTCTGTGATGCTGCGTAACACGGCGCGTTCGGCGCTGATGGCCGCCCTCGCGGCAGGGTCCATCGGCGGCTGCACATATCTGCCCGCGGCGGGTCCGACGGCGAGCGCGATCGAGGCGGGCGCGGAAGTCGCCACCGCCGACGGGGGCGTGCTCGCCCGCTACGAGATCATCGACGTCACCCCATCCGTGATCGAGGCCCTGCGCGGACGCCCCCTCGACAGCCTGCTCGCCTCCTTCGGCGACCACCGCCCGTCCACCGAGCCGGTGATCGGCATCGGCGACATGGTCTCGGTCTCGGTCTGGGAAGCCGGATCCGGTGGCCTGTTCTCCGGGCCGCTGGTCGCCGACCGGTTCTCCGCCGGCTCCAAATCCGCCCTCATCCCCG
>NZ_LKKO01000020.1 GCF_001455965.1 Methylobacterium sp. GXS13
AACCGGCGCCTCTGGAGAGATGCGGAAGCGACCCTCGCCTCCGCCAGAGCCTTCCTCTACGCCGCAGCCGTCATGATCCTCGTCAGACGCCTCGCCCGATCACCCTGCTTCTCGAACGCATTCTAAGGAAGTCCCTTCCACGCGACCGATGAGACCAGCACATGCGCTACTGATGATCGCCAGCGCCGGGATTGCCGTCCTGCACGCCGAGATCGGTACGGGCGAGCCGTGGGAGACCTAGCCGCCCTTCGCCGCGAACTCGCAGATCGAAGCCCCATTCCTGGGCAGACACATCCCGGCGGGACCGCTCACGCTCGAACATTACCTAATGAGGCTCGACGCCCTGCGCTTGGTGGCCGGAAATCATTGGCGCCCCGGACTACTCCGCCGGCAGCGCGCCGTGCTCGGCATGGATGCCAAACAACTTCTCCGCCGTCCAAGCGAGGCGGTGCGGCTCGTCCCCCCAAACGGCAGGATGCGGGGGCATTCACCCGGGCGCACAAGGAACGGGGCGTGCGAGCGGGTGTTGGCTTGCTGACACAGGACAAAAGCGCAGCAGGCGCAAAGTGCGTCGGTACTCGAGGACGGATACCCCATGCTGCGTCAGCTCATTTGGTTTGGTGCGACGCTCGCCCTCTTGGCTTTGCCCTCCACAGGCCAAGCTGCCGACCAGCAGACTTCACAGCCTAAAAAGATCGGGGCCGGGTAGGCTCGAACTCTCGACGGCACGCAGCTCTGGCGGCTCCCGGACACATCGAATGGTTTGCACCCGACCCAGAGCTGGCACGCTACCGGCTCCGTGCCGGATGGCAGCGTCTACGTCGCCGGCATGGACCACGCGACGAACGCAGCTCTATATCGCATTGATGCTCAGGCAGGTACTCTCCGATACGTCGGTGATGCGCGCTCTGCTTCGGAGGCTGCTCATAACTGGCTACCCGGAGAGACGGCGCAGAAGTTTCACACACGACCACTGTGGCACAACGGTAAGATCTACGTCGCAACCATGGATCGATCGGACCTCGACGCAGGCTACCTCGAACGCCGTGGCTTCCACTGGTACGCCTATGATCCCGCGCTTGAGAGCTTCACATATCTGAGTGCATCCGAGCCCCGCGGTGGCGCCGTGCCTCACGGCAACCTCGTGTCCCTCGCCTCAGACCCGATCCACAACGTCATATACGGCGCGGGCGTACCAACCGGCACGATCTATCGCTACGACGATGCGAGTGGGCGTACCCAGGATCTTGGTCGCCCAACCTCCTATGGGCAGCCCTACGTCTACACTGGGCGGGTGATGTGGGTGGATGGGCGCGACCGCCTCTATTTCACGGCGAGCAACTGGGATGAGCCCGGGGTGCACGACCATGTTCACTACTACGACCCTGAGACCGGCTTCGGCGAGGAGAAGGACTGGTTGTTGAAGGACGGCCTGGCTTTGGAGACTGGCCAGTGCATGGATGGGGGCAAGCGATGCGTCTTCGCAGACGACCGCGGCCATGTCTACCGTTTTGATCAGGACGCCCATACGTGGGCGTACTTGGGCCAAGTGGAAACAGGTAAGACAGCGGGTTGGGGCGGTGTCGAGTTCTGGCTCTTTGCAGTTAAACGAGGCGGCATGAGCGTTTACGTCGGCACCAGCACTTCACCACAACTGAGCGTGGACACGGCGCTTTACAAGTTCGATTTCGAGACCGGCCAGACGCAGCGTCTTTGTGCGATTGCTGATTTGGATCCGGCCCTAAAGCATCTGCACGTCCACACCGGGTTCAATGCTAGGGACACTGCTGGCCGTTTCTACTTCGCCAATTTCGACGGCAGCTCTAAGCATGGGGTCATCGTCAGGCGCATCGATTCATCGCGTCTTGAGGCAGCATTGGCCCACAGCAAGGGAGTAGTGAGATAGGCAGAGACGGCTCGGCCCCGCCGCGATCGGCTTAAGGGGCGGGTGAGCGTCCAGTCGCACCAACGGTCGAACCCATACGCAACGCAGCTCGCGATGCAGGGTGAGGGGCGGCACATTAGTACGCTGTGCGGGCGCCAACCGAAAACCGTCACGGCTTGAGGCTGCCTTCTCTCGCATCCACAAGTTCGAGCTTTGTGGACGCATGCATCCTTTCATTCGCCGACGATATCATGCCTCGATTAACGTATATCCTGTATCCTGCTGAGGTTAACCAAAATTAGCCGCTTGATTTGCAATACTGCATGATGATTGTAGGTTTAGATGCAAGACAGCTTGGGCTTTCATCGTGAATTACGTAGAAACATGCTATCATACAGCTACCGGACGCTGTTCATGTAGTTCAACTGCTGGAAGTGGTGGCGATACCGCAGCTGCAACCTAGAGCGGAATGCTTCCGGAAGCTTCTTCGGCTTCGAGCACCGTCGCCCAACCAGCTGCTGCGCACCCTACTCTATCCGATGCTGCCTCCAGCGCCAAGCCGATCAATACAGTCTCATATAGCGCCGCGAGCGGCAGCTCCGGCTACTCTGGCTCAAGTTTCAGCTCAGGTGGTGGCGAAAACAACTTTGGAGGAGCATCTTCTTCGGAGGTCAATTGTGTATTGAGTTTGTTTCTGGCGGCTGCAACTGTCGCTATCATCCGGCGCAGACGTAGCGCTCGACCAGCTTGAGGGTCTGCAACCCCGGTGACCATCATTGCGCACGAAAAAGCTCGCGCCGGCGAACCGGGCGAGCGAGCTCAGATCCGGTCCTCCAGGGGCGAGCAAACTCGATCCCGGCAGCCGCCTAGCCAGACCGCGGCCCAAGAAAAGCCCGCCGTGGCGAATGTATGGGCGGTCTTGCTGATCGATTCGATGTTCGGCGTCAGGACAGCGCCATCAGCGCTCGGATGCCGCTAGCCCGATCCTCGTAGCGATGCGTTCCGCCGATCATCGCCCCGTCGGCGTCGGCGATGTTCCAGCCGCTATGCACGGTGCAGTCCGGCTTCTCGTGAAAGTCGATGTAAGTGTCCTTCAGCATGGCATGGGTCCCCGGATTTAGTGTGACGAATAAATCCAGCTAGGCGTTTGGTCGTTCGGACAGTGACGTTTAAACATAAGAAATCCCGCGTGGCGGATGCCGGCGGGGCTGATAGGTCAACGCTTGGAAGCATGGGAGACACGTGGGCGGGACCGTGGTTCCTCGTGGAAAGCTAAGCTCGACTTCGGCATTCCTGCGGCGTGGCGGAGGGCATAGGCCAAGGTTGCGGGCAAGCGAAAGCGAGGTTTTGTTCGAGCGTGTGGGCGTGATGATGTCGCCAACGTCCGCTCGCGCCAAGCTGCAGAGCGCACGGCGGTCAAGGCATCGGCGAAACTCTGACGCGGTTTGGGGTACCATGCGGCGGCGGCGCGGCGCCGTTGACGGACCGGGAGCCGTGCGGCCGGCAGCGCGACGATCGAGAACAGGGCGAGCGGGCAGGGTTTGGTGCGGGCAATCGCCATGTCGGACCACTGCCGCTGTGTTCGACGCCGAGATGGGCGGGCACTTCCTGGACAGTGACCTCGACGGTCCAGTACCGTACGAACCGTCCCAGTTTCTGCGCGGGCTCACGCGTCGGATCGGTGCAGAGTAGGACCTGGGGCGGGAAGCGCGCCGCGGAAGCGCGGATGAGCACGAGAGCGGATCGGCACGACGGGCAGGCCGCCGTGCCGCCACACCGCGGTGTCCGAGGCGATCTCGCTCGTGCGCATGCCCGCCCCGTACCAGCTCGGCACCACGACCGCGTGCCAGCGCGCGTGTCCTTGGCCGCCAGAGTCGCCGCGAGCGTAGGCAACCGCGAGCCTTGTAGTCCGCGGGCGCCCGATCGTATCGGGCGGCCGCGGCGAGACTGGATCGTAGAGCGCCGCCTCGAGCCGCAGGCGAGTGATCGCCGAGACGCGGGCACGGCGCATCGCGTGGCGGAACAGCAAGGCCGAGAAGCCGCTGTCGCCGACCACCACGAGGTCGCGCCCCGGCAGCCAGCGCCGGGCCCAGAGGGCGGAGTTGCCGTCCGACGTCGAGCAACGGCATGTACCACCCGTTCGCGATAGGCGCTCGGACGGCACCAGCGCGAGCGGCGCGGCTGCTGGCGACGACACGCTGCAGCCATACTGTGGCCGCGGCGCCGAAAAAGTCCCCCGCGTGTCTTCAGGCGGGTACAGCAGGACCGGCGCCGCAAGCCACAGCACTGCGTCCGAGGCGGCCGGAACGCTACTGGGCACGCCCCCCTCATGTACGCTCACGGTGAGGCGTGCCAGGAAGCGCGTCTGCGGGGATGGGATGAAGGCGACGGCACTCACCTGTAGGGCGTGTGGGACTACCGTGAGTTCGACCGTGGCGGCGACGTCTTCCATTTGGCGCGGCTCGTCGAGGTCGGCCAATTCCTGGCAGCCTGCTGGATCTGGTTGGCCGCCAGCTTTCCGGGCGTGACGCCCGGAAAAGCGCCAAGGAACGCGCCGCTTGCGCCCGAACCTGGAGGTGGGCCGCTATCGCCGAAGAGACGCCCCCCGAGATGCCACGACAGACGGTTCTGACTAGCCGTGATCGTACGCGCCCGTCGATCCTGAGACGCGGCCGAGCCGGTCGCTCCGTGTACGGCCGCCGCTTATCTACCGCCAGCGTGGCGGCCTTGCCGCATCGCCGCGCGTCCAACGGCGTTTCACGCCCCCCACCCGTGCCGTCAGCCAGCCTGCGCTGCCCTGCGGCATGAACGCGTTGTCTCACCAACAGCACACTGCGACCGGGGCGATCAGTAAAGATCATCTACCTTGGCTGGCTCGTCCGGGGCTGCACGCTCGCGCTTAGGTGCGGACCGCTTCGGCGGGCTCCGCCGCGGCGGCGCAGATGACGGTGTGCCTCCACCACACCCCGAGCACACAGTGTTGCTGAGGGCATGGAGCTGAGCATCGCGCTTCGTGTCTCAACTGCCCTTCTTCGCGCTCTCGGCCTCGAACCGTTGCATCAGGTTGTCGCGCGCCTTCTCCGTCGCCTGGATCTTGGCTTTGATGCTGGCGTCCGGCACCTCCGCTGGCGCCGCAGGTGCCGTAAGGGGCGCGAGGGAGTCCGTCGTCTGGGCTAGGACTCGGTCGTTTGACAGAGCGAGAAGGCCAAGTGCGGCCGCGGCGAGGTGTAAGCGCATGGTGTCCCTCGGAGGATGGGGGCCTCTCACACTAGCATAAAGCGGCTGCGATGACGGGGTTCGAAGCCGCGCGCCGGCGCCCACCGGGGAAGAGTCCTGAGAACCCTCCCGCTCACCCAACTCGAGGAAAGCGATCTGATCCCGGACGGTCGATCGGGCGGTCGCGATCACCGAGGCCACCGACAATACGAGTTCAGTGCAGGCCACCGTTTGCAGCAACAGCGTACCGCTCACCGCATTTTATGCGGGGGCCAGATCACCCCAACTCAGCCGCCGTTCTCATTGTGCACCAGTGGCTAGTGATAGCGCTGGGTGAGCGCCTCGATCCAGTCGACACGGCAGCCGAAGCGTGGGGCAAGCTTCTGTGCGCTGTACCAAGACATCGATGGAGCAGCGTCGCTCATCGGCAGACCTGCAAGCGAGATGATCCAACCCCATGCGATCCCGTCAACCCAGAGGCCATTCGAGGAGGTGGGCCTCCGGGCAAGGCGCCTGACGAGGATCATGCGGGCTGCGGTCCAGAGGAAGGTTTTGACAAAGGCGAGCGCGGTCTTCGAGCCACTCCGGAGGCGTCGGATGCGGCTGATTCAGGCGAAGACCCGGTCGACAACTTGCCGGTATGAATGCTCGGCGAAGCCAACCTGATCGGGTGGCTTGCGCACGATCGCGGCAGCCATGATCGTAGCGGTCGCCAGTTCGTCGGCGGCATAGCCGGCATCGGCGAATGCGTCGACGATGGGCGGGAGAACCGGCACGACAGTCAACCACCATCGAATTTTGAGGCCAAATTAGACATTCATTTTCATTTTGTCGGAACCAAAATATTAGATGTGTGCGGAAATTATTTTACTACTTAAGTCCCGTCTGATCCCAGCGTTTTTGTCGCTGCGATGAGCTCAAGAGGCTGCACCCGAATTGTATAAATTTTAGGAATTGGCGGCCAGTCTCGAATGCATCTGTAAGTTTCGGTGGAGCCCTCCAAACGCTAGAGCGCGACAAATATTCGATATTCAAGGGCCAATGTGAGTGTCGTGCTATCAGGGGCAAGAGAAGAGCGGTTCATGCACAAACATTTCTTACCCACTGGCTGTTATCGAAGAAAACAACCTCAGGTCATAACGCTTGTGAATTCTTTTTTTGATTGATGTATTGCTACGAAGCTGTGACCAACCGTTGTTGGATCAATAGAATCAAACGGCCTATCAAAGTTAAAGCCCTTCTTGGTTACCTTGCCTATGCGAAACAAGAAACTTGCCAATGTGTCTGACACAAGACGAAGGTTCAAGTAATCTTGCTCGTCTCTTAATTGGCAATTTAACATTATTACAGCAAGACTGCCCGCGGAAAGTTTTTGACTAAATCCTTTCAGTGCGCGATCGGTATGAGCATCAAGATTCACGTTTAACAAGTCTATTGCCACCAAATTGTGTTTTTTACAGAAATCGTCACCCACAACTTCTTCAATTATGATTTTCTCAGGTTTACCATTTTTGACTGGACTGCCATGTATCAGGGTCGACGTTTCTCGAACATTTGCAATATACTCGATCACACGCAGTCCAGGCTTACTGGATAACCCAAGTCGATGAATTGAAACCTTACTCGCCGGAAAGGCGCGCTCAAGCCATTTACAAGCGATTGGATCGGTTTCAAAGGAATGTATTTTCGCGGTCGAAAACCGATCAACACAGGCGTTAATAAATTGACCGTCAGCAGAATTAATATCAAAAATCGAGTGTAACTTACTTTTCGACAGCCTATCCAGTACTAAGTATTGTTCTGGGGAGACAGAAACGAATTCCGTATTGCCCGCTCGGAGTCTCGCAAATGATACGAAGCGATAAATCCTGCGCCATAGCGCACCTGCGCCGCTTAAATTATATTCGATAGCGCTTGATGGAAGTTCATCCGGCGGGGGCATACGTCATCCTTAAAATGAGATCTGTATAATGATTACTTTTGTTCATTTAAGATCATTTTGGATTTTTAAGTCGGGTTCTAGAGACATGACGCACGTCAGAACAATTTGATAATTTTTTCTGCAAGTCAATACCTGGAGGCCTGCCGACTAGTTGCCGCAAGGTCCGGACAAATTGCTACGGTTGCCCCTGACGCGCGGCTTACCCTCTTTAGATAGGCCGGATGTTTGCGAGGCTGAACCCATGCGGGACTCTTTACCGGAGCGAGGAGGTCTATCGGCGTTACCATTGTGCACCACAAGCTGACGATCAGAAACCTGCTGCCTTGCCGTTGTAATCCACCGCGAACAGAAGCGCAAACGTTAGTGTATCTATATGCAGCGAACGTTGCTACCGTATAAATCATGTTGCTCCGAAATATTGCCAGCCCCACCCTTTACCCCGCATTCATGCCGTGGGTTTGAGGTTCGCTCTCTCAAACAGCTATCATCTAACCTAGAACGCAAACCCGACCTCTGTCGCGAAGGCGTCGAGGATTGGGAGCGAGGCGTCGAACAACGGGCGGGCCCCGAACGCGTTTCCGGCGCGGACGAACAAAGTCGCCTTCGCGTTGCGATGCGGGCCGAACACGCAGGCGAGGCGGCCGTCATCCTTGAGCTGCTCCAGCAGTGCCTGCGGCCGGACCTCAACGCGGCCGTTGATCAGGATCACGTCGAACGGCCCCTGCTCGGGGGCCCCCGCCTGAAGGGGGCCCTCGATCACCTGGATCGAGGAACCGAGCTTGGCGCGGGCCTTCTCGGCGAGGTCTGGCACCGATTCCAGCGCCGTCACCTGCGCCCCGAGATTCGCCATCACGGCTGCGGCGTAGCCGGTACCGGTGCCGACATCGAGAGCCTTGGCGTCGGGCCGGATCTTCAGGGCCTGGACCAGGCGGGCCAGCACCATGGGGGCCGGCAGGCAGCGGCTCCCACCGTTCGCACCATCAAGTTGCAGGGTCTGATCGATATAGGCGAACGGCTCACGGCCCTTCGGCACGAAGGTCTCGCGCGGCACCGTGTCGAACGCGTCGAGAACCGCGTTGTCGTTCACGTCGAAGGTTCGCAACTGGCAGTCGACCATCATCCGCCGCGCCTGCGCGTAATCGATCATCGATACGTGTCCTCGAACCGGATCGGAACGTCGCCCCCCGCCGGGCCGCAGCCCCCGGTCAAGCTCAAGCGTTCCGGACGCGCGCGTTGTCGGAGATCACCCGCCAAAACGCAAGGTTTTCGCGTGTGGAGCAGGCCATGCGTGTCAACGGCCGGGGCGCGACGCCATCTCTGGCAAACAGGCGGTCGGTGATCCGCTGATGCGCCCGCGTGGGTGACGACAGCACTCCGCTGTCGCGCCAGGGTTGTCCATGGACTCGCGTCCTGCGGCTCAACGTTGAATAACGCGTGCAGACCGGACCGGGCGATCCAAAATCCCGGCTGTATCGGGAGATATCATGACGCCAGCCAGCAGGCCGACTCGAAACCGTGGATTCGCCGCCGCGCTCGCCTGCTTGGGTCTCGGGACCCTGGCCCCAGGCCTGTCGCGTGCGCAGGAGACGAAGGCCAGCTCCGCGCCGCCGGCCAGCGTGCAGATCGACCGCGGCTCGGCCCTCTACGGACGCCCCGAAGGCGGGGACGCCGCCAAGCTCGCGCCCGTCGCGGGGCCGCCCTTGGCGACAGCTGCCGCCAAGCTGCCGCTCGACAAGCTGAAGGTGCCGGAGGGCTTCAAGGTCGAGGTCTATGCCAGCGGCCTCGCCAATGCCCGCTCGATGACTCAGGCGCCGGACGGGACGCTGTTCGTCGGCACGCGCACCGTCGGCAAGGTCTACGCCGTTCTGCCGCAGGCCGGCTCGGACGGAAAGCGCGAGGTCAAGACCATTGCGTCCGGCCTGCACCGGCCGAACGGCGTCGCGTTCCACGACGGCGCGCTCTACGTGGCCGAGCTCTCGAAGATCTGGCGCTACGACGACATCGCCAAGCACCTCGACGGATCCGAGAAGCCGAGCCTCGTCTACGACGACCTGCCCAAGGACGAGGCCCATGGCTGGAAGTTCATCGCCATCGGGCCGGACAACAAGCTCTATGTCCCGATCGGCGCGCCCGGCAACATCGTGATGCCCCCGGACACGCACGCCCAGATCCGACGCATCGATCTCGATGGCAAGAACGCCGAGGTGATCGCCCGCGGGGTGCGCAACACGGTGGGCTTCGACTGGAACCCGAAGACCAAGCAACTCTGGTTCACCGATAATGGCCGCGACTGGGTCTCGGAGGACATCCCGAACGACGAGCTGAACGTGCTGACGGAGCCGGGCAAGCAGCATTTCGGCTACCCGTTCTGCCACCAGGGCACATTCACGGATCCGGAATACGGCTGGGGCCATTCCTGCACGGAATTCACGGCGCCGGCGGCCCTGCTCGGGCCGCATACGGCGTCGCTCGGCATGCGGTTCTACACCGGCGCTCAGTTCCCGGAAGGCTACAGGGATGCCATGTTCATCGCTCGGCACGGCTCCTGGAATCGAACGACCAAGCTCGGCGGCGACGTGGTGGTGGCGCGGCCAGGCCCGGACGGCAAGGTTGCATCCGTGGAGCCGTTCCTGACCGGCTTCCTTCAGGAGAATAAGTACGCCGGCCGACCGGTGGACGTGCTGGTTGCTAAGGACGGGTCTCTGCTCGTCTCGGACGACTATAATGGCGCGATCTACCGCGTCAGCTACGGTCAGTGATGCGCCTTGGGGTGAGGATGGGGCTGATCCGGGGGCTTGCGTCCGTCCTCGGTGTCCCGCTGGCGGGTGCGGCGCTGGCTGCGCCCGATGCGGCGATGCAGGAGCGTCTCGCCCCCTGCGTCGCCTGCCACGGGGGTGGAGCCTCGGAGACGGAGGGCGTACCTTCCCTGGGCGGCCAGCAGGCGGATTACGTCGTGACGCAGCTGTTCCAGTTCCGGGAGAAGCAGCGCATAGCGCCCCCGATGAACGACGTCGCCGCCGGCTTCTCCGACGACGACCTGCGCGCCTATGCCGATGCCGTCGCAACCCTGCCGCCGCCCGCGTGGTCGGGGCCGGCCGCAGACCCGGCCCTGGTGACGCGCGCACAGGCGCTGGTTTCAAAGCACCAGTGCAATTCCTGTCATGGCGCCGATCTGGCCGGCCGGGATGCGATTCCCCGAATCCGGGCCCAGCGGGAGGAATACCTCGCTCGGGCGCTTATGGCCTACAAGTCGAACGACCGGCCGGGCTACGACCCCGCCATGAATGAGGTCGCGCAGGGCCTGAGCGAAGCCGACATCCAAGATCTCGCGGCCTACGTGTCACGGCTCTGAGGGCCGCGCCTACCCCACCACGCGGAGCGTATCGCCCACCGCGAGCGCTCCACCGGCAATCACTTCGGCGTAAACCCCGAGGTCGCGGTGGCCGAGTCGCGCGTCGAGGGTCCAGGGGATGTCGTGGTCGCGCACGCCGCTCACCGGATCGACGTTGGTGGCGGCGCAGCGCACCGTGCGCTTGGTGATCTTGAGCCGCAGCCCGCTCGGCGCCTCGATCACCTGGCCGACCATGTCCAACTCGGCAAAGGGCGCGGGCCCCTCGATCAGCAGGTTGCCCCGGAAGCGCAGCGGATCGACCGGCGCGCCGAGATAGTCTTCCACCGCCGCCACGCTCGCCCGGTTGATCAGCGAGACGTAGCCGGTGGGCGAATCGGTGAATCGGTATTGCGGTGGCGCCGCCAGCACCTTCGGCTCGCCCCGCAGGCTTTCCGGCAGCGTGCGCCGCATCAGGTCGGCGAGCCCGTCCAGGCCGGCCTCCGTGTCGAGTCGGAAGGCCAGCGATTCCCCGGCATGCTCCACCGTGAGGGTGGCGGAGGAATCGTCGTAGCGGGTGCGCAGGCGGGCGAGCGCCTCGTCGCGCATCAGCATCAGGTACTTGGTCTTGGGCTGGTGCCGCGGCGCCACCGGATTGAAGCCCGAAGGGCCGTTCTCGATGGCGTAGAGACGGTCCCCCGGGAAGAAGCCGCTGGTCTCCAGCTCGGCTCGGTCGAGCGGCTCCGGGCTCAGGCCCTTCACGGGGTAGCGGTAGAGGCCCAGGAGGGCGATTCTGAGCGCGGTTTGCATACGCGGAGGGTGGCTCGGAAAACCTGCGTCGCGCAAGGCCCGAGCCCCTTGTGGTGCGCAAATACAACACCACATCGGGTCTACCGGTGGCCTTCGGCGCCGGGGCCCCTCGCGGCAGAGTGCCGGGGGGCGACGTTTCGGCAGGGCCGCGCCATCTCGGGCGGCGGATGCCGGCACGGGAGGGTGAGACACGCATGAATTTCGAACTCTACACCGAGCGCGCCCGCGGCTTCGTCCAGGCGGCTCAGAACCTCGCCATGCGCGAGGGCCATCCGCAGCTTCAGCCGGGGCATCTGCTCAAGGTGCTGCTCGACGATCCCGAGGGCCTGTGCGCCGGCCTGATCGACCGCGCGGGCGGCCAGTCGCGGGTCGCTCTGGCGCAGACCGAGCAGTGGCTGGCCAAGCAGCCGAAGGTGTCCGGTAACGCGTCGGCCCCGCAGGCGACCCGCGAGTTGATGCGCCTGTTCGACACCGCCGAGCAGGCGGCGAAGAAGGCCGGCGATTCCTACGTCACGGTGGAGCGGCTGCTCCTCGCCCTGGCGGTGGAGAAGGAATCCGAGGCCGGCCGCGCCCTGCAGGCGGCGGGCGTCACGCCCGCGTCGCTGAACGGGGCGATCAACGCGCTCCGCAAGGGCCGCACCGCCGACAACGCCTCGGCCGAGAACGCCTACGACGCGCTCAAGAAATACGCCCGCGACCTCAGCGCCGCCGCCCGGGACGGCAAGCTCGACCCGGTGATCGGCCGCGACGAGGAGATCCGGCGGACCATCCAGGTCCTGTCCCGGCGCACCAAGAACAACCCCGTCCTGATCGGCGAGCCCGGCGTCGGCAAGACCGCGATCGTCGAGGGGCTGGCCCTGCGCATCGTCAACGGCGACGTCCCCGAGAGCCTGCGGGACAAGAGCCTGCTGGCGCTCGACATGGGCGCGCTGATCGCCGGCGCTAAGTATCGCGGCGAGTTCGAGGAGCGGCTCAAGGGCGTGCTCTCCGAGGTCACCGCGGCCGAAGGCGGCATCATCCTGTTCATCGACGAGATGCACACGCTGGTCGGCGCCGGGAAGGCGGACGGGGCGATGGACGCCTCGAACCTGCTCAAGCCCGCGCTGGCTCGCGGCGAGCTGCACTGCGTTGGCGCGACCACGCTGGACGAGTACCGCAAGCACGTCGAGAAGGACGCCGCGCTCGCCCGCCGGTTCCAGCCGGTCTTCGTGTCGGAGCCGACCGTGGAGGACACGGTCTCGATCCTGCGCGGCCTCAAGGAGAAGTACGAGCAGCATCACGGCGTGCGTATCCAGGATTCGGCCCTGGTGGCGGCGGCGACGCTGTCGAACCGCTACATCACCGACCGGTTCCTGCCCGACAAGGCGATCGACCTCATGGACGAGGCCGGTTCGCGCCTGCGCATGCAGGTCGATTCGAAGCCCGAGGAACTCGATTCGGTCGACCGCGAGATCGTGCGGCTGAAGATCGAGGCCGAGGCGCTCAAGAAGGAGACCGATTCCGCCTCCCGCGACCGGTTGGTCCGCCTGGAAAAGGAACTGGCCGACCTGGAGGAGCGCTCTGCGTCGATCACCGCCCGGTGGAAGTCCGAGAAGGACAAGCTCGGCACGGCAGCCGGCCTCAAGAAGAAGCTCGACGAGGCCCGCAACGAGCTGGCCGCGGCGCAGCGCCAGGGCCAGTACCAGCGCGCGGGCGAACTCGCTTACGGGGTGATCCCGGGCCTGGAGAAGCAGCTCGCCGAGATCGAGGCCCAGTCGGACGGCAACGCCGAGAGCGGTCGCGACGGCATGATGGAGGAGGCGGTCACGCCCGCCCACATCGCCGGGGTGGTCTCCCGCTGGACCGGCGTGCCGGTGGACAAGATGCTGGAGGGCGAGCGCGAGAAGCTGCTCGCCATGGAGGACGCGCTCGCCAAGCGCGTCGTCGGCCAGCGCGAGGCGGTGGAGGCGATCTCCAGGGCGGTCCGGCGCGCCCGGGCCGGGCTGCAGGACCCGAACCGGCCGATCGGCTCGTTCATGTTCCTCGGCCCCACGGGCGTCGGCAAGACCGAGCTGACAAAGGCGCTGGCCGGCTTCCTGTTCGACGACGACACGGCGCTCGTGCGCATCGACATGTCGGAATACATGGAGAAGCACGCGGTCGCCCGGCTGATCGGCGCGCCTCCGGGCTATGTCGGCTACGAGGAGGGCGGCGCGCTGACCGAGGCGGTGCGGCGCCGGCCCTATCAGGTCGTGCTGTTCGACGAGGTCGAGAAGGCGCATCCGGACGTGTTCAACGTCCTGCTGCAGGTGCTCGATGACGGCCGGCTTACGGACGGGCAGGGGCGGACGGTCGATTTCCGCAACACGCTGCTGATCATGACCTCGAATCTCGGGTCCGAGTACCTGGTGAACCAGCCCGCGGGTGAGGACACCGATGCGGTCCGCGACGAGGTGATGAGCGTGGTGCGGAGCCACTTCCGGCCGGAATTCCTGAACCGGGTCGACGAGATCATCCTGTTCCACCGCCTGGCGCGGTCGGAGATGGGGGCGATCGTCGAGATCCAGCTCGGCCGCCTGGCGAAGCTCCTGGAGGATCGCAAGATCACCCTCGACCTCGACGAGGAAGCCAAGATCTGGCTCGCCGACAAGGGCTACGACCCGGCCTACGGCGCGCGGCCGCTCAAGCGGGTGATCCAGAAGAACGTCCAGGATCCGCTGGCCGAGTTGGTGCTCTCGGGCAAGATCCATGACGGCGAGACGGTGCCGGTTCGGCTGGGCCCGATGGGCCTGATGATCGGCGACGTCACGGTCGGCGCCGAGCGCCGGCCGGCCAACGTGGCCTTGAACTGAGCGGCTTGGTTGCGAGCGGGGCGGTGCGCCGGATGACGGTGCGCCGCCATTTTCGTGTGAGTCGTGCGTTCTGGACCCTCAGCCCACAGCGATGCGCCTGACGCGAGCGAGGATCGCCACCTGCAGCGCGAGGCCCGCAGCCGCCACAGCGGCGGCGGTGATCGGCAGGGCGGAGATTCCCGCCAGCGTGACCACCACGCCGCCGAGCGCCGCACCGGCCGCGCCGCCCAAATAGTTCGCCGAGCTGTTCAGCGCGACGGCGACGCTGCCGTGATCGGGCTGAAGGTGCAGCAGGGCATGCTGCTGCGGCGCCTGCGAGGCCCAGCCCATCGCCCCCCAGACCAGTAGCGGCAGGTAGCCGAGGAGCGGGGTGCCGAGCAGGCCAGGGAGCAATGCGAGCGCCAGCGTCAGCGCGGCCAGGATCACGGCCATCACCCGGCGGGGATCGCGCGTCCGGTCGATCACCGGGCCGACCGAAAAGCTGCCCACCATCCCGCCGATGCCCCAGGCCCAGAAATAGGAGGCCGCGGCGTTGCCGAGCCCGACCCGGTCGAGGAGTGGGGCCAGGTAGGTGTAGAGCCCCAAGCTGGCGATGGCGGTGAGGAAGGTCACCGCCACCGTCGCAACCACCGACGTGTCGGTCAGCAGGGCGATCCGGGCCCGCCACGAGGGCGGCTCCGCAACCTCGATGTCGGGCAGGCGGACCAGGATGGCGACCGTGGCGACGGCGCCCAGAAGTGTCACCATCCAGAGGGCGCTCTGCCAGCCGAGCCGTTCGGCGATCCGCAGCCCGGCCGGCACGCCGATGACCGTCCCGGTGCTCATGCCCCCGAGGGTCAGCGCAAGGGCGCGGCCCTTGCGGCCCGGCTCCACCAGAGTGGCCGCGGACGCGATCGCTACCGGCGCGTACAGACCGGCCGCGACGGCTTCGAGCGCCCGGGCCAGGAGCAGCCCCAACAGGCCGGTGGCGAGGGCGCTCAGCATGTTCGCGATGGTGAAGACCGCGAGCGCCAGCCCGAGGATCCGCCGCACCGGCTTGCCGGCCCGCAGGGTGGCACAGACCGGGGCCGCCAGCGCGTAGGCCAGGGTGAAGACCGTGACCGCCTGCCCGGCCTCGCCGGGCTCGACCTGGAACGCGGCGCCGATCCCCGGCAGCAGCCCCGCGACCACATACGCATCCAAGCCCAGGGCGAACATCCCGAGCGCCAGAACCGCGATTCGTCTCATGTCTCGCCGCCTCTTTACGATGTACGACGAAAATCGTACATAAACGGCGTCATGAGCCCTCGCAAGTTCTTCCATCCGGACGTTTCCGAGCTGACCCTGCACCGGATCCTGTTCGCCCTGAGCGATCCGACTCGCCTGGCGGTGGTATTGGATCTGCTGAAGGACGGTGAGCGCGCATCGGGCGATCTCCTGGCCGAGAGCGTGCCGCGCTCGACCATGACGCACCATCTCAAGATCCTACGGGAGGCCGGCGTGACGCGCACCCGGCCGGAGGGGATGCGCTGCCTGATCTCGCTGCGCCGGGAGGATGTCGACGCGCGCTTCCCCGGGCTCCTCGACGCGATCATGGCTCATGGCGGGGCCGAGGCGTCAGCGCCGTAAGGAACGGGTTTCCGAAGGGCATGCCCTTCGGCGGGTTATCAGGGCCGAGCCCCGATGTTGCAGGGCTCGGCCCTGCACCCGCAAAAAGTCGAAGACCTTTTGAAACCAGGGTTTTTCAAGCGTCGGGCAGGCCGCTAGGCCTTGCGGATCGCTTTCGCCAGATCGGCTGCCTGGTCGCGGCCGCGGCAGACCATCCACAGGTCGTCGTGGGCCGACAGCTCCGCATCGAACAGATCGATGAAGGCGGTCGGTGGGGCGGCGAGGTCCGGCCAGTGGTAGAGGCGAAAGCCCAGCGCCTCGAAAAGCGGCAGGATCGGCGCCAGGTCCCAGAGCATGCTGTTGACGACCGTCGCGTCGAGCCGCCCGGTGGCCAGGAGCGCGGCGTCCGAGATCGATCCGCCCTCGCTCCAGGGGAACCAGGCCCGCGCATAATCCAGGGTGAAGCGCTGCGCCGCGACGGCGAGCCAGCCGACATGGCCCGTGCGGCTGGTGGAGGGTTTCAGCGCGCGCAGGGCCTCCGTCCGGCGGCCGCCCCGGGTCGGCGCCCAGAACGCCCGGCCTTCATAGGCCGCGAATAGGATACCCCGGGCCGCGTCCGCGGGTTCGATGCGGGCGGGGCCGGACCGGTCCTCGTTCCAGGCCGGTAGGTTCATCACGCCTGCCCGGGGCCAGCCGGCGCGGCACGCCGCTACCATGACACCCCAGCCCGACAGGCCGCCCGCGAAGGGCCGCGTGCCGTCGATCGGGTCGCCCACGAAGGTCCAGGCATCCCGGGCGAGCATCGCTTTCGCGGCCGCGTGGCCCAGATCGCCGGCGGTCTCCTCCTCGATCAGATCGGGCCCGAAGCGGGCGTGCAGCAGACGGCTGACCGCGAGATCGGCCTCGGTGAGCGCCTGCCCGAGATCCGGTCCCTTGTTGGTCATGTCGAGCCCGGATGCGCGCATCGTGAGGGCCAGCAGGGCGGCCGCCTCGGTGAAGGCCAGCATCTCGGCCAAAACGGCGTCGATCGAAGCGTCGGGTTGAATCATGCGGCGAACAAATCCGGGCGGCGCAGCATCAGCGCCTGGACCAGCACCAGGGTCTTGAGGTCGACCAGGCGGCCGGAACGCGCCTGTTCTGCCAGGACGGACAGGGGCAGCTCCAGCACCGCGACCTGCTCGCCCTCGCCGGCGAGGCCCGCGCCGGGGCCGACCCGGTCGGTTTCGGCATAGGGCGCGAGGTAGAGCCAGAGCCGCTCGGAGGAGACGCTCGGCATACTGTAGGCGTGGGTCACGGGCTCGAGCCGCTCAAGCCGCAGGCCCGCCTCCTCCATCGCCTCACGGATCGCGGTCTCTTCCGGCTCGCCGCCGTCGAGGCCACCCGCGGGCGCCTCGTCGAGGGAAGCGGGCTCGCCCCAGAAGGCGGGCCCGACCCGGTTCTGCCGGACCAGCAGGGCGACCCGGCGCCCGGGATCGTAGGGCAGCACGCATGCCGCCTCGCCGTGGTCCTCCAGGGCCCGCGGCACCGTGCTGCCGTCGGGCTGGGTGAGCGTGGCGATGCCGAAGGTGTTCCAGCCCCTGTGGATCACCCGCAGGGGGAGGGCGGTCTGCGTGCCGGTCATGGACGGATCAGCGCTGGGTGGTCGCGGCGGTCTGGCCGAACATGACCTTCTTGGCGTCCTCGCTCATGGTCTTGCCGTGGTCGGGATTGACCTCGGGCGCCCGGGCATAGGCCGCCTTGGTGGCGGGCCGCTCCGCGATGGCGGTGAACCAGCGCTTGAGATGGGGGTGCTCGTCGAGGTTCTGGCCCTGCTTCTCCCACGGCACGATCCACGGGTAGCTGGCTATGTCGGCGATCGAGTACTCGGAACCCGCGATGTAGGGGCGGTCGGCTAAGCGCCGGTCGAGCACGCCGTAGAGCCGGTTGGTCTCGTTGACGTAGCGCTTGATCGCGTAGTCGATCTTCTCGGGGGCGTATTGCGAGAAGTGATGGTTCTGGCCGAGCATCGGCCCCAATCCGCCCATCTGCCAGAACAGCCATTGCAGGACCTCGGCCCGACCGCGCAGATCACGCGCGATGAAGCGCCCGGTCTTCTCGGCGAGATACAACAGGATCGCGCCCGATTCGAACAGAGAAACCGGCGCGCCACCATCGGCCGGCTCATCATCGACGATCGCCGGCATGCGATTGTTCGGCGCGATCTTGAGAAAATCCGGGTTGAATTGTTCGCCTTTGCCGATGTTGACCGGCTTGATCCGGTACGGAACGCCGGTCTCTTCGAGTAACATCGTGATCTTGTGGCCGTTCGGCGTCGGCCAATAGTACAGATCGATCATCGGATTGTGTCCTGTTGACGCATCACCCTGGCGGCGATGCCGGCTTTCGGAAAAGATGATGCCAAAACAAAGCTCGCGCGCCGCCTCGTGGATGCACGATCCGGCGGAGGCCCCGAGCCCCTGTTCTGGGGAGGTGGGCCCGCGACGCGCCTCGGTCAAGCATGGCCCGGGCCAGCCGATCCATCGCGGCCTCACCCGCCGGCGCAGCCCTGAACGTCCACGTAGAGGGCGTAGAGCGACTGGCTCGCCGCCATGAACAGACGGTTCCGGTGCCGACCGCCGAAGCAGAGATTGGCGCAGCGTTCCGGCAGGCGGATGCGGCCGATCAGGCGGCCGTCCGGGTTGAACACCATCACGCCGTCCAGCGCGTCGTCGCCCATACCCCAGCCGCACCACAGATTGCCGTCGGTATCGCAGCGGATCCCATCCGGGGTGCCCGGCCCGGCATCGATCAGAACCCGGCGGTCGCCTAGGGTACGGCCGCCGACCACGTCGAACGCGACGATGCGCCGGGTCGGCAGCCCGCGGGACTCGACAAGGTAGAGCTTCGATTCGTCGGGTGAGAAGCACAGGCCGTTCGGACCGGCAATGTCGTGCGCGACCACCGCGAGCGCGCCGGTCTCGGCGTCCACCCGGTAGACGTTCTGCGGCAGCTCCGACTCGGCCCGCTCACCCTCGTAGAACCCGGCGATGCCGAAGGTCGGGTCGGTGAACCAGACCGAGCCGTCGCGGGCGGTGACGACATCGTTCGGCGAATTGAGGCGCTTGCCCTCGAACGCCTCCGCCAACACCGTGATGGCCCCGTCATATTCGGTCCGCACGACTCGGCGGCCGCCATGCTCGCAGGTGACGAGCCGCCCCTGCCGGTCGCGGGTGTTGCCGTTGGCAAAACCCGACGGCTTGCGGAATACGCCGACCGCACCGCTTTCCTCGTCCCAGCGCAGGATCCGGTTGTTGGGGATGTCGCTCCATAGGAGATAGCGCCCATCTCCGAACCAGACCGGGCCCTCGCACCAGCGGCAGCCGGTCGCCAGACGCTCGACCGCCGCGCTGAACACCCGATAGCGGGCGAAGGACGCATCGAGGATCTCGATGGCCGGATCCGGATAGCGGGTGCTCGGTATCCACACGGATCTGATCTCCCCCATCGGCGCGCAATTCGGCGCGCGGCGCCCGCGATACAGAATCGCCGAAGAGATGCCAGAGGAGGAAAGGCTACCACGTTGCCGAAGGCTTGGTCGCCGCGCAAACGCTAGCTTGGGCGCTTGCGGTTTAAGACAAGAAACCCGCAGCGCGACCTCGCGGGCGCGACGAGGACCAAGATCCCCCACCGCCTGTTTCCGAGCCGCACCTCCACCGCCCCCCAATGGACATGCAGCCGGTTCGTCGGTGCGAGAATCAGCCCTCGCCGTCCCAAGGAAGAGCTTAGTCGCAGTAGAATTGTCTGACAAGTGATCGACGCGTTTGCCGATCGGCCCTTGCCCGATGCGGTTAATCGGCCTGGCGGGTCAGCTAGTGCCGGCTGCCCCGTTGCGTCAGCCCCCCCGAAACGCTAGGGCTTACGTGCCGTAACGGGCAGTCGGGGTGTGGCGCAGTCTGGTAGCGCACCTGGTTTGGGACCAGGGGGTCGTAGGTTCGAATCCTATCGCCCCGACCATTCGATCAGGAGCTTGTCGAGTTCAGATGCCGAGTGCTCGCATCTTCCGTCCATCCCGGGACGCCACGCAGTCGGGCCTGGCTCGCACCAAGCAGTGGATCCTGGAGTTCGACCAGACCAGCCCGCGCGAGATCGATCCGTTGATGGGCTGGAACGGATCGGCTGACATGATGCAGCAGGTGCGTCTGGAATTCGACACGGAGGAGGAGGCGGTGGCTTACGCCAAGCGCGAGGGCATCGCCTATCGGGTCGAACAGCCGGCCAAACCGGTGTTCCGCAAGGGTTTGTCCTACTCGGACAACTTCAAGTTCAACCGTACGGCACCCTGGACCCACTGAGCCGTTCCGGCATCGTCGAGTGAAGCGACCGCCGCTTTTCAAGTCTTCCGGCGCGCTTCCCACGCGGCGTAGGGTGCCTCGCCAGCGGGCCGGATCTGCCTGAGGCGCATCGGCTGCTCCTCCAGGGGACGGCACAGTTCCGCATAGATGGTTGCGCTGCCCGCGCCGTGTTCTTCAGCCTCCTCGGCCGAGTAGGCGAAGTACCCCTCGCGAAAGCCCGCGAGCCGCATCGCGGCGTGACACATCGGGCAGGGGCGCCCGCTCGCATACATCACGCAATCGGAGAGGTCGCGCCGCTCCAGCATCTGGCTGGCCTCTCGCAGCGCCACCATTTCGGCATGCGCGCTCGGGTCGTTGGTGGCATGGACCGTGTTGGCCGCTCGGACCAGCACGGCGCCGTCGCGCACGATGACCGCACCGTAGGGGGAGCCGCCGGCCTGCACATTCGCCTCGGCCAGCGCGACTGCCTCGCGGATATAGGTCTCGTGATCCGACATCGCTGCGACACTCCCGAACTGCCCGCGCCAACGCGCCGTCGGCCCGAGGGTTCAGAACGCGTACCGGACGGTGCAATAGGGCATGGTCTCGGCCAGCAGGGCCTTGAACCGGGTGAGCCATTGGCCTTTCCAGCCGGTTCGGTAGCGCAGGTTGGTGCCGCCGCCCTCGGAAACCTTCGCCTCCTGGATGTCGGGCCGCCACAGCAGCTCCTCGGCCTTCGGGTGCCAGCCGAGATTCACGTCGTGCAGGCCCGCATTGTGGGTCAGCATGATGATCTCGCATTTGAGCTGCGCCTTGGCAGCGTCCGATAGCGTGCCGTCGATCTCTGAAAACAGCGCACGCCAATCCGCCTCCCAACCCTCGTAAAGGATCACCGGCGAGAAATTGGCGTGGACCTCGTATCCGGCGGCCACGAAGTCGTCGATCGCGGCGATCCGCTCCGGGATCGGCGTCGTGCGGACGTCGACGATCTTGGCGATCCGGGCCGGCATCAGCGAGAACCGGATCCGCGTCTTGCGTTGTGGATCGTAGGCCAGCAGGTCGCGATTGACCGCCTTGGTGGCGAAGGAGGCCTTCGCGTTTGGCAGGGTGCGGAATTGCTCGATGAAGGTGCGGACGCCACGGCTCACAGCCGCGTCCACCGAGAGGTCGCCGTTCTCGCCAATATCGTAGATCCAGTACATCGGGTCGATCGAATCGGGTTCCGGTAACGGCCCCTGGCGTCCGGCATGGCGGGCGATCGCTGCGCAGGCCTGATCGATGTTCACGAACAGCGAGATCGGATTCGAGAAACCCTTGCGCCGCGGCACGTAGCAATAGGCGCAGGCCATGGCGCAGCCGTTCGAGGTGGAGGGCGCGATGAAGTGCGCGCTGCGGCCGTTCGGACGCATCGTCAGGCTCTTTTTCACGCCAAGCACCAGGGTTGAGCGCTTGATCCGCACCCAGTCCTCCACCGAGCCCGCATTTCCGTGGAGCGCCGGGATGTTCCAGTGCGATGGCACCGGGATGCGCTCCGCATCGGGAAAGCGCGTCAGGATCTCTCGGCCGATCGGGAAATCGCCCACCGACGGCTCGTGATAGATGGTCCGGATATCGAGGAGGTCACTGGTCAGGGCCATGAAGGATCCGGGGCCCGGTGGCGGCCCTGGATCGAATATGGCGC
This sequence comes from Methylobacterium sp. GXS13, assembly GCF_001455965.1. Taxonomy (GTDB): domain Bacteria; phylum Pseudomonadota; class Alphaproteobacteria; order Rhizobiales; family Beijerinckiaceae; genus Methylobacterium. The sequence continues at coordinate 21,591 of NZ_LKKO01000020.1, forward strand.
GGGGCGGCGCGACCGGAATGGCTTGCGACGCGCCGCCCCAAGGCCGCGCGCCAAGTCAGGAGAGTGTGCGGATCTCTAAATTCAACACTCTCTTACGACTCTTGGTTGATTATCGTGTGCCTCTGATTGGACGCACGATGACGATTCACCACCTGGTGGAAACGGCCCCCGGGACGGCAGCCTCCGGCGACGCGGGACGGCTGCAGGCTCTGGTCCGTCGGGATCAGCTCGAGGCCGTACGCGGCAGCGTCCTCACCGCGATCCCGGTCAACATGCTACTCGGGTTGGCCAGCGTCCTGGTGGCGTTCCAGAGCGGTCATGGCCGCGCCGGGATGATCTGGTACGCGGCCTCGACCGGGGCCAACCTCCTGCGCATCGGCCTGTGCCGGGCCGCATGTCCGGGTCTCGTGCTGACGGCCGAGACGGCACCAGCTATGGCTGCGGCCGCGTCACGTTCGGTCGAGGGGCATCTGCGCGCCAGCACGCTGGCGGCTTTGCTGTCGGGACTGGTCTGGGCGTTTCTGCCGCTGCTCTGTGCCGGCTACACGTCCCCACAGACCTTGTTCTACCTCACCATAACCTGTGGGATCACCGCTGGCGCGGTCACGCATGGGACCGCGTATGCCCGGATCCCGTTGAGCTTCATTGTGCTGCCGTTGCTCTCGGTGGCCTTCTGTCTGTTCGCCGCCGGCGGGTTCGACCGCGTCTGCCTGTCAGCCTGCGTGCTGCTCTACCTGGCCGCCCTGTCACGAACCGCGTTCCAGAGCGAGGCCGGCTTCCGCGAGGCGAGCCGGCTGAAGAACGACGCCACCGCGTTGGCCCGCTCCCGGGCCGAGGCTCAGGCCAGCGCCAACGCCTTGGTCGATGAGATGCGCTGGCGCGCGACCCATGACGACCTCACCGGGCTGCTTAACCGGGCCGGCTTCATTCAGCAAGCGGAAACGCGTCTGGACGCCGGGACCGCCTGCCTGCTGCTCCTCGACCTCGACGGCTTCAAGTCGGTCAACGACGTCTACGGCCACCAGACCGGCGACCGGGTGCTGGTCGAAGTGGCGCGCCGTCTGCGCGCCGCCTTGCCGCCTGGTGGCTTGGCCGCTCGGCTCGGCGGCGACGAGTTCGCGGTGCTGTACGATCCGGCAGCCACCGGCCTGCCCTACGAGACCCTGGCGGCCGCCCTGATCGCCGCGGTGGCGCAGCCCTTCGACGGCTTCGACGAGGCGCGGCTCGGTGTCAGCATCGGCGTCCATGCGGAGCCCGAGCCCGACCTGATGGCCATGCTCAGCTGCGCCGATGAGGCGCTCTACGCCTCCAAGGCTGCCGGGCGGAACCGCTTCCGGCTGTTCGACGTGGGGCTGCGCGATCGCCTGGAGATGCGGCGGGACCTCGAGCGCGACCTCTCGCACGCCCTGGTCGAGAATGCCCTCGAAGTCTGGTTCCAGCCGATCTACGCGCTCGATGCCCGGACTTTGGTCGGGCTTGAGGCGCTGGTGCGCTGGCACCACCCGCGACTCGGCTGGATCGCGCCCCCGGACCTGATCGCCGCGGCTGCGATGGCAGGCCTCACCGAGTCGCTCTTGCGCTTCATCCTCGATCAGGTCTGCCGGATGATGCAGATCCTGAGCGTCCAGGGTCGCGGAACGGTCCGGGTGGCGATGAACGTCTCGCCCCGGGAAATGGCGCAGATCCCGGTTGACGAGATCGTCATCGCGCGCCTCGGCGCGCTGGGCCTGCCGTCAGCCCAACTGGAGATCGAGATCACCGAAGAGACCGCCCTCGATCTCGGTGCGGTGCAGGGCAAGCTCCAGGCGCTCTCGCGCGCCGGCATCCGGGTCGCGCTCGACGATTTCGGCATCGGCTACTCATCACTGTCGTCCCTGCGCCAGCTCCGGGCCGACCGGATCAAGATCGACCGGAGCTTCGTCACCGGCCTCAGCACCTGTGACGACAAGCGCGGCCTAGTCCTCGCCGTGCTCGGCCTCGGCAACCTGCTCGGGCTCGAGGTGGTGGCCGAAGGGGTCGAGTCGCAGGAGGATCTGCAGACGCTGCAGGCGATGGGCTGCCCGTTCCTGCAGGGCTATCATCTCGGCCGGCCGATGCCGGTGCAGGCTTTGGAGACTACGGTGCTCGTCGCGCCGCAAGCGGCAGTCGCTTAACCCAGCCGGTAATCCGTCATCCGGGCGCGCCGGGCGCTGCGGCGGTAGGCCATGACCGAGTCCGGCCACAAGGTCGCGTTGCGGCCCTCGGCGTCAAGATACCAGCTGCGGCAGCCGCCCGCCTGCCAGATGCTGTCGGCGAGCCGGGTCCGGATTCGGTCCAGGAAACGAGCCTGCGCTTCCGGGCGGACATCGATCGCCCGGGCGCCGCGGCGCAGGGCCGCCAGGCAGTCAAGCACGTGGTGCACCTGAACCTCGATCATCGCGATGATCGAGTTGTGCCCCAGCCCGGTATTGGGACCGAGCAGCATGAAGTAGTTTGGAAATCCAGCGACGGTGATGCCCTGAAAGGCGCCCATCCCGCCGCCGGCCCAGGCATCGGCCAGGCGCAGGCCGCCGCGTCCGACGAGGTCCATCCGGGCGAAGCTCCCGGTGACGTCGAAGCCGGTGGCGTAGACGATCACGTCGAGATCGTGGGTGGTGCCGTCCGCCGTGGTCACGCGGGACTCCGTGATCCGGGCGATGTCGCCGGTCTCCAGGGTGACGTTCGAGCGCTGCAGGGCCGGGTAGTAATCGTCGGAGATGAGCACGCGCTTGCAGCCGAGGCGGTAGTTCGGCGTCAGCTTCGCGCGCAGGTCCCGGTCCTTCACCGTCTTGGCGAGGTGGTGTCGTGCCAGGCCCTCCGCCTGCTTGGTCAGCTTCGAGACCTTGGTGAAGCCGAACAGCGCGCGCAGCTCGTGCAGCCAGAACAGCCGCGCCCGCTCGATCCGCCGGAGCAGCGGCAGGCGCTGGTAGCGCGCCTTGGTGGCTTCCGCGATGGCGTGGTCGTGCTTGGGCATGATCCAGGGCGGGGTGCGCTGGAACAGCGTGAGGTGGCCGGCCACCTTGGCGAGTTCCGGCACGACCTGGATCGCGCTCGCGCCGGTGCCGATCACCCCGATCCGCTTACCCGCGAGAGCGACGGAATGGTCCCAGGCCGCGGTGTGGAAGGCCGGACCCGCGAAGCTGTCCCGGCCCGGCAGGTCGGGATAGGCCGGATGGTGCAGGCCGCCCATGCCGGAGACGATCACCCGGGAGGTCAACGGCCCGCGATCGGTCTCCACGTGCCAGAGGGCGCGGGCCTCGTCCCAGGTCGCGCCGGTGAAGGTGGTCTTGAGCTGGATCAGCGGCATCAGCCCGTTGCGCTCGGCTGTCTCGTGCAGATAGGCGTGGATCTCGGCTTGCAGCGCATACATCCGCGTCCAGTCGGCCTTGGGGGCAAACGACAGCGAGTAGAGGTGCGAGGGCACGTCGCAGGCCGCGCCCGGATAGGTGTTCTCGTACCAAGTGCCGCCGATGCCCTCGGCCTTCTCGATCACCCGCAGGGGACCGATCCCGGATTGCTTGCAGCGGATCGCCATGGCGAGGCCGGAGAATCCGGCGCCGACGATCAGGACCTCGAGGATGTCAGGGACGGTGTCGGGCGCGGTCATCGCGAAAGGCTCCCCGATGCGGCAGCACCCTGCGGGGCGTGCGCCTTCAGGAAGGCGGCGGCCTCGTCGAGGGAGGTCCGCGCCTCCGGCAGGACATGGGCGGCGAACTGCCAGGCATGGGACACGACGGGAAAGACCTTCAGCTCGGTCACGACCCCGGCCGCCCGGGCGCGCTCGGCCATGCGGATGGAATCGTCGCGCAGGACCTCCCGCTCGCCGACATGGAACAGCAGGGGCGGGTAGCCGGTCGGGTCGGCGTTGATCGGCGAGATCCGGGGATCGGCCGGGTTGGCCTTGCCGAGATACATCGTGCGGATCACGGCGAGCGCCCCGGGGTCGAACATGGCGTCGCGCCACGCATTGCTGCGCCGGGAGCCGTCCTCGGAGACGAAGTCGGTGGCGGGTGAGAACAGGGCCGCGGCCCAGGGCATCGGCAGGCCGCGGGCCCGCGCCTCGCCGATCAGAACCAGGGCCAGATTGGCGCCCGCCGACTCGCCGGCGACGCAAGCCGCTCCCTCGGCGCTGAACGCCTGCCAGACAGCGACGGCGTCCTCGACCGCCGCCGGGAAGGGGTTCTCGGGAGCGAGGCGGTAATCGGGGACGAACAGGGAGAACCCGCGGAGGGCCAGCGCCCCGGTCACCGGCCGGTGAGTTTTCGGCGAGCAGGCGATGAAGCCGCCGCCGTGGATGTAGAGCATCCGCTGCTGTCCGGCCCCTGATTTCGGCCGGACCCATTCCCCCCGGATCCCGCCGACCGTGCCGGGCTCGTAGGTCACGCCCTTCGGGTCGAGGAAGGCCGGGGCCTCGAAGATCCGGCGGAATGCGGCCGCGTCCCGGGCCTTCGCCAGAGGACCGCGGACCTTGTTGCGGACCATCCAGGTGCCGAGATACGCGCGCAGGCTTGCCATCTCAGACCTTCCCGCCGGACAGGCGCACGATCGTCTTCCAGTAGCCTGCCGGCATCAGGCGCTGGATCAGGGCCGCACTCTTGGCATCCTTGCCGATCAGGATGCGGGGCTGTCGGCGCTCGATCCCCTGGATGATCGCGGCTGCGGCGTCCTCGGGTGAGAGTGTGAGCAGCTTGCCGAACGCCTCCCGGGCCTTCTCGTCCTCCACCCGGGCGCGCTCGGCCGCATCCGGATCGGTGGGCGGGCGCGTGCCGCGGGCGCTGCGGGCGATGGCGGTGGCGACGCCGCCCGGATGGACCACCGTCACCCCGAGACCGGTGCCGGCATATTCATGCCGCAGGGCCTCGGTGAAGCCGCGCACCGCGAACTTGCTCGTGGCGTAGGCGGCCTGGCCGGGCGGGGCGATCAGCCCGAACAGGCTCGACAGGTTGACGATCTGGGCCGCCGGCCGGGCCCGCAGCATCGGCAGGAAGGCGTGGCACATCCGCACGACGGCGCGCAGGTTGATGTCCATCAGCCACTCGAAATCTTCGAGATGCGTTTCTTCGAACCGGCCGCCGAGCGCCACGCCCGCATTGTTGATCAGGATGTCGAGGCGGCCGAACCGGCCCGCGGCCCATTCCGGCAGCCGCTGGATCGCCTCAGCGTCGGCGAGGTCGAGGGCCTGGGTCTCCACCGCCGCGCCGGTGGCGCGCACCTTGCCGGCAATGGTCTCCAGGCCTGTAGCGTCGCGATCCACCAGCAGAAGGCGACAACCCTTGGCGGCCAAGCCCACCGCCAGGGCGGCGCCAATACCGCTCGCGGCGCCGGTGAGGAGCACGACGGCGCCCGCGAGTTGGAGTTTCTGGGCCAAGCCGTACCTCCCGTTCCGCCGGGCATACCCGACGCTATCGTGGGGATAGCCCTGGCCGCGCAGATTGTCTAGGGTGAATACCCTAAAGCGGATTTGGGGACCATGCAGGAAGGCGTCAGCCGCACGGGGCGGGGGGCCGCCACGCTGGAGCGGGCGACGGGGACGCGCGAAAAAATTCTCGCGCAGAGCCTCGCCCTGTTCAACGGCCGCGGCCTCGGCCGGGTGACCACCGCGGAAATCGCCGCGGCGTCCGGGATCCGAGAGGGCAATCTCCAGTACCATTTCCCGCGCAAGAGCGGGCTGGTGGAGGCGCTGTTCTCTACCTTCGAGGTCGAGGCCGAGGCGGGGGCGGGGCGGATGCCGGCCGATCCCGCCGCGCCTGAGGCGCTGCTCACCTATCAGCGGGGCTGGTTCGACCTGATCTGGCGCTATCGCTGCATCTATCGCGACGGCATCGCCATGGTGGAGATCGCCCCGGCTTTGCGCCCGCGGGTCCATGCCCTGCGGGCGCGGACGCAGGCGCTGGCGCGGGGCGTGTTCGAGGCGGCCCAGCAGGCCGGGCGGCTGCGGATCGAGCCGGACGCGCTGGGGCGGCTCATCGACAACGCCTGGATCGTGTCGAGCCACTGGATGAGCCACCGGCTCCAGGGTGGCACCGAGCTGACCCAGACCGATCTCGACTGGGGTTTCGCGCAGGTCAGCGACCTGTTCGCCCCCTACCTCGTGGTGGATCGCCCGGGCTGATACGCGCTTGGCCCGAACCTTTCATCCGGCTGCCAGGCAAGACACCCAAGGACACGATGCTCGACCGACTGAGCCATGCCGGCCTCTCCATCCTGCTGCTGCTGGCGATCGCCGCGCTGTTTTCCACCAACCGCCGGGCGATCCGCCCCCGGGTCGTGCTCACCGCCCTGGCGCTGCAGGTTGGGCTCGGCGCCCTGGTGCTGTTCCTGCCCGCCGGGCAGGCGACGCTGAGGGCCGCCGCCGACGTGGTGGCGACGGGGCTCTCCTATGGCGACCGCGGCACCGCGTTCCTGTTCGGCGGGCTGGTCGAGCCGCGCATGTTCGAGCTGTTCGGCGGCTCCGGCTTCATCCTGGCCCTGCGGGTGCTGCCGCAGATCCTGTACGTCTCGGCGCTGATCGGGGTCCTGTACCATCTCGGCGTGATGCAGGCGCTCGCCCGGGGCCTCGGCGCAGTGCTGCGGCGGATCCTCGGCACCTCGCCGATCGAATCGTTCGCGGCGGTGATCACCATCGCCATCGGCCAGAGCGAGATCGCGGTGGCGTTGCGCCCGTTCCTGCCGCTGCTCACCGGGGCGGAGCTGTTCGCCGTGATGGCGAGCGGCGCCTCCTCCACCGCCGGGTCGATCCTGGCGGGCTACGCGGCGCTCGGGGTGCCGATGACCTACCTGCTCGCGGCCTCCGTGATGGCGATCCCCGGGGGGCTGCTCTACGCCAAGATCCTGATGCCCTCCACCGAGCCGACCCGGATCGCCACCACCCGCGTGGAGTTCGGCGAGACCCGGGCGGCCAACATCATCGAGGCGGCGGCCGACGGCACCCAGAAGGGCCTCGCGGTGGCGGTCTCGGTGGGCGCGATGCTGATCGCCTTCGTGGGCCTGATCGCCCTGGCCAACGGGATCGTGGGCTATCTCGGCGGTCTGGGCGGCTATCCGGCGGCCTCGATCGAGGGCGTGCTCGGCTGGGCGCTTGCGCCGCTGGCTTGGCTGCTGGGGGTGCCCTGGGAGAGCGCCACCCTGGTCGGCGGCGCGATCGGCCAGAAGATCGCGTTCAACGAGTTCCTTGCCTACGCCAACCTGTCGCCGACCCTGAAGGGCGGCGCCCTCGAGCCACGCTCCCAGGCGATCGTTTGCTTCGCCCTGTGCGGCTTCGCCAACCTCGCCTCGATCGCGATCCAACTCGCCAGCTTCTCCAGCCTAGTCCCCGAGCGCCGGGCCGAGGTCGCCCGCTACGGACTGCGGGCGATCCTAGCCGGGACGCTGTCGAACCTCACCAGCGCGGCGATCGCCGGGATGTTCGTGGCCTGAGGGGAGGGCATGTTCACACATCGCATCGCTTGAGGCGCGACGCGCTCTCCTCCCCCTTGTGGGGAGGAGTTGGAGGTGGGGTGGTTCAGACGGCCCTGTTACGCGCTCCTGCACCACCCCCACCCCTGACCCCTCCCCGCAAGGGGGAGGGGAAAAGCGCGGTGCTTCAAACGCTTGCTGCTGGAGCGATGTGTAAATCCGCCAGGCCTGAGGAGAAGGCGCGTCAGGGACCGAAGACCGGCCCGCCGTATCCGCTCTCCTTCGGCGAAACGTAAGCCGGGTCGTGTGCGAAGGGCAGGGGCCGTCCGTCCCGCAGGGCGTCCAGGATTTCTGTGAAGCCGGTTTGGCAGCGGAAGCCGAGCGCGGTCTCGGCGAGACGCGAATCATAGACCCGCCCGATGCTGGCGGGCAGCGTCCAACCTCGCCGGGCGTAGAGTTCCGCGGCGTCGGGGAAGTGGCGCGCGATGACGGCGGTGGCGTCCTCCTTCAGGGTCCGGGCCTCGGCCCGGTCGAAGGGCGTCGGCGCGGACAGGATGAACAGGCCGAACCCGAGCGCGGGCGCCCGCATCAGCGCCGCGACATGCGCCTCGGCGGCGTCCTCGACGGTGAGACGCCGATTCAGAAACTCGTTGGCCTTGAGGTTTTCGCCGGACAGTTCGCGATGGGTGTCGTCCTCTTCCGGGAAGAAGCGGCTCGTGCGCAGGACCACGCAGGCCAGGCCGCGTTCGGCGGCGGTGAGGCGGCACAGGCCCTCGGCGGCGAGCTTGGTCACCCCGTAGATGTTGCGCGGCGCCAGCGGCCCGCTGGTCTCGTCCAGCCAGATCGCGGCATCGCCGGCCTCGTCGCGGATCACTTGGCTGATCATCAGCGAGGTCGTGGAGGTGAACACGAATCGGTCGTTCCCGGCCGCGACTGCCGCCTCCAGGAGGTTCAGCGTGCCCGTGACGTTGCAATCGACGAAGGCCTGAGCCGAGTAGCGCGCGATATCGGGTTTGTGCAGGGCACCGGCATGGATCACGGCCTCGCACCCGCGATCGAACGCTCGACTGACGATGCTCCGATCCGCCACGGAGCCGATGAGATCGGTGTCGGGCCCCGGGGCCACGTCGAGGCCGGTCACGCGATGGCCGAGGGCCCGCAGGCGCGGGGCGAGGAACCGGCCGAGCCAGCCGGAGGAACCGGTGAGCAGGACGTGCATGGCCCGACCTTAAAGGATCGGCGTCCCCGTTTCGGAGGGCGCCACGACTTCTCGGAGGATCCCGGACGGCGTCCGCTGCACGCGAGCGCCGAGGGATGAGGTCGGGGCGAGAAAATCTGAAGTGCCGCCGACGATCAAGATCGTGCAGCGGGACAACGCACAAACAAAAAGCGCCGCTTCGGCTGAAGCGGCGCCCATAAACGTCAGAGTGACGTCTTAGTTGAACGTGTCGATCTCAGCCGACTCATAGCTCGTAACTTCCATGCCGACGCAGATCTCGGACACGACGGGAGCGGACCAGGCCATGATTTTCTCCAAGTGACGAATGGTTAATGATGAAGACCGTTATCCCCGGCTCGTCAACGACCCGGGAACTGGGCCGACTCAGTTGAACGTGTCGATCTCAGCCGACTCGTAGCTCGTGACTTCCATGCCGACGCAGATCTCGGACACGATCGGGGCAGACCAAGCCATGGCGTTTCTCCTCGTTGTTGCTGAGATCCATATAGGCAATATCTTGGACGCAATACAAGTGAGCACAACACTTATATTTCTCATAGGCGCCCGGCTATCTCGGCCGTGCGAGCGCCGCGGCGTCCCGGCCACAGCGCGTCGCGCGCGCGAAACCGGCTCGGGACGGGCATCGGTTTCGGCTTGACGGAATTTTCCCGTAGGGGCACGAGGCAGCCGCGCGGGGCCGCCATCCGGGGACGCCGCGCTCCCTTTCAGCATCGACCAGCGAAGCGACGTGCCAGACCGATCGTGCCTGCCGTGCCCGGCGACGCGCCGTCATCCCGCCTGAGCCGCTGAGAGGCCCGGCCGCGGGGTGAGCGGCGTGGCTCACCGGTCGCGGCCCTGAGAGCCAGCAGACCGGCGGCGCGCCGTCTCGTAACCCGCGAGGCGAGGCCATGAACGAGATCGCCCCCATCGACGCGCGTGTCGACCCGTCCGTGCTGGCCGCACGCCTGTCGGACGAGCGCGCGCCCGACATCGTCGAGGCGCTGAACGAGGAGGCCCCCGAGGTCGCCGCCGCGATCCTCCTCGGCCTGCCGATGGAGCGGGCGATCGAGGTGCTCGACCAGCCGGAGCTCGACTGCGCCGCCGACATCATCGAGATGCTGCCGCGCGACCGGGTGGCCGGCTACCTGTCCGGCATGTCGGCCGACCGGGTCACGGACGTGTTCCGGGAGATCGAGGAGCCCGGCCGGTCCGACCTGCGCGCCCGCCTCGATGCCGAGACCCGCGGCGCCGTTGACCGCCTCTCGGCCTACGGCGAGGAGACGGTCGGCTCGCTGATGACAACCGAGTTCGTCACCGTGCCGGGCACCTGGACGGTGGGCCAGACCCTGGAGCACATCCGCCACGTCGAGAAGACCCGCGAGACCATCTACGCGATCTTCGTGCTCGACCCGCGCACCCGGGCGCTCACCAAGGCGGTGCCCCTGCGCCGGCTGATCTCGGGTGACCCGAACGACAACGTGCTCAGCGTCGCCCCCGGCCGGCGGCCGCTGGCCGTCTCGCCCACGGCGAGCCGCGAGGAGGCCGCCCGGCTGATCTCGAAATACGATCTGCTGGCGCTGCCGGTGGTCGACGCGGTCGGGCACGTGATCGGCATCGTCACGGTGGACGACATGATCGACGCCATGGTCGAGAAGCAGACGCAGGACGTGCAGCGCTTCGGCGGCATGGAGGCGTTGCCCGAGCCCTACATGGATATCGGCTTCTTCACGATGATCCGGAAGCGCGCCGGCTGGCTCTGCGCTTTGTTCCTCTCGGAGATGCTCACCGCGTCCGCCATGCAGGGCTTCGAGGGCGAATTGGAGAAGGCGATCGTCCTGACCCTGTTCATCCCGCTGATCATGAGCTCGGGCGGCAATTCCGGCTCCCAGGCGACGTCGCTGCTGATCCGCGCGTTGGCCCTGCACCAGATCCGGCTCGGGGATTGGTGGCGAGTGGCCTTGCGCGAGCTGCCCACCGGAATCGTGCTGGGCAGCATCCTCGGGGTGATCGCGGTGATCCGGATCGTGGCCTGGCAGAAGCTCGGCCTCTACGATTACGGCGAGCACTGGCCGCTGGTCGCCGCTACAGTCGGCACGGCGCTGGTGGGCATCGTGATGTTCGGCTCCCTCACAGGTTCGATGCTGCCCTTCATCCTGCAACGGATCGGCTTCGACCCCGCCACCGCCTCGGCCCCATTCGTAGCGACCCTCGTCGATGTCACCGGGCTGGTGATCTATTTCTCCGTGGCGCTGCTGATCCTGCGGGGGACGCTGCTGTAGAGCGGCGATTGCGGGTGCCTCCGGGCTCAAAATTGCGGGGCCGGCAGAATAAGCCGCCCTGTCATTCCGGGGCGCCGCAGGCGAACCCGGAATCCAGAGCCGCCAACGGAGCGAAGTTTTGAACTGACTGTGGTCCTGGATTCCGGGCTCCGCTTCGCGGCCCCGGAATGACACAGTGGATGTTTGCGTGCCGTGCGTAACTTCACGCGTCCCAAAAATTCTAGATTTCGATAAGCAATCGCTCATCCTGCAAGGGACTTGGAGGATGCCAACTCAACCCATAGCCTCAAACAGCCGCTTGCGCTGCACCTTGCCGTTGGCGGTCCGGGGCAGGGCGTCGAGAAAGCGGATCTCCCGCGGGCGCTTGTAGGCGGCGAGCCGGCTCTCGCACCAGGCGATCAGCTCCGCCGCGTCTGGCTCGGCGCCGGGCTGGAGCACGACGAAGCCGCAGATGACCGAGACGTCGGCGCGCACCGGCAGCTCGGCCACACCAACCTCCGCCACGGACGGGTGGGCGGAGAGCACGACCTCGACCTCGTTCGGCGAGACCCGGTAGCCCATGGCCTTCATCAGGTCGTTGTTGCGGCCCTCGAACCAGACGTAGCCGTCCGCATCGAACCGGGCGATGTCGCCGCCGACGAACCAGTCGCCGTGCATCACCTCGGCTTCCTCGTCGGGACGGTTCCAATAGCCGAGCATCAACGCTGGTTCGGAGCGGTGGACCGCCAGGAGGCCGGTCTCACCGGCCGGCAGCGGCTCGGGCTCCCCCTCCACCGGCAGGATCGCAACGCGCCGGCCGGGCTGCGGCCGCCCCGGGGAGCCCGGCCGGCCCGGAATGGTCGGTCCGCTGGAGATGTAGGTGGAGATCTCGCTCATCCCGAGCGCCTCGTAGAGCGGCTTGCCGGTGGCGCGGGTCCAGGCCTCGAGCAGCTCCACAGACAGGGGCTCGCCGGCGGTGCAGCCGTGGCGCAGGCTCGACAGGTCGTGGCTTTCGAGGGCGCCGTACTTCAGGATCTGACGGTAGAGGGTCGGGACCGCGGCGAACAGGGTCGCGCGGTATTCCGCGATCAGGCGCGGCCAGACCGACGGGTCGCGGGGGCCGTTGTAGAGCACCGCCGTGGCGCCCACCGACCAGGGGTCGCTCAAGCCCACGCCCAGCGTGTAGGTCCAGTTCATGGTGCCGGCATGCAGCATCACATCGGACTCGGTAAGCCCGATCCAGTGCGCGACCATCGGCCAACGGCCATAGGCGGCCCGGTGTGCATGCAGCACACCCTTGGGCCGGCTGGTGGTGCCGGAGGTGTAGATCAGCATCGCAGGGTCGTCGGCGGCGGTGTCGGCGTAATCCGGCAGCGGCGGGCCGGCCTTCAGGGCGGCGATGGCGGCGGCATTGAGCAAAAGCCGGGTGCCCAGGGCCTCCGGCGGGACCGTGCAGCCGCCGCCGGCCACGATCGCCGCCGCACCGGAATTCTCCATCAGGAACGCGGCCTCGCCCTCGGTCAGCTGCGGCGAGGACGGCAATGCCACCAAGCCCGCCGCCAGAGCGCCGAAATAGACCAGGACGTAATCGGCCTCGTTGCCCATCCGGATCATCACCCGGTCGCCGGGCGTCAGACCGAGCCCGAGAAAGCCCGCCGCGATGCTTCGGACCGCCCGGTCGACCGCGCTGAAGCTGAGGTAGCTGGCGGTACCGTCGCCGACGAGGACCAGCGCGGTCTTATCGGGGCGCAGCCGTGCATTCTCGGCAAGGCAGTACCTGGCCGCGTTGAAGCGGGCCGGCGGTCGGCGATCATGGGGTCGGACGGCGTCGGGCAAAGGGCGTTCCCCGGGGCTCGGATTTTGCCCGGGTGTCCCGCATCGGCGCGCCGCCCGTCAACCGTGGGTGGGGACGAGCGCCGATGCGACCACCGTTAGGTCCGGCGCTGGGCCTGGCCCTCCTGCTCCTCGAAGCCCTTGAGCACCTTGTCGAGGGTCATCGGGTATTCGCGGATTCGGATGCCCGTGGCGTTGTGGATCGCGTTGGCGAGCGCTGCCCCGGCGCCGCAGATGCCGAGCTCACCGAGGCCCTTGCTCTTCAAGGGATTCGATTTGTCGTCAAGCTCGGGCAGGAACACGGCCTCAATCTCGGGAACGTCGGCATGAACCGGGACGTGGTACTCAGCCATGTCGTGGTTGACGAAGAAGCTGTAGCGCGAATCGACCACGGCATCCTCCATCAACGCCGCACCGATTCCGAAGGTCATGCCGCCGATCGCTTGGCTTCGCGCAGTCTTCGCATTGAGGATGCGACCGCCGGTGAAAACGCCCAACATTCTTCGAAGCCTGATCTCGCCGGTATCGGCGTCAACCCCGATTTCTGCGAAGTGTGCGCCGTAGGAGTACTGCGAGAATTTCTGCTTCATCTCCCCCGGCTTGATCTCACCGGACGCTTCCAGGCCGGTACCGGCCAGGTCTTGGAGTGATTCCGTTCGGTTTCCGGAGGTCACTGCGCCGTCCCGGAAGGTCGCGCCCTCCGGGTTGAGGTCGCCCGCCTTCAGCAGCGCCTGCCGAAGGTTGTCGCAAGCAACGTAAAGTGCCGAGCCCGACGAGCCGGCGCCGAACGAGCCGCCCGAGCCCGCCGCGAACGGGAAATCCGTATCGCCCATCTCGACCCGCACCCGCTCAATTGGAAGGCCCAGCATCTCACCGGCGATCTGGGTCAGGATCGTGTAGGTCCCGGTGCCCGGATCGGTCATGGCCATGCGGACCACCAGAACCCCGTCCGAGCCGAGCCGGACCTTGGCGGAGGACGGCATCAGCGGGTTGAGCCGGGCGGCCGCCGACATGCCCATGCCGACGAGCCAGTTGCCCTCGCGGCGGCTGCCCGCCGCCTGGCGCTTGTCCCAGCCGAACAGACGGGCACCCTCGCGCATGCAGGGTACGAGCTGGCGTGTGGAGAACGGCACCTTCTTTTCGGGATCCTCGGCCGGCTCGTTGCGCACCCGCAACTCGACGGGATCGATTTTGAGAAGCTCGGCCAACTCATCCATGGCGCATTCGAAGGCGAGCTGCCCCACGGCTTCGCCCGGTGCCCGCATAGAAGATGCGATCGGCATGTTCAGGTTGACGAGCCGGTGGCGCGTGACGCGGTTCTGCGCGGCGTAGAGCGAGCGGGTCACGTTGGCGGAGGTCTCGAAGAAGCCATCGCCCTCGGCCGTGTCGGACCAGGATTCATGGCTGATCGCTGACAGCTTTCCGTCCTTGTCGGCACCGAGTCGAATTCGCTGGACCGTATCGGTGCGGTGGGTTGCGACGTGAAACTCCTGCTGGCGCGTCAGGGCCACTTTCACCGGCCGCTGGATCACCTTGGAGGCCAGGATTGCCAGCGTCGCCTCAGGCTGGACCTGCAATTTCGCCCCGAACCCGCCGCCAATATACGGACTGACGATCCGAACCTTCTCAGGTGCCAGCTTGAGCACAGACCCCAGCGCCTTCTGGCCCCGGTTCGGCATCTGGTTCGCAGTGTACAGCACCACGCCGTCCCCCTCCCAGGAGGCAATGGTGGCGTGCGGCTCCATCTGGGCGTGGATCTGGGGCGGGGTCGTGTATTCGACGTCGAGCTTCACCGGAGCCGCAGCGAAAGCCGCATCGAAGTCGCCGAGCTTGGAATCCGGCGGCGAGTTCATCGGCTTCGGCTCGTAGGCCGCCGCCATGTTGTCCTTGAGCAGCGCCTTCGGCTTGGCTGTCTTGTAGCTCACCTTGATCAACATCGCGGCGGCCCGGGCCTGTTCGAAGGTCTCGGCGACCACGAACGCGACAGGCTGCCCAAAGAACTTGACCTCGGTGCCCTGGAGCTGCGGCCAGACTTGTTCCTTCTTTTCACCCTGCTCAGGGACGTTCTCGTGAGTCAGGACCAGGATCGTCCCGGGGGCGCGGCGAGCGGCCTCCGCGTCGATTGACTGGATCGTACCAGCCGCGATGGCGGCCGGCACGATGAACCCATAGGCCGGGTTCTTGAGAGCCTTGGTCTCGTAAGCGTAGGGCGCGTGCCCAGTGACCTTCAGGGGGCCGTCGACCCGGTCCAGCGGCTTGCCGACGAGACCATCCGGACGGTCGTCGAGGGGCGTCCGGCCGATCGGTTGGTTCATCTCCATAGGATTGGTCCTTGCCGGATTTTACGCGCGGGTCGCCTGCGCCATGACGGCGCGCAGGGTCCGCCGCGTCAGCGGGATCTTGAAGTCGTTGGCGCCGTAGCCGCGGGCACCCTTCAGAGCGGCGTCGGCGGCGGCATCGGCGGAGCCGGTCCGCACCAGCGCCTCTTCGGCCTCGGCCACGCGCCAGGGCTTGTGCGCCAGGCCGCCGAAGGCGAGCCGCGCGGCGGTAGGCTTGCCGCCTTCGGCACCTGTGATGATTGCGGCCACCGACACGGTCGCGAAGGCGTAGGAGGCCCGGTCGCGGACCTTGCGGTAGATGTGCTGGCCGGCCACGGGCTTCGGCAGCGTGACCGCGGTAATGATCTCGCCCTTGCGCAGGTCGGTCTCAATCTGCGGTGTGTCTCCCGGCAGCCGATGGAAATCGGCCATCGCGATGGTGCGGGTCTGCCCATTCGGATCGACAGTCTCGACCGTGGCGTCCAGGGCCCGCATCGCAACATTCATGTCGGACGGATTGGTGGCGATGCAGGCCTCGCTCGCGCCGAGCACCGCCATGATCCGGTTGAACCCACCGATCGCCGAGCAGCCCGACCCGGGCTCACGTTTGTTGCAAGGCATTGCGGTATCGTAAAAATAATAGCAGCGCGTCCGCTGGAGCAGATTGCCAGCGGTCGTTGCTTTGTTGCGCAACTGCCCGGAGGCGCCGGCCAGCAGCGCCTTGGCTAAGACCGAGTAATCCTTGCGGACCCGCGGGTCGGCAGCAAGGTCGGAATTGCGCACCAGCGCGCCGATACGCAGACCGCCCTCCGGCGTCGACTCAACCTTGTCGAGAGGCAGCCGATTGACGTCGATCAGCGTCGCCGGGGTCTCGATCTGCAGCTTCATCAGGTCCAGTAGATTGGTTCCGCCGGCTATGAACTTTGCGTTCGGCTGCTCGGCCGCGAGCTTGGCCGCCTCCTGCACGGTGGCGGGACGCTCGTAGGTGAAAGCCTTCATGTCCGCCCCCTCAGAGATTGCTGGCGGCGGTATCGCGGATTGCCGCGACGATGTTCGGATAGGCACTGCAGCGGCAAATGTTGCCACTCATCCGCTCGCGGATCTCGGCGTCGCTCAAGCTCGGCGTCGAGACGATGTCCTCGGTAACGTGGCTGGGCCATCCGGCCTTGGCCTCGCTCAGCATGCCGACCGACGAGCAAATTTGGCCGGGTGTGCAGTAACCGCACTGGAAACCATCATGTTCGATGAAGGCCGCCTGCATTGGGTGCAGGTTGTCCCCGGAGGCCAGGCCCTCGATCGTCGTGATCTCGTCACCCTCGTGCATTGCCGCGAGCGTCAGGCAGGAATTGATCCGCCGGCCGTCGACCAGCACTGTGCAGGCACCGCACTGTCCGTGGTCGCAGCCCTTCTTGGTGCCGGTCAGCGCCAAATTCTCGCGCAGAGCGTCGAGCAGAGTCGTGCGTGTGTCGAGAATTAGGTCTCGCGGCTGGCCGTTGATCGTCAGCCGAACGGGCATGGTCTGTGGCGCGGGATCGCCGGGCGCGGCCGCAGCGGGTCCCGCCCGGAAACCCAGTGCGCCGACCGCACCGGCGGCCGCGCAGCCTTCCACGACAGCGCGCCGCGTCAGGGCGAACGGCTTCGTCGGAGTCGGTTCTGTCATGCTGCTATCCCGCCCATGCGCGACGCCCACGGCGCGACGCAGCCTGGAATTCAATGTCCCAACGCCAGCGTCAGTCGTTTAGATCCGGTCCAGACTGCGCCCCTTCACCGCGGCTCATCCATGACCAGCATCGTCGGACCCTAGGCGATCCGTGAACGCGGCCCAGGTGAACGGTCAGCCCCTCGTCTCCGGAGCCCAAGAATGGCTGTCACCGTCCCGACCCTGCCCCTCAACGATGGGCATCGCATCCCGCAGATCGGGTTCGGATGCTGGCAACTTTCGGACTCGCAGGCGCCCGATCTCATCGGTCACGCGCTCAAGGCCGGGTATCGTCTGATCGACACCGCCGCCGCTTACGGCAACGAGGCCGGAGTCGGCCGCGGTATCCGCGAAGCGCAGGTCCCACGGGCTGACGTCTTCCTCACCACCAAGCTTTGGAATGACCGGCAAGGCCGTGACGCAACGCGTGAGGCCTTCGACGAGAGCCTGAAGCGCCTGGGGCAGGACTATGTGGATCTCTATCTCATCCACTGGCCCTGTCCCCAGCGGCACCTGTTTGTAGAAAGCTGGCGGACGATGATCCAACTGCGCGACGAGGGCCGCGCGAAGTCGATTGGCGTCTCGAACTTCACCCCGGAGCACATCGCCACGCTGATCGGCGAGACCGGTGTCGCGCCCGCTGTCAACCAGATCGAACTCCACCCGCATTTTCAGCGGACGGAACCGCGCGACGACGATCGTCGCCAGAAGATCGTGACCGAGTCCTGGAGCCCGCTGGGCCAGGGCAAGGAACTGAACGACCCGGTAATCGTCGCGATCGCCCGCGCCCACGGCAAGAGCGCAGCCCAGGTGGTGCTCCGCTGGCAAGTGCAGAGCGGTTGCGTCGCGATCCCAAAAACCGCTCGGCCAGAGCGGCTCATTGAGAACATCGCGGTGTTCGACTTCACGCTTAGTGATGCCGAGATGGCGCAGATGGCCGCCCTGGACCGGCCGGACGGGCGGATCGGGCCTGACCCGGCGACATTTTGCTGAGGAGACAGCTTGCTGCGACGCCGCGTAACACCGCGCCGCAAAAGATTTATGCTCAAGGCTAGCATATCTAGACAGGCGGGTCCGACGCCCATAAGTTAGACGGCACAATGCTCAAACTGAGCATAATGGAGGACGCCATGACGGCGACCGTATCACCCGTTTCTCGTATGTCGGTTCCGGGCCTGCCGCTGCCGGATCTCTACGCCCGTGTCAGCCGCCACGTTCCGGCGATCGAGTGGCCGGCGCTCGCCCCCGACATCGAGGCGATCCTGCGGCTCAAGCGCGAGCGCAACGCCGTGATCCTGGCGCATAATTACCAGGCGCCGGAGATCTTCCACACAGTGGCGGACATCGTCGGCGACAGCCTGGCGCTGGCCCGCGAGGCGGTGAACGTCGACGCCGACGTGATCGTGCTGGCGGGCGTCCACTTCATGGCCGAGACCGCCAAGCTCTTGAACCCGGCCAAGACCGTGCTGATCCCCGATATGGGCGCGGGCTGCTCCCTGGCCGATTCGATCACCGCGGCCGACGTGCGCGGCCTGCGGGCGAAGTACCCGGGCGTGCCGATCGTCACCTACGTGAACACATCGGCCGCCGTGAAGGCCGAGTCCGACCTGTGCTGCACCAGCGGCAACGCCGTCGCGGTGGTGAAGTCGCTGAACGCCCCCCGGGTGCTGATGATCCCGGACGAGTTCCTAGCGCAGAACGTCCAGGCCGAGATCCCCGAGATCGAGATCCTGACCTGGGCCGGCCATTGCGAGGTGCACGAGCGGTTCACGCCCGGCGACATCCGCGACGTGCGCGACAGCTACCCCGGCGTCACCGTGATCGCGCACCCGGAATGCCCGCCGGACGTCGTCGCCGAATCGGACTTCTCTGGCTCGACCGCGATGATGATGGACTTCGTGCTCCAGAAGCGGCCGAGACAGGTCGTGCTGGTGACCGAGTGCTCCATGGCCGACAACATCGCGGCGGCGAACCCGGACATCGAGTTCATCAAGCCCTGCAACATGTGCCCGCACATGAAGCGGATGAGCCTGAAGAACATCCGCCGCGCCCTGGAGACGATGACCCACGAGGTCACGGTCGATCCGGCGCTCGCCGACCGAGCCCGGGCGGCGGTCGAACGCATGCTGCTGGTGCGCTAGCCATGAACGCCGTCTCTCCCAACATGGCCGATCGTGTCGTCGTGGTCGGCGCCCGCGTCGCCGGCCTCAGCGTCGCGCTGCGGCTCGCGCCGCGTCCCGTGACGCTGATCACCGCCTCCGCCCTCGGGCTGGGCACAGCAACCGGCTGGGCGCAGGGCGGCATCGCCGCCTCCGTGGGCGCCGACGATGCGGCGTCGCTCCACGCTGCCGACACCGAAGCCGCCGGCGCCGGGCTCACCGAGCCCGACGTGGCGCTCCGGGTCGCCCAGGCGGGTCCAGGGCTGATCGACTGGCTGGTGCGGATCGGCGTCCCGTTCGACCGCACCGAGGACGGTGCCATGGCCCTCGGCCTGGAGGCGGCCCACGGTCGTCGCCGCATCGTCCGCTCCGGCGGCGACGCCACCGGTGCCCGGGTCCTCGAAGGGCTGGTGCGGGCCGTCCTGTCCGCGCCCTCCATCGAAGTCGTCGAAGCCCGCGCCTGCGACCTGCTGCGGGACACAAACGGCGCGGTGGCTGGCATCGTGGCCGAGCGCGACGGCGCTCGGTTCCGCATCCCGGCCCGGGCCGTGGTGCTGGCCACCGGTGGCGTCGGCGCCCTCTATGCGGCGACCACCAATCCGCCCGGCGCCGTCGGCGGCGGTTTGGCGCTCGCCGCCCGGGCCGGGGCGGTGATGCGCGACATGGAGTTCGTGCAGTTCCACCCGACCGCCATCGCGGCCGGCGCCGACCCGATGCCGCTTGCCACAGAGGCGCTGCGCGGAGAGGGCGCCCGGCTGATCGACGAGACCGGCGCGGCCGTGATGGCCGGTATTGCCGGCGGCGACCTCGCCCCCCGCGACGTGGTCGCCCGGGGTATCTTCCAGGCCCTGCAGCGCGGCCGCATCGTCTATCTCGATGCCCGCGGTGCCCTCGGGGCCGCGATGCCAAAGCGCTTCCCCACGGTGGCGGGTCTCTGCGCCGCCGCCGGCATCGACCCGGCCGTGCATTCGATCCCTGTGCGCCCGGCGGCGCACTACCACATGGGCGGCGTGAAGGTGGACGCCCACGGCGCCACTTCGGTGCCGGGCCTCTATGCCTGCGGCGAGGTCTCCTCCACCGGCCTGCATGGCGGCAACCGTCTCGCCAGCAATTCCCTGCTGGAGGGGCTGGCCTATGCCGGCTTCATCGCCGACGCCCTCGACGCGCCGCTCCCGGGCGCGATCGTGCCCGAGGCGGCGGCGCCCCGGGCGATCGCCGAGCTGCCATCGATCCGCCGGCTGATGGAGGCCAAGGTCGGCGTCGTGCGCGACGCCGCCGGCCTCTCCGAGGTGGTAGCGGTCCTCGAGCCCCGTGCGGAGCACTGTGACGCCGCCCTGGTGGCGCTGATGATCGCCCGGGGTGCGCTGTCCCGCGAGGAGAGCCGCGGCGCCCATTGGCGCAGCGATTTCCCTCACACCGCTCCGGCCGCACATACCGAGACGACCCTCGCCGCGCTGAAGGCCGAAAGCCGCGAGACCATCAAGGCAGGGACGGAACTGACGCCATGACGCAATCGGTCCTGCCGGACGGAATCCTGCCCCTGCCGCGGCTCCTGGTCGAGCCGATCGTGCGCGCCGCCCTGGTCGAGGATCTCGGCCGGGCCGGCGACATCACCACCGACGCAATCGTGCCCCCGGGCGAGCGGATGCGCGGCGTGATCGCTTCCCGTCAGGCCGGGGTGATCTCCGGCACCGATGCGGCCGAGATCGCCTTCGCGCTCATCGATCCGGCTGTGTCGGTCACGGTTGAGCGCGGCGACGGCGCCCGCGTCGTGCCCGGCGACGTGGTCCTGCGTCTCGAAGGGCCGGCCCGGGCAATCCTAACCGCCGAGCGCGTCGCCCTGAACCTGCTGTGCCGGATGTCCGGCGTCGCCACGGCGACGAACAGTCTCGTTGAGGCGGCGCGCCCGCATGGCAAGGCGTCGATCGTCTGTACCCGCAAGACAACGCCGGGTCTGCGGGCCCTGGAGAAGCACGCCGTTCGCGCCGGCGGCGGCTCGAACCACCGCTTCGGCCTCGACGACGCGGTGCTGATCAAGGACAACCACGTCGCGGTGGCCGGCGGCATCGTGCCGGCGATCGAGCGTGCCCGGGCGCGGGCCGGCCATCTGGTCAAGATCGAGTGCGAGGTCGACAGTCTGGAGCAGCTGGAAGAAGCCCTCTCGGTCGGCGTGGACGCGGTCCTCCTCGACAATATGGGGCCCGACCTGCTGACCCGCGCGGTGGCAATGATCGACGGCCGCGCCCTCTCGGAAGCCTCCGGCCGGATCACCCGCGAGACCGTGGGCGCGGTGGCGGCCTCCGGCGTCGACCTGATCTCCTGCGGCTGGATCACCCACTCGGCGGCAATCATCGACCTCGGGCTGGACGCGGCCTAATCGGCATTACTCTGTCGCCCTGTACGGCAAGAGAGTGACGTTGATCTTCATTCCACTGTCATCACGTTCAGGTGACAGGTCGTCGTCGCGCTCGCGGCGAAGAGGATTTGCGTCTTCCGCCCTGCATCCGGCTTGCTAAGGTCGCGCACGACAGCGATGCCCTCGACTGGATACGCCCGTGCGCCAAGCCTCCAGTCCCGCTGCTGCCCCGCCGGTCGCTCTGCCTGCCGCGCCGGTGGCACGAAAGCCCGGCGCCGTCCGGCACGGGCCCGGACCGGCGCTGATGCTGGGGGCGCTCGGCGTCGTCTACGGCGATATCGGCACTAGCCCGCTCTATGCCTTCAAGGAGGCCGTGAAGGCGGCGACCGCCGGGGGCGCCGCGGTGCCGGCGTCGGCGGTTGGGGCAGTCTCGCTGATCTTATGGTCGCTGATCCTGATCGTGTCGCTGAAATACGCGGTGCTGATCCTGCGGGCCGACAACCGGGGGGAGGGCGGCATCGTCGCGATGCTGGCGCTGCTCGGCGCTCGACAGGCCCAGCCGCGGACCTGGAAGGCCGTGCTGCTGGTGGTCGGGCTGGTCGGGGCGGCCCTGCTCTACGGTGACGGTGCAATCACCCCGGCGATCTCGGTTCTCTCGGCCATCGAGGGGCTGAAGGTCGATGCGCCGGTGCTGACGCCGTTCGTGGTGCCGCTTACCCTGGCGATCCTGGTCGCGCTGTTCGCCGTCCAGCACAAGGGCGTGGCGGTGATCGGCCGGGTGTTCGGCCCGGTGATGCTGGTCTGGTTCGTCGTGCTCGTCCTGCTGGCGATCCCGAGCATCCTGCGCGCCCCCGAAATCTTGGGAGCGGCCAATCCATGGCGGGCGGTGGAGTTTCTGTCCCATGCCGGCTGGCATGTAAGCTTCATGATGCTCGGCGCGGCCTTCCTGGCCGTGACAGGCGGCGAGGCGATGTACGCCGATCTCGGTCATTTCGGCGCCCCGGCGATCCGCGTGGCCTGGTTCGGCCTCGTGCTGCCGGCGCTGCTGATCCATTATTGCGGCCAGGGCGCCTTGCTGATCACCGACCCGAGCGCGATCGAGAACCCGTTCTACCGGCTGGCCCCGGAATGGGCGCATTATCCACTGGTCGCGCTCGCCACGATGGCCACCGTGATCGCTTCGCAGGCGGTGATTTCAGGCGTGTATTCGCTGACCCAGCAATCGATCCAGCTCGGCTTCATGCCGATGATGCGGGTGGTCCACACCGACCAGGACGAGCGCGGCCAGATCTACGTGCCGGCGGTGAACTGGCTGCTCGCCGCGGGGACCCTCACCACCGTGGTGGTGTTCGGCTCCTCCGACGCGCTGGCCGGCGCCTACGGCATCGCGGTCTCGGCGCTGATGGGCATCACCACCCTGCTCGCCGCCCTGATCGCGCTGCGCTGGGGCTACAACCCGATCCTGGTCTTCGCGGTCAACGGCTTCTTCCTCGCCATCGACGCCCTGTTCTTCGCTGCCAACAGCGTGAAACTGTTCGAGGGCGGCTGGTTTCCCCTGGTGCTGGCCGCGGCCGTCGCCTTCCTGATGCTGACCTGGATGAAGGGCAACCACGTCCTGGAGGCGGTGCGCGAGACCATGCGCCAGCCCGAGGCGACGTTCCTGGCCCGCCTCGCCTCGCATCCACCGGTGACCCTGCCCGGCACCGCGGCGTTCCTCACCGCCGCCACCGAGGGCATCCCGATGGCCCTGGGCCGGCTGGTGGAGCGCAGCCGCTGCCTGCACGAGCGCATCCTGCTGATCACCGTGATCTACGAGGAGGCGCCGGTGATCCCGGCCGAGGAGCGGGCGCAGGTGACCCTGGTCGCGCAGGGCATCCGCAAGGCGATCTCGAAATACACCCCCGGGATGGAGCGCGTCGTCCTGCGCTACGGCTTCATGCAGACCGCCTCGATTCCCGAGGGCCTGCACTGCGCGGTGAAGAGCGGCCTGCTGCCGCCCGAATACCTGGAGGACCTGACCTTCTTCGTCGGCCACGAGGTGGTCGTCCCGTCGAAGAAGCCCGGCATGGCCCTGTGGCGCCAGGGCCTGTTCGCCTTCATGAAGCGCAACGCCGAGCGCACCGGCGCCCATTTCTGCCTGCCGACCCGGCAGATCGTGGAGGTCGGAACCGAGATCGAGATCTGATTTCTTCGTGGCTTCACGACAGCGGCGGCAATCACAGAGCAATCGACTATCGAGATTTTCCTCCCCCCGAATTTCAGATTTCCATCACGCTCGAACTTCAACCCCGTCATCCCGGGGCCGCAGAGCGCGGGATCCATAACCGCAGACAGATCAAGGCCTTGAACCATCGGCTGCTATGGATTCCGGGCTCGCCTGCGGCGCCCCGGAATGACGAGGTGTATCTCGCGCTGAGAGCAGGAAACGACCGAGCCAGAGAAGGCGGTTCTGTGTGCGGGCGGTCTGGATCTCGGCAAAGCCCTGGCCGACGTGGTGGATTGGGCGTCGGTGCACACCGAGGCGCTGATGACCGAATGGAGACGGCTGAATGAGCGCGGATGACATCGTCACCGTCGGGCGGGCGTTGCCGAAGCTGTCCAGCGTCGCACCGGCGGGCGGCGCCTTCGATGTGGTGGTGACTTGGTCCGCCGGCGACCGGATCGGCCGGACGGACAGGGTCGATCTCGCGCCGGTGATCTTCACCTACAAAGTGTTCCGGCCCCTGCGCGACGGTGCGATTCCGTTCGGCGCCGTACGGCTAGGCGCCTGGGGTGCATCGATCGTCTGGGAGGGCGACGAGGACCTCGATATCGGAGCCGAGACGATCGAGGATCTGGCCGCGGCGTCGATGACCAACGCGGAGTTCGCAGATTTTCTGCGGCGCAACCGCCTGACCCTCGACGCGGCGGCGGCCCAACTCGGCATCGCCCGCCGCCGGTTGGCCTACTTCGCCAGGGATCGGGAGATCCCTTGCTACATCGCCCTGGCATGCCGTCAGCTCGACCGCATGCTGGGACCGCCGATTCCCGGTGATGTCGCCGGACACGCCGCAATCAGCGCCGCCTGAGGGCGAGCACGCTTACGCTTCGCAGCCTCATTGAAAACCGCCGGCCAAGCCGACATATCGGCCCCGCATTTTCCCCTACGCGGAGGCATTCCCTGTGAGCGAGACGATTGAGCGGCACGAGTTCGGGGCGGAGGTGGGTCGGCTCCTCGATCTCGTTGTGCACGCGCTCTATTCCGACCGCGAGATCTTCCTGCGCGAACTCGTCGCCAACGCCGCCGACGCCATGGACCGGCGCCGGTTCGAGGCGCTGACCTCGGCGGCGAGCGCCCTGCCGCCGGACGCCAAGGTCCGGATCGTCCCCGACAAGGAGGCGCGCACCCTGACTGTCTCGGATGCCGGCATCGGCATGACCAAGGAGGATCTGGCGTCCAATCTCGGCACCATCGCCCGATCCGGCACGCGGGCCTTCTCGCAGACGCTGGATTCGGCCAAGGCCGAGGACCGCCCGAGCCTGATCGGCCAGTTCGGCGTCGGCTTCTACTCGGCCTTCATGGTCGCCGACCGGGTCACCGCGCCGTCGCGCCGGGCCGGCAGCGACGAGGCCTGGACCTGGGCCTCCGAAGGCCAGGGCAGCTACACGCTGGAGACCGCGACCCGCGCGGAGCCCGGCACCGACATCGTGCTGCACCTCAAGGAGGATGCGGACGAGTATCTCGAGCCCTACCGCCTCGATCACCTCGTCCGGAAATGGGCCGACTTCATCACCGTGCCGATCGCCATCGCCCGCGACGGCAAGGACGAATCCGCCAACCAGGGCACCGCGCTCTGGCGCAAGCCCAAATCCGAGGTGACGGAGGAGCAGTACGAGGCGTTCTACCACGCCATCGGCATGAACTTCGACAAGCCCTGGGCGACGCTGCACTGGCGGGCCGAAGGCCAGCTCGAGTTCTCCGCGCTGCTGTTCGTGCCCGGCGCGAAGCCGTTCCAGGCCCTCGAGAACGACCGGCAGAGCAAGGTCCGCCTGCATGTCCGGCGGATGTTCATCACCGACGAGGCCGAGTTGCTGCCGCCGTGGCTGCGCTTCGTCCAGGGTGTGGTGGACACCGAGGACCTGCCCCTCAACGTCTCCCGTGAGATGCTTCAATCGACGCCGGCGCTGGCCCGGATCCGCCGCGCGGTCACTGGCCGTGTCGTCTCCGAGCTGACCACCCGGGCTAAGGATGCCGAGAGCTACCAGACCTTCTGGGAAAATTTCGGCGCGGTGCTTAAGGAAGGCATCTACGAGGATTTCGAGCGCCGCGGTGAGATCGCGCCCCTGCTGCGCTTCCGCTCCTCGGCGGTCGAGGGCTGGACCTCGCTGCCCGACTACGTGTCGCGCATGAAGGACGGCCAGGACGCGATCTACTACCTCGTCGCCGACGATGCCGAGGCGCTGAAATCCTCGCCCCAGCTCGAAGGCTTCAGGGCGCGCGGGCTGGAGGTGCTGCTGCTCTCCGACCACGTCGACGCCTTCTGGCCCGACCAGCTCGGCAGCTTCGAGGAGAAGCCGCTCAAGTCGATCACCAAGGGCGGTCTCGACCTCTCCAAATTCGCCCCCGAGGGCGAGCAGCCGGACGCGCCGGAGGTCATCGACGCCTTCGTGGCCGCCGTGAAGGCGGCGCTCGGGGCCGAGGTCTCCGACGTGCGCACCACCGACCGGCTGGTCGATTCGGCCGTGGTGCTCTCTGCCGGCACGGCCGGGCCCGACCTGCAGATGCAGCGCCTGATGCGCCGCGCCGGCCGTGCCGGCGCCGCCCAGCCGGTGCTGGAGATCAACCCCCGTCACCCGCTGATCCGGGCTCTCGCTGCCGCGTCCGAATCGGAGATCGCGCAGGAGGCCGGCACATTGCTCGACCTTGCCCGCATCCAGGACGGCGACAGCCCCCGCGACCCGGCCGGCTTCGCCCGCACGATCGCGGCGGCCCTGGCGGCGGCCAGGGGCGCCTGACGCGAGCGATTCGCGCTTGAAGATCGAAGCCGGGCCCGACATGCGCGCCCGGCTTCGACCGGAAAGGTGCTTGCGATCCGCTCAGCGGGGCTCTTCGCGGGTACGTTGCTGCAACAGGCGGATGTGTGTTCACGCACCTGCGCGTCGAAAGTTTCCAAGTTCGGTTGATCATTCGGAAACGGGAGAGCCATAACTTCGCCACTGGTCGGGGCCATTCCCCGGCTGGAGGCGCGGGCGCGGTGGGGGCCGCAGGCGTCTAAGCCGATCCCTCTCGTGCGCGCGGCCTGCGCGCCTTACGGACGCTGCATGAACCCGGTCGAGGCTTCAGCCGGCAACGGACAGGCGGTCGCGGCAGCGCGCACGCGGGCTCACGCCCGGGCGTACCGCCACAGCGGTCGCGTGCGCACCATGCGTCGCCTCATCCCGGTGGCGGCCGGGGGCGCGGTGGCGTTGCTGCTCGCCTACCTGTTCAATCCCTTCGCTGCGAGCCTGCCGGGCGTGTCGGTCGGCCCGGTGACGGTGGCCGGCTCCAAGGTCCGTATGGAGAGCCCCCGGCTCGCGGGCTTCCGCCAGGGCAACCGCGGCTACGAGGTGACGGCCGACGCCGCCCTTCAGGACGTGCGCAAACCGAGCCTGATCGAGCTGGAGCGGATGCGCGGCCACCTCGCCACCGACGACCAGGGCGGCATGGCCCAGCTCTCGGCCGCGTCCGGCCTGTTCGACACCGCCCGCGAGGCGCTGGACCTGAAGGACGACATCCGGATTTGGACCGACAAGGGCGAGGAGGCGCGCCTGCGCTCGGCGGCCGTGGTATTCAAGACCGGTTCCGTAAGCTCTCAGGAGCCAGTCACGGTCTCGACCCCCCGCGCCACCGTGAATGCCAACGCCCTCGACGTGGTCGAGAACGGTAAGCGGATCTCGTTCGTCGGCAACGTCCACGTGGTGATCGTGAGCGACGACCAGGCCGACAAGGCGCCACCGCGCATCCTGACATCGAACGCCGACCCGGTGGAAGGCAGCCGATGAGTGCGCGCGCAACGCTTTGCGCGGCCCTCGCCGCCTGCCTCGCGCTCGCCGGCCGGGCGCTCGCCGAGAAGCCGGCAAAGAAGGATTCACCCTTCGGCAATATCGGCGGCGGCGGCAAGGATCCGATCAAGATCGACGCCGACCGGCTCGACGTGTTCGATCGGGAGAACCGCGCGGTATTCGTCGGTAACGTCGTGGCCGTCCAGGGCGAGAGCACGATCCGCTGCTCAACCATGACCGTCTATTACAAGCGCGGCAAAGACGGTGCCGGCAAGAGTTCCGCGAGCAAGGACGCAGAGGCCAAGACCGCAGACGGCGACGAGGCGCCGGCGCCGAAAAATCCGGCCGAGAACGGCATCCAGAAGGTCGATTGCGCGGGCCCGGTCACGGTGGTCCAGAAGGATCAGGTCGCCACCGGCGACCACGCGGTGTTCGACCAGGATGCAAAGCGGATCGTGCTCACCGGCAACGTCGTGCTGAGCCAGTGCCAGAACGTCACCCGCGGCCAGCGGTTGGTCTACGATATGGGCACCGGACGGGCGAACATGGACCCGGTGGCGGGTGGGCGTGTCTCGGCCCTCTTCGTGCCCGGCGAGAAGGCCGACGCGAAGGATGGCAAGCCGAAGGGCTGCGCGCAGCCGCCCGTCAAGCCGCGGGCGCAGGTCAATTGAGCGACGCGGTCGCTTTCCGGGCGGAGCCGCAGGATGCGGCGGCCCGCCCGACGCTCCTCGGCCGCATGTTCGGCCGGCGCGCCCGCCCGCCCCTCGTTGACGCGGACGAGGCTGCGGCCACCGAAGAGGGTGGTCCCGGCATCCTGAGCGTGCGTGGCTTGCGCAAGAGCTACGGCGCCCGCACCGTTGTGCACGAAGCGGGGCTGACAGTGCGCACCGGCGAGGCCGTGGGTCTGCTCGGCCCGAATGGCGCCGGCAAGACCACGATTTTCTACATGATCACCGGGCTGGTGGTGGCTGATCGCGGCCACATCACCCTGGACGGCCTGCCGATCACCCACCTGCCTATGTACCAGCGCGCGCGGCTCGGCATCGGCTACCTGCCGCAGGAAGCTTCGATCTTCCGGGGGCTGACCGTCGAAGATAACATCCGCGCCGTGCTTGAGGTGGCTGAGCCAGACCGCAAGGAGCGCGCACGCAAGCTCGATTCATTGCTTGAGGAATTCGACATCGCGCGCCTGCGCAAGTCGCCCTCAATCGCGCTGTCGGGCGGCGAGCGGCGGCGCTGCGAGATCGCCCGGGCACTCGCCTCCTCGCCGACCTTCATGCTCCTGGACGAGCCCTTCGCGGGCATCGACCCGATCGCGGTGGGCGACATTCAGGATCTGGTCAAACATCTCAAGCAGCGCGGCATCGGCGTGCTGATCACAGACCATAACGTGCGCGAAACCCTGGGCCTGATTGATCGCGCCTACATCGCCCATTCCGGTCGTATCCTCACCGAGGGTACCCCGGAGGAGATCGTCGCCAACCCGGATGCGCGGCGGTTGTATTTGGGTGAGGATTTCCGGCTCTGACGTCGTAGGAGTTCCATCGCGCGTCAGGCGCGTGGCCTCACCCCTTCCAATTCTTCAGCGCTGCGAACGGGCTGTCTGCCTCCGGGGGCTTGTCCGGGTTCAGCACCGGCTCGATCTGTGCGATCGCATCGGCCATCGAAAAGGCCGAGCCGCTTTGAAGCCGGCCGCCGGCGGCGTCGCGGTGGCCGCCGCCGCGGAACAGGCGGGCGCCGTCGAGGGCCGTGCCGTCGTTGGAGCGGAACGACAGCGTGCCCATCCGCTGCACGTTGACGACGCGCTTGGCCCGGCCCGCATCCATGATGAGGTCGGAGACCCGCTGGAAAGTCCCCGAATCAAGGGCGAAGGACAGGAGCGTGCCGTCCTTCAGTGGACGGAACAGAGCGTCGGAGCGAGCGAGCGCCCGGGCGAGCCGCATGCGCGTCGTGAGCGCCCGGTCGTCGTCCGGCGCGTCGCGGAGAAGGGTCTCGGTCACGTCGGAGCGGAACGCAAGGGCTTGCCGCTCCAGATCGGCTGGCCGTGCACCCTCCCGCAATGCCGCAGCGGCGGCCAGCAGCAGGCCGGACATGAAGGCCTCATGCCAGGGATGGCCGACCGGTACGAAGCTCGACACGCTCTCCCAGAACAGTTCGTCGAGCGCCAAGCCTCCCGCGAAGGCCGGGCTGTCCTTGCGCCAGAGGTCCACCGCGTCGATCGCGGCCAGCAAGGCGGTGAGGTCGGTCGCGGGCTCGCGGGTGGCGAACAGGGCCCGGTGATCGAAGGTCATCCGGGTGGCGCAGACGTTTTCGTCGATCAGCACAGTGCAGTCCGGATCGCCGAGGTCAATCCGGTTCAGACCGGCCCGCTCCGGATCGGCCACCGGCTCCAGGCCCTGGCGGCGCAACTGGTCCAACGAGGAGGCGTGGTGATCGAGGACCACGAGCCGGTGCTTCCGGCCGTCCTCGCGGCGGCGGTTCATGGCGGCAAATTTCTTCAGGCCCGCGATGGTCTGCTCCTCCAGCCCGAGATCGGTCATGAGCAGGATCTCGCTCTCTCCCGCCCGGGCCAGGCGCTTCGTCTCGTCCTCGAAGACCGGACCAACATCGCTGTAGCGCGGCACGTGGACCACGCGCTCGGCCGCCTTGCAGGCGGCGGCAACCGTGGCGGCGCCGTAGCCGTCGAGGTCGTGGTGGGTGATCTGGATCAGGCGCACGCGGGGCGGTCTCGGTCGGTGACGGGTGCGAGGGGTCTACGACGCCCGGCGCCGCGACGCGAGGGGGCGGTGTGTCAGCCAGCAGCTTCCCCTCGACGGCATTCGATGCAGAATAATGCCCGGGCCCCGTGAGTCGCGAGACGCATGGTTGGACCCGCAGCACCATGAAGAGTGCGCGCCAGCTAAAATGGGAGGACGCAATGGCCACGGCTGCAACGCCGCGCGTGAAGCGCATCCAGACGATCTCACTCACCCTGCTGGTGACGGCCGGGGTGGTCAATTACGTCGATCGCGCCACCCTGGCAGTGGCCAAC
The DNA here is from genome assembly GCF_001455965.1 of Methylobacterium sp. GXS13. Taxonomy (GTDB): domain Bacteria; phylum Pseudomonadota; class Alphaproteobacteria; order Rhizobiales; family Beijerinckiaceae; genus Methylobacterium. The sequence continues at coordinate 51,898 of NZ_LKKO01000020.1, forward strand.
CCACTGATCCGTCAGGATCTCGGCCTGTCGATCCCCGATATGGGTCTGCTGCTATCGGCGTTCCTGTGGGCCTACGCCTTCGCGCAGCTTCCGGCCGGTGCCCTGGCCGATAGGCTGGGACCGCGCCTGACGCTGACTATCGGACTGAGTTGCTGGTCACTCGGCCAGATGCTCGGCGGTGCCGTGACCTCGTTCTGGCAATTCGTGGGCGCGCGCATCGTGCTCGGCCTCGGCGAGGCGCCGCATTTCCCGACCTGCGCCCGGGTCTCGCGCGACTGGTTCAACATCCGCGAGCGCGGCACCGCCACGGGCATCTGGAACTGCGCCTCCTCGCTCGGCACCTTCCTGGCCCTGCCGCTGCTGACCTTCCTGATGGTCAGTTTCGGCTGGCGGGCCATGTTCATCATCATGGGCGCAGTCGGGCTGGTGCTTGCCGGAATCGTCTACCTGGTGTTCCGCAACCCGCCCGAGGTGACCCTCACCCCGGCCGAGCGCGCCTTTCTGGAGGAGGGTGACGCGCCCAACACCGACCGACGCGTCACTTGGAAGGCGTGGAAGCGGCTGTTCCGCTACCGGACCAGCTGGGGCATGATCATGGGGTATTTCGGCTGCATCTACATGACCTGGCTCTACACCGCCTGGCTGCCGAGCTACCTCGAGATCGAGCGGCACTTCACCCTGCAGAAGACCGGGATCATCGGGGCGATCCCGTTCGCGTTCGGGGTGATCGGCGGGGTTCTAGGCGGCCGGATCGTCGACATCCTGGTCCGGCGCGGGATCGATCCGATCCGCAGTCGCAAGATCCCGATGGTGCTGGGCCTGCTGGCGACCGCAGCCTGCACGGTGGTGGCCGCGCTGACGCCGAGCGATACGCTCGCCATGGCGTGCATCTCGGCGTCGCTGTTCCTGGTTTATGTCAGCTCGTCGGCCGCCTGGGCGATGGCCTCCGTGGCGGCGCCGGCCAACGCCACCGCCTCGCTCGGGGCCATGCAGAATTTCGGCGGCTATATCGGCGGTGCCCTGGCCCCAATGGTGACCGGCTTCATCGTCGGCGGCACGGGTCATTTTTCCATGGCGTTCATCACCGGCGCGGGGATCGCCGTGGTGGCGGCCCTTGGATACTGGGTGTTGATCCAGGACCCGATCGCCGCGCAGGCGCCCACCGAGCCCTTCGCCGCCGGCCTCACCCCCGCCGAGTAAGCTGAACGGATCCGCATTCAGCAGCAAGCACGTGCAGCGCGACGCTTTTTCCCCCCCCCCCTTGTAGGGAGGGGTTATAGGGGTGGGGGTGGTGCAGGATCGAGCCTGACGGTGCCTTCTGAGCCACCCCCACCTCCAACTCCTCCCCGCAGGGGGGGGGGGAGCGCGTTCCGCCGTCCACAAACCGATGTGTCACATCGTAGCCGAGTAGGCGAACTCAGCCGCGCAGATGCGGAACCGGCGCGTGAAGGTCCCGCGCCGGAATCCGGGCTCGGAAGTTGCGGCGCATCAGGTCGACGAAGGTGGCGGCCGGGCCGTCCCAATCGTGGCGGGCGGCGTGCGCTCTCGCGGCGCCCGCGTCGAAGGGCAGGCGCCCGTCGATCGCCGCGCGCATCAGCTCGGCCAGCCGCTCGACCCGGTCCGGGGCGTCGGGATCGAAATAGCTTGCCGCATTGCCGCCCGCTTCTGGGATCGCGGTCAGGCTCGAGGCGATCACCGGGGTGCCGCGCGCGAGGCTGTCGAGCACCGGGATGCCCCAGCCCTCGCCGCGGCTCGGGAAGACCAGGGCGGCGGCCCGGCCGTAGAGATCGGACAGGCCGTTATCGTCGATGCCGGCGATGTGCACCGCATCCGGGGTCCGGGTCAGGCGGTCGAGGGTCTCGGGCCGCTCGCCGTCGCCCTTGCCGACCACGATCAGCCGGGCTGCGCCCGCGGGCAGGCGCGCGAAGGCCTCGAGCACGAGGCCGAGATTCTTGCGGGGCTCCAGGCGGCCGACCATCAGCAGGTACGGGCGCCCGTCCGCCAGCGGGCTCCGCTCGGCCGAGGCCCTGGGCGGGGTCGAACCGCAGCGCACCTCGGCGATCCGCTCGCGCTCGATGCCGTAGACCTTGGCGATGGAATCGCGGCTGTAGTCGGAGATGGTCAGGACCAGCTTGGCCCGTTTGGCCGAGAGCCGAGTGAGGACGCGGTTCCGCCAGCGCATCCGCCAGGAAAAGAACTCGGGGTGGGTTTCGAACAGGATGTCGTGGACCACCACCACCTGCCGGTTCCCCGGCACCAGCGGCGGGGCGATGTAGGTGGTGAGCAGGGTGTCGAGCCGGTCGCGGAAGACCAGCCAGGGCCAGATCGCGAGCAGGCGGACGCTCGCCGGCACCCGCGGTAGCCGCTGGTGCTCGATATTGGGCCCCGAGACGATCCGTGCGCAGGCCTCCGGGTCGCCGGAATAGACCACGTAGGTCGCGTCCGGATGGCGGGCGGCGGCCCGCCCGATGATGTTCACGAGCCAAGTGCGGCTGCCCTGGGGCTTGCCGGTCAGCACGTGCGCGTCGATGCCGATGCGAAGCATGGTTACGGGCTCCTGTACGCGCCGAAGGTCGGGGCCTCGCCGGGCGCGTAGGCGCGGCCGGCGAGGTCGCGGGTCGCGCCGAGCGGGATGCCGGCGCGGGCGGGGGGCTTGGTCAGCGCGAGGCCGTCCGCGAACGGAGCCGCGCGGTCGCGGAAGGCGGGGGTGCCGGCGAGATCGGGGCCCTGGCTGTTCAGCGGCAGGCTCGCTCCGTCGCTGGTGGCCGTGGCGGCCCAGCGATAGAGAGGGGCGCCGACGCTGCTGCCGATGAAGTTCGGCCCGATCGCGTTGCCGTTGTCGGCGGTGGTCGCCTCGACCGCGATGGCCGCGATGCCGGGCCTCGTGGCGAAGGCGATGTTGTTGAGCACCCGGTTGCCCGCGGTGCGATCGACCTTCTTGGTGTAGTCGGAGGCCAGCACGATCTCGCCGCGATAGACATGCTTGCCGCCGGAATCGCGCATGTTGCCGGTGACGGTGTTGTTGACCACCGTATTGGAGCCGGCGTCGAACAGGTTGATGCCGGAGCCGTCATTGTCGGTGGCGACGTTGAAAGCGACGGTGTTGCCGTCGCACCATTGGTCGATCTGGATGCCGTTGCCGTCCTGGCCGGTGGTTTCCTTCTGGCCGGTGACGATGTTGTACCGGATGGTGTTGCGGTCGCCGGCGTCCTGGCCGGCGTCCTTGGCGTAGACGTGGATGCCGGAAGTGCCTGACATCCCGACGCCGTTGCCCGAGACCCGGTTGCCCTCGACCACGTAGCCGGAGCCGTTGATCTCCATCCCGTGGATGCCGTTGCCGGTCACGGTGTTGGCCAGGATGTAGCTCGGGTCCTCGGGGGGCACGTTGATCACGTCGACGGCGACGCCGTGGGTCTTGTTGTCGGCGAGCGTGTTGCCGGTGATGCGGTGGCCGGCCCCGGCGCCGTCCCCGATCCAGATGCCGAGGCCGGATTTCGACACGGTCGAGCCCGAGACGGTCACGTGGTGCGAGCCCCGGCGGATGATGAAGCCGGAATTGACCGCGCCCTGCACGGTCAGGCCGGTGACCGTGACGTAGGCGGCATTCTCGAACACCACCGAGTTCGACAGGACGGGCTTGGTCCCGGCCACCGCCGCCACGGTGACCCGCGCCGCGGCGCTGCCGCGGGACCCGATCAGAGCCACGTCGCCGTAGCTGCCGCCGCGGATCAGCACGCTCGATCCGGGGCCGAGGCTCGCGAACGGCACGTCGGCGAGACGCGCCACCGTGCGAAAACCGTCCATCGCGCCGCCCGCGGGATCGACTAGGATGTTCTGCTGCGACTGCGCATCGGCTGGGCCGCAGGCGGCGAGCGCCGGCAGGAGCAGGACTGCGAGGACGTGTCGGGCGTACAGCATCACGCCGCCAGCGCCCGGGCGATGGCGAGGCGCTTCTGGCGCTGGAACAGCCGCCGCCAGATCGTGCGGCCGGCTTCCGGGCTGACTCGCGTCAAGGCCCGCGCCGCCATCTGCCAGCCGGGCAGCAGGGCCGTCGGCATCGCCAGGTCGGCGACGCGGTGGCGTGGGGAGGCGGCCAGCGGCGGCGGGCCGACGAGCCCGAGCCGGGTGAGGTCGGCCGCGAGGTCCGGGCGTTTGCGGTACCACAGCACCAGGGCCGCGCCCTCGCGCTCGGCGATGCGCAGATAGGCCGCCTCATCGAGGAGGTGGTGGTGATAGGCCAACGCCTCCGGGGCGTAGAACAGGTGCATGCCGCGCCGGGCCAGCCGCTCGCCGAGTTCGATATCCTCGTGCCAGGTCAGCCGCGGGTCGAAGCCGCCGGCCTCCTCCAGCAGGCGCCGGTCGACGCTGACGTTGCAGGTCAAAAAGGCGTCCCAGCCGACCTCCACGCGGCCTTCGAGCGCGTCGTACGAGGCGTCGTGGTGTAGGGCCGAGAACGGCGAGAACGGCAGCGCCGGGTCGATGGTCATGCGTCCGAGGATCGCGGTCTCGCGCCCGCCCCGCCGCGCATGGGCGGCGACATGCGCCGCGACGAGGCCGGGGGACGGGATGGTGTCGTCGTTGACGATAAGCAGCCGCTCGCCCCGTGCCGCCCCGATTGCGTGGTTGCGGGCGGCGTTGGCCCCTTTGTTCTCCTGGCGCAGATGCACGACCGGGACGCGGCCCGTGGTGACCGCACGGCTGATCACCGTGCCGGTGGAATCGGCCGAGCCGTCGTCGCAGACGACGATCTCGAACGGCACCTCGGTCGTCTGCCGATCGAAGGCCCGCAGGCAAAGGCGCAGTGTGTCGGCGCGGTTGTAGGTCGGGATGATGACCGAGAGCATGGGGACGTCGCTCATGACGAAGCTTCCGGGATCGAGAGGGGAAGGGAATCGGCGGGGGAGCGGCGGCGCAGGCACAGCCATGCGGCCACCGCGGCGGAAAGACCGGCTGCGGTCGGCACCGTGAAGGGCGCGAGCGCTGCCGAACCGGCGGCCCAGACCAGGGCGGTGACGAGGCCGGGGCCGAGCACAATCGGCACGTCCGCGACGGTCAGAGGTGGCCCCACCTCCCGCCAGAAGGCGTGGGCGACAACCGCCAGCATCGCGACCTCGGCCAGAAGGGCGGCCCAAGCCGCGCCGAGCAGAGGATCCAGGGGGATCAGCACCGCGCAGGCCGCAAGGTTCGTGGCGCAGGCGGCCGCACTGCCACGTACCGCGAAGCCGGTCCGGCCGAGCGGAACAAGCCCCGCGAACAGCACGGTTGCGGTGATCAGCAGGGCGCTCATGGCGGCGGCGATCCGCAGGACCGGTGCGGCTGCGGCGAAATCCGGGCCGAAGATCAAGCGCACCAGGGGATCAGCGACCGCACAGGCCGCCACGGTTCCAGCACCTGAGGCCGCCAGGACCGAGGTCAGCGCCGGGCGTACGCTGGCGCATAGCCGAGTGGTGCCGGATCGCGGCCGGCCTGTTTCGAGGGAGCCGACCGCCCGGCCGAACACCGGCACGAGCGGTGCGCACAGGGTGATCGCCACCGCGGCGCCGAGCTCGAAGAATCTGAACCCGGCGGTGAAATGACCAAGCTCGGTGGCGCCTGCCAGGGCTGCCAGCATGATCAGGCTGATGCGGCCGTTCAGCGACCCCAAGGCGTTCGAGACCCCGACTCCGGCTGCCGCCCGTATCGCCGCCCAGCCATGCGCCAGGGAGGCAGGGCGCAGGGGTAAGAGCCGGGCGGCCAGGACCAGACCAACCGCGCCGTAGACGACGCCCGCGGACACCGCGACAACGCTCAAGGCTGCCTCGGGAAGCTGCAACCAGAGCGCGAGCGCGGTGCCGCCGACCAGGGTCGCGGCATTGGCCAGCGACGGCCAGACCGACCAGCCAGGTCGCCCGCAGACCTGAAACACGGAATCGAGGAAACGCGCGGCCGCGAGCGGCATGAGCGAGGCTGCGAGTGCCAGCGCGGGTCGGATTTCCTCGGGTAGGAACGGCAAGGTGCAGAGCAGCAGCAAGCCGGTGGTACCGCCGAGGAGCAGTCGGGCCGCGATCATGCGGCCGAATTCCGCAGCCCGCATCTCCGGCGCGCCAGCCCCCAGGCGCGCTCCGAAAGTCAGCGTCGTGCCGAAATCGGCGGCGATGAGCGCCACCGCGAGCACGGCCAGGGCGAGGCCGTAGCGGCCGAGGGCCGCCGGGCCCACGTCATGGCCGACCATCACAAAGGTGACGAAGCCAGCGGCCAAATAAACACCGCGCCCGGCAGCCTGTCCGAGCAGATTCGCGCCGTACCGCATGCCGCCTGGGCGGCGATATCCACGCAATCGGTTTACCAAGCGGTACATCTCTCGGTGAAGCCTTACTGAAAACCGCGACCTACGATTGCATCGTGGCAGGGTGCGTATGGCTTGCAACCGTATCTTCAATTTATGGTTGCATAGACGTCGCGCTTCAGGAAAGCGGAGGACTGCGTATGTCCGAGCCAGCCGAGACTGCCGCCGCCAGGGGGATCCACCTTGCGGGCGCAACGGAAACCGCCGGGGGACGACGGCCGCGGTGGGCGCAGATGCGCGCGGCGCTCGCAGCCGACCGCGCCCACTGGCATCGCCGTGGCCACGGCTCGGCGCGTCTGCACCGGGGCTATCACGCGGTCTGGCTCTATCGGCTATCGCGTTACAGCCACGAGCGTGGCTGGCGAATGGCGGCGTGGCTGCTGTGGCTCGTCAACGGCTGGTGGACCGGTTCCGACATCCCCCCATCGAGCCGGATCGCCGGAGGGCTCTTCCTGCCGTACCCCTTCGGCGCCGTCATAGCGGGCGCTGTCGGACGCGATGCAGCCTTCGGCGTCCAGGCCTCGATTGGCGGACTGCTCAAGGAGCCCGATCAAGATATCGGCGGTGGCCCCGGCCTGCCGGCGTTGGGGGACGGCGTGGTGCTCGAAGCCGGCGCGATCGTGCTCGGCGCCGTGCGGATCGGCGATCGAGCCCGCCTCGGCCCCCGCACAACCATCCTCAAGGACGTCGAGCCGGACGAGACCGTGATGCCCCAGCCCTGGCGCGCCCTGCCGGGCCGCGGAGCCGCGGCATGACCGGCGGCGTCATCAGCCCCGATCCACGCGGGCCGACCGGTGATACGGCGCTGCTCCGCCTGCTCTCCGCCGATTTCGCCCGCGTCCTGCGCCAGACCACGGGCGGCAAGCCAACCTCCCGGCTGCGCCGCCTGATGCACCTGACGCTGCCGGCCATGCAGGTCTCGATCTTCCATCGGACAGCCCATCTGCTGCACGGACGCGGCTGGCGGCGCAGCGCGGCGTTCGTCTCGAACCTGTCGTTGCGTTTGACTGGCGCGAGCCTGCATCCCGGCTCGCCGATCGGCCCTGGCCTGTTCGTGCCCCACCCGGCACGGGTCGTGTTTTGCGGCCGCGCGGGGACTGATCTCGTACTGCTGCCCGGGACGCTGGTCGGTCCGCGGGATTGGGTCTCTCCTGGTGCACCGTTCCCCGGCGATGCGCCGTGCCTTGGCGATGGCGTGGTCGTCGGCGCCCACGCGGCCGTCCAGGGCGCCGTCACGGTCGGATCCGGGGCGACGATCGGAATCGGTGTCTGCACGCTGCGGGACGTGCCTGCCGGCACCGTGACGATGATCGCCCAGCGGCAGATCCGCAGCCGCCCCGAGACTTCGGGGGCCGGCGATGCAGTCTAGCCGGGTGCCCGAGCGGTCCGACCCCGGCTCAGGCCGGCCCGTGCTCGTGCCGGCGAAGCGCTTCCGGGCCTGGGCGGGCGGTACGCCTGGACGGGAGCTGGCGCCGGAGCACGCCCTCGTAGGCGTCGAAAATGCCTTGCCAGCCGAAGGCGTCGGCGTGCCGGCCGCGGGAGGCCGCCGACAGGGCGTCGAGCCGGCTCGGTGCGGCGCGCACGAGGTTGAGGATGCCCCGGCGCAGCTCGGTCTCGTCGCCGAAATACACCGCTCCGTCGCCCGCGACCCAGCGATTGAACGGATTGTCGTGGGCCAGGATCGGCGAGCCGGCCCCCAAAGCCTCCACAAGGGACGGGTTCGTTCCGCCGACCGTGTGGCCATGAATGTGGAAGCGGGCGTGCAGCCGAAGGGCCGCGACGCGCTCGGATTCGTAGATCGCGCCGGCAAAAATCACGTCGGGGCCGCCCGCGGCCTTCACGGCACGATGGTAGGGATCGGACTCCATCAGCTTGCCGAGAACGACCAGGGGCAGGCCTGGGCGGATCTCGCTCCACGCACGCACGATCTGGAGCACGAGGTTCTCTGGCACCACGCGGGCGATCAGCAGCCCGTAATCGCGGGGGCGCACTTTAAAGTCCGCCAGCGGGGCAGTCGGCGCCTCCAGCACCGGGTCGGCGCCGTACGCGATGGTGGTGATCCGCTTTTCTGCGGTGTTGCGGGCCAAGTGCCGGGCGATCTCCGGATGGTCGGCGACCAGATGCGTGGAGAACAGGCTGCCGAGGCGCTCGTTCAGCCAGAACCACGCCTTGGCCGGCTTCGACCAGCGGTCGCGCTTCCACTCGATCCCGTCCATGTTCATCACGCTGCGCTTGCCCGTGAGCCGATACAGGATCGAGAACGCAGCGGTGTTGTAGCCCAGGACCAGCGGCAGGGCCGGCCGGAATGCCGCCTGCAGCGTGCATTTGAAGTCGAACACGATGGTCGCGAAGGCGCCGTCGCCCCGGACCGCCACCGGGATCAGCGCGATGCCGCGCCAGATGCTCGGCAGCGTCGGCTTGGTGACCTGACAATAGACTTCGACCCGCCAGCCGCGCTCGACGAGCTCCAGCGCGAGACGCTCGGCCAGGGTCTCGAAGCCTCCATGCGCGGCCGGCACCCCGCGGGTGCCGAGGATCGCCACGGCCGGACGCCTGTCCGGCTCGCCCCCCTTCACCACCACCGTGCGCATCGCGCCGCCAGAGGAGCCTAACAGATGGTCACCGTCGAACAGCGCCTGTTCCGGGAGATGGGCGCCGGGGGTTATTCCCGGCAGGACCACCGGATGGAGTACATCGTCCGCGTCAACGCGCTGCTCCGGCCGGACATGCGGGTGATGGAGTTCGGGGCCGGACGCGGCAAGTGGACCGATGACCCGGTTCCACTGCGCCGGCACCTCGGCGACTTCCGCGGACGTTGCGCTCACGTCATGGCTTGCGACGTGGATGAGGCGGTTCTCGAGAACAAGTCCGCCGACGAGGTCCGGCTCATCGGACACGATGGGATCCTGCCGTTCCCGGACGGAAGCTTCGACCTGATCTCGGCGTTCTCGGTCCTCGAACATATCGAGCATCCCGAGGTCACCGCAGCCGAGCTCGGCCGAGTCCTCGCCCCGGGGGGCTGGCTCTGCGCCTGGACGCCCAACCGCTGGGGTTATGTCGGAGTCGGCGCGCGGTTGATCCCGAAGCGGCTGCACGCCCAGGTCTTGCGCTGGGTCGAGCCGCGGCGGGTCGAGATCGACTCGTTCGTGCCGCTCTACACGATGAACACGGAGGCGGCGCGGCAGCGGCTTTTCCCAACTGATCGGTTCGAGCACTTCACCTACAGTTTTGACGGGCAGCCGTTCTATCATGGCGAGAACATCGTCCTGGGCAAGTTCTGGGAGCTGCTGTTCCGGCTCACGCCGGGTCCGTTAAAGGGCTATCACATGGTCTTCATTCGCAAGCGGCCTTGAGGATTGAGCCCATCAGCTTCGACGAGTGCGCAGGTGGGCGGAGAACCTGCGCATGTCCTCGGCTTTGTGGGCGAGGTCCGGCCGGTGCTTCAGCCGGCCGGCGAACCCATAGGCCAGCGCCCGCAGGGTGAAGCCGAGCCGGAGTGGCCCTGAGAAGAACGCCGGCGAGGACAGGAACCGGCCGGCATTGCGCAGGCGGTAGATCTCCGCCAACCCGTCGAGCCAGCGGGCTGAGCGCGCGCCGGACGAGCCGCCCTGGAGATGGACGACCGCGATCGCCGGCAGGTAGGCGACCCGCCATCCGGCATCACGCAGGCGGCAGCCCCAATCCACGTCCTCGCCGTAGAGAAACATCGGGCTTTCGAGCCCGCCGATCGTCTCGATCGCGGCACGGCGCATCATGAGAAACGCGCCGCAGACCCAGTCCACGTCCACGGCCGCGCGTCCCCTGGCTTGGCGACTCGCAAGGTAGAGACCGCGCAGGCCGAAGCGTCCAGACAACCCCGCGGCGTGGACCAGGGTCGAGAGCGGGCGCGGCTCATAGCCGGCATCGCCGACCTGATGGCGGCCGTCCGGGAAGATCAGGCGTGGGCCGAGGGCGCCGACATCCGGATGCGCATCGAGATGGGCGAGGGCGGCGGCGAGCACTTCCGGATCGCGCAGGAACGCGTCGGGATTGAGCAACAAAATCGTATCGTACTGCGCCGCCTTCAGGCCGACGGCATTGCCGCCTGCGAAACCATGGTTGGTCTGCTCCGCCATCAGCTTCACCCACGGGAAGCCGTAGGCAATCCGCTCCGGCGTCCCATCGGACGAGGCGTTGTCGACGAGGATCACCTCGTAGGGGCGATTGATCCGGCTGGTCGCCAGGAGCTGCAGGCAGGTCTCGATATCGGCACCGGCATTGTAAGTGACGATCAGGACGCTGAGGCCGATCCCGTTCATGGTCGGTACCCCTCTCGGCGCCGGTCGGCTGCCGCACGTCGTTGCGCCGCCCGCACGCCCGCGATCAGCCCGAGACCGGTATAGAGCAGCTCAGCGATACCCAGATTCAGGCGGAAGCCCGGGTCGACCAAACCGTGCAACAGGTGTGCGATCAGGCCGACGGCGCAAGCCGCTGCGATGGCCGCCAGGGGATCCCCGATCGGTGCGCGCCACGCGGCCCGGAAGCCCCGGAAGATCCCGACCAAAAAGACCAAGGCGAAGGCCGTATAGCCGACGATCCCGACCTCGGTGAGGATCAGAATGTGCAGGTTGTGCACCACGTGGTTCGAGCGGTCGAACAGGCCGGCGAGGCGGGACAGGCCAGTCTGATCAAGCACGGCGAACTGATTGCCGAAATTGTTCAGGCCGACGCCGAAGATCGGGAATTGTTCGAATAGGGCCAGGGCGGCCGCATTGAGCGGCCCACGCTGAGCCGCCGAGCCGCCATCGTCCGCGGTGAGGCGTTCCCAGACCAGCGGCCCGGCGTAGATCGCTCCGATCCCGGCCACCACGACCAGCACGGCGAACACGATCAGGCTCGCCCGGGAGAAGAGCCGGTCCCGGTAGACCAGCAGGACGACCAGGGTGGCCGAGAGCGGATAGGTCAGCCACGAGGCACGTGACAGGGTCAGCACTACGCCGACGACGGCCGATCCGGCGCCGGCCGCTCCGATGAGGCGCAGGAGCCGCGGACCCCGCGAGAGGGCGAGCGCCAGGGCCAGCGGCCAGACGAACTCGTAGTAATAGCCGAGGATGTTGGGGTGAACCTTCAGACCGCCAGCGCGGCGTTGCGCAGAGAAGTTGATGTTTTCCTCGACGATCTGCTCCTCGCCCAGCACCGAGAGGCCGAGTTCGGAGCCGGAGACGTATTGCAGGCCCGCCACCGCGGTCTGCACAAGGCACAAGGCACAGATCGCCAGAGCCAGGGTCCGGATGTCGGCCCCCGACAGGTTCGAGACCGCGACCGAGACCAAGAGCAGGCCGAGGAACCGCCAGGCATCGAACCACAGGTACGCGGTGTCTGTGGCGTTGCTGAGGGAAAGCAGGCCGGCCGCCAGAAATCCGATCTGCGTCAGGACGAGGGGCCGATCGAGGCGCAGGCCCCGGACGCGCTCGCCGATGCCGGTCACCTTCGACAAGATCAGCGTCAAAGCCACGAGGAGCGCGACGCTGACCGTCAGTCCAGCCCCGCCGCCGATGCTCGGCAGGTATTGGCCATTCGCCTCGAAATGCTGAAAGAAACTGACGTCGAGCTTCACGGTCAGCCCGACCGCGAGGCCGACCAGCAGGAGGGGCGTCAGGCGGTAGCGCTGTCCGGCGATGAGGGCGCTGACCCCGCCGAAGGCAGCCGCCAGCCCGACCACGGCGAATTTGAGAGGCGCAGCGCTCAGCGCCACGGCGCCAGCCGCGGCGGCAAGGCCGAGGGTGGCGATGGGCAAGGCGCGGAGCGCGCGCAGCGAGGCACCGCTCATCCGAGCCACCGGTACAGCCATTTCGGGATCGGCCGGCGGGTCCCGTTGAGGACGATGCCGAGCGGCGCACCGCCCGCTGCCTTGAGGTCGGCGAGCGCCTGCTGCGCCACGGCCCGGCGCGTGCGCTCGGCGCCGATCACCAGGACGAATCCGTCCACGAACGGCGAGAGCGCTGCAGCGTCGCCGATCTCGGTGATCGGCTCGCAGTCCAGGATGGCGAGGTCGAAGCGGTCGTCGACCAGCGCCAGGAAGTCCTCCACGCGGCCGTCGTCCAGGGTCGCCCGCTGAATCGCCCTGTCGTTGCCAGCCGGCACGACGCTGAGGCCGTCCGCCACCGGGTGAACCCCGAGGCTCGGTGCTACGTCGCCGGCGACGATGTCGGCGAAGCCCGGGCGGCCGACGAGCCCGTAGGCTTCTGCGAGCGATGGCCGTGACCAGTTCGCTTCAATCAGTACGGCGGTGCGGCCGCGGCGGGCATAGGCGCCGGCGAGTTCCCGAGCGAGGGTACTGACGCCCTCGCCGGGCTGGACGGCGGTGATCCCGACCCGGCGGAGCCGGGCTTCGTGGCGGCTGAGTTGGACGAGCGCCGGCTCCAGCACGGCCGGGTCGATCAGCGGGGCGTTGGCGGTGATCATGCGGCGGCTCCGCCGAAACGCGGGCGCCGCCCAGGGCCCGAGCGCAGCGGCACGGCGGCCAGAACCGGCACGCGCAGCGAGCGGGCGACTTCGGATGCACTACGGTAGGTCTGGGCGAGTATCTCGGCGAGAGCGACATAGGCCAGCGCGGCGAGCAGCCCGAGGCCGGCTGCCAGGCCGAGGATCAAGGGCCGGTTCGGGCCGGAGGGCAGCCGCGGCGGTACGGCGCGCGCGACCAACGCGGAGGAGGTCACGGACTGCGCGTCAAGCCCGGTGCCTGTGCGCAGGGCGTCGATCCGCTTCTGGGTGTCGGTGATCTCGTCGCTGAGCAGGCTCTTCTGCTGCGCCAGCCGGCCATAGGCCAGGGCGGCGTCGCTCTGGCCGATGGCGGCTCTGCGGCGGTTGGCTTCGATCCCCGTGATGGTCTGAATCTTCTCCGACAGAACCGAGAGCCGCGCCGTGTCGGCGGCGATCAGCGCTTGGTACTTCTGCCGGGTCAGGGCCGCGAGGTCCCGGTCGAGGCTGACGAATTCGGGCGCGGTCGGCCTGAACCGGACGGCGATCTCCGCGCGCTTGGTCCTGAGATCCGCCCAGCGCGTGTCGAAGGCCGCGACGGTCGGGTCGGCATCGGGCGGCGTCGGCTGCCAGCGATCGGGGCCGGTCTCGCGGGTGCGCTTGAGCCGGGCCTCGACGCCTTCACGCTCGATCTGCGCGGCCGATTTTTGGCGGGCGAGGTCGGACAGCGTTCCGAGGTCGTTCTGCTGCTCGATCTCGAAGCTCGCGGTGTTGTTGCCTTTCAGGGATTTTGCCAGCTGTGCATCGATGGCGGCGAGGTCGGCGCGCGCCCGCTCCAGCTTGCCCTGGTAGAAGGTCGCCGGGGTCTCGTCGGCATAGACCTCGACATGGCGGCGCTTGTAGGCGTCGAGCAGCCGATTCAGGGCCTGGGCGGCGAAGTTCGGATCCGTCCAGGTGAAGCCGGTCAGGATCACGTCCGTCTCCTTGACGAACACGACCTTGAAGGACGCCAAGTAGGCCTCGTAGAGCTTCTCGTCAGGGCTCAGGTGGCGCAGGAGGCCGAGCGCCTCGAACGGGATGCGGGCGGTGTCCACGATCCAGGTCTTGACCGCCTTGGCCCCGCGCATGGCGACACGGCCCTGGTAGATCAGCCAATCCATCCAGTCCTCGGGGGGCGGCCCGAGATCGCCCGCCGGAGTGATCGCCTTCAGCGCCGCGAACTCGTCGCGCACGATGCTCGGATCACGCAGGATTTCGATCTCGTTGTTCACGTTCTGCGCGCGTTCCGAGAACATGTAGTTCTGGTTGGCGCCGCTCTGGATCGGGGCGGCCGACTTCTCGCGGCCGAGGCGTATGATCAGCTTGGCGTCGGCGGTGTATTCGGCCGGCGTCAGCAGGAGGTAGATGCCGGCGCCGAGGATCGCGGCGGCCAGGATCAGCAGGGCTGGCCGGATATGCCGGAACAGGGCCGCCAGGGCGTCGCGAAGATCGAAGGCGATATCCTCGAACGCGTCGGGCGTGGTCCGGTCGGGCCGGGACAGGTCGGACTTCGTCACGTCCCGGACCTCACGGTTGCGCTGGTGGAGGTGTTGGCCGACGGACCGGTGATGTAATTCACACCGAAGCCGGTACCGTTGAAGAGCAGGATCTGGCGAACCACCAGATCGACGGCGCGGGCGGTCTTGGCCAGCAGTGATGGCGGCACGTAGACCGTGGCGTTCGGCGGCACGATGATCGTGTCCGCCAGCCCCGGCTGGCCGATATCGACGATGCGGACGCTGCCTGCTGCCTCGGCGTCGAACCGGATGATGCGCACGGCCTCGCCCGCGGCGGTCGGCAGGATGCCACCGGCCGAGCCCAGGACCTGCGCCAAGGTGCGGGCGCCCTGGAGGGTCACGGGCCCAGGAGCCCGGACTTCACCGAACACCATGGTGTTGGCCGGCACCAAGCTCGCGAGCCGCACGCTCGTGCTCACCGTGGCGAGCTGGCGGTGGTAGGCCGCGGTGAGGCTGCCGGCGAGTTCGGTCACGGTCTTTCCGGCGGCCTGAACCGCGGGCACCATCGGCAGGTTGATCTTGCCGTCCGGCTCGATCGCCAGGACCTTCACGCGGCCCATATCGGCCCGCTGGGTGAGTTCGCGGAAATCATCGGTCACGGTGCGGAATTTGCGCAGCATGATCGTGACGACCGGGTCGATGAGGACGTCGTCGTAGCTGTTCTTGATCAGCGCGGCCGCGGCTTCCGGCGACAGGCCGGCGACCTTGATGCCGTTCTTGCCCGGCAGCGAGATCCGGCCGTCCGGCCGCACGATCACCGTACGGTTGTATTCTGGGTGGGTGCGGAAATCGACGTCGAACTCGTCGCTGGGGTTGAGACGGTAGGTCGGCTGAACCACGCTGGAATCGATCAGGAACGAGACTTCGAGGTTGTCGCCGACGTTGAGCCGATAGTTGGCCAGTCCCAGGCGCATCGTGCGCCCGACCTCCTCCTGGGCAGCCGCGACCAAGGCGGGCGGCAGACCCTCGGTAATCGAGCCGGTCTGCGTCACGTCCGGGCCGGATCGCCCGGCGGATGTGGGTTTGCCCGACATACAACCGCTCAGCAGCGGTGCGCAGGTCAGGACCGCCAGCGCGGTGGCACGACTTCGCGGATGAGCCGCGAGGCCGGATGCCCGGGAGACGCGCCGGGTCGCCGCGCTGAGGACCGCAGACAGGATAAACGCCATCGACCTTCAGCCGCACCATGCTCGACTGCGCCCGTCCGATGACAACTCGTGATCGAACCGCGCTGAGCGATACAATCGACGGGTTTGGTTAACGAGGCTTGAAGCTCCCCCGTCTCGAATCTATCAGAAGTTGTGATCTCGGCCGCGTGGCAGAGTACGGAGCTGTGGTCGGGCGGCGGCAGGGCCGGATGCCCCTTCTGGGTTCAACCGACGCCGTTCCATCTGCCGGATCGACGGCGCTTACGTTCATTGAGCCACCTGATACCCAGGAGCCACCCTCGGGAATAATCAATCCATCAACCTGGATCGACCTATCGAAATTGTCGTCCGTTGAGCTGATTGCTCGGTATTGAGGGTTAAAATGACGAAATACGATTGATCATCGGGCGTTATTTTGATGAAATGAATGTATAACGATCCTGATGGCCGGTTTTGCCGGCTCGGAGTCGAGCCCCATGCCCGGCCTGAATCATGATCCCGTTGCGCGCCTGCGTGATGATCTGGAGATGAGCTTCCGGGAAGATCTGGAAGAGGCGGTGGTCGATCCGGCGCGCTGGCCGGACCTGATGGAGCGAGTTGCACAGGCTTCTGGGAGCGAGGGGGCGCTGCTCCTGCGCACCGACCGGACGGGTCTGGACGCGATCACAACGGCCTCTTTGGCCGAATCCTCGAGGCGCTATTTCGAAGAACATTGGCATCGGGAGGATCACCGCTTTCGCGGACTGCCGATGATCCGGGCCCGGGGCATCGCCGTCGACCAGGATTTCACGACGCCCGAGGAGATTGAGCGGCTGCCGTTCTATCAGGATCTGCTGGCCTCCAGCGGCCTGCGCTGGTTCGCCGGCATCGGCTTCGAGGTGAAGGGCCGGCTCTGGTGCCTGGCCTTGCAGAGGACCGTGGCGCAGGGCCTGTACGAGCCCCATGAGCAGGCGCGTCTCGCCACCCTGTCACCGCTGCTCCGACGTGCCGGGCTCCTCACCGCGGTGGTCGAGAAGGCGCGACTCGCCGGGCTGACGGAGGCTTTCGACGTCCTTGGGCGTCCCGCCATGATCCTCGATTCCGAGGGGAGGGCCATCCGCTGGAACACGGCGTTCAGTACTCTGCTCGGTCGCGATCTGAAACTGGCGGGTGGACGTCTCATCGCCGAGGAGGGCGAGGCTGCGCGGCAGCTCGAGGCGCTGTCGCGGCCGTCCGGGCGATCGCCGATCTCCGCCGTGGTGGTGCCGCGGCGCGATGCCCTTCCGATCGCGATCCATGTCGTGCCGCTGGTCGGCCCCAGCCGCGGATTGTTCGCGGGCGGGCGTACGCTGCTGATCGCCAGCGTCCCCGGCGCTCTGCCGGTTCCGCCTGCCGCCATCCTTCAGACCGCCTATCGGTTGACGCCAGCGGAGGCGCGCTTGGCCCAGGCTGTATCCGGTGGTCTCAGCCTCGCCGAGGCGGCGAACCAATTTTCGATCACTGCTGCCACGGCACGCTCACAGCTGAAGGCGATCTTCGCCAAGACCGGCGCGACCCGGCAATCGGACCTGCTCCGGCTTGTGACCGGGCTGGCGCGGTAGGCCGCCCGAGAGTGGGAAGCGGAACGTCTTCGGTCACGCGGTCGTTGCCAACAACACATTCGGAGAACCGCAATGACATATCGGATTGCACTGGCTTCCGCGCTGGCGATCGGCGCTCTCGTGCTCGGCGCGCCGGCCGAAGCGAAAGGCTGTCTCAAGGGGGCGGTCGTTGGTGGGATTGCCGGGCATATGGCCGGTCACGGCAAGATGGGCGCCGCCGCTGGCTGCGCAGTCGGGCATCACCGGGCGAACAAGAAAGACAAGCAGGGCTAATCCAGCCCTCTCGCTCGACCCATGCACCGTCCTCGACAGGGCGGTGACCTGGAATGACCCACGGCCTCATGAAGCCGGATCCCTGAGGGGGGATCCGGCTTCTTCCGTTTTGGATCCGTGTTCGCCGAGCGGGATTGGCCGGACCGCACCAAGCGAACCGTCGCTCCAAGCCGCCGCCGGAGGTCGCGTCGCCCTTGACGCTTCATTGAAGTTGTTCTAATTAAGAACTGACATAGAGCGGGCCATTCGACGACCTGCCGAAGCTTTCACGACGACGGAGAGACACCATGACCGGTACCGCGAACGCCGCCTGCGAGAGCTGCCGCTTCTTCGACGATCACAAGCTCAACGGTGCTCAAGCGCAGGGCGACGAGGGTCTCTGCCGCTTCAATCCGCCGGTCAGCCAGCCCGCACCGCAGTCCAAGGGTCTGTGGCCGGTGGTGGCCTCCAAGGACTGGTGTGGCCACTTCACCGCCGAAATGACCGCGGCCGAATAATCGGATCGCACGGCGAATCGATTGCGGACCGGATCTGCGTCCATCCCCGCGCAATCCGGCCACGGGATCGGCCGTGACGATCCGGGCGCGATCGCCCGGCCCCTCGGGGTGATCGCGCATTGCCGGTCTGAGCGTCGGGCAGATAGAAGTGGACCGTGACCCACACGATCCGCCCTGCAATCGAGGTCGATCTCCCGGCCATCGCATCCATCTACGGCGATGCCGTCAGCACCGGCACGGCCAGCTTCGAGTTGGAGCCGCCGAGCATCGTTGAGATGGCTCGCCGTTTCGCTGTCCTGAACGAGGGCGGCTTCCCGTATCTCGTGGCTGTCCGGGATGGCACGGTGGCCGGCTACGCCTATGCCGGCCCTTATCACCAGCGCGCGGCGTACCGCTCGACCCTCGAGGATTCGATCTACGTCGCGCGGTCGGCCCGGGCGGCGCGCTTCGGCCGCGCCCTGCTCACCGCGTTGATCGCCGAGAGCGAGCGCATTGGTGGCCGGACGATGGTCGCGGTCATCGCCGAGAGTGACTGCACCGCCTCCGTTGCGCTGCATGCCGGCCTCGGGTTCACGCCGGTCGGCACCCTGGCAGGCGTTGGCTACAAGCAAGGCCGCTGGCTCGACGTGACTCTGATGCAGCGGCCGCTGGGGCCCGGCCGCAGCACACCGCCCACGCGTGCCTGAACCATCCGCATCGATACGAAGACTTGCCAATACGCCTCAGCCCTAGGCTGCGCCGTCATGATGCGGACAACTTCGCGCGGGACAGGGCGGGCAGGACGCGCGCGTCGCCAGGTTCTGGACCCGGCGACAGCGCGATGACGCGACCGAGGGGGCTTTCCGCATGGCGGGTGGTTGCGCTCCTTCAGGGTCGCGAGGCAAGGGAGTTCGGGTATGACGATGTCTTCGATCGGTCGGCGGATCGCGCCGCTCGCGGTCCTTGCGTTCGCCGCGCTGGCGGCTCCCGCGCAAGCCGCGGCTCCGGCCGACCCCAGCGGCACCTATCTGACCGAAGACGGCCGCGCCCGCGTTCGCCTCGAGAAGTGCGGTGCGGCCAACGACCGTCTGTGCGGCTACGTGGTGTGGCTCAAGGTTCCGCTCAACGATAAGGGCGAGCCGCGGATCGACTTCAAGAATCCCGACCCGAAGAAGCAGGCGCGCCCATCCCTGGGTCACCAGCTGATCATGGGTCTGAAGCCGAACGCTGACGCCCATTACGAGGGCAAGATCTACAATTCCGAGGACGGCAAGTCCTACGACGTGACGATCTGGACGGACGCGCCCAACGAGTTGACGGTGCGTGGATGCCTGATCGCCTTCCTGTGCAAGTCGCAGACCTGGAACAAGGTCGTCGACCTCGCGCCCGGCCAGCTCACAGGACCCACCAACGCCCCGAACGGCCCGCGCAGCGATCCGGAATTCGCCACGGGGTCGAAGCCCACCGCCAAGGCGGGCGCGAAGCCGCCGTCGAAGCCAGCCGCAGCGGACGCTCCCGCTCCGCAATAAGCAGGATGCGCGGCCCTCAATCGTTGAGGGCCGCGTAGGTCAGCACGCGCAGTTCCCTCCGGATCGGCAGGGCCGAAGACGGCACAAGCTGCGTCATGAGCACGACCGAGAGATCCTCGGCTGGGTCTATCCAAAAGGCCGTCGAGGCCAAGCCGCCCCAGGCGACCTCGCCGGGCGTGCCGAGGATCTGGGCCCGGGCAGGGTCGAGCATCACTGAGAAGCCGAGGCCGAAGCCGATCCCGGTGTAGGAAGTCTCAGCGAAGCGTGGCGTGCCCATGGCCGCAAGATCCCCCGATAAGTGATTGGCCAGCATCAGCGCCACGGTCTTTCGGCCGAGCAATCGATTTCCATCAAGCGTCCCTTGGTTGAGGATCATCCGGCAGAAGCGCTGGTAATCGGCCGCGGTCGAGACGAGACCGCCGCCGCCCGAGGCGATGGCCGGCGGTTGCGCGAAGACAGTCTCAATGGAATCGTCGAATTGTCTGAGCTGGCGGGCGCGGTCATACGCGTAGGTCGCGCAGAAGCGCGGCATCAGCTCCGGCCGGACATAAAAGTCGGTGTCGACCATGCCGAGGGGCGCAATGACCTCCTCCCGCAGGTAGTCGGCGAAGGGGCGCCCGGTGAGAGTGGCCACGTACTGGCCGAGCACGTCGGTGGCGACGCTGTAGTTCCACGCGCTACCCGGCTGGGCCAACAGTGGCAGCGCTGCGACCCGTCGGGTCATTTCGGCGAGGCTGCCCTCGCGCGCCAGAAAATCCACGCCGTGCTCGCGATATTGGGCATCGACGAGAGTCGCCTCCATGAAGCCGTAGGTCAGGCCCGCCGTATGGGTGAGAAGGTCGCGCACTGTGATCGGTCGGCGAGCCGGCTCGGTCTCGATCTTAGACCGGTTGCCGCCCACGGCGACGCGCATCTCTGCAAACTCCGGCAGCACCCGCGCGACTGCATCGTCGAGCTGGAAGCGGCCTTGCTCATAGAGTTGCATGACGGCCACCGAGGTGAGCGGCTTGGTCATCGAGTAGATTCGGGTCACCGTATCCAGGGTGAACGGCGTGGCGCGGGTCAGATCCGCTTGGCCGCAGGCGCGGGCGAAGGCCACGCGGCCGCGTCGAGCCACGGTGACAGACAGTCCAGCGAGTCGACCGTCTGCAACCAGCCGGTCCATCCAAGGCACGATCCGGGCGAGCCCGTCCGGGCTGAGGCCTGCACCCTTGGGATCGATCGCAGTCAGCGCACTCATGTCGTCTCCTTCGGCCGGTGAGGCTCGATCAGGAGGATAAAGCGCGCTCCGGCGGGATCACCAGCCCATCGTGCCCGGGCTACCCTTGAACGGGCCAACGATGCCGGGCGTGATCCAGCCGCCGTAGAAGGTCCCCGGCTGGGGCGTGACCCGTGCGGCTCCCACGAAGCAGGCATCCATCGGCAGGGCATAAAATGCTACATAGCCGGCAATGGCATCGAAACCGGGCGTCGGCTCCGGGTAGGACCAGGCAGCGCTGGGCGCCAGCCGGTCGCCGCCATGCACGTCGAACAGCACGGCCTGCCCCTTCCACTCGCAAATGCCACCGCGACGCGGACCCGAGAGTACGCCGGCCGTTACATCACAGGGCGGCAAGTAGTAGGTCGGTGGGTGGGCGGTCTCCAGAACCCGGTAGCCCGCAGTCGTTTCAGCGATCACGGCACCGCCGAGCACCACCTGCAATCGCTCCGCCACCCGTTCCAGCCGCGGCGGGCGTGGATAATCCCATACGCTCTCATCGCCGGGGGCGGTCGGGTCGGGGATCGGGCGTGAGATCGGTCTAGCCATGACGTTTCCGGCGTATATCGTGTCCGGTTGAAGCGATAGGTTGAGGCCCATAGCCGTTTCTCGCGCCGTCGTCGCATGCTAGCGCGTGCCGGACGCTTACCGCCCGGGACCGACCGCGATGGACATCGCCCTCTTCCTCGACTTCGATGGAACCCTCGCCGAGATCGCGCCGCGGCCGGATGCCGTGCTGGTCGAGCCTGGCTTGGTCGAGACCCTCGAACGCCTGCGCGATCGGCTGGGCGGGGCGCTGGCGATCGTGACCGGCCGTCCGGTCACGGTGATCGACGGCTTCCTGGGCCCCGCGCGCCTCGATGCGGCTGGGCTTCACGGCGTCGAGCGCCGGGTCGGCGGGGCGCTGTCGGGCGGCCGCGCCGAGGATCATCCGGAGCTGCGACGGCAGGTGGAGCGCCTGCACACGGAGAGCCGGGGGTTCGACAACGTGCTGATCGAGGACAAGGGCGCCTCGGTGGCGGTGCATTGGCGTCTCGCGAACCCGGAGGATGCCGGCCGGGCCGAGGCGCTGGTCAGGGACTCGGCCGAGGCCCTCGGGGGAGCCTATCGGCTCCAACTCGGCAAGGCTGTGGGCGAGATTGTCCCGGCGCAAGCGACCAAGGCTCACGCGATCCGCGCCTTCCTGGAGCAGGCCCCCTATGCCGGCCGCCGGCCGGTCTTCTTCGGCGACGACCGCACCGATGAGATCGCCTTCGCTTCGGTGGAGGAGGATGGCGGCATCGCCGTCCGGGTCGGCGACGGCGACACCGTGGCGAGCCGCCGTCTGCCCGACCCGGCCGACGTCCGCGCCCTCCTGCGGGACTGGGCGGAGCGCGGCACGATCGATCCCGAGGCCCTGCCTTCGGCCTGAGGCCGCCCTATCCTTCGTTAGACGACGGTAGGCACGTGTCCTGCCTAGCGTGAGCCAGCTCAGGAAAAGGCCCTTCGTCGATGTTCGAGTTTCCGGTTCTGATCGGTGACATCGGTGGCACGAACGCCCGTTTCGGCCTGATCGCCGAGAAGGGTGCCGAGCCCCAGCTTCTCTCGCACGAAGCGACCGCCGACCATCCAGATCCGTCGCACGCCATCAAGGCGGCGCTGGCCAAGGGCGGCGATGCTCTGCCGCCGCCGCGCTCGACCATCCTGGCGATGGGCGGGCGGGTCGATGGGCCGGAGCCCCAACTCACCAACGCGCATTGGCGGATTGGCGGCGAGCGCATCGCGAAGGATTTCGGGCTCTCCTCGGCGGTGGTGGTGAACGACTACGTGCCCGTCGCGGCCGGCGCGGCCGATATCGAGCCCCACGACCTCACGCCGGTCGGGCCCAGTCCGACGATACCGGGCGGCGCCCGGGTCGTGCTCGGGCCTGGCACCGGCTTCGGGGCGGCGGCCCTGGTGCCCTACTCAGCCCACCTCGCCATCGTCTCCACCGAGGCCGGCCACACCGATTTCGGCCCAGCGGACGCATTCGAGGAGAAAGTCTGGCACGCGCTGGAGCGCGTGGAGGAGCGCATCACCGTCGAGGCAGTATTGTCGGGGCCGGGCCTCGCGCGGCTGCATGCGGCGGTGGCGCATGTCCGCTCCGGCCAGCCGCACGAGAAGCTCGATCCGGCAGCCGTGACCGAGGCTGGGCTCAACGCTTCGGACCCGCACGCCGCGGAAGCTTTGGAGCTGTTCGGCCGACTGCTCGGCCGGGTCTGCGGCGACCTCGCCCTGACCTTCCTCGCTACCAGCGGCGTCTATATCGGCGGCGGCATTGCGCCCCGCATCGTTAAGGTGCTGGAGGAGAGCGGGTTTCGCGAGGCGTTTGAGCGCAAGGCGCCGTTCGCCGAGATGATGCGCCAGATCCCCACCAGCGTCATCACCGTCCACGATCCGGCCTTCAAGGGCCTGGCCGCCCTCGCCAACGAGGGCCGGCGCTTCGTTTACCACGGGCAGGTTTGGCGGAAGGAGAGCTGACAGAGCTTCGTCAGGCGGCCCGCAGGGCCACCTGACGGCTCCCGAGGCGTCTACGCCGCCGCCAGCGGCTTCGACACGTCCTCCAGGGACTTGCCCTCCGCGGCCGTACCCCAGACCCCGCCGACCACCGCGGCGATCAGCATGAGCGCTGCGCCGATCCCGTAGCCGAACAGCACCCAGTCCCGGGAGCCGGTCTCGACCAGGCTGCCGAACAGGAGCGGCCCGGAGACGCCACCGATCCCGGTGCCGACCGCGTAGAAGGCAGCAATGGCGAGCGCCCGTATCTCGAGTGGGAAGGTCTCGGAAACGGTGAGGTAGGCCGAACTCGCCGCGGCGGACGCGAAGAAGAATACGACCATCCACGCCGCGGTCTGCCCCACCGGCCCGACCACGTCGAGGCGGAACAGCAGGCCCACGGCGACCAGCAGCACCGCGGAGATCCCGTAGGTGAAGGCGATCATCTGGCGCCGGCCGATCGTGTCGAACAATCGTCCGAGCAGCAGCGGTCCCAGGAACGATCCGAGCGCGAAGGGCAGCAGGTACCAGCCGACGCTGTTGCCCGGCACGGCGTAGAATCGCTCCAGCACCAGCGCGTAGGTGAAGAACAGCGCGTTGTAGAAGAACGCTTGCGCGACCATCAGGGCGAGGCCAACCATCGTGGCCAGCCGGTTCGTGACGAACAGGGCGTGGAACACCTCCGATAGTGGGGTGTGGCTGCGCGTGCGGACCTTCATGCGCTTGCTGTCGTCGACCGGCGGCAGGGTGACGCCCTCGTCGGTGAAGCGTTTCTCGATCCCGGTGACGACCCGGTCAGCCTCCGCGGCGTAGCCGTGCGTGGCGAGCCAGCGCGGGCTCTCAGGGATCCAGGTGCGCAGCAACAGGATCACCAGGCCGATGGCGCCGCCGGTGAAGAAGGCCACCCGCCAGCCCCAGGCCGGATCGATCACCTCGGGCCGCAGCAGCACGATCGACATGAACGAGCCCAGCGCGGCGCCGATCCAGAACGAGCCGTTGATAACGAGGTTGGTCCAGCCGCGCACCCGGGCCGGGACCAGCTCCTGGATGGTCGAGTTGATCGCCGTGTACTCGCCGCCGATCCCTGCGCCGGTGAAGAAGCGGAAGACGCAGAAGCTCGCGACATTCCAGGACAAGCCCGTGGCCGCGGTGGCGATCAGGTAGAGAGCGAGCGTGATGAAGAACAGCTTCTTGCGGCCGATCCGGTCGGTCAGCCAGCCGAAGCCCAGCGCGCCGGTGACCGCGCCGACGAGGTAGCAGGAGGCGGCCAGCCCGACATCGAACTCCGAGAACGACATGGGCGGCTGGCGCAGGGCGCCCACCAGGGAGCCGGCCAGCGTCACTTCCAGCCCGTCGAGAACCCAGGTGATGCCGAGCGCCACGATGACGAGCACGTGGAAGCGGCCCCAGGGCAGCCGATCCAGGCGTGCGGAAATGTCGGTGTCGATGACGCGGCCGATCTCCGCGCGCTCGGGTGTCCCGGCGCTTCCCTCTACCTTGCTCGCCATGCCTGCGCGTCCTCCCGTCGTGTTCGTTTACCGTGCCTCAAGACCCGGTGTTTACCGCAACTCGACGCAGGTGTTGGGAACAGGTTGGGAATCGATTCGGTTCGATCCCGTCTTCATCCCCGACGAGCAGAGCTAGCGTGTCCACGCGAGTTTCCTGCCATGTCCGCCTCATCGCCTCGATCACGGCCCCTGCGCCGGTCCCGTCACGCCCTGCTTGCCGTCGTCACGCTGGCCGGGCTTGCCACCGTGCCGACCGAGGGCGCGGACCGGCATCTCGAGCGGCCGAAGCCGCCGGTTCCGATGGCGAGCGCCGAGCGCTGGCGCCTGCGGCCCACCGAGGTGGCGGTGCCAGTCACCACCGGCAGCCTGCGCAAGCGCGTCACGACTGCGATCCCCGAAGAGCGGCGCCACGTCCGCTTCGTCTATCCGGCGCTCGTCGAGGCGCGCTGACCGCGGAGGGTTGCCAGACTTGGCGAGCGCGCCCCGGGCAGGCACAGCGCCTGCATCGCTCTCGGATGGGCGTGGCCTGAGACGCGTGTGGAGTTCGAGGATGGCGGAGGTTGTCGCGCTGGTCGGTTGCAAGGGCCCGGCGCAGGAGGCGGAATATCTGCAGATCCTGTCGGCCGCGATGCCCGGAGAGCGGCTGGTCCCGTTCCGCCGGATGACGGATGCGGAGCGCGCGGGCGCGCAGGTCGCCATCGTAGCGAATCCGGATCCCGCCGAAGTCGCCGCCCTGCCGGGCCTCGTCTGGGTGCAGAGCCTGTGGGCTGGCGTCGAGAAGCTCGTCGGCGTCTTCGACCGGCCGCTTCCGATCATCCGGCTGGTCGACCGGGAGATGGCTCGCACCATGGCCGAAGCGGTGCTGGCCTGGACCTACTATCTTCAGCGCGACATGCCGGCCTATGCGAGCCAGCAGCGCGAGCGGCTCTGGCAGCCACATCCGTACCGGAAGCCTACCGACACGACGGTCGGCCTGCTTGGCCTCGGCGCGCTCGGCAGCGCGGCGGCCGAACGGCTCACGGACGCCGGGTTCTGCGTCGAGGCTTGGAGTCGCACCCCCAAGACCGTGACGGGGATCGACACGGTCCATGGCGCCGATGGCCTCCTGGCGATGCTCGGGCACTGCGACATCCTCGTCTGCATCGTGCCCCTCACGCCGGAGACACGCGGCCTCGTGAACGCCGCACGGCTCGCTGCACTCAAGCCCGGGGCGGCGCTGATCAACTTCGCCCGCGGCCCGATCGTCGTCACCGAGGACCTGATCGCGGCGCTGGATTCCGGCCATCTGTCGCATGCGGTGCTCGACGTGTTCGACGTCGAGCCGCTGCCGGCCCAGTCTCCGCTCTGGGCCCATCCGGCCGTGACCGTGCTGCCGCACATCTCCGGCCCCACCGACATGGACTCGGCCGCCGCTACCGTGGCGGCCAATTTGCGCGAATACCGCACCACCGGGCAGCCTCCGCAGGGTGTCGATGCCGGGCGGGGGTATTAGAGTTTAAGCCGCCGAGGCGACCGCTGGGGAGATCCGCTTGCGGGCCTTCTTGTCGGTGCTACCGAGGAATGCCTGAGCCTCCTCCTTGCGCTCGAACACGTGGGGAGCGACGCCGCGCTTCGTCAGGGCTTCCTCCATCTTCAGACGCAGGAACGCGCTGGTGACGTAGCGGGTCGTGGTGGCGTAGTAGTTGGCCTGGAGATACTGGATCATCCCGGCATAATCGTCGATCAGGTTCTCGTTGAGCCGGAAGCCGTCGTGGTTGATCACGGCGTTGACCCGCTGGCCAGCCTTGCGGCAGGCCCCGACGATGGTCATGCGCAGCTCGTCCATGTCGCTCTTCACCCGGCAATACCAGCCTTCGAGGTTGATGAAGAGGATGTTGCGCTCGCCGTCGTAGCTGATGCGCGAGGCCAGATCGAGATTGAGCAGATCGGAGAGCAACTCCATCGGTTCGTCGCGGAAGATGCGCGGGTCCATCGGCACCGGATTGCGCACCACCGGCTTGAAATCCATGTGGGCGAGGATGTCGCGGTCGATGTCGATACCGGGCGCCACCTCGATCAGTTCAAGGCCGTCGGCGGTGAGCTGGAAGACGCAGCGCTCGGTCACGTAGAGGACCGGCTGCGCCCGTTCGACCGCATAGGGCCCCGAGAAGGTGTTCTGCTGGACCTGGGTCACGAACTTGCGGGACCGGCCCTCGCTGACGATCCGGACCACGCCGTCGTCCACGGCAATCTCCAGCCCGCCCGCCGTGAAGGTCCCGGCGAACACCACCGTGCGGGCGTTCTGCGAGATGTTGATGAAGCCGCCGCAGCCGTTGAGCTTGCCGCCGAACTTCGAGGTGTTGACGTTGCCGGCCACGTCGCACTCGGCCATGCCGAGGCAGGTCATGTCGAGGCCGCCGCCGTCGTAGAAGTCGAACATCTGGTTCTGATCGATGATGCAGTCGGCGTTCGTAGCCGCGCCGAAGCTGGACCCGGAGGCCAGCACCCCCCGCACCGCCCCGGCCTCGGTGGTGAGCGTGATGTAGGGGGTGATCTTCTCCTCGTTGGCCACCGACGAGATGCCCTCCGGCGCGCCGACACCGAGATTGACGACGCCGTTCGGCGGCAGCTCGAAGGCGGCCCGGCGGGCGATGATCTTGCGCTCGTTGAGCGGCATCCGCTTGATGCCGGTGACCGGGACGCGGATCTCGCCGGCCAAAGCGGCGTCGTGCATGACGCCGTAATTCATCCGGTGCATCTCGGGCTCGGCGACCACGACGCAATCGACCAGGATGCCGGGGACGCGCACGTCCTTGGGCAGCAGATAGCCGTCTTCGACGATGCGCTCGACCTGAGCGATGACGATGCCACCGTTGTTCCGGGCCGCCATGGCCTGGGCCAGGCAATCGAGGGTCAGCGCTTCCTTCTCGTAAGAGAGGTTGCCCGACGGGTCGGCCGAGGTGGCGCGGATGAAGGCCACGTCGATCTTGGTGGCGGTGTAGAACAGCCACTCCTCGCCATCGACCTCCACCAGCTTGACGATGTCCTCGGTGGTCAGGCTGTTGACCTTGGCGCCCCCATGGCGCGGATCGACATAAGTCTGCAGCCCGACCTTCGAAAACAGGCCGGGCTGGCCCGCCGCCCCGGCCCGGTAGAGCTGCGAGATTACCCCTTGGGGCAGATTGTAGCCGCGGATCAGGTTGTTCTGCGCGGCCTGCGCGACCTTCGGCATCCGGCCGAAATTGGCGGCGATGACTCGGGAGAGCAGGCCGTCGTGATGCAGGCGGCCGGTGCCAAGGCCTTTGCTGTCACCCGCACCCGCGGTCATGATCAGGGTCAGACCCCGGGGCGAGCCGGTCTCGACGAAGCGCTTCTCCAGGGCGGCGTGCAACGCCTCCGGGATGCAACTCTGGACGAAGCCCGTGGTGGTCACGACGTCGTTCACGCGGATCAGCGCGATCGCTTCGTCCGCCGTAATGACCTTGTTCTTCCTCATGAAGCCCACGATCCTCCCTCCGGCCCGGATGTCCGGCCGGCTTCGGTGCCGACCGTCCCCGAGTCTGTTACGGGCCGGCGGTGCGGAGCCCGTAGGGTTCCGGCGCACGGTCGACCAAATTTCTGACCGTCCGTTCTGTTGCGCCGCATCAAAGATTTGCGGCATTGCAGTACAAACAAGTCCGTTACATCATGCTAACCCATAATGAGCCGGAGGTGCTGCTGAAAAAGTCTTCGGCGTAAGATCAGAAAAATTGTGCAGCTCCATCGCATGCGAGGGCCGGCCGCACGAGATCTTCCCCGCGCTCAGGCGGTCCAGGACCAAAGACGAGATTGGGGTGATCGACAGCCTCGGCCGTCGCCGCGCAGGCAGCCTGGATTTATCAGCTGAGCGATGCGGCGCTGCTCGCAGCGCTCAATACGGCCTTCACGGTTGCGGTCGCCACGTCGTCGTCGATCCCGACGCCGAAGACCCGGCTGCCGTCGACGAGGGTGCATTCGAGATAGGCGGCCGCCTGGGCATCCGAACCGCGCCGGAGCGCGTGTTCCGAATAATCCACGACCGAGAGGGCGATCGCGAACGCGTCGTTCAGCGCCGCGAGCAAGGCCGAGATCAAGCCGTTGCCCCGTCCGGACACCGAGACGTCCTGACCGCGATGGCAAATCCGGCCGGTGAAGATCCGTTCCGAGCCCGCATGGCGGCGCAGGCCGCCCCCGTCATCGACCAGCTCGAAAATGGTGGTGTCATCGACATGATAGGCCTCCCTGAAGGCGGCCGTGATGTCGGCGGCCGACATTTCCCGGCTCGTCCGGTCTGCCAGGATCTGCACACGTCGGCTCAGGTCGATCTGCAGGGCCCGGGGCAGCTTGAGGCCCAGGTCCTGCTCGATCACCCAGGCGACGCCACCCTTGCCGGACTGGCTGTTGACCCGGATGACGGCCTCGTAGCTCTCGCCGAGATCGGCGGGGTCGATCGGCAGATAGGGCATCTCCCAAACGCTATCGTTGCGGCGCGTATGGGCGGCAAAACCCTTCCGGATCGCATCCTGGTGCGAGCCTGAGAAGGCGGCATGGACCAACGCGCCCGCATAGGGGTGACGCGGATGCACCGGCAGGCTGTTGCAATGTTCGACGGTCTTCACGACCTCGCGGATCGCCGGGAAGGAAAGCTTCGGGTCGATCCCCTGTGTGTACAGGTTCAACGCCAGCGTCACGAGGTCGACATTGCCGGTGCGCTCGCCGTTGCCGAACAGGCAGCCCTCGACCCGGTCGGCGCCGGCCAGCAGCGCCTAGTCGGCCGAGGCCACGGCGGTACCGCGGTCGTTGTGTGGGTGGACGCTGATGATCACGGCATCCCGCCGGGAGATGCGGCGGCAGAACCACTCGATCTGGTCGGCATAGACGTTCGGCATCGATACCTCGACCGTGGTCGGCAGGTTGAGGATCGCCGGGCGCTCCGGCGTCGGATGCCAGACATCGAGCAGGCGCTCGCAGATCTCGATGGCGAAATCCGGCTCGGTGAAGCAGAACGTTTCCGGCGAGTACTCGAAGGTCCAACGCGTGCCGGGCCGCTTCAGGCTCTCCCCCAGCATCGCGGTCGCGCCGGATACGGCGAGGGCCACGATCTCGTGCCGCTCCATCCCGAACACGACCCGCCGGAACAGCGGTGCCGTGGCGTTGTAGAGATGCACGATCGCTTGAGGGGCTCCGTCCAACGACGCGAAGGTGCGGGCGATCAGGTCGGCCCTGGCCTGGGTCAGCACTTGGATCGTCACGTCCTCGGGAATGCGATCGCCCTCGATCAGCATCCGGACGAAATCGAAGTCGGTCTGTGACGCCGACGGAAAGGCGACCTCGATTTCCTTGAAGCCGATGCCGAGCAGCATGTCGTAGAAGCGCAGCTTGCGGGGGACATCCATCGGGTCGGCCAGCGCCTGATTGCCGTCGCGCAGATCCGTGGACAGCCAGCGCGGTGCGGTGGCGAGGCGCTTCGACGGCCAGGTGCGATCCGACAGGTCGATTGGGGAGACGAACGGGCGGTATTTGGTGGCGGGATTGGTCAGCATGACGGGATCGGCCGTGGGATCGATGCTTCGGTGCGGCGCCGCGCAAAAGCCGGCCGATGGTCGGCCGGGATCGGCGGCGACGGTTCCGATGCGGAACATCAGCCTTAGGGAAGCCGGCGGTGATATGCGCGCGCGCAGGCATCGAGGTTCGTCGCGAAAGGATCGGCGGTGAAAGACGGTATCCGCATCACGGACGAGATTGCGGTCATCCGCCACGACAGCGATCGATACATGAGCCAGCTCCATCGCCACGCGCAGGCCCAACTCCTCTATGCGACAGAAGGCGTTGTCGCGGTGACGACCGAGAGTGGAACCTGGGTCGTGCCGCCGAACCGGGCGGTCTGGCTCCCGGCGGGCCTGGCCCATGTCACCGCCAGCCATGCCGGGATCCGGTTCCGCTCGCTGCTGATTGACAGCGCCGGGCTCGCCCGGTTCCTGGATCGCTGCCGGGTTGTCGAGGTGACCCCGCTCTTGCGCGAGCTGATCCTCAAGCTCGTGGCCCTGACTGAGACACCCGGGAACCGGGAGGTCGCGGAGGCGGTGATCCGCCTGCTCATGCTGGAAATGGCGTTCCTGCCTGTACAGCCGCTCGACCTTCCGACGCCGAAACACCCCGGCCTGGCGGCGCTGTGCGCGCGGATCCGCTGCGATCCCGCCCGCCCGCATGCCATCGCAGCGGCCGCCGCCGAGCTCGCCATGAGCCGGGCGACGTTCATGCGGCTGTTCCAGAGGGAGACCGGCCTTAGCTTCGGCCGGTGGTGCCAGCAGGCCCGGATGCTCCACGCCCTGCCGCTATTGGCGGAGGGCCGGGCCATCCTCGATGTCGCGCTGGATTGCGGCTACGACAGTCCGAGCGCCTTCGCGGCTGTGTTTCGCCGCTCCCTTGGGCGCCCGCCAAGCGTGTATTTCCGCGCCCCGCAGTCAGAAAACGACGCTGCGACCCGCTATATGCCCCCTGTGCTGGCGAGAACGTGACACCCGGTCCCGCCTGACGGCGTGAACCTCGGCGGCGGATCGCCGTTGATCGCCGGTTGCCGACCCCCGCATGTCTGCCGGGTGGCGGACCGAGAATATCAAAGATTGTCCATGGGCTGGCCCCGCCGCATCCTCCTTACCGCCGGCCTCGCGACCGTGGCGGCCGGCATAACGCTCGGCCTCGGCCGGTTCAGCTACGCGCCGATACCGGACCGTGCGGACTTGCTCAATCCGGACCGCTACCCGATCCAGACCGCGTTCGATGTCCTCGGGCGCCGGGTCTCCCGTGCGGAGGCGGAGCACCTCAATGGCACCGAGGCGGGCCGCAGGGAGCTTTCAGCGGCCAGCGGCGCCGTGGCGATCGATCCCGCCATGGTCGAGCGTGGGCGGCAGGCTTTCTATCAGGAGACCTTCGGGAACGAGGTCTTCCTCACCGACGTGATGGGCATGCTCGATGGCGGCCTGACACCGACCGAAGTCGCCCTCGCGGTGGCTCGGCTGGGCGGGCAGGGCACCACCAATCTCCAGGTCGCCATGGCCCGGGACATGCGCATCGGCGCCCGGACCTATCGCAAGGGTGAATTGGTGCCGACCGGGCTCGACGTGCCGAAGGGCGGTGCTTTCATCATCGGCATCAGGACCTTCTCGGACCGGGGGCACCTGCGCATGGGTATCACCTGCGCCCTGTGTCATGCCGCGGTCGACCCGAGCACCGGCAAGGTCGTGGAGGGAGCGCCCAACACCGACCTCAATGCCGGGCTGCTGATGGCGCTCGCCAAAAATTCCTCCGCCTATTTCATGCATGCCAGCGTGCCGGAGGCCGATGCCAAGCCCGCGGCCGAGCCCGAGCATGCCGGCTCCACCGGGACCGGTCTGGCCCTGCCGGATGCCGGGGCGGTGGAGGCGGCTACCAAGGTCCAAGTCGCGAGCTGGCCGCCGGGCAGCTTCGACTCCTCGGCCGACCGGGTGACCAACCCGACCTCGATCCCGTCGAGCTTCTCCGCCCACGGCGAGCCCTACAGCTGGAGCGGGCGTGAAGCGGTCGGACCGTTTGCGGGCCTGTCTTCCCTCAACAACAACGTCCACGCCGCCAATTCAGACACGACGCAGCTCGCCGCCGCGGCGCCGTGGCTGTTCGGCATGGATGCGGAGACCTATCTCGGCATCGTCCTGCGGGGCGCGGCCACCGAGTCCTTCCGGTACAACCCCGGCGCGTCCCTCAAGCCCTCGGAGGTGCTGCGCAGCGTCGACCCGACGCCGGCCTCTCCGGGGCTGAACAGCTACGCGGTGCTGCCGACCTATCCGGCGACCAACTACGTCACCGACAACGGCTTGTTCACCTCCGTCCCCGGGGAGCCGGTCAACCACGCCAACAACGCCATGTCGGCGTTCCAGAACCTTCTCCACCCGCCGCCGACTCGGCAGGATGCCGCCGCCGTGCGGGCCGGGCGTGCGGTGTTCGAGAAGGTCGGTTGCGGCGCCTGCCATGCCGGGCCGGCGCTCACCAACCATCGGATCATCCCGGAGGCCGAGATCGGGACTGAGCCGACCCGGGCCAGGGCCGGCGCCAAGATGGAGGCGCGGCTCTCGCCCCCCAGCCTGTTCGCAACCGATACGCCATTCCCGCTTCCGTCCGATCCCGTGATCGTTCCGGTGCCGCTGTCGGGTGAGCGGCTCGCCCAGGTCCAGCTGGCCTGGGGGCAGGGGGGCACCGCGGGCGGCTACAAGGTGCCGAACCTCGTCGGGCTGGCCTGGACGGCGCCCTACCTGCACGATTCGGGCATCGCGGTCGGTCCCGATCCGGCGACGCAGCTCGGCGTTCCGGGCACGCTCTATCGCGGCATCGCCCCCGATCCGTCGAATAGCCTTCGCAGTCTGGTGGACCGGGACCTCCGCTCAAAGGTGATCGCTGCGAATAAATCCTCGGATACGGCGCGGATCGCGCGCGTTACCGGCGAAGGGCACGCCTACTGGGCGGATGCCGGCGCTGGCGTCTCGCGCCCGGAGCAGGATGCGCTGATTGCCTACCTGCTGTCGATCGATACGTTGACCGAGCCGGCGGCGACGCCCTGATCATGACGGAACGGATCCCCATGGCAAACACCCAACCGGTCTGGCTCATCACCGGCTGCTCCACCGGTTTCGGCCGGGAACTCGCCAAGCTCGTCATCGCCCGGGGTTGGCGGGCGGTGGTGACGGCCCGCGACCGGGCCACGGTCGCCGACCTGGCGGAGGGCGCCGCCGACCGGGTCTTGGCCCTTTCGCTCGACGTTACCGACTCCAGCAAGATCGCCCAGGCGGTCAGCGAGACGACGCAAAAATTCGGGCGTGTCGACGTGCTGGTGAACAATGCCGGCTACGGCTACCAATCCTCGATTGAAGAGGGCGAGGAAGACAAGATCCGCGCCCAGTTCGACGCCAACGTGTTCGGGCTGTTCGCCCTGACCCGGGCGGTGCTGCCGGCGATGCGGGCGCAGCGCGCGGGCCATATCCTCAACGTGACCTCGGTGGCCGGCTTCGTCGGCTTCCCGGGATCCGGCTACTATGCGGCGACCAAGCACGCCGTCGAGGGCTTCTCCGACGCGTTGGCGGCCGAGGCCGGCCCGCTCGGCATCAAGGTCATCTGCATCGAGCCGGGCCCGTTCCGTACCGACTGGGCCGGCCGCTCGCTGATCCAGACCCCGAACACGATGGCCGACTACGCCGAGACTGCCGGCGCCCGCCTCAAGGCGACGTCGGAGAAGAGCGGGACGCAGGCCGGCGACACCGTCCGCGCCGGCGAGGCGATGATCCAGATGACGGAGATCGACAACCCGCCCCGCCACCTCGTTCTCGGCGCCTGGGGGTACGATGCGGTCACCACCCGGCTGAAGCAGACCCTCGCCGAGATCGAGGCGTGGCGCGCGACGAGCCTGGGGGCGGACTACCCGAAGGGGTGAGCGTCGAGGCGCTCTCATCATCGCCCTTGCACGCGGTTCGATCCGTTTCGGGGCGGATCGCTCCGTTCACGCCGTGCTCGCCAGTGCAGCGATGGACCTTGAGCGCTGTGCGATCGCCGCAGACCGCGTGCCCCTCGGTTGCTTCGCTGCGCTGGGACGAACGGGAAGGGCTGTCGCCACGACCCACGGACCTTCGCGCCGCCGACCGCTATCAGGTCGCGTGACGCGACCGAAGCCAGGCCACCTCAAATCACCGCCTCGATCAAACCCCGGCGCTTGGCCTCTTCCGCCTCGAGATACCAATTGGCCGGCGCCTTCTCCAAGACCTCGTTCAGCGTCACGTCCGAGCCCTGGATAAGGTTGGAAAATCCCTCATTCTGAATCACGATCGAGCATTCGATCTCGTGCAGGGTCGCCTTCACGGCTGCGATGCAGGTGGTAAGCGGACCCTGGACGTGGAGCTGCTTGTCCATCTTGCGCTCGTGAATCATCAGCCGCGTGCCTCGGGTGAGATAGCGGTTCGGCCGGGCGAAGAAGCTCA
Source organism: Methylobacterium sp. GXS13 (assembly GCF_001455965.1). GTDB lineage: Bacteria > Pseudomonadota > Alphaproteobacteria > Rhizobiales > Beijerinckiaceae > Methylobacterium. The sequence goes on from NZ_LKKO01000020.1 coordinate 86,519, forward strand.
TGAAGGTGGTGCCCGCCGAGTAGATCGCGGCCTTGCCGAGGAAGACGAAGCGGCGCTCCGGGTTCATCTCGGTGTGGTAGCGGATGTCCTCGCCCATCATCCGGGCGACCTCCGGGTCGCCGCCGAGTGTCGAAAGCTCGATCACGACGATGTCGCGTTCGGCGGCCTCGGCGAACTGGCGGCGGAACTCCTTGTACATGTCGTAATCGACCGGGCCCGACAGCAGCACGGCGGGGCTGCGGAAGGCAGTGGGGTCGAGGGGCGTCGTGTCCATGGGAGTCCTGGGCGTTGCGCCGGCCCGGCCCCGGGAATGGAACCAGGCCGGGTGAAATCAGCGGACGGGGTCGGGCGCACCGTGACCCTTGCCGACGAACGGGATGCCCTCGATCGGGCATTCCTCGGTGCCGACGCTCTGGCGGGTAATGGCGCGAACGGCGTCGCGGGTTCCGTCGGGATCCTCGATCCAGCGGCGGTAGAACTCGTAAGGGCATTCCGATAGCCCGTGCCGGTTCTCCTTCGAGTTGATCATACCGGTATAGCCCCGGTGCAGCAGCTTGAAGAGGTGGTTCTCGGACTGGCCGTGGGCGCGCGAGTCCCGGATGAGGAACTTCGACAGGGCGGCGTACTGGATGCCCATCTCCTCCTCGCCGCACTCGCCGAGTGTCCGGCCGTCGAAGCCGATGATCGCCGAGTGGCCGAAATAGCTGTAGACGCCATCGAAACCGGCGGCATTGGCCACCGCCACGTAGGTGTTGTTGGCGAACGCCATCGCCTTCGACATCAGGATCTGCTGCTCTTTCGCCGGGTACATGTAGCCCTGGCAGCGGATGATCAGCTCGGCGCCCCGCATGGCGCAGTCGCGCCAGATCTCCGGGTAATTGCCGTCGTCGCAGATGATCAGGCTGATCTTGAGCCCCTTCGGCCCGTCCGAGACGTAGGTGCGGTCGCCCGGATACCACCCCTCGATCGGCGTCCAGGGCATGATCTTGCGGTACTTCTGCACGATCTCGCCCTGGTCGTTCATCAGGATCAGGGTGTTGTAGGGGGCCTTGTTCGGATGCTCCTCGTGGCGCTCGCCGGTGAGCGAGAACACGCCCCAGACCTTGGCCTCCCGGCAGGCGGCGGCGAACACCTCGGTCTCCGCGCCCGGCACCGAGGAGGCGGTCTCGTACATTTCAGCGGCGTCGTACATGATGCCGTGGGTCGAGTATTCCGGGAAGATCACCAGGTCGAGGCCGGGCAGGCCAGTCTTCATGCCGATGATCATCTTGCCGATCGCCTTGGCGTTCTCCAGCACCTCGGCGCGGGTGTGGAGACGCGGCATCTTGTAGTTCACGACGGCGACGCCGACGCTGTCCTGGCTGGACGAGATGTCTCCGTGCATCATGGCGTGGATTCCTCCTGTTTCAAAGGCGCACGAGGCGCCGTTTCCCTCCCCCCCTCTGCGGGGGAGGGTGGCCCCCGAAGGGGGGCGGGAGAGGGGAGCGCCGCGTCCGGAAAGGGCGTGCCGGGCGTGACATCCTGAATCGTCGCGCTGCCCCTCTCCCGCCCCGCATGCGCGGGGCACCCTCCCCCGCAGAGGGGGGAGGGTGGTTGGTGGTTCAGTGGCTGATCATCCAGGGCCGTGCGCTCGGAAAACTCTTGGCCGCGGCGGGGGCCGGGGCCGTCTTCTTCGGTCCGCAGCAGCCGCAGCCGGCGCCGTGACCCGAGACGCGCCGCGGCGCATGGCGGCTGCGCTCGTTGGTGGCGTGAGCCGCCTTGAGCCCCGCATCCATGCCCGAGATCCGCGGCGCGGTGAGGAAGGCCCGGTCGCACGCCGTCCCGCAATCCGGGCAGGCGTGCGGGTCCTTGAACTCCGCCATCGGCCGCATGGCGGTGAACGGACCGCAGGCCGTGCAGGCATACTCGTAGACGGGCATGATCAAAGATCCGGCGAGAGCGGCATCTGGATCGAGCCGTCGAGGAACTTGGTCGGTCCGTCGGCGCCGGGATTAATGTCGAACTCGAAGATCTTGGTGGGAATCCACAGAGTCGCGCAGGCGTTCGGGATGTCGACCACCCCCGAGATGTGTCCCTGGACCGGCGCCGTGCCGAGGATCGAGTAGGCCTGGGCGCCCGAATAGCCGAACTTCTTCAGATATTCGATCGCGTTGAGGCAGGCCTGCCGGTAGGCGATGTGCACGTCGAGATAATGCTGGCCGCCGTGCTCGTCGACGGAGATACCTTCGAAGATCAGGTGGTCGTCGAATTTCGGCGTGATCGGCGATGGCTTGAAGATCGGGTTCTTGATCCCGTACTTCGCCATGCCATCCTTGATCAGCTCGACCTTGAGATGGACCCAGCCGGCCATCTCGATGGCGCCGCAGAAGGTGATCTCGCCGTCGCCCTGGCTGAAATGCAGGTCGCCCATCGAGAGCCCGGCGCCGGGGACGTAGACCGGGAAGTAGATTTTTGACCCGCGCGACAGGTCCTTGATGTCGCAATTGCCGCCGTGCTCCCGGGGCGGGACGGTGCGGGCGCCGGTGGCGGCGGCCGCGTCCTTCGCGTCACCTTTCAGCCGGCCCATGTGGGCGGTCTGGCCGAAGGGCAGGGTGGCGAGTGCGGGCACACGCTCCGGGTTGGTATCGTAGAGCGCCTTCTCGCGGGTATTCCAGGTCTCCAGCATCTTCGGATCGGGCAGGCAGCCGATCAGGCCGGGATGGATCAGGCCGGGGAAGCGCACGCCCGGTATATGGCGGGACTTGGTGAACATCCCCTCGAAGTCCCAGATCGACTTCTGGGCCTGGGGAAAGTGCTCGTCGAGGAAGCCTCCGCCGTTCTTCTTGGAGAAGAAGCCGTTGAAGCCCCACTGGCTCTCGGGCTTGGCGCCGATATCGAGCAGGTCGACCACCAGCAGGTCGCCGGGCTCGGCGCCCTCGACCCCGATCGGACCGGACAGGAAGTGGACGATCGACAGGTCGATGTCGCGCACGTCATCGGCGGAATCGTTGTTCTTGATGAAGCCGCCGGTCCAGTCGTAGGTCTCGACGATGAAGTCGTCGCCCGGCTTCACGGTGGCGACCATGGGGATGTCCGGGTGCCAGCGGTTGTGCACGCTATCGTTGTCGTAGGCCGATTGCGTCAGATCGACCTTGATCAGCGTCTCGGGCATGTTCTGTCTCCAGCTCCCTAGAACCTTGGGGCGGACCCCATCCGCGCGCCGTTGCGCGAAACTCACCCGCTCGCGAGCAGCTCTTTCAGCGCGTCGTCGAGGACCTTGATGTCGTCCGGACTGGTGCCGGGGCCGCCGGCGAAATGGCCCCACCACGTGTCGATCACGCGCAGCTCCGCATCCGGCATGGCGGCCGCCTCGATGGCGTTGTCCTCGGGCGGGAAGTACAGGTCGGTGGAGGCGGGCATCAGGATCGCCTTCGCGCGGATCGCGCCGAGCGCGGCCTTGAAGTCGCCCTTGAAGGTGTCGTTGGCGCTGATGTCGCCGTGCTGCCAGGTCCACAGCATGGCGAGCAAATTGTTGGCGTCCCGCGCGTAGAACAGCCCCTCCCAGAACCCGATGAGGAAGTCCTCCAGGGACGCGTAGCCCATGTGGGTGATGTCGGCCTCGAGCCGGTAGAAGGTCTGCGACAGGCCCCAGCCGGCATAGACCCGGCCGAAGGCGCGCAGGCCCCGGGTCGGCGGCTGCGTGTACCAGCCCTCTTCCCAAGCGGCGTCGGCCTGGAGCGCCGCCTTGGCGCCTTCCAGGAAGACGTAATTGTGCCGCGAGCACTTGGCCGAGCCCTGAAACGGCAGGATCCGCGGCACCATGTCGGGATATAGCGCCGCCCAGTGGTAGGTCTGGAGCGCGCCCATCGACCAGCCGGTGACCAGAACCAACTTCTCGATGCCGAAATGCTCGGTGACGAGGCGGTGCTGGGCGCGAACGTTGTCGTAGGCCGTGACGTTGGGGAAGCGCGGCCCGTTCCAGGGCGCCGGCGTGTTGCTCGGCGAGGACGAGAGCCCGTTACCGAACATGTTCGGGATGATGATGAAGTACTTGTCCGGATCGAGCGCCTTGCCGGGGCCGATCAGCCATTCGTTCTCGGTGTGCTGGCCCGAATACCAGGTCGGGTAGACGATGGCGTTGTCTTTGGCGGGGCTCAGGGTCCCGAAGGTCTTGTACGCGAGCTTGGCCGTACGCAGCGTCTTGCCGCATTGGAGCACGAAGTCGCCGAGTTCGAAGATCTCGTAATCGGCCATGTGGGCGCCCCTAGACCGACAGGAACCGGGCGACGGCCGCCTCGTCGATGCCGTCCCGCGGCGCCTCGTGGACGATGGCCCCGTTCTCCATCACGATCACCCGGTCGGCGACGTCGAGGGCGAAGCTCAGGACCTGCTCGGACACCACGATCGACAGGCCGCGGTCGTCGCGGATTTTCTTCAGGGTCCGGCCCATCTCGCGGATGATCGAGGGTTGGATGCCCTCCGTGGGCTCGTCCAGCAGCAGCACCTTCGGGCGGCTGGCGAGCGCCCGGGCGATGGCGAGCTGTTGCTGCTGGCCGCCGGACAGGTTGCCGCCGCGCCGTCCCTTCATCTCCAGCAGGACCGGGAACATGTCGTAGAGGTCCTGCGGCACCCTGCGGGCGCCGGTGACCGTCAGGCCGGTCTCGATGTTCTCCTGCACCGTCATGGTGGAGAAGATCATCCGGCCTTGCGGCACGTAGGCCAGGCCCTTGGCGACCCGGGCGTGGCTCTTGAGCCCGGCGACCTCCTCGCCCTCGACCCGGATCGTCCCGGATTTGACCGGCACAAGACCCATCAGGGTCTTCATCAGGGTGGTCTTGCCCATGCCGTTGCGGCCCATCACGGCGACGATCTCGCCGGGTGCCACCGAGAAGCTCAGCCCGTGCAGGACCTCGCTCTGGCCGTAGGCGGCGTGGAGGTCGTGGATGTCGAGGGCCGGGGCCACGTCCGGGATCACGACGCGCGGCGGAGCCTGGGCGAGCGGCGGGTGTGCGGTCTGGAGCGAGCCCATCGTCAATGTCCCAGATACACTTCGATGACCTTCGGGTCGTTCTTGACCCGCTCCATCGACCCCTCGGAGAGGACCTTGCCCTGGTGGAGCACGGTGACCCGGTGGGCGATGTCTTCGACGAACTTCATGTCGTGCTCGATCACCAGCACCGAACGGCCCTTGATGATCTGGTTGAGGAGTTCCGCGGTCTTGATCCGCTCGCCGACGCTCATCCCGGCCACCGGCTCGTCGAGCATCAGCAGCTCCGGGTCCTGGATCAGCAGCATGCCGATCTCGAGCCACTGCTTCTGGCCGTGGCTCAGGAACTCGGCCCGTTCCTTGAGCTGGTCCTTGAGGAAGATCGTCTGGGCGATCTCGTGGATCCGGTCGCGGACTTCCGCATCCCGCTTGAACGTCAGGGCGCCGAACACCGAGCGCCCGCGGGGGAACGAGATCTCCAGGTTCTCGAACACCGTGAGGTCGTCGTAGATCGACGGCGTCTGGAACTTGCGGCCGACGCCGGCCTGCACGATCGCGCTCTCGGAGAGCTTAGTCAGCTCCTGACCCTTGTACTTGATCGAGCCGGTGCTGGCCTTGGTGCGCCCGCAGATCAGGTCGAGCACCGTGGTCTTGCCGGCGCCGTTCGGGCCGATGATCACCCGGATCTCGTCCGGGTCGACGTAGAACGACACGTCGTTGACCGCCTTGAACCCGTCGAACGAGACCGTCAGCGCCTCGACGGCGAGGAGGTAGTCCGCCGGGGCCGCTTCGGCGCCGACCACGGGGGAGGAGAGGAGCGCGGCGTTCATGGGTTCCTCACTCGGCCGGAGCGCCAACGGGCGCCTTTTGGGACGGGGCGATGGCGGGCGGGGGCGCCCGCAAACCCTTCACCCGGCGGGTCAGGCGGGGCTCGATCTGCTCGCGCCAGATGCCGGCCAGACCGTTCGGGAAGGCGAGCACCACCGCGATGAACAGGGCGCCGAGGCCGAACAGCCAGAGATCCGGAAAGCTCTCGGAGAAGCTGGTCTTGGCCCAGTTCACCAGCAGCGTGCCCCAGACCGCGCCGAACAGGGACAGGCGCCCACCGACCGCGGCGTAGATCACCATCTCGATCGAGGGCACGATGCCCACGAAGGAGGGCGACATGAACCCGACCTGGAGGGTGAACATCGCCCCGCCGAGCGCCGCGAAGCCGGCCGCCAGGCAGAAGGCGAAGACCTTGAAGCCGGCGACCGAATAGCCCGAGAACCGGACCCGGTCCTCCTTGTCGCGCATGGCGACCAGGATGCGGCCGAGCTTCGACTTCTTCACGTACTGCGTCGCCAGGATGCAGGCGATGAGCAGGCCGCCGTTCACGAAGTACAGGATCACCTTGGCGTGGTCGGTGCGGATGTCCCAGCCGTGGAGGGTGCGCAGGTCCGTGATGCCGTTAATGCCGCCGGTGTAGCCCTGCTGGCCGACGATCAGGATCGTCAGGATCGCGGCGATCGCCTGGGTGATGATCGCGAAATAGGTGCCGCCGACCCGGCGCTTGAACATCGCGTAGGAGATGATCAGCGCGAACAGGACCGGGACCGCCACCACCAGGATCAGGGTCAGCGGCAGGCTCCTGAACGGCAGCCAGAACCACGGGATCTCGGTGATCTGGTTCCAGTCCATGAAGTCCGGGATGCCCGGGGTCGACTGGATCTTGGTGTTGGCGACGCTCGAAGCCTCAAGCTTCAGGTACATCGCCATGCAGTACCCACCGAGCCCGAAAAAGACGCCCTGGCCCAAGGACAAAATACCGGCATAGCCCCAGCAGATCACCAGCCCGAGCGCCACGAAGGCGTAGGTGAGATACTTGCCGACGAGGTTGAGGCGGAACCCGTCGAGGGCCAGCGGCAGGACCACCAGGATCACCCCGGCGAGCAGAGCCAAGCTCAGCCATTCCACCGGCTTCATGAACGGGTTGTCGTTGACGGTGACCGACTTGGTCAGGGTCTGGACCGGATTCGTCATCGTGGACATCCTCAGCGCCGGACCTTGAGGGTGAAGAGGCCCTGCGGCCGCAACATCAGGATGCCGACCACCGCGAGCAGGGTGATCACCTTGGCCATCGAGCCGGAGAGGAAGAATTCCAGGGTCGATTGCGTCTGGGAGATCGAGAAGGCCGACGCGATGGTGCCCAAGAGGCTCGCGGCGCCGCCGAAGACGACGATCAGGAACGTGTCGACGATGTAGAGCTGGCCGGAGGTCGGCCCGGTCGAGCCGATCATCGTGAAGGCCGAGCCGGCGACGCCCGCGATGCCGCAGCCCAGCCCGAACGTGTAGCGGTCGACCTTTTCGGTATCGATGCCCACGGCGCCGGCCATGGCGCGGTTGGCCATCACGGCCCGGACCTGCTGTCCAAAGCGCGAGCGATAGATCAGCAGCGCCACGCTCACCGTGATCAGGATGGTGATGGCCATCACGAACAGGCCGTTGACCGGGATCTCGATCGTGTCGGTGACCTGCACCGAGCCGATCAGCCAGGACGGCAGCTCGACGCCGACCTCGCGGGCGCCGAAGATCGACCGGTAGGCCTGCTGCAGGATCAGCGACAGGCCCCAGGTGGCGAGCAGCGTGTCGAGGGGGCGCTTGTAGAGGAACCGGATCAGGCTCCACTCCACCAGCATCCCGAGCGCCCCGGAGGCCAGGAACGCCAGCCCCATCGCGACGAAGAAGTAGACCGGGAACAAAGCCGGCAGGTAGCTCTGGCAGAAGGCCGAGCAGAGATAGGTGACGTAGGCCCCGAGGATCATGAATTCCCCGTGGGCCATATTGATCACGCCCATCTGCCCGAAGATGATCGCCAGACCCAGCGCCATCAGCAGGTAGACCGAGAACAGGATCAGGCCGGCAAAACCCTGCATGGCGAAGATCGCGCCGAGGTCGCCGAGGGAATACTCGCCCAACATTGTTTCGTGTCTCCCGCGATCTTGCTGGTGTGTCGGTGTCCGCGACGCTCTCCCTCCCCCCTCTGCGGGGGAGGGTGGCCCGCGAAGCGGGTCGGGAGAGGAGAGCGCCGTATCCGGAGAGGGCGCGGCGGAGATGAAATCCTGCTCCGTCGCGCTGCCCCTCTCCCGTCCCCTGCTGACGCAGGGGCCCCCTCCCCCGCAGGGGGGGGAGGGGAGCGTTGGAGACTACTGGTAGCCCTTCGGGAACGGGTCCGGCTTGATCAGCTCCGGGCTGGTGTAGACGATCTCGAACTGGCCATCGGGCTTGGCCTTGCCGACCCGGGTCTTCGACCAGAGGTGGTGGTTCTCGTCGATCCGGACGTAGCCTTCCGGAGCGCCCTTGAACTCTAGGCCCGGGGAGGCGGCGACCACCTTGTCGACGTCGAAGGAGCCGGCCTTCTCGCACGCCATCTTCCACAGGTACGGGCCGAGATAGGCCGCCTGCGTCACGTCGCCGATGACCGTCTTTTCGCCCCACATCTTCTTGAAGGCGGCGACGAATGCCTTGTTGTTCTCGTTCTCGATCGACTGGAAGTACTTCATGCAGGCATAGGCCCCGGCGATGTTCTCGCCGCCGATGCCGTCGATCTCGTCCTCGGTGACCGAGATCGTCATCAGCACCTGCTTCGACAGGTCGATGCCGGCCGCCTTGAGCTGCTTGTAGAACGCCACGTTCGAGCCGCCGACCACGTCGGTGAAGATCACCTTCGGCTTGGTCAGCTTGATCTTGTTGATCACCGAGTTGAACTGGGTGTGGCCAAGCGGGAAGTATTCCTCGCCGACGACCTTGCCCTTGAGAACGTTCTCGACGTGCTTGCGGGCGATCTTGTTCGAGGTGCGCGGCCAGATGTAGTCCGAGCCGATGAAGTAGAAGCTGTCGCCACCCTTCTCCTTGTGGACCCAGTCGAGCCCGGCCAGAATCTGCTGCGTGGCCTCCTGGCCGGTGTAGAACACGTTCTTGGACTGCTCCAGGCCCTCGTAGAAGGTCGGATAGTACAGGAGGCCGTTATACTGCTCGAACACCGGCAGCACCGCCTTGCGGGAGGCCGAGGTCCAGCAACCCATCACGGCGGCGCAATGGTCGTTGACCAGGAGCTTCTTGGCCTTCTCGGCGAAGGTCGGCCAGTCGGAGGCGCCGTCCTCCTGGATGATCTTGATCTTGCGGCCGAGCACGCCGCCGGCCTCATTGATCTGCGCGATGGCGAGCTTCTCCGCCTCCTGGGCGCCGGTCTCGGAGATCGCCATCGTGCCGGTGACCGAGTGCAGGATGCCGACCGTCACCTCGGTGTCGGTCACGGCGAGGCCGGTTGTGTTCACCGCCGAGGTGGGCGCTGCCGCCCAGGCGCCGCGGGGCATCAAGGCGAGGGCCGGCGCGCCGGCCAGTCCCATGAGCAGCCTGCGCCGCAACGGGGAGTGCAAGCCGTTCTTCGCGCCGGTCTCGGTGTCGTCAGCCATCGTGCCTGCCTTCATCCGCGTCCAAGCCTTGAGAAGCGGCTCGGATCGACTGGTCCAGGCTAGGTCTTCGGTTGCACTGCGGCCTATACGATGTTTTGCGTATGGCCGTTCTCTTGCATCGAGCGCACCATCGCGGCGCAGAAGTCTGAGGGATCGTTGGGAGCGAAGGCTGGGAGCGTGGGCAGCGCCCGGGCGCTGCATTTTTTGCGCGCGCGCGTGCGCGAACGCGGCCTCATGCCCCGAACCGGGTCCCGATGAGCGGCCCCCAGCGCATCATCCCGATCCGCCGGGACTACAACCGCTTCGTCGCCGACGAGACACTGGAGGATTACGCCCTCCGCTTCACCGCCAAGAAGGCGCGGCGCTGGTCCGGCTTCCAGGTGGCGCAGACGGCTCTGGGTTCGGTCTCGTTCCTGGCGCTGGAGGCGATCGGCGGGACGCTGGCGCTCACGGCGGGCTTCCCCAACACGCTGGCCGCCGTGCTGGTGGTCGGCCTGATCATCTTCGCCACCGCGGCGCCGATCACCGTCTACGCCGCCCGCTACGGCCTCGACATGGACCTGCTGACCCGGGGCGCCGGGTTCGGCTATCTCGGCTCCACGGTCACGTCGCTAATCTACGCGAGCTTCACCTTCCTGTTCTTCGCCATCGAGGCGGCGATCATGGCGCTGGCGCTGCAGCTCTGCTTCGGGCTGCCGCTGGGCGTCGGCTACCTCCTCTGCGCCGCCGCGGTGATTCCCCTGGTGGTCTACGGCATCCGGCTGATCAGCCGCTTCCAGATCTGGACGCAGCCGCTCTGGGTGGCCTTGAGCCTGCTGCCGCTCGTGTTCGTGGCGGCGCAGGGCGCCGAGCCCCTGCATGCGCTGGCGGATTTCCCGGGCCTCGACGGCGGCGGCGCGGCGTTCGATGTCGGCCGGTTCGGTCTCGCCACCGGGGTGCTGTTGGCCCTGCTGGCCCAGGTCGGCGAGCAGGTCGACTTTTTGAGATTCGTGCCCGAGCCTGTCGGCCAGCGCGACTGGCGCTGGTGGCTTGCGGTGCTCTCGGGGGGCGCCGGCTGGATCGTGCCCGGCATGCTCAAGATCCTGCTCGGCGCCGGGCTCGCGGTCCTGGCGCTCGGGCATGGCGTCCCGCCCGAGCATGCCGCCGAGCCGACCCGGATGTACGCGGTCGCGTTCGGCTACGTCACCGGGGAGGGCGGCCGGGCGGCACTCCTGCTCACCGGCCTGTTCGTCCTGGTCTCGCAGCTCAAGATCAACCTCACCAACGCCTATGCCGGCTCGATCGCGTGGTCGAACTTCTTCTCCCGGCTGACCCATAGCCATCCGGGGCGGGTGGTCTGGCTGGTGTTCAACGTCGCGATCGCGGTGCTCCTGATGGAGCTCGGCATCGACAAGACCATCGAGAGCACGTTGCCGCTCTACGCCTCCGTGGTCTCGGCCTGGGTCGGGGCACTGGCCGCCGACCTCGCGGTGAACAAGCCGCTCGGCCTCTCGCCCCCGGGTATCGAGTTCAAGCGCGCCCATCTCTACGCGATCAATCCCGTCGGAACCGGCGCCATGGTGCTGGCGCTCGCCGTCGGCGGCCTCGCCTATGCCGGCCTGCTGGGCCACGCGCTTCAGCCCTTCGCGCCACTCCTGACGCTGGCCACCGCCTTTGCGGCGGCGCCGGTGATCGCCCGCGCCACGGCCGGCCGCTGGTATCTCGCGCGGATACCGAAGCAGGATTGGGGGGCGGGCGAGATCATTTGCCGGGTCTGCGAATTGCCCTTCGAGGGCGAGGACATGGCTCATTGCCCGGCCTACGACGCCCCGATCTGCTCCCTGTGCTGCTCGCTCGATGCCCGCTGCGGCGACCTGTGCAAGCCGCACGGTCGGTTGGAGGCCCAGGCGCAGCAGGCGCTCGGCCGGATCCTGCCGGGCCGCACCGCCGCCTGGATCGGCGCGCCGCTCGGGCGCTATCTGGCGGTCATGCTGACGCTCTGCGCGGTGATCGGCCTGATCCTGGGGATCGTGCATGCCGGAGCGACCATCGCGCATCCCGAGCACCGCGACTTTCTGCGCTCGGCGCTCACCAGCGTGTTCTTCATCCTGGTTGTGATCCTCGGCGTGGTGGCGTGGCTGTTCGTCCTCGCCCAGGAGAGCCGGCGGGTCGCCCAGTCCGAGACGATGCGCCAGACCGCGCTCTACGAGGCCGAGATCGCCGCGCACAAGCTCACGGACGCCAAGCTGCAGGAGGCCAAGGAGCGGGCCGAGGCCGCGAACCTCGCCAAGAGCCGCTACGTCGTCGGCATCAGTCACGAATTGCGCACACCGCTCTCCACGGTGCTCGGCTACGCACAGCTGCTCGAATCCGATCCCGCGATCCCGGCCCCGCGCCTCAACGGTATCCGGGTGATCCGGCGCAGCGCCCAGCACCTATCCGGGCTGATCGACGGACTCCTCGACATCTCGCGGATGGAGGCCGGGCGGCTCGAGATCCACCGGGACGAGGTCCGGCTCACGGAGTTCCTCGACCAGCTGGTCGACATGGTCCGGCTCCAGGCCCGGGAGGCGGGCCTCGAATTCCGGTTCTCCCGGCCGGAAATCCTGCCCGCGGTGGTCGCCACCGACGAGAAGCGCCTGCGCCAGGTGCTGCTCAACCTCCTGTCGAACGCGATCAAGTTCACGCCCTCCGGCACCGTCTCGCTGGATCTGAGCTATCGCAGCCAGATCGCAATATTCACGATCCGCGACACCGGCCCGGGCATTCCGGAGGCGGATCTGGCCCGGATCTTCCAGCCGTTCGAGCGCGGCTCGACCCCGGCCGCCCGCAGCACCCCGGGGACGGGGCTCGGGCTCACCATCGCGGACCTGCTGGCGCAATTGCTCGGCGGCGAGATCACCGTGGCGGCGGCGCCGGGCGGCGGCACCCAGGCCCGGCTGCGCCTGATGCTGTCATCCGTCGCCCAGCCCGCACCGATCATCCTGCCGGTCCCGGCCTCCGCGCCGGAACGGGCCTATGCCGGTGCCCGCCGCACGATCCTGGTGGCCGACGACGACAGCGCCCACCGCGCCCTGATGCGGGCGATCCTGGAGCCGCACGGGATTTTTGTGATCGAGGCGGGCTCGGGGCCCGAATGCCTGGCGGCGGTGGCCCGGGGCGGCATCGACCTGATCCTGCTCGACATCGCCATGCCGGGCATGAGCGGCTGGGCCGCCGCCGCGACGCTGCGGGCGGAGGGCCACACGGGGCCGATCGCCATGATGTCGGCCAACGTCCACGAGATCAGCCCCGTGCGCGGCGACGACGCTCCCCACGACGCGATCTTCGCCAAACCCTTCGACCTGCGCGACGTGCTGGAGCGGATCGGCAAGCTGCTCCACCTCGAATGGACCGACGCAGCGACGCCTTCCTTGCGCGAGCCCGCCCCGGCGCTCACGGATATCGGCCATCCCGGCCCCGAGCATGTCGGCGAGTTGTTGCGCCTGGGGCGGATCGGACACATCCGGGCGATCGAGGCCAAGCTCACCCAGATGGAGGGCGACGCCACGGTTGCGCCCGCCTTCGTGGCGCAGATGCGCGGCCTCGTGGAGGGCTACGACCTGCGCCGCTACCTCTCGGTCCTGCAGGGGCTCGCCCGCCATGGCTGAGGCGCCGACGAACCAGCCGAGCCGCGATGTCGTCCTGGTTGTGGACGATTCGCCCGACACGCTGAGCTTCCTCACCGAGGCGATCGAGCGCTCCGGCGCCACCGTGCTCGTGGCGGTGGGCGGCGACCTCGCCCTCGCAATGGTCGACGAGATCACCCCGGACGTGATCCTGCTCGACGCGATGATGCCGGGTATGGACGGGTTCGAGACCTGCCGGCGTCTCAAGGCCAAGCCGCAGATCGCCGGGGTGCCGGTGATCTTCATGACCGGCTTGAGCGAGACCGAGCACATCGTGAAGGGCCTGAGCGCCGGCGGGATCGACTACGTCACCAAGCCGATCGCCCCCGACGAAATCCTGGCCCGGATCCGCGTGCACCTCGCCAGCGCCCGGGCCGCGCAGAGCGCCCGCGCCGCCCTCGATACCGCCGGGCGCACCCTGTTCGCAGTCTCCGAGGCCGGGGCCGTGCTGTGGGCGACCCCGCAGGCCGGACGGCTGCTGGCAGGGCTCGGTCACGATCCGGCGGTCGCCCTCGAACTCCCCCCGCGGGCCCGGGACTGGCTGCGCGGCTGTCTCACCGGCGCCTCGGCCAACGCCCTGACGCTCACCGGCCGCGACGGCACGCCTCACGCGCTGAGCTTCATCGGCCGCACCCCGGACGAGATCCTGCTGCGCCTGTCGCGCGAGGAAGCCTCCGGCGGCATCGAGCGGCTGCGGGCGCGGCTGCCGGTCACCGGGCGCGAGGCCGAGGTGCTGCTCTGGCTGTCCCGGGGAAAGTCGAGCCGCGATATCGGCGAGATCCTCGGGCTCAGCCACCGCACCGTGACCAAGCACCTCGAGGGTATCTACGCCAAGCTCGGCGTCGAGAACCGCACCGCCGCCTCGATCATCGCGGCCCGCCACCTGCAGGATTGAAGGCCTGCCGGGCTTGTCCACAGGCATCGCGGCACTGCGAAACCGGTTGGTAAGCGGCGTCCCACCACGGTCCCGGCACAGACGAACCAATTCGGGACCGGATGCGATGATGACCAGCCACCAGCTCGCCGACGAACTGAGGCGGGTCGCCACCACGCAGGTCAGCGACATCACCCGTGCGGTCAAGGAAGGCCAGAAGTCGATCGCGCTGAACGAGGTGCGGGACATGGCCCGGCGCCTCAGCCTGCTGGCGGACGCCTTCGATCCGAAATCGGCCGCCGAGAAGGCCGATCCCCAGGACGGCGCCCAGGCCGCTTGACCCTCGCCGCAAGATCCTGAGGACCGCTCCCATGATCCGCGCCTATTTCTACATCCGCCTCGACGGTGCCTATCTGCCCGCGCCGACGGCCCAGGACATCGCCGACATGGACGCCGCCCGGACAGCGGCGCGAACCATCGTCCGGGGCCTGATGCGGCAGCACGGCGGCGACCCGCGGCTGCTCGACGCCGCCCTGGTCATCGCCGACGAGGCCGGCGCGACGCTCCTGGAGATGTCGTTCCTCGAAGCCCTGTACCTGCCGGTCGAGCCGGTGAACGACCCGAATCGCCGCCGGCCGATCCCGCGGGAATTCGGTGCCGTGCGCACCTCCCGGATGCTGCTGAGCGCCGCCATGGCGCCGATCCGGCGCTTCGCCGCCACGCGGGCGATGCGCTGACCTGAATACGAATTGACCGAGCCGAGCGTTGCCGCTTTCGCGCTGTCCCTTTTCCCGAGCGCGTGGAGCGAGAGCGGAATGCGACTCGGGATCCAGCACAGGATGACGCGAAGCACCTGATTGCGACCGTCGCTTCAAAATCGTGCCGCTGCGCGGCGCTGTCTCCGCTGGATCCCGGATCACCTTCCACTGACGTTTCAGGCGTCCGGGAAAGGGGCGCGTGTTTCATTCCTGCGCGACGGCCAACGCCAGTGGAGAGTCAACCGAACAGGTCGGTCGTCACGAATCCCCGGTCCGCCAGCCGCTCGGCTAGCACGCGGCGGTGGCAGCGGGCCGGGTCCCACTCGAAGCACAGCAGGCAGGTCGGGGCGGCCTCCGCCATGGCGCCGAGCTCATCCAGGGCGACGCCGCCGGCGGCCGTGTCGAGCACCTCCTCGCAGTAGATCTTGCGCATCAGCGCCGCGTCGTCGGCCCGGGCGGCCTCGCCGGCCGGATTTCGGCGTGCCGAGGCTGCGCAGATGCGCGTAGCCGAGCCCTGCCTCCACGAGCCCGGTTCCCAGCGCGCCCTTCGAGAAGCCGCGCTTGCGCGAGTTGGCCACCGCCCGCACGTCGGCCAGGACGGCGACGCCCGCCGAGCGCAGCGCATCGGTGAGCCGCTCCGGGTCGAGGCCTTCGTAGCCTATGGTAAAGAGTTGCTTGCTCACGGGACCGTGCCGGGACTCGCGTTGCGGGACCGGCACTTAGCCGGATCGGAGCCTGTGAACCAACCGGGGATTGATGCGGTATGTCGCGGCAGCGCAACGACTCCCGGAATTCCGCCGCAAAGATCGCAAAGCTCCGTTAACTGCGCTCGGGTCATCGCTTACGCCTGACTTTGGCGCTTCTTCGGTGGCGGGCTGAACACTGATGGTGCGGGATTACAAGCTTTCGCAGGTGTCGTTCGCCGAATCGAGCCGGGGATCCGGCCGGTTGAGGCGCGTTCGCCAACTCGCCACCCGGGTGCTGGCCGTCGCCGTGATGGCCGGCCTGGCCGCCTGCGCGTCCAACCCCGACTTCTACCCGACCAAGGGCGATGCCAAGCCCCATCCGGGCGTGGCCAAGGCCAAGCAGCACCCGATCCAGGGCATCGACATCTCGAAGTGGCAGGGCAACGTCGACTGGGCCTCGGTCCGGGCCGCCGGCACCCAGTTCGCCTTCATCAAGGCGACCGAGGGCGGTGACCACGTCGACGAGCGCTTCCGGACCAACTGGGACAACGCGGCCCGGGCCGGCGTGCCGCGGGGCGCCTATCACTTCGTGTTCTGGTGCCGCTCGGCCCGGGACCAGATGGAGTGGTTCAAGCGCAACGTCCCAAACGACCCGACGGCGCTGCCGCCGGTGCTCGACGTGGAGTGGAACGGCCACTCGCAGACCTGCCCAAAGAAGCTGCCGAAGGCGCAGGCCCTGGCGATGGTCACCGAGATGCTCGAGGAGATGGAGCGTTACACCGGCAAGCGCCCGATCATCTACACCGACATCACCTTCCACAAGGACGTCCTGGAAGGCGAACTGCCCGACTATCCGCACTGGCTGCGCTCCACCGCGGCCGAGCCCGAGCAGCGCTTCGTCAACCGGAAGTGGATGCTGTGGCAGTTCACGTCGACCGGGCGCGTCCCCGGCGTGCAGGGTGACGTCGACCGCAACGCCTTCTACGGCACGCCGTCCGACTGGGCCTCGTTCCTGTCGACCGATTGCGATCCCCGCGAGCATCGGCGGCTCTCGGAACAGGGGCTATGTACCGACAAATAATTGTTCGGGGTTGATAGACTTAAGTTGGTTCACCAACACAGGCTAGGATATATGCGTATCGGGTTCTCCCGCACGCCGGCGGGCCGCTCGACGAGGATCCTTCCGGGAGCCTCTTCTCCCATGATCCCCTGCCTGCAATGCCCGCTGACCGCGCGGCCGCCCTCACGGGCAACCTGCTCCTCGATGCGCTTCGGGAGCCCGACCGCGCGTTGATCGCGCCCCATCTTGAACCGGTCTCCTTCGACAAGGGGGCGAGCGTGTTCCAGGCGGGCTCGGACGTGACGCACATCACCTTCCCGTGCGACCAGACCGTTGTGGCTCTCATCATCGCCACCCGCGATGGGCGCTGCGCCGAGACCGCCACGATCGGGCGCGAAGGCGCGGTCGGCGGCATCGTCAGCGCGGGCCGGGTGCCGGCCTCCACCGAGGCGATCGTGCAGATCGGCGGCCCGATGCTGCGCCTCGACGCGGAGCGTCTCCAGGATGCCAAGCGCCGGTCCACCGAAATCCGCAACCTGTTCGCGCGCTATTCCGACTGCCTCCTAGCCCAGGTGCTCCAGGCCGCGGCCTGCAACGCCCTGCACCCGATCGAGCAGCGCTGCCTGCGCTGGCTCTTGACCCTGCAGGACCGGATCGGCGGCGACACACTGCCGATCACCCACGAATTGCTGGCCTCGATGCTCGGCGTCCAGCGCACCTACCTGACGCGCATCCTGCGGACGCTTCAGGACCAGGGCCTGATCCGGGTCGGTCGCGGGCGCATCACGGTGCTCGACCGCCGGGCGATGTCGAGGGCCGCCTGCGAGTGCCACGACCGGGTGCAGCGGCATTTCAAGACCGTGCTCGGCGCGGTCTACACCGCGGACGGCTTCGACCGGATCGAGCCGCCGGCGCCCGTGGATGGATACGTGGAGCCCCCCCTGGCCCTGAGTGGCGGCCGCCACGGGTGAGGTGGGGCGTGGTCCGGCGTCAGTCTTCGGACCGGCGCTCCAGGATCTCGATCAGCGCGCCGTCGGGACCCTCCACGAAGGCGATCCGCAGGCCGGGGCCGCGCTCGGTGATACCGGTCCGCACGGTGACGCCGCGGGCCGCGAGTTCGGCCATGGCGGCATCGATATTGGCGACGCGCAGGCCGATATGCTCGATGCCGAGGCAGGGCGTCCGCGTGGCGGGCGTGGTCTCGGCTGGGGCTTGCTCGATGAAGACGGTGAGACCGCCAAGATCGAGCACCATGCGCTGCACCGGGTCGGCGCCGACGCGCTTCACCTCCCTGGCTCCGAAGGTCTCGACGTAGAAGGCGGCGGCCTTCACGGCGTCGCGGCTGCGCAGGTGAACGTGATCGCAGGCGTATTGCATCGCGTGTCTGTCTCCCGCAGGCCGGCGCTGGCGTCTTGCGTAAAGGTTATGTGGTCGCGCGCTCCAGGGCGAGATCCGCCGCTTGACGCAGGGCGCGAACCCGCAGACTTTCGCCGCCGCGATCGTTGCAGGGATGCAACATCCTTCCCACATCCGGGTGGAAATTCCACACCGCATAGCCCAAGAGACCGATGCGCAATCCCTACGACGTGCTGGGCGTCCCCAAGGGAGCGAGCGAAGCCGATATTAAAAAGGCTTACCGCAAGCTCGCCAAGGACTTCCACCCCGACCGCAACAAAGACGACGTGAAGGCCAAGGACCGCTTCGCCGAGGCGAACTCGGCCTACGAGATCCTGGGCGACTCCGAGAAGCGCAAGCAGTTCGACCGCGGCGAGATCGACGCCGACGGACGGCCGCGCGCCTCCGGCTTCGAGGGATTTTCGGGCGGCTTCGGCGGCGGCCGGTCGAGCGGGTTCGATTTCGAGAACATGGCGCGCAGCCGGCAGGGCGGCGGGGGCGGCGGCGGCGGGATGGGCGAGGATATCTTCTCCCACATCTTCGGCGAGGCGTTCCGCGCGGGCGGCGCCGGGCCGGGCGGTCAGCGCCAGGCGGCCAAGGGCGAGGACGTCGCCGCCGAGCTGTCCGTGAGCCTGGAGCAGGTCGCCAGCGAGGAGAAGCTGCGGCTGGCGCTGCCCACCGGCCGGGAGGTCGACGTCGTGATCCCCCGGGGCGTCGAGGACGGCCAGACCATCCGGCTCCGCGGCCTCGGCCAGAGTGCCGGCCCCCGTGGCGAGCCCGGCGACGCGCTGCTGACCATCCGCATCCGCCCGCATCCCCGCTTCACCGTCGACGGCGCCGACCTGCGCACCCACGTCGAGGTGCCGCTGGAGGACGCCGTGCTCGGCGGCATGATCCGGGTGCCGACGCTGACCGGCGCCGTCGAGATGAAGATGCCGCCGATGACCAGTTCCGGCCGCACGTTCCGGCTGCGCGGCAAGGGCCTGCCCAAGAAGGACGGCACGCGCGGCGACCTGTTCGCCACCACGGCGATCACCCTGCCGGAGAGCGAGGACCCGATCCTCACCGACTTCGCCCGGGGCCGGCGCGCCAAAGCCGCCTGACACACGCGACCCACCCGACCGTCTTGCGGTCGGGTGCGGACTTCCGTCACCGGGCTGGCTCCGTTAAGGAGACCCCCGGTGCCGCAAGGGGCCGAGAGGTTTCCAGGATCGATCATGGCGGAACACGGGCAGGGCATTCTGGCGGGCAAGCGGGGCCTCGTGCTCGGCGTCGCCAACAACCGCTCGATCGCCTGGGGCATCGCCCGCAGCGCCCGTGCGCACGGGGCCGAACTCGCCTTCACCTATCAGGGCGACGCCCTGCGCAAGCGGGTCGAGCCCCTGGCGAAGGAACTCGACGCCCACGTCATCGGCCATTGCGACGTGACCGATGCAGCCACGATCGACGCCGTGTTCGAGGAGGCTGCGCGCGTCTTCCCCGAGGGCATCGACTTCGTCGTCCACTGCATCGCCTTCTCGGACAAGGACGAGCTGACCGGCCGCTATCTAGAGACGTCCGAGGAGAACTTCACCAAGTCGCTCCTGGTCTCATGCTACTCGTTCACGGCCGTGGCCCAGCGCGCCGAGAAGATCCTGCGCCCAGGGGGCTCCCTGCTGACGCTGACCTATTACGGCGCCGAGAAGTGGATGCCGCATTACAACGTCATGGGCGTGGCCAAGGCCGCTCTTGAAGCCTCGGTGCGCTATCTCGCGGCCGATCTCGGACCGAAGAACATCCGCGTCAACGCGATCTCGGCCGGCCCGATCAAGACCCTGGCAGCCTCGGGCATCGGCGATTTCCGCTACATCCTGAAGTGGAATGAGTACAACGCGCCCCTGCGCCGGACCGTGACCATCGGTGAGGTCGGCGAGACCGCCGCCTATTTGATCTCCGACATGTCGGCCGGCATGACCGGCGAGATCCTGCACGTCGATGCGGGCTACCACGTCGTCGGCATGAAGAACCCCGAGGCGCCGGACCTGACCCTCGACAAGGATTAATCGTCGTCGTCGCGGTCCGCTTCGGCGAACTCACCGGAGAGCTTCAGCCCCTCGATCCAGGTCTCGCCCTCGCGCTTGACCACGACCCGGCGCAGGGCGCCGCCATGGGTGGCGATCCCGTCCGCCAGTCGCTCGGAATGCGTAACCAGCCAGACCTGGGTGCGCTGGGCCGCCCGGGCGATCAGCCGGGCCAGCGGCTCCATCAGGTCGGGATGGAGGCTGGTCTCCGGCTCGTTCAGCGCGATGAACGGCGGCAAGCGGTAGCCCAGCAGGGCGCCCATGAGGGCGAGGTAGCGCAGCGTCCCGTCCGACAGCTCCGCCGGGCAGAAGACCCGGTTCGGAAAGTCGGGCATCGTCATCCCGAAGCCTGCCTCGCGTCCGGGCACCGGCACCACCAGCCGGGCGCCCGGAAACGCCTCGTCCAGGGCTTCGTCGAGGTCGGCCGTGTCCTGCCGGATATGCGCCAGGGTGGCGAACACGGCGGCAAGGTCCGACCCGTCGGATGCGAGCGTCGGCGTGGTTACGGCGAGGCAAGGACGGCGCAGGGGCGCGTCGGCGTCCGTGCGGAACGCGTGATGGAAGCGCCATGCCATCATGGCGAGGCGCACCAGGGCGATCTCCGGGTGCAGCGTGGCGTCCAGGAAGGTGCCGAGCGCCGTCTCGGTGGGCAGCAGATCGATGCCGAGCGAGCGCTTGCGCCCGTCCTCGTCGCGAACGAAGCCGGTCCGGCCGTCGCGGTCGAGGATCACCGCCTTTCGGGGGCCGGCGCGCACCGATAGGCGCTCGGCCTTTACCTGCGGCTCCTGGGCGAAAGCTGCGCCGATGGGAACACCGGCAACCTGCGGCACCAGCCCGATCTCGACCGCGTAGATGAAGCCCTGCCCGGTTACGTCATCGTGCAGGGTGGCGGACAGCCGGATCCGGGCCGCCTCACCGTGCCGCCGACGTCCGGCCCAGAGCGACGAATCCATGCCGCCCTCCGCGGCCAGGTCCCGGGTGAGCGTCCCACGGGCGGCGGCCTGCAGCAATTCGAGGCCGCGATAGAGGTTGGTCTTGCCGGTGCCGTTGCCGCCCACGAACACCGACAGGTCGTCCACTGGGAAACCGATCCGACGCAGCGACCGGTAGCCCGAGACCGCGATTTCCCGAACCGCCAGCATTTGGCACCCCTTCGATCAATCCGGGACCTTCAGGTCGGCGATGCCCGTCTTCGCTCGGGGGAATCGCGGGTCCATCGCCTCCAGCGTATCGGCGATCGTGCGGGCAATCACGTAGTTGCGGAACCACTTGTGGTTGGCCGGCACCACCAGCCACGGGGCGTGCGGCGTCGCGCATCGGGAGAGCGCGTCCGCGAAGGCCTGCTGATAGGCATCCCAGGATTTCCTCTCGACGAGGTCGGCCGGGTCGAACTTCCAATGCTTCTCCGGGTCGGCGATCCGGGCCTCAAGCCGCTTCTTCTGCTCGCCCTTGGAAATGTGCAGGAAGAACTTGATCACCACCGTGCCGGAATCGGCGAGCAACCGCTCGAAATCGTTGATGAGCCGGTAGCGGCCCTGCCAGACGGCGTCCGGCACGAGATTCTTCACCCGCACCACGAGGACGTCTTCGTAATGGCTGCGGTTGAACACCCCGATCATGCCGCGCCCCGGCGTCTTGGCGTGGTAGCGCCACAGGAAGTCGTGATCGAGCTCGTCGCTCGACGGCACCTTGAACGAGGTCACCGTGCAGCCCTGCGGGTTCACCCCCTTGAGCACCGCACGAATCGTCCCGTCCTTGCCGCCGGTGTCGATCGCCTGGAAAACCAGCAGCAGGCTGCGCGCGCGCTCGGCATAGAGCCGCTCCTGCAACGCGCTGATGCGGTCGCGTTCCCCTGCAAGAGCCTCCTTCGCCCAGGCCTTATCGAGGCCGCCATCGGCGTCGGCATCGATCGCTGCGAGATCGACGCGCGTCCCGGGCTCGACGGTCACGATGCCCGGGGCTGCCAAGATCTTCACCCCGCTGTGGCCCCCCAGAGCCGCCGGGACCGTCCCGGCGATCGCATCGGCCGCTCCGGCCCAGAGGGCGGTGGAGGGCGCTCGAGCCCGGGCAGATTGGTGCCGATCGGGGCCGTCTGTCACGGCGTCCTCATGCGACTGGCCGGGAAGATGCTTGCCGTGCTTCTTGGACATGGGCAGGACCTGTTCCGGGGCATTGCCGACGAACGCCCAGAACGGTTGGCGAGCCCGGCCGTTCCGGGCACCTGCGCAGCGACAGGACTTTGACACGGTTGGCCACGATCTATTTCATCCGCCACGGCCAGACCGCCTGGAATGCCGAGGGCCGCCTGCAGGGCAGTCGCGACATCGACCTCAACCCGCAGGGGGAGGCGCAGGCCGTCGCTGTGGCCGAGCGCCTGGCCGCCGTGGCGGGTCCGCGCCTGGCGCAGGCGGAGTTCCTCGCGAGCCCGCTCAAGCGTACGCGGCGGACCATGGAGATCCTGCGGACCAGCTTGGGGCTGCCGCCGGGGGAATACCGCACAGATCCGCGGCTGCGGGAGATCGGTTTCGGAACCTGGGAGGGCTCGACCTGGGCCGAGATCCGGCGCCGCGATCCCGGGCGCGCCTCGGCGCGCGACCGCGAACGCTGGAACCACCGTCCGCCCGGGCTCGGCGGGGAGAGCTACGCCACCTTGGTCGAGCGGGTCGGCCCGGTCCTGGCCGATCTGCAGGGGGATGCCGTGGTGGTCGCCCATGGTGGTGTGGCACGCGCGGCCCTGGTCGCCCTGGGCCTCCTCGACGTCTACGCCGCGCCCCGCCTCGGCATCCGCCAGGGCGAGGGGCTGGTCCTGGAGCCGACCGGCTGGCGCTGGGCTTGAGCATCCCTCGCGGGAGCCGCGCCGCACCCTCGCGGGCGGCAGGAGACATCCCGGTCGCCGTGCGTTTTGATAGACACGCGGC
>NZ_LKKO01000021.1 GCF_001455965.1 Methylobacterium sp. GXS13
GCAGCGTCAGGTAGGGCGCAACCAGCGCCCACTCCTCATCGGAAACATCGGACGGATACAGCTTGCGGGTCGCGCTCATCCCCGCTCATCTGAGCATCAGCCCGACCCAGGTCCATAACAGCCTCTAGAGCCGTTCCCGACCGCGCTGCAATCAGGAACGGCTCTACGTCCTTGTTTCTAAGCGCTCGCCGCCGAAGCGGATGCCGGTTCGGCGGCGAGCGCGCTAGCTCGGCCGGCGCATCAGCCCGCTGCTCATGCGCTGGAGGGCGCCCGGATTGAGGAGGATCACGTAGCGCCCGTGCGTGGTGATCAGCCCGTCGCGGCGCAGCGTGGTGAATGTCCGGCTCACGGTCTCGCTCGAGAGGCCGAGGTAATCCCCGATGTCGGTCCGCGACATCGGCAGCTCGATCGATCGAGCAGCCGAAACCCTGCCCATGAAGTCGATGAGAAAATACGCGAGCTTCTCAGCGGCGCTGGCGCGACCGAGCACGGAGAGATCCTCGGCGCGCGCCGCCATCCGAAGCAGCCACGACCAGAGCGCATTCGCGATCTGCGAGTCCGACGCCGCGAGCGCGTCCAACCGGGAGCGGGAACAGCGTACGGCCCACGTGTCGCTGACCGCCTCGGCAGACGAAGCATGCAGGTGAGCGCGCTCCATCCCGAAGAACTCCCCGGAGAGATGGAACCCGCGCACGACGCGATGGCCGTCGCGGCTGACGTTGATCGTGCGGACCATCCCAGCAATCACGCCATAGACGAAATCTCCGCTATCGCCTTCGGCGTATAGGGTCGCGCCCGGAGCGTGATGATCGACCCGCCCCAGCGGGGTGATGTGCGCGAGCGTGAGGTCGCCGGCGGCCCGGTCCAAGGCGGGTGCCCAGGTCTCGTGCGGGACGGGAGCGGGCACGCCGTGACCATACTGCAGCATGATGCTCCCCCCTCGTGAGCCTCGTAGATCGGGCATTGTCGCATTTCGCACAATGCGGAGGGCTCCTAGGGACTATCCCGGACCCGTCCGGGCACCGATGAGTGCCGCCCTGTGCGGCCTGGGACCCGTTTCCGGGCGCAGGCACACGAAACCGCAAGGGACTGACGCCCGTCAGGGCGACGCGGCCCACCTGAAGCAAGATCCCCCTTCGTCTTCGCCCGTCCTGGTAACGCCAGCGATCAACACGCGGAGGTCAGGTGCGGACTGGCCGCTCTGCAGGCTTTCGAGGAGATTCCGGATGGGACAGCTCTTGATGGGACAGCTCTTGGCGCCCGGGGTTTCGGCGCCCGATTTCACGCTGCACGTCACACCCGACCAGACGTTGTCGCTCGACGACCTGCGCGGACGGTCTATTGTTCTGGCATTCTATCCTGCGGATTGGAGCCCCGTTTGCGGAGATCAGATGGCGCTCTACAATCAGGTGCTGCCGGAATTCAGGAAGTACGACGCCGCAGTCGTCGGAATTTCCGTCGATAGTGCCTGGTGCCATCAGGCCTTCGCCGAGACACGCCACCTTCATTTTCCGCTGCTCGCGGACTTCGAGCCGAAGGGCGCCGTCGCTTCGCAATACGGCGCCTACCGCAATGGCGAAGGTGTCTGCGAGCGGGCGCTCTTCGTCCTGGATCGGGACGGGATCATCTTCTGGAGCTACCGCTCCCCGATCGCCGTCAACCCCGGCGCGGACGGCATTCTCGATGCGCTGGATCGGCTCGAGAACCAGGAGACAAGCCATGGCCGAACTTAGAGTGCCGGTTTCGGCAGCTGACCACATCCGGGGTGGTGCCGACGGGCGGGTCGTGCTCGTCGAATACGGCGACTACGAATGTCCATACTGCCGCCTCGCGCATGTTCAGGTCCTGCGGCTCGGCAAGCATTTCGGCGACGACCTCACTTACGTCTTCCGCCATTTCCCGTTGACCGAGATCCATCCTCAAGCGGGGCCGGCTGCGGAAGCCGCCGAGTTCGCGGGGGCGCACGGCCAGTTCTGGGCCATGCACGACGCGATCTACGCGCATCAGGATCAGTTGAGCCTGCTGTTCCTCATGGACGCGGCCCGGGCGCTCGGCCTGTCGGAGCGCAGTCTTGAGGCGGCCCTTGCCATGAACACCTATGCACCGAAGGTGGCGCAGGATTTTCAGGGCGGCATTCGAAGCGGCGTCAACGGAACTCCGACATTCTTCATCAACGGCCATCGGCATGATGGGCCGTTCGACTATCAGCATCTGGCGGATGCCATTCAGTCTGTGCGTTTCAGGCATTAGCTCGCGCTCTCGGAGATAGAAGATCCCGCCCAAACACCTTCCCCCGGGTGATAGGCTCAACGCGATCGTCGCTCCCTCACACTGCTGATCAGCGCGAGACCTGTGCGCTGTCCTGTCAACATAAGCCCCCGACGCCGGTGCCGGCCGGCGCCACGACCGGTCATACGCCGAGCCCTACAAATATTATCTCTCGCAAAATTCAATATATCTCAGAAAAACTGATCGGCATCAGATCATCGAGCCAAGCAGGATCTAGCATCCGCTCACCGCCGCACGCAGCCCTCGGCAGTAGAAACCGACTCGGTTTCGATCGGTCTGCAACGCGCAGGCACGAAGGAGTATCCCCCATGGCAAAAGCGATCGGCATCGATCTCGGCACGACCAACTCCTGTGTCGCTTGGATGGATGGCAGCAAAGCCAATGTCATTGAAAATGCCGAGGGCGGGCGCACGACTCCGTCGGTGGTGGCCTTCACGGAGTCCGGGGAAGTTTTGGTTGGGCAACCGGCCAAGCGGCAGATGATCACCAATCCGGGAAACACCGTTTTCGCCATCAAGCGGCTCATCGGGCGGCGTTACGACGATCCGATTACCGAAAAAGATATGGCGATGGTGCCCTACAAGATCGTACCCGGACCGAATGGCGACGCCTGGGTCGAGATCAAGGGCAAAGCCTACAGCCCCAGCCAGATCTCCGCGTATGTCCTGCAACGCATGCGTGAGACCGCAGAGTTGAAGCTCGGGCAACCCGTCACGCAGGCCGTCATTACGGTCCCGGCCTACTTCAACGACGCGCAGCGCCAAGCCACCAAGGATGCGGGTAGGATCGCCGGCCTCGAAGTGATGCGCATCATCAACGAGCCGACGGCCGCAGCGCTCGCCTACGGCCTCGACAAGAAGGGCAGCGGCCGAGTCGCTGTCTACGACCTGGGTGGCGGCACCTTCGATGTCTCGATCTTGGAGATCGGCGAGGGCGTGTTCGAGGTGAAGTCCACGAACGGCGACACCTTCCTGGGCGGCGAGGACTTCGACAACCGCGTGGTCGAATACCTTGCGGCCGAGTTCAAGCACGAGCAGGGCATCGACCTGACGAAGGATAAGCTCGCGCTGCAGCGTCTCAAGGATGCCGCCGAGAAAGCCAAGATCGAGCTGTCCTCGGCGACCCAGACCGAGGTCAACCTGCCTTTCATCACGGCCGATCAGGCGGGTCCGAAACACCTCACCGTCAAGCTCTCGCGCGCCAAGCTCGAAGCTCTCGTCGACGACCTGATCAAGCGCACGATCGGGCCGTGCCAGGCGGCACTCAAAGACGCTGGCGTGCTGCCGTCCGACATTGCGGAGGTCGTCCTCGTCGGTGGCCAGACCCGGATGCCGAAGGTCCAAGAGACGGTCCAGAACCTCTTCGGGCGCGAACCCCATCGGGGCGTCAATCCGGATGAGGTCGTCGCCATCGGTGCCGCGATCCAGGCCGGCGTGCTCCAGGGTGACGTCAAGGATGTGCTGCTGCTCGACGTGACCCCGCTGTCGCTCGGCCTCGAGACGCTCGGCGGTGTGATGACCAAGCTGATCGAGCGCAACACAACCATTCCGACGAAGCGCAGCCAGACTTTCTCGACGGCCGAGGACAACCAGAACGCCGTCACGATCCGGGTCTTCCAGGGCGAGCGCGAGATGGCGGCCGACAACAAGATGCTCGGCCAGTTCGACCTCGTCGGCATCCCGCGGGCGCCCCGTGGCACGCCGCAGATCGAGGTGACCTTCGACATCGACGCCAACGGCATCGTCAACGTGGCGGCCAAGGACAAAGCCAGCGGCAAGGAACAGCAGATCCGGATCCAGGCTTCGGGCGGGCTGGAACAGAGCGAGATCCAGCGCATGGTGCGGGAAGCCGAGGCCCACGCCGAGGAAGACAAGCGGCGCCGAGAATTGGCCGATGCGAGCAACCAAGCCGACGCGGCGATCTATACCGCCGAGCGCAGCCGAGACGAGGCCGGCGAGCGCGTACCAAGCAGTCTGAAGACGGAGCTGCAGGAGGCGATTGCGGCTCTGCGTGAGGCGATCGGCAGCGAGGTCGTCGACCGCATCAAGCAGGCGACCGAGCGCTTGTCGCAGCTGGCTCAGCAGCTGGCGCAGATCGTGAGCGCTCCGCCCGAAGGAGCCGGCGCACGTGACGGTGGAAACGGCGCGCAGTCTGAGGTGGTCGACGCGGAATTCGAGGAGCACGGTCGCCGGGACCAGGGCGCCCATTAAAGCGCTTTCGACCGACATGGATGCCGGCTCGGACGCGCCAGTTCCGTGCGCCCGAGCCGGATGGGAGGCCTTGCCGCGCCGCGAGCGTCAATCATCGGGGGTCAGCAATGCAGATCGACACCTACACCGATCACCTCAAGGGCTCGATCCAGGCTGCGCAGAGCTTGGCTCAGCGCAACGGCCACCAGCGACTTACGCCGCTGCACCTCCTGAAGGCGCTGCTCAATGACGAAGACGGCTTGGCCAAGCAGTTGGTCCAGGCCGCGGGCGGCCGCCCGGATGCGCTCGCGACGGCGCTGGACCGCGACCTGGCAAAGCTTCCGAGCGTCGAGGGCGGGGGGGCCGGTCAGATCTTCTTGGCGCCCGAAACCGCGCGCTTGTTCGACCGGGCCGAGGAGCGCGCGCGCGGGGCCGGGGACAGCTTCGTCACGGTCGAATACCTGTTGCTCGCCTTGGCCGAGGCTCCGGACAGGCCAGGCGAGCTCCTCCGCGAGGCGGGCGTGACGCCGACGGCACTCGACGGCGCGATCGCCGAGCTCCGCAAAGGGCGTAAAGCCGACAGCGCGTCGGCCGAGGACGGCTACGATGCGCTCAGGAAGTACACACGCGATTTCACGGAGGATGCCCGCCAGGGCAAGCTCGATCCGGTCATCGGACGCGACGAGGAGATCCGGCGAACCATCGAGGTTCTCTCACGCCGGACCAAGAACAATCCCGTGCTGATCGGCGAGCCGGGCGTCGGCAAGACCGCGATCGTCGAGGGGCTTGCCCAGCGCATGGTCAACGGCGACGTCCCCGACACTTTGAAGGATCGGCGTCTCCTGTCCCTCGATCTCGGGGCTCTCCTGGCCGGCGCGAAGTACCGGGGCGAGTTCGAGGAGCGGTTGAAGGCTGTCCTTCAGGAGGTCACGGCTTCGGCGGACGTAATCCTCTTCATCGATGAGCTGCACACCCTCGTCGGCGCCGGAAAGGCCGAGGGGGCGATGGACGCCTCCAACATGCTCAAGCCCGCGTTGGCCCGCGGCGAGTTGCACTGCATCGGGGCGACCACCCTGGATGAGTATCGCAAGAATATCGAGAAGGACGCCGCGCTCGCCCGCCGCTTTCAGCCGGTTTTCGTCGGCGAACCCTCGGTCGCGGAGACGATCTCCATCCTGCGCGGCCTGAAGGAGAAGTACGAGCTCCATCACGGCGTGCGGATCACCGACAACGCGATCGTCGCCGCCAGCACGCTGTCCCACCGCTACATCGCGGACCGGTTCCTCCCCGACAAGGCGATCGACTTGGTCGACGAAGCCGCGAGCCGGCTCCGGATCGCAGCGGAATCCAAGCCCCGGGAGCTCGACGAGATCGACCGCCGGGTGATTCAGTTGAAGATCGAGCGGGAAGCTCTGAAGAAGGAGACGGATCCGGGCGCTCGGGAGCGCCTGACCAAGGTCGAGGACGAGCTCGGCACGCTGGAGAAGAAGCAGGCCGAGCTGACCGCTCAATGGCAGGCCGAGAAGGCGAAGCTCGGCGAGATGAAGCAGCTGAAGGAGCGCGCCGAGCAGGCCAGGATCGAGCTCGAGCAGGTGGAACGCCGCGGCGACCTGACCCGCGCAGGCGAACTCCTCTACGCCGTGATCCCGCAATTGGAGCAGCGCCTCGCGGAGGCCATGCAGGCGGGCCAGGGCCGGCTGATCAAGCAGGAGGTCACGGCCGACGATATCGCCGCCGTCGTCTCGCGCTGGACGGGCATTCCCGTCACGCGGATGCTCGAGGGCGAGCGCGACAAACTGATCGCGATGGAGAGCAAGCTCACGCAGCGTGTCGTGGGCCAGGAACCGGCGGTCGTCGCCGTGTCCGACGCGGTTCGGCGGGCCCGCGCGGGCTTGCAGGACCCGGGCCGGCCTATCGGATCCTTCCTGTTTCTCGGGCCGACCGGGGTCGGCAAGACCGAATTGTGCAAGGCACTGGCTGAATTCCTGTTCGACGACGAGCGGGCGATGCTGCGCATCGACATATCCGAATTCATGGAGAAGCACGCGGTCTCGCGGCTCGTCGGCGCACCGCCTGGCTATGTCGGTTATGAGGAGGGCGGCGTTCTGACGGAGGCGGTCCGGCGGCGACCCTATCAGGTGATCCTCTTCGACGAGGTCGAGAAGGCCCACCCGGATGTCTTCAATATCCTGCTGCAGGTGCTCGACGACGGGCGGCTGACGGACGGGCAGGGCAACACGGTCGATTTCCGCAATACGATCATCGTCTTGACGTCGAACCTCGGCGCCGAGTTCCTGGCCGCCCTGATGGAGGGCCAGCCGGCCGAGGCGGCCCGCGAGCAGGTCATGGAGGTCGTGCGCAGAGCATTCCGGCCGGAATTTCTCAACCGGCTCGACGAGATCATCCTGTTCAACCGATTGGGCCGCAGCGACATGCGCCGGATCGTCGACATCCAGCTCGAAGGCCTCGAAGGACGGTTGGCCGAGCGGAAGATCGCCTTGCACATCGAGGACCCGGCCAAGGACTGGCTCGCCAATGCCGGTTACGATCCGGTCTACGGCGCACGTCCCCTCAAGCGCGTGATCCAGCGCCATCTGCAGAACCCGCTGGCCAAGATGCTGCTCACGGGTGTGATCAAGGACGGTAGTACGGTCCCGGTTCTAGTCTTGAACGGACAGATCACCGTCAACGGCTCGACCTTGGCTCAAGCAGCCTGACATCATCCACATTGGAAGGAGGCATGGGATGGCCGAGCAACCGTTGGATCACGCGGATTCTCCGACCGCATCCGCCAAGCAGCCCTCACCCCCGGATGCCCCCGTGGCGAGCGCGGCACCCGAGTCGGGCGCGGGCGAGACCGCAGCGCTGCAGGCCGAGAACGCCGCGCTTCAGGACCGCGCATTGCGGGCCTTGGCTGAAGCCGAGAATACGCGGCGTCGAGCCAAGCGCGATCTGGAGGACGAGCGGCAATTCGCGGTGACCAGCCTCGCCCGCGAGCTTCTGCCGGTTCTGGACAATCTGCGCCGGGCCATCGTCGCATCGGAGCAGCCCTCGTCCCAGGGCGCGTCGCTCATCGATGGGGTGCGGGCCACGGAGCGGCTGCTCATGGGAGTCCTGCAGCGCGTCGGCGTACAGCGGGTCGATGCCCTTGGCGCCCCGTTCGACCCATCGCGGCATGAGGCCATGATGGAGGTCGACGACCCATCGATTGCGCCTGGGGCCGTCGCTGACGTCATGGAGGAGGGCTACGTCCTTCACGACCGGCTGCTGCGACCGGCCCGCGTGATCGTGACCCGCCGCGGAGCGTCCTGGGGCGATCACCGTGAGAACGCGACGTCGAAGCAGCATTAATTAGGCGCCTTCCCCAACGGGTTGCGCGCTTCGCCGCAAGACGGCGCAGGGAGGAAGCCTTGAGCGACGATCCCTATGCGATTCTCGGCGTGAAGACCGATGCCTCTCCGGAGGCGATCCGGAAAACCTACCGCAAGCTCGCGCGCAAGCTCCATCCCGACCTGAACCCCGGCAATACGGAGGCGGAAGAGCAGTTCAAGAACGTGTCGCGCGCCTACGATCTGCTGAACGATCCGGATAAGCGCGCGCGCTTCGATCGCGGCGAGATCGACATCTCGGGCGTCGAGCGGCCCCGACAGCGCTACTATCGCGACTTTGCCGAGGCATCGGCCGACCAAGCCTATACGAGCGATGCGGGCTTTGCGGATTTCGATGCCGACGACATCCTCTCCGAGATCTTCGGACGCCGGGGTCGGTCGACGCTCAAGCGTCGTGGCGCCGATGTGCGCTATCAGCTGAGCCTCGATTTTCTCGATGCGGTCAACGGCGCCACCCGCCTGGTGACCCTGCCGGACGGCTCGACGCTCGACGTCCGCATCCCGCCGGGCATACGTGATGGACAGACGCTCCGCCTGCGCGGCAAGGGGGAACCGGGTCAGGGTGGCGCGCCGCCTGGCGATGCTTTGATCGAGATCGGCGTCCTTCCGCACCCGGTCTTCCGACGCGAGGGCGACGACATCCATTTCGAACAGGGCGTTCCGCTGCGCGAGGCGGTGCTCGGTGGCCGGATCGAGGTGTCGGCCCCTGCGGGGCCGGTGACTGTGACGGTTCCGAAGTGGAGCGATTCCGGAAAAGTGCTGCGCCTCAAGGGCAAGGGCGTTCCGCGGACGGACGGCACAGCCGGCGACGCCTACGTCAAGCTGCTGATCAAGCTGCCGGACAGGCCCGATCCCGAGCTCGAACGACTGGTCGCCGAGTGGCCTCGGGGTTTGTGAAGAGGGGGATGGTATGGACGAGCGCGAATTTCTAGCCCGGGCGGATCTTCGCCCCGATCGACTTCAGATCTGGCTCCAGACCGGCTCGCTCGTCCCGTCGTTCCGCGAGGGCGTCGGGCATTACTGCGAGATCGATTTAGCCAGGGCCCAACTGATCCGAGATCTGCAGCATGATCTTGGGATCAACGACGAGGGTATCGCGGTCGTGCTCGATCTCGTCGATCAGGTCAGCGGCTTGCGGCACGTGCTGCAGGCGGTTCTGCGAGCCCTGCGGGCACAGCCCGACGCCATCCGCCGGCAGATTGCCGATGAATGCGCGGCGGATGGTCGAACGTGACGTCAAACTGACCGGCGTCAGGGCTGCAATGTGCGTGCCCCCCTAATCTAACGCTCTTCCGCCGCTCCGACCGAGGGTACGCGCTGGGACGAATTCTGCAAGACTGGCGGAGGCATTGGACCCGCACCCATCGTCCGATGCAGCAATCTTGAAGCATTCGCCAGATTAGATCCGGTTTTCGATCTTCATCCATGGCGCCATAGTAATCATATTCGGCATTCTGGCGGCCCCGGGATCAGTTCCAACGTGGTCCGAGAACGGCGTTCACGCCTGCTTCCCCCCGGCCCACCCGGAAGGAATACGCACATGGTCAAGTTTGCACTGTTCGTCATCCTCGACGCCAAGCCCGGGAAGGAAGCGGAGGTCGAGGCGTTTCTGCGAAACGGCCAGCCCATCGTTCAAAACGAACCGGGAACCATCGCGTGGTTCGGCGTCCGCTTCGGCCCCTCGACGTTCGGAATCTTCGACGCGTTTCCCGATGAAGCGGGACGGCAAGCGCACCTCTCCGGCCTGCTGGCGGCGGCCTTGAGAGAGCGAACACCCGAGCTCTTCGCCGCGCCACCCCGGATCGAAATGCTCGACGTACTTGCGACGAAGCTGCTCTGAGACACCGCGCCAAGGGGATCACCGGATCCAACCGGTTCTATCCAGACCAGAAGGAAGGAAGACCGTCATGGCCTCAGGCAATCGCGTCATTACCTACATGGGCCCGAGAAAAGTCGAGATTCAGAACTTCGACTATCCGAAGCTCGTCGATCCCAAGGGCAACAAGACGCCGCACGGGGCGATCCTCAAGATTGTCACCACCAACATCTGCGGCAGCGACCAACATATCTACCGCGGCCGGTTCCCCGCTCCCGCGGGCATGGTGCTCGGCCACGAGATGACGGGCGAAGTGATCGAGACCGGGCCCGACGTGCATTTCATCAAGAAAGGCGACCTCTGCTCGGTCCCGTTCAACGTTTCGTGCGGGCGGTGCCGCAATTGCAAGGAGCGCCACACCGACACCTGCATGAACGTCAACGATGCGGTCGATTGCGGCGCCTACGGCTTCAATCTCGGCGGCTGGCAGGGCGGACAGTCGGACTATCTCATGGTGCCGTACGCCGACTGGAACCTGCTTCGCTTTCCCGACAAGGATCAGGCGCTGTCCAAGATCAAGGACCTGACCCTGCTCTCGGATATTCTGCCGACCGGCTTTCACGGCTGCATCCAGGCCGGCGTCAAATACGGTTCGACGGTCTATATCGCGGGCGCAGGCCCCGTCGGCCGGTGCGCCGCCGCCTCCGCCCATCTCCTCGGCGCCTCCTGCATCATCGTGGGCGATACCAACAGCAAGCGCCTCGCGCTGGTAAAGAACGCCGGGTACGAGACCGTGGATCTGTCCTCCGAGACACCGCTCGCCGACCAGATCGAGGCGATCCTCGGCGAACGGGAGGTGGATTGCGGCGTCGATGCCGTCGGCTTCGAGGCGCACGGGAACGGACCGGGCGCCGGAGAGGATCCGGCCGCCGTCCTCAACGCGATGATCACGGTCGTTCGGGCCAACGGCGCCGTCGGCGCGCCCGGTATCTACACGGCGGGCGATCCCGAGGCCGTCGACGCGGAGGCCAAAGCCGGGACGTATCGTATCGATTTCGGCAAGGCCTGGATCAAGTCGCCCCACATCTCGGCGGGTCAGGCGCCGATCATGCACTACAACCGCGATCTGATGATGGCGATCCTCTGGGATCGCATGCCGTATCTCGGAAAGGTCGTGAACGTCGAGGTCATCCCGCTCGAACGGGCGCCCGAAGCGTACCGGATGTTCGACCAGGGCTCGCCCAAGAAGTTCGTCATCGATCCGCACAACACGACGAAACTGTCGGCCTGAGTTGCCGGCGGATAACGAGGCGCCTCCTCCAGGCGCTTCCATCCGCTCGACAGCGGGCGCCGCGCGCCCGCTGCCGGGTCCGTTCGCGCCCGCAGCGCAACCGGGGAAGGACACATCGCCATGACACGGGTGGTTCGATTCCATCGGACCGGTGGACCGGAAGTGCTGCAGTTCGATGATCTCCCGGTCGGCGATCCGCAGCGCGGAGAGATGCGCGTACGCGTGGAGGCGATCGGCCTCAATCGCGCCGAAGCGATGTTCCGGTCGGGCGCCTACCTCGAGGCTCCGCGTTTGCCCGCGCGTCTCGGCTACGAAGCGTCCGCGACCATCGAGGCTCTGGGAGAGGGCGTCGACGGCTTCGCACCGGGCGATTCCGTGAGCGTCGTCCCGGCCTTTTCCATGAACGATTACGGAGTCTACGCCGAGACGGCCATCGTGCCGGCTTACAGTGTCGTCCGACGCCCGAACGGCCTCTCGGCGCTCGAATCCGCGGCGGTATGGATGGCCTACCTCACGGCGTGGGGCGCGCTCATCGACATCGCTCATCTCCGACAAGGCGATGCGGTCATCATCCCCGCCGCGTCCTCCAGCGTCGGACTGGCGGCAATCCAGGTTGCCAACAGCGTCGGCGCCATCACGATCGCGACGACCCGGACGCGCGCCAAGGCGGCGGCGTTGGAAGACGCGGGCGCCGCGCGCGTGATCGTCACGTCCGAGGAGGATCTCGTGGTCGAGGTCAACCGCGCGACGGGCGGTCAGGGCGCGCGCCTTGTGTTCGACCCGGTCGGCGGCCCCCAGGTCGAGAAGCTCGCCGAGGCGATGAGCCACCACGGCGTCATCCTCATCTACGGCGCGCTCGCCACCGCGCCCACGCCGTTCCCGGTCATTGCCGCCATGCAGAAGGCCCTCACGCTGCGAGGCTACACCTTGTTCGAGTTCATCCGGGACAAAGAGCGGCTGGCCCGTGCATCGGCATTCATCCGCGATGGGTTCGCCGGCGGTAGCTTGAAGCCGGTCATCGCGAAGACCTTCACGCTCGACGAGATCGTCGAAGCGCACGCCTACATGGAATCGAACGAACAGTTCGGAAAAATCGTCGTCACCGTCCCCCATCGAGACTGACGCACATCGTCTCCGCTATCGACGACTACGTCGGCGATCACGTGATTATCTCCTGGCCGCTGATGCGCGGCGTTGAGCGGGCCAGGTGCGTCGACTGCGTCTTCGTGATCCGACGAACGCTCCGCGATGACCGCGACCGATGGGTCAGGAGGTTTGGTTTCGTCCCGCAACTCCGTGCCGCGCTCCATGGCGGCAGTGTGGTCACGCCCAAGATAAGGGTCGATCGGCACATGATCGCCTACTTCGGCGACGTCATGAACGCGACCGTCCGACTGGAAGGCTTGTGCCGAGAGACGAAGCGGTCCGTGCTCGTCTCGGAAGCCGTCCTCTGCAGGATGCCCGTGCTTCCGGACGGCATCGAGGCGGAGGCCTTGAGGCGGCATGTCGTCCGGGGGCGCAGTGGGGAGATGGTCGTGCACGCACTTGCCGAACGGCGGATGTGCCCCGGTCTTCGGCGAGGTCCTCCGTCGCCCCCATCATAGGCGCGGGGTAGCAGCTTCCCATGGCTTGTCTTGAACGGGGCGTGCCGTAAGCGCCTCCGGATAGTGACTAGACGTCCATCGCTGCCCCTCCAGGCGTCCAACGAAGGCCGTAAGGCTCCGGCCCGATCAACCTGCCGTCGAACATCATGA
This sequence comes from Methylobacterium sp. GXS13, assembly GCF_001455965.1. GTDB lineage: Bacteria > Pseudomonadota > Alphaproteobacteria > Rhizobiales > Beijerinckiaceae > Methylobacterium. The sequence continues at coordinate 12,729 of NZ_LKKO01000021.1, forward strand.
GACGTTCATGCCCATCATCGCCGACGTCCCGCCACGCTCGGACGCCTACTAAGCTCCAAGCAATCGTGGCATCAGCCGCCGGCGCTTCGGCACTATGGCCCTGGCAGCGGGTGCAGAGGGCGGCCTTACGTCCCTGCCGGCAGAGGCGCTGACGGCGTCCGCCGAGGCACGGCTCATCGACTTCGAGTGGGTCGACCCGTCACGTAACCGCGCGGTGCCGGCGAGGCTCTACTGTCCTGCCGCCTCGGACCGGCAGGGACCGGTCCCGCTGATCGTCTTCTCCCATGGGCTCGGCGGCTGGCGGAAGAGCTACAGCGACCTTGGCGAGGGATGGTCGGCGCGGGGAACCGCCAGCCTGCACATCCAGCATGTCGGCAGCGACCAGACTCTGTGGGAGGTAATCTGATCCTGCTCCTCGACCGCCTCGACGGAGCGGCCGACGAGTGCGAGGCCATCAAGCGGACGCGGGACGTAAGCTTCGGCCTCGACCGCCTGCTCAGCCGCGAGAATTCCTTCCATGCCGCCATCGACCGGAAACGCATCGTCGCGGCCGGCCACTCCTACGGGGCGAACACCCCTGATCCTCACCGGCGCCCAGGTGATCCGCGACGGGAAGCCCATCGGATACCGGGACACGCGCTTCACGGCGAGCATCGTCATCTCGGCGCCACCCTTCTACGGCGAGACCGATCTCGCAGCGGTTCTAGCGTCGGTCGAGGTTCCCACCCTCCACGTGACCACGACGTAGGACACGATCCGCATCCCCGGCCGCTTCTTGCCGGTCCAGGAACGCATTGACGTCTACGCTGCGATTCCGACGCCACAAAAAGCGCTCATCGTGTTCCAGGGCGGTTCGCACAGCATTTTCACCGACCGCTCCCTCTGGAACGGCGGCCGGCTGAACCCCTTGGTCAAGCGTACGACGATAGAAGCCGGCTTGGCGTTCCTCGACCTCGTCCATCGGTCCGATCCGGTCACGTTGGAGAATTGGACCGCGACCTGGAGGCCGATCCCGGCCGCGGCACTGGTGTCTTTCCAGATGCCGGCGCGACAGGCGGACCGTAGACGTCGCGCCTGAGGCCCGCGCTGCGACACCCCTCGATGCGAGGCGGCCAGATCGACCTGTCATCCAGCCGGCGGACGCTCAGATCCGCTTTCAGGAAGGACGATGACTTCGTCGACCACATTGGGTCGGTAAGGGCCCGTCCGCTTTTGATGCAAGCCTACTTCTAAGCGGACAGGCCGCTTACGGCCATATCCGGCCATTCGGTAGGTTTCGTGACGCGGGATACCGGTAAAAATATCTGGATTTTTGTGAAAAGCGGCAGGCCGGGCTGCATCCCGTCGAGGTCAGCAGGACAGGCTGTTGCCTGGTGATAAGATCTCAAACGGGCGGGAACGGACCGTCCTCGAGCACCTGAACCTGGACTTGCCCCGCTATTTCACGCTGCCCGGCCTGGTCCGCCGTATCTATCCAGGATGGACGCTGATTCCCGGGCCGCTCGTCAGTTGGCCAGCCGTTCCAAGCTTTCAGCCCCCATTGCCACGCAGGAGCAGATGGCCAGCCGCGCGTTCCTCACGTCGTCGCTGCCTCAGACCGAGCCAGACGCGCTCCAGCCGCCCGTGTCGATCGGCTGCCGGCTCGTGGAAGACTGCATGACGCTGCTCCGGCTGGTGAGGACCTCGTCGATGTTCACACCATGCTTTGCCATCGATCGCGAAATAAACACTCGGTCCATCATGGCCGTCGAAGTTTTCGGTTTCTACCCGCGGGATATCGATGTCGGCCTGTCGCTTTCGCGCTGGGTGCAACATCACGACCAACAGCGCCACTTCAGCTGCGCATCCGATACCGATAACGGGGAAACCATCATTGTTTTACATTACTTAGCATTGCTATGATAGGCATGAATTGCGCATCTTGATTCTAAGTATCACATTTATAAAATTTCATTTCCAGAATATGGTAGCTAATTCAACAGTCCGCCTATTCAACCAGGGAGGCCCATATCAACCTGCCACGTCGCCGACCGTGAGCTGCTTTTTGAAATCGACCGATTAAACAATCGGCAGGCGAGCGCAAAACAGTAAATTAACCATCGAACTCGCCGTATATTACTATTGAGCGTTAATTAAGCAGGCTGACTCTAAAGCATGGGCAACTTTTGCGCTTGAGGACATGCGAAATGCTGAGCTACGACGTGACAATTCGCCCTGACACGCCGATTTCTCAGATGGGCCTCGTGACATCGATCGATGGTTCGAAGGTCCATCTTCGATTGCTGAGCGGGGAAGGGCGTCCGAATGTTCGCGCGACGGTCGGGAATTTCGTTCAGATTCGAGCCGGCGGCGCCATGCTGGTCGGTGTCATTACCGCCTTGTCGTCGGGCGGCGATCGCGGTGGACCATCTGGCGCCTATGCCAGCCTGGATCTGTTGGGCGAGCTCATCGTCGAGATGGGCGCGAAGCGGTTCCGCCGCGGCGTCGCCTGCTATCCGGCGATCGGCGACGAGGCCGCTCTGCTCCCACCGGCCGATCTCCGCGTGGTATACGAAGTGTCCGCGTCGAACGTCGCGGCGGTCGGCACATTGGTCCAGGACCCGGATACTCCGGCCTCCATCAAAATCGACGACCTTCTCTCGAAACACTTTGCTGTCCTAGGGACAACAGGCGTCGGAAAATCCAGCGGCGTCGCGGTCATTCTCGACCAAGTCATGCGTTCGCAGAGGACGGTTCGCATCTTCCTGCTCGATGTACACAACGAGTACGCCAATTGCTTTGGCGAACAGGCGAACGTGATCACCCCCCGCAATCTCAAACTTCCATTCTGGTTCTTCAACCTGGAAGAGATCGCTGACGTGATCTACGGCGGCCGACCTCCGGTCGACGAGGAGATCGAAATCTTAGCGGACGTCATTCCGCTCGCGAAGCTCAAATATGCTCAGTACAAAGAGGCGACCGAGCGACAGACCATCAAGCGCTCGAACGGCAAGAACGCAGGCTACACGGTCGACACGCCAGTTCCGTACGTGCTTCAAGATCTGATCGCATTGATCGATGAGCGGATGGGGCGGTTGGAAAACCGCGTCACGCGGATGCACTACCATCGGCTCATCACGCGGATCGAGGCCATTCGCAACGATCCACGCTACGGTTTCATGTTCGAAAACGCCAACGTCGGCGGCGACATGATGGGCGAGATCCTCGCGCACCTGTTCCGGTTGGAGGCAGGCGGCCGGTCGATGACGATCATGCAACTCGGGGGGCTCCCCATGGAGATCGTCGACGCCGTCGTGTGCGTGCTCTGCCGCCTCGCCTTCGAGTTCGGCATCTGGAGCGAGGGCGCAATCCCGTTGTTGTTCGTGTGCGAGGAAGCCCACCGCTATGCCTCCGCCGACCGGTCAATCGGTTTTACGCCGACGCGCCGCGCGCTTTCGCGCATCGCACGCGAAGGTCGCAAGCACGGGGTTTACCTCGGTCTCGTCACGCAGCGCCCGGCCGAACTCGACCCGACGATCATGTCGCAATGCAGCACGCTCTTCGCTATGCGAATGACCAATGATCGTGACCAGGCCTTCCTGGCAGCTGCCGTGTCCGACGCGGTGAACCTGCTCACCTTCGTTCCGTCCCTCGGTACCGGTGAGGTCATTGCGTTCGGCGAAGGCGTGCCGATGCCGGCGCGGTTCAAGTTTACCCCGCTTCCGCCGGAGCGCCAGCCGCGCAACGATATGAGCGCGCGGCTCATGGACAACGGCGCGGCGATCGCGGCCGCGGGCTTCGTCGGCGCGGTGGTGGAACGCTGGCGCGGGGCCACCATGAGTAAAGCGAGCGGGGTCGATACCGATCAGTCGGTCGCGGCGCGCTTGAGTCGCGACCCGGCCGCCGATGGCGGCAACGGAAGCGCCATCGACCAAGTCCATCGCCGGCTGCTCCGGCGCCCGCTCGACGGCGTCGAACACGCGGCCGAAGCTGGCCTGCGTACTGCCAAGTCCCTCTGGCAGCAGGGGTGATCGTGACCGAGCCATCTGTCACCCATCTGCAGAGCCTGCTGGAAATTGCCATCCAGGCGCTACCTGTCGGGATCGTGGTCCATAACGGCCAGGGTCGCTGTATCCTCGCAAACGCCGCTGCCCAAGAGCTCGGACCACGGGCTCTCCATGACCTCCCAAGGGGGGCCCTGCTGCATCCCGACAGGCTCATGGTGGAGCAGGTCGGTGCGCGCATGGTCGAGGCTCAGGCGCAAAGCGTGCTCGTCGAACAGGAGGCCTACACGCTGACGTCCCTGATCGACGTCACGCATCACCACGATTTGCAGCGCGATCTGATCAATCGCGCCTACATCGACGCGCTCACCAGCCTGCCCAACCGGACCATGTTCGAGCAGAGCGTGGAGGATCTCATTGCGCAGGCCGGCCCGACCGACCGGTTCGCCCTCGCCTTCATCGATCTCGACAATTTCAAGCACATCAACGATTATTACAGCCACGCCGCGGGCGATGCCTTGCTGCGCCGGGTATCCGACCGTATCCGTGGCGCTCTGCGCCCCAGCGACATGCTGGCACGCCTTGGCGGCGACGAGTTCGTGCTGCTGCTGAACCCGATCACGGATCGGGCGACGACGTTGGCGGAGATCACGGAGATTTCCGAGCGCCTGAAACAGCCGTGCTTTATCGACGGCCATGAGATCTTCGCGTCGGCGTCGATCGGCCTGAGCCTGTTCCCGGACCACGGCTCGACGTACGAGATCCTCCGCCGCCAAGCCGATAATGCGATGTACCAAGTCAAGGGCTGCGCGAAGGGAGGCGTCAGCCTTTTCGAGGAGACGATGAGCCACATCGCAACCGAGCGCATGGCGGTCGAGCAGCGGTTGCGTCTGGCCATTCGCGATCGTTGCTTCTGTTGCGCCTTCCAACCCAAAGTTGATATGCGCACGCACGCGGTACTGGGCGTTGAGGTACTCCTACGGTGGCGCGACGAGCTCGGGATCATTCATGCACCGGGAGATTTCATTGGCCTCGCTATCGAGCTCGGTCTGATCAACGAGATAACGCTGCAGATATTATCGGAAACGATCCGCAGCATCCATCGAATCGATGAGATATTTGGGGTCGACGTCACGATAAGTCTTAACATCGCGGCGAAGCAGGCTTGTGACGTTCCGTTCATGACCAAGTTTTGCGAGGCCCTTGGCAAAACCGGCCTGGCCGGCCGCTTCGTGCTTGAGCTCACTGAAGAGGCCTTCTTCACAAAGGGTTTGTTCCAGCGCGAGGTTCTTCCCTGCATCCGGGCCGTCGGGGCGCGTGTCTCGATCGATGATTTCGGCGTGGGCTACTCGTCACTCGCTGCCCTTGCGGAGATCACCGCCGATGAGCTCAAGATTGACCGGTCGTTCATCACCGACATCCACAACCGACCACGCAGTCAGATTTTGCTCAGAGCCATCGAATCCTTGGGTCTCGCGCTCGGGATGTCGATCGTCGCCGAGGGCGTCGAGACTTACGAGGAGGTCGCTTACCTCCTCGGCGCAACGCAGATCCGTTGCGCGCAAGGCTATTATTTCGCCAAGCCCATGCTGATCGACCAGATTGATATGGCGGACGGGCGGCCTTCGACAGAGCGCGGATCAAATCGGCACAGGCAAACTTTGAGTAGCCGGGCTTATGACGTCCGGAAATGCGCACACCGCTGAAGAGCGCCGATATTTAACGAATAATATCAGCACACCAGTCGGCATCGAATATTTTCATCTGACGAAATCTTGAGGGCAATCGCGCCGGTGTTGGCGGCGGTGCGGATAAAAGCCTCATACTTTGCTCCCGTCATCGCCGGCGATGCTATCGCATTAACGATTGGAGGATCAAGAGTTAGAATTAGTTATAATAACCATTTGTTCATCTACTATACGTATCTATAACGGCGGTGAAAGCTGCCAAATATAACTTAGATACGACGGTCGTATAAAATAGTAGCGATTAGTTCGCCGGCGGCCGTATCTCGGGATGCGGTGCGGCCAAATGATCGAATGAAGTCTCTGAGTTTCGGCAAAGCGAATATGAGCCACACCTATAGAGAGCTTTCCAGGTGTATCCGCCGAGATTTATTGAATACGACCGCCGTTGCACTCGGTCTTGGCTTGCTTCTGACCGGATCAGCCCGCGCTCAAAGCTATCAGGCAGGTGGCGGATCCGTTCCCAACGATAGCAATAATGCGACAGCGATCGGGCCCGGAGCGACAGCCAGCGGTGATCGCTCATTCGCCGGGGGCTACAACGCCAACAGCGGCGGCGCCGACGCAACGGCGATCGGCTCAGGCGCGAGCGGCGGTGGTGCCGGATCGTTCGCCGGTGGGCTCAACGCGTCGGCGGCCGGAGCCGGCGCTGTCGCGATCGGCTCCGGCGCAAAGGCTCAGTCGGCGAAGAAAGTCCAGGGAATTATCAATTACCGCGACAGCAGCGGCACTGGCATAAGCGGTGCCGCGACGGGCGGTAACCCGGCGGGCGGCTCCAACGGCAGCACGACGCCGCCCAACGAGACGTCGGATGCCGGCTCGATCCCGTCGGGTACCGCGCTCGGATTGCGATCGACGGTCAGCACCGGCGGCGGTGTGGCCATTGGCTATAACAATGCTGCGGGCAACGCGGACTACAACTCGACCGCGATTGGAACCAGCAACGCCGCCAACGGCGCCTACGGGGTCGCGATCGGCTACGGCAACACGGCGAATGGTCGTTCGACGTTGTCGCTGGGCACGAGCAACCAGGCGTCGGGCGATATCGCCATCGCTCTCGGACGACAATCCTATGCCGTGGGTGACTTCTCGTTCGCTCAGGGCTTCATCGCCAGTGCCTACGGCCAGGATGCACTGGCCATCGGCCGCCTATCCGTCGCAGGGGAGAACGGCGGTAATTCGACGGCGAGCAACATTGCCATTGGTGACAACACGTCCGCCCAAGGTGGTTCGGCACTGGCAATCGGTAGCGGCGCCAAAGCGTCGTCGAAACAGTCCGTTGCAGTCGGCGCGAACGCCATGGCCCTGCGCGGGACGATTAGCGGCACGGAGGCGTATAGCGGCAACGCATTGAGTTCGGCCAACACGGAATTCTCGGTCGGCGCCTCCGGTACCGAGCGACAGATCACCAACGTTGCGGGTGGCCAGAACGACACCGATGCGGTCAACGTGCGTCAGCTCAGGGGCCTCGGCAACACACTCGGCACCACGCTCGGAAGCACGTTCGACGCTGCATCCAACACGTACACGCCGCCGACTTATTCGTTCGGGTCACAAAAATACGGCACGATTCCTGATCTTGTGGGGGCAGTCGACAGCTTGGCATTGCGCTACGACACGGATGGCGGCGGCAAGCGCTTGACCAGCATTGATCTGACCCGCGGCGGTGCGGTCGGATCGGCGGTTTCGATCACCGGCCTGGCTCCGGCGACGACGGACAATGGTGCCGTTGCGCTTTCACAATTGCCGCTGCGCTATGCGACCGCCACAAGCCCGACCGTCGCGAACCCAGCCGTACCGTCGAATGACGTGACCCTGGTCGGTTCGAACACCGGTGAGGCGGTGCTGCTTCACAATGTCGGACCCGGCAATATCACCTCGAGCAACTCGACGGATGCCGTCAATGGCGGCCAACTCTACACGACCAACCAGAAAGTCGCTGCGCTTCAAAACGGCAGCATCGGACTCGTCCAGCAGGATCAGGCCACCCGTACCATCAGCGTCGGGAAGAGCACCGATGGCGCCGTCGTCGATTTCACCGGGACCAATGGTGCCCGTCGGCTCACCGGCCTCTCCGCCGGGACGACCGACAATGACGCGGCAACGCTGGGTCAACTCCGCTCGAGCAGCGACGCGCTGGGCGGCGGCGCAGCGTACGACACGGCGACGGGGGCCTTCACGAAGCCGAGCTACAATGTCGGCGGGCAGATCTACCGCGATGTCGGTTCGGCTCTCGCGGCGAGCAACTCTCTTGCCGTCCAGTACGTACCGGATGGCAGCGGCAACCCGACGAACGTGATTGATCTTGCCAAGGGCGGCAGCACGGCCGTCTCCCTGCGTGGCGTCGCGTCGGGCCTGGTTGCGGCAGGCTCGACCGAGGCCGTCAACGGCGGCCAGCTTTACGCGGTCAGTAGCGGCGTTTCCGATCTGCAAAACGGGACCTCGGGTCTCGTGCGACAGGATGCGACGTCGCGCGCCATCTCGATCGGCGGCGCCACGGACGGAACACGGGTGTCTCTTGCCAACCAGAGTGGCACGGCGCGGACTTTGACGGGGGTCGGGGCGGGCCAGATTGCGGCCGGCAGCGTTCAAGCGGTCAACGGCGGCCAGATCTATGCGGTCAGCGCCTCCCTGGCCTCGGTTCTGGGCGGCGGCGCTGGGGTTGCCGGCGATGGGACGCTGACCGCCCCCAGCTATGTAATCCAGGGCACGAGCTACCACAGCGTCGGGAACGCCCTTGGCGGCCTCGACGCGGCGGTAACGAATCTCAGCACCAACGGCAGCCGCTATGTCGCCGTTCGGAGCACCGGCGCTGCGGCACAGGCCATCGGCGCCGACTCCGTCGCGATCGGTCCTGCGGCGTCGGTGACCGCAGACCGGGGCGTCGCCCTCGGGGCGGGTGCGGTGGCCAATCGTGCGGGTATGGCCGGGGCCGCCGAGGCCTTCTCCGGCGTCGCGGTGAACTCGACACAGGGCGCGATCTGGGGGGGGGCCGAGGGGGCGGAACGCCAGATCACCAACGTGGCCGGCGGAACCCAGGACACCGACGCGGTGAATGTGCGCCAAGTCCGAACACTGGGTGCCAACTTGGCCAGCGCGCTGGGTGGCGGGGCCGGCGTCGCAGCGGATGGCAGTGTCACGGCGCCGAGCTACATGATCGGCGGTCAGAGATACGCCAGCGTCGGCGCCGCCCTCGGCGCCGTCGACACGTTCGGGGTCCGATACGACGTCGATCCCTCCACCGGCGGCCGCGGTCAGACCATGACGCTCGCCGGGAGCGACCCGAACCAGCCGGTGTTGATCCGTAACGTTGCGGCGGGCGTGCTCGCCACCGATGGCGCCAATACCGGGCAGGTGGCACAGGCCAGAGCCGAGGCCAACGCCTATACCGACCGAAGCATCGCGACGGCTTCGGCCGCGAGTACCGCCTACACCGATGCCGCCGTGGCACCGTTGCAGAAGCAGTTGAGCACCTTCGGCAGTCAGCTGGTCGATCTCAATCGACAAGTCGGCGAGGCTCGCGCGGACGCGCGGCGCGGCGCAGCGATCGGTCTAGCGGCGGCGGCCCTCCGCTTCGACGACCGGCCGGGCAAACTCAGCGTCGCCGCCGGCGGAGGCGCGTGGCGCGGCGAGGCTGCCGCGTCCTTTGGCGTCGGATACACTTTGCCGGACGGGACAGCGCGGGTGAACGCCACCGGTGTCGCGGCGGGCCGCGATTTCGGGATCGGCGCCGGCGCAAGCTTCACCTTGAACTGAGATGCCGAACGTGCGGCTGCCGCGGACGCTATCGCTACTGGGCTACGCGATCGCGCTCATGATCGGCGCCGGGTTGCTATCGCCGGCTCAGGCGCAAGCGTTCCTGCGTGGCAGCCTCACCGAGGATCAGCCGATCGCCTCTGTCGCCGAGCCCGCTTACCAAGTGAAGCCCGTCGACGGGGCCCCGGTTGGCCCGGGCATTCGTCGGGTCCTCGAACGGTTCCTGAGCTGGACATCGATCTGTGATGAGGCGAAAGGTCGTCGGGTTTGCAACATCGTGCAATCAATCGCTGCTTCAGACGGCCGTCTTGCGTTTAGCTGGTCGATCGCTGCCACCGCGTCGGGCGAGCCGGTTTTTTTGGTGCGCGCACCGGTAACTGACTTCCCCGCCCACACGGTCACGCTGGATTTCGGAGGCCGTGAGACCGTGCTGCGTCTCACGTCTTGCGACGCCAGTCTTTGCGTCGGCTTCCTGCCGGTCGACCCCATGATGATCCGCCACATCCGTGACAGGGGTACGGTAAAAATACAATACTGGACCGCAGATGGTCTGCCCAGAGTCGAGATGACATCGTCCCTGGATGGACTTGCACGCGCCCTCATTAGCCTACACGGAACAAGCGCCCGGGCAAAATCGTAGCGCGTCATCGCTCCTATCCCGGTCGTGTCCCGGGTGGTGGTGTAGCTCGCCGGTAGCAGGAGAGCCCGGCTGCGCGCCCTATACAGCGCTGTAGCAGACGGGATCTCTCGCGGGGTGGTCATCGGCGGTTGCCGGGTAGGGTCGGGTTGCGAGTACCAACCCCGAACCCGAGAGACCCTCGATGACCGACGAGATGATGAGCCGTCGCGGCGTGACGGAGAAGAGCGCCGACACAGATCTCCTGCGCGAGATGATCGGCTTTGCGGCCGAACGGCTGATGGAGTTGGAGGTGGGGGCCTGACTGGCGCGGCTCACGGCGAGAAGAGCGCCGAGCGGCTGGTCCAGCGCAACGGCTACCGTGATCGGGATTGGCAGACGCGCGCCGGCACGGTGGAGTTACGCATCCCCAAGCTGCGCAAGGACTCGTACTTCCCCAGCTTCTTGGAGCCACGACGCTTGGCCGAGAAAGCGCTCACGGCTGTGATCCAGGAGGCCTACATCCAGGGCATCTCGACCCGCTCGGTCGATGATCTCGTCCAAGCCATGGGGCGGCACGGGTGTGTCGAAGAGCCAGGTCAGCCGGCTCTGCCAGGAGATCGACGAACGCGTGGGCGCGTTCCTCGACCGGCCGATCGAAGGTGAGTGGCCGTATCTCTGGATCGATGCGACTGACGTGAAGGTGCGCCAGGACGGACGCATCGTCTTGGTCGCCGTCATCGTGGCGGTCGGCGTGAACAGTGATGGCCGTCGTGAGGTGCTGGGCATGGATGTCGGCCCCTCCGAAGCCGAGACGTTCTGGACGGACTTTTTCCGCAAGCTTGCCCGCCGGGGCCTGCGCGGTGTGAAGCTGGTGATCTCGGACGCCCATGAGGGCATCAAGGCGTCGGTGGCCAAGGTCATGAACGCGACCTGGCAGCGCTGCCGCGTCCACTTCATGCGCAACGTCCTCGCCCATGCCGGGCGCAGCGGGCGGCGTGTCGTCTCCACCTTCATCGCCACGGCGTTCGCCCAGGATGACGCCGAAACGGCCCGGCTCCAGTGGCGGCGGGTGGCCGATCAGCTCCGGCCGAAGGTCCTCAAGCTCGCGACCCTGATGGATACGGCCGAGCCCGACGTGCTGGCCTACATGGCTTCCCGGCCGCCCACCGGGTCAAGCTCCACTCCACGAACCCGCTGGAGCGCCTGAACGGCGAGATCAAGCGCCGGACCGAGGTGGTCGGCATCTTCCCCAACGAAGGAGCCATCACCCGCCTCATCGGCGCGATCCTGCTGGAGCAGAATGACGAATGGGCCGTCCAGCGGTCCCGCTACATCACCCTGGAAGGCATCGCCCCGATCGGCGATGATCCCCTCGTCAGCCTGCCGACCTTGGCAGCCTGATCGTCCCGGCCCAAGCCGGTGATCGTGGTGGCCCTCCGCGAGCGACACCACGCCAGGGGACACGACCGATCAGATCCTTCCGGGATGCGAGCGCTACCACGATAGCCCGGATGCACGCGCACGCCGTTCCGGGCGTCGCCGGGACAGGACTTGATGAAGGCAAGGATCGGCGACCCGCTTCGGTATGGAGTGGCAAGCTCGGCAGCCGAGGGCGGCAGCCCGTAGACCCAGGCCCGTTCGCACTTACGACAGGTGCGGATCCGCTCCCACGCCGCTGCCGCTGCGAACCTCCTCGTGTTCACTGCTGAGCGGTCCCGTGCCGCCGTTCAGCGGCGGGAGACGTAGTGTTGTTCGGACAAGAGCAATTGGTCTGACCGCAAACCGAAGTGCCATGTCGTGGCATTTAAATCACACGGCGTACGGAAACATCTTCTACCCCGCGCACGGCCACGACGGCGGCTCATGGTACTTCTGCGGAAGCAAGCAAGAAGCATGCCATTATATAATGTAGCCGGGACATCGTCGGAAGCATCTCGAAGCATTTCTGGTCGTTATTGACATATAAATACGAACACTTTTGGCTATTATTATACTTACAGATTGCAAAATCTTGCTTGATCAGGGTATTTTTTGAGATTTAATCTACGCCAATTCACACCGTTCGCCGCCGTTAGGTGTGATCAGCAACGATCTCTCACGGCGAACAACGGCGTTGTTTTCATTTCTGCGGGAAATCGAGCAGCTGAAGATGCGTAGACAAGCCTATGTCGATAGCACTGCTTGTGGTGGATCTGATCGTCGGCGAATGATCGCGACCGTACTGCGCCGTTCGACCCTCGGCCTCGCGGCATTGGGAGCCTCGGTCTCGCACCACGCCCTAGCCCAGAGCTTGGCCAGCACCGACCCCGCGAGTTGGCGCACGCCGGAGTACCGGGCGGATTGGGGTCTGGAGGCGATGCATGCGGCCGATGCATACGCGGCGGGCTATACCGGCCTAGGCGTCACCGTCGGGGTGGTCGATTCAGGTGTCTACAGCGCCCACCCGGAATTCGCCGATGGCCGGGTCAAGCCGCTGACCCTGACGGGGACATTCAGTGCGGACGGGTTCTACTTCATGGACTGGTTCGGAAGACCGATCGACCGCTCTCCACGGCCCACACGCTTCTCCAGTGATCAGCCCTATAACGTTCCTGGTACGTACAATCCTGCCTATAACGATCCCCATGGGACACATGTGACCGGGACAATCGGGGCTTCCCGCGACGGGGTCGGCATGCACGGTGTCGCGTTCAACGCGAATGTCTACGTGACCAACACACAGGCTACCGACGAGATGACGTACGGGGCCAATGCGGATTACGCATATTTCAAAAATGCTTACGGTAGCCTGGCTGCGGCCGGTGCCCGCGCGATCAATACATCCTGGGGAAATTCACCACCGTCAGATAACTATAACACTCTCGTCGGACTAAGGAGTTCCTATTTAAATTTCTTGGACAAAAAAACTCATCTCGACGCAATGAGAGATGTCGTCAAGCAATATGACCCCATATTGGTATTTGCTGCCGGAAATAATCACACCGCCAATCCAGACATTCGAGCGGCTATACCGTATTTTCAGCCGGATCTCGAACGGAACTGGGTTGCGGTGGGAGCCGTTCGAAAAGGCAATGATGGCCGCTTCGACCCCGGAAGCGTGGCATTGGATTGGTATACCGTTAAAGCAGGGGTTTCAAAATATTGGTATGTCGCCGCACCCGGCACTGCGATCGTCAGCACCGTACCGCCTTCGACTTCGAAAGATGTCTGGCCGCCGAGTCACTGGAACATCGATCCTGCGCACCAGACCGGCTACACGGCGGTGATGGGGACCTCGATGGCCGCGCCGCATGCCACCGGCGCGCTCGCCGTGATCATGCAGCGCTATCCCTACATGACCAACCAGCAGGCCCGCGATGTCCTGCTCACCACCGCCTATCACCGCAACGCGGTCGATGGCGTTCCGGACGCCAATCCCAACGCCCCTAACGCCATCTGGGGCTGGGGCGTGATCGACCTCAACAAGGCCATGAAAGGCCCCGGGCAGTTCCTCGGGGCCGTCGCGGCCAACCTTCCGGCCGGCACGATGGACACCTGGTCCAACGATATCTCAGAGGACGCGCTGGTCCAACGCAAGCAGGAGAACGACGCAGAAGCCGCCGCTTGGCCGACCCGCAAGGCGGCCCTGGATCCGCAGCTCAATATCACGGCTCTACAGGCCTCCATACCGACAACCCGCGCCACCCTCGACAGCGTCGTCAAGGCGTTACGCAGCGGGCGCCAAGACGCCTTCCTCGACTCCGTCAAAGCGAACGATGCGAACCCTATCGGAATCAGGGTTTTTGGCTCGTTCCTTGATAGCCGCAGATACTGGTACTACTGGCCGTTCGATAAAATATCGCCAAAACAACGGGCATTTATTGGTGACCGGTTGGCAGAATATCTTGCAGACCCGAACAGTGCCCAGTATGCGCAGGTCGCTGCCGGTATCGCGGCAGAGTGGCAGGCCGAGGTTCAGGTCGAGCCCAACCGCATCGCCTCGTTCGCGTCGATCCCGACCAGCGGTAGCCTGATCAAACTTGGCGCCGGCACCCTGACGCTCACCGGGACCAACACCTATTCCGGCGGCACCACCTTCGCCGGCGGCATCCTTTCGGTCGCGCGCGACGCCAGCCTCGGCGCTGCCGCGGCCCCGCTCAGCTTCGACGGCGGCGTCCTTCAGGTCACCGGCACCAACTTCACCGCCACCGACCGGCCAATCACCTGGGCGAATGGCGGCGGCGGACTCGATATCGCCGACCCGGCCAACACCTTCACCCTCAGCCAGTCGCTCGCCGGATCCGGCGGCCTGGCCAAGCTCGGCGTCGGCACACTCGCGCTCTCCGGCACCAACACCTATGCCGGCCCGACCACCATCGCGGCCGGCACCCTGCGGGCGATCGGCGGCCAGGCCATCGGCGACCGCAGCGCCGTGCTGGTCGGCGCCGGCGCCACCCTGGCGCTCGCCGACAGCGAGACCGTTGGCTCCCTCGCCGGCCAGGGCCGCGTCGCGCTAGGTACCGCCCGGCTCACCGCCGGTGGCGACGGCTCCTCCACCAGCCTCGCTGGGACGATCGATGGCACCGGCGGCCTGACCAAGGCCGGGGCCGGTACCCTGACGCTCTCTGGCACCAACACCTATACCGGCGGCACCACCATCGCGGCCGGAACCCTCCAGGTCGGCGCCGGCGGCACCTCGGGCAGCCTCGTCGGCGACATCACCAATGCCGGCACACTGGCATTCAACCGCGCCGACGACACCACCTTCGCGGGCGCCGTCTCCGGAACTGGCGCCCTCGCCAAGCGCGGCGCCGGAACGCTCACGCTCACCGGCGCCAACACCTATACCGGCGGCACCACCATCGCGGTCGGAACCCTCCAGGTCGGCAATGGCGGCACCACGGGTAGCCTCGTCGGCGACGTCGCCGATGCCGGCACCCTGGCGTTCAACCGCGCCGACGCAGTTACCTTTGCAGGCACCATCTCAGGACCCGGCAACCTGACCAAGCTCGGCACCGGCACCCTGACGCTCACCGCCGCCCACAGCTTCACCGGCCTGACCACCGTCGCCGGCGGCGGCCTCAACCTCACCGCCAGCGCCAGCCTGGCCTCTCCAGTGCTGACCCTGGCCGGCACCACGCTGACCAATGCCGGGACGCTCGCCGGCGGCCTGAGCAATGCCGGCACCGCGCTCACCAGCGGCACTATCGCGGGCGGGGTGACCAACACCGGCTCGCTCACCGCCACCGGGGGCGCCCTCAACGGCGCGATCCGCAACGCCGGGCAGATCGCCGTCACGGGGCCGGTGTCCTCCGATGTTGGCTTCGCCAACGCCGCCCAAGCCAGCCTGATCGTCTCCGGACGCTACGACCTCGCCGGCGGCCTCACCAACGCCGGCACCGTCGCAGTAGTCGATGGCGGCCGCCTCGTCGCCGGCAGCGTCGCCAATGCCGGCCTGCTCACCATCGCGGCGCAAGGGAGCGTCGTCGACGACCTGGTCAACACCGGCCGCCTGGTCAATGCCGGGTCCTACACCGCCGATGGCGTCAACGCCCCGGGCGGCACGCTGGTCAACACCGGCAGCTTCACCACCGTCTCGGCCCCGCTCGCCAACGCCGGCACCCTGGTCACCACAGCCACGCTCACCGGCGGCCTGTCCAACACCGGCCTGGTCCAGGCCGCGGGCGTGCTCGCCGGGTCGGTGAGCAACGCCCCGGGTGGCGTCATCGCCCTCACCGGCCCGACCACCGGCATAACCCGGTTGACCAACGACGGCGCGTTCGACCTCGGCGGCACCGCCCTGACGGTGGGCTCGCTCACCGGCACCAATGCCGGCGCGACCCTCGGCAACGGCCAGATCACCGTCGGCACCGACGGCAGCTCGACCGACTATGCCGGGCAGATCGTCGACGGCGGCCGGCCGACCAGCCTGACCAAGGTCGGCGCCGGCACCCTGACGCTATCCGGGTTCAACACGTTCTCCGGGCCGATCACCATCCAGGGCGGCGACCTCGCGGTCACCGGCGCCCTGCCTAACGCTGCGCTCACGTTCGGGGGCGGCAGCCGGCTCACCGGCGACGGCTGGTTCGGCAGCCTCAGCCTCGGCGCCGGCAGCGTGCTCAGCCCCGGCGCCGCCCCGGGGGCTGGATCGAGCCCCCTCGGCCTGATCCGCGTCGCCGGCAACCTCACCCTGGCGCCGGGCTCGGTCTATCGGGTCGACGCTACCGCCGACGGCCAGGCCGACCGGGTCGCGGTCGGCGGCAGTGCCACGGTGGCTGGCGCCCGGGTCGAGGCGGTGGCCGGCGCCGGCACCTACGCGCCGCGCACCCGATACACCATCCTGAGTGCCGCGGGCGGGATCCGGGGCCGGTTCGACGGCGTCACCAGCACCTTCGCGTTCCTGACCCCGTTCCTCGGCTACGAGCCCGGGGCCGTGACCCTGACCCTGGCGCGCAACGACCTCGACTTCGCCGCGGTCGCCCGGACCCGCAACCAGCGCGCCGCGGCCGCAGCCGTGCAGGCCGGGGCGGTGGGCTCGGTCCTGTACGACGCGGTCGCGACCCTGTCGGCGGGCCAGGCCCGGGCGGCCTTCGCCGGGATGGCGGGCGACGCCCATGCCAGCCTCGCCTCGACCGCCTTCGCCACGGCCGGCCTCACCCGCGAGGCGGTGCTCGACCGGCTGCGCTGGGGGGGCGCCTCTGAGCTGCGCGACTACGGCAGCCTGCCGGCGACCTACACGGCCGACCGGCCCGGAGAGCCGGTGGAGCCGGTGGCGGTTCCGGCGCGGGTGTTCGACCCGCGGGTGGTCGGCCTGTGGGGCCAGGGTCTGGGCAGCCTCGGCCACGTCCGCGCCGACGGCAACGCCGCCGCCCTGTCGCGCCAGAGCGCGGGCTTCGTCATGGGCGTCGACGCGCGCCTGGATACCTTTGGGATCGGCGGCCTGCGGCTGGGCGTGGCCGGCGGCCATGTCGAGACCACGCTCGCCAGCCCCGGCCAGGTCCAGACCGGGACACTCGCGAGCACCTTCGGCGGCGTCTACGGCAGCCTGGAGGCGGGTCCGGCGGTGCTGCGGTTCGGGGCGCTGGCGGCGGACGAGCCGGCGCGGCTGCGCCGGGTGGTGGCGTTCCCGGGCCTGACCGACACGCCGACCGCCCGCACCGGCGGGCGCAGCGTCCAGGGCTTCGGCGAGGCCGGCTACCGGATCGCGCTCGGCGCCGGCTCGGTGCTGGAGCCGTTCGTCGGCGCCGGGGCGGTGGCGCTGGGCCGGGACCGCTTCGCCGAGCAGGGCGGGGCGGCGGCGTTGACGGGGTCGGCCCGCGCCAGCCTGCTGCCGACCGCGACCGCGGGCGTGCGCGCCGAGGCGCAGCTCGATCCGGAGGCGGCGCTGCCGGTGTCGGTGCACGCGCTCGCCGGCTATCGGCGCACCTTCGGCAACCTCGTCCCGAACGCGGTTCTGGCGTTCCGCGGCACGGGGGCGCGGTTCGTGAGCGCCGGCCTGCCGATCGACCGGGACGCGCTGGTGGCGGAGGCCGGGCTGGCGGTGATGCTCACCCCGGCGGCCAGCCTTGGCCTGTCCTACACCGGCCAGATCGGCGCCCGCGCCCAGGACCACGCCGCAAGGGGCGCCTTCACCCTCAGGTTCTGAGGCGTCCTGCGCTCGGCGGGGATCGTCGGCCTCCCCGCCGAGCTTACCGCTCCAATGTGCTCGGCCCCAGCGTCCTTGGCAGAGGCCGCCGGGATGGAGAACTCGAAGGTGAGATCGAGCAGCTTGATAAGCGGTCTCTTCCGCTGACGATCAGCAGCGACGGTCAGATATGGTCGGAGAGGGGAGGGGGCCCAAACGATGCGACATGATGAGATAAAGTGGAGATCCTCGATTCCAATTTAACACAAGAAACTGGCCCACACGCGTCGATTCCGACCCAATTTCGACGAAAGCCGCATTTATCAAGCCCGTAGACAATATTCGCATAACATACGCTTCGGAACGAGGCGGGCCGTGATAGTCCGCCGCCGTGTGCGACCCTGTGTGTGCCCTGGGAAGGTCCGCTTCCGGGCTCACGAGAGGCGTCGGCCTCCAGCTGGGTTGGGTGGATTTTCGCCAGTCTGCTCTAGGGCGGCGATCCACGGAAGCGGACATCGTCGGTGAGCCTGCTCTCGACCGAGGCCGTGTGAGAACACAGATCCATCAGGTTCAGGGCGAAGGTCCTGAGAGTGTCGCAGAGCGAAGGGGTGGCCTTCAGGCCCGGAGCGCCGCCATCAGCGAACCGACCCCGAAGATCTGGATCATCCGCTTCATGTTGTAGGCCAGAACCTGCAGGCTCATCTCTGTTCTGAGCTTGGCCGAGATCCGGGTCAGGAGGTGGGTCGCTCCCATCCAGGCCTTCAGTGTGCCGAATGGGTGCTCGACGGTCTGGCGACGGATCTTCATCGCGTCCGGCATCCGGTCGAGCCGCGCCTGCATCGCGTCGAGGACGCCCGCATGCACCCAGCGTTTGACACGGCGCGTCTCCGCCGGCGTGCAGCAGGGCTTGAGCGCGCAATCGAGACAGGCCGTCAGGTTGCGGTAGTGGTCCATCTCGTCGCCCTCGGCCCGGCGATCGGACCGGGCCGGCCCCTTGGTCAGGTGCTGGCCGGCCGGACAGGTGTAGTGATCCTGTTCGGCGTCGTAGACGACGTCCTGGCCCGTGAAGAGGCCACGCTTGGCATAACCCGAGGTCAGGGTCTTTGGCACGCAGGGCAGCACGCCTGTGCCTTCGCAGGCCAGGACCTGCTCGCCGTTGAGGTAGCCCCGGTCGGCCAGCACCGTGAGCGTGTCGCATCCCGTCGCCGCCTGCGCCAGAAGCCCCATCGGCGCGAGTTGCGCCCGGTCGCTCCCGATGTTGGTCACGTCGTGTGCCACGATCAGGTGATGCTCGGCATCCACGGCCACCTGGACGTTGTAGCCGACCATGCCGGTGCCCTTGCCGCGGGTCGCCATGGAGCGCGCATCGGGATCGGTCAGCGAGACCTGGCCGTCAACTGCGGCCTCGACCTGCCGGCTTCGTGCCCGGAGAACCTGCATCAGCTCGCGCAGGCCCGCGATCTTCTGCCTGAGCCGCGTCGTGCGCGCCTCGGCGATGTCGCTCGGCTCGCGGTCGGCCCGGTCCAGCGTCGCAAGATAACGGCCGATGCTCGCCTCGACCTGCGCCAGGCGCGCCTCGACCTTGGCGGTGGTAAAGTTCGTGTCGCGGTTATTGACCGCCTTGAACTTGCTGCCGTCGATGGCGACGACGGCGTTGCTGAACAGGTTCAGCCGACGGCAAAGCACCACGAACTGTGCGCAGGCGGCCTGGATTGCCGGACCGTTATCCTTGCGGAAGTCGGTCAGCGTCTTGAAGTCGGGCATCAGCCGACCGGTCAGCCAGATCAGCTCAATGTTGCGCTGGCTCTCGCGTTCGAGGCGCCGGCTCGATGGGACGCGGTTGAGGTGGCCGTAGAGATAGATCTTGAGCAGGATCGCCGGATGGTCGGCGGGACGGCCCGTTGCCTCTGGAACGGCGCCCGCGAAGGGAAGCGTTGTCAGATCGAGCTCATCGACGAACACTTCGACGAGGCGAACCGGATTGTCGCCGGTGATATAGTCGTCCAGGCAATCGGGAAGCAGCGTGATCTGCTGACGGTCCTCACCTGCGATGAAGCGCTTCATCCCGACCTTCGAGATCGGAATTTACTCTATCAGATCAGCACGTTTTCACACAGCCTGCACCCTTCTCGGACCTTCAGAAGGCCCGCATGCTGGCAATCTGAGCGGCTTTGAATGACCAAGGCTGTCCGAAAGCGGAATATCGACTTTCAGGTGAGCGGACAGTCGAAGCAGACATGATTTAATAGCTTGCACCTTAGCGTTTTTGCGCCGAGGTGGCGCTGCCGTGCATCACGGATTGGCAACCGGCAACTTAGAGATCGAGTCGTTTTGTGGCCAGTTCGACCCATGTCTCAACTGACGAAATCCTTAAGGCGCCACATGTCAGATCACCCCGGAAATCGAGCTTGACGGTTCTCTAGTTTTATATCGTCTCAACGTTCCGAGGATGGACTGCAGCCGAAATGAGACTTGTAGATTCGTGAAAAATGGGCTGCGCTTGAAAAGCCGCAGGCCGTCGCGATCTCCCCGATCCGGAGGGGGCTCTGACGCAGCAGGCGGCGGCTATGAGCGAGGCGGATCGCTCGGTACTGGGCCGAGAAGCTCAGGCCCCGCTTGTCGAGGAAGAGGCGGTCGAGGTGACGTTCGCTAACGGAGGCGAGGCGGGCCATGGCGCGGCGGCCGAGCGGCGCCTCGACCGTCTTCTCCATGGTCTCGATGACGGCGAGCAGGGCTGGATGGTGGACCTCGTAACGCTCGGCCGTCGAGGCGCGCTGCGGGTCATCGGCGGCACCAACCGCCGTATGGAGGAACCAGTCCGAGACGCGGCGCGCGAACGCCGCCCCCATGCGCTCGGCGATCAGCGTGTAGGCCATGTCGAGGGGGGCGACGCCGCCGCCGCAGGTCAGGCGGTCGGCATCGGCGACGTAGCGCGCGCTCGTGAGGCGTACATCCGGAAACGCCTCGACGGTGGCGCCCGCGTACTCCCAATGAACGGTGAAAGCACGATCCGCCAGCAGGCCGGCCGCCGCCATCAGGTAGGGGCCGCCCGAGATGCCGCCGATACGCACGCCGAACCGGGCCATGCGCCGCAAAGCTGCGTGGATCGCGGGGCTGTTCCAGCCGGTCGGCTCGCCGCCCGCGCAGATGAAGACCGTCTGCAGGTGACCACGCTCGCGCGGTAATTCCTCGCAGGGAATCTCCGCGCCCGAGGAGGACGCGACGGAGCCCTCCGTCTCCGCGAAGTAGCGCAGCCGGTAGAGGGCCCGGCCGGCGAGGTAATTGGCTGCCCGGAACGGCTCGCAGGCCGACGCGAACGACATCAGCGCAAAGCCCGGCACGAGGATGAAGCCGATCTCGTACGGACGATCCCCCGGTGCGGAAGGGGTTTCGTCCGGCGTCGAGGCTTCAGATTGGCTCATGCGTGAAAGAAACCGTCTGCTGCGGTCAAGCGCAACGACCGGGGCGCGTCATTCTTGGGGACGCTTCCTCGTCCCGCTTGAGATCGCCCCCGGATGCCCGGTTCCACCGCCCTGCGCCTGTCGCCGCTGAAGACCGCGTCCCGTCGCCGGAGCGGTGCGCGGGGAGAGCGGCCATGACGGGGCGGGTCGACGTCGCGGTCCTGGGCCTCGGGGCCATGGGCAGCGCCACCCTCTATCAGCTGGCCAAGCGCGGTGCCGCAGTGATCGGGCTCGACCGCTTCGCGCCGCCGCACGCGCTCGGGTCGAGCCATGGCGAGACCCGGATCACGCGCCAGGCCGTCGGCGAGGGGAGCGACTACGTCCCCTTCGTCACCGCCGCGCATCGGATCTGGCGGGACTTGGAAGCGGAAACGGGCGAGACCCTGCTGAACGCCTGCGGCGCTCTGGTCATGGCCCCCGGTCACGGTATCTCGTCCCACCACGGCAAGCCGGATTTCGTCGGCCGCTCGATCAGCGCCGCGCAAGGGGCCGGGATCGCGCACGAGGTGCTCGACGGGGCCGAGGTCGCCCGCCGCTTCCCGCAATTCCTGAATCTCGCCGGCGACGAGAAGGCCTATTACGAGCCGGGCGGCGGCACCGTGTTCCCGGAGCGCTGCATCGCGGCGCAACTCACCCGTGCGGCCGCCCTGGGGGCGGAGGTCCGGACCGGCTGCGAGGTCCTGGCGCTGCGGCAGGAGGGAGCCGGCGTCCGCATCGAGACGGCCGACGGCGTGATCCTGGCCGACCGCGCGGTGGTCGCGGCCGGCGCCTGGAGCGCTCCGCTCCTCGGCCGGCCGTTCGACCGGCTGCTGACGGTTCGGCGCCAGCTCCTGCACTGGTACGCCCTGGCAGACGAAGCCGCCTATGGGCCGCGCTCGCCCGTCTTCATCTGGATGTACGGGACGGGGGACACGGACTACCTCTACGGCTTCCCGCCCATGGCGGGGGAGCGCTCCATCAAGGTCGCCACCGAGCAGTACAGCACCGTCACCACCGCCGACGCGGTCGAGCGCCGCGTCGATCCGTCGGAATCCGACGCGATGTACCGGCTGCGGGTCGAGAACCGGCTGGCCGGCACCACCCCGGAGGTCGTGCGAACCGCCGCCTGCGTCTACACGGTGACCCCCGATCGCGGCTTCATCATCGACCGGCATCCCGAGATGGATCGGGTCCTCGTGGTCTCCGCCTGCTCGGGGCACGGCTTCAAGCATTCGGCGGGCATCGGCGAGGCCGTTGCCGCGGACCTCTCCGGGGGCGCCGGGCGACCCGACCTCACGCCGTTCGCGCTCGCACGCTTCGGTTGATCCGCCGGCCGATGGCTCGTGGATTGCTAGAAACCATGCCAAGATCAGATCATCCGCGCAGGACCGAGCCGATGCGACACACGATCCGCACCTTCCTGACCCTCGGTGCCCTGGCGGTGGCCTCGGCCCTCGCGGTGCCCGGCCAAGCGTCGGCCGCGGACGGCGTCGACGCGATCAAGCAGCGCGGGACGCTGATCGTCGGCGTGAAGGCCGACTACAAGCCCTTCGGGTTCCGGGATCCGAGCGGTACGATCATCGGGCTTGAGCCCGATCTCGCCGCCGACCTCGCCAAGCGCCTGGGCGTGAAGCTCGAACTCGTGCCGGTGGTCTCGGCCAACCGGATCGAGTTCCTCCAGCAGGGCAAGGTCGATCTTCTGATCGCCACGCTCTCGGACAAGCCGGAGCGCCGCCGGGTCGTGCAGGCCATCGACCCGCAATACTATTCCGATTTCGTCAACGTGCTGCTGCCCAAGACCTCCGGCATCACCGACTGGGCCCAGCTGAAGGGCAAGCCGCTCTGCGCGACCTCGGGGGCTTGGTACAACAAGGACGTCGCCCGCACCTACGGGGCGGAGATCGTCGCCTTCGACGGCTCCGAGAAGCCGCTCTTCGCGCTCAAGCAGGGCAACTGCCTCGGCTACGTCTACGACCAGAGCATGCTCCAGGGTAAGCTGCTCGACGACGACTGGAAGTCCGGCTACGCCCTGCCCCTCAAGGGGATCCTCGACGCGCCGTGGATAATGGCGGTCGCGCAGGGCAACACCACGCTCCAGACGATGGTCGAGGCCGCAACCAAGGACTGGATGAAGACCGGCTTCGTCGTCGCCGGCGAGCGGAAGTGGGGCATCGAGCCCACCGCCTACTCGAAGGCGATGCACGAGAAGTACAAGAACGCGACCAACTGATGCGCGTGCGTTCGACGAGCTGGGACGTCCGTCCGCGATGATCGAGGCGGTCCAGGCGTGGTTCCAGCGTCTCTACGAGACGACGGGCTTCAATTTCACGATCTTCTACGACCCGTATGACTGGGACCGCTACGTCGCCGGCCTGCGGATGACGCTGCTGCTCGGGATCAGCACGATCCTGATCAGCCTCGTGATCGGCGCGGTCGGGGCGCTCCTGCAAAGCGGGCCGTCGCGCCTCCTGCGGGGGCTGGTCAACGGCTTCGTCGTCGTGTTCCGCAACACGCCGCCGCTGGTGCAGATCTTCTTCTTCTATTTCGGCCTCGGCACGCTCCTGCCGGACGTGCGCTCGGCCGACGGCCTGCGCACGCCGATCCTCGACAACGTGCAATGGGCGATCCTATCCCTGTCCCTGTTCGCGGGGGCGTTCAACGTCGAGATCTTCCGCTCCGGCATCGAGGCCGTGCCCAGGACCACCGTCGAGGCGGCCGAGGCGCTCGGCTACACCCGGTTCAAGGCCTACCGCCACGTCGTCCTGCCGCTGGCGCTCCGCGTCTGCCTGCCGGCGCTGAACAACAACCTGATCAACCTCCTGAAGACCACGACACTCGCCTACGCGATCGCGGTTCCCGAGACGCTCTACGCGGTCAAGCAGATCTGGTCGGAATCGCAGAACGTCCTCGAGATGATGCTCGTGCTGCTGGCGACCTACGCGGTCCTGGTCGGGGTGCTCGTGTGGATCATGCACCGCTGGGAGCGCGCGCTGCGCATCCCCGGATACGGCCGATGAGCGCTTCGGATCGCAAAGGCCCGCGCTCGGAAGGCTGGCCCGGCGATCTGCCGGTCCTGCTGCCGTTCGCGATTCCCGAGAACGCGCCGCCGGCGCGCCTGCGCCCCGTCCATGGCTGGCTGCTCTGCGGCCTTGCCGTCGTCGCCCTGCCGGCTTGGGCGCAGGCCGGGACCGCCGCCCTGTCCCCGCTGGACGTGGTCGTCAAATGGGCGCCGCTCCTGCTCACGGGCTTCGCCTTCAACGTCGCGATCTCTCTCATGGCGATGGCGATCGGCACGGTGGCCGGCATCGGGCTCGGGCTGGCGATGCTGGCCGAGGGCCGAGTGCTTCCGCGCATCGCGTGGTCCGCCACGCAGGTGTTCCGCAACGTGCCCTGGCTGGTGCTGCTGTTCTTCGTGATGTTCCTGGTGCCGTTCCAGGTCACGGTGTTCGGGATCCGCGTGCCGCTGCCGGACTGGCTGAAGGCGACGTTCGGCTTCAGCCTGCCGGTGATGGCCAACGTCGCCGAGATCGTGCGCGGCGCGGTGCGCTCGGTGCCGAACACGCAATGGGAGGCGGCCGAATCCCTGGCCTTCACCCGGCGGCAGACGCTATGGCGCATCATCCTGCCGCAATGCACGAAGCGCATGCTGCCGCCCTGGATGAACGTCTATGCGCTCATCGCGATGGCGACCGTGCAGGCGTCGATCGTCGGGGTTACCGAGATGCTGACCCTGACAGCGCAGGTGCACGCCGCCGAGGGCGGGCGCCCCGAGCTGTTCGCCCCGCTCTACGGCTTCGCCCTGCTCTGCTTCTTCCTCTACTGCTACCCGATCGACCGGCTGACCGCCGGCCTGGAACGCCGCTTCGAGACCCGCTGAGCAGGATGCGCGCGACCATGGTCAGCACCCCGTCCTCGAGCTGGACGCCCGATCAGCCGATCGTCCGCCTCGCCGACGTGCACAAGTCCTTCGGGACCTTCGAGGTCCTGAAGGGGATCAGCTTTGACGTGCGCAAGGGCGAGGTGGTCTGCATCATCGGACCCTCAGGTTCCGGCAAGTCGACGCTGATCCGCTGCGTCAACGCGCTGGTGCCGGTCACCGCGGGCTCGATCCAGGTCGAGGGGATCGAGGTGACGAATCCGCGTCTCGACAAGCTGGCGCTGCGCCGCAAGGTCGGGATGGTGTTCCAGCAGTACAACCTGTTCCCGCACAAGACCGCGCTGCAGAACGTGATGATGGCCCCCATCCACGTCCTCGGGCAGGACAGGCACGAGGTCGAGGTCCGAGCACGCGCCCTGCTCGCCAAGGTCCGGTTGGCCGGCAAGGAGGAGGCCTATCCCGGCGAGCTCTCCGGTGGCCAGCAGCAGCGCGTCGCCATCGCCCGCTCGCTGGCGATGCGGCCGGACGTGATGCTGTTCGACGAGGTCACCGCAGCCCTGGATCCGGAGACGGTCAAGGAGGTGCTGGTGACGATCCGGGAACTCGCCGAGGAAGGCATGACCTGCATGCTCGTCACGCACGAGATGAACTTCGCCCGCGACGTCGCCGACCACATCTACTTCACCGATCGCGGCGTGATCGTCGAGCACGGCCCGCCCGCGACGTTCTTCGCGTCCGCGCAGGATGAGCGGACGCGCCGCTTCCTCTCGCAGGTACTTTGACACTCCTTTTGCGAATGGCCCAGCATCGCGGTCTTGATGTCGAATGTCCGGTATAGAGGAGCGTTCGTGCCTCATTGAATGACCGGGTTGGGCGCCAAGCCGAACGTCCGGTCTTGCGCGCGATGGCGCTCCGACGTGACGTGGTCTGGCCGTAAGCGGAATGGCCGCTTCGGAGCAGACCCGCCGGAAAAGCGGACGGCCTGCTACCGACCCAACCCAGTCATGCAGACGGCTGTCGGCGCTCCCCGAAAGGAGACATCCGTCGGTCATCAGGCCACCTCGGCTCGGGGTGGTTTGCAGACCTCATCAGCTCCGACATGATCGGCGGCATGATGGACTGGATCGAGCACTTCCGAGCAGCAGCGAAAGGGCTGGTCGTCGCTCACGTTTGGCGAGGCTACGGCTCGGCCCTCTTCGTCGAGTTTGGCGCACTCACGCCCACAACCCGTATGCTTAAAGACGGTAGGCCCAGCGCGCCCTCGGGTGAGATCGGTCTGATGATCGAGGCCGACTGGCGTATCGAGAACGCGTGCACCATCGTGTGCGGCAGTGGCAGCGATGAGGAATTCTGGGAGCCGACGCTCGCCAGTCTCATCGGCAAGCACGTCGTCAACGTAGAGACGTTCGGGCGTTTGCCCGAGATCTTGGTCTCGCTCTCGGATGGCTTCCACGTTGCGTCGTTCTCGACCCTGGATGGCGATCCCGGGTGGACATTGTTTGACCGGCGAAGCACCGCACCGATCACGGTCCATTGTCGGGCTGGCGCGATCATCGAGGAGCAAGCAAGTCCTGCTTAGGGTGTCTTGCAGGCCCTAAGCGCGGGTCCGCAGTGGGTCGAGAGAGGGCGCGACGGCAACGTCCACTTCATCGCTAAGCCGTCCAGAAGCGGACAGGCGGAAATCCACCCAACCCAGTCATTCACAAACCCTACTGATGGGGCTGGAACTGGCCGATAACTGAAGTTCCGCTTTGGGAAAGTCGCGCCGGTGAAGCGGACGTACCCAGCTCCCTCAAGGGCACACTTACCAATTACAGCTTTGGTTACAGATCGCGGGCGTCCGACATGGCCTCGCATCAGTCGAGAACGCTAAGGCCGTGCAAGATCGGTATCAGACCGCGGGGGATATGGCCGACGCCGGTACCGGCCTCCTATCCATGACCGAGACCACGAAGGCCGTGAGGAACGCCAGCGGCATCGTGACGATGGTCGGGGGATCGAGCGGGAAGATCGGGGCAGCGTTACCGAGCACCTTCACCCAGACCGGTGGCCCGAGGACTGTGAGCGCGACGGCGCCGACGAGGCCGATCACGCCGCCGGCGATCGCCCCCCGGGTCGTCAGCCCGCCCCAGTACAGCGCCAGGATCAGAAGCGGCAGGGTCGAGCTACAGCTCACCGCATAGGCGAGGCTGATCATGTAGGCGACGTTCTGGGTCTGAAAGGCGATGCCGAGCAGCACCGACAGAATGCCGAGGCCGACGGTGGCGAGCCGCGAGGCCCGGATCTCGCTGCGCTCCGTCGCCCGGCCCCGGCCAATGATGCGGGCGTAGAGGTCGTGCGAGACCGCCGAGGCGCCCGTCAGCGTCAGCCCCGCGACCACCGCCAGGATCGTGGCGAAGGCCACGGCGGAGACGAGGCCCATGAGCGTGTCGCCGCCCAGCGCGTGGGATAGATGAACGGTGGCCATGTTGCCGCCACCACGGATAGCGCCCTTGGCGTCGAGATAGGCCGGATCTCCGCCGATGATGGCCAGCGCTCCGAACCCGATCACGAAGATGAGCGCGAAGAAACCACTCTGGCACATCACGGCCCAGAAGACCGATACCCTGGCCGCACGGGTGTCCGGGACGGTGAAGAAGCGCATCAGGACGTGCGGAAGGCCCGCCGCCCCAAGCATCAGTGTCATGCCGAGTGAGACCGATTGCCAGACGCTCCCCGAATAGACTTGCGGCATCATGATCGCAGCGTGCCTTGGATGCACTGCGATGGCCCGGGCGACGAGGGTATTATAGTCGAAGCCGAACTTGGCCAGGACGAGCAGCGAGATCGCGATGCCAGCCGTGAGCAGCAGCGCCGCCTTGACGATCTGAACCCAGGTCGTCGCCACCATGCCGCCGAACATCACGTAGCAGATCATCAGCGCGCCCACGAGGATCTGCGCATAGAGATAATCGAGCCCGAACAGCAGCCGGATCAACTGGCCCGCCCCGACCATCTGGGCGATGAGGTAGAACATCACGATGATGAGGGTCGCGATCGCGGTGAAGATGCGGATCGGTGTCTCCGACAAGCGCGTCGCCAGGACATCGGCCACCGTGTAGCGCCCGAGCTTCCGCAGCCGCTCGGCTACCAGGAAGACGACGAAGGGCAGGCCGGTCGCGTAGCCGACGGCGAAGATCAGGCCGTCGAAGCCGGAGGAACAGATCAGACCGGCAAGCCCGAGGAGCGCGCCGGCCGAGATCATGTCGCCGGCCAGGGCGATGCCGTTCTGGAAGCCGGAGATCTGACCGCCCGCGGCATAGAACTGATCGGCCGAATGGGCGCGCCGCGCCGCCCAGTAGGTGATTCCCAACGTTACGAGAACAATGCCGACAAACATTCCGATCGCTGCGGTGTTGAGGCCGCCGCTTTCGGCCGCGCGCGCCGGGGCGGTGGCGCTCAGGAGCAGTGAGACGGCAAGAATGGACCTTCGCATGGTGTCTGCCTCCTCAGCGCGCGGTGAAACGGTTGGCGAGCAGGACGTAGAGCCCCGTCAGGATCATGGTGGACAGGATGGCGAGGAGACCGCCGACGGTGCCGACCGTCACGGCCATCCCGGGTGCGATCGGCCGCGTCATGGTGGCGGGCGAGACGATGAAGGTGCCGACGAAGCTGCCGTAGATCAGCGTCTGGATGGCGGCCATGATCCAGCCGAGGCGGGCTTGCGGCACGTCGTTGTTCGGCGCCGCGGTCGGTGTTCGTTGGACAGGCATCAGTCGCACTCCGGCTCAGAGCAGTGGGACGAACAGGGGTGAGATCGAGGGTTACTCGGCAGCTTTCGGCGCATCGCCCGGAGCGTCGGCGACCACGCGGCCGAAGCCGTTGTTGACGCGGCTACGCTGATACTTGTTGAGCCACGTGCTGAACTGGACCGGCAGCATGTCGTAGGGACGCGCCTCGCCGAGGACCATCGCCGCGTAGACGGGCCAATGGGGGTTGGCGAGCATCGGCCGGCCGAGCATGACGAGGTCGACCTGACCTTCCTTGACGATCGCCTCAGCGAAGACGGGATCGGCGAGGTTCCAGTTCGCAGCGGTCAGGACGCCCGCCTCCTCCCGGATGCGTTGCGCCGCCGGGACCATGAACCCCTCCTCGTCCCACGGCGTCTGGGCGCGGCCCGAGTTGCCGCCGAAGGAAACGTCTACGAGGTCGAGGCCCCGAGGGGCGAGCAGCCGGGCCAATTCGACCGACTCGTCGATGGTCTGGCCGCCGGGCGCGAACTCCGTCACGCCGAACCGCATGGAGAGCGGCAGCCGCTCGGGCCATTCCGAGCGTACCGCCTCGAAGACCTCGATGAGCAACCGGCTGCGCCCGGCGAAGTCGCCGCCGTATGCGTCGGTGCGCCGGTTGGCCAGGGGCGAGAAGAAGCTCGACAGCAGGAAGCCGTGCACGCAGTGGATCTCCAGCCACTGGAAGCCGGCCTCCCGCGCGCGGCGCGCGGCCTCGGCGTATTGGCGCGTCACCGTCGCGATATCGTCGTGCGTCATGGCGCGCGGGACCCGCGGCATGGCTCCGCCGAAGGCGTCGGCGGAGGGGCCGATCATCTCCCACGCGTCGGGATGGTCGTCCGGTAGATGGCCGCCGCCCTTCCACGGAGGCTCGACGCAGCCCCGGCGGCCCGTGTGGCCGAGCTGGATGCCGGGGACCGCCCCGACGGACGCCACGAAGCGGGCGATGCGCGCCAGAGCCTCGCTCTGCTCGTCGTTCCAGATACCGGCGCACTGGGTGGACATGCGGCCCTCCGGCGAGACGGCCGCCTGCTCGACCACGACGAGGGCGGCGCCCCCTGCCGCTTTTGAGCCCAGATGCGCCAGGTGCCAGTCGTTCACGAGGCCGTCCGGCGACGAGAACTGGGTCATCGGCGAGACCGCGATGCGATTGCGCAGCGTGACGTCGCGAACCCGGAGTTCGCTGAACAGTGAGGACATCGGGCTCGGTCTCCCCGCCCGCCCCGTCCGGTCGAGCATCCTGCCGGAGAAGCGAGCGATCTGCTCGAAAAATAAGCCAATACTGCCGATGAACAGGCGGCTGGATGCCTGTATCTTCTCGGTCGATGACTTGTTCGAGCGCTAGACTGCGCTTAGCCTCTGAGCGCGTTCTTCCAAATTCACGCCGGGTTCGAACAGATTCCGGACATCGTCAGGCAAGGATGCGCCGGCGGGGCGTGTCAGTGAGATTGAGGACATGACGGTCACGACGATGCAGACGCGTGACATCGGCTCCTGGCCGAAGAACATCGCATTGGCCCGCAGCACGGGGCGGGGCTGGCGGGACATCCACGCGCAGCACGTCGCCGTAGAGCCCTGGACGGGGACACTCGACCCGGTCGGCAACCCCTGCCTCGGCTACTGCGTCAATCGTCCCGCGCAGATCCGCCGGCGCATCGGGCGCGGCGGCACGACCGAAACGCGCACCCTGCGTCCCCGCCAGTTCCACCTGATCCCTGCCCATGACGAGAGCGAATGGCAGAGACGGGGGCGCTCCGAGATGCTGGCGATGCATCTCCGCCAGGGATTGATCGACGAGACCGCACGCCAGATGTGGAGCGCGGCCGCCTCCCAGGTCGAGCTCGACGTGCCGCTCGGGACGTCCGACCCGCTCTTGGAGCAGTTGGCGCTGGCTATCCTGGAGATCATGCGGGAGGAGCCGGATCCCTCGTCGGCGCTCTACGTCGACGAGTTGGTCCACGCCATGGTTGTGCGACTCGTTCGGATCTACACAGCCAACGGTCGCTCATCGCGGCGGGGGCCAGACAGGCAGGTTCTCGATCGCGGCGAGATGAGGCGCGTCCGCGACCTGATCGAGGACCGCCTTGCCGACGATCTATCCCTCGAGGCCATCGCAGGCGAGGTCGGTGTATCCTCACGCTCCTTGTCCCGCGCCTGTCTCCGGCAATGGGGCACGACGGTCCATCAATACGTGCTGTCACGCCGGGTGGAGCGGGCCAAAAACCTGCTCCTCTCGACGGATCTGACCGTTACCTCGATCGCGCTGGATACGGGCTTCTCAAGCCAGAGCCATCTAGCGACAGCGTTTCGCCGGGTGACGGGACTCACACCGAAGAGTTATAGGGTCTGCGGACAATCCTGATCTGGAGATGCGAATTTTGACAGCAATCTGGGCTGCAGAACCTGCAGGATCTGTGCGGGCCTGCTGAGTCTTTCTAGCACGTCCCAACGATGAAAACCTCGCGGAAAAATGCGGCTTGGTGGCAAGCATCTTGGAATACTGGTCCCATGAACTCTCGCATAGGGGTTGGGTCCATTCGTAGAGTCGAAACCCGTCCCTCGTGGATCATGTGGCCGTTGTCGAACATGCAGGCCCGTTGTTTGCTCCCGGTCGCGCAGAGAGAGGCAGGACGGCAACAATAAGAGCCACGCGGTAGACCGGGTTTGGCCGATATCGGTATGGCTAGTATCGGATGAATTTCCAATCAAAGCGGGCGTTGGCTGTCCAAGTACTTGCGATCAAGACTAATCGATGAATCCAGCCTACTTGGTACAGGGCCGCAGCCTCTGTCGCGGCGGTCGTTTCGGCAACTTTGTACCATCCCCGTGTGCCAGCGGGGCCGAGCGGGTTTAGCTGTTGAGACCGGGCCGCTCGGCCCCTATCGAAGCGTGGACCCTGGGAAGGATTTCCACTTCGATTCCGTGTGCACCACGGCCGCGTACGGATCGTGGTGGATGAGCGCTTGACGTCAGCCCTTGCGGACCAGTGGGGCTACCACCGCAGCCGGCGCCGGCGGGGTGTAGAGCGGGACGACGAAGCGGACGAAGCCGTCGGTCGAGTAGTTGTCTCGGGTCCGGCCGAGCGCGTTCGTGTACTGGGCGCCGGTGACCACGTCGCGTGCCACATACGCCTGAACGGTGAAGGCCTTGAAATCGTAACCGATGAGGCCGCCGACGGCGAAGCGGCCGCGATTGCCGTTCGCGGCGCTGAACTGGCTGGTGTCGAAGTTGTAGACACCGTAGGCGACCGGGCCGATCTCGAAGTTGCCGAACTTCTTTGTGGCGGTCAGATCCAGCAGAATTGCATCCGAGAGGCGGATTGGACCGATCGCTGCACCGACGGGACCACCGAAGCGGCCGGGCGTGTCGTAGACGTTGCCGGTCAGATTGGCGGTGATGTTCCAGCCGTCGCCGGTGTAGCTGCCGGCGACGCCGAACCTGTACGTGTTCGAAGAGAATTGCGGCAGCACCGGCGTGCCAGCCAAGCCGGTCCCGAGCGAGCCGCTGCCGGCATCGAGGTCGTTCAAGTGGACGCCGCCCAGGAAACTGACGCCGAAATTGTTGCCGAGGTCGAACGCCCAGATGCCGGCAAGGAGGGTACCGACGTTGATCGAGATATCCTTGTTTCGCTGGCCGGCGCCGTTGCGGGTGAAGGCGAACACGGTGGGCTGAGCGACGAGCGCTTCGATGCGGCCGCCGAAAGGTGTCAGCGGGGTCGACCAGAGCAGGAACGGGACGTTGATCGCGGTGTCGGGCGAGAAGGGCTGATCGGTGCGACGGTAAATGAAGGTATCGACCGCGTAGAGGCCCTCGGGCAACGGCGCGCCGGCGGCGAGGCCGACCTGCTCGCCCGGGATCGTTGTGGCTTGGGCGGAGGCGGCCGTCGCGCTCAGCGCGACGGCCGCAGCGCCTGCGAGCGTTGCCGTGATCCTGTTCAGCATCCTCAATCCCCTTCTTGCCGGGCGCAGGCCGCGCGTTCCCGTTCGCCGGAAAGCCCCGGCGCAGATACCGATCGATTGTTTTGTTGGACTTCAGCGTCTTAGTTGTATGGAAACGCGATCAATTTGTACGCATTCCCATATCGACTATGAGTGTGTCATTGTTTGACTTTGAGTCTACTGCAAAAAGGACGATCGATACGAGGGCGCGCGCTCATGTTGCTGCGAAAGCACGCTTGTCGGCGGCCAGATCGAAACATGCCGGAGCTCGCTCGCACGGCTGTGGCATCTAGGAAATGCGAGTAAGGACGACCGCTTAGAACTCAGCCGTGCCTCTATCGGGCGCTTGAGCGATCAACTCTCACGAGCGGTGTCCCAGCGTCTTGGATGGCCTGTTCTTAAACAGACCGTCTACGCAGAGGTTCGGCATATCTCATGTGGGGCGGGCAGCATGCTGGAGGGACAATCCAACGCCACGACGCCTGAAGGGCAGCTTCGAAGGCCTTCTCCTACGCGCAGGTGAGCGACTGCGTGGCATCAGGCTTCGAGGCTTGATCAACCCGCACCCGAGATAACGCGATGGTTAGGCTGTCTCAAACACCGGCTGAGGCAGCTATCGGTGCCGTCCCAGCTGCCGCGTCGGGAGCGCCTCACCTACACGGCGAACTTCAGGGCGAACCGCTCGGCGCCGAGGCGCGTCTGGATGGTCTGCGCGACGAACTCGGCATCGCGGCCGACCGCGCCGAAGCGGCCCGAGCCCCAAGTATTCAGCCAGGGCAGACCGATGAAGGAGACTCCGTCCTCCTGCGTCACGCCGCGCTTGTGCTTGGGGTTTCCCGCGCCGTTGAACACGGACGCGTCGAGCCATCGGAAGTCCGGCGTGAAGCCGATGCACCAGACGATCGCGGTGATGCCGGAGCCTTCGAGGGCAAGACGGGTGATGGGCTCGCCCGGCTCCCAAACGGGGGTGTAGTGCGCCTGCACCGGAGCATCGACGTTGTTTTCGGCAATGTACTTGTCGATGGCCGCGTTGATGCCGTTGTACGTGCGGTCGGCCCCGTCGAGTGAGCGCTTGAGATTGTCGCGGAAACGTAGGCTGCCGTCGGCAAAATCTTCCAGCACACCGTAGAGCTTCATGCCCTCCTTGGCGAAGCGGCGCAGGTCGATGTCCCGGCCACCGTCGCGGCCGGTCACGTAGTGATTGGTGTTGTCGCGGACGCCGTCGCGCAGCGGATGGTTGTCGACGGTCATCTCGTAGTAGCCCATATCGGCGAGCCAGGTGACGACGTCGCGGCCCCGGTAGAACCGGGCGCAGCGCGGCGCGTCGCCCACCGCGAGATGCACGGCGCGGCCGGCGAGATGCAGGTCTTCGGCGATCTGCGCGCCGGACTGACCTGAGCCGACCACCAGAACTTCGCCCTCCGGCAGTTGGGCCGGGTTGCGATACTGGTTCGAGTGAATTTGCGTGACCGACCCCGGCAATTTCTCGGCCATGCG
Source organism: Methylobacterium sp. GXS13 (assembly GCF_001455965.1). GTDB lineage: Bacteria > Pseudomonadota > Alphaproteobacteria > Rhizobiales > Beijerinckiaceae > Methylobacterium. The sequence continues at coordinate 46,954 of NZ_LKKO01000021.1, forward strand.
CGGGATGATCGGGGTGTGATAGCCGCCCGAGGCGACCACGACTTCGTTCGCCGTGTAGTCGCCGTCCGAGGTCTTCACTGAGAAAACACCGTCGTCGCGCCGTTCGACGCGTGTGACCGCGACACCCTCGCGGAGCGGTGGGTTCACCTTCGCCACGAAGCCCTTCAGGTACGCGACGATCTCGTCCTTCTTCATGAACCCGTCTGGATCCGGCCCGTCGTAGGGATGGCCGGGCAGGTCGCACTGCCAATTCGGCGTGACCAGGCAGAACGTGTCCCAGCGCTGGCTCGACCACGTGTGCGCGGCCGTATGCTTCTCGAAGACGAGATGATCGATCCCGCGCTGCTTCAGGTGATAGCTGACCGAGAGACCGGCCTGGCCACCGCCGACGATGGCGACCGGGACGTGACGGGGCGTGGACGTCATGGCTCTAACTCCGCGATGGTTCGAGGGGAGGCGCCGGGTTCAGGACTCGAAGGTCTCGACCGTGACGAGGCCCCCGGGGTCCTGCCGCTTCGCTGCGGTCTCGATCCGGGCGAGTTGGGCCATCGCCGACGCGCACGCGAAGCCGTATTTCTCGCGCACCCGCTCACTCGCGATGGTGAGGGCCGTGCGGGTCTTCTCGACGAAGTCGTCGAGGGCGTAGCTCTCGCCGACCGCGAGGAAATCCTTCACGACGAGGGAGGGCGAGTAGCAGGCCTCGCGCCGGCCATCGGGCCAGCGGATGTGGAAGTGCATCTCAGGCATGGATCGGCTCCCGTTCGACGCGGGCGCAGGCCGCGTAGGTATCGAGGTGACGCTCGGCGCAGGCGCGCCAGGCGTGAGCGGCGGCCCGGGTCAAGCCGGCAGCACGAAGCCTCGCGCGCGTCATCGGCGCCAGGGCGGCCGTCATGGCGTCGGCGATGTCACGGGCATCGCCGGGATCGACGAAGAGGGCGTCGTCGCTCCGGAGGTACTCGGTGAAGGGCGGCAGACGAGAGACGATTGCCGGGGTGCCGCAGGCCATGGCCTCCAGGACGCAGAGCCCGAAACCCTCCGTCCAGGATGGAAAGGCGAGGACGGCCGCCCTGCGATAGAAGGCCGGCATCTCCTCTTGCAATACGGGCCCGGTCTCGATCACCGCCTCGCCGCGTCCGATCGCAAGCCCATGTGCTCGCAGAGCGGCGCGACATCGGGCGCCGTAGGCGGCGTGGTCGAGGAGCGATGCGCCGCCGACAATCACGAGCTGCGCTTGGCGATGGCGTCGGCGCAGGAGCGCGAAAGCCTCGATGATCCCGGCTGTGTTCTTACGCGCCTCGAATCCGCCGACGCTCAGAACGACCGGCCCGACACCGAGGCCCCAGCGCTCCCTCACGATCAGGTCGGCATCGGTCGGCGCCTCTCGGTAGATCGCCAGGTCCACGCCGTTCCCGACGACGCCGATCTCCGTACCGCGATCGGTCTCGATCCGGTCGGCCCAGGTACGGCTGACACAGAGCAGGCGCGTGGCCTCACGAATGGAGCGATCCTGCCAGTCCGCCAGCACCGGGTCGGAGAAGCTGTCGACGTGGTGGACCGTGCGCACGAAACCGGGGATCAAGCGGCGGTGTTTCAGCGTCGCGAGCGCGTTGCCGCCGATGCCGCAATGGGCGTGAAAGACGTCGAAGTCGCAGGCGGCGGGCGACGCGAAGTGGCGCAGGTAATCGTCGATGCGAGCCCGCACGAGGTCGACCGTCGTACCAGCCACCGGCTTTGCGGCCACCGAGACCGTCGGGCAGGCGGCCGCGCGAAAGAAGCCGCGCCCGGACGGATCCGGCGCGTGGACCACCGCCTCATGCCCGAGCGCGCACAGGGCTTCGGCCAGGGCGAGGCAGTGCGCGACGCCGCCCCGTGGATTGGTGGAGTGGGTCAGGACGGCGATGCGCAGAGTCGTCATCGGACGGCACCCATGCCGTCCTGGCCACAGCCGATCAGCGGGCTGACCGTGAAGTCCCAGACCACGGCCTCTTCGCCGGAGGCGTCGCGCACCCGGGCGACCCGGCTTGCATCGAGCTTACCGACCGTGGCGACCGCGATGTCTCGTTCTGTAAACCGTGCGAGGACGTCCGGCGTGCAGTCCGGGCGCACGCTCAGAAGGTAGCCGAAGCTCGGGAAGGCGGTGAGCCAGCGGTCGAGCGGGATGCCGGCGGGTCGCGGGATCGCGTCGAGGTCTATGACGCCGCCGACATGCGAGCATTCCAGCAGCATCAGGGCGGTGCCGACGACGCCCGCCATGCTGATATCCTTGGCCGCCCGGCACAGCCCGCTATCCGCCAAGCCCGGCAGCAGCGCGAGATCACCGCGCAGGCGCGCGCCCGCCGTCCCGGTCGAGGCGTCCCAGTACGGGTATGGGTCGCGGAAGCGTCCGCGCAGGTCGATCGCCGCGACGAGATCATCGCCGGGTGCTGCGTCGAAGCTCGTGAGCAGCCTTGGGCCAGCGCGGCCGAGCACGGCGACCGCGAGGTTGCCGGCTTCAGCGCGCGTGTTGGTGTGACCGCCGACGATCGGGACGCCGTAGAGCGCCGCTGCGTCGGACAGGCCTGCCAGGATCGGATCCGCCGCCGCGGCATCCCGGCTCCACAGCGCGTCGACCACCGCGAGCGGGCGCCCACCCATGGCGGCGATGTCGCTGAGGTTGACCATGATGCCGCAATAGCCAGCGAAGTACGGATCGGCCGCGACGAAGCTGTCGAGGAAGCCCTCGATGGCGAACAGCAGGTGTCCGTCGCCATCCGGTATGGCGGCACAATCGTCGCCGACCGGTACCGCGGCGTGCCGGCTGTTCAGCCCGAGCCGCTCGACCACGGCATCGATGTCGCGCTTGTGTGCGACCCCGCGCGCGTCGCGGATCTGACCGGCCAGAAACTGGATGTCGAAGCCCGCCGACATCACGCTGCCTTGCGGAATGTGACGAGCCCGTGTTCGGGGTCGTGCATCGGCGGGTAGGCCGCGAGGTCCGCTTGCATCAGGTGATGCGGCCGCCCGTGCAGGGCGACTTGCTCGAGGCTCGTCCAGTGCAGGGCCTGGAACAACGGAACATTCCGATCCTGCACGTGGGCCAGGAACCGTGTGCAGCCCCGGGCATGGGCCGAGGACACCGCGACCTGGATGAGCCCAGCTCCCAGGGCAGCGGTGCCGCGGAACGGTCCGGCGACCGCCAAACGGGACCCCCACCATGCGCCGGCACGCTCTGACGCTTCGTGGATGCGGACGGTGCCGACGACCGCGTCGGCGTCGCCGCCGAGCGTCGAGAGGGCACAGATCGGGATCGCATGCGCGTCGACAGCGTCCCGGTCGTCCCCGCTGAAGATGCGCTGCTCCGTGCAGAAGACCTGGCGGCGCAGGGCCGCGCAGGCGTTCCGCTCCCAGGAACTCGTGGCGAACTTGATGCGGAAGTGGCTCGGCCAATAGGCTGGTACGGGCTCGAAGATCATGAGACCGCCCCCGCGCGCTCGTAGGTGGAGAGCGCCGAGCAGGCGCCGCAGCGCCCGCATCCGGCCTTGATGTCGGTCGAGCGAAGATCCGCGCCGACCAGCATGTCCGCGAGGGGTTTGAGGATGCCGTGCATGAGATCGGGGCCGGGCGCCGGATGGCTCTCCAGTGGCGTGCCCGAGATCGGCACGAACGGCACCACGAACGGGTAGACGCCCATCCCGATCAGGCGCTCGGCCATCGCCAGGATCGCCTCCGGCGTGTCGCCCAGCCCGGCCAGGATGTAGGTCGAGACCTGGCCCCGCCCGAAGACGGGAACGGCGGCCTCGAAGGCCGCGTAGTACCGCTCAAGCGGCACGCTGGCCTTGCCGGGCATGATCCGGGCCCGGACCTCGGGCGTGACGGCCTCCAGATGCATGCCGAGGGCATCGATGCCCGACGCTTTCATCCGCTCGAACCAGCGGTCGTCATCCGGCGGCTCGCACTGCGCCTGGATCGGCAGGTCGACCGCGGCCTTGACGGCGAAGGCGCTCTCGCAGAGCACGGCAGCGCCCCGGTCGGTCGCGTTCGGCGTGCCGGTCGTCATGACCATGTGCTTGACGCCGTCGAGGAGCACGGCTGCGCGGGCGACCTCGGCAAGCTGTTCGGGCGTCTTGTGCGCGACCGTGCGACCGGCGGCGAGCGATTGGCCGATCGAGCAGAACTGACAGGTCTTCGTACGGCTCGCGTAGCGGATACAGGTCTGGAGCACGGTGGTGGCGAGCACGTCCCGCCCGTGCAGAACGGCGATCTTCGAATACGGCACGCCGTCGAAGGTCGAGAGCGCGTAGAAGCGCGGCTTGCCCGGGAAGGTCGCCTGCCCGATCACCACGCCGTCATGTTCGATCACCGAGACCCCGTTGTCGTCCGGGCGGCGGACCAGAAAGGGCGAATCGAAGGCGGCCTCGGTGTGGACCGGCACCATCACGGTCCGGCCCGCGATGGTCATGGCCTTGTGGTCCGACGGACCGGCCCCGCCGCGGCGGCTCGGTGCCCCGGCGCGGCTGTCGGCGAGCCTAACGCCGTAGGACTGCAATGCGTTGATCAGGCGCTCCGTCGGCATCCCGACCAGGCCCGCCACCACCGGCGGGAACGTGGGAAGGCTCGTCGGAAGCGGGCTGCTGCTCATGGTCGAGGCTCCGGAAATCGGTCTGGGAACGGATCGGCTGGTGCACGAACGAGGCCGGGCGGTCGTCGTGGAGCAGGCTGAGGAGTTCGGGCCGGGCGTAGTGCCCGACCGAGTCCATCATCCGCTTGCGCTTGGTCACCAGCGCCAGGTCCATGTCGGCGATCAGGATGCCCTCGCCGGCGCCCAGCGGCTCCGCGAGGTGCTTGCCTTCCGGCGAGACGATGGCGGTGCAGTTGCCGCCGCGGCAGGCGCCGCGCAGGCGTTCGTCCGGGCAGACCTGCGCCACCTGCTCTTCGGTGAGCCAGCCCGTGGCGTTGACCACGAAGCAGGCCGCCTCCAGGGCGTGATGGCGGATCGTCACCTCCATCTGGTCGGCGAAGATCTGACCCACGAGGGAGCCCGGGAACTGCGCGGCGTGGATCTCCTCGTGGCGCGCCATCAGGGCGTAGCGGGCGAGCGGATTGTAGTGCTCCCAGCAGGCCAGCGCGCCGACGCGCCCCACCGCCGTGTCGACCACGGTAAGGCCGGCGCCGTCGCCCTGACCCCAGATCATGCGCTCATGATAGGTCGGCGTGATCTTGCGGCGCTTGAGCTTGAGGCTCCCGTCGGCGTCGAAGACCAGCTGCGCGTTGTAGAGCGAGCCATGGTCGCGCTCGTTGACCCCGAGCACGATGACCGCCCCGTGACGGCGTGCGGTTGCGGAGACCGCCTGGGTCACGGGTCCCGGCACCATCACGGCCCGCTCGTAGAGGCGCAGGTGCTCGGCGCCCTGCATCGCCGGCGGCAGCACGAAGGAGAAGTAGGGGTAATAGGGGACGAAGGTCTCGGGAAAGACCATGAAGCGCGCGCCCTTGGCGGCGGCCTCATCGATGGCATTGAGCACCCGCTCCAGAGTGCCCTCCGGCCGGTCGAGGTCGGGCGCGATCTGGACGGCGGCGGCCCGCACGATCCGGCTGTCTGACATGGGAGATCCTCCGGCTGTGAACGGCGGCCACGTCGCGCGCGGCCGCCGGATGCGACGTCCCGGACTGGAAGCCAGAGGGCCGGTCAGACGGTCCAGGTGTCGATGATCACCGCGTTGTCGCGCTTGTGCAGGAGGATGCAGTCGAGGACGTCGAGAGGGTTGATCATGCGGATGCCCTCGATGAAGGCGGCCTCCCCGTGGCCGTAGAGGGCCTGGGTCGAGAACCGGCAGGCATAGACCTTGCCACCCTCGGCCATGAACTTCTCGAGCTGGTTGTTGAAGTTGAGGTGACCCGGAAAGGCCTCGTCGCCGAGCCGGGGGAAGCCGCGCTGGACGCCCAGCGTGATGCCCGGGCCGTAGAGAAGGATGGAGGTCTCGAAGCCCTTGCGCTGCAGGCGCGTGGCCTGGAGCAGGTTCACGAGGCCGATGGAGCCCTCGAACGCGACGGTATGGAAGGTGACCAGAGCCTTCTGGCCCGGCTCGGCCTTGACGTCCTCGAAGACCTTCTCCTCGTAATCGACCAGGAAGTCGCCCTTCTTGTGAGGCTCGCGGTTCACAGCAGGCATTGATCTCTCTCCTCGGTGGATTGACCGCGGAAGACTGAACTTCGAGCGGTCTCAATCCCTACATGGCAAGCGGTGTGCCAGAGGATGTCGATCAACCAGCCATACAAGGCGCCAAAGCGATATTCATACAATAATGCGATCAATGCTGGCGGCTCAAATATCAGGCGGCGCGCCGTGCGCCTATTTATCAAGCGTTTCTTGGGCGCATAGTCGACAGCGCATGCACAATCGCGGATCGGTTATTGTCAGCATTGTATGGATAAAACCGAGGACCCAGTCGGCGCGTGACCGCGGTACGACTATTGCAAGCCATACAATGAAGCATTGATCGCATCATGATCTAGGCCGCCACGCATGACTTCGCCTGAGCGAGACGAACGACCGAAACCGCAGACCGGAGGGACCGGGGCCTGGACGCCGGATCTGAAGCGGTGGGGCAAGCCTCACTACCTGGCGATTGCGGAGGCCTTGGCCGACGACATCCGGACGGGGCGCCTCACAGCGGGAACGCGCCTCCCGACCCAGCGCGCCCTCGCCGAGGCGCTCGATCTGAACTTCACGACGGTTTCACGCGGCTACGTCGAGGCCCATAAGCGCGGACTGATCGAGGGACGCGTCGGGCAGGGGACCTTCGTGGTCGATCCGGCTCGCCCGCCCCGTTCGACTGCTGTTGCGCCCGCGCGTCGGATCGGCCCGGTCGATTTGACCATGAACCTGCCCCCCGAGCCCGACGCGCCGGCCCTGCAAGCCCGCATGCAAGCCGCGTTCGTGGACCTGTCCGGCAATCTCACCAACCTGTTGCGCTACCAGGGCTTCGGCGGGACCGAGGAGGACAAGGAGGCGGCTCTGCGCTGGCTGAAAGGCCGCGGGGTCGTCACGTCCCGCGAGCGTCTGCTGATCTGCCCGGGGGCGCACAGCGCCCTGTTCAGCATCCTGGGGCAGGTGGCCCGGCCGGGCGACACGATCTGCGCCGAGCGGATCACCTATCCCGGCATCCGCGCGCTCGCGGCGCATTTGCGCCTGCGCCTCGTCGATCTGCCCATGGACCGGTACGGCGTCGATCCTGATGCTTTCGCCGCCGCCTGCACAAAGGTCGCCCCGAAGGCCATCTACCTGAATCCGTTGCTGCAGAACCCCACCACCGCGACACTGCCCAGGACGCGGCGCGAGGCCGTGATCGCGGTTGCGCGGCGATACGCCGTCACCATCATCGAGGATGACGCCTACGCCCGCATCTGCCCGACCCCGCCGCCGAGTTTTGCGGAACTCGCGCCGGAGATTACCTACTACGTGGCGGGGCTCGCCAAGTGCCTCGGTGCCGGACTTCGGCTCGCCTTCCTGGTCGCCCCGAGCGCTAGGTCCGCCCTGCCGCTGGGCGGCGCCTTGCGCGCCGCCACGGTCATGGCCTCGCCGATCGCGACGGCATTGGCGACGCGCTGGATCATGGATGGCACGGCGGAGGCCATCGTGCAGTTCGTTCGCGAGGAATCGGCCGCGCGCCAGCGCATCGCCACTGCGATGCTTCCCGCCGCGACCTACACCGCTGATCCGCATGCCTTCCACGTCTGGATCACGCTGCCGGAGGGCTGGACGCGCTCGGCCTTCGCCAGCCAAGGTCGGTCGGCCGGGCTCGGCGTCATCGCCAGCGACCCTTTTTGCGTCGCGGGGACACCGCCGGAGGCGGTCCGCCTCTGTCTGGGCGGCCCCTCCACCCGGCAACAGATCACGCACGGACTGGAAGTGCTCGCCCACGCCCTCGAAGGCTCGCCGGCCCTCGCCTCAGCGTACATCTGAACTATTCGAGCCCGGCATAGGTCGAAGTGCACTCGGTCAGCCGGAGGTAAGCTTAGCGGTTGCACCCTTGGCCTGTTCACGATCCTAACGTGAATGGCTCGCAGCGGCGCACGAAGGTCCGCTTACGGGATACTAGGATTGCCCCGGTTTGGTGGACATCGAGAACGCTTTCGCGTGAGGTGTTTGTCCAATGCCCAAGAGCCGCCCCCATACCCCGCCGAGTTCCGCCGACAGATGGTCGAGCTGGTCCGCGCAGGCCGTGATCCGAACGACTTGGCTCGCGAGTTCGAGCCCTCCGCACAGGGCATCCGCAACTAGGTGGCCTAGGTCAACCGCAGCGAAGGACGGCGTGATGCAAAGCCACCGCCTGCCGACCCCGGCCTGACAGCGGTCGAGCGCGATGAACTCGTCCGGCTGCGGCGTGAGAACCGGCAGCTGAAGCTGGAGCGCGATATCCTCTCGCGCGCGACAGCCTGGTTTGCTTGGGAGACCGGGGTTCTGCAGTCGGGGTCTTCCGGTTCATGAAAGCGAACCAGGCCGACTTCCCGATCGCTGCCATGGCACGCATGCTCGGCGTGTCGAAGGCGGGATACTATGCCTGGGCTGGCCGGCAGCCCTCGGCGCGTCGGATAGCGGACGCAGCCCTGCTCAAGCGCATCCGCACCGTCCATCTCGGCTCGCACGAGACCTATGGCGCGCCACGCGTCCACGCCGACCTGCGCGAGCGGCACTCCCGTAAACGCATCGCCCGGCTGATGCGCGATGCTGGTCTCGTTGGAGCCTGCCATCGGCGCGGTGGCCCCGTCACGACGCGGCGTGATCGAGAAGCGCGCCCAGCTCCCGATCTGGTCGACCGCAACTTCGCCGCCGCTGCCCCGAATCGGCTCTGGGTAGCGGATATCACCTACGTGCCGACTGCTGCGGGCTTCCTCTACCTCGCCATCGTGCTCGACGCCTTCAGCCGCCGGATCGTCGGGTGGGCCATGGCCAACCGCCTGCGGTCAGAGCTTGTCCTGGACGCCCTGGAGATGGCTGTCACCCGGCGCAGGCCTCGCGACGTGATCCACCACTCGGACCAGGGATCGCAATACACGTCGCTGGCCTTCGGCAGCCGCTGCTAGGAGGCGGGCGTGCGACCCTCGATGGGTTCGGTCGGCGATGCCTACGACAACGCCATGGCCGAAAGCTTCTTCTCGACCCTCGAATGCGAGTTGCTCGCCCGCCGCCGCTTCCGCTCGCGGGCCGAGGCCCGAATGGCCTGCTTCAGCTACATCGAGGGCTTCTATAGCCCACTCCGCCGGCACTCGGCGCTCGGATACCGCTCGCCCGTCGTCTACGACCAGGCAACCCAATCAGACCCGTCACCTGAGATGCTATTCGACCAAGCCCCCTGAACCGTCCACAGAAACGGGGCAATCCCAAAGCCAGAGGACCCGGGCCCCCACCGCCTCGATCGCCTCGCGCACGCCAGCGACCTTGTGGGCCTGCAGGTTGTCGAGGATCACGGTGACGCCGGCTTGCAGCACCGGGACGAGGTTGTCGGCGACGTAACTCCGTAAGCGCTGGCCGTTCGTGGCGCCATCCATGAGGCTGAGCGCGCACAGGCCGGTGGTGCGCAGCGCCGCGGTAACGGTCGTGGTCTTGTAATGCCCCTGCGGCACGAGCAGCCGGCAGCGTTCGCCGCGGGGCGCGCGTCCGTAGCAGCGAGCCATGTTGGTGGCGGCCGCGGTCTCGTCGAGGAAGACCAGCGTGTCGGGGTCGAGAGCGGGCATGGCATCGAACCAGGCTTGGCGCTCGGCTTTCACATCCGCCCGCTCCTGCTCAACCGCGTAGACAGCCCCTTTTTACGGCTGATGCCATGGCGGGCGAAGAAGCGCGACAGCCCGCTCGTGCTGGCCGTCACGCCACGCGCGGCCAAGACATCGCGCAACTCGCGCAGGAAGATCTCGGGCCGGGCCTCGTAGGTGGACACTTCCTGCTGCCGCTCAGAGGATGAGACAGAAAAACCCTGATCTCGCTCGACTGGGAATTGGTAAGTGGCTGATTTTGCTGGCGCTTGCCTCCTGATGCAAGTGCGAGATTGGCGTATCAATCGAGGCTTCCGCGATGCATGGAATTGCAGGCATTGCATCACTTCTGACCGTAAATCACCAAACTCGTTCCAAACTGAAGGTGCCTGGTTTTCAGGTGGCTGATGAGGCGAAATTTTCATAGGCGCTCGCCCCGGACGTCTGAACGTTGAGCCTTTGCTGATCACGCGGCCTTACGATCGAGGAGTTCGAAAATGGGCTATCCAAGAGGTCCCCTCCTCAAGGTCCTCGCCGCGCGTATCCTGGCGAACCTCGACCATGTCGAGGAGCACGCCTTATTGTCCCCGGCAGCCCAAGAAGACCCGCCCTACGCGGACACACAGCTCTTGATCTCCCTCATCGGGGTCATCGTCTTCCCGCATGAGCGCTCGGCTGAAGCCCTCGGTAAGCTCCTGAGCGAGTACGGGCGGCTCGATCAGGTCCTGACCGTCCAGCATCCTAAGGGCACCCCGGACGGCAAGCTGATCGAACTCACGGGGGCAGACGGGCTAACTGAACGCGTCGATCCGAGCTCCATCGCGAACCTGCCGCGCCTCCTCCGTCACAGCATCGCGCACTTCAACGTCCTGCCGCTCGAACGAGGCGGGAGGTTCTCTGGGATCCGCGTCTGGAACGTGAACGACCAAGACGTCATCACCTTCGTGGCGGACATCGATTTCGATGCCTTCCGACCGCTCGCGAAACGCGTGTTGACGGAATTGGCCGATCCAACCCGGGATGACCTCAGCCTCGCGGATCCAGAAGACCCGTTGGATGTCCTCCGGCGTGAGACTGCGAAGCCGAAGGCGAAGGGCAAGGCGCCCAGGCCCGTCGACAATGCCTGGAACGCCCTCCTGGAAGCCTGCGGCGGTGACGAGGAGAAGGCTCGGAACGAGATGACCACGGCGTTGAAGCAACACGCATCAGTGCTCAAGTCGAAACGGTAGACGGCCACTGGGCAAGCCAGCCTAGAGACCCTTCGACCTTGCCAAACGCTCAAGCTTATCGACCGCCCGCCAAAGGACGTGAGCCGTATCGTTGATAATGCTGGCGCCCTCCCGCCTGTCTCTAGCGGTGCCCGACGCAAGGTCCCAACTTGTAACCGGTGAGCCGTAGTTGGGGTTCTCATCCATGGAAAAGATACGGCTGCCGACAAGCTCGACGAACTCGTGCATCGCCGACATCACTGGCCCGAAGGCACGCTGCATCTCCGGGTCTACGAACTCGTAGTGCGCGCCGAGCCAGTTCTCCGAGATGTTATTAAACGGCACCATGCCGCAGAGCAATACGGGGAAGCGGAAGTTGGCTTGCGCGAGAAACCTCATTGCGTCAGGCGAGACCAGATCCCTGAAACTCTGAAGCAATCGAACATCTTGTGGGTTCGCATGCCCGTACTTCAACACAGGACTAAGTTTATCGAGCTTATCCCCCAAGCGTCGAAAACCCTTCCTGTTTTCTAGCTGCGTCTGTTCGGCGAAGGAGGTCCAAGTTGGGTCAAAGGCTTTGATTGCGGCCGGGAAAGGTGCAGCCCGCTGCTCGATATCGCCCCAGCTCCACACGCTCACCGTCATGGGGTGCGAGGTCCGCCGCAACTCCTTTGTTATCAGCCTGGCAGCCTTCTCGATGGCAACATCTTTCTCAGCGGTGGTCGCGAGGATGAATTCGTCAAGCCGCGGTCTGAATGTAAGTGCCAGCTCTACCTCGTCGCGCAATTGCCTCTCCGTGAGGCTTCGGTCATGTCGCTTGCACTGCATCCCGACGCGTCTGCTGTCTGAGGTACGTTGACCGGAGATGTCGACGCCGCTCTGCGCCTGACCGGAGCGACCGTTGAGCTGGGTGCCAGCGTCGCCGAGTTCGTGCCTCAACAGGACAAGCATCGCGCGTTCGAAAGCCTGCCAATCCCTCGGTTTGCGTAATTCGAAATCAGAGATGGCCATGCGGAGATCTACCTGTGGATCAGCGAAACATACTTCCCATGGAGGCGCTCCGGTCAGCACGCGCCAAGACGAGCTGAGGACTTATCGTCGGCTCTTCGCAGCTCCGCCCCGCTTACCAGCCGGTGCTGGCTTTGCCTCCGTTCTCGCCCGCTCGAATGCCAGTTCGAGAGAAAACTCGTCGATCCTAGCCTGCAGCCATTTCCTCGTAAAATGCTCCCGTAGCCCACCTTTGATTGGGTAGCCGATCTTCATCAGGAGTTCTTCCAGCGAGACCAGCCTATCGGTGTAGCCAGCGCGGACTCCGAAACGGATGCTGGCTATGTCTGGCCCACACAGCATCCACGCATCCGAGCGACCCGTCGCATGAACCCAAAGGTCTCGTTCCCCGTCGTCGAGCATGCCAAGGTCGGCGTACCGAGATTGGCAAGCCAGGCGGTCGTGCCGGCTGACTGCGTGCACGGCGACGACCTCCCTGAACTCGGCGGGGTCAATGATCTCCCGATGCTGGTAACCTGTACCGGCCTCGCTCGCGACTTCTTCCACGGTCTCCAATTGGAAGCCGCTGGCGAGCGCCTTCCATCCTCCCAGGTCGTGGCAGGCAGAGATGGCGTTGTTGTCCATCAGGATGATCTGTCCCCGGGACACCATCTCGCCGCCCCGGGTTCAGATTGTGACCGGCGCCGGGACGCCGTGGGCGGCAAAGAGCGCCCTCAGCTCATCGCGGGACTGTTCGAACAGTTTCACGGCCTTTCCGACCGACAGGCGACCTCGTTCGATGGCTTCGGCGATGGTCCGCGCAAAGTTCCGGGAGAAAAGCGGCGGCTTTTCATAGTTGGCGGGAGCCTCGGAGGGCACGACTTCGAGATGACGGGCTGTGGCACTGAGAAGCCGCAACGCGACAAGGCGCCAGTGCAACGCCTGCGTCGAGACTTGGAAGTGGTCGGCGACCGCACGCAGTCGGGTCGAACGTTCGGCGTTTCCGAGATCTCGCCACTCACCGTAGCGCGCAAGGAGCCGTTGCGGCATCAGGAGCGCTGCGGCGAAGTTGTTGGCCAGCAACTCGACGCGGCCGCCGCCCTTCATGCTGGCACGCTCGACGGGCTTAGGTGGCATCGTATCCCAAGTCAGGATGTGAAAGAATTCGTGCGCAAGGTCGAAGTTGCGCCGCCGCCCGTTGTCTCTGCGGTTTACTAGGACAGCGTCCAGCTCCGGCAGGCGGCATGCCGCACCAGAGATCCCGTCCTCCATATCGACCATGAGCACGAGGATGCCGAAATCCTCCTCCATGACCTGCGGCAGCCGGCGTGCGGGAACGTCGCCCATCTTGTAGGCTAGGGTTATGCGCTCGCCCTCGGCCATCGCCTGCTCGAAGGTTGACCGTTCCCAGAGCCGGAGGCTGCGGCGCTCCGAAGGCCCCGGTCGCTCATCCATCGAGCTGAGGGAGCGATAGGCGGCGAGCCACCGGCCTGCCCGCTGCTGGTAGGCGGTGAGGGCCGTCGGTGAGCAGTCGAGCTGCCGCCAACTAAAGGCCCCCTCGCCGACAAGCCGGAAGGGGTCGGTGAAATAGTCGGGATCGAGTTCGAATCGGTCGATCAGCGCAACCAGCTCTTCCGGCTTGGCCTGACGCTCACCGCTCTCGATGTACGAGATGGTCTGGCGGTCGGCGATGCCGAGGATCTCGGCCACGCCCTCCTGACTGAGGTTGTGCTCGTCGCGCAGCGCCTTCAGGCGCAGTCCGATGAGGGGGTTGGTCATCACTCTCTCCACGCACCGATACATAATCTTGCAAATTGAGATTTGCAAGATTTTGAGGTGCAGGGAGGCTCGCCCCAGGCTTGGTCCTTTGGCGTGTGTCGAACAGGAGACGAGCGACTGCCGCCTGCGATTTCATGCGAGGTGTGGGAGGTACCCGGGACCTGGCTGCACCGATCGTTTGTCGACAAGGATCGTGCGCCTTTTAGGTGCGCCCGGATCGGACAGCTTCGGTGTGAGCGTGATGATGGCAACCTTCCAGTTAGGCATGCCGGGAAGGGGAGCGTCCATGACGCCGACAAGGACGGTTACCCCGCGATGTCGGAACTCGGCGACCGCGGCGAGCAGGTCGTTGCACAGGTCACGCCGCCGGTCGGGCTCGCCACAGCCGATGGCATGCGGCCCCATCACCATCGAGGCGACGTCCATCCACTCCGTCAGTCCCTCGACCTGTGCGTCGTAGGCCGGCCCCAGCTCCGGACGGTGAATCAGGAGCGCCTGCGATGCGGCGACCATGCGAACCTGGCGGTGGGTCTCGAATGGGCTGACCGCGACCGGTTCGAGATGGCCCATCTCTTCGACGAATTGGGCTGCGGCCTCCTCTCGCGGAATGGGAATGCGCGGCTCAGTGAAGGCGCCACGCTCGTAACCGAGCGCCTGGGCGATCCTGTCGAGGCTTTCGGCTCCGACCGGCTCGGCCCGCTCCACCCGCTCGACGGTCGACAGCGAGACCCGTGCGAAGTCCGCGAGGGTCTCTTTCTTCCATTGCCGCAGGCTCCGGCCCATCCTGGTCACCATCGCGACAAGCTCGACGGGCGGGACGTGGTGGACCCCTTGTGGGGGAGGCGGCATCGCTGCCAGCCGGTCGATGATCTCCTTGGGCGTCATGTCCTGCTCCTTCCGACGCATGGAAGGTGGCCCAGGCTTCACGGGCAAAGGAGCCCGAAAAACCCTTCAGGGCATCTTGGCTGACAAGCGAAGACGGGTCGACAATCGAGATATAACGCCAAGGCTCACGCGTTACGGACGCTGCTCCTTTGCCAGGCGGCGCCGGAAGGCTGCGGGGCGGCAGGGCACACAAATCACCCGACGCATCCGCCAAGCCCGCTGCGTGCCCCGGGAGGGGCGGCTGACCTGCAGGCTAGGCTTATCCACACCTGGATCCCCGGGGACAAATCGGGGTCATATCCTCATTCGACGCAAGTCGCCGCTGAGCGGTGACAAGGACTTACGGCGGTATGAGGTAAATGGCGGAGACGGAGGGATTCGAACCCTCGATACCCCTTTCGGGGTATGCTCATTTAGCAAACGAGTGCCTTCAGCCGCTCGGCCACGTCTCCGGCGCTCTGGCTCTAGAAGGTCGGACCGGGCGGGTCAACCCGATCCGGGCCGGTCGTTGTGCGGCGGCGGCGTTCGTAGTGCTTGGCGATGCGCAGATGGCGCGACATGGCGTAGTTCATGGCCGTCAGGAAGCCGTAGGTGCCGCGCAAGACGTGGCGTCGGCCGAGATAGGCCTTGAGGAAATTGCCCGGCAGCTCGACGAAGACGCGCCAAGTGGGGATCACCACGCCGCGGGCTTCGAGGTCGTCCGCCTGCTGGTCGGAATAGCGGTTCAGCTTGTCCAGCTGGTCGCCCAGCGAGCGCACCGAGAAATGGTGGATGACGCCCCGGAGGCGGCCGGGCTTGACCCCGGGCTCCAGGGCGACGCGGTCGTGGACCGGGGAGGGGGCGTAGCGCCCCCGGTCCTTGCGGTAGAGCCGCACCGGCGTGAGCTTGTAGGCCCAGGGATGAGGCCGGCCCTCGCCGGGGAAGACTTCCGCGATGCCGATTCGCCAGGCCGGCCGGCGCGGCTCGCCGGCGGTGAACAGGGCGCGGATTTCGGCGGCGAGGTCGGCGGGGACGACCTCGTCGGCGTCGAGGTTCAGGAGCCAGACGTGCCGGCACTGCTCCTCGGCGAAGCGCTTCTGAGGGCCGTAGCCCGGCCAGGGATTGTGAATCATCCGGGCGCCGAGCGAAGCCGCGAGCGCCTGGGTTCCGTCCGTGGAGCCCGAATCGACCACCAAGAGGTCGTCGGTTAGGTCGCGTACCGCCCGGATCGTCGCGCCGATCCGATCCGCCTCGTTGCGGGCGATGATGAAGATCGACAGCGGTAGCGGCGCGGCGCCCGCCCGCGGGGCCGTCGAGCCCATGGGAGCGTCGGTCACGCCAGCCAGTCCGGCATCCGGTCGAGGGCGATCAGCGCCTCCACGCTGACCCGCGGCCGCACCACGGCCGCTTGGTCGCCGCGCACCAGCACCTCCGGCACCAGGGCGCGGGTGTTGTAGGTGCAAGCCTGGACCGCCCCGTAGGCGCCGGCACTCATCACGGCGATCAGGTCGCCGGCCTTCACCGCCGGCATCTCGCGGTTGAGGGCGAGATAGTCGCCGGTCTCGCAGACCGGGCCGACCACGTCGGCGACGATGCGGGGCGTGTCCGGCCCCGGCTCGGCCACCGGGCGCAGGCCGTGATAGGCCTCGTACAGGGTCGGGCGGATCAGGTCGTTCATCGCGGCGTCGACGATCACGAAGGTGCGCCCCTCGGAGTGCTTCACGTACAGCACCCGGGTCACCAGGATCCCGGCATTGCCGCAAATCATCCGGCCGATCTCGAAGACCGGGCGCAGGCCGAGCGGAGCGAAATGCGGCCGCAGGGTCGCGGCCAGGGCGGCGGGGTCGGGCGGTGGGGCGTTGTCGTCGCGGTACGGGATGCCGAGGCCGCCGCCGAAATCGATGTGGCGCAGGGGATGGCCCGCCGCCAGGAGTTGCCGGGCGAGGTCGGCGAGCAGCCGTGCCGCGCTGGCGAAGGGCGCGAGGTCGGTGATCTGGCTGCCGATATGCATGTCGACGCCGTGGATCGCGATGCCCGGCAGGGTCGCGGCCGCGGCGTAGACCGCCGGCGCCCGGGTGATCGGGATGCCGAACTTGTTCTCGTACTTGCCGGTGGAGATCTTGGCGTGGGTGCCGGCATCCACGTCCGGGTTGACCCGCACCGAGACGGGGGCGGTCAGGCCGAGGCCCACGGCCGTCTCGGAGAGCTGGGCCAGTTCCGGCTCGCTCTCGACGTTGAAGCAGAAGATCCCGGCTTGGAGCGCGGCCACCATCTCGTCCCGGGTCTTGCCGACGCCGGAGAACACGATCTTGGCCGGATCGACCCCGGCCGCGAGCGCCCGATGCAGCTCGCCGCCGGAGACGATGTCCATGCCGGCGCCCTGGGCCGCGAGGGTCCGCAGCACGGCCTGATTCGAATTCGCCTTCATGGCGAAGCAGACCAGCGCGTCGTCGCCCGCGAAGGCCTGGGCGAACACGCGGTAGTGCCGCTCCAGGGTGGCGCTGCTGTAACAGTAGAACGGCGTGCCGACCTCCGCGGCGAGGCCCGTCAGGTCGACGTCCTCGGCCTGCAGGCGGCCTTCGCGATAGTGGAAATGGTGCATCTCGGCCGAGTCTCTCCAGCATGCCGGAGCGCGGGGTGTTTCCCGTGAAACATCCCGGCCGCCTGCCGGCGGGCACCCATCGACGGGTGCGGGGCGGGGCTCCGGCAGAAGCCGTCTACAGCAGCGGATCGAGAATGAAAGGCTCCTTAGGGACCCGGTAACCGCGCTTCGCGCCGCGGCTGGAATCGATCGGCGCCCCGGTGCCACCCGGCGGAACCGCCGCGATGGAAAGTTCGTCCCCGGACCGCACGCCAGCCGCTGTCGGCTCTTCCGCACCGCCGCCGAGGCCGACCGAGACCGGCAGGGTCCGGCGGCCGTTGACCGCGTCGGATCCCGCCTGGGCCGTCGGCGTCGGCGCCGCCGTCTGGGGCGGCTCGAGAGCGCCCCGCCGTCCGCAGGCGGAGACTGCCAGGGCGACGAGGCCGGACACGGCAAGGAGCTTCAGGGCGGGAGACGACAGCATCGCGCGCGGGTCCGACGGGCTCGGCGCCGGCGCTCGATGGCCGGCGGGAGCGTTAGCTTACCGGTTGCCGGGCGCCGGCGCGAGCGCGGCGCCGCCACACGCGTCCGGGTCTTGCCTCAGCCGCGCCGCTCCTTGGTGCCCTGGGCGCCCTGCTTGCCCTTGGCGGGGGCGTCCTGCTGCTGCTGGGCCTCGTAGGCGTCGATCGCCCGGCGGCAATTCTCGCTGAGCTTCTTCCAGTTTTTCTGGAAGCAGGCATCGGTGGCCGGATCGTCTGGGGCCAGGTTGCCGCAATAGGTGAGATAATCCCCGGTGCAGTACTTCTTGAGGGTCTCGTTGCCGCGCTTCGACTGCTGCGCCGCGGCCGGAAGCGTCAGGGCGGAGGCCGCCGCGACGGCGAGAAGGATTGGCTTCAGGCGCATGAGGATACGTACCATCTCTCGGAGTCAGGAATGTCGGGATCAATCCCGGTTGCGATGATGCCTTTGCATGGTCGAAACAAGGCAATCCGCAAACGTTTCTGAGTGACAATCAGCCATTGCGGCTCGGTCAGACGCGCTCGGGCTGCGGAGCGGGAAACGCCGCCTTGGGCATCCGGTTCGAACCGGTTAGGGCGTCGGCGACCTCAGTGATCCGCCTGCGGAGATCGGCGTTCTCGCCCTCGAAGCCGCTCTGGCGGTCCGCAAGAGTCTGCGCGAGGGCCTCCTCGGCCGCCTTCAAGCTGGCACGCAGATCGTCGCGCTCAGCCGTCAGGGCCGACTTCTCACTCTGCGGCTGATCGGCGCCTCGGCCCTGCCGAACCGCCAGGAGGCTGTCGAGGAGGTCCGCATGCGCCTCCTCAAGGGCACGCAGCGTGGCGAAGCTCGCGGTGCCGTCCTCGCGGGCGCTGGTCAGCTCGGTCTCGAGTTCCCGGGTCTTAGCCTGCGCTTGCGCGATCTCGGCATCGCGCGCGGCCACGTCGCGGGCGAGGGCGGCGGCCCGCATCGCACCGGCGCCGATCGCAGCGAGATCCTCGTGGCGCTTGGCCTGCACGGTCTCGACCCGACGTTCCAGGCGCCGCTGCTGCACGGCGAACTGCGCGCGCAGAAAGTCACGCTCCGCTGCGATCTCAGCCGGCGACAGCGGCAGCCGGGCCTCGGCGCGTCGCCGTGCCAGACGCGCGGCACGCGCGTTAAGCGCCGGGAGCAGTAGCAAGCCGCACAGGCTCGCCGCCAGGAAACCCAGCGCGAAGATCATCACGGTTTCGATCACGAGGGAGCAGCCCGCGCATGCAGCCGGAAGGCCCGGCCGAGGATCAGTCTAACCCAGGTCGGTTGCCGGGGCGAACTCAAGCTACGCTCATCAATCAGAACGGGTTCCAGGTCGCCTCTCGGGTGAATTTGAGATAGCCGACGTTGATGCCCAGCCGGGCGCCGACGCCACTGCGGATCGGCACCACGATGATGCGGTCGCTCACCACCGCGGTCATGCCGAAGCCGCCCACCAGATAGGCCGAGCCGTCGACGCCGCCGAAGCGACGGAACAGGTCGCGCACGTTCGGCAGGTTGTAGACCAGCATCATGGTGCGGGCGCCGTCGCCGCCGATGTCGAAGCCGAGGGACGGCCCCTGCCAGTAGACGTGCTTCTGCCCGGCATTGCGGGTGTAGAGCGTACCCTCGCCGTAGCGGACGCCGGCCACCACCGCGCCGCCGCCCTCCTGGCCGAGGATGTAGCCGTTCGGCTCACCCCAGCGGCGCCCCGCCTCCTCGACGGTGAGCGCCAGGCCGCGGGAGACCGAGCCGAAGAACCGGTGGCCGGATTCCACGATCTCGCCGGGGCGGAAGGTCTCGGGTGTGTCGAGGTCCTCGCCGCGCGCCAGCGCCGTGCCGAGGCCGGCGAGGCCCGCCAGCGGCGTGCCCAGTGCCAAGCCGAGGCCCGCGCGGAGCAGATGGCGGCGATGGGTGCCGCGTTCGTCTCGTGCCGTCATCGTTGCCTCCTCGCGCGGTTCGACGGCAGCATCGGATCCGGGCCGATGCCGCCGGTCTTCGACTCCGCATCATTCCGAAAGGCGGTGATCACCTTTCAGGGCGATGCTGTAACGGTTGGTGTGGCGGATCTAGGCCGCCGCACCCACGGGTCGGTCTCGGCCGCACCCCGATCGGGATCGGCCTCACGACGGGCCCGCTCTCCGGGACGGCGCGGACCGATACGTCGGACCAGCTTCGGAGGAAAACCGCAAGATGTGGTTAACGCGCTCTGACGCCGCCCCCGCTCCGGGTTCGATCCGTGTCGGGATCTTCGGCCTGCGCCGGATCGCGCCGCTACGGGTCCTCGTTGCGATCCTGATCACGGCCTGCGTGCCAGCGACGGCCGAGCCGTCGGTGGCGATGATCGAGCTGCTGGCGCTCGAGGGATTCGATCCGGTCAGCTACTTCGTGAAAGAGGGACCGCTGGCCGGCTCCGCGCGGTTCGAGCTGACCTGGGGCGGCCGGGTCTGGCGCTTCGCCAGCGGCGCCGACCGGGCTGCCTTCCGAGACAACCCCGAGGTCTACACCCCGCGGCTCGGCGGCTTCGACGCCGCCGGCATCCTGGACGGGCGCTTGGTCGATGCCGACCCCTTGGTCTTCGCGGTGATCGGCGAGCGTCTTTACCTGTTCCGGGACGGGGAGCGGCGCGCCCGGTTCCTGGCAGACCCCGACCTGGCCCGGCAGGCGGAAGCCGCCTGGCCTGGCCTACAGGACCTGCTGGACGTGCCGATCAGGGATGCGCCGCGCTGAGACGGATCTCCGGCGACCGGCCTTTTCCGCCGGGGGCGGGGAGGGCGACGCCGGCGGCCAGATCCGGGTCGCCGAGGGCCGCGAACGGGCCGTTGCGGTAGCTCGCCCGGTAGCGGCCATACAGGATCGGACCGCCGCCCGGGACCACCACGCAGCCGCCGGCCGCCGTCAGGATGTGGTCGCCGGCGGCCGTATCCCATTCCATGGTCGGCCCGCAGCGGATGTAGACATCCGCCTCCCCGGAGGCGATCAGCCCGAACTTGAGCGCGGACCCGGATTGGCGGGTCTCCGACACGGGCAGGGCGGCAAGGCAGGTGGCGGTCTCGGGGTCGCCGTGGCGTCGGCTCCCCAGCGCCACGAGGCCGCACCGCGGCGCTGGGCGCGCATGCACCGGCCGGCCCATGCCTGGGCGACCCTCGAGTATGGGAGCCTCGACGCTGGCCTGCCCCGCCCACCAGACCCGGCCGAGGCCGGGGGCGACGAGGGCGGCCGCCACCGGCCGGTCTCCCGCCACCAGGGCGATGTTGACCGAATAGTCCGGCGTTCCGGCCAGGAAGTCGCGGGTGCCGTCCAGGGGATCGACCAGGAAGAACTTCTGGGCCGGCCGCAACGCGAGGTCGTCGGCCGCGGTGCCCTCCTCGGCGATGACGGCGATCCCGGGAAAGCGCGCCGCGAGGGCGGCGACGATCAGCGCTTCGGCCTCGACATCGGCGGCGCTCGACGGCGAGCCGTCCGGCTTGAGGGCGTGGGGGCAGGGGCTGCGATGATAGCGCCGCAGCACCTCTCCGGCGTCGCAGGCGATCTCGGCGAGCACCGCGGCGATCCGCTCGCGCTCAGGCCCCGAAAACATCGCCGCGCCCGTCATGTCGCCTCCCGCACCCGCTTGAATGCCCGAGCGGGTTGAGCTTGTCGACGGTTTCGGCTGGGGAACGGTTCCGTTGCGTGGTCCTCGCGTGGGAAAGCGCTCCAGAAAGAAACGGGCGCGAAGTGCCTGAAGCTGTGTGTTTCCGTCACGATCCGACATCTGTCACGATCCCGGCACCCCGATCACCGTCCGCTTGATCCGCGCCAGCAGCGCGCAGGTCCGGCGCCGGTGGCGATGCAGCTCCGCCGCGAGGCTGCGGGCATCCGGCAGGCCCACAGCTTTGGCGATTTGCCGGGCCGCACTGTGTGAGGGGACCGCACCGGGATCGGCCATCACCAGCCGCTGCCACTGGTAGACCGCGTCGAGGAAGCCATAGGTCTCGGCCAGGGGCTCGGCCATGGCGGCGGGCAACAGGCCGTGCTCGCCGGCCCGGCGCAGAACCGCCTCGCCGGCGAGGCCGAATCCGTCGGCCTGGACCTCGGGGTGGCTCAGCACAATGGACTGAGCCAGGAAATCGAGGTCGAACAGGCCGCCGGGGGCGAGCTTGAGGTCGTAGGGACCGGCATGTCCGCGCTCGGCCGCGACGAGCCCGCGCATCTCTCCGGCCGCGGCGCAGACCCGGGCTGGATCGCGCGGCTGTGCGATCGTCTCGGCGATCACCGCCATGACGGCAGCGGCGAGCGCGGGATCGCCCGCCACCACCCGGGCCCGGGTCAGGGCCATGTGCTCCCAGGGCTCGGCCGCCTCGCGCTGATAGGTCACGAAGCTGTTGAGCTGCACCGCGGGCGGGCTGTGGCTGCCGTAGGGCCGCAGGCGCAGGTCGACTGCGTAGAGCCGGCCGCGGCGGGGGGCGGTGGTGAGCGCCGCGTAGAGGCGCTGTGCCAGGCGGTTATAGGCCACCACCGCGTCGAGCGGGCGCGGGCCGTCGCTCATCCGGTTGTCCGGATCGAAGTCGTACAGGAACACCAGATCGAGGTCGGAGACCGCGCTGAGCTGCTGGGATCCGAGCCGGCCGAGCGCCAGGACGCAGCATCGGCCCTTGGGCACGGCGCCGTGGTCCTGGGCGAACCGGCGCGCCTCCGCCTCGAGGTTCAGCGCGACCGTGGCCTCGGCGATCGCCGAATAGGCCTCCCCGGCCTGACAAGGCGTGATCAGTCCGGAGAGAAGCCGCGCGCCGGTGACGAACACCATCTGGCGGGTGGCGTCCCGGCACCGGTCCAGAACCTCCTCGTGGCTCGCCGGCTGCCCGACCAGCGCTCGGTACTGCTCTCGCACCTGCTCGGGCGCCGGCATCGGCGCCACGAAATCCGGATCGAGCACGGTGTCGAGGACGTGGGGGCTGAGGCTGACCGTGTCGGCGAGATGGGGCGAGGTCCCCAGGATGTCGGCGAACAGCAGGCGCAGGCGCGCGTGCGAGCGCAGGATCGCCAGGAGTTCCGCCACCGCCGGCATCCGGGCGAAGGCCCGGTCGAGGGTGAGCAAAGCCGCGTCCGGGTCGTTGGTGCCGCCGAGCGCCCGCAGCAGGCTCGGCAGCAACTCGGTCAGGATTTCCCGCGCCCGGCCAGCCTGGAGCGCCGGCCGGCGGCCGACATGCCAGCCCTGCACAGTTTCCCAGGCGAGCCGGGGATCGCGAAACCCGAAAGCCGCCAGGCTCTCCAGGGTAACGGGGTCGGGCTCGCTCGCGCCGAAGACGAGGGCGTCCTCCGGGGTGCCGTCTCCGGGCGTCGTCTCGAACAGGAGGGCGTAATGGGCCTGGACCCGGCCGGCGTGGTAGAGCAGCGCCGCCTCGAAATCGGCCCGCGTGGCGAACCCCGCGAACCGCGCCAGGGCGTCGAGCGCCGCGTCGCCGGTCGGCAGGCGCTGGGTCTGCTCGTCGCGGATCATCTGGATCCGGTGCTCGAGGGTGCGCAGGAAGCCATAGGCCTCCGTGAGCTCGTCGCGCGCTTGTCCGTCGATCCAGCCCTCTTCGACGAGGCGGCCCAACATCCCGACGGTCCGGCGCCCGCGCAAGGCGGGCTTGCGGCCGCCGAAGACGAGTTGTTGGGTCTGGACGAAGAACTCGATCTCCCGGATGCCGCCGCGGCCGATCTTGATGTCGTGACCGGCCACCGTGATCGTGTCGTGCCCACGGACCATATGGATCTGGCGCTTCATCGCGTGGATCTCGGCGATGGCCGCAAAGTCGAAGTGCCGGCGCCAGATGAACGGTGCGAGATCGGCCAGAAAGGCCGCTCCGGCCGGGATGTCGCCGGCGATCGGCCGGGCTTTGATGAAGGCGGCGCGCTCCCAGTTCTGGCCCAGCGTCTGGTAGTACTCGAAGGCGAAGCCTGTGGAGAGTGCCACCGCCGTAGAGCCTGGATCCGGCCGCAGCCGGTAGTCGAGGCGATGGACGTAGCCGTCCGCGGTGCGCTCGGAGAGAAGCTTCACCAAGCCCTGCGCGAGCTTGACGAACACAGCCTTCGGATCACCGCCGGTGGTCGCGGCTGCGCGCTCGGCCTCGTAGAAGACGACCAGGTCGATGTCGCTGGAATAGTTCAGCTCGGCCCCGCCATGCTTGCCGAGCGCCAGGATCACGAGCCCGGAGCCGACCTGCGGCGCCTCCGGGTCCTGCGGCCGGAACCGTCCGGCCGCCATCCCCTGCCGGAGCAGGGCGTCGGTAGCCGCGCTCACCGACGCATCGGCAAAATCGGACAAGGCCTGGACGACCGCGTCGAGATCCCAGCAGCCGCCCAGATCGGCGAGCGCAACCAAGAGGGCGTGCTCCTCCCGGTTCCGGCGGAGACGGCGGCCGACCTCGGCCTGGTCGGGATTGTCGCCGCAGGCGCCGCCGACCGCGCCCTGCCGGGCGATGATTGCCCGGCTGGCAGCGTCCGGCGGCTGCCCCATCAGGGCGACGAGGCGCTCCGGCGAACGGGTGACTGCCTGCCAGAGGAAGGGCGAATGGTCGGCGAGCCCGAGCAGCAGGGTGCGGCAGGCCGGGGTGAGGAAGCCGGGCGGGAAGGCCGGCTCGATCTCGGCGAGCCGAGCGTGCGCCGCGTTCGGGTCGGCGAGGTGCAGGCCGGGGCGCAGGCGCGCCAGCAGGGTGGGTTCAGGCTGCATGGAGCCGCCGTGTCCGCATGATCACCCGTCGAGCCATGTCAAAATGGCTCGACGCGCTAGGGGCCTTGATGCGGCTGGCGGTCTCGCGTGGCACGCCGATCCCTCCCTGGCTGGAGCCGTCCGCGATGCCCTCGGGCGCCGGGACGGCTCGCGGTCCTCGTTGCGACGCGCGCATGTTGGCCGGTATCGTACCCGATCCGAGGGCGGCCCGCACCGGTGCCGGCCGGTAACGCTTTTCAAAGCCGGCCGTGGCGTTTATCCGTGCGGACCGGTCCATCGCCCCCGGCCCGACCGGCGGGCCGCGCGGCATGTTTCGCGGGGACTCGACCGCTGATCGGGCGGCCAAGGATCGGCGGCTCCGAAGCGACGAGCCGGCCCGCAGAGTGTTCGCCCCCCAGATCCGCCCGCCCGGAGCGCACCATGTCCTCCCCGAACGCCCCCAGCCTGCCGCTCGTCGGCCTCGACCTCGCCGCCCTGCTCTGCTCCCGCGTCTGCCACGACGTGATCAGCCCCGTCGGCGCGATCGTGAACGGGCTGGAGGTGCTGGAGGACGACGATGACGAATCGATGCGGGTTTTTGCCCTCGAACTGATCGGCAAGAGCGCCCGGCAGGCCTCGGCGCGGCTGAAATTCGCCCGGATCGCCTTCGGGGCGGCGGGATCCGCGGGCGCCTCGATCGACCTCGCCGACGCCGAGGGCGTAGCCAAGGGCATGTTCAGCGACGAGAAGACCAAGCTCGCCTGGAGCGCGCCGCAGGCGCTGTTTCCTAAGAACAAGGTCAAGCTGCTGCTGAACCTCGTGATGATCGCCACCTCGGCGATCCCCCGGGGCGGGCTGATCGACGTCACCGTCTCGGGCGACGGCGAGGCCCCGACCCTCGTGCTCAAGGCCAAGGGCTCGCATGCCCGCATCCCGCCCCATGTCGAGGAGTTGATGGCCGGCAGCCCCGAGAGCGGCACCGTCGACGCCCACGGCATCCTCCCGTTCTATGCCGGCCTCGTGGCGCGGGCCGCCACGATGGATGTGCGATTCGCCATCGAAGGTGATGAAGTGACGATCACGGCCTCACCGACAGTGATCGCGGCGCCCGCGGAGGCCGGTGACGAAGCTTCCGACACAGCGCTGGCCTAAAAAACTGGAAAACCACGGGGTGGGGAAGGGATCGAAACGCTTCCCTAACCCCGCGTGAGTAAGTACGTTGCGCGAGAGCCTCTTCGTGTAACGAGTATCGCCTATGGACGACCTGCTTCGTGAGTTCCTGACCGAGAGCGGGGAGCACCTCGACACGGTCGATGCTGAACTGGTTCGGTTCGAGCAGGATCCGAATAACCAGACGATACTTCGGAATATCTTTCGCCTCGTCCACACGATCAAAGGAACGTGCGGTTTTCTCGGTCTTCCGCGCCTCGAAGCCTTGGCGCATGCCGCCGAGACCTTGATGGGTCGCTTCCGGGACGGCCTGCCGGCCACCTCCGAATCGGTCACGGTGATTCTCTCGACCCTGGACCGTCTCAAGGCGATCCTGGCCGACCTGGAGGCCACCGGCACCGAGCCGGCGGGCTCCGACGATGACCTGATCTCGGAGTTGGAGCGCATGGCGTCCGCCGCGCCGGAGCCCGAGGCCGCGCCGGCCCCCGCGCCCGAGCCGGTCTTGCCGGAGCCGGTCTCCCGTGAGCTGAAGCCGGGCGAAGTCACCCTCGACGAGCTGGAGGCTGCCTTCCTGGCGGCCCCGGGCCCGGGCGAGGCGGACGTTTCCGCGCCGGTTCCGCCCCCCGTCGAAGCACCGAAAGCCGAGGTGCCGAAGGTCGAGGCCCCCAAGCCGGCCGCTCCCAAGGCTGCGGCGCCCAAGCCCGAGCCGGCCGATGTCGATGCGAGCAGGGCCGAGCCGGCGGGCGACACCGAGGCCGTGGTCGCCACCGAGACTACGGCGGCCGGCAAGATTCAGACGATCCGCGTGAACGTGGATACGCTCGAGCACCTGATGACCATGGTCTCGGAGCTGGTGCTGACCCGCAACCAGCTCCTCGAGATCGCCCGCCGGCACGAGGATTCGAGCTACAAGGTTCCGCTGCAGCGCCTCTCCCACGTCACGGCCGAGCTGCAGGAGGGCGTCATGAAGACGCGCATGCAGCCGATCGGCAGCGCCTGGCAGAAGCTGCCGCGCGTGGTGCGTGACCTCTCGGCCGAACTCGGCAAGCAGATCGACCTCGTGATGGTCGGCGCGGAGACCGAGCTCGACCGGCAGGTCCTCGAGGTGATCAAGGACCCGCTGACCCACATGGTCCGCAACTCGGCCGACCACGGCCTCGAATCGACCGCCGGGCGCGTGGCGGCGGGTAAGCCGGCCCGCGGCACGATCCGGCTCGCCGCCTACCATGAGGGCGGCACGATCACGATCGAGATCGCCGACGACGGCAAGGGCCTCGATCTCGCGGCGATCCGCAAGAAGGCGGTGGAGCGTGGGCTGACGTCCCAGGCCGACGTCGAGCGGATGACCGACGCGCAGGTCGCGAAGTTCATCTTCGATGCGGGGTTCTCGACCGCGGCGGCGGTCACGTCGGTGTCGGGCCGCGGCGTCGGCATGGACGTGGTCAAGACGAACATCGAGACCATCGGCGGCATCATCGACATCGCCACCACAGCGGGCCGCGGCACCACCTTCACGATCAAGATCCCGCTGACGCTGGCCATCGTCGCCGCCCTGATCGTGCGCGCTGGCGAGCATCGTTTCGCTCTGCCTCAGGTGGCCGTGCTCGAACTCGTGCGGGTCGATGCCGGGGCGCAGCGGGTCGAGCGCATCAACGGTTCGCCGGTGCTGCGCCTGCGTGAGCGGCTGCTGCCGATCGTCTCCCTCACCGGCCTGCTCGGGCAATCGGACGGCCAGGGTGCGGAGACCGAGCAGGCGGGCTTCGTGGTGGTTGCCCAGGTTGGGCGTGAGCGCTTCGGCATCCTGGTCGACGAGGTCTTCCACACGGAAGAGATCGTCGTGAAGCCGATGTCGGCCAAGCTTCGACACATCCCCATGTTTGCCGGCAATACGATCCTCGGCGACGGCGCCGTGGTGCTGATCGTCGACCCCAACGGCGTGGCCCGGCAGGTCGCCCAGGGCGTCCAGGGCAGCAGCGGCCATGCCGATGTCGACGCGGAGGCCGAGGCGTCCGAGATAGGCGATACCAAGACCACGCTGCTGGTGTTCAAGGGTGGCCACGGCAGCTTCAAGGCCGTTCCGCTCTCGCTGGTGACCCGCCTCGAGGAGATCGAGTGCGACAAGGTCGAGTGGCTGGGCGGCCGCCCGCTGATCCAGTACCGCGGCCGGCTGATGCCGCTGGTCCCGGCCGATCCGGCGATCACGATCAGCTCCGAGGGGACGCAGGCGCTGGTTGTGTTCTCCGACGGCGAGCGGGCGATGGGCCTCGTGGTCGACGAGATCGTCGACATCGTCGAGGAGCGCCTCGATATCGAGATCGCGGCTGACCGCTCCGACCTGATCGGCTCGGCAGTGCTGCGCGGTCGCGCCACCGACATCATCAACATCGCCCACTTCCTGCCGCTCGCCTACGACGACTGGGCGCGCGGCCCGAAGAAGTCGGAGCAGGTCTCGACGCTGCTGCTCGTCGACGACTCGGCCTTCTTCCGCGACATGCTGAGCCCGGTGCTCAAGGCCGCGGGCTATCAGGTCCTCACCGCGGCGAGCGCCGATGCCGCGCTGACGCTCCTGCAATCGGATCCGCGCATCGAGGTCGTGGTCACCGATTTGGAGATGCCGGGCCGCAGCGGCTTCGATCTGGTCGCCGCCATGCGGGGGGGCGAGCCGCGTCTCGCCGGCCTGCCGGTGATCGGCCTCACGGGGACAGTCGGTGCGGAGGCGGTGGAGCGGGCGAGGTCGCTGGCGATCAGCGACCTCGTGGCAAAGTTCGACCGCAGCGGGCTGATCGCGGCCTTGGCCGAGATCAGCGCCACCACCGTTTCGCAAGCCGCCTGATCCCGGCGCCGCCCGCCCTACGACGATCGAATCCGGAGAGTTCTGATGCAGGCTGCCAATGCCAACGGCGCCGAGACCGGCCCCACCGACGATTATGTCACCGTCTATGTGGGCGACACCCTGTTCGGCCTGGCGATCGAGCGGGTCCACGACGTGTTCGTCCCCTCCGGGGTGACGCCAGTGCCCCTGGCGCCCAACGAGATCGTCGGCCTGCTGAACCTGCGCGGGCGCGTGGTCACGGCGCTGTGCCTGCGCCGGCGCCTCGGTTTGCCCGACGCCGAGCCGCAGGGCGACAAGGCCAGCCCCAAGATGGCGATCGGTCTGGAGCAGGGCGGCGAGACCTTCGCGCTCGTGGTCGACGGCGTCGGCGAGGTTCTGAAGCTCGGAGCCGACAGCCGCGAGGCGGTGCCGATCAATCTGGATCCGCGCTGGCGCAACCTCGCCACCTGCGTCCACCGCCTCGACGGCCGCCTGCTGGTGATCCTCGACGTGGATGCGCTCCTCGGCTTCAGCGCCGCCGGCGCGAAGGCGGCGTGAGGAGGGGGTATGAAAGCGCCACACGAGACGACCTGCCTGGTGGTCGATGATTCCGCGGTGATCCGGAAGGTCGCGCGACGGATCATCGAGGCCCTGGGCATGAATGTGAACGAGGCTGAGGACGGCACCGCCGCCCTCGAAGCGTGCGCGGCGAACATGCCCGACGCGATCCTGCTCGATTGGAACATGCCGAACATGGACGGCTACACCTTCCTCCAGGCCCTGCGCCGGAGCGAAGGGGGGGCGGCTCCCAAGGTTCTGTTCTGCACCACCGAGAACGACGTCGGCGCGATCGCCCGGGCCCTCCGGGCGGGGGCGGACGAGTACATCATGAAGCCCTTCGACCGCGACATCCTGGCGGCCAAGCTCGAACAGGTCGGACTGGTCGCCGACGCCGCCTGAACCGACGCCGACTTCAACCGCGACCCAGTACCTGAGGCATTCATTATGGCCCTGAGCCCCGCGGTCGTCCCGCTTCGCAGTCCGCCTGCGCAATCCACGACATCCGCCGCTCCGATCCGGGTGCTGATCGCCGACGATTCCGCCGTGGTGCGCGGGCTCGTCGCCCGCTGGATCGCCGAAGCCGGGTTCGAGCTCGCCGGCACCGCCTCCAACGGCCGGATCGCCCTGGAGATGATGGCCAAGCACGACCCGGATGTCGTGCTGCTCGACATCGAGATGCCGGAACTCGACGGCACGACGGCGCTGCCGCGCATGCTGGCGATGAGCCCGAATCTTCAAGTCGTGATGATGTCGACGCTGACCACGCGGAACGCCGACATCTCGCTGAAATGCCTCGCCCTCGGGGCGGTGGATTACATCGCCAAGCCCGAGAGCAACCGTGGCGTCACCACCTCGGAGACGTTCCGGGTCGAGCTGATCGAGCGGGTCCGTGTGTTCGGGGCCGCCCGCGCCCGGGCGCGGCGTCCGTCCGCCGGGACCGCACAGGCTCCGGCCCATGCGGCACCCGCGCTGGCCCCCGCCGCGCCGATGCCGCGCCCGGCCACACCCTTCACCCTCCGGCCCAAGGTCCGCAACCGCACCCAGCCCCGCGCCCTGCTGATCGGCTCCTCGACCGGCGGACCGCGCGCGGTGGGCGAGATGCTGGAGGGGATCGGCGCCGCTGCCCTGCGCCGGGTGCCGGTTCTGATCGTGCAGCACATGCCGCCGATCTTCACGGCCGTGTTCGCCGAGCACCTGTCCACCCGCACGGGGCTGCGCGCCGCGGAGGGCAAGGCCGACGAACGTCTGGAGGCGGGCCGGATCTACGTGGCGCCGGGCGGCCGCCATATGGGGCTCGTGGCGGGACCCAACGGTCCTATGATCCGGCTCACCGACGGGCCGCCGGTGAATTTCTGCCGCCCCGCGGTCGACGTGCTGTTCAAGGATGCGGCCGTGGTCTTCGGCGCTGCCACTGCGACGGTGATCCTCACCGGGATGGGCTCGGACGGCACCAACGGCGCCCGCGCGCTCACCGATGCGGGCGGCCCGGTCCTCGCCCAGGACGAGGCGACCAGCACCGTCTGGGGCATGCCCGGCAGCGTCGCCCGGGCCGGCCTTGCCGAGGCCGTGCTGCCGCTCCCCGAACTCGCGACGGCGCTGCGCGCCCTGATCACGGGCCAGCCGTCATGACCGAGTTCGAGTTTGAATACCTGCGCACCTTCCTCAAGCAGCGCTCCGGCCTCGCGCTGACCGCTGAGAAGCGCTACCTCGTCGAGAGCCGGCTGACCCCGGTCTGCCGGCGCTTCGGGATCGCCGCCCTCAGCGACCTGATCGGTGCGCTCAAGCTTGGTCAGGACGGGGCGATCGAGCGCGCCGTGGTCGAGGCGATGACCACGAACGAGACCTTCTTCTTTCGCGACCGCATCCCGTTCGACCTGTTCCGCGACACGATCCTGCCCGAGGCGCTGGTGCGCAACGCCAGCAAGCGCCGGCTTCGGATCTGGTGCGCCGCGGCCTCCACCGGCCAGGAGCCCTATTCGCTGGCCATGCTGCTCCAGGAGGCCGGGCCCCGGCTTGCCGGCTGGCAGGTCGAGATCGTGGCCACCGACCTGTCCACCGAGGTGATCGAGAAGGCCAGACTCGGCCTCTACAGCCACTTCGAGGTGCAGCGCGGCCTGCCGGTGCAGTGGCTGATCAAGTATTTCACCCAGGTCGGCGAGCAGTGGCAGATCGCACAGAGCCTGCGCTCCATGGTGGATTACCGCCAGCTCAACCTGCTGCACAGCTTCACATCGCTCGGCCAGTTCGACGTGATTTACTGCCGCAACGTGCTGATCTACTTCGACGCGCCGACCAAGTCGGACGTGCTGGCGCGGCTCGCGGCCCAGCTGGCGCCGGATGGCGCGCTCCTGCTTGGGGCGGCCGAGACGGTGATCGGCCTGACCGACCGGCTCAGCCCGAATCCGAAGCATCGGGGCCTCTATGGCAACGCCGAGCCCGTGGGCCGCTCACCGGAAATGGCAGCCCCGCTGCGGGTCGCCGCCGGCGTCTGACGGCCCGGCGCGATCCCGTTCGGACCAAGATCGCGCCGAATCGCGCATCCTGACGAGGGTCCCGTCGCCCGGCGCATCGCCCGCCTGCGCACGCACGGGGTCGACCGCGGCCGTGCGAGGCGGCATCACGACCCTGGCGGGGCCGGCGGGCGGCCGGGCAGCCAGGAGGCACGGCATGGCGGCAGGATACGGGGCGGGATTGCCCAAGGTCGCGTTCATCGGCACGGGCGGGACGATCTCGTCCCTCGGGCGCGACGCCCTCGACATCCTCGACTACACCGCCACCGACCGGCGCCTGGAAGCCGGTGGCATCCTGGACGCGGTCCCGGAACTCGCCGCGGTCGCCGATGTGATCCCGGTGCCGTTCCGGGCGGTCCCGAGCCCGGCAATCGGGTTCGCCGAGTGGCGCGACCTCGTGCTGCTGTGCGCGCAGACCGCCGCCGCGCATCCGGACCTCGCCGGCATCGTCATCGGGCACGGCACCGCCACCCTGGAGGAGACCGCCTACGCGCTCAGCCTCACCCTGACGGTCGACCTGCCGGTGGTGCTGGTCGGCTCGCAGCGGCCGATGAGCGCCCTGTCCACAGACGCCAAGCTCAATTTGGTTGCGGCGATCCGCACCGCCGCTGCGCCGGCGTCCCGCGGCCGGGGCGTACTCGTGGTGCTCAACGATGAGATCCAGGCAGCCCGCGAGGTCACCAAGACCTCAGTCGCGCGGCTGCAGACCTTCCGCACCCCGGATTTCGGCGTGCTCGGCCAAGTCGACGGTGATTACGTCCGGTACTACCGCCGCTCCGAGCGTGCCCATGCGCCCGGTACCCCGTTCGACATCCGGACGCTGCCCGCCCTCCCCCGCAGAGACGTGTCCTACGGCTATGCCGATGCCGACGGTACCGCCGTGCGGGCGTTCCGAGCGGCCGGCGCCCGCGGCCTGGTCTCGGCCGGGCTTGCCCCGGGCATGACCCCGCCGGCCGAGGCCGACGCTCTCGAGGAGGCGGCCGCCGCCGGCATCCTGGTGGTGATGTCGACCCGGGCCGGAAGCGGTGTGGTACCGCTGACCACACGCCTGCGCGACCGCGGCATCCTCAGCGCCGACAACCTGAACCCACAGAAGGCCCGGATCCTGCTCGCCCTGGCGTTGACCGTGACGTCCGAGCCCAAGGCAGTCGCGCGTCTGTTCGCCACGTATTAGCGCCGCGTGCTGACAGGTGGTGTCCGGCTGAAGGCGAGGCGCTCGCAGCCTGCCGGAGAACCACGATGCCGCCGGTCCAGCGGCTGAAGCCGTGCCCATGGACTGCGCCGCGGAGGAACCTCTGCTTTCCGCGCTCGCGATCGGCCGTGCCGGCGGATCCCGAGCGCACTCGAGGGGAGGGCGTGTTCATTGCGGCTGCGCTCACACGTCCTGGCCCTCCCGTGTCCGGGCAGCGGATCGGCCCGGTATCCGGCCGGGAGCGGCGTCAGCCCCATTGCCGCCGAAAGGCAGGCGGGGCCGCGACACGAATGGGTCGATCGCGGGCAGGATCACGAGGGTGAGCAGGGTCGCCGAGATCAGGCCGCCGATCACCACGGTGGCCGGAGGGCGCTGGACCTCGGGGCCGGCGCTGGCCGAGAGCGCCATCGGCAGGAAGCCCAGCGCCGTCATCATCGCTGGCTGCGGCCGCATCTCGGCTGCCCGGGTCGCTGCCTCCCGCGGGTCGAGGCCGGCGCGCTCCAGCTTGCGGATGTAGCTCGTGAGCACGACGCCGTTCAGGATCGCGATCCCCATGGCTGCGGCGCAGGAGAGGATCACCCTGGAGACCATCGGCGCCGTCCGCATGGCCAAAGCCGACGCGATCCGCCGCGCGAGCCCGGAACGCCGGTGCATGGAGACGGCGGCTGCGCGGGAGCAGCGCGCAGAGCGCCCGTCTCAGGCACGCTGACACCGCGTCAGCGTCCGCAACGCTATCCGAAATCAGCGCGGCGCGGCCTGACCGGTCTGCCCCCGAAATCCCACCCTTCCACCCCGACGAACACGGAGAACGACAATGAAGATCCTGATGGTGCTGACGTCCCACGATCAGCTCGGCGACACGGGCCGCAAGACCGGCTTCTGGCTGGAGGAACTCGCCGCGCCCTACTACGTGTTCAAGGATGCAGGCGCGGAGATCGTGCTCGCCTCGCCCAAGGGGGGCCGCCCCCCGCTGGACCCGAAGAGCAGCGAGCCGGCTTCACAGACTGACGCGACGCGCCGGTTCGAAGCGGATGCGGACGCCCTGTCGGCGCTGGCGAACACGACCCGGCTCGAGGCCGTCACCCACGGGGTGTTCGACGCCGTGTTCTATCCGGGCGGGCACGGTCCGCTCTGGGACCTCGCCGAGGACCCGGTCTCGATCACGCTGATCGAGACGACGCTGGGAGCCGGCAAGCCCGTCGCGCTCGTGTGCCATGCTCCCGGCGTCCTTCGCCATGCGAAGGCCCCCAGCGGGACGCCGCTCGTGCAGGACAAATCGGTGACCGGGTTCACGAACACCGAGGAGGAGGCCGTCGGCCTCACTCAGGTGGTTCCCTTCTTGGTTGAGGACGAACTCCGGCGGAATGGCGGACGGTTCTCCAAAGCCGAAGACTGGGTGCCGTACGTGGTGGCCGACGGCCTGCTGATCACCGGCCAGAACCCGGCCTCGTCCGGGCCCGCCGCCGAACGTCTTCTCGAACGTCTCGCGAACGGCTGACGACAGCCTCGGCCGTCCCTGAACACCTCCGACCGCGCATCCGTGCGGGCGGAGACCGGCCCCGGATCAGTGCGCCCCCGGTCCGACAGAAGCTCCGAATCCAGCGGAGCTTCCTGCCCCCGTGCCTCATCGCGAAGGACACCGAGCCATGACAACCGGCATCGTCTTCTCGGATGCGACACGGCTCGCCGAACTGATCCGCACCCGCCAGGTCTCGCCGGTGGAGGTCGTGCAGACGGCGGAGCGGCTGCGGGACGGCTACGCTGACTACTTTCGGCGCTACGACGCGCTGATCACCCCGGTCCTGCCGATCCCGGCCCACAAGCACGGCGTCACCGAATTCGTCATCAATGGTCAGACCACCGACGCCACTTTCCTCCAGGGCGCGACCGTGCCGCTGAACGTCACCGGCCTGCCCGGCCTGTCGATGCGGTTCGGGACGAGCGGCGAGGGCCTGCCGATTAACGTCCAGGTCGTCGGCAGCTGGCAGGCCGAATCGACGATCCTGCACGTCGCCGCGCTGCTGGAGGCGTTGAGCCCGGTTCGGGGACTGCGCCCGAGCCTCTAGGACGGTCGCTCCGTGTCGGCGCCAGCCCGGCACGGAACGGAGCGGGGCGTCACGGCCTTGGTCCCACCGGTCGGCGGACTGCGTGATGGCGGCTGGCCGGCGAGGAGTCGTCCGGCGGACCGGGCGGCACGCCGAGCATCAGCGATCGGGAGAACGCCCATGCCGACCTATGCCCTCTCGACTGCGAGGGACCTCACGGCCGGTCAGCGCGCCGCGATCGTCGCGAGCATCACGGCCATCCATGCGGTCGAGGCGAACGCTCCGCGTTACTTCGTGCAGGTCCTCTTCCATAAGGTCGAGCCCGGCTCGATCTTCATCGGCGGCGAGCCGGCCTCTCCCGACCACGTCTGGGTGCGTGCCGATATCCGGGCGGGCCGGACCCGGGAGCAAAAGGCCGCGATGCTCCGGCGCATCATGGCGGAGACCAGCGGGATCCTCGGCATCTCGGACCAGGACGTCTGGGTCTACATCTCGGACATCCCGGCCCTCGGTGTCCTCGAATTCGGCCATGTGCTGCCGGAACCAGGCGAGGAGGAGCAGTGGCTCGCCGCGTTACCCAGCGCTCTGCGCGAGAAGCTCGAGCAGGCGACCTGATCAAAGTCTGGATCTGCCCATCCTCCGGTCGACCCGGCAGCCACGACGGCAGCACTCCCCTGACACGGCAACGATGCCGATGCGGTCCGTGTCGGCGGTTGCGACAGCGCGGCGTCGGATCCGTCTCCGGAGGGGCAGAGGATCCCGATCCGATCCGCGTCGATCTCATCTGCGCAGGCTGAGATCCATGCCTTTGCCGGAGCCAGACCGGACGTTGTCCGGGAAGCGTGGTTACACCGGGCCAGAACGGGGACCGAGATCGGATTCCACCCAGCGTCTTTGCCCGTCTTCCTCACGGCCCATCGGGACCCCGCTGTGATGTGCGGAACCATCGGGTCGGCCCAATTCCCGGATGTGGCGCGATGCCGGCAGCTTGTAACGTTTTGTGACAGCGGTCGTTTTCGCGTTGCCGCGCCGTCGCGTCGGTCTATCCTCGCGGCATGACCGACGGCACGACCATCGCCATCGTCGAGGACGACGACGACATCCGCACCCAGCTCGCCGGTTACCTGGACGGCGAGGGCTTTCGCGTGATCGGTCTTTCCGGCGGCGCCGGCCTCGACCAATTGCTGACGGCGGGTCCCGCGCCGGATCTGATCGTCCTCGACTGGATGCTGCCGGGAGAGGACGGCCTCTCGATCTGCCGCCGTCTGCGCGCGGCGAACGGCCCGCCCGTCGTCATGCTCACCGCCAAGGACGAGGACATCGACCGGGTGCTCGGCCTGGAGATGGGCGCCGACGACTACGTGTCGAAGCCGTTCAGCCCCCGCGTGCTGCTGGCCCGCATCCGCGCCGTCCTGCGCAGGGCCGGCGGCGCCGGCGCCGCAACCCCTGAGGCCGTGTCCGAACGGCTGAGCCTCGCCGATCTCGTCGTCGATCTCGCCGCCCGCAGGGTGACCACCGGCGGCCCGGCCGCCGAGATCCCGCTCACCAGCGCCGAGTACGACCTGCTGCATTGCTTCGTCACCCGGCCGCAACGGGTGCTCTCGCGCGACCAACTCCTCGATTGGACCCGCGGCCGCACCGCGGACGCCTTCGACCGCACCATGGACGTTCAGGTGAGCCGCCTGCGGCACAGGCTCGATGCTGCGGGCAGCACCGTCGCCGGCCTGATCAAGACCGTTCGCAACGCCGGCTACATTCTGGCGGCGCCAGTGAAGTCCGGGGCGCCGTGATGGGGCGCGTCGGCCTTCTCGGGCGGATCATGCTGGTCCTGCTGGGGGCACTCTCGCTCCTCGTCGTCGCGACTTTCGGCATCGACCGTTGGCAGCGCAGCCAGGAACACTGGCCCTACGGATCGCGGTTCCCCCGCCTCGACCAGGCGGCGGGCATCATGGCCCTGCTGAAAGACGCGGACCCGGCGCAGCGGCCGGCCATCTTGCGCGCCGTGAGCGGCGAGGCGCTGAAAGCCGAGATTTTGGACGCGCCGCCCGACGCGACAGCGTTGATCCGCGAGCCGGTCCTCGAGGCGCGCTTGCACCGTCTCACCGGGGATTCCACCGACGGCATCCGGGCCTTCACCGAATCCGACATGCTTTACCGGGGCAAGGGGCCGGCCGATGCCGGGACCGGTACCTGGCACCGGTCCATCGGCGGCCTGGCCGAGGCCACCTACCGCTTGCCGGACGGGCGGACGCTGGTCATCTCGGCCATCAAGGGGCACCACTCACTCATGCCGTGGCTGCTCGGGCAGCCGCTCAGCCTGTGGGTGGCCGTGCTCGGCGTGGCGGTCGCCGGCCTCGTCACCGTTGGCGCCCGGCACGAACTCGCGCCGCTCCCTCGCCTGACCGAAGCGGTCTCCCGGTTCGACGGCCGCGCGGCGGAGCCTGCCCTCGCCCCGCAAGGCGCCCCCGAGATCCGGCGCCTCGCCCAAGCCGTGCAGGCGATGCAGGAGCGCATCGTCGGCCTCATGGGCGAACGCTCGATGCTGATCGGCGCGATCTCGCACGACCTCAAGACGTACCTGACGCGCATGCGCCTGCGGGCCGAGGGCATCGCCGAGCCCGAGCGCCGGGCGCGGCTCGTCGAGGATCTCGACACGATGACGGCGCTGATCGAGACCGCGCTGGGCTTCGCCCGCGGCACCGCAGCCGAGGTCGGGCGCTCGCCCGTGGACCTCGCCGACATCGTGGCGGTCGAGGTCGCCGAGCATGCCGCTCAGGGGGCCCACATCAGCCTGACGGGCGAGGAGGTGCCGGACGCGACCGTGGCCGGCGACGCCGTCGCCCTGCGCCGGGTGGTCGCCAACCTCATCGGCAACGCCGTCAAGTTCGGACACTCCTCTGTCGCCGTCGCGGTGACGCGGTCGGGATCGGCCTGCCAGGTCGTGGTCGAAGACGACGGACCGGGCATTCCGGCGGCCGAGCGATCCGTGGTGTTCAGCCCGTACTATCGTGTCGAGCGGTCCCGGAACCGCCGGACCGGCGGGACCGGGCTGGGGCTCGCCATCGCCCGGCAGATCGCGGAGGCGCATGGCGGCACCATCGTGGCCGAGACCGCTATGTCCGGCGGCGCGCGGCTCGTCGTGACGCTGCCGGCCCTGGCCTGACCGCCGGCAACACCGCGCAAGCGGCGGTTACATAACGTTACGCTCCGGCGCGAACCCGTCACATCCGGGTACAACGCGGGCGCGAACCTTCGCTCAACCCGACGCGGCTTGACCGCTGCCGGGACACGGGACGGGACGGCATCGCGCCGATCCCGGTCCCATCGAGCAGAAGGAGTCCGTCGATGTTGAAGGTCCTCGCCCCCGCCGTGCTGCTGGCCGCCTTCGCCGTGCCCGCCTCGGCCCTGCCGCTGGTCCAGGACGCGATGTCCACCGGGTCCGACGGTGCGCAGATCATCCAGGTCTACGGCGGCTGTGGCCCCTACGGCCACCGCGGTCCCTACGGTGGCTGCCGAACCGGGGGGCAATGGGGTGGCTACGTGCGCGGCCGCTCATGCCCGGCCGGCTTCCACATCGGCCCCTATGGCCGTCGCTGCTGGCCGAACTGAACCCGTCATTCCTGAAACCCGACGCGTCCGGCCGCGTGCCGGGCACCCATGGAGCGCGTCATGATCCGCAAGTTCGTCATGTCCCTCGCCCTCGTATCCGGTGTGCAGCTCGCCGCCCCGGCGGCGGAGGCCCGGGACGGGTGCGGCCCCGGCTTCCACCGCAACTTCTACGGCTGGTGCCGGCCGAACGTCCGGCCTTACGCCTATCGCCCCTACGTCTACGGCCCCGCCTACCGCCGGTTCGGCTACCATCGGTGGGGCGGCTACCGCTGGCATTACAGCTGGCATCGCCGTTTCGCTTGGCATCGCCACTTCGCGTGGCATGGGGGTGGGCACCGGTGGGGCGAGTTCCGGCACGCGGGCTGGCACCGCCGCTTCTGATCGAAGCGTGGCCGGCCGTGGACGAGGCTCTCCCGACCGCGGCCGCGGCGCCGCTGGTCTCGGATCGCCTTGCCACTTCGAGCCGGCATCCTGAGGCCGGGTCATCGGGGAAGACGACGCGGCCCCCCGGCGGCGGGGTCCGTCGTGATCTGGCCCCTGTCCGCCCCGAACAGGGCAAACCGGCGGCTGAAGCACCGAACGATGGCCTGGCCGTGCGGACCGCCTTGGCGCAGCACTCAGCTATCGGTCCATGCGGCGTGGACGGATCCGGCGGCCGTATCCGGTTTCGCGGTACCGATGAAGATGACCACCGGCCCATGGGCGTCGCGCCGGGGATCATAGAAGTCGAGCAGGCCCGGATGGATCCGTTGGATGAAGTCTGGAGACTGACCGTTCCGGCGGAGGAGATGGTCGATGACGACCTGATCGCCGTGCACCGCGTTCGGCACGGGGCCGCAGGAACCGGGCGTCATCCAGTGGTCTGGATTCGCCGCGAATCTCGCGTAGAGGTCGGCGAGTTCCTCCCCGTGCCACCGCAGGAGGGCGCTGGAGAGCCGGCCCCCGTGGAAATAATCCTCCATGGCGGCGAGGCCGGGCTCGGCCAGGGCGTCGGCCGGGTCGGTGAAGACGGTGTCGAGATCGCACAGCAGGGTCGTGCTCTCCGCCAGCCCCGGGCGGAACGCCTCCATCTTGGCCCACCAGGCCGGCCAGCCGTGCCGCAGCGGCACCCGCTCGACCCCGTCCACGGCCAGCGGCAGGTCGGTCAGGCACAGGATCCGGTCGAAGGCCGGCGCGTGGCGGCGCACGCCCCGGGCCAGGCGCGCGACCCAGGTCGCGTCGTAGCGGCCGCCGCTCTTCAGGACGGTGATCAGCGTGGTCATGGCGCGTCCGTCGTAACGGGTGGGTGGAGGCGCAGGCGCCCGGCCGCTGAGGCCTCGGCGAACCAGGCCCGTTCGGCTGCCCAGGGGTGGCCGGGCCAGCCAGCGAAGCCGAAGCCGTAAACGTCGACCGGGCCGGAGCCCGCGGGGCGGTCGAGCAGGAGCGCGAGGCTGACCAGGAAGCCGGTGCTCGGGTTGGGGCGTGCTTCCGTATGGGGTGCGAGCCGGCGCTGCGCGGTTTCGTGCAGGGTTTCGGGCAGGATATGGACCGGCTTGCCGAGGGGGCGCAGCAGCGCCAA
Source organism: Methylobacterium sp. GXS13 (assembly GCF_001455965.1). GTDB lineage: Bacteria > Pseudomonadota > Alphaproteobacteria > Rhizobiales > Beijerinckiaceae > Methylobacterium. Next base: position 86,739 of record NZ_LKKO01000021.1, read on the forward strand.
AGCCTCGCGGGTCCAGCAGATCGGCTCGGGCGCGTTCGCCTCCGCGGGCAGCATCGGGAACGGCAGGATGAAGGCCTCGGCCTGCCGGACCACCGGGCGGTCGAGGAACCCGGGGTCGGCCAGCCATTCGCGCATCTGGCCGCCGCGATTGACCAGGGCGAGATGCGTGACCCGTGAGCCGGTGGGCCCGCCGAAGCCGGGAGCGTTGTTGAAGCGCACCACATGCGTGGCCGCGTCGATGGCGCGTGCTGCCGGGCGGATCCCGGGCGCGTTACCGACGATGGCGAGGGAGGCGCGCGGGTCTGCGCGTGCCGCGCTCAAGGGATCGATAGCGATGGACATGGGCGGCGGGGGCGTGAGGAACAGCCAAGGTATGGCATCGGCTTCATGCCACCAGGGCGCCGCGACAAACCGGAACCGGCGGTGACCGGTCCGCGCCGGTGCTTCGTCTGCGCGGCCGCCATGCTGGCCCCGAGCGCCCGGTCGCTCGACTTCCCGGATGGGCGTCGGCGGGTGTTCCCGACCGCCTGCGGCTCCTGCGGGGTCCTGATCGAGCCGGATGCGGACCCGGAACGATGCTGGTGGGATCTCGCCGGGCGCTTGGCTGCGCCGGTCTTCGTCCCCGACCCGGAGGCGGGCTACGGCCTCGACCTCTACACCCTGCGCACCGCCGCGACTCGCCTCGGCCGCGGCATCCGCCCTCTCGGCCCGGAGGACCGCGCCGCCCTGCTGCAGCCCCACAGCCTGCGCGCCGCGGAAGGTGCCCTGTACGATCTCGACAGCGCGGAACAGCGCCTGGTCTCGCTCGGCGTGATCTGCCGCTCGGCGGAACGGGACTCCGTGCTGGCGGCCCTGCCGGCGCAGGCAGCCTGGGCCACGGATGTCACGATCCTGCTCGACGCGCCAGCTGCCCCGGCCCGGGCCGTGGCGGTTCCGGGTTTCGCCCCCGGCGCGGTACAGGTGGCGGCGCGGCCGCTGAACGATGATTTTGCCCTCCAGCGCAACGCCCTTCAGGACCTCGCCCGGGCGCCCTGGATGCTGCAGCTCGACGCCGACGAGGCTGTCGATCCCGCGACCGGCGCGCGTCTCCCCGCGCTGGCGGCGCTCGCCGAGGCCGGCGACGTCGTCTCGGTCGGGCTTCCCCGGCGCAACCGCGTCGACGGCATCCTGTCGGATGTCTACCCGGACGTGCAGTACCGGCTGAACCGCACGGCCGTCCGCTATGCCGGCCTGGTGCACGAGCGGCCGGTGCTGCCCAGCGGCTGGCCACAGAGCTTCATCGCGCTCCACGGGGCGATCGACCACGCGCTCACCGGAATCCATGTCCGGGCGCGCTCGCAACGCTATGAGGCGCTGGATCCGGGGCGCGGGCGGCCCGAGGAGCGGGACGCGCTGCTGCAGCCCTACCGCGCCTGAGCGATCGCCCGGCGGTAGAGGTCGAGGGTCTCGCGCGCCAGGCTCGCCCGGTCGAACCGGCCGGCCGCCTCCAGGGCGCGGGCTCGGTAGGCCGAGCGCAGGACGGGATCGCGCAGGAGCGGGCGCAGGGCCTCGGCGAGCGCTGGACCGGTGGCCGCCTGCGCCAGCGGCCCCGCCCCCGGGACGCCCACGAAGGCCCGGGCGCTCGCATCCTCGGCGCAGGCCACCACCGGCCGGCCATAGGCGAGGGCCTCTTGGTAGACGAGGCCGAAGCTCTCGTAGCGCGACGGCGCCAGCACGATGTGCGCGCCCGTATAGGCCTCGGCCAGGCCCTGCGCGTCGATCCGGCCGCGGGCCCGGATGCGGCTGCGGGCGGCCTCGGACAGGTCCGCCGGCAGGTCGCCCGGCGGTACCCCGACGAGATCGAGCCGGAACGGCGGCAGGGTGCCCCGCGCCTGCTCCCCGGCCAGGATCGCCGCCGCGTCGAGCAGGGCGTCGAACCCCTTTCGGGCCTCGGCCCGGCCGACGAACAGCAGGCGCACCGGCCCGTCCGCGTCCGGATAAGGGGCTGCCCGGGCGGCGGCGGCGATCGCCGGCGGCAGGCTGAGGCCGATCACCGCCTCCGGCTGGTGTCCCGGCAGACCGTAGGCGCGGGCGATCACCGCCGCATGCGCCTCCGTATTGGCGATCAGCGCGGCGCTGCCCCTGTGCGGCCGGCGCTCCAGGCGATCGGCGGCGGCGCCGTCGAGGCGGTCGCGCAGGCCGGGCGTGCCGTCGCGGGTGAAGGCGGCGGGGGTCGAGCTGCGGGTCACCAGCGGCAGGGTCCGGCGTCCGGCGAGCAGCACCGCCGGGGCGTACCAGTTCGTCGCCTCGACCACGTCGAACGCCGCCCGGGCGTGCTCGGTCAGGACCGCCCTGCGGAAGGCCAGGGGCGCCGCGAGATGGCCGGCCGTTCCCCACCGGCGCAGCCGCGCCAGCCCGCCCTCCGGCGGCAGGGCGAGGCCGACCACGGTGACGCCGCCGACCCACTCCCGGCCGGTCCGGTCCAGGGTGAACACCGTCACGTCCGCCCCCGCTTCGGCCAGGCTCTCGGCGATCTCGCGGGCCGCGGTGGAGAGCCCGCTGGGTGACGGCGGGTAGTCCCAGGCCAGGAGGGCGGTGCGCATCAGGCGGCGAGGAGGCGGTGGTAGATGGCCAGGTATTCGCGCGCCATGCGCTCGGCGGTGAAGCGCTCTTCGAAGCGCCTTCGAATGGACGCCCGGTCCAGCTCCGCGACTCTTCGCAACGCCGTCACCGCCTCGGCTTCGGACGCGACGACGAAACCGGTCACGCCGTCCTCGACGATTTCCGGGACCGAGCCGCGGTTCCAGGCGATGACCGGGGTGCCGCAGGCCATCGCCTCGATCATCACCAGCCCGAACGGTTCGGGCCAGTCGATCGGGAACAGCAGCGCCCGGGCACTACCCAGGAGCGAACCCTTCTGGCTGTCGTCGACCGGCCCGAGATAGGTCGCGTCGGGCCCGAGCAGCGGGCGCACCTGCCGGTCGAAATAGTCCGGGTTGCCGGCATCGATGGTGCCGCCCAGCCGGATCGGCATCCCGGCCGCCCGGGCGACGCGGATCGCGGTGTCCGGGCGCTTCTGGTCGGTCATGCGCCCGACGAAGGCGAGATGCGCCTCCGGCTCGGCCCGGAAGGCGTAGCGGTCCCGGGCGATGCCGTGATGCACGATCCCGGCCCGGTTGGCCGCGGGGATGCCGGCTTCCTGCGCGGCCGAGATCGCCGCCACCGGCAGGTCGGGGAAGCCGGCGAAGAACAGGGCGCGGTCGAGCTCGTCCACCCGCCAATGCACCGTGGTCAGGCTGCGCCGCCGGGCTGCGCCGAGCAGCGCCGCATGCGCGAACTCGCCGTGGCCATGGACGATGTCGAACGCGGGCAGCCGCAACCGCAGCGCCTCCAGCTGCAGCGCGTCGAGGGCCGCCGGAACCCCCGGCGCGACCCGGCCGTGGCGCTGCTCGAGAGCCGCAAGACTCGGGTAATCGCCGACGCGCGGTAAGTCTGTCGCACTGTCCGAGGATGCGAACAGTGTTACTTCCACGCCCAAGCTTCGCAGCGCCGTGCTCAAATCGTGCACAACCCGCTCGGTGCCGCCGTGATGGTTTGGGGGAACGGGAAAAATGTTCGGTGCGACCTGGGCAACACGGATCACGACGCTCTCTTCACATAAGTTAGTTTTCGGGGAGCGCCTGACAGCTTCAGCAAACGCCTGATGTTCGTTCTGCACATCGCCCTGCAGGGCTGCCTGCGCGGGCGCGATGTCGTCTACGGCCTCACCGCGGATACCGGCGGCCACATCCGCTACCTGCTGGATCTCGTCGCCGCCTCGGCGCAGGATTTCGGCGTGGCCGAGATCGTCGTGGCGACGCGCTTGTTCCACGGGCCGCCCGGCCCGGATTACGCCGTGCCCGAAGAGCGGATCTCCGACAAGGTCAGGCTGGTGCGGCTCCCGAGCGCGGCGCTGGGCTACCGGTCCAAGGAGGCGATGCATGAGGAGGTCGCGCGGTTCGCCGAGAACCTCGTCGCCTGGATCGGCACCCAGGAGCGCGCGCCCGACCTGATCCACGCCCATTACGCCGACGCCGCCGCGGTCGCGGCGATCGTGGAGGCGCGGCTCGGGATCCCGTTCGTGTTCACCGCCCACTCGCTCGGGCGGGTCAAGGCCGCGATGCTCGGCGGGGATGCCGCCCAGGCCCCCGACCTCGTCCGCCGGATCGCCACCGAGGAGGCGGCCTTCGCCCAGGCCACCCTGGTCATCGCCTCCTCCCGGGACGAGGCCGAGGTCCAGTATGCCGGCTACGACGCCTATAATCCCGGCCGCGTGCGCGTCGTGCCGCCGGGCAGCGACCTCGCGCGCTTCGCCGCCGCCGAGCCGCATCCCCGGGTCGACGCCCTGATCGACCGCTTCCTCGACGATCCCGCCAAGCCGCCGCTGCTGGCCCTGGCCCGGCCGGTGGCGCGCAAGAACCTCGCGGCCCTGGTCCAGGCCTACGGCGAGAGCCCGGAGCTCCAGGCCCGGGCCAATCTGGTGATCGTGGCCGGCACACGCGGCGACATCGACGCCCTCGACGGCGACATGGCCGCGACGATGCGCGACCTGCTGGTGCTGATCGACCGCTACGACCTCTACGGGCGTGTGGCCTACCCGAAGACACACCGGCCCGACGACGTGCCGGCGATCTACGCCTATGCCCGCGCGCGCGGCGGCATCTTCGTCAATCCGGCGCTCAACGAGCCCTTCGGCCTGACCCTGCTGGAGGCGTCGGCGGCCGGCCTGCCGTTGGTCGCCACCGACAGCGGCGGCCCCAACGACATCGTCGAGACCTGCGGCAACGGGCTGCTCGTCGATCCCCGCGACCCGGAGGCGATCGCGCGGGCCTGCCTGCGCATCCTGGCCGATCCGGCACTGCGCGCCCGCTACGTCGCGGGCGGGGCCCGCGCCGCGGCGGCCTACGACTGGGACCGGCACGCCGCGCGCTACCACGCCCTGCTGCGGGCGCTGCTCGCCCCGGAGCCGCCCCTGCGGACGCCCTGGCAGCTCCTGGTCTGCGATATCGACAACACCCTGGTCGGCTGCGAGGCGGCCCTCGGCATCTTCCGGCGCTGGCGCAGCCAGCAGGCGGGCCTGGCTTTCGGGGTCGCCACCGGCCGCTCGTTCCACAGCGCCATGGCGGTGCTGGAGCAGCAGATGAGCCCGAGGCCGCAGGTAATGATCACCTCGGTCGGCTCCGAGATCTACCACCTCGATGCCAACGGTGTGACCTACACGGCCGATGCCGCCTGGCGCGCGGCCATTGCGGCCGGCTGGGACCGGGAGGCTTTGCGCGCGGCGCTCGCCGGCATCGACGACCTCCTGCCCCAGGGGCCCCTGGAGCAGCGCCCGTACAAGCTGAGCTACTTCGGCGGGGCCGCCGCCGCCCGCCGGGTGAGCGCGCATCTCGCCGAGGCCGGCCTCGGCGCCCGGGTGATCCACAGCCACGACCGCTACCTCGACGTCCTGCCGGCGGCGGCCTCGAAGGGCACCGCGGTGGACCATGTCCGCGCCCTCTACGGCCTGCCCGAGCGGGCGGTGTTCGTGGCCGGGGATTCCGGCAACGATGTCGAGATGCTGCGCGCCCGGGTGCAGGCGATCATCGTGGCGAACTATTCCGACGACCTCGCCAGCAACGCGGCGCTGCAGCACTCCTACGTCGCCCGGGCCTCGCATGCCCGCGGCATCATCGAGGGCGTGGCGCATTTCCGCCGGATGCTGGCCCATGCTTCCTGACATTCGGCCCCCTCCGGCGCCCTCGACCAGCGTGCTCACCCTGGTGCGCGGCCGGACCGGGTGCCTGCGCAACCTGATGCGCGGCCTCGCCCGGCAGAGCGTGCGCCCGCGCGAGCTGGTGATCGCCTGGATGCAGCCCGAGCCGGCTCCCGGCCTGCCCGATCCCGGCTGCCCGGTGCGCCATCTCCATGTCCCGGGTGAGCCGATGCCGCTGGCCGCCGCGGGCAACCGCGCCGCCGAGGCCGCCGCCGGCGACCTGCTGATCTTCCTCGACGTGGATTGCATCCCGGCCGCCGGCCTGGTCGGCGCCTACGCGGCGGCCGCCTCCGGGGCGGAGGGCCTGTTCCTCGGGGAGGTCCTGTACCTGCCGCCGGAAGCCGGCCCCGACCTCGACGACGCGGCCCTCGACCGCCTCGGCCGCCCCCACCCGGCCCGGCCCCCGGTGCCCGAGACGGGTCTGCGTCTCGAGCCCGATCCCGGCCAGCTCTGGGGGCTATCCTTCGCGTTGTCCGCCCGAGCCTGGCGCTCGGTCGGCGGCATGGACGAGGATTTTTCCGGCTATGGTGGCGAGGAGACCGACTTCGCCGCCCGCCTCGCCGCCACCGGGCTGCCGACCTATTGGGTCGCGGGAGCGCGGGCCTACCACCAGCACCACCCGGTCCATGTCCCACCGCTCCAGCATTTCGCGCCGATCCTCGCCAATGCCGCGCGCTTCCGCACCCGCCACGGTCGCTGGTGCCTGACCTACTGGCTCGACCAGTTCCGCACCGCCGGGCTGATCGACTGGGACGACGACGCCCCGGCGATCCGCGTGATCCGCCCGCCGACCGCCCCGGAGATCGCCGCGTCCCGGCGGCCCGGCGCCCTGTTCTCGTGAAGCAGACCATGAAGAAGCCGATCGCGTTCTTCGTCCACCACCAGGGCCGGGGCCACGCCAACCGCACCATGGCGGTCGCCGCCGAATTCGCCCGCGACCGCCCGGTCTCGGTGCTGACCGCCGGCCCGCACCTGTTCGACGGCTTCGCCCGCGACATCGAGATCGTGCCGCTGCCCGACATGATCGGCGCCGCCGTGCCGACCTCGCGCCTCTACGCCGAGCCGACCCCGCAGGTGATGCATTGCGTGCCGCTGGGGCTCGCCCCGATGCGCCGGACCATGCGGACCATCCTCGACCATCTCGACGACCGCGCGGTCGGCCTGTTCGTGGTCGACGTCTCGGCCGAGATCGCACTGCTCGCCCGGATCGCCAGCGTGCCGGCGGTGCAGATCCGGATGCATGGCGACCGCTCCGATATCGGCCATGTCGGCGCCTACGAGGCCTGCGTCGGGATGCTGGCACCGTTCGATGCCCGGCTGGAGCAGGCGGATTACCCGGCCTCGTTGCGCGCCAAGACCTTCTACAGCGGCGGCCTGTGCACCAGCCTAGACCGCATCCCCGACCGCACGGAGGCGCGTGCGAAGCTCGGCCTCGACCCGCAGCGCGAGATCGTCGTGGCGGTGACCGGCGGTGGCGGCAGCGGCACCCCCTACGCGCCGCTCACCGTGGCGGCGCGCGCCGAGCCCGACGCCCTGTGGCTGACCCTCGGGCCGACCCACCGGGAGGGCCACGAGACCGACTTCGCTAACCTGCGCGAGCTGGGCTGGGTGCCCTCCGTCACCGATTACCTCGCGGCCGCCGACATCGTGATCGCCTCGGCCGGCGACAATACGGTCCATGAGGTCGCCCGGGTCGGCGGCCGCCTGATCGTGATGCCGGAATGGCGCTACTTCGCCGAGCAGACCCGCAAGGCCGAGGCCCTGGTCCGGCTCGGCGCGGCCGTCCAGGCTCCGGCCTGGCCCGGCGACCTCCAGGGCTGGCGCGACCTCCTGGCCCGCGCCCGCGCCCTGGACGGGTCCGAGCTGCGCGGCCTCTGCCCGCCGGCTGCTGCCGCACGCGCCGCCGGCTGGCTCGAAGGGCTCACCGACGAACTCTGGCAGGGCGCCGAGGCGCCTGTCGCGCCTCCCTGACCGGCCCCTTGCCCCTACGGCCTGCGCAACGCGCTCTCCTCCCCCTTGCGGGGAGGAGCTGGAGGTGGGGGTGGTTCAGGATGGGGCGTCACGGTGCCTCCTGCACCACCCCCACCCCTGCCCCTCCCCGCAAGGGGGAGGGGAAACGCGTAGTGTTTCATGAACTTGCCTAACCCTTGCCGGGACGCGGCGAGGGCCGATCGAAAACAAAACCCCGTATCGCCCCCGTCCCCCCACCAGCCGGAGCCCGACCGTCGCATGTCCACCGTTTCCGTCGTGACCCTGGCCAAGGGCCGGCCGGCGCATCTGCGCAACGTGCTGCGCGGCCTGGAGCGCCAGACGCAGGCGCCCGCCGAGTTCATCGTCGCCGTCATGCAGGACGAGCCCTACGACCTGCCCGAGACGGCGTTCCCGGTCCGCCAGATCCGGGTTCCGGGGCGTGAGCTGCCGCTCGCGGCCGCTCGCAACCGCGGCGTGGACGCGGCGAGCGGCGACGGCATCGTCTTCCTGGATGTCGATTGTATCCCGGCCCCCGACCTCGTGGCCGATTATGCACGCGGGCTCGCCGAGCTCGACGGCCTGCTGATGGGCGAAGTCCTGCACCTGCCCGAGCGCGCCACCGCGGGCGCCTGGCGCTACGCCGACCTCGCGGCGAGCGCGGAGCGGCATTCCGACCGCCGCGGCCCGCCGGCCTCCGGCATCGAATTGTGCAACGATTACCGCTGCTTCTGGTCGCTCAACTTCGCGATCCGGCGGGACACGTTCCTGGCGCTGGGCGGCTTCGACGAGCGCTACACCGGCTATGGCGGCGAAGACACCGATTTCGGCAAGATCCTCGACCAGAGCGGCACGCCGATCGCCTGGATCAAGGGCGCGCTGGCCTATCACCAGTACCACCCGCACCACATGCCGCCGATCCACCACCTCGACAGCGTCGTGCGCAACGCCGAGCTGTTCGAGGCCAAGTGGGGCTACCGGACCATGGGCCATTGGCTCTACGCGTTCCGGGTCATGGGCCTGATCGACGACACGCCCGACCGGCCGATCCGGATCCTGCGCCGGCCCGACGCCGACGCCCTCGCCGCGACCGGGCAGCAGAGCCACCAGCCCTACACCAACTCCGCCTCCGTCATCCAGTATCTGGAATCCCGGGTCGGCGCGGCGGCGACCGCGTGAGGATCGCGCTTCTCGCCCATATCCGCCACCCGGTCGCGCCGCCCTTCACGGGGGGCATGGAGGCCCATAGCTGGCACCTCGCCGAGGGTCTGACGGCCCGCGGCCACGACGTCGTGCTGTTCGCCTCCTGCGACAGCGATCCGCGCTTCGCGATCGACGCCGTGGTCCCGGAGCATCACGAGGGCCGCTTCCCGGGCCTCGAGCATCGCGGCGATCCGGGGCTGCGGGCCTACGTCGATGACGGCTACGCAGCCGCCTGCGACCGGATCGCGGCGGGCGGGTTCGACGTGCTGCACAACAACAGCCTGAGCCGGCTGCCCCTGGAGCGCCGGCGCACCGCGCGGGTCCCCACCGTCACCTCCCTGCACGTGCCGCCCTACGACGCCCTGCGCGGGTTCGTGCACGCCAGCCCCGCCCCCGGGCATCGGATCACCGTAACCTCGCAGGCCCAGCTTCGGACCTGGTGGCCGGAGGGCGCGCCGCCGGAGGTGTCGGTGCTCCACAACGGCGTCGACCCCGCGGCCTGGCCGTTCCGGGACCGCGGCGACGGCTCCGCCGCCTGGTCCGGGCGGCTGGCGGCGATCAAGGGCGCGCACCACGCGATCGCGGCGGCCAGGCTGGCCGGCATCCCGCTGACCCTGTACGGCTCGATCGAGGAGCCGGATTACTGGGCGGAGCGGATCGCCCCGGAACTCGGCGGCCCGATCCGCTACGGCGGCCATCTCGACGGCCCCGCGCTCGCCGCCGCGATCGGCCGCGCCTCCGTGTTCCTGTTCACCCCGTGCTGGGACGAGCCGTTCGGGCTGGTGGCGATCGAGGCGATGGCCTGCGGCCTGCCGGTCGCCGCCTTCGCCAGCGGCGCGGCCCGGGAGATCGTCGGCGAGGCCGGATGCCTCGTGGCGCCCGGGGACGCGGCGGACCTCGCCCGGGCGATCGGCGCGGCGCTCGCCCTCCCGCGCACGGTCCCGCAGGCCCGGGTCCTGCGCCTGTTCAGCCGCGACCGCTGGCTCGACCGCTGCGAGGCGCTCTACGCGCAGGCCTGCGCCGGAGCCGTTCCGGCACGGCCCGTGCGGGTCGGCTGAGCCGCGGCGCTCACCGCGATTCGGAGGCCGCGTCACGGCTGATGATGCCGATCGTCTCCGGGACCGTTTCCCGGGTTTGCGCGACGCGATCGAGCCCGTTTGGGTTCGGGATCCGGCTCGGATGGGACGCGCACGCGCAGCCGGACCGGCGATGTCGAACGGCCGCGGGGATCCTGCGGCCGACCGGGGCGGTCCGGGGATCAGCGAGGATGGTGGGGCCGTCCCGTTTGCTGGGTCAGGATCCGTCGCGGCGCCCGTCAGTGGAGCAGGAACTCCCCGGATACCGTGCGCAGGTCAGCCGGTTTGATGAGCTGACGATGCATGACCGTCACCGAATGCACGGGGCCATCCAGCGTGGTCTGCCAGAACGCCAGGAACTTCTTCAGTTCGGGGAGATGGGGAAACAGATCCAGCTGCTGCCAGATGAAGGTTTGGAGCAGATGCGGATAATCGGGGAGATGATAAAGGATTTCCGCCGTCGTCAGGCTGTAGCCATCGATCCAGGAAGGCCGCTTTTTCAAGGTCGCCATCACCCAACTCACACAAGCCGGTTGACTGAAGCCGTAAGCTAACCCGGGCCGTTTGCCGCCTCAAGGAAGCGGTTCGCCCAATCCTCGTTTCGACAGAGGCCTCTGACGTTCCGAGCCGCCACGACGCTGGCCCGTGCACGAACTGGGCCGCACGATCTTGTCCGGTTGGATCAATCGATGACCGTCATGATGTTCGAACTAGTATAACGCCGTCTCTGTTTATTCTTGACGATCGAAAAAGGTTGCCGGCGGGGCCATGCGCCGGGAACGTGATAATCTGCGCCCTCCCGTCCACAGAGGTGCCGGCTTTGCCCACGGATCGTATCGTCCTGACCGAGAATATCGCGTCCACAGCCCGTCAGGTCTTCGCGCAGGCGGGCCTCGACGATGTCCAGCTGCTGTCGCACGCCATCGGCTTGCCCGACGCGCCGCGCATCGCCGACACCAACGTGCTCGGGATCCGCTCGCGGACCACGATCACCGCCGCGCTTCTCGACGCGCTGCCCAAGCTGACCGCCATCGGCTGCTTCAGCGTCGGCACCAACCAGGTCGATCTCGCGGCCGCCCGGGCGCGCGGGGTGCCGGTCTTCAACGCGCCGTTCTCCAACACGCGCAGCGTCGCCGAGCTCACGATCGGCGAGATCGTGATGCTGCTCCGGCGCATCCTGCCGCGTTCGGCTTCCGCGCATGCGGGCGGCTGGGACAAGTCGGCCGCGGGATCCTTCGAGGTCCGCGGCAAGACGCTCGGGATCGTCGGCTACGGCAATATCGGCTCGCAGCTGTCCAATCTCGCCGAGGCGATGGGCATGCGGGTCATCTTCCACGATCTGACCGACAAGCTGCGACACGGAAACACCGAGCCCGTGGAGAGCCTGGACAGCCTGCTCGCGGCCAGCGACGTCGTCAGCCTGCACGTCCCCGAGACGCCCGCGACCCACGGCCTGATGAGTGCGGAGCGCATCCGGGCGATGAAGCCCGGCGCCTACCTGATCAACAACAGCCGCGGGACGGTGGTGGATCTGGAGGCTCTGGCGCAGGCGTTGCGGGACGGGCGCCTGGGCGGCGCGGCGATCGACGTCTTCCCGGTCGAGCCGACATCCAACGCGGAGCGCTTCGTGTCGCCGCTTCAGGGGCTCCCCAACGTCATCCTCACCCCGCATATCGGCGGGTCCACCGAGGAGGCGCAGGACCGCATCGGCGCGGAGGTCGCCCGCAAGCTGGTCGATTACGCGCAGACCGGCTCCACCCTCGGCGCCGTCAACTTCCCGCAGGTGCAATTGCCGCCGCGCCTGTCCGGGGCACGCTTCCTCCACGTGCACCGGAACGTGCCGGGCGTCCTGGGCCAGATCAACGCGATCTTCTCCAGCCGCACGCTCAACATCGATGCGCAGTACCTGCAGACCGACGGGGATTTCGGCTACGTCGTGGTGGACGCGTCGGTGCAGCTGCCGGAGGCGGACGCGGTCCTCCAGGCGCTTCGGCGCATCGACGGCACCGTGCGTGCGCGGCACCTCGCGCAGCGGGCCGGGTGAGCGGCGCGGGCGAAAAGCCGTCTTTTTGGCGAACGTGATCCGTATTCGGCGGCGCGCCGAGGCTTTGCTTTCCTGAATTCAAAATTTCTGGCAGCCTACGAGGCCTCGAACGCGGGGAGATTCGGTCTCGCCGACGGCCGAAACCGGGATTGCTCGTCGCCGCGTCTCCGCTGTCCGCGGCCGGTGCCGGGCGATGTCCAAGGGAGACCCGCGCATGCCGCTTCCTCCGTCGGGGCCGCGCTCGACCCTGGCCTCGCTCGCCGTCATCGCCGCCATCTGCGCCGGCGCGATTGGCGCGCTCGCCTACACAGCGGGCTGGCTCTCGCCGGACCGCCTGACGTCGACGAAGCTCGTCGACGCCCTCGCGCCGTCGAACGGGCCGGTTCCCGGGTATCGGCGCAACCACGCCAAGGGGATCTGCTTCACGGGCGTGTTCGAAGCCAACGGCAACGGTGCCGCGCTCTCGCGGGCCCGGGCCTTCCAGACCGGGCGCCATCCCGCCCTGGGGCGGTTCAACCTCGGCACCCCCGATCCCGGCGCGCCGGACGCCACCGTCCGGGTGCGGGGCCTCGGCCTGCAGATCACGGCGGAGGACGGCGCGGTGTGGCGCACCGCCATGATCAACGCGCCGGTCTTCCCGGTCTCCAGCCCGGAGGCCTTCTACGCCCTGCTGCGGGTGCCCGCGAGCAAGGCGCCGAACGCGATGGCGGCCTTCGTCGCCGCGCATCCGGAATTCGCCCCGTTCGGCGCCTGGGCCAAGAGCCCCGACTGGACCGCGAGCTACGCGCAGGAGCCCTACAACGGTCTCAACGCCTTCCTGCTCATCAACGCGTCCGGCGCCGAGCAGGCGGTGCGCTGGTCCTTCCGTCCGCAGGCGCAGGCCGAGCGGATCACGCCCGGGGACCTCGCCAAACGGGGCGAGGCCTATCTGGAGCGGGAGATCATCGAGCGGGTCGCGGCCGCGCCGCAGCGCTGGAGCCTGATCCTCACCGTCGCCGAGCCCGGCGACCCGACCGCGGATCCGAGCCGCGCCTGGCCGGAGGGACGGCGCAGCGTCGAGGCCGGCATCCTGGTGGTCGAGCGCATCGAGCCCGAGGCGGACGGCCCGTGCCGCGACGTCAACTTCGACCCGACGATCCTGCCGGACGGCATCCGGGTCTCCGACGACCCGTTCCCGGCGGCGCGCTCGGCGGCCTACGCGCGATCCTACGATCTGCGCACCGCGGAGGCGAAGGACTATCCTAGGTCCGCAGCGGAGGCGCCACGATGACAGCCGACGGGAAGCACTTCACCGGCGTCCAAAGGTTCCTGCACTGGTCGATGGCGGCGTGCATCATCGCGATGTTCTTCATCGGGGTCGGCATGGTCTCGACGATCATGCCGAAATACGTGCCGCTGCTGGCGACCCATAAGACGCCGGGCGTGGCGATCTTCGTCCTCGCCCTCGTCCGCCTGGCGGTGCGGGCGCGAAGCGGGGCGCCGCCCCTGCCGGCGGACCTCACCGCCCCGAAGAAGCTCGCCGCACACCTGTCCCATTACGGGCTCTACGGGCTCATGGTCGCGATGCCGCTGCTCGGCTGGGCGATGCTGTCGGCCGGCGCCTACCCGGTCGTGCTCTACGGCGACATCCGTCTGCCCGCGATCCTACCGCAGAACGCCGCCCTCCATACGCTGCTCTGGAACGCGCATTCCTACCTCGCCTTCGCGTTCTTCGCGCTGGTCCTGACCCATGTCGCGGCGGCGCTGTTCCACGCCCTGGTGCGCCGGGACGGCGTGTTCGCGGCGATGGCCCCCGTCGGATCGCGGAGCGGCGCGGCGCCCCGATGAGCTGGCGTCCATCGTTCGGGGCCAGGCTCTAGCGCAGCACGCCCTCCGCCAGGGCGCGCTGGATGCCGCGCACGTCGGCGCCCTTCTTCAGGGTGCGCTCGATCGGTTGCGGCGTGCCCAAAACCCAGATCTTGAGCTCGGCATCGAGGTCGAAGGTGCCGGCCGTCTCCACCGAGAAGCGGACGATCGCCCGGTAGGGAATCGAGGTGAACGCGACCTTGCTGCCGGTGACGCCCTGCACGTCGATCAGGATGATCCGGCGTTCCGTGAAGACGAACACGTCGCGGATGATCTTGAACGCCAGGCGCGCCGTCTCGCCATCGATCAGGATGCCGGCAAGCCGCCGCTCGAGCGATGCGGCATCGACCTCGGTGCCGTGGCCCAGCAATCCGTCCAAGAGTCCCATGCCCACCGCTCGCCGTCGCCCGCTTCGGGCGGCAGCATGCCGACCGGGCTCCGCTTCGGCAACCGGACCGGCGCTGCCGTCAAGCGGCGGGGGCATATCCGGCGAGGAAACCAGGTCGGCGCGCAGGACTGCGGGGCGCCCGCACCGATCGGCCAGGGCATGGCCGCCCACGGACATCATGGTCCGGATCACATTGGATTGTTTCAAATTCCAATGAGCAGCCCCGGGCATTGAGATCGATCCCGAACAGTTGTTCACTGCAGATCGACGAGTCGCAGGGGATTTTTCATGACCGATGGGTCGACGTTCATTCAGGCTTTCACGATCCTGTTCCGGGAAGGTCTTGAGGCCTTGTTGGTGGTTGCTGCGCTCGCTGCCCTTTTACGGCGCGCCGACGCGGCCCACCGGATCATGCCCATCTATCTCGGCGCAGGCACTGCCGTTCTCGCCAGTCTCGCCATGGCGTGGGTGTTCGAAGCTTATTTCGACGGCAATCACAACGACCTGATCGAAGCCGGGGTCATGCTGCTGGCCGCCGGACTTATGTTCTACATGAGCGGCTGGCTGTTCCTGCGGCAGGATCCCAAATCCTGGCAGGCGGAACTCAACCGGTTGGCCGGCCGGGCGCTTGGGACGGGCACCATCCTGTCTCTAGCCGGCATCGCCTTCCTGGCGGTGTTTCGGGAGGGGGCGGAGACGGTGCTGTTCCTGCATGCCCTGGCCAGGACCGCCGGCGGCTGGGACGGGGCGCTGCTCAGCGGCCTCGGCGCCGCCGCGCTGGCCCTCGTGGCCCTGTATGGGGCGATGCAATGGCTGGCGCTGCGCTTGCCGCTGCGGCCCATCTTCGTCCTGACCTCGGCCTTCCTGTTCGTGATGGGGCTGAGGCTCGTCGGGGCCGCGATCCAGGAGTTCCAGGAGCAGGCGCTGGTCTCGGTGCACGATGACGGCGTGCCGGCTGCCGTCGGCGATCTCGGCTTCAACGGCAGCTGGGAGGCCCTGAGCATACAGGGCGTCCTCGTCCTGATCGCTGTCGCCGGCCTGCTGGTTCTGCGAAGCCGTCGAACCGAACTGAAAGCTGTCACGAGCAGCTGAGGGTCGATCCGATCCGCACCGACGGTGACCCGATGGAGTTGGCCCGTGGGTTCGAGCCGGCAGGACAGGTCAGCCGCCCTGCTCGGCATCCCGCCTGGGGCGGCGGGCGGCCCATGGCGCGTTGCTTTGCGTGAAAGTCGCCGGGCAGATGTGCCGTTTACAGGTCTCGATCCGCGCGATCAGTCTTGACGCTGGGTTGTATGCCGTGCCCTCGTGACATCCATAACAAAGATTCACCGCGGGGGAATCGTGTCATGGCGCTGGTCCGCAACTGCGTCGTCTCCGCTGCGATCGTTTACGCTGCCACGATCGGGGCGGCTGCGGCCCAGTCGATCAACGTGAAGGTCGGCGTCCTCAACGACATGTCCGGAGTCTATTCCGATACCGGCGGGCCGGGTTCGGTCGTCGCCGCCCAGCTTGCGATCGAGGACTTCGCCAAGATCCACCCGGATGTGCGGGTTGAGGTGGTGTCCGCCGACCACCAGAACAAGCCCGATGTCGGCGCCGCGATCGCCCGCCAATGGTACGACCGCGAGGGCGTCGACGCGATTCTCGACGTGCCGACTTCCTCGGTGGCGCTCGCGGTGAGCCAGGTTACGCGCGACAAGAACAAGATCTTCATCGATTCCGGCGCCGGCACCACAGACCTGACCGGCAAGGCCTGCTCGCCCAACACGATCCAGTGGACCTACGACACCTATGCCCTGGCGCATGGGACGGCCGGTGCACTGCTCAAGCGCGGGGGCACGACCTGGTATTTCCTGACCGCCGACTATGCGTTCGGAATCTCGCTGCAGAACGAGGCCAGTGCGGTGGTCGAGACGGGCGGGGGCCGCGTCCTCGGTGCCGCCAAAGTGCCCTTTCCCGCCACGGATTTCTCCTCGTTCCTGCTCCAGGCGCAGGCTTCGCAGGCGAAGGTCATCGGGCTCGCCAATGCGGGCGGCGACACCATCAACGCCGTCAAGCAGGCGCATGAGTTCGGCCTCACCGAAAGCGGGCAGACGCTCGCCGCCCTGCTCGTCTACGCCGTCGACGTCCATTCGCTCGGCCTGCAGACGGCCCGCGGCCTGGTGCTCACCGAGGCGTTCTACTGGGATCTCAACCCGGGCACGCGCGCCTTCTCGGAACGCTTCGCGCGCCGCCACAGCGGCAGCATGCCGACGATGAACCAAGCTGGCGTCTATGCCGGGTTGCTCCACTACCTCAAGGCGGTCGCCGCGACGCGATCGAAGGACGCGCAGACGACGATGGCCTGGATGAAGGCCAACCCGACGGACGACCCGCTGTTCGGCCGGGGCTCGGTGCGGGCCGATGGCCGGAAGCTGCACCCGATGTATCTGTTCGAGGTCAAGGCACCCGCAGAATCGAAGGGCGAGTGGGACCTGTACAAGCTCCTCGACACCATACCCGCCGAGCAGGCGTTCCGCCCCCTCGCCGACGGCGGCTGTCCGTTGATCGGCAAGGGATAGTGGGGATCGCAGCCTGCCCCGCATGCAGGAGAGTCGAGAGGGAGCCGCCACATGCTGCGCGATATCGAGGGGCAGGTCGCCTGGGTGACCGGGGCCGGATCCGGCATCGGCCAGGCCGCATCGGTGGCCCTCGCGCGGGCCGGGGTTCGGCTGGCGCTCACAGGACGCGGGCACGACGCTCTGGAACGGACTGCGGACCGCGTTCGCGCGGCGGGCGGTGAGGCCCTGGTGGTTCCAGCCGACACGAGTCAGGCCGACGCCGTGCAGCGCGCCTGGGATGCGGTCCACACGGCCTATCGGCGTTGCGACATCCTGGTGAACGCCGCAGGTCTCAATGTGCGCGAGCGGAGCTGGCGGGAGATCTCGCCGGCCGCCATCGATGCCGTGATCGGCGTGGATCTGAACGGCCCGTTCTATACCTCCCGGGCCGTGCTGCCGACGATGCGGGCGCAGCACGGCGGTCTGATCATCCAGGTCTCCTCGTGGGCCGGACGCTACGTCTCGAAGCTGACGGGACCAGCCTATTCCGCGGCCAAGCACGGTCTCATGGCCCTCTCCGAAAGCCTGAACCAGGAGGAATGCGGACACGGCATCCGCTCCTGCTGCATCTGCCCGGGCGAGGTCGCCACCCCCATCCTCGACAAGCGGCCCGTGCCTGTCACCGCGGAGGACAAAGGACGCATGCTGCAATCGGAGGATCTCGCCGAGACGATCCTGTTCGTCGCGCGACTTCCCTCGACCGTTTGCGTCAACGAGATCCTGATCAGTCCGACTTGGAACCGCGGCTATCTGGAAGGCATCAAGCTCTGAGGCGGTTGGAACCGAACCTCGGGCCGTCCTCCGCGCCGCCGGGGCACTCGATCCGCGCGCTCCCTGAGCAAGTGTCGCCCCGCACCCCGTCATGTACCCTGTCTGCGCGGCGGATGATCCGTATCCGGTCGGGAAACCGCACCGCGCATCGCAGGATGTGCTGTGGTGGTTCGCGTCGATCCGAAGGAATGCTAAGACAACCACCGATATCGGGCCGGAGCGGAGCGGCTATCCATGGCAACGGCCCGTCGCATCGGCCTCGTCCTCTGCCCCGATTTCGATTTCATGGGCCTGGCCGTGACCTCGCCGTTCGAGATGGCGAATTGGTACGCCGGCGAGCGGCTCTATGACGTCCGCCTCCAGTCGGAACAGGGCGGCTGGCTCCGAGCCGGCCTGGGCGGCGCCGTCGCCACCGAGCCGCTGGCCGAGCCGGAGGCCTTCGACACGATCCTGGTCGCGGCTGGCGTCGGCATCCCGACGACGGCGCCAGGACTCGCCGCCTATGTCCGTGCCGCCGCGCAATCGACGCGCCGGCTCGCCGGCCTGTGCCTGGGGGCCTTCATCCTGGCCGATGCCGGCCTGCTCGACGGGCGGCGCGCCACGACCCACTGGTACTTCGCGTCCCAGTTCCGCGCGCGCTATCCCAGCTGCAAGCTCGACGTCGACAAGATCTACATCGCCGACGACAACATTTGGACCTCCGCGGGCATGTCGGCGGCCATCGATCTCGCGGTCGGCATGGTCGAGCGCGACCACGGCCGGGATCTCGCCACCGCGGTGGCCCGCGGGCTGGTCATGGAGCGGCGCCGGTCCGGCGGCCAGGCGCAACGCTCGGCCCTGCTTGAGGTCGACCCGCCCGCCGATCGGATCCAGAGCGTTCTGGCCTACGCGCGCCACAACCTGCGCAAGCCCCTGACCGCCGAGGACCTGGCGGCGGTGGCCTGCCTGAGCCCGCGGCAACTGACGCGGCTGTTCCGCGCCGAGACCGGGACCTCGCCGGCCAAGGCCGTCGAGACGATCCGGGTCGAGGCGGCCAAGCTGATGCTGGAGGAGAGCCGGCTGCCCCTGGAGGCGATCGCCCAGGAGGTCGGCTTCGCCAACCGCGAGCGGATGCGCCGGTCGTTCCTCCGGGTCTACGGCGCGGTCCCCCGGCGGATCCGCCAAGCCGCGGGGCCCCTCGCCGTCATGTGAGGCGGCGCGACGCTGCCGCGCCCAGGCCCGGCGTCCGTGCCCGGCGCCCAGCCCCGTGTCCGAAAACGTGGCCTTTATGGCGTAGGCGGCTCTCGTCGTCGTGCGTAAGCATGGCGCGGGGCATTGCCGATATTCGGACGGACACAATCATGGTGAACCTGACGATCAACGGTCGCCAGCATACAATCGATGCCGAGCCCGATACGCCATTACTGTTCGTGCTGCGCGATACGCTCGGCCTGACCGGCACCAAGTACGGGTGCGGCATCGGCCAATGCGGCGCCTGCACGGTGCTGCTCGACGGCCAGGCGACGCGCTCCTGCCAGGTCCCGATCGAGAGCGTCGGCACGCAGCCGGTCGCGACGATCGAGGCGGTCGAGCAGGACGCGGTCGGCCGGAAGGTCGTCGCGGCCTGGGTGGCGCTGCAGGTGCCCCAATGCGGCTATTGCCAGTCGGGCCAGGTCATGGCGGCGACCGCCCTGCTGCAGCAGACGCCGCGCCTCACCGATGCCGACATCGCCGACGCGATGACCAACCTGTGCCGCTGCGGGACCTACAACGCCATCGCCGCCGCCGTGCGGCAGGCTGCAGCTTGAGGAGACCGGCATGGACCCGCTTCTCGCACCGGCCCGCGCGGACGCCGTGACCGTGGTCGAACCCCCCGGGGCGTCGCGACGCGGCTTCCTCGCGGCCGCCGGCAGCGCCCTGGTGCTCAGCGTGGCCCTGTCGGGCCGCAGCGCCCGCGCCTCGGCGAAGGGGCCCGCGGAGGGGGCGGGCGCGATCGCGCCCAAGCCCGGCACCCGGGTCGCCGCCTTCCTGGAGATCCACCCGGACGGCACCGTCAAGCTGCTTAGCCCGTTCGTCGAAGGCGGCCAGGGCATCGCCACCGGCATGGCGCAGATCGTCGGCGAGGAGCTCGACGTGCCGCCCGCGCGCTTCGTCGTGGAATGCGCGCCGCCGGGCCCCGACTACGCCGTGGTGAACGGCCTGCGCATGACCGGCGGCAGCTTCTCGACCCGGTCGAGTTACGCGGTCATGCGCCGGCTCGGCGCGACCGCCCGCGACATGCTGATCCGCGCCGCCGCGGCCCGGCTCAAGGGTCAGGGAGCCGCGCCCCCCCCCCGCCCCGGGGGCGTGACCCCCCCGCCGCCCCGCCGGGCGCCGCCCCCCCGCGCCGTGGCGGCCGACGCCCCCCTGCCGG
>NZ_LKKO01000022.1 GCF_001455965.1 Methylobacterium sp. GXS13
CCGGCGAGCACGAGACCGTCGAGAGCCTCGGCTTCGACGCCTCGACCACCATGGCCGATTACGCGCTGGAATGGCTGCCCGACCGCCTGCGCTGGTCGGTCAACGGCCGGCTGCTGCGCGAGGTGCGCGCCCGGCCCGACAAGCCCAGCCCGCCGCCTCCCGGCAAGCCCCTGCGCTCCCTCTGGAGCGGCCCGGGCCGGGACCTCGCCGCCCCGCTCCCGCGCGCCCCGCGTCGCCGCCGCGGCGCCCGAGGAACCGGCGCAGGATGACGACGAGCCGCTGCAGCTCGGCGCGCCGCCGTCGAGCACGGGGCCGATCTACTGAACTGCGGCCCCGGATTGCGGGACGATCGCAAGGTGGTAGTCTCGCGGCTTCCGCGGAGGGGGCAATGCCGGCGAGCTATATCCTGGACGAGCAGGACGAGCGGTTCGTGCGCGAGATGGTGGAGACCGGGCGCTACGCGTCGGTGAGCGACGTGATGCGCGACGGGCTCCGCCTCGTCGAGGAGCGCGAGCGGCGTCGCACCGCCAAGCTGGATGCCCTCCGTCGGGATATCCGTGAGGGCTTGGACAGCGGTCCCTCCGCGCACTTGGATATCGAAGCCGTCAAGGCCGAAGGGCGTCGCCGCTTGGCTGCCGTGCAATCCGCTTCCGGGCGCGGTGACTAGGATCGTCCGGCGCCCGCGCGCCGAAAAAGACCTTGTGGAAATCTGGGCTTACATCGCGCAGGACGACGTGCGGGCAGCCGACCGGCTGGTCGATCAGATCCAGGCCAAGCTTGTGTTGGTCGCCGATCGCCCGCTGATTGGCCGCGCGAGACCGGAGTTGGCTGACGCGCTGCGAAGCATCGCGGTTGGAAACTACGTCTTGTTCTATTAGCCGACGCCCACCGGTATCGACCTCGTCCGGATCCGCAGCCGATATCTGGATCTGGACGCCTCCGACGTCGTGCCTTGACGCCACGCTGCCGTCGATTCGGGCTGGCAATCCGCTACCGTTCAGGGGGGGCAGCCCTGGTCGGTACGCCCTGCACCGGGACCGTGGCACCTGCGCCGCACCGCCCGGTAAACCGTCGGTTCACCCCTGAGCCGACTTGACTGGCGCCCCCGCCGAGCCATCGTCTCGCGCATGCAGGACAGCACCCCCGTCGAGGCACGCGCCATGCGCCCGATCCTTCACAGCCTGGCCCTCGGGCTGGCCCTCCTCTCCGTCGCGCAGCCGGCCCTGGCCCGCTCGGCCCGGGAGGATATCGAGCCCGCCGAGGAGCGGATCTTCCCGTTCGACGCGCAGATCCCCGGCTGCCAGGACCCGAGCGTCCTGGAGCAGGTCTCGACCAACTTCGCCGAGAAGGAGGCGAAGTACTGGAACTCGTCGATGACGATCCGGTCCTTCGACACGATCGAGCGCACCGCCTGGCGGCCCTGGGGGCTGGACACCTATCCCCGCCGGTTCTGCTCGGCCACCGTCACCACCTCGGACGGCGTGCGCCGCAAGGTCGATTACTCCGTGCGCGAGAGCCTCGGCATCATCGGGGCGACCTGGGGCGTCGAGTTCTGCGTGCACGGCCTCGACCGCGACCTGGCCTACGCCTACGCCACCGCCTGCCGGATGGCGCGGCCCTGAGGATGCGCGCCCGCGCCGCCTGCCTCGCCGGCCTGCTGTTCGCCGGGCCGGCCGCCGCCCAGGATATCGGCGGCTTCGGCCGCCGGGGCGAGCCGGGCGCGTTCGATTTCTACGTGCTGGCCCTGTCCTGGTCGCCGACCTATTGCGCCGGCGTCGGCGAGCGCCGGAACGATGGGCAATGCACCCCTGGCCGCGGCCTCGGCTTCGTCGTGCATGGGCTCTGGCCGCAATATACGCGGGGCTACCCGCAGAACTGCTCCGCGGTGGAGCGGGCGCCGACCCGGCAGGCGCTCGAGGTGGCCGGGCAGGTCTACCCGAGCGAGGGGCTCGCCCGGCACGAGTGGCGCGCCCACGGCACCTGTTCCGGACTCGATCCCACCAGTTACTTCCAGGCCGCCCGCGACGCGCGCTTCGCCGTGACGATCCCCGACGGTCTCAAGGGCGGCGGCGGCCCGCAGAGCCTGGCGCCGATCGAGATCGCCCGCCAATTCGTGGCCGCCAACCGCGGCCTGCGCCCCGACATGATGGCGGTGACCTGCACCCGCGGGCAGCTCCAGGAGGTGCGGATCTGCTTCTCCAAGGACCTGCGCGGCTTCACCCCCTGCCCCGAGGTCGCCCGCGGCAATTGCCGCGCCCCGGAGATCACGCTGGACGCCGCCCGCTGATTTATTTGGCCGGTGTCGCGGTTTGAGGCTGGACCCGGGTCGCGCGATCCGCTTCAGGGCGCAGCCATGAACTATCGGCACGCCTTCCACGCCGGCAACCATGCCGACGTGCTCAAGCACCTCGTCCTGGCGCGGGTGCTCGCGCATCTCGGCCTCAAGGACAAGCCGTTCCGGGCGCTCGACGCCTTCGCGGGCCTGGGCGTCTACGACCTGACCGCCGACGAGGCCGCCCGCACCGGCGAGTGGCGGGACGGCTGGGGCCGGATGGAGGCGCCCTTCGCGCCCGACATCGAGGCGCTGCTCGCGCCCTACCGCGAGACCGTCGCGGCGGTGCAGACCCGCTACGGCGCCACCGCCTATCCCGGCGCGGCCGTGGTGATCCGCGAGGCGCTGCGGCCCGGTGACAGGGGCGTGTTCGTCGAGCTGCACCCGGAGGACGCCGCGACCCTGCGGGGGCGCTACGAGCGCGACGGCCGCACCAAGGTGCTCAGCCTCGACGGCTGGACCGCCGTCAACGCCCAGATCCCACCCCCGGAGCGCCGGGGCCTCGTGCTGATCGACCCGCCCTACGAGGTGCCGGGCGAGATCGAGCGCCTCGGCAGCCATCTCGCCCGCGCGGTGGCGAAATGGCCGACCGGGATCTTCCTGGCCTGGTACCCGATCAAGGACGCGGCCGCGATCGACCGCATGGTCCGCGACCTCGACGCCGCCCTGCCCCGCCCGGCCCTGCGCCTGGATCTCTTGATCGACCGGCCGGACGACCCGACCCGGCTGTGCGGAAGCGGCTTGATCGTGGTCAATCCGCCCTGGCGCCTCGCCGAAGAGGCGTTGTTGTTCCTGCCGGCCCTAGCTCAGCGGCTGGCCCGGGAGGAGTTCGGTGGGTTTCGCTGTGATTCGATCGGCCCCGCAAGCTGATTCGTCACTATTGGGATGGGTGAGCGCCGCCGCGGCAATTCTTTAAGAGATTTCGCGCCCACGCGGCCGCCGCTGTTGTGGCGACAAAGACACATTTCTCAGCAGACCCACGCGCCACCCTCAAGAATGACTAAAAACTAGGCAAGTGCCATTTGTTTGTTTTTGTGTCACCGGCAGGTCGGTGTCAGCTTGGCAGGGAACCAATTCCAACGAGCTGCGAAATCATGCTGAAGCGATCCACCCTGGCCGGCTTGGCCACCGTGCTGCTCACCTCGACCAGCATCCTCGCGGCCGATCTTGCAGCCCCGGCACCGGTTCCCGTCGCGCCTCCGGCCGAGCCCTGCAAGGCCACGCTGCTGGGCCCGGCCTACGCCGGCGTGATCAAGGCCAACCCGAACCCGACCTGCTTCTCGGCCGGTCCGCTGGGTGACCTCTATGTCGGCGGTGCCGTCACCGGCTACGCCTACACCCAGACCAACCCGTTCGCCTCGTTCTCGACGCCGGCCGCCCCCAACGACCGGGATCGGGCTGCGCGGGTCGACTTCTCGAACCTCCAGGGCATCATCCAGAAGCCCGAGGGCGCGTTCCAGTTCTACATCCAGGCCGGTGGCTACTCGATCCCGCAGCTCGGCTTCCCGACCCTCGGGACGTTCACACAGACCGACCTGCTGTTCGGACCGGTGCCCGTCGCCTACGGCAAGATCCAGATCAACGATGAATGGTCGATCCAGGGCGGTCGGATGTTCACCCTGATCGGCACCGAGCTGCTGTTCACCTACCAGAACCTGAACATCAACCGCGGCCTCCTGTTCGTGCAGGAGAACTTCATCAACCAAGGTGTGCAGGTCAATTACAGCAGCGGCCCGCTCTCGGTCTCGCTCGCCGGCACCGACGGGTTCTTCTCCAACGAGATCACCTGGTTCACCGGCAACGTCGCCTACAAGCTCGACGACTTCAACACGATCGGCGTCAACGGCGGCCTCAACGTCGGGCGCACCAATGCCCTCGACCGCAGCGCGCGCTACCAGTTCGCCACGCCGAACGCGCAGCAGAACAGCGGCATCTTCAACATCAACTACACTTACGCGAACGGTCCGTGGATCATCTCGCCGTACTTCCAGTTCACCAACGTCGAGCGTGATCTGCGGGTCGGGATCGGCAACACCGCCTCGACCTATGGCGGCGCCCTGCTGGCGGCCTACTCCTTCACCGACAACTTCTCGCTGGCCGGCCGCGTCGAATACACCGAGCAGACCGGTGTGAGGGGCTCCGGCGGGACGAACCTGCTCGGCTTCGGTGCCGGCAGCAACGCCTTCTCAGTCACCGTCACGCCGACCTTCACGTTCGACCGCTACTTCTTCCGGGTCGAATACGCCCACGTTGAGCTCGGCGGCATCACCCGCGGGAATCTGGCCGAGGGCACGCTGGGTACCGGCTTCGGCCGCACCGGCAACCGCACCTCGCAGGACCGTTACATGGTCGAGACCGGCATCACCTTCTGAGCCGATTCTCCAGGCCGGCCCTCGGGCCGGCTCTTCCAACAACCCTCGGGCGTGAGCCCGGGGGTTTTTTCGTGCGCGCGGAAAAGCCGTATTCATCGCGGAGGATTTGTTTTCTATCGCCATGAACTATGAAGTTTAATATATAAGCTTCCTATATCGGCATAGGTGGGATTTTTTCTATCGTATTTTGAAGTATCAAATATGTGACTCGTGACATGAAAAACTTGCACATCCAGCCTTGTATCACGTATTGTTCTTTGCCCGTCGTTCGTGGACAGGTCGAGGACATCTGGAAATGCCGGTGATCAAGGTTTTGTCGGACACGTTGCGGAGCGTTGCCGCACCCGGCATGTCGCCGAAGGCGTTGCGCGCCGCCGTCCGGGAAAAGCATCCCGATGCGTCCAAGAAGGATATCGTGCGGGCAGCCTTCTATGCCTTGATCGAGGAACAATCGCAGGACCCGTCCTGCCTAGCCGAACTGCACGGCTTTGCCCTCGTCGAGCGCGTCTCCGAGGATGAGCGGACCATCAAGGTGGAGGGCCACAAGAAGAAGCGCCGGGTCGCCAAGACGGCCGAGGCTGCGACCGCCGAATTGGCCGAAGCGCTGAACTAGCGCTCGTTGGTCCCAGCGCGTAGCGCTTGGGACGAGATCTCGGCTGCTGATCCCCCGCTCCCTGACGCCGTGCCGTCATCGACGTGGACGGTCAGCGCCTCAAAGGCGGCCGCATCCGTCCTGCGCCGCGGAGAATCGGGATCGGTCCCGATCAACCCCGTTGGAGCAGGCGTCGCCCGGGACGATGCCCCTCCTCCCCGGTGTCGCGGAAGCCGAGCTTCTGCAGGAGGCCCCAGGATGCGACGTTGCCGGGGCGGCATTCCGCAACGATGATGCGCGCCGGGAAACGCCGTGCGAGCAGCGCGACGATCGCCGCGACCGCCTCGAAGGCGAAGCCGCGCCCGCGCGCCGCGCCCCCGACCCAGTAGCCGATCTCGATCGCGCCGGGGCCGCGCAGATGGGTGCCCACCACGCCGACGAGGTTCGGCCCGACGGACTCGTGGGATGCCGCCTCACGGGCCTCCGACGCGTCCGTGTGGCGCATCCAGGCTCCGAGGAAGCGGTCCTGGCCGCGGGTGCCGCTGCGGATCAGGTCTTCGGCATCGCGTACCGTGAAGGGGGCCGGCAGGAAATCGACCGCCGCGGTGATCGCCGGGTCGTCGGTGATCCGGCGCAAATCCTGGGCATCGTCGGGCCCCAGCGCCGCGATCGACAGGCGGGCGGTCTCGATCCCGGGCAGGTCGGCGAGGCTGTCGCGGGTGGCGCGGATGGTAAACATCTCTGCGATGTGGGGTGCCGGCCGTGCCGGAAAAGGCACGGTTGTGCCCCCTGATTTCATCCCGCGCAGGCTTCGACGATCCGTGTGGCACAGCGCGGGGCGGTCACGGATAAGCTGGACGGGAACGGTTGCTTAACCTGAATCCGTCTTCATTGCGGCATCAAGTTGCGTCAGGCAAACGGGTGCGTCGATGCGGGTGCGCGGTACGGGTCGAGGGTTACGGACGCTGTCACGCGTCGCCCTCATCGGCATCATTGGTGGCGGTGCCGCCGCCTGTTCCTCGGACGCATCGCGCCTGAGCAACCCATTTTCCAACCCTTTCTCGTCGGAGCCTGCCGCCACCGGCAGCCTGCCGGACGGCAGCCTCAAGCCGGCGCCGGCGATCCGCACCGGCCGGATCCAGTCCGAGGCGCTCGGCGCCCCCGGTGCTGCCCCGCGCCCGGCGGCCACGGCGATCCCGGCCCCGACCCCTGCGGCCGCGCCGGCCACCCGCGTCGCCTCCACCGGCGCCCCCGGCTGGAGCGCACAGGGCGGCACCCAGATCACGGTGTCGAAGAACGACAGCCTGAACCAGATGTCGACGCGCTTCGGGGTCCCCGCCTCCGCGATCCTGTCGGCCAACGGCCTGTCCAATGCCAGCCAGATCACCCCCGGCCGGCAGATCGTCATCCCGGTCTACAACGCCTCCGGAATGAACCCGGCCGCGGCCCCGATGACCGCGCGTCCGGCCCGGGCCGTCGAAGAGAAGCGCGAGGACGCCCGGCAGATCGAAGCCAAGGTTCCCTCCAAGCGCGAGGACGCCAAGGAGGCGGCCAAGCGTGAGGAGGCCAAGCGTGAGGAGGCCAAGCGCGAAGACGCCAAGCGGGCCGCCGCCGAGAAGGAAGCGGACCGCAAGGAGGCGCTCGCCCGGGATACCGCTGCCCGCAAGGTCGCGGAAGAGAAATCCCGCAAGGAGGCTTCCCTGAAGGAGGCTTCCCTGAAGGAGGCCGACAAGAAGAAGCATGTCCGCCCGGGCCAGGTCGCCAAGGCGGATGAGAAGAAGGCCGATCCGAAGGCGGACGCGAAGGCCAAGGCCGAGGCGAAGGCGATGGAAGCCAAGGCCGAGGCCAAGGCGGCCGCGAAGGCCGAGGCCACCCAGAAGCTCGCCGAGGCCAAGGCCGCCAAGGAAGCGGCCCAGAAGGCCGCCGCCGCGGAGAAGCCCGAGAAGGTCGCCGCCAAGGAGGCCCCGAAGCCGGTCGCCGCGGCCGCGCCGGCCGCGACGGGGCCCGCCGCCACCGGTTCCGTCGCCGATGCGACCCCGTCGGAGAGCTTCCGCTGGCCCGCCAAGGGCCGGGTGATCTCGGGCTACGGCACCTCGGGCAACGAGGGCATCAACATCGCGGTGCCGGAAGGCACGCCGGTGAAGGCCGCCGAGGAGGGCACCGTCGCCTATGCCGGCTCGGACGTGAAGGGTTACGGCAAGCTGGTGCTGGTGCGCCACGCCAATGGCTTCGTCTCGGCCTACGCCCATAACGGCGAGATCGACGTGAAGCCCGGCGACAAGGTCAAGCGCGGCCAGACCATCGCCAAGTCCGGCGCCTCCGGCAACGTGACCTCGCCGCAGCTGCACTTCGAGATCCGCAAGGGCGGCTCGCCCGTGGACCCGATGTCCCAGCTCGCCAGCAACTGAGACGGCGCGACGACACCCTAGGCGGCGGTCCCGAGAGGGGCCGCCGTTTTTTGTTGGCGCCGCGCGACCGAGGTTCAGTGCCCTCAGCGCACCTGCGTGCTGAAATTCGGCTGGGGCTTCAGCTTGCCGTCCTCGCTCTGGGCTGCGACCGCCGCAGGCAGGAACTCGGCGAGGGCCGTCGGCACCCGCCCGGCGGGCAGGTTGAGGTCGTAGGCCAGCCGCTCGGTGACCGCCTCCGGCAGGCAGACGGCAATGGCAGCGGCCGGGATGTGGCGGTTCTCACCGGACCCGATCCAGGACTCGACAGCGTCGCCGTGGCCGGCCTCGCGCAGGCGATCCAGGAAGGCGACCAGTCCGCCGGGATAGAATTTCGCCAGCGCCAACGCGAGCTTGCCGCTGCCGGCGTTCACGACCGCCCGGTCGGCTGCCGCGACCACGTCGCCGATCAGGGTCTTCACACCGTCGAGCAGGCCCATCGCGTCGTGTCTCCTGGTTCCGTCACCGCGCCCAAGGTCGGGCGTATCGGGCCGGCGGCAAGAGCGCATGCGGAAATTGCGCGGGGAATCGGTTAGGGTGCCGGATGCAGGGAGGGAGCGTTCCGTGAAACGCGTGCTGGCCGGTGTTCTCGACGTCGCCTACCGGGATGTCGGCCCTTCGGACGGGAAGCCGGCGGTGCTGCTCCACGGCTTCCCGTACGACATCCACGCCTATGACGCCGTGGCCGAGCGCCTGGCCGGATCCGGGGTGCGCTGCCTGATCCCGTATCTGCGGGGCTACGGACCGACCCGGTTCCGTGATCCCGCCACCCCACGCTCCGGCGAGCAGGCGGCCCTCGGTTCCGACCTCCTGGCCTTCCTGGACGCGCTCGGGATCGAGCGGGCGGTGCTCGCCGGCTACGATTGGGGCGGCCGGGCAGCCTGCGTGGTCGCGGCCCTCTGGCCGGATCGGGCCGCCGGGCTGGTCAGCTGCGGCGTGGGCTACAACATTCAGAATATCCCGGCCTCGGGCAAACCGGCCGCGCCGGATGTCGAGCACAGGTTGTGGTACCAGTACTACCTCCACGGCGAGCGCGGCCGCGCCGGCCTGGCAGCCAACCGCTCGGAATTCTGCGCGTTGTTGTGGCGGCTGTGGTCGCCGACCTGGCGGTTCACCGAAGAGATGTACGCCCGGACCGCCCGATCCTTCGAAGAGAACCCGGATTTCGTGGACGTGGTGGTCCATTCCTACCGCCATCGCTTCGGCCTGGTCCCCGGCGATCCGACGCTCGTCGCGATCGAGGCCCGGCTGGCATGCCAGCCGGCGATCACGGTACCGTCGGTGGTCCTGCTCGGCGCCGACGACGGCGTCGGCCCACCGCCGGCGACCGATACCGACGCGGCGCATTTCACCGGGCCCTACCGGCGCGCCGTCGTCTCGGGGGTCGGACACAACTTTCCCCAGGAGGCACCGGACACCTTCGCGGAGGCTGTGCTCGGCCTGCTGTGAGGGCCTGAGCAGGGGGCGTTGCTTTCGGGAAGCCCCTGGCTATAGTCCGCGCGCTTTCAGACAGGTCTGCGGACGCCGCAATCGGCGGCAGGCCTGCGTGCCAATCGCAGGAGACGCTCGTTGATCACCCCCGCCTTCGCGCAAGGGGCCGCTACGGCCGCTGGCGGAGCGGAGATCGCCTTTCAGGTGATCCCGTTCGTCCTGATCTTCGTGATCATGTATTTCCTGATCCTGCGACCGCAGCAGAAACGGGTCAAGGACCACCAGGCGCTGATCAAGGCGGTGCGCCGGGACGACACGATCGTCACCAACGGCGGCCTCGTCGGTCGCGTGACGAAGTCCGTGGACGACCAGCCGGAGATCGAGGTCGAGATCGCCCCGAACGTCCGCGTCCGGGTCGTGCGGACGATGATCTCCGAGGTCCGCGCCAAGGGCGGACCGGCCAAGGCCGTCTGACACCTTTCATGAAGCGGCCGGCGTAAGTCGCCGGCCTGACAGAGAAAACACCGGCCGATGCTGCGCTTCTCCCGTGCGAAGATCATCACGACCCTCGCGGCGATCCTGATCGGCTTGATGCTCGCGGTGCCGAGCTTCTTCACGCCCGAGCAGCGCAAGGGCTTCGTGGCGAGCCTGCCGTCCTGGTTCCCGACCTGGATCGTCCCGACCCGGGGCATCGTACTCGGCCTCGACCTTCAGGGCGGCTCGCAGCTGCTGCTGGAGGTCGACCAGAACGAGCTGATCGCTTCCCAGGCCAAGGCCCTGCGGGACGACGTGCGCCGCACGCTGCAACAGGAGAACGTCCGCGCCGACGGCGGCATCGGCCTGCTCCAGCGCGGCGTCCAAGTGAAGGTCGCGGACGACGCGGCCCGGGCCAAGGTCCTGCCGAAGCTGCAGGAACTGTCGCTGCCGATCACCACGTCGATCGGCCAGACCGCCGCCCGCACCCTCGACATCACCGAGCAGCCCGGTGCCGTGATCCGCCTGACGCTCACCGACGCCGGCATCACCGACCGCACCCGCCGGGCGGTCAGCCAAGGCATCGAGGTCATCCGGCGCCGGCTCGATTCCACCGGCACCACCGAGCCCTCGATCCAGCAGCAGGGCGCCGACCGGATCCTGATCCAGGTCCCGGGCGAGCAGAACCCGGAGCGGCTGGAGAAGCTGCTGGGCTCCACCGCCAAGCTCGAGTTCCGCATGCTCGCCGACAGCCCCTCGGGCGACGTCGACATGCTGCCCTCCAAGGACGAGAAGGGCGCCAAGGTCCCGGTCGAGCGCCGGGTCATGGCCGATGGCGGCGAGCTGACCGACGCCCAGCCGGCCTTCGACCAGCAGTCGCACGAGCCGATGGTCAGCTTCAAATTCAATCTGCGCGGCGCCCAGCGCTTTGGCCAGGCGACCTCGGAGAATGTCGGCCGGCGCATGGCGATCGTGCTCGACAATGAGGTGGTCTCGGCTCCCGTGATCCGCTCGGCGATCACCGGCGGCTCGGGCCAGATCACCGGCAACTTCACGGTTCAGCAGGCCAACGACCTGTCAGTCCTGCTCCGGGCCGGCGCCTTGCCGGCGAAGTTCACCGTGGTCGAGCGCCGCGTCGTCGGCCCCGGCCTCGGCCGGGACTCGATCCAGGCCGGCAAGCTCGCGACCCTGGTGGCCGCCGGCCTCGTTGTCTGCTTCATGTTCGCCACCTACGGGACCTTCGGGTTCATCGCCAACATCGCCCTGATGGTCCATGTCGGGCTGATCCTGGGCCTGATGTCGGTGCTGGAGGCGACCATGACCCTGCCGGGGATCGCCGGCATCGTGCTCACCATCGGCACCGCGGTGGATTCCAACGTGCTGATCTACGAGCGCATGCGCGAGGAGAGCCATGCCGGCCGCTCGCTGATCTCCGCGCTCCAGGCCGGCTTCGACCGCGCCTTCGCGACGATCATCGACTCGAACTCGACCATGGCGATCGCCGCGTTGATCCTGTTCTTCCTCGGCTCCGGGCCGGTGAAGGGGTTTGCCGTGGTGTTTATCCTCGGCATCCTGACCACCGTCATCACCGCCGTGACGCTGACCCGGATGATGATCGCGGTGTGGTATAAGACGTTCCGGCCGAAGGCCCTGCCGTTCTGAGGCTTCAAATCTTCCGAGGAGGTTGGCCGGGCGATCCGACACAGACCTGTCATCCCGGGGCCGCGCAGCGGAGCCCGGGATCCAGAGCCGCCGACGGCGCCCGATCCTGCCGCCACCGCGCGTCTGGATTCCGGGCTCACCTACGGCGCCCCGGAATGACGGAGCGAGCGGGATGAACCCGCGTCGATCATCCGGCGCCCCCGCGCGCCCGATACGCGAACCGAGACGAAAAAATGCGCCTGCTCCGCCTCTGGCCCGATGAATCGCATTTCGACTTCATGCGCTTCCGGCGGCTGACCTTTCCGCTCTCGGCGGTTCTGTCGCTCGTCACCGTGGTGCTGTTCCTCACCATCGGGCTGAACTTCGGCATCGACTTCAAGGGCGGCACCCTGGTCGAGCTGCAGGCCAAGTCCGGCACCGCCGACGTGGCCGCGATCCGGCACACCGCAGTGGGCTTCGGCTTCGGCGAGCCGGAGGTTCAGGAGCTCGGCAACCAGGGCACCGTGCTGGTGCGCCTGCCGCTCCAGCCCGGCGAGCAGGGCCAGACCGCCGTGATGAACAAGGCGCACGCCGCCTTCGATGCCGATTACGATTTCCGCCGCACCGAGACGGTCGGCCCGCGCGTCTCGGGCGAGCTGGTCCAGTCGGGCACGCTCGGCGTCGTGCTGTCGGTGGTCGCGGTGCTGCTCTACCTCTGGTTCCGGTTCGAGCGGGAGCTGGCGCTCGGCGCCATCGTCGGTACGCTCCACGACATCGTCCTGACGGTGGGCGTGTTCATCATCACCCGCATCGAGTTCAACATGACCTCGATCGCCGCGATCCTGACCATCGTCGGCTACTCGCTCAACGAGACCGTGGTGGTGTTCGACCGGACCCGCGAGCTGATGCGGCGCTACAAGACCATCCCCACGGTCGACCTGCTGAACCTGTCGATCAACTCGACCATGTCGCGCACCGTGATGACCTCGATCTCGTCGGGCCTGTCGCTCCTGGCGCTGGTCCTGTTCGGCGGCGAGGCGATCAAGGGCTTCGCCATCGTGATGCTCTGCGGCGTCGTGATCTGCACCTACTCGGCGATCTTCGTGTCGACTCCGGTGTTGATCTATCTGGGGCTGATGCTCTCGGGCGCCCGGGCGGCGGCCGAGCGCTCCGGCGTCCCGCAACCCGCCGAGTAATTTTTGACGCGATGACCGAGCCGGCGAGTCCGAAAAACTTTGACTCCGGCTTCGTGCCGGGGCGCCACATCATCGACACCTATGGCAATGGCGGCTTCCGCTTTGCCGGGATGTCGCATCGCGGCTCGCTCCTGCTCCTGCCCTCGGGCGTGCGCGCATGGGACGTGACCTCTCCAAAGGCGATCGACCGGACCGCGTTGCGGCCGGTCCAGGCCGAGGCGGCGGGGATCGAGTTGCTTCTGGTCGGCACCGGCCTCGACATCGCGGCCATCGACCCGTCCCTGCGCGGCTGGCTTAAGGATGCCGGCGTCGGCCTCGACGTGATGCAGACGGGGGCGGCCGCCCGCACCTACAACATCCTGGTGGCCGAGAACCGCAAGGTCGCGGCCGCCCTGATCGTGGTCGATTGATGCCGGAGGTCGACGACAAGCCCGCAGAGACCGGCCTGGCTTTCGCGCAGGCCCATTGCGAGCAGCTGGTCCGCGACGGCGACCCCGACCGCTACTATGCGACCCTGTTCGCCCCGGCCGCCGCCCGGCCGCACCTCTTCGCGCTCTACGCCTTCAGCCTGACCGTCGCGCGGGTGCGCGGGGCCGCCTCGAACCCGATGGCCGGCGAAATCCGCCTGCAATGGTGGCGCGATGCGCTCCAGGGCGAGGCAAGGGGCGATGTCCGAGCCAACCCGGTGGCGGCGGCCCTCGAAGAGGCGATCCGGGTGAACCGCCTCCTGCGCCAGCCCTTCGTCGACCTGATCGATGCGCGGGTGTTCGACCTCTACGAGGACCCGATGCCCCGGGTGAACGACCTGGAGGGCTATTGCGGCGAGACCGCCTCCGCCCTGTTCCGGCTGGCGAGCCTGGTGATCGGCAACGGCACCGAGCCGGGCGGCGCGGGCGCTGCCGGCCACGCCGGCGTGGCCTACGGCCTCACCGGCCTGCTGCGCGCCCTCCCCTGGCACGCCCGCTCCGGCCAGGTCTACTTGCCCGCCGATGTGCTCGCCCGCTACGGCGTCACCCGCGAGGACATCACCAGCGGCCGCGGCGGCCCCGGCCTGCGCCGGGCCTGCGCCGACCTGCGCGACCTCGCCCGGACCCATCTCAAGGCCTTCGAGGCCGCCCGCCCGACCATCGCGCCGCTCGCGGGTACGGCGTTCCTGCCGGTGGCCCTGGTCGAGCCCTACCTCGCGACGATGGAGCGGGCGAGCTACGACCCGCTCAACACGATCACCGACCTGCCGCGCTGGCGGAGGCTGTGGCGGCTGTGGCGGGCCTCGCGGCGGATTGGATGAACACCTTCGAGCGAACGACCCTCACCGTCATTGCGAGCGCAGCGAAGCGACCCAGGGAAACGCTACCGTTCTGAGATCGCGCGCTGCCCTAGGTTGCTTCGCTACGCTCGCAATGACGGCGTAGAACGGGAACGTCACAGCACCCGCGCCAATCCGGGCACCAGCGCCGCCAAACGCGTTGGCGGGCCGAGTTCCGGTTCGGCCTCCGGGCTCGCCAAGGTCGCGATCCGGCAGCGGCCATCTGGGCTCAGGCCGGTCACCAGGCGGCCCCCCGGTTCGAGGGCGGCGCGCCAGTGCGGCGGGATGGCCTCGACGCTGCCGTGGACCAGGATGCGGTCGAAGCCGCCATCGGGCAGCTCCGGGGCGAGGCCATCGGCCTGGACCACGTGGATTTCGGATTGGTCGGAGAGCCGTACAGCGGCCTCGCGGGCGAGCGTCGCATAGCGCTCCAGGCTCAGGACAGCGCCGGCCCCGAGCTTCGCTAGGAGCGCCGTCGCATAGCCCGAGCCGGTGCCGATCTCCAAAACCCGGTGGCCAGGCTCGACCCGCAGGAGCGCCAGCATCTGCGCCACCAGGGTCGGCGCGGTCATCGAGGCGCCGCAGGGCAGCGGCAGGGCGATGTCCCGCCGGGCCTGGGCGCGATGGGCCGCGGGGGCGAAGGGTTCCCGCGAAACCTGCTCCATGGCCCGCAGGATCGCGGTGTCCCGCATCCCCCGGCCCCGGAGCGCCATGACGAAGGCCGCGTTGCCGGCAGCCTCCTCAAGGCCGCCCAGGTCGATCACGCCGCGAAGGCCTGCGCGAAGCGGGTCAGGGTCGGCTCGTCGGTCAGGTCGAGGCGCAGGGGCGTCACCGAGATCCGCTTCTCCGCGATCGCCTTGAGGTCCGAGCCGTGGCCCGGCTCGAATCGGGCCTTGGCGAAGGCCAGCCAGAAATACGGATTGCCGCGCCCGTCCACCCGGGCGTCGATCGAGAGCAGCGCCTGGTTGCGGAAACCCTGCGCCGCCACCGCGACGCCCTGCACGTCCACCGGCTCGCAATCCGGGAAGTTCACGTTGATCAGGATGCCGGGCTCGATCCCGGTCTCCAGGATCTTGCGGACGACCTTCGGGCCGTGCTCGCGGGCGCAATCCCATTTGAGCGCGCTGCGGCCGCCTGCCCCGTAGGCCTGGCTCAGGGCGATCGAGCGGATGCCGAGGATCGTGCCTTCCATGGCGGCCGCGATCGTGCCCGAATAGGTCACGTCCTCGGCGACGTTCTGGCCGCGGTTGACTCCCGACAGGATCAGGTCCGGCCCGTGATCGCCCAGGATGTGGCGCACGCCCAGGATCACGCAATCGGAGGGCGTGCCCTTCACCGCGAAGCGCTGCTCTGAGACCTGCCGCAGGCGCAGCGGGTCGTTGAGCGAGAGCGAGTGCGAGACGCCGGATTGGTCGCTCTCCGGCGCCACGACCCACACGTCGTCCGACAGCTCCCGGGCAATCTCCTCTAGGGTGGCGAGCCCCGGCGCGTGGATGCCGTCGTCGTTGGTGACTAGGATGCGCATCAGCGGGCCCCTTCGATCCGGTTGAGCCCGCCCATATAGGGGTGGAGCACCGACGGGATCGTGATGCTCCCGTCCGGGTTCTGATAGTTCTCCATCACGGCGATCAGAGCGCGGCCGACCGCGACGCCTGAGCCGTTCAGCGTGTGGACATAGGCCGGCTTGCCGTCCTTGCCCCGGTAGCGCGCGTTCATCCGTCGGGCCTGGAACTCACCGCAGACGGAACACGAAGAAATTTCTCGGTGGGTGCGCTGGCCCGGCACCCAGACCTCGATGTCGTAGGTCTTCTGGGAGGCGAAGCCCATGTCGCCGGTGCAGAGCGTCATCACCCGGTAGGGCAGATCGAGTTTCTTGAGGACCGCCTCCGCGCAGGTGAGCATGCGCTCGTGCTCGTTGTCGGACTCGTCCGGCGTGGTGATCGAGACCATCTCGACCTTGTTGAACTGGTGCTGGCGCAGCATGCCCCGCGTATCCCGCCCCGCCGCCCCGCCGGCGGCCCGGAAGCAGGGCGTGAGCGCGGTGAAGCGCAGGGGCAGTTCTTCTTCGCGCAGGATGGATTCGCGCACGAGGTTGGTCAGCGGGACCTCGGCGGTGGGGATGAGCCAGCGGCGTTCCGCAGAGCCAATTTCATGGTACGCCTCCATGTACGGAAGCAAACCAGGCGGGGGTGTCACGCCGGGCGGGATCACCGGTGTGCCACTCATAGACGGACGAAGTGGCTGCTCCAAAGGAAGCATTCGACCTGCCGCAAGTTCGTAGGCCCGTGAAGCGCGCTCTGACTCTGCCAAAGTACGCGTCGCCACGAACTGATCGTCTTCAAACTTCGGCAGCTGTGCCGTGCCAAACATCGCCTCGTCCCGAACGAGCACCGGCGGCGCCACCTCCAAATACCCGTGCTCCTGCGTGTGTAGGTCGAGCATGAACTGGCCGAGCGCCCGCTCCAGCCGGGCGAGCTGGCCCTTCAGCACCACGAAGCGCGAGCCGGAGAGCTTGGCGGCGGATTCGAAATCCATCAGCCCGCAGGCCTCGCCGAGCTCGAAATGCTCCTTCCCCTCGGTCAGGCGCTCCCGGGTCGAGGCGTGGCTGCGGTAGAGGACGTTGCCGTGCTCGTCGGCGCCGTCCGGCACGTCGGGCTTCGGGCGATTCGGGATCGCGGCGAGCTTATCGGCGAGTGCCCTGTCGGCCTCGCCTTCCGCCGCCTTTAGGGCCGGCTCGGCGGCCTTGAGGGCGGCGACCTCCGCCATCAGGGCAGAGGCGCGGGCCTCGTCCTTGGCCTTCTTAGCGCCGCCGATTTCCTTGGCCAGCGCGTTGCGCCGCTCCTGGTTGGCCTGAGCCGCCGACACGGACGATTTCCGCGCCTCGTCGAGGGCGATCAGCTCGGCCGAGAGCGGCGCGAGGCCCCGGCGGGTTAGGTCGCGGTCGAAGGCGTCCGGGTTGTCCCGGATGGCGCGGATGTCGTGCATCGTGTCGGCTCGGATCGGCGCGCAGGCTCGGGGCGCGCGGCCCCCGCTTTGCCGCATCGCGTCCGGTGGGACAAGCGCGGCACGGCTACTCCCTCGGCGGCGCGATCTTCAACTGGTCGATCGCCCAGAGCCAGGTCCCGTCCGGCTGCGCCCGGGCGACCTCCACCGAGAGCGCGCCGTTGGGCAACCGGGCGAAGGTGAGGGCGAGATCGCCGTTGCTCACGGGCTCCAGCGTCTCGGGAGCTGGGAACTCGGATTTGCGCCCGAGCAGGTTGGCGTAGAAGGCCCGGATTTCGTCATGCCCGGTGGCGACCACACGCCCGGCCGCCAGCACCGCCCCCGGCTCGTAGAGCGCCACCAGCCCCTCGACATCGCCAGCATTGGCGCGTTGGTTGAAGAGTTCGGCCAGCGCCGACGGCTCGGTTGCAGCGTCCCGGTTGTCTTGGGCCATGCGTCGCTCCTGTGAAGGCCAGGGGGGTAACGGTTTCGGGGCGAAGGGCGGATCATCCCGTCCGCAGAAACGAGGCGCGGCGGTCTTCGCCCGCGGGACATTTGGGATCCGGCCCGGGGCCGGTCATGCGAGTCGCCGCCCGCCGCCATCCTCGACCGTGACTGCGACCGGGATCCCAGCCTTCACGCTCTCCGACACCGTGCAGAAGCGCTGGAACTGGTCGAGCACCCGGTCGATCCGCGGCATCGCGGCGGCTTGCGCACCGAGCCGGATGTGCACGTCGATCCCGGTGATCCGCAGGCGGCCTTCCGGATTGCGCGTGACCCGGCAGGCGGCCTCTGCAGCGACGCCCTGCGCGTCCTGCCGGAACTTGCCCAGGGCGAAGACCAGGCTGGCGCACAGGCAGTTCGCCACCCCGGCGATCAGCATCTGCTCCGGGACCGGACCGGTGCCGCCGCCGATCGGGGGCGCCTCGTCGGTGAGGAGGTCGGGCAGGGCGGCGCCGAAATCGACCGTGAAGACGTAAGCGCCGACCTGGGTGATCCGGATCGTCGGTCCCGCTTCCATCAGCGCCCTCCCCGGCTTCTTGAAGGATCCAACGTTCGATCCTAGGGCGTGTTCGGCCCCGGGCCGATGCAATCGTCGGCCGGATGATTTTCGGAGCCGAACGCCGTAGTACGGTTGCTCCACCGACCCGGCAGCCAAACCCCCCGATCCGATGACGAGCCTCGAGACCCTGATGCCGCTCCTGGAGCGGATCGCCACCGCGCTGGAGCGGGCCGCACCGCCCGTCCCGCCGGCTTCCGACCCGAACGCCGCCGACGCCTTCCTGTGGGGACCCGAGCGGCGGCTCACCCCGGTGCCCCAGGTGGCCCGGGTGGAGATCGGCCTGCTCACCGGTATCGATCGGGCCCGCGACACGCTGATCGAGAACACCGAGCGCTTCGCCCGCGGCCTGCCGGCCAACAACGCCCTGCTCTGGGGCGCCCGCGGCATGGGGAAGTCCTCGCTGGTCAAGGCGGCTCATGCCGAGATCAACGCCCGCCGGCCGGACGGCGCGCTGCCGATGAAGCTCGTGGAGATCCACCGGGAGGACATCGAGGCGCTGCCCGACCTGATGGCGCTGCTGCGGCCCGACCCGCATCGCTGGCTGGTCTATTGCGACGACCTGTCCTTCGACGGCGACGACACCTCGTACAAGTCGCTCAAGACCGCGCTGGACGGCGGCATCGAGGGCCGGCCCGGCAACGTGCTGTTCTATGCCACCTCGAACCGCCGGCACCTGCTCGCCCGCGACATGGTCGAGAACGAGCGCTCGACGGCGATCAACCCCGGCGAGGCCGTGGAGGAGAAGGTCTCGCTCTCGGACCGGTTCGGCCTCTGGCTCGGCTTCCACAAATGCAGCCAGGACGAGTTTCTGGCGATGATCCGCGCCTATGCCGAGCGCTACGGCCTCGACCTGCCGCCCGAGCGCCTGCGCGCCGAGGCGCTGGAATGGGCCACCACCCGCGGCTCCCGCTCCGGCCGCACCGCCTTCCAGTTCATCCAGGATCTCGCCGGGCGGATGGGGAAGGTGCTGGATTGAGACGCTCCGGCGCCTGAAGCATCCGGCCGGCGTTCGCCCCGTCATTGCGAGCGGAGCGAAGCAACCCAGGGCTACGCACCCTCCTGGGATCGCGGGCTGCGCTGGGTCGCTTCGCTCCGCTCGCGATGACGGCTTGGCATCTCAAAAGTCGATGGAAGCCGACAGCCACACGGTGCGCGGGGCGCCCAGGATGAGGGCGCCGTTCGGGTTGGCGATCCAGTAGTGGTTGTCGGTGACGTTGCTCATCGTCGCCCGCAGCGTGACCGGCTTGTCTTGCACGAGCGTCGCGTAGCGCAGGCCGAGATCCAGGGTCGTCCAGTCCGGGATCCTCGAGAAGGGCAGGTTGGTGAACGTCGTGCCGGCATAGGACGCGCCGGTATAGACCACTGTGGCGATCGCCGTGAGGCCACGCAGGACCGGCGTGTCCCATTCGAGGCCCGTGGTGGCCTGGAAGCGCGGTGCGCCGGTTGCGGGATTGCCGTCGTAGAGGCCGCCCCGGGTCCGGCGCCAGCGGGCGTCGAGCAGGGTCGCGCCGACGATGACGCGCAGGTCGGGCACGATCTCGCCGAAGATCGTCCCCTCGAAGCCGCGATTCCGCTGCGTGCCGCCGACGCCGAAGACATTGGTCACGGGATCGACGTTCCCGGCCGGCTGGGTGATCTGGAAGGCGGCCAGCGTCGCCCCAAAAGTCTTGAAGTCGAGCTTCGCGCCGATCTCGTATTGCCGCGACCGGGCCGGCGGGAAGGTCTGCGTGGAGTTGATCGCGGAGCCGGGCGCCTTCAGCGCCGTCAGGCCCTGAACCGCGTTGGCGTAGACCGACAGCACCTCGGTGGGCCGTACCACCAGGCCGAAGGCCGGGGTCGTCGCGCTCTTGTCGTAGGTGCTGCTCAGGAGGCCCGTGACCGGGGCGTAACTGCCGATCTCGATCTCCTGCCGGCGGGCGCCCACCATCAGCTCGACCAGCCCGTCGGCCACCGACATCGTGTCGGCCACGGCGTAGCTCGTCATCCGGTCGTAGCTCGCCCGACCCCGGGGGAATGCAGATTTCGGTTGCCCCGGCCAGGCCAGGCGGACAGGCGCGTAGAGGTTGGAGTCATAGTCCGGGTAGGTGATCTGACCGAGCGTCAGATCCTGGTCGAGATACGTCGCGGTGAACACGGCCTCGTGCTTGATCCAGCCCGTCTCGAAGCGCGCCCGGGCCCCCGCCTCGCCCGACAGCGTCGACGTGTCGCCGGTCTGGAAAATCGAGTTCACTTTGGTCCGCCCGGTCCGGTCCAGGAGGGTGAAGGCAGGATTCTCCTGCTTGTCGTAGATGAACCGGTTGCCGCCGAGCGCCGCGAACAGCGTAATGTCCGAGGTCAGGTCGAATTCCGCCCGCCCCAGAGTGGTGAGGCTGTCGGAACGGGAGAAATCGAAGTTCTGGGACATGTTCCGGCGTGGGTCGGGCGCCCGGGGCACGCGCAGTCCCTGCACCGGATTGCCGCCGCGGGTCTGGGCGTCATAGGCGTCGTGCTGATAGATGACGTCGAGGAACAGGCGGAGGCGGTCGCCGTCATAGTCGAGGGCCAGCGAGCCGACACCGTTGCGCTGGGCGGTGCGGTCGATCGGCGTGGCGCCGCCCAAACCTGCGCCGTTGATCCGCACGCCGATCTGCTTCGCGTCGCCGTAGCGCCGCGCCACGTCGATCTCTGCGCCGCCCCGCGTCGTGGAGGCGTAATCGACGGTCGCCCGATTGAGCGGCTCGTCGCCCGCGCGCTTGGTGACGACGTTCACCGTGCCGGCGACGCTGCCGAAGATTGAGGCCCCGAACAGGAACGCCGCCGGACCCTTGAGCACCTCGATCCGTTCGAGGGGGGCCGGATTGATCCGGTAATCCGGCACGAGGCCGTACAGGCCGTTCAGGGCGAACTCGCGGTTGTCGACCCGGAAGCCGCGGATCGTCAGCGCGTCGTAGCGGTTGCCGCTGCCGATCGAGACACGAACCGATGGGTCCGTGCGCGTCAGGACATCGCCGACGCTGACCGCCTGGAGGTCGCGGATCGTCTTCTCGGTGTAGCTCGCCGTGCTGAACGGCGTGCGCATGTAATCCCTGTTGCCGAGGATCCCGAGCCGGCTGCCGCGGGCGACCTGGCCACCGGGAAAAGCCTTCGGCAGGCCGCCCGCCTCCCCCTGCCCCACCCGGCTCGCAGTCGGATTGTGCGATTCGACCGAGAGCGTTTCGAGTTGGACCGAGGTTATTTCAGGGTGGATCGAGTTTTCCTGGGTCGTCGCGGCGTGGTTCGCCGTGAGGAGAAGCGTTGCCACGGGTGCAATATGGCGGATGTATATGCTGGGCATGAAAAAGCGAGCGCCGATCTAGTCGCGAAACCATGGCGGCGATCGATTCCTCTGTCCGAACAGCGGACCGGCGTGGGAATCATCATTGCGCCAACAGATCGCCGCTAGCAGTGGCAAGATGTTGGATCAAGAAATTAAACCTAGATTTTATCGATTGTAATTTGTCGAACAAAGATACTATTCGAATATTTTCATAACTCTGTGGTATAGATTTGTTGATGCCGGGAATTTTCAATATGCGTTGCCTTAAAAGCGTTGATATCCAATCCTTTGTTTTGTCCAAGGTTGTCGGAGCGCAGCGTAGCTCTCGAAGGATCCCTGCACCCGGCTGCACGGGTTCTGGAGAAATCCCTTCGAGGTCCGCTTCGCGGGCGCTTCAGAATGACGTGGTTGTATGGAATCGCCGGGTATTGCGGAGGGCGGCGGGGATTTGGATATCCGGCGCTGCTGCGCGGGGCCTACCGCCCGCTCGATCCAAACCCGCCCGCACCCCGGCCGGAGCCCGACCCGGGCTCGTCTTCCAGCATGGTCAAGACCGGCCGGGTCACGCGTGTAAAAACCAGCTGCGCGATCCGGTCCCCGGGCTCGACCCGGATCGGATTCGCGGCGTCACGGTTCCAGGCCGAGACCATCAGGGGGCCTTCATAATCCGCATCGATCACGCCGGTTCCGTTGCCGAGCACGAGGCCGTCGCGATGGCCGCGGCCGGAGCGGGGGAAGATCAGGCCGCACCAGTCGGGGTTGCGGATCAGCACGCTGAAGCCGGCCGGTATCAGGGCCGGCACGCTCCCGGGCGACAGGACCAGTGGCTCGTCCAGGCAGGCATGCAGGTCGAGGCCGGCGGCAGTCGCCGAGCCCCAGCGCGGAAACCCCCAGCCCCGCAGCCGTGGGTCGAGGATGCGCAGGCCGACTTCCGGCAGCGGGCTCACGCGCCGAACCGCGCGATCACCTCGGCCAGGGTCAAGACGCGCCGGGCGGCTTCGACATGCAGGCGCTCGACCATGCGGCCGTCCAACGCGATGACGCCCTGGTCCTGATTCTCCGGCGCGTCGAAGGCCGCCACCACCCGGCGCGCTTCGGCAATGTCCGCCTCGTCCGGTCCAAAGGCGGCGTTGGCCGGGCCGATCTGGCTCGGATGGATCAGCATCTTGCCATCAAAACCGAGATCGCGACCTTCGGCGCATTCCGCCTCGAAACCGGCACCATCCCGCAGGTCGGTGAAGACGCCGTCGATCGCCTCGATCTCGTAGGCCCGGGCGGCGGCCAGGACCTGCATCAGCCAGGGGCGCAGGGCTGCCCGCCCCGGGGGGCGGATCCGGGCCGCGGTCACGAGGTCGTTGGGGCCGATCACCAGGGCCGCGAGCCGTCCATCGACGTCCCGGGCGGCGCCGGCGATCTCGGCGGCGTTGACCACCGCCATCGGGGTCTCGATCATCGCCCAGATGCGGGTCGCAGGGGGAGCCCCGAGCCGGCGCAGGCGCGAGCCTACGGCGATCAGCGCGTCGGAGCTGCGCACCTTCGGCACCAGGATCGCGTCGGCCCCGCACCCGGCCAAAGCCGCGAGGTCGGCCTCGCCGGCCTCGGTTTCGGGCGGGTTGATCCGCACCACGACCTCGCGCGGGCCGAAGCCCCGTGCCGAGACGACGGCAGCCACCGCGGCGCGGGCCTCTTCCTTCCGCTCCGGGGCGACGCCGTCCTCCAAGTCGATCAGAATCACGTCGGCGGGGAGCGTGCGCGCCTTCTCGAGGGCACGGGCATTCGAGCCGGGCATGGCCAGCACGCTGCGGCGGGGACGGATCTCGCTCATCACGCTTCTCCCGGGCCGGCGGAACACCCTCCGGATCGCCGATAGCTTTCCGCCGCGTCCCGGGCAAGAACGCATCGTGGGGCAAGACGATGCGTTCACGATCGATTGCGGGGACGGGATGGCGCGCTGGGTCGCGGGGCTCGACGGCTGCCGGGGGGCCTGGGCGGGGGCGCTCCTCGACCTCGACGATCCGGAGCGGCACCGCTGTGCCCTGTTTGCCGACGTGGCGAGCCTGCTCGATGCGCCGGAGCAGCCGCTGATCGTTGGCATCGACATGCCGATCGGGCTGCCGGACCGGATCCTTGGGGGTGGCCGGGGCGCCGACCGGGCCGCCCGGGCCCGGCTCGGACCCGCCCGATCCTCGGTCTTCCCGATGCCGCCCCGCACGGCTGTCTACGCGCCCGATTATGATTCCGCGAAGGCCGCCTCGCGGGCGGCCAGCGAGCCGCCCTTCGCGCCCTCAATCCAGGGCTACAATATCTTCCGCTCCGTCCGCGCCGTGGACACGCTCCTGCGGGCGCGGCCAGAGCTGCTGTCGCGGGTCCACGAGGTCCATCCGGAAGTCGCGTTCCACGCCCTCAACGGCGGCCGCCCCCTTGGCCTGCCGAAGAAGGGTGTTCGGGCTCGAGAGGGCTTGGCCCTGCGCCGGACTCTGCTTGACGCGGCCGGCCTTCCGGCTGCCCTGCTGGACGCCCGGGTGAAGGGGGTGCCGGCCGACGACCACCTCGACGCCCTGGCCGCCCTGGTGGTGGCCCGGGACATCCTCGATGGATGCGCTGTGCCGTTGCCGGACTCGCCGGAGCGAGATGCGTATGGCCTGCCCGTGGTGATCTGGGCACCCGCCGTGCGGGATTGCCGATGAGCCGCCTCGAAGCTGGGCCGTGGCGCTGAATTCTCCTGGATCACGCCCTCGACCGGTGTCCGTTCGGACCGTCGCGCTCTAGCTCAGTCCCATGAGTGCCCCGCATCCCCTCCCGATCCGCCATGTCGCCCGGGCGATCGTTCTCGATCCGCAGGATCGGATCCTGCTGATCGCCTACGCGTCGGTCCATGCGAAGGGGCCGGACGGCGAGCCGCTGCGGTTCTGGTTCATGCCGGGGGGCGGGCTGGAACCGGGTGAGGACCACGTTACCGCCTGTCGGCGGGAACTGGGCGAGGAGATTGGCCGCGACGATGTCGCGATCGGCCCGCAGGTCGCGGCCTGCGACGGCCCGTTCCACCTCTTCCGCCAGTCACGGGACGCCCGCGAGCGCTACTTCCTGGTCCGCCTGCCCGACGACCGGGTCGATACCAGCCGTCTCGCCGAGACCGAGGACAACCCGGTGATCGGGACCCGCTGGTGGCCGCTCGCCGCGTTGCGGGGCAGTAGTGAGCGCGTCGAGCCGGCGGGTCTTGCCGATCTCGCGA
The DNA here is from genome assembly GCF_001455965.1 of Methylobacterium sp. GXS13. GTDB lineage: Bacteria > Pseudomonadota > Alphaproteobacteria > Rhizobiales > Beijerinckiaceae > Methylobacterium. The sequence goes on from NZ_LKKO01000022.1 coordinate 24,361, forward strand.
TCGATCTTGCCGCAGGGACTATTCCGACCCGGCCGCGCGTTCTGACTTGGCACGATCAGTGATCCCGATCTCGCATGTGCGAGATCATCGAACCCGATGGAGATTGCATGTTCCCTGAATTCCTGACCGAGGGCTACCGCGCGTTCCTGGCCGACCGGTTCCCGACCGAGCGCCGACGCTTCGCGCAGCTCGCCCAGAGCCAGGAGCCCCAGATCCTGGTGATCAGCTGCTGCGACAGTCGCGTGGCTCCCGAGGCTATCTTCGACGCCGGCCCCGGCGAGCTGTTCGTGATCCGCAACGTGGCCAACATCGTGCCGACCTACGAGCCGGACGGCGCCTATCACGGCACCTCGGCGGCCATCGAGTTCGCGGTCCAGGCTCTGGAGGTGAAGCACATCGTCGTGCTCGGCCACGCCACCTGCGGCGGTATCAAGGCCTTCGCCAACAAGGCTGCGCCGCTCTCGAGCAGCAACTTCATCGGCAAGTGGGTCTCGCTCGTGGCGCCTGCCGAGGCGAAGGCAGGCGATTCGAGCGCCCCGGACTACCTGACCAGGATGGAGCACGCCATGGTCAGCCAGAGCATGGAAAACCTCTTAAGCTTCCCGTTCATCAAGGAGCGGGTCGAGGGGGGGCGGCTCAACATCCACGGCGCGCATTTCGGCGTGGCCAACGGTGTGCTGCTGGTGCGTGATTCCGAGACCGGGGACTTCCATCCGGCGGTGGACCAAGCCGGCCGGAAGGTTCTGCCAACCGCAGTCGCTTGCGATTGAGGAACTGCGTCACGGCAAGGCGCCGGGCCCGATCGCGATTTGGAAGTGCCCGGCCCATAGGACGGTTTGACCAGTAGAGGCTCCGTCGGGTGGCGTAGCCGCGCGCGGGATACCCAGGCCTCCTGCTCTTCCTGTGAGGCTGGGCGATCGTAGATCGCTCGGCCTCGAAGAACGCTCCCGTTATCTTGGCGATCCCTGGAGGGCTCTTTCGAGGCCCGTCGACGCAATCATCAACGTCTTCGGGATCAGACAAAAAAAGGCGGCGGGCCTGCGCCCACCGCCTCGCGCTGTGCCGCCCGGCCGAGGCCGGGCGATCCAACAAATTACATGGCGCCCGGCAGACGCTGGGCGTTGTCGTAATGCATCTGCAGGGTCGGGAGTGCCTGCTGGGCGTAGTTGCGCAGGGCCGGGCTCGGGCCGCCCTGGGCATAGGCCTGGGTCATGGCGATCGTCATCTGATGCGCCTGGATCTGCTGGTTCGCATAGAGACGGTCAAAACGCGGGCCGGCCGGGGTGGACGACAGCTCGGCGAGCATCGCCTGCTGCTCCGGACTCGGCGGGACAACCGTGGACGCGCCGGTCGCCATGGCATCGCCGCGGCCGAGGCGGCTGCCCGCCTGCGCACCGTTGGCTGCACCGGTACCGGCGCTCTGGAGACCGCCGACAGGACCACCCGCCAGGGTGCCGCCGACCACGCCCGTCGCCGCGCCGACGCCGGCACCGACAGCACCGCCCGCCACTGCAAGCGGGGCAGTCACGAGGCCGCCGAGGCCTTCGTCGCGCGCCGTCATGTAATTGTTCTCGCCGCCGGCCAGGGCAACGTTGGCAGCGCGGTGGTCACGGATCGCCTCTTGGGCGTAGGACCGGATCTTCGGATTGCGCGACTTCGACAGCGCAATCTGCGAGGACTGGATCTCGAAGGCGTTCGCCTGCATCGACTGCAAACGGAAATCGTTGGCACCCTGCGCGAAGGCCGGGGTCGACAGAGCCAGGACGAGCGCGGACGCAGCAGCGTAGTTCTTCAGCATGGGAACCTCGAGTTCGAGTGGAGACGCGAACCGGCACAATGGGCCAGGGGCGGAAGCCTGGACCTCATCCGAGGACCAAGATCTCGCAGCCGAAACCGTGCGGCGACACGTTCGCGAATTGGTTCGACAACGGGGCTATCGGCCTATGGTTCCTGCCGTTTTTTGCTTAGGGCCGGGGATTAAGGAGACTCTACTGGTGCAATCGGCTCCGTGATCCTGATCGAAGTTCAGATCCTGCGCGCGGTCGCTGCCCTGATGGTGGTCTGGCACCACGCGCGGCACGAGGCCGAGCTGATGGCCGCGCGTGGCGCGGGGCCGGCCCTCGATCCCGGTACGCTTCTGCCGTGGTGGGGCGGGGTCGACTTGTTCTTCGTGATCTCGGGCCTCGTCATCGTGCATGCGAGCGGAAGACTGTTCGGAGCGCCCGGCGGGCGGGTCCGTTTCCTGGCCCACCGGGTCGCCCGGGTGGTACCGCTCTACTGGCTGGTGAGCCTGCTTTATCTGGCGCTCGCCCTGGCACGCCCCGACCTCCTCGGGGATGCGGCGACCCTGGTGCGGGTGCCCGGCACGATCCTGGCCGGGTTCCTGTTCTGGCCGGCGGCCAGGCCGGACGGCATCGTCCAGCCCCTCTACGGACTCGGCTGGACCCTCAATTACGAAGCGTTCTTCTACGCGTTGTTCGCCCTCGGCCTCGGCTTCGGCCGGCGCGGTGCCGTGGCCTGGCTCGCCCTAGCCCTGGTGACGCTGGTCGCCGTGGGCGTTCTGGTGCCCGGACTGCCGGTGCCGGTCCGGTTCTGGGCGAATCCGATCGTGCTGGAATTCTTGCTCGGCGCCGGGCTCGCCCTGGCCCACCGCGAAGGCTTCGCGCCGAAACGTGCGCTGCGCCTCGGCTCGGCGATCTTGGGATGCCTCGGGCTGAGCCTGGCCGCCCGCCTGCTCGTCGGCGACGGGGCCGCCGACGGCGTCCTGCGCCCGCTGCTTGTCGGCCTGCCGGCTTGTCTGCTGGTGGCCGCCGCGCTCGGGCCGAAGCGGTCGGCAGCTCAGGTCGCGGCGCTGCCGGTGCTGATGCGCGGGCTGGTGCGTCTCGGGGACGCTTCCTACGCCCTCTACCTCGTTCATCCCTTCGCTCTGCGTCTGGGGCGCGAGGCGTTGCTCAGGGTCGGCCTCGCCCCGGCCCTGCATCCCTGGGGCAGCCTCGTCGCGATGCTCGCCCTCAGCGTCGTGGCGGGTCTGCTGGTCCGTCGCTGTGTCGAGGGGCCCCTGACCCGGTGGCTGCGGGCGCGTCTCGATCCCGGCGAAGCGCAAAACCGTGTGCGCGCCGCCTCAGTCCCGGTTCCCCCCGGGCACCGGGCGGATTAGCCTCACGCGTTGGAGGAGGATGCTGCGATGAAGACCTTGCTCGTTCCCGTCGCGATGCATGACGGCCTGACCTCCGTGTTCGAGACGACCCGGCTCGCGGCGTCGCGCTTCGGGAGCCTGATCGAGGGCGTGTCCCTGCGACCGGCGCTCGCCGAGTACGTTCCGGTCGACATGGTCGGCGGCATGACCTGGCTGCGCGACGAGGAGGCCGATCGGGCCGAGGCCGAGGAGGCGGGTGGCCGCTTCGTCGCCTTCATGGACGCCGCCGGCATTCCGCGGCACGCTCGCGACGGGCTCTGCATCCCCGAGAAGGTGGCCGATGCCGGACCGCGCTATCGCTGGCGGCAGGACGTGCCCACTGGCGACGCGTTCCTCGGCCAATATGCCCGGTTGTTCTCGGCCACCGTCGTCGGCCGCCCCGGGACCACTGACAACGCCCCGCGCATGACCACCTTCGAGACCGCCCTGTTCGAGGGCGGCCGCCCGATCTTGCTGGCCCCTCCGGTCGCCCCCACGACGTTGGGCGACGCCATTCTGATCGCCTGGAACGGCTCCACCGAGACCGCTCGGGCGGTGGCCTTCGCCATGCCGTTCCTGCGCCGAGCCGAGCGGGTGCTGGTTCTCAGTGTCGAGGGCGGGATGGTCCCGGGGCCGAGTGCGCAGGACCTCGCGCAGGCCCTTGCGTGTGAGGGTGTGGCAGCCTCGCACCGGGCCCTCCCGGCCGGCCGCCGCGCGCCGGGCGAGACCTTCTTGGCGGAAGCCAAGGCGTTTGGCTGCGATCTCCTGATCAAGGGCGCCTACACCCAGAGCCGACTGCGCCAGATGATTTTCGGCGGCGTCACCAGCCATGTGCTGGCCCATGCCGACATGCCGGTTCTGCTCGCACATTGATTAGATCTGGAACCGCCGTGCGCCCCTGGCGTTCGGCCACCGCAGCCGGATCAGGATCCCCGTGACGACAGCCGTGACCCGACTCCTTCTCGCCTCCCTATTGATGGTCGCTGCCGCGGCCGCCGTACAGGCACAACCCACCACTGCCCGGTTCCGCGGCACGGTTGAATGGGCCGAGGCCGACCGCCTCCAGATCCGCCGACCTGGCGGAAGCAGCCTCACCCTGCGGATGAACCCGCGCACCCGCGTCTTCGCGGTGACCGAGGCGGCCCTACGCAATATCAAACCCGAGAGCTACGTCAGCGTGCTGGCCGGGCCTGGGGCCGAGCCCCTGCGGGCCAAGGCCGTAACCCTGTACTCGCCTTCGGAACGTGGCTTCGAAGCGGGGACCCAGCCCTGGGATACCGATCCGGGCGCAACCTTCACGGCGGGCTGGGTCGCCGATCTGAAGCGCGGCCGCCCGCTTCAGCTGACTTTAGGCTATGGCGGCGGTCAAGCGAGCTTCACGGTGCCGGCTGGGACCCCGATCACTGCGATCGCACCGGGCGAGAAGGCTCTGCTCGAGCCCGGCGCGGCCGTCACCTTGTTCACCCAGTCTGGACCGGACGGCGCCCTCTCGGTCGGTACGATCGCGGTGGGCCGACAGGGGGCCGTGCCGTCATTCTGACCGGCGGGCCCCAGGTTGATGTCGCGTCACCGATCCGCGCATCCGAGAGGCGCGCCGCGGCGTAAGCTGCGCTACATCGTTTTCCCATGACCGAGTCTGCCTTCGCCCTCGATCCGCGCCTCACCGCCGACACCGTCGAGGTGGGCGACCTCGCCCTGTGCCGCGTGCTGCTGATGGATGATGCCCGGTTCCCCTGGCTGATCCTGGTGCCGCGCCGGCCCGATGTCTCGGAGATTACCGATCTGTCCGAGGCTGATGCCGCGGATCTCTGGCGGGAGATTCGCATCGCCACCGGGGTGATGCAGACGCTGTCGAAGCCCGACAAGCTCAATGTCGGGGCGCTCGGCAACGTGGTGGCGCAGCTCCACGTCCACGTGGTCGGCCGCTTCCGCTCCGACCCGGCCTGGCCTGGGCCGGTCTGGGGCTTCGAGACGCGAAAGCCCTACCCGTTCCATGCCCGCGCCCAGCTGATCGAGCGCGCCGGCGCCCTGTTCTCCGCGGCCTGACCCTTCCATGACCGATCCCCGCGACACGCTCCGCTTCGTCCGCAACCGCCTCGACCGGCACTCGGCCGAGCAGCCGGAGGAGGCGGTGCCGGCCTTCGATGCGCCGGATGCGCGCCTCGTCCTGATCTGCGGCGACTGGATCGTGCTGCGGGGGGCGACCGCGCTGATCACCACAGCGGATGCACCCGAGTTGCTGGGGACGCGGATCTTCCTCGGCCATCGGGACGGAGGTCCGGTCTTCGCCGCCTCGGCGCCGGCCGACGCCCCAGAGGGCTTCGCCGCGGGCGAGACCCGCACCCTCGACCTGCGCGCCATCGCCACCGAGTCCGCCGTGGAGGCCGAGGAGCTGGGCCTGCTCGCCGTGGCCAAATCGATGCTCGACTGGCACGCCCGCCACGGCTTCTGCGCCAATTGCGGAACCGCCACTGTGGCGAAGGCCGGTGGCTTCCGGCGGGAATGTCCGGCCTGCAATGCGCATCATTTCCCCCGGGTCGACCCGGTGGTGATCATGCTGGTGCGCCGAGGCGAGACCTGCCTGCTCGGCCGGGGGCCGCATTTCCGCCCGCACATGTACTCGTGCCTCGCCGGCTTCCTCGAGCCTGGCGAGACCATCGAGGACGCGGTGCGCCGCGAGGTTTTCGAGGAGACCCGGATCCGGGTCGGCGCCGTCACCTACCGGACCTCGCAGCCCTGGCCGTTCCCGTCCTCCCTGATGCTGGGCTGCGCCGCCGAGGCCCTCGACGGCGCCATCGTGACCGATCCGACTGAGCTGGAGGACGCCCGCTGGTTCGACCGCGCGGCCGTCGCCGCCATGCTGGCCGGCACCCATCCCGAAGGCATCCAGGCCCCACCGCCGATGGCGATCGCCAACTACCTGATGCGGGCGTTCGTGGCGGGTGAGACCTGAGCGTCCGCTTGTTCTAGCCCTTCCCACCCGTCTGCCGGCTGGGGTCGTCGGCGGGGTTGATGTAGTTCAGCCCGAACGGGCCGGAGCCGTTGACCTGCAACTCCACCGGCTCATCGGTGGTCCAGAGGGAATGGGGCATGTCCTCCGGCAGGAAGACGAAGCCTCCGGCCTTCAGCGCCGCGCCCTTGGCCTTGTCGAGCGTCTCCCCGTGCTCGTGGTAGATTGAGCCCGACAGGATCGTCAGCGTCTCCGCCTTCGAATGCGTATGCGGCGCGATCACCGTGTTGGCCGGGAACTTCAGCCGCAGCACGAACGGGCCGGGCTTGGCCGGATCGCCGGCGACCTGGCTGATCTGCGTGCCCTTCGGCAGGTTCGCCGGCCCCGGTCCGTAGACCACCGACGCCCCGTCGGGCTTCACCACCATCCCGGGCGCGTCGTGATCCGCCGCAAGGGCCGGCCCGGCCGCGACGAGCATGGCCGCGACACCGAGCCAAGAACGGGTTGTCATGGAGCGCCTCCCAATTCCCGCGGGCGTCTTTCGCCCCCGCAGCCCTTTTCTGGCGCTGGCTTGGCGGTTTCCCAGGCGCGGGCGCTGGCACAGATTGTCGCGGGGTTGTAGGGGCACCGCTTCAGCGGGGCAGTCGTCTGACCGGTTCGACCGCGGTCATCGTTCTTGAGCTGTTCGGTAGACGTCATCCCGACTGCGCTTGCCGACAGCGACCACGGTCACCGTGATCGCTTCATCGCTGACCCGGTAGACCAAGCGATAGCCGGAGGCGCGCAACTTGATCTTGTAGCAAGCCTTCAATTCGGCCCCGTGCAGCCGGTCCGCTGGGACATGCGGTGCCTCCAACCGCTCGGCGAGCTTGGCCTTGAACTGCTGGCGGACGGTATCGCCGAGCTTGCGCCATTCCTTCAGAGCGGAGGGAAGGAATTGCAGCTCATAGCTCATCCAGCGCGACCTTCACTGGCACCTCGCCGGATCGCGCTCGGATCAGAGTGGTCAGCTCGGCGTCGTCGATCAACTCCATCATCGCCTCGTAGGCGGCCGGGGAGACCATGTAGGCCATGACACGGTTGTGGTTGAGGATTGCGACGGTCTCGCCTTGCGCCTCGCTCAATACGTTGGAGGGGCTCCTCTTCAGATCCGACACGCTCACGGCCACGTTCGCCAGCACGGCCTGCATCCTAAACTCCGAAGGGTCTCGTTCTGCCTGCGAAATTCAATAGCAAACTCGGTACTGAATTTCGACTCGTCAAACGCTTACCCTTCGGCTCAGATCGCCACCCGCGTCGGCGCGGCCTCAGCCGGTACCGCGGCCCGCATTTCCGAGAACGCCTCGCCCACCATCAGCAGCGCCGGCCCATCGAATCCGGCTGCCTCGACTCGGTCGGCAAGGTCGGCAGCGGTGCCGCGCAGTGAAGCTTGATTCGGGCGGCTGACGTTGAAGACCAGCAAAGCCGGCGTCAAAGGCGCCAGCCCCTCTTCCACCGCCCGGGCGAGCAGCGCCCGCAACGTGCGCTTGGGCATGTAGACCACCGTGGTCACGCTCGGATCGGCGAGCCCCACCCAGTTGAGGTCGTCCGGCAGGGCGCCGCGGCGGTCGTGGCCGGTGACGAATTGCAGGCGGCGGGCGGCGTCGCGGTGGGTCAGCGACAGGCCCAGCGCCGCCGCCGCCCCCTGCGCGGCCGAGATCCCCGGCACCACGGTCACGGGGATGCCGGCTGCCCGGCAGGCGTCGATCTCCTCGCCGGCCCGGCCGAACACCAGCGTGTCGCCGGATTTGAGCCGCACCACCTGCTTGCCGGTGCGGGCGAGCTGCACCATCAGGGCGTTGATGTCGTCCTGGCGGCAGGACGGGCCATGTCCGGTCTTACCAACGAGCATGGTCCGCGCCTCGCGGCGGGCATAGTCCAGGATCTCGGGAGCGACGAGATCGTCGTACAAGATCACGTCGGCGTTGCGCAGCGCTCGCAGGGCCTTGAGGGTCAGCAGCTCCGCGTCGCCCGGCCCCGCCCCGACCAGGGTCACCGCGCCCCCCTTCGGCGCCGCCTCGGTGTCCCCGAGCAACTCGGCCAGGTCCTGCTGCGTCGGCGCCCGGTCGGGCTCCGCGAAGGCGCGGTCGGTGAAGCGTTCCCAGAAGCTGCGCCGCTCACTGAACCCGTGGAACCGGGCGGTGACGCCGTCCCGCCAATCGCGGGCGGCTCCGACCCAGCGGGCGAACCCGCGGGGCAGCATCGCCTCGATCCGGGCGCGTACAGTCTGGCCAAAGACCGGGGCGGCGCCCTCCGTAGAGATGCCAACCACCAGCGGCGAGCGGTTGACGATGGCGCCGAACTTCACATCGCAGAGATGCGGCCGGTCCACCGCATTGACGATGGCGCCGGCGCCCCGGGCGGCAGCCACGAACGCGACGCAGTCGGTCTCGTCTTCCATGGCGCCGATGCAGAACGCCGCGCCCCAGAGGTCGTCCGGCGCCCAGGCGCGCTCGTGCAGGTCGACGTGCCCGTCGACGATCTCGCCCGGCACCGCGCGCAACTCGTCGCTGGGTTCAGGCGCGTAGACGTCCACATGAGCGCCGGCCGCGGCCAGGAGCTTCACCTTCCAGGGCGCCCCGCCCGAGGAGCCCGCCAGCACCACACGCTTGCCGCGCAGGGGCACAAATACCGGCAGCACCGCCAGCGGCTCGAGGCCGGCGGATTGGGTCTCGCGGGGGGCGCGGGCTGCGCGCAGGGGCACGGGCGAATCGGTCACGGGTCTGTCCTGAGCCTACATCGTGCCGGTCATCCCGCCAGACAACCTCATCCGGCGTGTCGCGTCGCGGCCGCGAAGGGAGCTCCAGGGATCGTCGCGAGCGCTGGAGGGCTCCTTCAAGGCGATCGCTTCGCGCCCGCGCCTCCTGATGAGGGGAGTGGTGGGACGGGCCGATCTGTTCTCGATCCGGCGTATATCAAAGAATCATGCGGCGCGGGCAGTCTCGGCCGTCAGCATCTTCCGGATCTCCGGGATGCAGGAGCCGCAATTCGTGCCGGCCTTGCAGGCGGCGCCCACCGCCTCGACCGATCCGGCCCCGGCCCCGATCGTGGCGGCGATCACGTCGGCGCCGACGCCGTGGCAGGCGCAGACCACCGGCCCCGCCGAGGCGGTAGCGGCGCGGCCGGAGAGCAGCGCCCGGCGCTCGGCGGCCTCGGGCTCGTCAATGGCGAACAAGGCCTTGGCCGCCTCCCAGTCGGGGCGCGCCTCCGCGGGGGCGTAGGCCAGGCACGCGACCAGCCGCGCGCCATCGTAGACGGCGCAGCGGTAACGGTCGTTGGTGTGGTCGGCATATTCGGCGAGCTCGAAGCCGGCCAGCGCCTCGCTCCGGATCAGCCCGCGGACCATCAGGGCCACGGCGCTGGAACTCGCCGCGGTGGCGAATTGCACGCCCCAGCCGCCGGTGATCGATGCCCGCGCCCACCACCAGCCCTCCGGCAACGCAACTTGCCGGCGCGACAGCAGGAAACCCCGGGCCCGGTAGGCGACGGGCTCCAGGGCGGCCGGGGTCGCCTTCAGCTCAGGCTGGCCCGAGACCGGATCCGGCACGCCGCGCACCAGGGCGCCGACCCGGGCCTTCGACGCGTAGGCGCTGCCCCAGTGCATCGGCATGAACAGGCCGCCCGGCACCACCGTGTCGGTGATCATCACCTCGAGCTCGGCCTCGCCGTGCTCGGTGCGCAATCGCGCGATGCCGCCCTCGGTCAGGCCGAGTCTGGCCGCGTCGTTCGGATGCACCTCGACGAACGGGACGGCGCGGTGGGCTGAGAGGCGCTGGCTCTTCCCGGTCCGGGTCATCGTGTGCCAGTGGTCGCGTACCCGGCCGGTGTTGAGCACGAACGGGAAATCCTCCGAGACCGCCTGGGCCAGGCCCGGCGGCTGCACGGCCACGAAGCGGGCGCGCCGGTCGAAGGTGTAGAACCGGCCGTCGCCGAACAGACGGGCCTTGCCTTGCGGCGCGCCTTTGGGGCCGGAGCGTTTCGGGATCGGCCATTGCACCGGCAGGGTGATGTCGTAGGCGGCGTCGCTGATGTCGGTGAGCGCGCCGAGATCGAAGTCGCGGGTGCCGTTGTTCTCGTAGGCCGAGAGCCCGGCATGCTCGCGGAACACCGCGGCGGCCGAGGAGAACGCGAAGGCCCGGTTGTGGCCCAGCCGACGGCCGACCTCGGACAGGACCGCCCAGTCGGCCCGCGCCTCGCCGGGGGCGGTGAGGAACCGGCGCTGCCGGGAGATTCGCCGCTCGGAATTGGTGACCGTGCCGTCCTTCTCGCCCCAGGCGAGGGCCGGCAGCAGCACCGTGGTCTTGCCGAGGCCCAGCACCGTGTCGGAATCGGCCATCACCTCCGAGACGACATAGAGTTCGAGCCCCTTCAGGGCGTCGCGGATCCTGTCGGCCTGCGGCATCGAGACCAGCGGGTTGGTGCCCATCACCCACAGGGCCTTGATCTTGCCGCGGGCGACCGCCTCGAACAAGGCTACGGCCTTCATGCCCTCGCCGGTGACGATCCGGGGGGCGGCCCAGAACCGGCGCACCCGGTCCACCTCCTCGGGGGCGAAGTGCATGTGTGCGGCCAGCATGTTGGCCAAGCCCCCGACCTCGCGCCCGCCCATGGCGTTGGGCTGGCCGGTGAGGGAGAACGGCCCCATCCCGGTCTCGCCGATGCGGCCGGTGATAAGGTGGCAGTTGATGATGCTGTTGCCCTTGTCGGTGCCTTGAGCCGACTGGTTCACCCCCTGCGAGAAGGCGGTGACCACCCGGCGGGTGCCGGCGAACAGGTCGTAGAAGGCGGCGATGTCGGATGCCGGCACACCGGTGGCGGCGGCGACCGCGGCCACATCCGGCGCAATGCTGCGGGCGCGGTCGAGGGCGGCATCAAGCCCGGCCGTGTGGGAGTCCACAAAGGCCCGGTCGCGGAAGCCGTTATCGGCAAGGTGCACGAGCAGGCCCGAGAACAGAGCGACGTCGCTGCCGGGTTTGATCCCGAGGAACAAGTCGGCCTCCTGGCCGGTCTGGGTCCGGCGCGGGTCGATCACCACGAACTTCGTGCCCCGCCGGGCTTTGGCGTCGGCCATGCGCCGGAACAGGATCGGGTGGCACCAGGCGGTGTTGGACCCGACCATCACGATCAGGTCGGCCTCGTCGAGATCCTCATAGCAGCCCGGGACCGTATCGGAGCCGAAGGCGCGGCGGTGGGCCGCCACTGCGCTCGACATGCACAGCCGTGAGTTGGTGTCGACATGAGGGGTGCCGATGAAGCCCTTCGCCAGCTTGTTGGCGACGTAATAATCTTCGGTGAGAAGCTGCCCCGAGAGGTAGAAAGCGATCGAATCCGGCCCGTGCGCCTCGGCCACCGCGCGCAGTTTTTCCGATACGGTCGACAGCGCCGCGTCCCACGAGGCCTGGACCCCATTAACCTCTGGATGGAGCAGGCGGTTCTCCAGCGACAAAGTCTCGCCCAGCGCCGAGCCCTTCGAGCACAGCCGGCCGAAATTGGCGGGATGCTCGGTGTCGCCCGCGATGGCCGCGCCCCCGCTCCCGTCCGGGGTCGCGAGGACGCCGCACCCGACCCCGCAATAGGGGCAGGTCGTCCGCACCGTCGGGTCTGCCACGGACAGGGTCATGGCTGGGTCCTCGAAAGTTTTTTGTTCGACATCCGCCGCAAGAGGCGGGCCGCCTATTCCCTCCCCCCTCTGCGGGGGAAGGTGGCCCTCGCGTCAGCGCGGGCCGGGAGAGGGGAGCGACGTATCCGGACAAGTCGCAACGGGCTTCAGATCCTGAACCGTCGCGCTGCCCTTCTCCCGCCCCGCATACGCGGGGCACCTTCCCCCGCAGAGGGGGGAGGGTTTTGCGCTCAGTACACGTCGGCCTGGTAGCGGCCGGCCTTCTTGAGGGCGCCGAAATAGGCAACCGCATCCTCGGGGCTCTTGCCGCCGAACTGCGCCGCCACGTCGATGATCGCCCGCTCCACATCCTTGGCCATGCGCTTGGCGTCACCGCAGACGTAGAAATGCGCGCCGCCTTCGAGCCATTTCCACAGATCGGCGCCGTTCTCGCGCATCCGGTCCTGGACGTAAGTCTTCTCGCTGCCGTCCCGGGACCAGGCAAGCGACAGGCGGGTCAGGATCTTGTCGTCCTTCAGCTTGTTCAGCTCGTCCTTGTAGAAGAAGTCCGTCGCCTGGCGCTGGTGGCCGTAGAACAACCAGTTGCGGCCGGGCGCTTGGGACGCAGCGCGCTCGCGCAGGAACGACCGGAACGGCGCGATGCCGGTGCCGGGGCCGCACATGATCACGTCCTTGGACAGGTCCGCCGGGAGGGCGAAGCCGTGGGCCTTCTGCAGGTAGATCTTGACGTGGGTCTGCTCGGGCAGGCGCTCGCCGAGATGCGTGGAGGCGACGCCCAGCCGCAGCCGCGAGCGGTGATTGTAGCGCACTGCATCCACGGTCAGGGACACAATCCCGGCATCCATCTTCGGCGATGACGAGATCGAGTAGAGCCGCGGCTGCAACTCATCGAGGGCTTCCAGGAAGACCTCGGCATCGGGCCGGGCGCCGGGGAACTTGTGCAGGGCGCCGAGCACGTCGAGATAGGCGGCGTCGCCGTCCGGATCCTCGCCGGAGGCCAAGGCCTGCGCTTTCTTGCGGGCCGCGCCCGAGGTGAGCAGCGACAGCAGCTGGTAGAGGTTGTCCGGTGCAGCGCCGAGCGCATAGTCCTTGAGGAGGTGATCGCGCAGCGTCTTGTCGCCGATCATCCGCTCGGGCCGGGCGCCGAGTTCGGCGATCACGGCGTCGACCAGCGCCGGGGCGTTGGCCGGGAAGAGGCCTAGCGAATCGCCGGCCTCGTAGGTGATCGGCGTGCCGTCGAGACCGATCTCGATGTGCCAGGTCTCCTTCTCACCGCCCGGATCGTTGAGGCGGCGGCGGGACAGGAACAGGGCCTCAACCGGGTTCTCCCGGCAGAAGCCGAGCGGCCCGAGATCGGCCGCCGGCTTCGGGGCGTCGTCCTCGGCCTTCGGGGCAGCCGGCGCGCCGCCGGCAGCGACGAACTCCTCCTCCAGCTTCTTGAGCATGCGCAGGGTCTCCTTGCCGCCGGGCTGGCAAAGATTCAGGCGCTCCTCGTTCTTCAGGAAGATCGCGTTGGCGTAGTCGGCGCAATTGTAGCCGCACTGGCCGCAATCCTGCTGGGCCATGGCGGCCATCAGCTTCTGCGGCTCGGGGCGGTCCTTGGCCATCGCCATCCGGTCGACGATCGACACCGAGGGGTCGTGCCAGGGCGCGTCGTCGTTGTCGGCGAGCTTGGGGCCGCCCGGGAGCGCCTCGCCCTGCGCAAGGGCGGTCGCCCCGGTGACGGCGGGGCCGAGTAGGGCGGCAAAGTAGCCCGAAAGCCACGAGCGCTGGTCGGCGTCGAAGGGGGCGGTCTCGGGGATCAGGACGAGGGGGGGCGCGACGTGCTCACTCATGCGGCGGCCTTCAGGGCTGGCTGTTCCTCGGCGGCGTCCCGCAGGGCTTCGGCGCCGGTGCGGGCGGTGAAGGACTGGAAGCTCTCGTCCGGGCTTTCCCGGCGGGCCAGGTAGGTGCGCAGCAGCGCCTCGACGCGGAACGGCGCGTCCTCGGCCTTCACGGCTTTCCAGATCTCGGTGCCGATCTTCGGGTTCTCGGCGAAGCCGCCGCCGACCACGATGTCGTAGCCCTCGACGGTGTCGCCCTCCTCGGAGACGACCACCTTGGCACCAATCAGCCCAATATCGCCGATGTAGTGCTGGGCGCACGAATGGTGGCAGCCGGTGAGGTGGACGTTCACCGGCACGTCGAGCTCGGTGACGGTGCGCTCGACATGGTCGGCGATGATCAGCGCATGGCCCTTGGTGTCGGAGGCGGCGAACTTGCAGCCCCGGGCGCCGGTGCAGGCCACGAGGCCGGAGCGGATGCCGGCCGCCTTGATGGTCAGCCCGAGCGCTTCGACCCGGCTCTCCACCTCGGCCACCCGCGCATCGGGAATCCCCGAAAAGATGAAGTTCTGCCAGACGGTCAGGCGGATCTGTCCGTCGCCGCACTCCCGAGCGATCTCGGCCAAGGCCCGGACCTGATCGCTCGTCATCTTGCCCACCGGCAGGACGACACCGATCCAGTTGAGGCCGGGCTGCTTCTGGGCGTGCACACCGACATGGGCGAACCGGTCGGTGGGCCGGCGCGGCGCCACATGGGCCGGATCGACCCGATCGAGCTTGCGGCCGAGCTTGTCTTCTACGGCGGCGAGGTACTTGTCGAAGCCCCAGGCGTCGAGGACGTACTTCATCCGGCTCTTGTTGCGGTTGGTCCGGTCGCCGTTCTCGATGAACACCCGGATGATCGCGTCCGCCACCGCGTTGCAATCCTCGGGCTTGAGCACGATGCCGGTGTCGCGGGCGAGGTCCCGGTGGCCGGAGATGCCGCCGAGCACGAGGCGCATCCACACGCCCGGCGCCACCGCGGCGATGGCCAGCACCTCGATCGCCTGGAAGCCGATATCGTTGGTCTCCTCCAGGGTCGGCATCACGCCGCCGCCGTCGAAGGCGACGTTGAACTTGCGCGGCAGGCCGTAGAGCGAGCGGTCGTTGATGATCCAGTTGTTCCAGGATTTCGCCAGCGGGCGGGTGTCCAGCAACTCCTGGCTGTCGATGCCGGCGGTGGACGAGCCGGTGACGTTGCGGATGTTGTCGGCCCCGGAGCCGCGCGCCGTGAGGCCGATATCGACGAGCCCGTCGAGGAACGGCTGGGCGTGCTCGGGGCTGATCTCGCGCACCTGGAGATTGGCGCGGGTCGTCACGTGAACGTAGCCGCCGCCGTGCCGGTCGGCGAGGTCGGCCACACCGGCGAACTGCCAATGGTGCAGGATCCCGTTGGGGATCCGCAGGCGGGCCATGTAGCTCACCTGGTTCGGGGCGACCCAGAACAGGCCGTGGTAGCGCCAGCGGAAATTGTCCTCGGGCTTGGGCTGCTTGCCGGCGGCGGCCTCCGCGATCAGCCGGTTATGGCTATCGAACGGGCTCTCGGCGCGCTTCCACTTCTCCTGCTCGCAGAGCTTGCCACCGTCCTTGACGGTTTTGTCCTGCGCCTTGATGTGGATCGCGTCCGGCCCGGTCGGCTCGGCCGGCGCGGCCGGGCCCTGCCCGATCGCCAGGCCGCCGGTCAGGCGGGCCGCGGCGACGCCTGAAGCGAAGCCTTCGAGGTAGCGCTTCTGCTCTGGATTGAAGCCGTCCGGGGCGGTCTGTGTGGTGGTCTCGGCCATCTGCGCCTCCCTAAGCAGCCAATTGCTCGGGCGCCGGGCGCCCGAACATCAGATCGTCGACGTTCTCGACCGGATCGCCGGAGCGGATCAGGCCCTTGCAGGCACCTTGCTCGGCGATGTCACCCACGAACACGGCGCCGATCAGCTTCCCCTCCCGCAGCAGCAGCTTGCGGTAGAGGCCGGCGCCGGGATCGGACAGGACGATCGCCTCGGCATCCTCGGGCGTGTCCACGAGGCCGGCCGAGAAGACCGGCAGGCCCGAGACCTTCAGGCTGGTCGCGAGCGACGTGCCGCCATAGGCAGCGCTTTCACCGGCTAGGTGCCGAGCCAAGGTATCGGCCTGCTCGTAAGCCGGTTCGACCAGCCCGTAGATGAGGCCACGATGCTCGGCGCATTCGCCGAGCGCGAAGACACGTGGATCGGAGGTAGTCATCCGGTCGTCGACCTTGATACCGCGGCCGATCTCCAGCCCCGCCCCCTGGGCCAGGGCCACCGAGGGGCGCACGCCCACCGACATGACCACGAGGTCGGCCGGAAGGACGGATCCGTCGGCGAGGACGAGGCGCTCGACCTTGCCGTCGCCTTCCACCTGGGCGGTGTCGGCCTTGAGGATCACCCGGACGCCGCGGGCCTCCATGGCGCGCTTGACCAGCCCGGCAGCATGATGATCGAGCTGGCGCTCCATCAGCCGATCCATGACGTGGAGCAGGGTCGTATCGACGCCCAGCCGCGCCAGCCCGACCGCGGCTTCCAGTCCGAGCAGGCCGCCGCCGATGACGATGGCCTTGGCGTGCTGGACGGCAGCCCTGCGGATCGCCGCCACATCCGCGAGATCGCGGAACGTGATGACACCCGGAAGGTCCATGCCGGGCTTTGGCAGCCGAATCGGCAGGGATCCCACCGCCAAAACGAGCTTGTCGAAGGGCAGGACATGGGTCTCGCCAACGAGGACGAGGCCGTTCTCACGGTCAATCTGGGTGACCGGCGCGCCGGTGATCAGGCGGATTCCGTGGGCCGCATACCAGTCCAAGCCTCGGAATTCGCAGGCGGCCTCGTCGACTTCGCCGCCGAGCAGCGATGAGAGCAGAACGCGGTTATAGGCCGCCTGCGGTTCGGCGCCGACGCAGGTCACGTCGAAGCGGCCGGGGGACCCTTCTGTCAGGCGCTCCAGGAATCGGAGCGAGGCCATGCCGTTGCCGACCACGACGAGCCGCTCGCGCGGCAGGCCGGTCTCGGCGCGCGCATCGTGTACGCTGGTGTCCATGGGGGATGTCGCCATCTCTGGATCGCGTCTGGACCTCGATTGCAGGGTCGTCGGCGGACCGCCCACGAAAAAGCCGCTGCCGGTCATCCCCCGGTGCAGGCTTCTGCCTCAGGAGAACCGGATCAGCGGCCTCGCTGACGGCGCTGCCCGTCGCCATTGACGGACACAGAGAGGCTTGCAGAACTCGTGCCAGGCACGAGCACTCAATGTAAGCTATTCCGAGTGTTATAGAAAAGACGACCGTGAGGGAGTGGTCTCGATCGCAAAGGGCGATGACCGCACTGCACAAAAAGCAGGCGTAAGGTCGCCTAAACGATCAGCGCAGCTCAAGGCGAGCGGGTGTGATCGATGCTTGTGAAGCCGATCATGGACAATGGTCGGAGCGCATGCCGTCGTAGATGTTCACACGCGGCGTCTGCGCCTGTGAAATGGCGCCTCAATCGGCCGTCCAAATCGAACGGCTCACGACGAGATCGCGACGGCACGACAATTCCCCGGAGACAAAGTCTGGCCGGGTGATCCAAAGTCGTTGATGGATCAGATCAATGTCGAGAGCATCGCCAGCAGGCCGAGTGTTGGCATGGCGCCGGCCACGAGGACCCAATACCAAGAGGGGACACCGCCAGGACGGCGGTTGTCGTTGCTGGCACGCGGCACCTTTGCGCCACGGCGAACATAGCGTCGAAGTTCGACCCGCATACGCGGATGCGATGTCGACGATTCGGTATCGAGTTTACGGCATCCGGGCATGGCGAAGACGTAACGACCGAAACCCAGCAACGTTCCGCGCTTGAGTGTGTTCGCACAGCGCATCGATGATAAGCGTCTCGCCTTACCCGCTTCCTCAGAGAGCCAGGGCGGCTTGGTACAGATCGGGCCGGTAGACTGCGTCCGCCTCCGTTTCGAGGTGGTCTTCGTGAGAGATCTGCCGCGAGGCGCGCATCTGGGCCACGAGCCAGCGGGCGGCCCCGGGGCGTGGCTCCTGTACGGAGGCGCTGAGGTCAAGATGCCCGCGCGCCGGCCGAAAGCTGCCGGCCGAATCCTGGATCGCGTCGCCCGCGAAGGCCCGGCCGATCAGCTCGGCATCGAGGTTGAGGTAGCTCCGATGCGCCAGGCGGTGAAGCAGATCGGCGCGATTGGCCGGACGGGCGCACCATTGCCCGGCCCGCGCCACCGCCCGGACCAGGGGCAGCGTCGCGTCATCGAGCCGCGCTGACACGGCCAGCACCTTCTCGGGAGCGTCGGGGGCGAGGTCGCAGCCGAGCGCCGCGGTCCGCCCGTGGCCCGCCGCCACGGCCACGTCGTTCCAGGGAGCGCCCGCGCAGTAGCCGTCGACCAGATTGCGGGCCAGGGCTTCGACGCTGTGCTGGGGCGGAACCACGACCATCCGGAAGGCCGACGGATCAAGGCCGCCGGCCTCGGCGAACAGCCGTAGCTGATAGCTGTGGCAGGAGAACGGATGCACAGTCCCGAGCGTCAGCGGCCGGCCGGCGTGCCGGCGCGCGGTCGCGATCCGGGCAAAGGCGCGGGCAACATCCACCAGGTCTTCGCTCGCCGGTGCCATCGCGGCCCAGAGCCCATGCGACACCGTGATGGCGTTGCCGTTGACGCTGAGCTGGAGCGGGACCACGAGGTCGGACGGTGGGCCGGACAGGGCGAGCCGGCTCGCCAGGGCCAATGGCGCCAGCATGTGGGCACCGTCGAGATGGCCGAGCGCGAGGCGGTCGCGCAGAGTTGCCCAGGAGGGTTCGGCGGAAAGGTCGAGGTCCAGCCCCTCGGAGCGGGCGAAGCCGAACTCGTGGGCCGCGATCAGCGGCGCGGCATCGCAGAGCGGGATGTAGCCGAGCTGGAGCCTCATCCGAGCAGATCCGCCGTGGTGACGATGGCCCGGGCGATATCGGCGATCTTGCGCTTCTCGTTCATGGCCTTGCGCCGCAGCTGCTTGTAGGCCTCGTCCTCGGTGAGCCCCTTCAGGTTCATCAGGATGCCCTTGGCACGCTCGATCAGCTTGCGGTCGGCCAGCTCGCCGCGAGCCTCGGACAATTCGCGCTGCAGCCGCGCGAAGGCGTTGAAGCGCAGGATCGCAATGTCGAGGATCGACTTGATCCGCTCCGCCCGCAGCCCGTCGACCACGTAAGCCGAGATCCCGGCATCGACCGCCGCCTGCATCATGGTCGTGTCCGAGCGGTCCACAAACATCGCCACCGGCCGCTCGACCTGCCGGGAGACGCCCGACATCTGCTCCAGGATATCGCGGCTCGGGCTTTCCAAATGGATCACCACGACGTCGGGCCTGAGGGCGGTTATCCGCTCCAGAAGGTCGGCAGTGTCGGGGATCACCACGATCCGGCCGATGCCGGCGGCGCGCAATCCCTCCTCCAGGATGGCCGCGCGGGCGCGGCTCGGATCGATCACGGCGACGGTGAGATTGGATTCGGTCATCGGGGCCCGATCGGGGCGGGTCTTCTCAAAAGGGTGGCCCGGTTCGGGCACCCCCAGCCAAGCCAATGGACCAAGCAAAGTGTATGCCCCGCGGTCGCCGCCAGCGTTACCGCCGCGCAATGAAACGGTCCAGCTTCCGCCGCAATGCTGGGGCTACCCTGGCGACCTCGGAACTATCGCGGGGATCGGTGAAACGGATGCGCAGGCCAGACCAGCTTGCCCTGACGGATGCCACCTCCGGGCGCGTGTCGATGCCGTTTCTGCCCACGGTGGTGGTGGTGGCGATGCTGGGCGTCGCCTCGCTGTACTGCCCTTCGTCGCAGACGCCGCCGGAGGCCCGCACCGAGCTGAGCGTGCCCGAGGCTCCCTCGCCCACCGCCTTCGTCAAAACCGCGCCGGCCTCCGTGCCCGTCCGCCGTCCGGCAGCCCTGGCGTTCGCCGAAGTCTATCCCCTCGCCCCGCCGCAGCCGGCAAGGCCGGTGCTTGCGGCCCGGGCGACGGCGCATATCGCGACGGTGGGCCGCCATGCCTGCCCGGGTCGCCGCTGCCCGGAGACGCCCCAGCGCGTGATCGATCCGCTGGCGGCCGGCCGCGCGGAGGCCGCGGATTCCGACGAAGCCGGACTGCTGCCGCCTGCCGCCCTGCCCTTCGCCGCCTCGGTGGTTGAACGGTTGGCGCCCGCCGCCCGGGTCGTTGGCGATGCGGCCGATCTGGTGCGCGACGGCGCGGCCGCCTTGCACGGATCCGTTGCCCTGGTGGTGGCCGACTGCCTGCGCTGACGCGCGCGTCAGACCAACGGCACCGCACAGCGGCCCACTTGGCTTGCCGCGCAACCGCCCCTGGACCTCGCAACCGGGCGTCCTAGGTGCGTTGCAGCGGATGGCCGGGGCACCTGGCCTCGCGGGAGCCGGGGCCGGATGGCTGCACGCATTGAGGATTATGCGCTCGTCGGGGATTGCCGCAGCGCCGCGCTGATCAGCCGGCAGGGCAGCGTCGATTGGCTGTGCTGGCCGCGCTTCGATGCCGCCGCCCTGTTCACGAGCCTGCTCGGCACTGAGGCACATGGCTTCTGGAAAATTTTCCCCGAGGCCGAGCATGTCGAGACCAACTGGGCCTACCGGACCGGTAGCCTGGTGCTGGAGACCCGGCACAAGACCCGGCTGGGCGAAGTACTGGTCACCGATTTCATGCCGGTCGGCGACGGCTCCCATCTGGTACGCTTGGTCGAGGGCGTGCATGGGCGCGTCGCCATGCGGATGGAGATGGCGGTCCGCTTCGATTACGGTTCCGCGGTACCCTGGGTCTCACGCTCGGAACTGGGGGATCTGCGCGCCGTCGCCGGACCGCACAAGGTGGTGTTGCGTACCGATGTCCACCTGAAGGGCTCGGACGCGCAGACCACGATCTCCGAATTCACCGTGCATGCCGGCGAGCGGCACCGCTTCGTTCTAAGCTATGGCGCATCTCACGAGGACGATCCGACCCCGATCGAGCCGCGCAAGGCCCTCGACACGACCGACCAGGCCTGGCGCGAATGGTCGGAGCGCTGTGCGGGGGGCACGGCATGGGATCGGATGCTGCAGCGCTCGCTCCTGACCCTGAAGGCACTGATCTACGAGCCCACGGGCGGCATTGTCGCCGCGCCCACCGCTTCCTTGCCCGAGGGCCTCGGCGGCGAGCGCAACTGGGATTACCGCTTCTGCTGGCTGCGCGACTCGACGTTGACGCTGATCGCCCTGATGGATGGCGGCTATATCGACGAGGCGCGCAACTGGCTGGGCTGGCTTCTGCGGGCCGTGGCCGGCAATCCCGAGCAGGCGCATATCCTTTACGGCATTGGCGGCGAGCGGCTGTTGCCCGAGATCGAGCTCGACTGGCTTCCCGGCTACGAGAACTCGAAGCCCGTGCGGATCGGCAACGCCGCCGCCTCGCAGTTCCAGATCGACGTCTACGGCGAGCTGTTCGACGCACTCTACCAAGCCCATGCCCGTGGCCTGCCGATCAGTGAGGACGGATTACGGGTCGGGCTGGCCATCCTCGGCCATCTGGAGAAGGCTTGGCGCGATCCCGACGAGGGGATCTGGGAGGTGCGCGGCGGTCGGCGCCATTTCACCCATTCGAAGGTAATGGCCTGGGTCGCCTTTGACCGTGCCCTGCGCATGCACGAGATGCACGAGTCCGGCGCCACCGAGGAACAAGCTGCGCGTTGGCGCGCGGTCCGGGACGAGATTCACGCCGAAGTCTGTTCGAAGGGTTTCGACGCCAGGCTCAATAGCTTCGTCCAATCGTACGGATCGCAGGCGCTCGATGCGAGCCTGCTGCTCATCGCGCATACCGGCTTCCTGCCGCAGGACGATCCCCGGGTGGTCGGCACCGTCGAGGCGGTCGGCAAGGGGCTGATGCGCGACGGTTTCATCCTTCGCTACGAGACCGAGGGTCAGACCACCGACGGTCTGTCCGGCAACGAGGGGGCGTTCCTGCCCTGCACGTTCTGGTACGCGGACAACCTGATCGGCCTCGGCCGGCGGGACGAGGCGCGGGCGCTGATCGAGCGCCTGATCGGCATCTGCACCGATCTCGGCCTGGTGAGCGAGGAATACGACGTGCAAGCCAAGCGGCTTGTGGGTAACTTCCCCCAGGCGTTCACCCATGTCGCGCTCGTCAACACGCTGCTCAGCTATACGCGTGGCGAAGGACCGGCGGATCGGCAGGGTGGTAAGGCCAACGGAGCCCCTCCCGCCGTCCTTCGGCAGCGTGAAGCCGCCAAGCGGCACGCAAGAGGCGAACTGGAAGACGCGACATCATGAGCGGCGCTGACACTCCCGCCAAGGCGGGCTTCGCTGAGATCGACACGCTCAGCATCAACACCATCCGGACGCTCGCGATCGACGCGGTGCAGAAGGCGAATTCCGGCCATGCCGGTGCGCCGATGGGCCTGGCCCCGGTCGCCTACACCTTGTGGAATCACTATCTCCGCTACGACCCGGCCCATCCGCACTGGCCGAACCGCGACCGCTTCGTGCTGTCCTGCGGCCACGCCTCGATGCTGCTCTACGCCCTGCTGCACCTCGCCAACGTCGCCGAGAGCGACGGCGGCAACGCGCCGGCCGTGACGCTGGAGGAGATCAAGAAGTTCCGGCAGCTCGACAGCCGGACCCCGGGGCATCCCGAATATCATTTCACCACCGGCGTCGAGACCACCACCGGCCCGCTCGGCCAGGGTGTCGCGAACTCGGTCGGTATGGCGATCGGCGGCCGCTTCCTCGGCGCGCGCCTCAACCGGCCCGAGCTGCCGCTGTTCGACTACAACGTCTACGCCATCTGCTCGGATGGCGACCTGATGGAAGGCGTGGCCTCCGAGGCCGCTTCGCTCGCCGGCCACCTGCGGCTCGCCAACCTCTGCTGGATCTACGACGACAACACCATCACCATCGAGGGCCATACCGAGCTGGCCTTCGGCGAGGAGGTCGCGACCCGGTTCCTGGCCTATGGCTGGCAGGTGCTGCGGGTGGCCGATGCCAACGACCTGCACGCGATTGCCGGCTCCCTCGAGACGTTCCTGGCGACCAACGACCGGCCGACCCTGATCGTGGTCAAGTCGGTGATCGGCTACGGCGCCCCGAAGAAGCAGGGCACTCCCAAGGCGCATTCGGACGCGCTCGGCGAGGACGAGGTGAAGGGCGCCAAGCGCGCCTATGGCTGGCCCGAGGACGCGCAGTTCCTGGTGCCGGACGGGGTGCAGGAGAACTTCCGCGATGGGATCGGCCAGCGCGGCGCCGCCCTCTACGACGCCTGGCAGGGCCTGCTCGCCAAGGCGCGGGCGGCCGATGCCGATCATGCCGAGGACCTTGCCGCCCTGCTGGAAGGGCGCTTGCCCGACGGCTGGGACAAGGACATCCCGGTCTTCGAGCCCGACGCCAAGGGCATGGCCACCCGGGAATCCTCCGGCAAGGTGCTCAACGCCATCGCGCAGCACGTGCCGTTCATGCTCGGCGGCTCAGCCGATCTGGCGCCGTCTAACAAGTCGAACCTCACCTTCGAGGGCGCCGGCTCGTTCGGACCGTTTTCGCCGGGCGGCCGCAACATGCATTTCGGCGTGCGCGAGCACGCAATGGGCTCGATCGTGAACGGGCTCGGCCTGTCCGGGATGCGGGCCTATGGCGCCACCTTCCTGGTCTTCGCCGATTACATGCGTCCGCCGATCCGGCTCGCCGCGCTGATGGAACTGCCGATCTTCCACATCTTCACCCACGACTCGATCGGCGTGGGCGAGGATGGGCCGACCCACCAGCCGGTGGAGCAGCTGCTGTCGCTGCGCTGCATCCCGGGCCTCGTCACCCTGCGCCCGGCCGACGCCAACGAAGTGGCCGAGGCCTACCGGGTGATCTTCTCCCTGAAGAACCAGCCGGCGGTGCTCGCCCTCTCCCGCCAGCCGCTTCCGACGCTGGACCGCTCCAAGTACGGAGCGGCCGCCGGCACCGCCAAGGGCGCCTACATCCTGGGTGATAGCGACGGCACCCCGGAGGTGATCCTGATCGGCACGGGTTCGGAGGTGCAGCTCTGCGTCGGCGCCTACGAGGCCCTGAAGGCCGAGGGCGTGAAAGCCCGGGTCGTCTCGATGCCGTCCTGGGACCTGTTCGAGCGCCAGGACGAGGCCTACCGGCACTCGGTCCTGCCCCCGGCGGTCAAGGCGCGGGTGACCGTCGAGCAGGGCAGCATGATCGGCTGGGACCGTTACGCCGGAACCGAGGGTACGGTCATCGGCATGGATACCTTCGGCGCCTCGGCGCCGATCAAGGATCTCCAGACCAAGTTCGGCTTTACCCCCGACAAGGTGCTGGAGGCCGCTCGGGCGCAGCTCGCCAAGCATAAGCGATAAAGCGCGTCCCCTCCCCCTTGCGGGGAGGGGTCTGGGGTGGGGGTGGTTCAGAAGGAACCGCCGAGCCTCATCCGGCACCACCCCCACCTCCAACTCCTCCCCGCAAGGGGGAGGAGAGCAGGGCGTGATTAGGGAAGGACGAGGAACCGACATGAACGCGCTCAAGGCCCTGCACGACGAACAGGATCAGGCGGTTTGGCTGGACTTCGTGGCCCGGGGCTTCATCCAGAAGGGTGAGCTGAAGCGCCTCGTCGAGGAGGACGGCCTGCGCGGGGTCACGTCCAACCCCTCCATCTTCGAGAAGGCGATCGGCCACTCGGACGCGTACGATGCCAGTCTGAAGGCCGTGCAGGCAACCGGCGACAGCCGCGTCATCGACCTCTACGAGGGCCTGGCCATCGCCGATATCCAGGCCGCCGCCGACGTGCTGCGCCCGGTCTACGAGGCGAGCGACGGGGCCGACGGCTACGTCAGCCTCGAAGTGTCGCCCTATCTTGCGCTCGACACCGAGGCGACGCTCCACGAGGCAAGGCGCCTGCACAAGGCGGTCGCCCGCGACAACCTGATGGTGAAGGTGCCGGCCACCCCCGAGGGCATCCCGGCGATCCGCCAGCTCACGGCCGAGGGCATCTCGATCAACGTGACGCTCCTGTTCTCGCAGGAGGCCTACGAAGCGGTGGCCCGCGCCTTCATCGACGGGCTCGACGAGCGGGCCAAGGCCGGCCACGACGTGTCGAAGGTCGCGAGCGTCGCGAGCTTCTTCATCAGCCGGATCGACGTGCTTGTCGACAAGCTGCTGGACGAGAAGATCGCCGAGGCCAACGACCCCGACGAGAAGGCAGCGCTCGGCCAGCTCAAGGGCAAGGTCGCGATCGCCAACGCCAAGCTCGCTTACCAGCGCTACCGGAAGATCTTTTCCGAGGCGAAGTGGACGGCCCTGGCCGAGAAGGGCGCCAAGGCGCAGCGGCTGCTCTGGGCCTCCACGGGGGTGAAGAACAAGGCCTATTCCGACGTGCTCTACGTCGAGGAGCTGATCGGGCCCAACACCGTCAACACCATGCCGCCCGCCACCATGGACGCGTTCCGCGACCACGGCACCGTCCGGGCGACGATCGAGGAGGACGTGCCGGGGGCCGAGGCTGTGATGACCCGGCTCGCCCGGGCCGGTATCGACATCGAGGCTGTCGCCGAGCAACTGGTCAAGGAGGGCGTACAGCTCTTCATCGACGCCGCCGACGACCTCCTCGGCGCCGTGGCCGGCAAGCGCGCCGCGCTCCTCGGCCAGCGTCTGGATGGCCAGAGCCTGGTCATGGACGACACCCTCGCCGCCGAGGCGAAGAAGACCGTCGAGGCCTGGCGGGCGAGCGGTTCGATCCGCCGGCTCTGGGCCGGGGACGCCACGGTCTGGTCCGGCCACGACGAGGCGAACTGGCTCGGCTGGCTGCATATCGTCGAGGAGGAGCTGGAGAAGGCCGCCGACTACGCAGCTTTTTCAGACTGGGTGAAGCAGGAGGGCTTCACCGATGCCGTGGTGCTGGGCATGGGCGGTTCCAGCCTCGGCCCCGAGGTGCTGAGCCTGACCTATGGCCAACGCGAGGGTTTCCCGAAGCTCCAGATCCTCGATTCGACCCATCCGGATCAAGTGCGCGCCCTGGAGGCGAGCATTGATCTCGGCCGGACGCTGTTCATCGTCTCGTCCAAGTCCGGCTCGACGCTGGAGCCCAACGTTTTTCGCGACTACTTTTTGGGACGCGTGAAGGAAAAACTGGGCGACCGGGCGGGCGACCACTTCGTCGCCGTGACCGACCCGGGCTCCGACATGGAGCGCGCGGCGCAGAAGGATAAGTTCAAGAAAATCTTCTACGGCGTGAAGCAGATCGGCGGGCGCTACTCGGTGCTGTCGGCCTTCGGCCTGGTGCCGGCTGCCGCCCTCGGCCTCGACGTGAAGGCCCTGCTGGAGACCGCGCGGATCATGGTCCGCTCCTGCGGACCGGTGGTTCCGCCCGCACAGAACCCGGGCGTTCTGCTCGGCGCTGCCATGGGGGCGGCGGCGCTCGCCGGTCGCGACAAGGTGACGATCATCGCTTCGCCGGGCATCGACAGCTTCGGCGCCTGGGCGGAGCAGCTCATCGCCGAATCGACCGGCAAGCAGGGCAAGGGCCTCGTGCCGGTGGATGGCGAGCCGGCGAGCGTCCCGGCGGTCTACGGCCGCGACCGGTTCTTCATCTATCTGCGCCTCGACGGTCAGGCCCAGGAGGCCCAGGACGAGGCCCTGCGCGCCCTGGAGCGCGATGGCCATCCGATCGTCCGCATCACCCTCGATTCGATCGAGCAGCTGCCGCAGGAATTCTACCGGCTGGAGATGGCCACCGCGGTCGCGGGAGGGGTGCTCGGCATCAACCCATTCGATCAGCCGGACGTCGAGGCCAGCAAGATTGAGACGAAGAAGCTGTTCTCCGAGGCGGAAGCGAGCGGCGCCCTCCCCACGGAGACGCCTCTGTTCGAGGACGAGACCGTCGCGCTCTATGCCGACCCGAAGAACGCCGAGGCCCTGCCTCAGGCAACCAACGGCCTGGAGGCCGCGCTGAAGGCGCAGGTCGCCCGTCTGAAGGACGGCGACTATCTCGGGCTCCTCGCCTACGTGCCGCGCGACGCGAAGACCGCCGGTATCCTACAGGAGGCGCGGATTGCCGTGCGCGACGCCCGCAAGGTCGCGACCTGCCTGGAATTCGGGCCGCGATTCCTGCACTCCACAGGGCAGGCCTACAAGGGCGGCCCGGATACCGGGGTGTTCCTGCAGATCACCGCGGAGCCCACCGAGGACCTGCCCATCCCCGGCCGGGCGCTGGGCTTCACGACTGTCGTAGCAGCGCAGGCCCGAGGCGACTTCGCGGTGCTCGCCGAGCGGGGTCGCCGGGCACTGCGGGTCCACATCAAGAGCGACCTGGACACCGGTCTGAAGCGCATCGCGGCCGCGCTCCAGGCGGCGGTCGCTTAAGCATCGTTCCTCTCCCGCGCGGGGAGGAGCCGGAGGTGGGGGTGGTTGCGGATGAGGCTCAGCGGTCCCGTCTGAACCACCCCCACCCCTGACCCCTCCCCGCAAGGGGGAGGGGAAAACTCCGAGGAGATGACGACAATGCAACTCGGCATGATCGGCCTCGGCCGGATGGGCGGCAACATCGTCCGGCGCCTCCTGCGCGACGGGCACACAGCCGTGGTGTTCGACCAAAACCCGGCGGCAGTGGCCGGGCTGGTGGAGGCCGGCGCGGTCGGCGCATCGAGCCTGGAGGATCTGGTCGCCAAGCTCGAGGTTCCGCGTACCGCCTGGGTCATGCTGCCGGCGGGCGCGATCACCGAGGAGGCGGTCAAGGCGCTCTCCGACCTGATGCAGGCGGGCGACTGCGTCATCGACGGCGGCAATTCGTTCTACGGTGACGACGTACGCCGGGGGATCGAGCTGAAGGCCAAGGGCCTGCACTACGTCGACGTCGGTACCTCGGGGGGCGTCTGGGGGCTGGAGCGCGGCTATTGCATGATGATCGGTGGCGACACGGAGACCGTCGACCGCCTCGATCCGATCTTCAAGACCCTGGCGCCGGGCGTCGGCGACATCCCCAAGACGCCCAACCGCGAGGGTCGCGACCCCCGCGCCGAGCACGGCTACATCCATGCCGGGCCGATCGGCGCCGGCCATTTCGTGAAGATGGTCCATAACGGCATCGAGTACGGCCTGATGCAGGCCTATGCCGAGGGCTTCGACATCCTGAAGCACGCCAATTCCGAGGCGCTCCCGGCCCAGCGCCGCTTCGACCTGAACATGGGCGACATCGCCGAGGTCTGGCGGCGCGGCAGCGTCGTCTCGTCCTGGCTGCTCGACCTGACCGCGCAAGCGCTCGCCGGCGACGAGAACCTTCAGGACTTCTCCGGCTACGTCGAAGATTCCGGCGAAGGCCGGTGGACGATCAACGCCGCCATCGAGGAGAGCGTGCCGGCCACCGTCCTGTCCAATGCCCTGTACCGCCGTTTCCGCTCCCGCGAGCAGGAAAGCTACGCCGACAAGCTCCTCTCGGCCATGCGCAAGGGATTCGGCGGCCACCAGGAACCGAAAAAGTCGTGAGTACCGGCCGATGAGCCTTCCCACCGGCACCCATGTCCTGCCCGATCCGTTGGCGGTCGCCCGCGAGGCGGCCGAGCGGCTGATCGTGGCCTGTGGCGAGACCGAGTCCGAGCGGATCGCGATCTGCCTGTCGGGAGGCTCGACCCCGAAGGTGCTCTACGGCCTCCTCGCCGGCCCGGACTATGCCGCGCGGGTACCGTGGGAGCGGATCCACTGGTTCTTCGGTGACGACCGGGTGGTCCCCTGGGACGATGAGCGCAGCAATGTCCGGATGGTCCGCGAGGCGTTCGGGCACGGCTCCCGCATCCCCTCGACCCATCTGCACTTCATCCCCTCCGACGCGGGCGCGGAGGTCGGGGCCCGGGCCTACGAGCAGACCCTGCTCGACTTTTACGGGGCCGAAACCCTCGACCCCGTCCGGCCGCTGTTCGATCTTGTCCTGCTTGGCCTCGGTGAGGACGGTCACACCGCCTCCCTGTTCCCTGGCAAGCCGGCGGTCGATGAGACCGCGCGGCTGGTCGCCCCCGTGCCCGAGGCCGGTCTGGCGCCGTTCGTACCGCGCATCACGCTGACGCTCCCGGCCCTGGCCTCCTCGCGGCACGTGCTGTTCCTGGTCACCGGCGCCGGCAAGCGCCCTGCCCTCGCCCGTCTCGCCGCCGGGGAGGACCTGCCCGCGGGCCGAGTCGCCAGCATCGGCGACATGGCCTGGCTTCTCGACGTCGCTGCCGCTGGCTGAGCCCTGACTCCACCGTTACGGTCTGGCAAGGCGCTCGCGCTAGACCGGTCGGACAGCTGCGCGGTCCGACCGCGTCGCGGGGGCGGTCCCATGCCACGAAGGGCCAGATGCGCGCGGGCACCGTCGTCCTCTACACCGATCAGCCCACCCGCCGCGCCGACCTCTTGCGCGCCCTCGAGCCGTTCGCGCCCTGCACGGTGCTGGACGCCGCCGCCTCGGCGCCCGTCGGATCCTGTCTTGCCCTGGTCGTCGACCTCGACCTACTCCAGCCGTCCCCGCTCGTCGGACTGCGGACGCTGATCGCCGCCTCCCCGGCCCTGCCGCGGATCTTCCTGATGCGCAGCATGGGCGCCCGCAGCCTCTCAGCGGCGCGCGGGCTCGGCGCCCGCCTCTGCCTGCCGGAGGATACGCCGGTGGAAACCGTGGCCGAGGCGCTGCGGGCGCAGCTATTGCCCACGGCTGCCACCGCGAAGCCCGTCGCGCGCGGCAACTCTCCGCTGGTCGTCCAGGCCGCCGACAAGGCCGGCGCGGTCATCGCCAACCTGCTCGATGCCGCACGAGACTCGGGCACAGTCGATGCCGCCCTGGTCAATGACGGCCTGGAGCCGATCCTCGGGGCGATCGGCCAGGGTGGCCTGACCTCTTGGCTCGACACGGTGCGCGCCTACGACGACGCCACCTATCAGCATTGCCTGCTGGTGGCGGGCCTTGCCGCGACCTTCGCGATCGACCTCGGTTTCTCGGCAGCCGACCGCCAGCAACTCGTGCGCGCCGCTCTGGTCCATGATGTCGGCAAGGCCAAGATCCCCCTCGCGATCCTGAATAAGGCCGGTCCCCTGGACCCGGTGGAGCGGGCGGTGATGCGCACGCATGCCGCCCTGGGTCACCAGATCCTGGTCCAGGCCGGAGGCTTCGACGACGCCGTATTGAAGGTGGTGCGCCACCATCATGAATTGCTCGACGGTTCGGGCTATCCGGACGGCCTCTCCGGCGACGCCATCGACGACATCGTCCGCCTGATCACCGTCTGCGACGTCTACGCCGCCCTGGTCGAGCGCCGTCCCTACCGGGCCCCGATGCCGGCCGCCGAGGCCGTGAGGATCCTCCACGGCATGGACGGCAAGCTCGACCGAGCCCTGGTGCGCGCCTTCGAGCGCTCCGTCGCGGGGTCCTGACCGACGCTGCTGGGTGCCGAAGCACGCCGGCCCCTTTCTCCCGCGCCGTCCTTGCGTGCGCAGCGAAGCAACCCAGGGAAACGCCACCTTCGGAGATCACGCGCCGCACCGGGTTGCTTCGCTGCGCTCGCAACGACGGTGGTTGAGCGGCGCACGGATCGATTGGCCTCGCATATAGCGGGATGCCATACATTGCGCCTCTGGAGCGAGATGGGCCAACGCCTGACGCATCTCGTCCGTTGGGAGAAATGTAATTTCGCCGGCATGCCATTTTGCGCAATCGCATTGCTTGCTCGGGCCCTTCTTGCGCGAACTTCGCAACCCGTCTCCCGCACCTCCACGCTAGGCTTCGTCCAGCCTGACGGAGCGCATCTGAGGAGATCGCGAATGACCCCGCTGACCCATCCGGCCGAAGTCGAGGCGATGCTGGCGGATCTCGCGCTTGCAGCCCGGCGCTCTTCGGACGCCTACCTGGCTTCTGCCCGGACGACCCTACTCAATATCCTGGTGCGGCCGGACTTGCTGGACCGGACGCGGCTCGTCGCGCCGCCCGGGGGGCTCGGCCGCAACCTGCTGTTCGGCAACCGAGCGCTCAGCGTCTGGGCCATGGTGTGGAGCCCCGGTGCGGTCACGCCCGTGCACGATCACCACTGCTCCTGCTGCTTCGGCCTGCTCAGCGGCAGCCTGCGCGAGACCTGGTATCGCCCGATCAGCGAGACGCACGCGGTCGCGACCCTGGATGTGGTTCGCAGCCCGGGCTACGTGGCCTGCATGATGCCGTCGGGACCGAACCTGCACCGGATCGCCAATGATGGCCCGGACCCGGCGATCTCGATCCATGTCTACGGTTACGATCACCGGGAGCAGGCTTCCTCGATCGACCGCACCTACGCGATCGCGGAGGGGTGACGTGACACCCACGCCGTCATTGCGAGCGGAGCGAAGCAACCTAGGGAAACGCCAGCGTTCTGAGACCGCCCGCGACACTGGGTTGCTTCGCTATGCTCGCAATGACGGTGGAAGCGGTCACCGATCGTCCAACCCGTAACCATCACTCCATGTAGATCGTCGGCACGGCAGTCGTATACTTCATCTCCTCCATAGCGATGGAGGAGGACAGGTTCGAGAATTCGAGCTTGGCGATGAGCCGCTGGTAGACGGCATCGTAGGTCTCGATGTCGGGTACGACGATGCGCAGCAGGTAGTCGATCTCGCCGGTCAGGCGCCAGGCCTCGACGATCTCCGGGAAGCCGGCGACCACCCGGCGGAACGCGTCGGACCAGTCGGCCGCGTGGCGGGGTGCCTTCACGGCCACGAACACCGTGGTCGGCACGTTGACCTTGCGCCGGTCCACCAGGGCGACCCGGCCGCGGATCACGCCGGCGGCCTCCAGCTTCTTAACCCGGCGCCAGCACGGCGCTGCGCTCACGCCGACCCGCTCAGCCAGCTCGGCGACCGGCAGTGTCGCGTCCTGCTGGAGAACGTCCAGGATTTTTCGGTCCACCGCGTCCATGCGAAAGCTGCTCCCGCGCGGGGTTCGGGCTGCCCGAGCTACAGGAAGAAGTGCTTCGAGAGCTTCAACCCCTGGGCCTGGTAGTTCGAGCCGGCCCCCGCTCCATAGAGTGTCTTGGGGACCGCCAGCATCCGCTCGTAGACGAGCCGGCCGACGATCTGGCCGTCCTCCAGCAGGAACGGCACGTCGCGGGAGCGGACTTCGAGCACCGCGCGGGCGCCCGCCCCGCCGGCTCCGGCATGGCCGAAACCGGGATCGAAGAATCCGGCGTAATGCACACGGAACTCGCCGACCAGCGGATCGAACGGCACCATCTCGGCGGCGTGGTCCGGGGGGACCTGCACCGATTCTTTCGACGCCAGGATGTAGAACTGGCCGGGATCAAGGATCAGGGCGCCCGAGCCGTCGGCCGCCAGGGGCTCCCAGAAATCCACCGCCCGGTGGCGGCCCGGGGCGTCGACATCGACAAGTCCGGTATGGCGCTTCGCCCGGTAGCCGATCAGGCCATCGAATCCGGACAGGTCCACCGAGACCGCGAGGCCGCCCTGGAAGGACGGGGCGTTGGAATCGACCAGGGCCGAGCGCAGGTGCAGCTGGCCGAGTTCCGTTTCGGTCAGCCGCGGCGACCCCTGGCGGAAGCGGATCTGCGACAGGCGCGATCCGGTCCGGACCAGCACCGGGAAGGTGCGCGGCGAGATCTCCGCGTAGAGCGGCCCGGTATATCCGGGCTCGACTTGGTCGAATGCCTCGCCGCGGTCGGTAATCACCCGGGTGAACACGTCGATCCGGCCGGTGGAGCTCTTCGGGTTCGCGGCCGCCGCAAGGTTGCCCGGCAGCGCTAGGCTCTCCTGCAATTCGGCGATGTAGACGCAGCCCGTCTCCAGTACCGCGCCGGGGCGCAGGTCAATCTTGTGCAGTGACAGACGCTCGACGCAGGCCTGGACCGTCCGGGTCGCCCCCGGAAGGAAGCTGGTGCGGACCCGGTAGGCGGTCGCGCCGAGGCGCAGGTCGAGGCTCGCCGGCTGGATCTGGTCGCCCGCAAAAGCCTCGGCCACTCGGATACCACCAGCCTGCGCCAACGCGGCGATCGCCTCGGCCGGCAGGATGCCGGAGAGGGTCCCGGCGCTCGAATCGGTGGTGCCCGACTCGGCGGCCTGCTTGCCTGCGCCCGCGTTCATCGCGCCTCGACTCCTTCGCGCGCCTCCGGGTGGATCCGCGTCCGGATACGTTCTCCGCCGGGACTGGCTAATGTCGGCTTAATCGGGTGCGCGAGGCGCCCGGCGCCGCACTCGGATCCCATCGAATGGGCCTGCGGCATCATCCACGCGAGGTAGTCCGCCGCAATTGACGGGGATTTCACCGCCTACTACCACCGCCTGTGAAGCGTGTTCAGTTCGTTTTCATCGAATCGCACCGTTCGAAGAAGGGCCTTATAGGGCGATGTACAAGGCCGAGACGCGGGGAATTCGTGTGACCGTTCAGCCGCGCTTCGTCGAGGAAGAGTCCTCGCCGAACGAGAGCCGATACTTCTTCGCTTACACGGTCGAGATCGTGAACACCGGCAGCGAGCAGGTGCAGCTGCGCTCCCGCCACTGGCGCATCATCGACGGCCATGGGGCCTGCCAGGAAGTGCGCGGCACCGGTGTGGTCGGCAAGCAACCCGTGCTGGAGCCGGGCGAGTCCTTCTGCTACACGAGCGGCTGCCCGCTCAACACGCCCGATGGCTTGATGGCTGGCAGCTACACCATGGCGACAGTGGCCGGCGAAAGCTTCGAGGCCGAGATTCCCGCCTTCTCCCTCGACAGTCCGCACGTCCGCCGAAGCCTGCACTGAGGTTCCGGTTCCGGGGCCTCGCTCCGGAGGGATCCATGTCTGGGAACGGCGAGCGGCTCAGTCCGCTCGACATGCTCGCCCGCCTCGTGTCGTTTGATGCCGAGAGCGACAGGTCGAACCTCGCCCTGATCGATTCCGTCTGCGCCTATCTCGACGGTTGGGGTGTCCCCTACCTGCGTTTGCCGAACGCCGCCGGCGACAAGGCGGCGCTGTTCGCCACGATTGGTTCGATGATCGAGGGCGGTGTCGTCCTCTCCGGCCATACCGACGTGGTCCCGGTGGCGGGCCAGTCCTGGACCAGCGACCCCTTCACCCTGCGCATCGCCGACGGCCGGGCCTATGGCCGCGGCGCGGTCGACATGAAGGCCTTCGACGCCTTGGCGCTGGCGCTCGTGCCCGACATGCTGGCGGCTAATCTCAAACGGCCGATCCACATCCTGCTGTCCTACGACGAGGAGACCACCTGCCTCGGCTCGATGGACGCGATTACGCGGTTCGGCGCCGACCTGCCGCGCCCCGGCGCCGTGATCGTCGGCGAGCCGACCGGGATGGAGGTGGCGGACGCGCACAAGAGCATCGTCACCTGCCTGACCACGGTTCACGGCCATGAGGCCCATTCCGCCCGGCCGGCTCTGGGGGCGAACGCGGTGGCGGCGGCCTGCGAACTGGTCGCCGGCCTCAACCGGATCGCCGATCGGATGATCGAGCGCGGCGACGCGTCGGGGCGGTTCGATCCGGCCGCGACCACAATCCATGTCGGGACGATCCAGGGCGGCACGGCGCGCAACATCCTCGCCAAGGAATGTCGCTTTCACTGGGAGTATCGCGGCCTGCCGGATCTCGACCCGGGCGAGATCCCACGCCTGTTCGCCGAGGAGGTCGAACGGGTGACGCGCGAGCGCCTGAACCGCTACGGTGATTACGGGCGAATCGAAACGCTCGAGGAGGTCGATATTCCGGGGCTCGCCCCCGAACCCGGATCCGAGGCCGAACGGCTGTGCCTACGGCTCGCTGGACGCAACCGCACCATCGCGGTGCCCTACGCCACTGAGGCCGGGCGCTTCCAGCAGGCGGGGATCCCGACGGTCGTGTGCGGACCGGGTGACATTGCCCAGGCCCACCAACCCGATGAATTCATCACCCTCGACGCGCTCGACAAGGGCGAGCGGTTCCTGAGGGCCCTGATCGAGGCTTACGCGTCATGAACGCGCTCACCGGCATCACCATCAAGCTGCGACCGCTCGAACGCGAGGACCTGCGCTTCGTCCACCAGCTCAACAACAACGACAGCATCATGCGCTACTGGTTCGAGGAGGCCTACGAGTCCTTCGCCGAACTGCAGCAGCTCTACGAGCGCAACATCCACAACCAGACCGAGCGCCGCTTCATCGTGGCCGATCCGACCGGCGAGCCCGCGGGGCTGATCGAGCTCGTCGAGATCAACCACCTGCACCGGCGCTGTGAATTCCAGATCGCGATCCACCCGAGCTTTCAGGGCCGGGGCTACGCTTGGCAGGCAACGCGGATCGCCATGGATTATGCGTTCAGCGTCCTCAACATCCACAAGCTGTACCTGCACGTGGACCGCGACAATGCGCGAGCGGTGCGCATCTACGAGCGCTGCGGCTTCCACCCCGAAGGCGTCCTGAAGGACGAGTTCTTCGTGAACGGCCGCTATCGTGATGCTGTGCGGATGTGCCTGTTCCAGCCCGATTACCTCAAGAACCGCGGCCGCGGCGACATCGCCGAACCGGTGCTGAAGGTCTGAGCGAAACCACGCGGAAGGGGTCGCCCAGGCCCATTCGTGTTTCCGGGGCGACCCGGCGGGCGAGCTCCGCATGCGGCGCTGCCCGCCCGGTGATCTTGTTGCCGGCCTGCGCGCTCCCGCCTACTCCCCATGGAACCGCTACTGATTCGGCTGTCCGCCGATCTCGGCCTCGACCTCTTGTGGGTCGAGATCGTAGCGGCGGGAGCAGAATTCGCAGGTGATGACGATGCGGCCGTCATCCGCCACGATGTCCTGGCGCTCCTGCGGCGAGAACGAGCGGATCATACCCATCACCCGCTCCCGCGAGCAGCGGCAGGCCTCCTGCACCGGCTGGCGGTCGAACACCCGCACCCCGCGCTCATGGAACAGCCGGTAGAGCAGGCGCTCGCTCGACACGCTTGGATCGACCAGTTCATGATCCTCCACAGTGCCGACGAGGGAGCGCGCCTCGACCCAGGCATCGTCCTCGACGGCCTGCCCGGACAGGTGCGTGTGGCCCTCCGGGATGTCGCCCGGCGGAAGGTCAGCCAGGCGGGCGCGGTCGATCGACTGGGGCAGGAACTGCACGAGCAGGCCACCGGCGCGCCAACGGCCGGTGCCCTCTTCCACCGCTTCGGCCACGGCGAGGCGCACCTGCGTCGGGATCTGCTCGGACTGGCGAAAATACTGGTGCGCGGCTTCCTCCAGGCTCTGGCCTTCCAGCGCGACGACACCCTGGTAGCGGCTGGCCGCAGAGCCCTGGTCGATGGTCATGGCCAGATGGCCGGCACCGATCAGGTCGGCATCCTTCAGGGGGCGCTCACCCAGGGCGGCGACCCGTTCCGCGTCGAACCGCGCGGTGGCGCGCAGGCGGTCGGGCGCCTCGAAATCGACCACGATCATCGCCACCGGGCCGTCGGTCTTGGTCTGGAGCTGGAACCGGCCTTCGAACTTGAGCGACGAGCCGAGCAGCACCGTCAGCGCGGCGGCCTCGCCCAGGAGCCGGGCGACCGAATCGGGGTAGCCATGGCGGCGCAGGATCGTGTCCACCGCGGGACCGAGCCGGACCAGGCGCCCGCGCACGTCGAGGGCCTCGCCCTCGAAGGGCAGGACGGCATCGTCCGCGCCGTCGTGGCCGTTGCCGACAGGTTGCCCGGCTTGCGTCTGGGATTGCGACTCTGGTCCTGAGGTCATGCCCGCTCCGATCGATACGTCCGGCTCCTGCGGCGGCCGCTCCGACGTGCCGGGGCGCAGATCCCGCTCCGGCGAGGAGCGAGATGGCGTGAGGAACAGGGCCCGTCCGGAACGATCTGATCCCTCACCCCGCCCGCGCCCGCACGGGAGAGGGGGCGCATCGCGCCACATCCGTCGCCGGGATGCTGCCATCCGGCAGCCGTGATGGGGATACGGGCCGCAAACGCCACCCGCTTAGACGCATATGGGGCGCGATGCCGGAAAGCGCGAGCCCGGGATCAGGGCGCCTCCGTGCCGAGGCACCAAGCCAAGATCCCTTTCTGCGCATGCAGGCGGTTCTCGGCTTCGTCGAACACCACGGAGCGCGGCCCATCCATGATCTCGGCGGTGACCTCCTCGCCGCGATGGGCGGGCAGGCAGTGCATGAAGATCGCGTCCGGGTTGGCGGCCGCCATCAACTTAGCGTTCACCTGGTAGGGGTTCAGCAGGTTGTGGCGGTGACCTTCGTCGTCGTCGCCCATCGAGACCCAGCAATCCGTCACCACGGCGTCGGCGCCCTTCACAGCCGCGAAGGCGTCGGTGGTGACGGTGATGTTCGCGCCCTCGCCCTTCGCCCAGGCGATCAGGCCAGGCGGCGGCGCGAGCTCGGGTGGGCTGGCGATGTTCAGGCTGAAGTCGAGCCGTGCGGCGGCGTGGACCCAGCTCGCCAGGACGTTGTTGGAATCACCCGACCAGGCCACGGTGCGGCCCTTGATCGGCCCGCGATGCTCCTCGAAGGTCATCACGTCGGCCATGATCTGGCAGGGATGCGAGACCTTGGTCAGGGCATTGATCACCGGCACGGTGGCGTGCTCGGCCAGTTCCAGCATCTGACCATGATCGAGGATGCGGATCATGATCGCGTCGACGAAGCGCGACAGCACCTGAGCCGTATCGCCGATGGTCTCGCCGCGGCCGAGCTGCATCTCGGAGCCGGTGAGCATCAGGGTCTCGCCGCCGAGTTCGCGCATCGCCACGTCGAACGAAACGCGGGTCCGGGTCGAGGGCCGGTCGAACACCATTGCCAGGGTCTTGCCCACCAGCGGGCGCTCGACGGCGCGCTCGCCCTTGCGGCGGCGCGCCTTCATGGCGGCGCTCGCGTCCAGCACCGCGCGCAGGTCCGCCCCGGAGAAGTCCTTGAGGTCGAGGAAGTGGCGGGGGCCGGCACCCTTCAGGTGCGGGGCTGGGGCACGCGCCCGGCCGTCAATCTGGGCTTTCATCGCGTCACGTTCGCTAGAGCCTGCTCCACGATCACCTGATCATGAACGACACTCTATCTCCTAGTGGGGGCATTCTCGTCACGCACGGCGGGGATCGACCGCACCCGAAAATGCTTCGCACCGCCCCGCACCGGAACGCGGCGCAGGGCGGTGATTCTTGTACAGCGGGATCCAGCTGCTATTCGGCCGCTCCGCGCAGGGCCTCGAAGGAGGAGGCGGCCTGATCGAGCCGCCGCACCGCCTCGTCGATCTCGCTGTCGCTGACGATCAGTGGCGGCAGCAGGCGAACGATGTTGTCGCCAGCCGGGATCACCAACAGGTGGGCGGCCCGGGCGGCGGCGGCGAAATCGGTGTTCGGGACGCCGAGCTTGAGGCCGAGCATCAGTCCCTCACCGCGGATCTCCTGGATCACGTGGGGATGGCGGTCGCGTAAGGCAGCGAGCTTCTGCTTGAGCAGGAGCCCGGCATGGGCAACGCGGTCGAGGAAGCCGTCCTCCAGCACCACGTCCAGCACGGCATTGCCGACTGCCATGGCGAGCGGGTTGCCGCCGAAGGTCGTGCCGTGGCTGCCGGCGGTCATGCCACGGGCCGCCTCGCGGGTGGCGAGGCAAGCGCCCATCGGGAAGCCGCCGCCAATGCCCTTGGCGACGCTCATGATGTCGGGGGTGATGCCGGACCATTCATGGGCGAACAGCTTGCCGGTTCGCCCGACGCCGGTCTGGACCTCGTCCATGATCAGCAGCAGGCCATTCGCGTCGCAGATCTCGCGCAGGCGGCGTAGGTCCGCATATGGGATCACCCGCACGCCCCCCTCGCCCTGGATCGGCTCGATCATCAGGGCGGCGGTCTCCGGGCCGATCGCTGCCTCCAGCGCGTCGTAATCGCCGGCCGGGACCTGATCGAAGCCGTCGACCTTGGGGCCGAAGCCCTCGATGTATTTCTGCTGGCCGCCGGCCGCCAGCGTCGCCAGGGTCCGCCCGTGGAAGGCGCCCGCGAAGGTGACGATCCGGTAGCGCTCCGGATTGCCGCCGGCCGCGTGGTACTTCCGGGCGATCTTGATCGCCGCCTCGTTGGCCTCGGCCCCCGAGTTGCAGAAGAACACCACGTCCGCGAAGGTCGCGTCCACGAGGCGCCGGCCGAAGCGCTCGCCGCCGGGGATCTCGAACAGGTTCGACGTGTGCCAGATCCGGTTCGCCTGCTCCGTGAGCGCGCCGACGAGATGCGGATGGGCGTGACCGAGGCCGTTGACCGCGATGCCGGCGCCGAAATCGAGGTATCGCTCCCCGGCTTCCGTCACGAGCCAGGCGCCCTCGCCGCGCTCGAAGGCGAGCGGCGCGCGGACGTAGGTCGGCAGAAGGGCTGACGTCACGGATCCCGTCTCCGTATCTTAGAAAGGCCCGGAGCAAGCCATAGCCGGCTCCAAATGAAAGTGCCGCCTCGTCATGGGCGGCACGCGCGCGATTACTATGAATCGACCGCCTCCTGTCAACGTTGCACGGACCATGCCGCGCGCACGGCCGCTCCGCGCGATGCTTGCGCGAACCGAATTTCGCGGTGCCTGAATGGGCTCGTCCCCCTGGCCCATCCTCTTGCGCGGCGGGGGGCGGTCATGCTCCAGCTCGCGCAGATTCGAGTCAGCGCGGGAGAATCGCATGAGCACGATCAAGGACCGTCTCGAGAAGCTTGGCCTCACCCTGCCGAAGGCGGCGGCACCGGTCGCGAACTACGTGCCGTTCGTTCGCACCGGAAACCTCGTGGTCATCTCCGGCCAGGTCTGCTTCGGTGCGGACGGGACCATCGCCCCCGAGCATAAGGGCAAGGTCGGCGGCAGCGTCTCGCCCGAAGCCGGCAAAGCGGCCGCCCGGCTCTGCGCCCTCAACGTCCTGGCCCAGCTCGAAGCCGCAGTGGGCGATCTCGATCGCGCGTTGGAGCAATGCGTGCGGCTGGGCGGCTTCATCAACGCCGCGCCGGGTTTCTCCGCTGTGGCCGGGGTCATGAACGGCGCCTCCGACCTGATGGTCGAGCTTCTGGGCGATAGCGGCCGCCATGCCCGCTCGACGGTGGGTGTTGCGGAACTGCCCCTCGACGCCGCGGTCGAGGTCGAGGCGATGTTCGAGGTCCGTTAGGCGTGGCTGCTCCCGACTGGCTTACCGCGTGGCCGATCGCCCATCGCGGGCTGCACGACCGGGCGGCGGGCCGGCCGGAGAACACCCTGGCCGCCGCCCGCGCCGCCATCGCGGGCGGCTTCGCCATCGAGTGCGACGTGCAGCTGAGTTCCGACGGCGAGGCGATGGTGTTCCACGACGCCGCCCTCGGCCGGCTGACTGAGGCGAGCGAGGCGATCGGGACCAAGTCCGCCGCCGAGCTTGGGAGCCTGTCCGTGGCCGGGACGTCGGAGAGGATCCCGACGCTCAAAGAATTCCTGGCGGCGGTGGCCGGGGCGGTGCCTGTCGTGGTCGAGGTCAAATCGCGGTACGACGGCGATCCGCGGCTGGCGATCCGCGCCGCCGAGATCGCCGTCACCTATGCTGGTCCGGTGGCGGTGAAATCCTTCGATCCGCAGGTGGTCGCAGCACTCCGCGACCTGTGCCCGCCGGCAATTCCCCGCGGGATCGTAGCCGAGACCACGCAGGATGATCCAGCCTATGCTGCCATGCCCTGGGCGACGCGTCGGGCTCTGTCCAATCTGCTGCATTTCTCGGAGTCGCGGCCGGACTTCCTGTCCTGGCGGGTCGATGACCTGCCCTGCGCGCCGACCTACCTGTGCCGGCTCCTCAGCCGCATCCCGGTGATGGCCTGGACGGTGCGGACCGAGGAACAGCGTGCCCGCGCTGGCACGCATGCGGACCAGATGGTGTTCGAGGGGTTCGTGCCGTGACCGGTGCGGCCGGGGAGCGCCGTCGGATCGCCAGGCGCCGCCTTGGGCTGGGCTTGTCCGCGCGCGATGCGACGGTTCCAGTGGCGCATCCGCCTCGATCTAGGGTGGCTTTCGACATGACTCAGCTTTCGCCCAGCGAAACGGCACGCCGCGCAGTCTTGAGCGAAATACGCTGACAGCGTAGACAGCCCATGGACTTCGACTGGGATCCGGCAAAGCACGCGACGGTGTTGTCTAAGCGCGGCTTCAGCTTCGCCGACGCCGTTGCGATCTTCGGCGGTCCGGTCCTGGTCCGGCGGGACGACCGGCTGGATTATGGAGACGATCGGCACATCGCCGTTGGCTGCGTCGGCGCCGATTTCATCACGGTCGTCTACACCGACCGCGGTGCGGTGCGGTGGATCATCACGGCCTGGAGATCCAACCGCAAGGAGAGA
Source organism: Methylobacterium sp. GXS13 (assembly GCF_001455965.1). Lineage (GTDB taxonomy): Bacteria > Pseudomonadota > Alphaproteobacteria > Rhizobiales > Beijerinckiaceae > Methylobacterium. Next base: position 65,262 of record NZ_LKKO01000022.1, read on the forward strand.
GCGGCATGGCAAAGATCAGTCTCGCCGACGCCCTGAACCGGCCCTCGACCATCGATCGCGCGAAGCTCGACGCCACCGCGGAGGGCGAGATCCGGGCTCACATGATCGAGGATGGCTTCGACCCGGATGAGCAAATCCCGGATGCGGCTTGGCGCGTCGAGCGCCCGCCGGCCGAGATCCGGCAGCGCTTCGGGCTGACGCAGGAGCGCTTCGCTGCGTTCATTGGCGTGCCGCTGGCGACCTATCGGAACTGGGAGCAGGGCCGGACATCGCTGCCCAGCGGGATCCGGGCCCTGTTCGACATTTTGGATCGGGAACCCGAGGCATCCCGGCGGGCTCTGGGGCATAAGAAAGAAGCAGCTTGAGTTTCATCTGTCACCCATCTGACAAGGCCGCTGGCCAGCCGCGCGCATCCGCCCGCTTGCCCCTCTGCCTGCCCCGGCTAGATTGAGCCCATGAAGCAAGAACCCGGGCCGGCGCCGGAGACCCCCACGCTTACCGTGCGGGCGATCACCGGCTTGAAGGAGATCGGCGCGGCGGCCTGGGATGCCTGCGCGTTCTCCCCCGAGACCCTCGCGGCGGGCGACGAGACCCACAATCCGTTCGTCTCGCACGCCTTCCTGTCGGCGCTCGAAGAGTCCGGCTGCGTCTCGCGCAAGACCGGCTGGCTGCCGCTCCACGTCATGGTCGAGCGCGACGGCACGCTGCTCGGCGTGGCGCCCTGCTATCTGAAGTCGCACAGCCAGGGCGAGTACGTGTTCGATCACGGCTGGGCCGACGCCTACGAGCGAGTCGGGGGCGCCTATTATCCGAAGCTCCAGGTCAGCGTGCCGTTCACACCTGTAACCGGCCCCCGCTTCCTGATCGCCCCGGGTGCCGATCCGGACGAGGCCACCGCCGGCCTCGTCGCGGGGCTGCGGGCGCTGCGGGGCGAGACCAAGGCTTCCTCGATCCACGTCACATTCATGCGCGAGGCCGAATGGGACCGGGCCGGGGCTGCGGGCTTCCTGCAGCGCACCGACCAACAGTTCCACTGGGAGAATGCGGGCTACGCGAGCTTCGAGAACTTTCTCGAAGCGCTCGCGTCCCGGAAAAGAAAGAACATCCGCAAGGAGCGGCGCGATGCGCTGGCGCCGGGGATCAGCGTCGAGCACCTCACCGGCGCCGACATCACCGAGGCCCATTGGGACGCGTTCTACGCCTTCTACATGGACACGGGCGCGCGCAAATGGGGGCGCCCCTACCTCAATCGCCGGTTCTTCTCGCTCCTGTCCGAGCGCATGGCCGACCGGGTGCTGCTGATCATGGCCCGCCGGGACGGCGCCTATATCGCCGGGGCGATCAACCTGATCGGCGACACGGCGCTCTACGGGCGCAACTGGGGTTGCACCGAGGATCACCCCTTCCTGCATTTCGAGATCTGCTACTATCAGGCGATCGATTTCGCGATCGCGCGCGGCCTCAAGCGGGTCGAGGCCGGGGCGCAGGGGGAGCACAAGCTCGCCCGCGGCTACAAGCCGGTGCTGATGCACTCCGCCCACGACATCGCCGACCCGGCCTTCCGTCGGGCGGTGGCCGATTACTTGCAGCGGGAGCGCGCCCACGTCGCCGAGGCGGTGGACGATCTCGATACGCTCACGCCGTTCCGGCGGACGGACGAGGTCCGCGCGCCCGGAGCCTGCGACGATGCGGCAGAACCCGCACGACCCGCCCCCGAGAGCCCGAACACATGAGCCCGATCGACCACATCAAGACCTATGCCGACGAGCTGACGGCCCTGCGCCGCGACTTGCACGCCCACCCCGAGCTGGGCTTCGAGGAAGTACGCACCTCCGGCATCGTCGCCGAGCTTCTGGAGAAGTTCGGTTGCGAGGTGCATCGCGGCGTCGGCGGCACCGGGGTGGTCGGGCTGCTCAAGGGCCGCACCGACAACGGACGGCGGATCGGCCTGCGCGCCGACATGGATGCCCTGCCGATGGATGAGGAGACCAACCTCCCCTATCGCTCGACCTATCCCGGCAAGATGCACGCCTGCGGCCATGACGGGCACACGACCATGCTGGTCGGCGCCGCCCGTTACCTCGCCGAGACCCGCAACTTCGACGGCACCGCGGTCTTCGTGTTCCAGCCGGCCGAGGAGGGCCGCGGCGGCGCCCGGGCGATGCTCAAGGACGGGCTGTTCGAGAAATTCCCCTGCGACGAGATCTACGGCCTGCACAACCAGCCGGGCGGCCACGGGCGGATCAAGCTGCGCCCCGGCCCGGTCATGGCGGCGGCCGACTTCTTCGACATCCACATCCGCGGCACGGGCGCCCACGCGGCCCAGCCCCATGGCGGCAACGACCCGATCATCATCGCCACCGGCCTCGCCCAGGCGCTGCAGTCGATCGTGTCGCGCAACGCCGACCCGCTGAAGTCGATCGTGCTGTCGATCACCCGGATCGAGGCGGGCACCGCCTACAACGTCATCCCGGAAACGGCGCATCTGGCCGGCACGATCCGTACCTTCGACAAGGAGATCCGGGCGCTGGCCGGCACCCGCATGCACGAGATTGCCGCTGGCTTCGCGGCTGCCTACGGAGCCGAGATCAAGGTCGATATCCAAGACATGTTCTCGGTGCTGGAGAACGCTCCCGAGCAGGCGGCGGCCGCGACTGCGGTGGCGACCGAGCTGCTCGGGCCCGAGAATGTCGAACCGAACGCCGTGCCGAGGATGGGCAGCGAGGATTTCGCCGACATGGCCCAGGCGGTCCCAGCCGCCTATGTCTGGCTCGGCTCGAACCCCGGTCCGGGCCTGCACAACGCCAGCTACAACTTCGATGATTCAATCATCCCGATCGGCAGCGCCTTCCTGGCCCGAATGGTCGAGAGCCGCACGGCCGCCTGATCCGGCGCCTCACTCCGCTGCGGTCGCCACGCGTGACCGCAGCGTCGCCAGGGCGCGGGTGAAGAGCGCGGGCTCGTCGAGTGCCCGTGCGAGCACGATCGCACCCTGGATCTGCGCGACGATGTCCTCCGCCAGCGCCACGCTCGCCGAGTCGCTATGGCCCGCCCGCCGCAGGGCACCGGCCAGGGCGTCGACCCAGCGGGCGAAGTAGCCGCGCACCGCCTCGGCGAACAGGTCGCGGCTCGTACCGAGCGCCAGGACCCCGACTAGGCAGACCCGCCGCCCGGACCGGAAGTAGTGGTCGACGGACTCGAACATGTCCGAGATTGCCGTCTCTGGCGGATCCTGTTCGCGCAGCGGCCGATACAGGTGTGACTCGAACCAGGCGTCGATCTCCGCGATCACGCAGGCCGCCATCTCGGCCTTGCCGCCCGGGAACAGGTGATACAGGCTGCCCTTGCCGAGGCCCGTCGCCGCGCTGATCAGCGCCAGGCTGGTGCCCGCATAGCCGTGCTCGCGAAACACTTCCGCGAGCGCCGGCACCATGTCGCTCCGCGTCGTCACTGCGCCTAAAGGCCGAGATCGCTCAGGCCCGGATGATCGTCGGGGCGCCGGCCGAGGGGCCAATGGAATTTCCGGTCGGCCGCCGCGATCGGTAGATCGTTGATGCTGGCGATCCGTCGCTGCATCAGACCGTGCGCGTCGAATTCCCAGTTCTCGTTGCCGTAGGAACGGAACCACTGTCCCGTCGCATCGTGCCACTCGTAGGCGAAGCGCACGGCGATCCGATTGCCGCTGAAGGTCCACAGTTCCTTGATCAACCGGTACTCGAATTCATGCGCCCATTTGCGCTCGAGGAAGCCCACGATGGCCTCGCGCCCGGTCAGGAACTCGCTGCGGTTCCGCCAGACACTGTCCGGCGTGTAGGCGAGCGAGACCCGCTCGGGATCGCGCCCATTCCAGGCATCCTCGGCCATCCGGGCCTTCTGGGCGGCGGTCTCCTCGCTGAAGGGCGGGAGGGGCGGGCGTTCCGACATGGGCATGTCCTCGCGAGTTTGTACCGATCGGTACAGGGATGGACGCGTGGCTTTGCCAAGTCAACGGGAAGGGTGCTTGAGCCGGAATGGCGCTTGCGGTGGATGCCTCACGCCATCCACGATCAGCGCAGTGCTGGATCGGCGTTTTGGGCCCGGTAGGCGGCGGGCGCGGCACCGATCATCCGACGGAACATGGACGCGAAGGCGCTCGGGCTGTCGTAGCCCAAGGTGAGCGCTGCCTCGGTCACCGAGCCGCCGCCGACCAGGATGGGGAGCGCGGCCAGGACGCGGGCCTGCTGTCGCCAGACCGAAAACGGCACGCCGAGATCCCGCTCCGCCAGCCGCGCCAACGTCCGCGGCGAGACCCCCGCGACCTGGGCCAGCACCGCCATATCCTGCCGCGCGCTGGGATCGGCCAGGACGGCCTCGCAGGCGCGCCGAAGCCGCGGATCGGTCGGCATGGCGAGGCGCAACGGGCAAGAGGGCAGTGCAGCCACCTCGTCGAGCAGGACATCGAGCAAGCGATTGTGTCGCCCGTCCGGGTCGGCTTCTCCGCCGCCTTGGATCGCCCGCAGGATCAACGCGCGCAGGAGCGGCGTCACCGCGAGGCTGGTCGGTACGGCCGGCAGAGTTGCCGGGACGGCACGATCGGCGATGTAGAGGGTCCGGAGCGAGACCGCGCCGCGGGCGCGCAGCGCGTGATCGATCCCGGCGCCCACCCAGAGCGCCCGCTGCGGCGGTACGAGCCAGAGGCTGCCGGCTGCGCGGATCTCCATCACGCCGGCCGTGGCGAAGATCAGCTGCGCACGGGCGTGACAATGTGGGCCGACGGTCCCGCCATCGGGGTAGTCGCCGGCGACGCAGATCACCTTTGGGCTGCTGAAGGAGGGAGGACCGAACACGGATGGATCGTCAGGCCGCCGGCGCACCGAGATGGGTCACGAGAAGGTCGCGCGCGGCCGTGCTGGTGCGGTCGAAGTGCCGGAGATACGGATCGAAATGGCCGCCCAAGACCATCACGAGGGTCTTGGGCGGCAGAGCGCGCTGATAGGCCTCCAGGCACAGGTCGGTGGCGGTCAGGACGTCGTCCTCGGCCACGATCATCAGCAGCGGCGTCGGGCTGATCCGGGCGATATGTACCCCCGGCTCGTTCTCGCGGGAGAGTTCGGCGCTGCGCAGCGTCACCGCGTTCTGCCAGTTCGGCGCGAAGGCGCGCGTGCCGGTGAAGAAGGCGTGACTGTCCGGTCCCGACATCGCGCAAGGCTGAAGCGGATCGGCCGACACGGCCGGCAGCATGGCCGGGGCCTCGTCGCGGAAGCGGGCGGCGCGGTCGGCCTCGAAGCGGCGGAGCTGCACCGGGACGAGATCGGCCCGGGTCCGGCACTGCGCCGAGAGCGCGCCGCTGATCTGCGGCACCTGCGCGACCACGCAGCGGACCCGGCGGTCGATCGCCGCCACCTCGATCACGTGCCCGCCGCTGTAGCTCGTGCCCCAGATCCCGATCCGTGCCGGATCGACCCAGGGGATCGTCTGCGCGAAGCTGATCGCGTCACGGTATCCGCGCTTCTGCAGCACCGGATCGACCTCCTGCCGGGGCAGGCCTTCGCTGGCGCCGAAATTGGCGTGGTCGTAGACCAGGATGCCGAGGCCCGCCGCCTGGAAGACCTCCGCGTAACGGTCGAGATACTGCTCTTTGACCGCCGAAAAGCCGTGGGCCATCACCACGGCGCCCGACACGTTCTCCTGCGCGCTCGGCCGGTAGAGCCAGCCACGCAACTTCCGCCCCTCGGAACAGAACTCGACATCCCTTCGCATCGGCCGCTCCCTGAAACACCGGGGCATCGTGCCGAACACTCCATAGATCGGCGCCGGAGAACCGGTCAAAGAACGCCGCGTATCGGCCAAAGCCTCGTGTCGCATGATCGTTCTTCCCGGCGTCGACAGCCAAGGCGATCGGTGTAAATCTTGAGTCCAAAGCAACGTGGAACGCGACCCGCCCGAGCGGGCAGTGCGATTGGGGAGGCTTATGGCGCCGGACATTCGGGAATCGCGGGCCGCGCTTATTCTGCTCGCGGCGGTCGTCGGGGCCGTGCTGCTGTTCGGCGCGTTCACACTGATCACGCAGATCGGCTGATGAGCTTACCCTAAAGTACAACCATTGCGGGAGCTCCGATCAGGTAAAAAGTCGCGATCCACCGCGTCAGCGATCGGCTTTGCACCGGTTCGTCAGTAGACTGACCTGCCTGGAAGCCAGGTTGCGCGGTTGAGTTAACCACCTCTTAATTCCATCATGGGTTGTATGGCCGTGAAGGAAGCGTGCGAGGGGCACGCCGGTGTCGGAGATCGCCCATGGTTGTCGATGCGATCAAGCGCACGCGCGGCCTGCCGGTGGATCTGTCGGCAGCCCTCGACGCGTCCGGCGTCATCGGTGCCTGGTCGTGGTCGCCCCGCTCTGATCGCTGCATCCTGGATGCCGGCGCCGCCGAGGTGCTGGCAGGCGATCCCGGCCTCGTCGGCCGTCCGCTTCCGCTGGAAATCGCCAGATCCTGCATTCATCCCGAGGATCGGCCCGCCGTGGTGCGCCACTTCCAGGCGGTCTGTGAGCGCGGGGGCCTGTTCGTAGCCGAATACCGCACGCTGTCGCCGGCCGGGCAGGTCCGCTGGATCCTCGATCGCGGCCGCGTGCCCGCCGCCGGGTCGAGCCGCCGGACCGGACACGGCCTCATCCTCGACGTGACCGACAACCGGCGCGAGGACGAGCCCGAAATCCCTGCACAGGTCGAGCCGCTGGATGCGCTCTCTGTGGCGATCGACCGGGCGATCGAGTGCCGCGATGCGCTCGGAGGGGTTGCGGATTCGGAGCTGCAACTCCTCATCGACATGCTGCTGCTGCGCCTTGGACAGAGCATCGCCAAGGGGGCTACCGGCACCGGAGCCCGGCGCGCGCACTAAGCGGCCGGAGGCCGGTGCCTCGCGACGTCGATCGGTCCGACGCGAAGTCGGACCGCCGACTCACTGCACCAGCACAGCCTGGCTGCAGAGGGTTCCGTCCATCTCGACATCCAGGTAGCCGATCCGCAGGCCGAGGCTCTGCAGCACGGCGTTGAGCACCAGATCGAGGGGCGCGGCGGCCAGGCCGAGCGTCGTCGCGAGAGAGGTCTGAAGCAGCGGGGTCAGGCCGAAGCCGTTCAAGTTGAAGCTGAGATTGCCCAGCAGGCTGCCGGTCAGCGACTGCGCGACGTTCGTCGACGACACCGTGCGCACGGTATGGTTGGCGATATCGGCATCCGTGAAGGTGAGTGTCTGCGTGTTGGAGCCGATGTTCGTTACCGTCCGGCCGCCGATATTGGCCAGCGGCAGCGCGATCAGCACGGCCGGCTGCGACAGGTCTGGGCTGGTCGTACCGCCGTTGATCGAGGCGCGGTTCACCGCGGCAATGGCCAGTGTCGCGAGCCCGGTCTGCGCCTCGATGGTGGCCTGGCGACCGCCGCTGGGCCCCGAGCACGCGAGCGTTCGGAGCGTCGCCTGGGCGGAAGCGACCTCGGCGTAGATCGGCACGTAGACGGTGCCGAGCCCAAGTGGGGCCGAGATCGTGGCCTCGATCAGCAGCCGGGTCTGGGCGGTTTTGACCGTGGCATTCGGGCTGCCGGGTCGGACCCATCCGGAACTGCGGCGGCGCTCGCCGATCGCCAACGTCAAGCGCGTGGAGAGCAGCCCCGGCACGGTGCCCCCGAGATCGATCGCAACCTGGTTCTGTCCGTTGGCGAGCGACGCGGTGGCGGCCAAGAGGTCCATCACGTCCAGCGACGGGCCGGCTAGGCCGCGTCCGGGGGCCAGAGCCGCCACATCGCCCAGGGCATCGACCTGGCCGATAGGAACGAGGTTGCCGGCATTCGGCAGCGCGTTGAGGATGCTCGAGAGGGCCGAGACCGCAGCGGAATTCCCCTGTGCGGCGACCCGCATCGCCATCAGCAATTGACCGACGCTCGCATTCGCCTGGACGATGTCAGTGTAGTTGGCCGCCTGCAGGTTGAGGCTTGCTGCCAGCGCATCGAGGACGCGCAGGCCATCGACCTTGGCGCTGGCCAATGCGTTATAATCGCTGACGCCCAGCGACAGCTTCGCTCCGAGCAATGCGCCGAGGACGGCGTTGGCGATGCCGCCACTCAACGCCGCGGTGCCCGAGCCGATGGTGAAGGCTGCGAACTGCGCGCTGGCTGCCGTGCCGGTGACCCGGATCGGCACGGTGGCCGGCAATCCGATCGCCCGGCCGAAGGTGACCGGCACCGTGGTCGACAGGCCGACCCGGACGGCGTTGGCGGGATTCGCGCCAGAGTTGAAGCGGCTGCCTGGGACGACGTTGGGCGCGCTGGCATCGTAGCCGCCGGTCGCCACCGTGGCCCGCGCCGGATCGTAGCCGTTATCGACGAGCGACCGGCGGGCGACCGTGTCCGCCTTGGTCGGGTCGACGGCCGCCAGCATGGCGGCGATATCGGCCGCGCCCTGCGCCTTGCGCCGAGCCTGAAACACCTGTCCGAGGTCGATCCCGACGGCGCCGGCGCCCATCAGCAAGGAACTGCCGAGCGCCACCAGGATCACGACATTGCCGCCCCGGGCCTGGCCGAAGCGCCGTGCGCGGAGAGCGGCCCGCCATACGGTCACAGACCGCCCTTCCGGACGCTGATGCTGCTGCGCAGGATGGTGGGCAGCATCGGGATCAGCTTCGCGAAAACGTTGATCCCCAGCGTGTTGGCATCCAGGGTCACGGTGACCGTGTAGAGCGTGGCATCGTTCGGATCGGGGCCGACCGAGACCTTGATGCTGTCGGGACGGAACATCGCGCCGCTGCTGAGGCTGCGGGTCACCATGGTCTGCGCGAGGGTCGTGCGCTCGGTATCGGTGACGCCGGCGATGGAGGCCCGGGCCGCCTCGGCGGCGATCTGGCGAAGGTTGTGGGCGGCGCCCAGGCAGATGCCGAAGACCGTGATGCCGGCAAACAGCATCAGTACCACCGGGGCGACGAGGGCGAATTCGACCGCCGAGCTGCCGCTTCGGCAGGCCAAGCCGTGGCGTCCGCTTCGCCAAAATCTTTGGAGCCAGCCCATCGAAACGCCCTCCGGGGGCACGCTGCTGCTGCAGCGGCACAACCCATGGTCGCATCGATCCTCTAATCAAAGGTTGTATTCATCACCCGAATTCCAGTGTTTCGGGCCGGATACGGAAAATTTAGATATCCACCACCGGTCGCGAGGTCCCGATCCCCGACGGATCGAAGGCAGCGCTCTTGATCACGGCATGGACGGACCGACCCGGCGCCAGACCCAGCTCGAGACTTGCGGCCGCCGTGACGCGTGCGGCGATCAACGCACCATTGCAATCGATGTCCACCGACACTTCGGCGCCGCTCGGGGTCAGCGCGAAGACGTGGCCGGGCAGGATATTGCGCGCGCTCAAGCCCCGGGGGGACTCGGTCGCCACCAGCACGTCGCGGGCGGGGATCCGCACGCGCAGCCGCGTTCCGGGTGGGTGCGCTGGCAGACCCGGAACGAGCAGCTGACCCGCTCGGCCCGTCAGCCGCGTCAGCCCGGTCTCCGGATCGGTCCCCGCAACCACCATGTCGAGGAGCGCTCCGGCCTCGGCCGCGTGGACCGGAACGAGGTCGGCCCGCCGCAGGATCGCCTCGGCGGAACCCGACGCGGCCACGCGCCCTGCTTCCAGCACGATCACCGTGGTGGCGAGCCGCGCCACCTCGGCGACAGCATGGCTGACATAGACGATGGGCACGCCGGCTTCGTCGCGCAGGCGTTCGATATAGGGGAGGATCTCGGCCTTGCGGGCCTCGTCCAGGGCCGCCAGCGGCTCGTCCATCAGCAGCAGGCGCGGCTTGGCGAGCAGCGCCCGTCCGATCGCCACCCGCTGGCGCTCGCCGCCCGAGAGGCCCGCCGGCCTCCGGTCGAGCAGGTGGCCGATCCCGAGCATCTCGGTCACCGCGGCGAATCCGGCCGGGTCGGCGGCCCGGCCCCCGAAGACGCGGCCGTAGCCCAGATTGGTTCGCACGCTGAGATGCGGAAATAGCCGCGCGTCCTGAAACACCACCCCGACCCGGCGGCGATGCGGCGGCAGGAAGATCCTCGCGGCGCTGTCCACCAGCGTGGTGCCTTCGGCGATGATCCGGCCGCGATCCGGTCGAGCCAGCCCTGCGATTAGGTCGATCAGCGTCGTCTTGCCGGACCCCGAGCGGCCGAACAGGGCGGTGAGGCCCGGCCCGGCCTCGAAGGCCGCCTCGAGGCTGAAGGCGCCGCGCCGGAGGATTAGGTCAATGGCGATGCTCACGCGATTCGCCCCCGGCGGCGTGGGCTCGTGGATCCGCCCCAGAGGTCCTGGAGCAGGCGCGCGCGGCGCAACGCGTTTTCCCCTCCCCCTTGCGGAGAGGGGCCAGGGTTGGGGGTGGTGCAGGACGAGGCGAAGCGGTGCCTTCTGAACAACAGCCGCGGCCAACTCCTCTCCGCAAGGGGGAGGAGCGCTTGTCGCGGCCTGCAAGGCTTGATGTCTAAAGATCGTAACGGGCGGCGGCGATGCGCGTTGGCACCCGCCACGGAGCGCATACGATGATCACCGTCCACCATCTCGAGAACAGCCGCTCGCAGCGGGTGCTCTGGCTCCTCGAAGAACTCAGCCTGCCCTACACGGTGAAGCGCTACGCCCGGGATCCGCAGACCATGCGGGCGCCGCCCGAACTCGTCACCGTTCACCCGTTGGGCAAGTCTCCAATCATCACCGAGGACGGGATCGTGGTGGCCGAGACCGGCGCCATCGTCACCTACCTCACCGACCGGGCCGGGGGAGCCCTGGTGCCAGCCCTCGGGACGCCCGAGCGCGCACGCTACACCTATTGGCTGCACTATGCCGAAGGCTCGGCGATGCCGCCGCTGCTGCTGAAGCTGGTCTTTTCGCGTCTTGCATCGGGTAGCCCCTGGGCCCTGAGACCTCTGGTTCGCCGGATCGCCGACGCCGTACTGCACAACTTCGTCGATCCGGACCTGCGCCGCCACGCGGCGTTCTGGGAGCAGGAACTCGCCGACCGGCCGTATTTCTGCGGGGCAGATTTCACCGCCGCCGACATCATGATGAGTTTTCCCCTCGAAGCCTTCACGGCCCGCGGGACCGGCGCCGGGCCGCGGGTGACCGCCTGGCTCGCACGAATCCATGCACGCACGGCCTACCGGACCGCATTGGAGCGGGGCGGGCCCTACGCCTATGCTTGAGGCGCGCGCGCGCGTGTTCCCGGGATCCGCCATTCAGCCCGTCCGAAGCCGTCGCCCGGCGCGGGATGCCAGGAACTCTGAGATCAGCAGCGCCGTCACCGACAGGGCGACCGAGATCAGGGTCAGGCGCAAGGCCGGCCCCTCCCCGCCCGGGACCTGCGTCAGCGTGTAGATCGCCGAGGGAAGGGTCTGGGTTTCCCCGGGGATGTTCGACACGAAAGTGATCGTCGCCCCGAACTCACCCATCGCCTTGGCGAAGGCGAGCACGGCGCCGGCGATGCAGCCCGGCAGGCTGAGCGGCAGCGTGACGGTGAGGAAGACCGCGAGCGGGCTGGCCCCGAGGGTGCTAGCGGCCTGTTCGAGCTTGGGATCGACCGCCTCGATCGACAGTCGCATGGCCCGCACCATCAGCGGAAAGCCCATCACCGCGCAGGCCAGGGCTGCGCCGGTCCAGCGGAAGGAGAAGACGATGCCGATCTCCCCGAGCGCGCCGCCGAGGAAGCCGCGCCGGCCGAGCGCCAGCAGCAGCAAGTAGCCGGTCACCACCGGGGGCAGGATCAACGGGAGGTGGACCAGCCCGTCGAGGAGTGCGCGACCGGGGAACCGGCGCCGCGCCAGAAGCCACGCCACCGCGAGCCCGGGCAGCAAGCTCGCGAGCGTCGCGACGCTCGCCACCCGGAGGCTTAGGGCGACGGCGGTCCAGGCGTCTGGGGGCAGGCCGAACAAGGTCGGTGCGCAGGTCTACTGGCTGACGCCGGGCTTCTCGACCACCGTGAAGCCCTGGTGCTCGAAGTAGCCCCTGGCTGCCGGGCCGCGCAGGTAGGTCAACAGGGCCGCGGCATCCGGGTTGGCCGAATCCTTGAGGAGGGCCGCCGGATACACGATCGGCGGATGGCTGTCGGATGGGAAGGTCGCGATGACGTGCACGCTCGGATCGGCGGCCGCATCGGTGGCGTAGACGATGCCCAGCGGCGCCTCGCCCCGGGCGACCAGCAACAGGGCGGCACGCACGTTCTCGGCCTGGGCGACCTGCCCCTTCACGGAATTCCAGGCGCCGAGCTTCTCGAGGGCAGCCTTGCCGTATTTCCCGGCCGGGACGGCATCGATCGTGGCCATGGCGAGCTTGCCGCCGCCGAGGATCCGGCTGAGCGTCGTGCCGAGATCCGGCGCCAGGGCGATCTGCGGATCCGAACCGGGTGTCTTCGGGCCGGAAGCGATCAGCACGAGCGCGTTGCGCAGGAGGTCCACGCGCGAGCCCGGCTTCAGGCTGCCGGACTTCTCGGCATAGTCCATCCAGGCCTGGTCGGCCGAAACGAACAGGTCGGCCGGTGCCCCGGCCTCGATCTGCTTGGCGAGCGCATTCGATCCCGCATAAGAGATCCGGGTGGTTTTGCCGGTGTCCTTGGCCCAGCCAGCCGTCGCATCGTCGAGCGCATTCTTCAGGCTCGCCGCGGCGAAGACGACCACCGGATCGGCCGCTCGGCACGGGCTCGCCGCTGGGACAAGGGCCAGCACCGCGAGCAGGGTCCAGACCCGTCGGAAAACTCGCATCGGTTCGGGCCTTCCCTGTCGCGACCCGCCGGCGGGTGGGGTGCAGCGAGAACCATAGGACCGATTACCCTGTGGGCCAAGCGCGGCCCAGGGTCTTGCGAGGTATCCACCATGCTCAGCTGAGCGGCGTCTCCCGGCGCTCGCGCGGAGCAGTTTCCGCCCGATGCAGCTGGCTCAGCAGGACCAGGAGATGGCCGGGTAGCGGGCCATCCGGCGCCGGGCCACCGAAGAGCCGCTCGCGCGGTGTCGGACGGGCGCTGCCGTCGTTGACGACGACGGGGCCGCGCGGTCCTGAACGCCTGGACTTGGTCACGCTGTACGCACCCTGCTCGATGACGGCTCTTGCGAAAGCCGGCAAAAACGCCGGCTGGCGGCGCCGGTTCCGCAGGCATTCGGTGGATCCTGTGATTAACGCACAGACACTCTGCCGCATTCCTGGGCGGCTTCCGCTGCGAATCCGAGAGGCGGCCGCGACCTTACCAGGTCCGAATGTCACGCCGGTCCTGCGGCTCGGTTTCCGGGACCGGCGCCATGCCGGTCGCGACCAGACTGGCCCATAAGGCGACGAGGAGGGCCGTCGTGAGCGTGACGGCGGCGCTGACGATAAGAGGCGCGTTCATGGCTGCGTTGTCATCAATCAAAACGGGCGCGCCGGATCACGAAGAGCGGCGCGCCTGAGTTGAGGGTCTGGCCTTGGGGAAGCCGAGACTGTTGTAATCAGAGATCTCACGTGCGGAAACTGGTTTACGTGGTTTTGAACATTCGGATTGTTGAATGTGACTGAGCGGCAACAAGCCAGCCATCGCGATCCTGCTGATGCCCGGCATTGCCACGGATGCGCCGCACCGGATCGAATCCGCCGGGCCGGATGCGATTTTTTCGTCTGGCCCCTGTGATGCGGCGCGCCCGGGCGCTACAGCCGGGCATCATGCTGGAAGGTCTGCCGCCCCACCGCCCGACTCACATCCTGCGCCTCACGACCGACGAACGGTCGGCCCGGGCGATGACGGATCTATTGGGCGAGATGTTCGATCCCACCGAGACCGCCGTCGCTGCGTTCGAGGATGCGGATGGCCGCACCTGGCGACTCGAAGCCTATTTCGCCGACGCGCCGGACGAGGATTACGTCCGTGACCTGATCCGGCCGGTGATCGGGGACGAGGCCGACGTGGCCGAATTCCGCACCATCGAGCAGCAGGACTGGGTCCGCACGTCCCTGGAGGGGCTGAAGCCGGTCCGGGCCGGTCGATTCCTGATCCATGGCTCGCACGACCGCGATGCAGTGCGCGGCAACGACCTGCCGATCGAGATCGAGGCCGCTTTGGCCTTCGGCACCGGCCATCACGGCACCACCCTCGGCTGCCTGCGGGCGCTCGTCTCCGAGCTGAAGCAGCGGCGGCCAGCCCATGTGCTGGATGTGGGGACCGGAACCGGGATCCTGGCCTTCGCAGCCGCCAAGGCCCTGCGGCAGCCGGTGTTGGCCGGCGACCTCGACGGCGTGGCTGTGCGCACCGCTCGGGAGAATGCACGGCTCAATGGTCTCGGGCCCTACCTCAAGCTCTACGAGGGGCCCGGGGTACGCCATCGGCTCGCAGACCGACCGCGGCACTTCGATCTCGTCTTCGCCAATATCCTAGCGCGGCCGCTTCGGCGCCTCGCCCCGACCCTGTCTCGGGTCGTCGCGCCCGCGGGCGTCTTGGTTCTCTCCGGGCTGATCGAGCGCGACGTCGCGGGTGTGCTCTCCACCTATCGCCACCAGGGGTTTCATCTCGTGCGCCATGGCCTGATCGAGGGCTGGGTCGCCCTCGTGCTGGCCCGCGGTGGTGCGGCGAAGCGGCCGCGGCGCTGAACCGGCGCCTCGTCCGCGCATTGCTCGGGCATGAGCCAGACGCCGCATCACGATCCGCTCGTTGACCCTTTGACTGAGGGCGCGCGGGCGCGAGCCCGGGGCCGGCCCAAGGATGCTTGCCCCTATCCGGTGGCGTCGCCGGCCCGCATCGCCTGGCTGGAGGGCTATGACGGGGTCCCGACCGGCCGAATTCGGGATCTGCCGATAGCGGATGCCTGATCGCGGGCAGGTTCTAGCGCACGGTCCGCAGCTGACCGGACCGGGGCGGATCCACCGGCGCCGTTTCGAAGGCCGGGCGCTCCGTATCGGTTTCCTGTGCCACCGGTGCGCCCAGAGCAGCCATCAGGATCCGCAATCCATCCACCCATTCTTCGGCCTCCGCCAGCGATCCGAAACCGTCGCGCCGGATCACGGTGTCGGGCTCGATCGTGGTGATGGCGTCGAAGAGGCCGTCGGGTCTGTCGCTGATCCGGTAGAAGACGCGGCGTGGCATGACCGAGAGATAGGGCAAAGAACTGACGTGATAAGATTGCGCCCGACGCTAAACCATAGGTTATGGCTACGTCTATGGATCTCCTGATGGATCCGATGCGGTTGCAGCCATGGACCGGCGGGCGATAGGCTCGCCCCATGACAGAGCCCAGCCCGAACCAGCCCCGCCACCGGTTCCAGACGTTCGACGATCCCAGCCATCGCAAGGGCGCCGAGCGGATCGAGGCCTTGCGCGCCGCCCTGCGCGAGACAGCCCTCGATGGGTTCGTGGTGCCCCGGGCCGACGAGCACCAATCGGAATATGTCCCCGCCGACGCGGAGCGTTTGACCTGGCTTACCGGCTTCACCGGATCGGCCGGGACCGCGGTGATCCTTATGGAGTCCGCAGCCCTGATCGTTGACGGCCGCTACACCCTGCAGGCGCCCGAGCAGGTCGATACCCGCGTGGTCACCGTGGTGCCCCTGAGCGAATCGACCCCCGAGGCTTGGATCGCCGACAACCTCAAGCGTGATCAGGTTCTCGGCTATGACCCCTGGCTGCATACGCCGGACGGGGTCGCGCGCCTGGAGCGGGCGGCGGTGAAGGCCGGCGGTTCGGTGCGGGCCGTGCCGAACCTCGTCGACGCGGTTTGGGCCGGCCGGCCGAAGCCGCCCGCCGGCGCGGTCGTCCTCCATCCCGAGGCCTTCGCGGGGGAGACGGTCGCCGCAAAGCTCACCCGCATCCGTGAAGCCCTGGCCGAGGGCGGCTGCGACGCTCTGGTGATCTCGGATCCACACAACCTCGCCTGGGCGTTCAACCTGCGTGGCTCCGATGTCGGTCATACCCCACTGGCGCTCGGCTACGCGATCCTTCCGCGCGAGGGTCGGGCCCGGCTGTTCCTGTCCTCCCCCAAGGTTGATTCGGCCCTGCGGGCGGCCTTGGCGCCGGTGGCCGAGATCCTGACGCGGGCCGACCTCGATGATGGGCTCGGGTCCTTCAGCGGCGTGCGCGTTCGCGTGGATGCCGCCACCGGCGCCGTCGCCCTCAAGGAGAAGATCGAGGCCGCAGGTGGGACCGCCGATATCGGCAAGGACCCGATCACCGCCATGAAGGCGGTCAAGAACGTCGCCGAGATCGAAGGCGCCCGCGAAGCCCATACCCGCGACGGTGCGAGCGTCGTGCGCTTCCTCGCCTGGCTCGATGGTGCCGCCGCCGCGGGGGGCTTGAGCGAGATCGCCGCCGTCGAGGCCCTGGAGGATATCCGCGCGGCCGGCGGCGACCTGCGCGACGTGTCCTTCCCGACGATCTCGGGCTCCGGCCCGAACGGCGCGATCGTCCATTACCGGGTTACCCGTACGAGTAACCGGGTCGTGCGGCCGGGCGAGCTGTTCCTGATCGATTCTGGCGCGCAATACCCGGACGGCACCACCGACATCACCCGGACGGTCGCGGTCGGCGACCCGACGGATGCGATGCGCGACCGCTTCACCCGGGTGCTGAAGGGCCACATCGCCATCGCCCGGGCGGTCTTCCCGAAGGATACCACCGGCGCCCAGATCGACGCCTTCGCGCGCGCTCCACTCTGGCAGGCGGGACTCGATTTCGACCATGGCACCGGCCACGGCGTCGGATCCTTCCTATCGGTGCACGAGGGGCCGCAGCGTATCGCCAAGACCGGAGCGGTCGCCCTGGAGCCCGGGATGATCCTGTCGAACGAGCCGGGCTACTACGCGCGCGGCGCCTACGGCATCCGGATCGAGAACCTCGTCCTGGTCGAGCATCGGGCGATCCCCGGCGGCGAGCGCCCGATGCTCGGCTTCGAGACCCTGACGCTCGCCCCCTACGATCGGCGGCTGATCCGCCCGGACCTGCTGGCGCCGGAGGAGCGGGCCTGGATCGACGCCTATCACGCCCGGGTGCGTGACACCCTGGCACCGCTCGTCGACGCGGAAACCCGCGTCTGGCTGGATCGTGCCACGGCGCCGCTGGCAGGTTGAAGGCTGCGCGGCCATGCTGGGCGCGGCCTTGTGCGGGCGAAGGCGGCACGACAGAGTGGACGAACCGTTTGGTCGCCCTCGTTCGCTCACGCCACGGGCGGCCAAGCTTTTTAAGGGTGCTCGACCATGCCCCGACGCTCCCAGGATCTCGCCGAGGTTGCGAAAAAGGCTGCCAATGCGTCCTTCGGGAGCGCTCTGGTGCAGAGAGTCAGCCTCGGCGACATGGAAGGGTCCGACGGCGACGATGTCCGTCGCGTTCAGTTGATCGTCTTCGACGATGCCATCGACCAGCTCGACGGCGACAAGCTGCTCGATGCCGGCCTCGCTATCCGCAAAGCCTTGCAGAAGGCCGGCGAGACGCTGCGCGTGGTCGTCGAATATGCTGAGCAGCGCGAGCTCGACGAACTTGGCGCTGATTAATCCCGAACATCTGTTCAGCCAGGCGGATGCGTTTCTTCTCCAAATCGGCCGCAGCTCGTTGCGGCAGGCCGACCTGCGCCGGACCTTCTCGAACGCCTATTACGGCTTGTTTCACGCGATCCTGACGGCTGCGGCCGACGAGGCGGTGGGGCGGACGCGGCGCAAGGATCCGCTCTGGACGCTGGCGTATCGTTCGGTCTCTCATCAGCGCTTAAAAAGCATCTGCAACGATCTCCAAGCCGCGACGCTGAAGCCGAAGATCAGGCGGTATGAGCCCCCCGGTGGATTTGGTGGTCACGTCGTCACGATTGCCGGGGCCGTTTCGGACTTGCAGGACCGGCGGCACGCCGCCGATTACGACCCGTCCCTATCCTTCCTGCAGACGGATGCGCGGGCGGCGCTGCAAACGGCCCGGTCGGCGGTCAACCGGCTGGCCCATCTCAACGCGGAGCAGCGACGGGCCTTCCTCTACCTCATCCTGTTCGAGCCCCGCTGAGCGGTCCCAGCGGCGTCATGGTCTCAGCCTTACGGAGCTGAGCGGAGGACAGGGCGTGGACCACCGCGCTATAAGGTCCTCCGTCACGAATAGCCTACGCCGGTCCGGACGATATCGTGGGTGAAACCGCGACCGCCCCGCGCGCGAAGGGACAGCATGATCCGCCGCCTCGCACTCCTGGTCCTGATGCTCGCCGCGAGCCTCTCGGCCGCCTCGGCCCAGGACTTCCGCACGCCGCCCGATCTGGTGCGGTCGAGCCTCGTTGCGGAGCCCGTCGCGGTGGCGGGCGCACAGCCGTTCACGCTGGCGGTGCGGATGCAGGTGAAGCCGGGCTGGCACGTCTACTGGCGCAATCCGGGCGATTCCGGCCTGCCGCCGGAGGTGACCTGGACCCTGCCGGCGGGCTTCAACGCCGGCGCGATCCGGTGGCCGGCCCCCGAGCGCATCGCGATCGCGACCCTGATGAATTACGGCTACGAGGGCGAGGTCACGCTGCTCGTTCCGGTCACGCCGCCGCCGAGCCTCGACCCGGCCGATCCGGTGCGGATCCAGGCCAAGCTGACCTATCTGGTCTGCGAGACCGAATGCGTGCCTGGCTCCGCCGATCTCGCCCTGGCCCTGCCGGTGGGCGAGCCCCGGCCGGATGCCGGCCAGACCGCTTTGTTCGAGCGCGCCCGAGCCGCCCTGCCCGCCCCGGCGCTCTGGCCTGTGCGCCTCTCGAGCCAGGGCGATACGCTGCAGCTCGATTTCGCCGCTACCGGCCTCAAGCCGGAGACGATCAAGGGCGCGTCCTTCTTCCCCTATTCCGAGACCGCGATCGACAATGCCGCCGCCCAGGTGATGACGGTCGACGAATCCGGCCTGCATCTTACCCTCGCCCGGAGCAACCTGGCCGAGCCGGCACCGGCCGCCCTGCCCGGCGTGCTGACCGTCGAGGAAGCGACGGGCGTCGGTAGCCACCGCCTCGCCTTCGCGTATGGCGACGAGCCGGTGCTGCCGGCTCCGGCGACGGCGTCCGAAATCGCGACTCCGCCGCCGCCCGCCCCTGCCTTCGACGTCCTGACCCTCGCTACCGCGGCAGGGCTCGCCTTCCTCGGCGGCCTGATCCTCAACCTGATGCCCTGTGTCTTCCCGGTCCTATCGATCAAGGTGCTCGGCCTCCTGCGGCATGCGGGCGAGAGTCCCGCCCGCCTGCGGCTGCACGGTCTCGCCTATACGGCCGGCGTGCTGGTCAGTTTCCTCGGGCTGGCCGGCCTGCTGCTCGCCTTGAAGGGCGGCGGGGCGGCGATCGGCTGGGGTTTTCAGCTGCAATCGCCCGCCGTGGTGGCCGGGCTCGCCTACCTGCTCCTGGCCATGGGCCTCAGCCTCTCCGGCGTGGTCCATGCCGGCGGGCGGCTCGCCGGCCTTGGCGACGGGCTGGCCCGGCGCTCCGGTCTGAGTGGATCATTCTTCACGGGCGTGCTTGCGACCCTGGTGGCGACGCCCTGCACGGCGCCGTTCATGGGCTCGGCAGTGGGCTTCGCCCTGACCCAGAGCGCCGGCGTCGCGCTTGCCGTGTTTGCCAGTCTCGGATTGGGCCTCGCCTTACCATTCCTGGCCCTCACCCTGTGGCCGCCGGCCCTGCGGGCGCTGCCGCGTCCGGGCGCGTGGATGGAGACCCTGAAGCAGGTTCTGGCCTTCCCGGTCTACGCCACGGTGGCTTGGCTGGTCTGGGTCCTGGCGCAGCAGGTGGAGCCGCAGGGGCTGCTCGCCGGGCTGTTCGGCCTCGTCCTGGTGGGCTTTGCCGCCTGGGCCTGGGAGCACGGACACGCCGCGGCCCCCCGGGCCGGGCGGATCGCTCAGGGTCTTGCGGTGCTGACGATCCTGGCGGTTGCCGCCCTGACGCTGAGCCTCGGCCACGAGCGGGCCGCTGCCCCCGCCCAGGCTGCCGCCAACGGCGTCGAGCCGTTCACCCAGGCCCGCCTCGATGCCCTGGTGAACGAGCGCCGGCCGGTCTTCGTGAACATGACCGCCGCCTGGTGCATCACCTGCGCGGTCAACGAGACGACATCGCTCTCGACGAAGGCGGTGCGACAAGCGATGGCCGACCGGGGTGTTACCTACCTGAAGGGCGACTGGACCAACCAGAATCCCGAGATTACCCGCCTCCTGGAGAAGCACGGGCGCAGCGGCGTGCCGCTCTACCTGCTTTACGCGGGAAGCGGCGAGCCGCAGGTGCTGCCGCAGATCCTCACCGAGGGGACGGTTCTGTCAGCCCTGGAGACGGTGCCGGCCGCGGGCAAGAGCGCGGCTCTGACCCGCTGAACTGTCCTTGAGCGCAGCTAGGCTTCCAGCGAGAATGTCTCGTCGAAGGCGTAGCCCGAGCCTCGCACCGTGCGGATCGGGTCGGCCTGCCGCGGAGCATTGAGGGCCTTGCGCAGGCGCCCGACATGCACATCCACGGTGCGCTCGTCGATATAGACGTCGTGCCCCCAGACACCATCGAGGAGCTGCTCGCGGGAGAAGACCCGGCCGGGCGCCAGCATCAGGAATTCGAGCAGGCGGAACTCGGTCGGTCCGAGATGAAGCTCCTCGCCGGCGCGGCGGACCCGGTGGCCGGTGCGGTCGAGCTCGATATCGCCGGCTGCCAGCCGGTCCGCAACATGGGCCGGCTTGGCCCGGCGCAGCAGCGCCCGTACCCGAGCGAGCAGCTCAGGGACCGAGAACGGCTTGACGATGTAATCGTCCGCGCCCGTACCGAGGCCGCGGACACGATCGCCCTCTTCGCCCCGGGCGGTGAGCATGATGACCGGCAGCCGCTCGGTCTCGCGCCGGGCCCGGATGCGGCGACACAGCTCGATCCCCGAGAGGCCCGGCAGCATCCAGTCGAGCAGCACCAGATCGGGCGTGCGCTCGGCCAGGAGCAACTCCGCATCGTCGCCGCGCGCGGCTGAATCCACCAGGAAGCCCTCGGCCTCAAGGTTGTACCGCAGCAGGGTGGTCAGGGCCTCCTCGTCCTCGACGATCAGGACTTGCATGCTCACGTTCGATAACCTGTTCCGTAGACGGCACCGGACGGCTCGCCCGCGCCGGATGGCGCGCGCAGGCAAATGGTGCGACAGACGCCGCGATCCCTCAACCCGCGTGCGCCTCTCATCGCATTCTGCCCCCAGGCCGCATCGTGCGCTGCATGGTCCCCGCGTTACGGGGCCGTGGCGGCGGGACCGACCGTCGCGTAGTTCGACGCGTCGTTCTTCGGGCGCTCTCCGGCCAGCGTCTCACCGGTCGCGAGATAGTGGATCGTCTCGGCGATATTGGTGGTGTGATCTCCGATCCGCTCGACGTTCTTGGCGCAAAATAGGAGATGCGTGCAGAACGAGATATTGCGCGGATCCTCCATCATGTAGGTCAGGAGTTCGCGGAACAGCGAATTGTACAGCGCATCGATCTCCCCGTCCCGCTCCCAGACATCGTAGGCCGCTTTGACGTCGCGGCTCGCATAAGCGTCGAGGATATCTTTGAGCTGCGCCTCGGCGAGGTCGCTCATGTGGCGCACACCGAGGACGATCTTCTGCGCGGGCGCCTGATCCGAGATCGCGACGACGCGTTTGGCGACGTTCTTGGCGAGATCCCCAATCCGCTCCAAGTCGCCGGAAACGCGGATCGCCGAGATGGTCTCGCGTAGGTCGATCGCCAGCGGCTGGCGCCGGGCGATGAGCAGCACCGCCCGCTCCTCGATGTCGCGCTGGAGCGCGTCGAGACGCTTGTCGGCGAGGATCACCGCTTGCGCGAGGGTATCGTCCCGGCGGACCAGGGCGTCGGTTGCCTCGGCGGCCATCTTCTCGGCCACGCCGCCCATCTCGGAGATCGAGCGGCGCAGGTCATCCAGATCGGTGTCGTAGGAGCTGACGATATGGCCCGGCATGGTGGATCCTTCGATGGCGTCCCGCAAACCTTGATCCGCGAGGTCTGGCGGAAACCCGCTGCTACGATCACGGATACCGCGGCGCGTTCCCCGGTACCCAGTCCCTGTCACAGTCGAGAACATGATGCGGAGAGGTCAGGATCGGCACCCTGAAATCAACACGCATCAACAAGCAGGCAGCCTCCGCCGATGTTCCCGTATCAACGAGGCTTGTTCCGAAGTCGCGCTTGGCGATCTTACGATCAGGCGCGCCTTCTCATCTTGATGGCGGCTCTCAGCGCTGCGTATGAGCCGTGTTCAATTTCCGATCGACTGCTTTAGCCGAAGCGGCCGGTGATGTAATCCTGGGTGCGCTGTTCCACAGGGTTCATGAACATCCGATTGGTGGGGCCGAACTCGATCAGTTCACCCAGATACATGAAGGCGGTGAACTGCGAGATGCGGGCCGCCTGCTGCATGTTGTGCGTGACGATCACGATGGTGAACTCGTCGCGCAGCTGCTCGATCAGCTCCTCGATGCGGCCCGTGGAAATCGGGTCCAGCGCCGAAGTCGGTTCGTCGAACAGGATCACCTCCGGGCTCTGGGCCACGGTGCGGGCGATGCACAGGCGCTGCTGCTGCCCGCCCGAGAGGCCGGTGCCGGCCTGGCGCAGCTTGTCCTTCACCTCGTCCCAGAGGGCGGACTTGCGCAAAGCCTGCTCCACCCGTCCGTCGAGTTCGGATTTCGGCAGCTTCTCGTAAAGGCGCAGCCCGAAGGCGACGTTGTCGTAGATCGACATCGGGAACGGCGTCGGCTTCTGGAAGACCATGCCGATGCGCGCGCGCAGATCGTTCAGATCGACGGACGGATCCAGCACGTTCTGGCCGTCGAGCAGGATCTGACCCTCCGCCCGCTGCTCGGGGTAGAGGCTGTAGATCCGGTTGAAGCAGCGCAGCAGGGTGGACTTGCCGCAGCCGGACGGTCCGATCAGGGCCGTGACCTGCCGGTCGTGGAAGTTGATGTCCACGTTCTTCAGCCCGTGGAAGCTGCCGTAGTAGAAGTTCAGCCCCTTCACGGCGATCCGGACCGCACCACCCTCGTTGGCGTGGTTGCGGGTGAGATCGACCGTGGGGATCGCGGAGGCGGCGTTCATCGTCGTGTCCTCGAGAAGGGTCTTAGCGCGACATCTGCGGCTTGATGACGAGACGGGCGATGATCGACAGCACCAGGATCGTCGCGGTGATGAGGAGCGCCCCGGCCCAGGCGAGGCTCTGCCAGTTCGGATAGGGCGAGAGGGCGAACTGGTAGATCATGACCGGGAGGTTCGCGACGCCGCCCATGAGGTCCGGGGAGAACCAGGAATTGTTGTTCAGCGCGGTGAACAGCAGCGGCGCGGTTTCGCCGGCGATGCGGGCCAGCGCCAGGATGATCCCCGTGACGATGCCGGCCGAGGCCGCGCGCCAGGTGACGCTGATGATCACCGTCGACGGCGGTGCGCCCAGCGCAGCCCCGGCCTCGCGCAGGGTGCCGGGCACCAGGCGCATCATATCCTCGGTGGTGCGGACGATCACCGGCACGGCGATGATTGCGAGCGCCACGCCGCCGGCCCAGCCCGAATAGGTCCCCATCGGCCGCACCATCAGGGTGTAGACGAACAGGCCGATCAGGATCGACGGCGCCGAGAGCAGGATGTCGTTGAGGAAGCGGATCAGCCCGGCGATCTTGGAGAACCGGCCGTATTCGGCCAGGTAGGTGCCGGCCATCACGCCGATCGGCGTCGCGATCGTGATGCCGATCCCTGTGAGCACCAGGCTGCCCAGGATTGCGTTGGCGATGCCGCCGCCCTCGGAGCCGGGGCCCGGGGTCGGATGCATGAACATGGCGGGTGTGAAGCCACGTACGCCCTGGACGATCAGCATCAGCAGGATCGATCCGAGCACCACGGCGCCGACCACCGTGGCGATCAAGCAGGCTGTCCGCAGCACCCGGTCGGCGACCCGACGGCTCTGGCGGACCCGCCCGGAGCGACGCGGCGCGGCGTCGGAGATGGTCATGGGATTGGACGCGTCCATCGTGAGCCCTCCTCAGGCAGCCTTGACGCGGCGCGTCAGCAGCCGGGCGATGATGAGCACCACGAAGGTGATCACGAAGAGGATGCAGCCCAGGGCCATCAGCGCGTTGAGCTGGAGACCGTCGGCCTCGTTGAACTCGTTGGCGATGCGCGACGCGATGGTCGAGCTCGGGTCGAAGATCGAGGCCGAGAGGCGGTTGGCGTTGCCGATCACGAAGGTCACCGCCATCGTCTCGCCGAGCGCGCGACCGAGTCCGAGCATGATCGCCCCGATGATCGAGACGGAGGCCTGAGGCACCAGCACGTGGCGCACCACCTCCCAGGTGGTGCAGCCGATGCCGTAGGCGCTCTCGCGCAGCACGGTGGGGATCTGGTCGAGCATGTCCCGAGCGATCGAGGCGATGAACGGCACGATCATGATCGCCAGGATGATGCCGGCGGTGAAGACGCCGACGCCGGACGGCACCCGGGCATAGAACAGCGTGCCGACGACCGGCATGCCCTCGACCAGGTTCGAGACCGGGATCTGGATGAAGCGCGCGAACAGGGGCGCGAAAACGAACAGGCCCCACATGCCGTAGATGATGCTGGGCACCGCGGCGAGCAGCTCGATGGTCATCGCCACCGGCTTGCGGGCCCAGCCCGGGCAGAGCTGCGTGAGGTAGACGGCGATCCCCAGGGAGACCGGCACGCCGATCAGAAGCGCCAGGGTGGCCGAGGCCACGGTGCCGATAACGGCGACCAGGGCGCCGTATTGCTCGGTCCCGACGTTCCAGGCGCTGGAGGTCAGGAAGGCGAAGCCGAATTCCCGGAAGGCTGGCCAGCCGCCATACAGGATCGAACCCAGGATCCCGGCCAGCACGATGAGCACGAACAGTGCGGCACCGTAGGAGCAGACCCGAAACAGGGTGTCGAGGCTCCGGCTCGGCCCTTTGCGCGCAGCGGCTGCGCGGGGTCGTGCGAGGGCAATCGTCTCGGTCAAAGCGGGCATCCGCGATTCTCTGCGAAGGGGGCGTGGTAGCGCGGTGCGGGCCGCGAGGCGAGGGAGGGGGTTGCAACCCCCTCCCCAACTGTCTCACATGTTGAAGACGGGCTTACCGTCTTTGCCCTTCACAGATTTCCACTCTTCGTGGATCAGAGCGACGACGTTGTCCGGCAGCGGCACGTAATCGAGGTCTGCGGCGAGCTTGTCGCCGTTCTTGTAGGCCCAGTCGAAGAACTTCAGCGTATCGGCGGCCTTGGCCGGATCGGTCGCTTCCTTGTGGACAAGGATGAAGGTCGCCGCCGTGATCGGCCACGCGTCGTCGCCCGGCTGATTGGTCAGGGAGATGCCGAAACCGGGAGCTGACTTCCAGTCGGCGCTGGCGGCGGCGGCCTGGAAAGCCTTGTCTTCCGGCTGCGGATACTTGCCGGCCTTGTTCTGCAACAGGGCGTAAGCCAGCTTGTTCTGCTTGGCATAGGCGGATTCGACGTAGCCGATGGCGTTCGGCACCTGCTTCACGGTGGCGGTCACGCCCTCGTTGCCCTTGCCGCCCTGCCCGACCGGCCAGGAGATCGTCGTGGCCGCGCCGTACTCCTTCTTCCAGGTCTCGGAGGCCTGGGACAGGTACGTCGTGAAGATGTTGGTCGTGCCCGAGGCGTCGGACCGGTAGACCGGGGTGATGGTGGCGTCGGGGAGCTTCACGCCCTCGTTGAGCTTCGCGATCCGCGGATCGGACCACTTCGAGATCTTGCCGGCGTAGATGTCGGCCAGAATGTCGCCGGTGAGCTTCAGCTTGCCGGGCTCGAGTCCGGCGATGTTCACCACCGGCACAACGCCGCCCATCACGGTCGGGAACTGGACGAGGCCGTCCTTGGCCAGCTGCTCGCCCTTGAGCGGCGCGTCGGTGGCGCCGAAATCGACGGTCTTGGCCTGGATCTGCTTGATGCCGCCGCCGGAGCCGATGGACTGGTAGTTCAGCCCGGAGCCGGTCTCCTTGCGGTAGGCTTCGGCCCACTTGGAGTAGACCGGGAACGGGAAGGTGGCGCCGGCCCCTGTGATGTCGGCAGCGAGTGCCGCGGACGCCAGCTGAACCGTCGCGAGGCCGACGGCGAGCGCGTAAGCGAAGGGTCTCAAGGATATCTCCGTTGCCGTCGGGCGAAAGCCTGCGCCTCTCTGCCGGCAAGCCCATGCCCGCGGCAGAGCTGTGCGGCCGGTCTTCCTAAAGACCCGGCGCCGGCCGCCCGATGGGTCGGGCGTTACGACAGTGAGATGACATCGGCATGACACCGCGTCGCAGGGCCGAGGGACCGGTTTCGGTCGCTCGTGCGTTCAGGCCCTGTGGCGGCGCTCGACGATGCCGTCCGCGATGCTGGGAAGGTGGTCGGATCGTGGATGACCAGGGGACCGACGCGGAGGCAGGTCCCGACGCGGGCTGGCGCGCCTTGCATGCTGACCGCGAAGCCGTGGAGCGTGCGCTGAGCCTGGCGCAGGCGCGCCAGCGTTACGGCACCGACGCCGAGGCGGAGGCGCGGGCGCGGCTCGAGGAGGCCGAGCTTTTGGTCGATCTCGACAGGATCCTGACGCAGATTCGGGCGGCCGAGTACCGTCGGCGACCCGGCTCGCGGCGCTGGTAGCGCCGGCTGAAAAAAAATTCTGCCGAAGCAAATACGGATCCGGCAGTTGGACGGCCCTAGCCGGCCCGGCGCAGCTCGCGCTCCTTCTGGCGCAGGCGCAGCAGGAGTTCGACATGGGTGTCGGTGATCGGCTGCGTGTCGACGCTGCCTTCGTAAACGGTGCGAAGCGTCAGGCCGAGCTGCTGCGTGTCGATCGCCTGTTTGAGGCGCCGACCGAGGTGCGGGCGCCCATCGGACGCGACGATAGACGGCTTCATGTGTTCCTCCCGCCCTTAAACCGCGTACGCCTCAGCACGGCACCGGGATGAAAACAGTCTCGGTAAAAATGGTTAACGAAGGGTTACGCTCAACCAACGGTTAAGGTTGACGCGTGTTTACGCGTCCGCGCCTTGAAGCAGCCGGGCCGCCGCCGCCCGAGCTTCGTCGGTCACGGTGGCGCCGGCCAGCATCCGGGCGATCTCCTCGCGGCGCTCCGCCACCGGCAGGCTCGCCACCCTGGTGGCGACGCGGCCGGCGCCCTTCACGGGCGCCTTTGCGATCAGAAAATGCGTGCTCGCCCGCGCCGCGACCTGGGGTGCGTGGGTCACCGCGACGACCTGCACCGTGCTGGCGAGGCGCGCCAGGCGCAGGCCGATTGCGTCGGCCACGGCGCCGCCGACGCCGGTATCGATCTCATCGAAAATCAGGGTCGGGGCCGAGCCCTTGTCGGCGAGCACGACCTTCAAAGCTAGCATGAAGCGCGACAACTCGCCGCCGGAGGCGACCTTCATCATCGGGCCGGGCTTGGTCCCGGGATTGGTCTGGGCCCAGAACTCGACCCGGTCGATGCCGGCCGGATCGCGGGCCTCCGGATCGGTGGCGATCTCGGTGATGAACCGAGCGCGCTCCAGCTTCAACGGTGGCAATTCGGCCTTCACGGCGGCGTCGAGCTGCTTGGCCGCCCGTCGGCGCCCGGCGCTGAGCTTTTCCGCCGCCTCGGCGTACACGGACTCGGCCTTGGCGCGGGCCTGTTCCAGACCTTCCAGGGCCGCTTCGCCGGCATCGAGGGTTGCGACTTCGCCGGCATAGCGCTCCGCCAGAGCCGCGAGGTCGTCGGCCGGGACGTCGTATTTGCGGGAGGCGGCACGCAGGGCGAACAGCCGCTCTTCCGCCCGTTCCAGGTCGCGCGGGTCGAACTCCGTCTCGGCGACGGCTGCGTCCAGGACCGCGCGTGCCTCGTCGAGGGCGACCAGGGCCGCGGCGAGGGCGTTGACGCAGGGATCGATCAGCGCCGGCAGATGGCCGGCGCGGCGCTCCAGCTTGCGCAGGGCGGCCGAGATATGTGGCACGCCGGAATGCGGACCGCCGACCGCGTCCAGCGCCTCGTTCAGCTCGCGGGCGACCTTTTCCGATTGCTGCATGATGCTGCGGCGCTCGGCGAGCTGGGCTTCCTCCCCGGGCAGCGGCGCCAGGGCGGCGAGTTCCTCGACCGCGTGGCGCAGAAAATCGGCCTCCTTCCGGGCGGCTTCGATGCGGGCGCGGTGCTCGGCGAGCTCTGCGCGGGCCGTGCGCACGGCTTTGGCCGCTGCCGCGACCTTCCCCAGCTGGCTCTGCAGCCCCCCGAAGGCGTCGAGGATCGCCCGGTGCGAGGCCGGGTCGGCCAGGGCCCGGTCATCGTGCTGACCGTGAATCTCCACCAGCGCCGCGCCGATGGCCCGCAGGACCTGCACGCCCACCGGCTGGTCGTTGACGAAGGCGCGGGTGCGGCCGTCCGCCATCTGGGTCCGGCGCAGGATCAGGTCGCCCTCGGTATCGATCTCGGCCTCGGCCGCGATCTGGCGGGCCGGGTGGTCGAGGGGCAGGTCGAACACCGCGGTGACCCCGCCCTGGGCCTCGCCGTGGCGCCCGAGCGCGCGATCGCCGCGGCCGCCCAGGGCCAGGGCGAAAGCGTCGAGCAGGATCGATTTGCCCGCGCCCGTCTCCCCGGTGAGGACACTCAGCCCCGTCCGGAAATTCAGTTCGAGCCTGTCGATCAGAACGATGTCGCGGATCGCGAGCTGCGCCAGCATGCGGCGACGGGATTCCTGAGGAAGGGACCGCAGACATAAGGCCGCTGCGGCGCGGATTCACCCCAAAAATGCGACGTCCGCCATCCCCAGTGCCGCGGGGCTGCGCAGACGAGAAAGGCCCGGAGCGGCGGCTCCGGGCCTTGGGGCGTCGTCGTGCGGACTGCAGTCCGCGCGGTTCTCACTCGGCCGAGGCGGTCTTGCCCGTCACGGTCCGATAGATCTTGGACAGGAACGAGGTCTTCTCCTCGCGCGGCTCGAGGCCGCCCTGGGCCAGGAGCGCGTGCGCATCCTTGTACCAGGGACTGTCCGGGAAGTTATGCCCCAGCACGGCCGCGGAGTTCTGCGCCTCCTGGGTGATGCCGAGCGCCCAGTACGCCTCGGTCAGGCGCTCGAGCGCCTCTTCCGCGTGGCGGGTGGTCTGGTACTTGGCGACGACGTCGCGGAACCGGTTGATCGCGGCCGGGAAGTTGCGCCGCTCCAGGTAGAAGCGGCCCACCTCCATCTCCTTGCCGGCGAGCTGGTCACGGGTGATCTGGATCTTGGACCGTGCGTCGGTCGAATATTCCGAGGTCGGATACTTCTGAACCAGCTCCTGCAGGGCAACCAGAGCCTTCTCGGACCGGTCCTGATCGCGGGTCACGTCCGGGATCTGCTTGTAGTTCGACATCGCCATCAGGTACTGCGCGTAGGCCGCATCCTTGCTGGCCGGGTGGCGCTGCAGATACCGCTTCGCCGCGCTGATCGCCTCGTCGTACTTCTGGCCCTCGTAGTTCGCGTAGGCCGTCATCAGCAGCGCCTTCCGGGACCACTCGGAATACTGGTACTGCTTGTCGAGATTGTCGAACTTCTTGACGGCGCCCTCGTAGTCGCTGTCTTCCAGCTTGGCCAGACCCTCGCTGTAGAGCTTGTCCGCCGGGACGTCCGGTACGACCTCGGGCTTGTACTTCTCGGCGAAGAGGTTGGTCGGGTCGAAGTCGCAGCCACCGAGGCCCAGGCCGAGAACGGCCACGAGGGGCGCCATGAAGGCCGCCGCCCGGCGATGACGAATGGTGACAGGCATCTGGCGCTCTTTCCCGGAACCGGCGCACGTCCCGCGCCGTCGTGCCATCGCGTGAGTGGATCCGACCCGACCGGGCCGTGCCCGTCGTTCACGGACTATTAAACCGTGACGTTTGATTCGGGCACGAAAGCGGCAAGGCTGCGGCAGCCTGGATCGGTTGCCGGCTGTGGCCCGCGGGTGACAGTTTCGGGATCAGAGCTCGCCGGCGAAGGCGGCGATGCCGAGGCCGACGCCGAGTTCCGAGAGCACGGCCTCGCGGCGCGAGCCCTGCGCCTCGACGATGGCGTAGTTCGATCGATCGGCGAACAGGGCGGAGAGCACGCCGACGTTCATCCGGTGGCCGCCACAATAGGAGCGGTAGGCCCCCTGGATCGGCAGGCCGGCCAGCGCGAGGTCGCCGACCGCATCGAGGATCTTGTGGCGGACGAACTCGTCCGGGAAGCGCAGGCCCTCGGGGTTGACCACAGCGGTCTCGCCGACGGCGACGGTGTTCTCAAGCGAGGCGCCCAGCGCGAAGCCGGCCTTCCAGTAGCGCTCGACGTCCTTCATCATCCCGAAGGTGCGGGCACCGGCGATCTCGCGGCGGTAGGTGGCGGGCGACAGGTCCATCGCCTTGCGCGAGCGGCCGATCACCGGGCTGTCGAAATCGATCTCCACGTCGAGGCGGAAGCCCCGGTCGATCGGGCGCAGTTCCGCGAAGGCGCGGCCGGTCTCGATGCGGACGTGGCGCAGGACCTTGAGCCAGCGGCGCGGGGTGGCGCAGGAAGCGATCCCGACCGTGTCGATGGCGTGAACGAATTGGAGGGCAGACCCGTCGAGGATCGGCATCTCGGGCCCGTCGATCTCGACCAGGGCGTTGTCGACACCCAGTCCGTAGAGGGCCGACATCAGATGCTCGATGGTGGCGACGGCACCGGTCTCGACGTCACCGATGACGGTACAGAGTTCGGTGGCGGAGACGAGGGCGTGATGGGCCTTGATCAGGCGGTCGTTGCCATGGGTGGTGCTGGTGCGAAGAAACGCGATGCCGTGATTGGCGGGAGCGGGCCGAATCGTGATCTCGGCCGGGTTTCCGGAATGGACCCCTACGCCCGAGAGCGTCACGGGCCCCTTCAGGGTCGTCTGTTTATGCGTTCGCATTCATTAGCCCCCGGCCGCGATCAGGTCCCGCCATCCCGACCGGGGATGGTGAGGAAACTGTCCGATCCGTCCGCTGCTTGAAGCCCCATCCGCGCTATCAGGTTGTGTCCTGAAGCGCGTCTCATTGGTCTACGAGTGTCTATAGCTGCACCGCACAGGGCCGCCAAATCACGGATTCTTACGCTCTGTTACAGACACGCTTGCTGCTGGGAGCCGCTAAAAACGTGATGGTACAAAGGCTTAAAGCTTGGTTAATGCGTGGCTAACCGACGGTCATTCTGTGGCGTCGATGCATCACGCGCCTGGGGATAGCGTCACAAACGTTAACGCCGCTGTGACTCCTGTCCTCCGGATCAGCAACCAAGAGTTGCTTCGGTGCAGCGCGAAGAGCCGGCGGTTTCCCGCCGGCTCTGCTTCTCGTCCCGGATCGAGGCCGTTCAGTTCGCCTGGCGGCGGAGGAACGCCGGGATCTCGAGCTGGTCGTCGTCCATCATCCGCGATTGGGGCGCGATGCGGCCTTGGGCATCGAGGCCGCCCTGGGCCGGCCGGTACTGCGGCGCCGCCGGGAGCGGGGCGCGCGGGGCCGGCGGCACGTGGGGATGGTTCAACTGCGGCTGAGCCAGGTGCTGCGGCTGGGCTGCGTGCGGCTGCGGAGCGACCGGGGCCGCGGCCCGCGGGGCGGGCACGCCTTCCATCTCGTCGCGCTTTCCGCCGAAACCGACGGTGGCGAGGCGACGCAGCAGCGAGGTCCGCTTGGACTCCGGCGCTGCTTCCTCGGCCGCCCGGTTCGCCAGGATCTGATTCTGGGCGATCGCCGGCAACTCGTGGATCTGCGGCATGCGCGGGGCCCGGGCGAGCGGCGCGGCGGCCGGGGCAGCCGGACGCGGCGGCACGAACGGGCCGGCCTGGACCTGCGGATCCTGCACGGCCTG
>NZ_LKKO01000023.1 GCF_001455965.1 Methylobacterium sp. GXS13
GCCAGCGCGTCGAGCAGGCGGCGCCCCTCCGGGCGCCGGATCGGCCCGGCGCCATCCGCGTCGAGGCCGATCACCCCGATCGTGCCGCGCCCGGTCCGCATCGGCAGGAACAGCCGCTTGGCGCCCGGCAGGGTGTCGGCGCCGCGACCCGCCGGCCTGTCGTTGTCGAAGGCCCATTGGGCCGCCGCGAGATCGGCCGCATCCAGCCGATCCTCCGGCGGGTAGCCGGCCCGCACGGTGACGGTTTGGCCGTCGGGCAAGAGCAGGACCACCCGGACCCGCAGCATGGCGGCCACCTGCGCGCAGGTCGCCCAGAGCACGTCATCCAGGGTGCCGCAGCCCGCGAGCTTGCGCGAGAATCCGAACAGACGCTCGGTGGACGTGGCCCGTCCCTGACTGACCAGGGCGATCCGGCGGGCGCGGGCGGCGAGGTTCGAGACCAGCACGGCGACCAGGGTGAACAGCAGGAAGGCCGCGACGTTGGTCGGGTCGGCGATGGTGAAGGTGTAGACCGGCGGCAGGAAGAAGAAATTGTAGGCGAGGGAGGCCGAGACGACGGCTGCCAGGGACGGCCCGAGCCCCCAGCGCACCGCCACCGCGACCACGCCGGTCAGCAGCATCAGATCGGCATTCTCGACGCCGGTATAGGGCTGGAGCAGCAGCGCCACGACGAGCGACGCCGCGGTCGCGAGCAGGGCCGTCAGGTAGGGGCCGGGGGCGACGGTCGCGGCCGGGGAGGCGGTGGCCACCGGCCGGCGCGACGGGGCCTCGGCCGGCACGGCCTCGCCGGGCACAACGTGGACGCTGATATTGCCGCTGCGGCGCACGAGGTCGTGGACCACCGAGCCGTTCACCAGCTCGAACAGCCAGGAGCGCGCCGCCTTGCCGACCACGATGTGGTTGACGTTGGCCGAGCGGGCATAGGCCAGGATGTCGTCGGCGACGCGCCGGCCGCCCGGCAGGGTGACGGCGTCACCCCCGAGCCGGTCGGCCAGCCGCAGGGTCTCGGCGATCCGGTCGCGCTCCGCCTCGCTGCCGGCACCGGCGCGGGGCACCTCGATGAACAGCGCCGTCCAGGGGGCGTGCAGCCGGTCGGCGACGCGCTTGGCGTAGCGCACCAGGCCGGCGGAGCGCGGATCGTCGCTGACGCAGACCAGCACCCGTTCGCCCGCGCTCCAGGGCCCCGCGATGGCGTTGGCCTGCATGTGGCTGAGCAGCTCGTCGTCCACCCGGTCGGCGGTGCGGCGCAGGGCGAGTTCGCGCAGGGCCGTGAGGTTGCCCCGGGAAAAGTAGTGCTTGAGGGCGCGCTCGGCATGGGTCGGGACGTAGACCTTGCCGTCCTTGAGCCGCTGGATCAGGTCGTCCGGGTTGAGGTCGACCACCTCGATATCGTCCGCCCGATCCAGAATGCCGTCCGGCACGGTCTCGCGCACGCGGATGCGGGTGATCTGCGCCACCACGTCGTTGAGGCTCTCGACATGCTGGATGTTGAGGGTGGTGTAGACGTCGATACCGGCATCGAGCAGCTCCTCGACATCCTGGTAGCGCTTCGGGTGGCGGGAGCCCGGCGCGTTGGTGTGGGCGAGCTCGTCGACCAGCGCCAGGGCGGGCTTGCGGGCCAGGAGGGCGTCGAGATCCATCTCGTCGAGATCGGTGCCGTGATAGGGCACGGCGCGGCGCGGGAGGACCGCGAAGCCGTCGAGCAGGGCCTCGGTCTCGGCCCGGCCGTGCGTCTCGACGACGCCCACCACCACGTCGAGGCCGGCCTCCCGCTTCGCGCGGCCGATGGTCAGCATCTCGTAGGTCTTTCCGACCCCGGGGGCGGCGCCCAGAAACACCTTCAACCGGCCGCGGGTCCGCGCCTCCCGGCGCGCCGCTTCGAGCAGGGCCTCGGGGGTGGGGCGGGTCGGATCGCGGCCGGTCTCGGGCATGGGTTTTCCGGGGGTCGGAACGCGACGGGTTCGGCGGGGCGATACGGCTCTGCGACCTGACTTCGCTGAAGTCAGCGATCGACTCACAGCGCGCAAGCGAAGGGAGACGTCACCGTCTCTCAATCTCCGGCGGCGACCGGGCCGCCGGGATCGTCGACCCCGACGTTCAGGCCAACTTGACGGCCAGGACCTTGTCGACCCGGCGTCCGTCCATGTCGACGACCTCGAAACGCCAGCCGCCGGCCTCGAAGGCGTCGCCGGCCGCGGGGATCCGGCCGAGCTGGAAGATCACGTAGCCGGCCAGCGTGTTGAAGTCGTCGGAATCGGGTGTCTCGGACAGGTCGAGCCGCTCGAACGCCTCCCGGGCCGGCATCATGCCGTCGATCAGCAGCGAGCCGTCGGCCCGCTCGACCACGTCGGGCTCCTCGCCCACTTCCGGAATGTCGCCCGCGATGGCCTCCAGCAGGTCGGTCTGCGTGACGATGCCCTCCAGGCTGCCGTACTCGTCGACGACCACGGCCATCCGCATCGGCTGGCTCTGGAAGGTCTCCAGCACCGCCAGGATGGTCATGCTCTCGTGCACCACGATGGGCGGCTGCGTGGCTGCGGCGATGTCGATCTCCTGGCCGTCGAGCACCTGATCGAGCAGGTCCTGCTTGCGCACCACGCCAACGAGCTCGTCCACGTGGCCGCGGCTGACCACCACCTGCGCGTGGTCGCAAGCGCGCACGGCCTTGAGGATCTCGTCGCGCGGATCGTCGGCGTCGACCCATTCGACCTCGTGGCGCGGGGTCATGATGTCCCGGACCTTGCGCTCGCCGATGGCGAAGATGCGCTCCACCGCCTCCTGCTGGACCTCGCGGATCAGGCCGGCCTCCTGGCTGGCCTGGATCAGCAGGTTGAGCTCCGCCGTGGAGTGCAGCGAGCCTTCGCCGTGCCCCGCCTTGAGGTCGAACAGCCGGAGCACGCCGTTGCCGAGGCCGTTCAGGATCAGGATCGCGGGCCGGAACAACAGCAGGAACAGGCCGAGCGGCCGGACCACCGCAAGGGCGGTGCGCTCGCTCCGCTGCAGGGCGAGGCTCTTGGGGGCGAGCTCGCCGAGCACGATGTGCAGGGCAGTGATGATCGAGAAGGCCAGTGCGATCCCGACCGTGTGGGACGCGACGGCGCCGAGGCCCAGCGGCAGCCATTCGAGGGCCGGCTCGATCAGATGCGCGAGCGCGGGCTCGCCGATCCAGCCCAGCGCCAGGGACGACAGGGTGATGCCGAACTGGGTCGCGGCCAGGTAGGCGTCGAGCCGGTCCGTCGCCCGCTGGAGGGCGGTGGCATTGGCCCGTCGCTCCGAGACCAGCTCGGCGACGCGGCTGCGACGCACCGACACGAGCGCGAACTCGGCGGCCACGAAGAACCCGTTGGCGAACACCAGGGCCAGGACCGCGATCAGCCCCAGTGCCGTCGACCACGCAGCGTCGGAAATAGACGTGAACCTTCTCGAATGCCCGACCCGTCTTAACAGCCAAGGCGGATGCGTGCCAAACCGGCGCGACCGACAAAATCCTGTCCGGCCGCGCCGATCCCCCGCCAAGGGCTCCAAGGTCCGATCTGAGCATTACGTCATCACGCGCCGCGAGGCAGCTTCCGTCGTTCCAGGTCGTCACACCGTCAGCGGGATCGCCTTGCGTCCCGCGCCGAACGATCCGCTAGCGACCGCCCAGCCCATCGAGAGCGAGGTTGAGCGCCAGAACGTTCACCCGGGTCTCGCCCAGCAGCCCGAACAGGCGGCCCTCGCTCTGCGCGGCGACGAGCTGGCGCAGGCGGTCCTCCGGCAGGTTGCGGGCCTTGGCGACCCGTGGCACCTGGAACAGGGCGGCGTCGGGCGAGATGTCCGGGTCGAGGCCCGAGCCGCTGGTGGTGACGAGGTCCACCGGGACCGGCTGGCCGGGATTCTCCGCCGCCAGCGCGTCGCGGTCACCCTTCACCCGCTCGGCAAGCGCGGCGCTGGTCGGGCCGAGGTTGGAGCCCGCGGAATTGGACGCGTTGTAGGGGGCCGGCACGGTCTTCGACGGGTCGGCCGGGTCCGCGGCGCTCGTGGCGGAGGGCCGACCGTGGAAGTAGGTGGCTCCGGCGAAGTTCTGGCCGATCAGGGTCGAGCCGACGACATGGCCGTCGCGCTCGATCAGGCTGCCGGCGGCACGCGCGGGAAAGATCAGGCCGGCGAGGCCGGTGACGGCGAGCGGGTAGGCGAGGCCGGTGATCGCCGTCAGGACGGTGAGCAGGACCAGGGCGGGGCGAAGCTGGCTGAGCATGGCGAGTTTCCAGAGGACTGGTTCAGGCGAGGTGCAGGGCGGTGACGGCGAGGTCGATGGCCTTGATGGCCGCGAAC
This sequence comes from Methylobacterium sp. GXS13, assembly GCF_001455965.1. Lineage (GTDB taxonomy): Bacteria > Pseudomonadota > Alphaproteobacteria > Rhizobiales > Beijerinckiaceae > Methylobacterium. Next base: position 4,315 of record NZ_LKKO01000023.1, read on the forward strand.
GGCACCAGGACGCCGCCGAGCCCGTAGATCAGCAGGTTCCGGCGCAACAGCGCGGCGGCGCCCACCGCGCGGTAGGTCACGCCCCTGAGCGCCAGCGGGATCAGCGCCACGATGATCAGGGCGTTGAAGATGATCGCCGACAGGATCGCGCTCTGCGGCGAGGCGAGACCCATGACGTTGAGCGCCTGGAGCTGCGGATAGAGCCCGAGGAACATCGCCGGGATGATCGCGAAGTACTTCGCCACGTCGTTGGCGATGGAGAAGGTGGTCAGCGCGCCGCGGGTCATCAGCAGCTGCTTGCCGATGCCGACGATCTCGATGAGCTTGGTCGGGTCGCTGTCCAGATCGACCATGTTGCCGGCCTCCCGGGCCGCGACCGTTCCGGTGTTCATGGCGACGCCGACATCGGCCTGGGCCAGCGCCGGGGCGTCGTTGGTGCCGTCGCCGCACATGGCGACCAGCTTGCCCTGGGCCTGCTCGGCGCGGATCAGCGCCAGCTTGTCCTCCGGGGTGGCCTGGGCGAGGAAATCGTCGACGCCGGCCTCCGCCGCGATGGCGGCGGCGGTCATGGGGTTGTCGCCGGTGATCATCACCGTGCGGATGCCCATCCGGCGCAGCTCCGCGAAGCGCTCGCGGATGCCGCCCTTCACGATGTCCTTGAGATAGACGACGCCCAGCAGCCGGCCGTCGCGGGCCACCGCGAGCGGCGTACCGCCGGCCTTGGCGATCGTCTCGGCGATGGCGCGGATCTCGGCGACGGAGTCGGGCTCCGCCTCCGGCTGATAGGCCAGGGCGGCGTTCGAGCCTCGGCTCGCCATCGGCTGCGCCGAGACCGAGGCGATCACCGCCTCGACCGCGCCCTTGCGGATCGAGACGCCGTCGAGATCGACCCCGCTCATGCGTGACTGGGCGGTGAACGGCACGAAGCTGGCGTTGAGGCCGGCCATGTCCCGGGCCCGGATGCCGTAGGCCTCCTTGGCGAGCACCACGATCGAGCGGCCCTCAGGGGTCTCGTCGGCGAGCGAGGCGAGCTGGGCCGCGTCGGCGAGATCGGCGGCGGTCACGCCGGCGACCGGCCGGAACTCCGTGGCCTGGCGGTTGCCCAGCGTGATCGTGCCGGTCTTGTCCAGGAGCAGCGTGTCGACGTCGCCCGCCGCCTCGACCGCCCGGCCCGACAGGGCGAGCACGTTGAAGCGCACTAGCCGGTCCATGCCGGCGATGCCGATGGCCGAGAGCAGGGCGCCGATCGTCGTCGGGATCAGGGTGACGAACAGCGCCACCAGCACGATCAGCGGGATCGCGCCGCCGGCATAGGCGGCGAAGCTCGGGATCGAGGCCACCGCGAACACGAAGACCAGGGTCAGCCCGGCGAGCAGGATGTTGAGCGCGATCTCGTTCGGGGTCTTCTGCCGGGAGGCGCCCTCGACCAGGGCGATCATCCGGTCGACGAAGGTCGAGCCGGCGGCCGCGGTGATCCGCACCCGGATCTGGTCGGAGAGCACCTGTGTGCCGCCGGTCACCGCCGAGCGGTCGCCGCCCGATTCGCGGATCACGGGGGCGGATTCGCCGGTGATCGCCGCCTCGTTGACCGAGGCGACGCCCTGGATGACCTCGCCGTCCGACGGGATCAGGTCGCCGGCCTCGACCAGCACCACGTCGCCGACCTTGAGGCCGGTGCCCGGGACGGTCTCGTAGCGGTCCCCCAGGCCGGTGAGGCGCTTGGCCATCGTCTCGGTGCGGGTGCGGCGCAGGCTGTCGGCCTGGGCCTTGCCGCGGCCCTCGGCCAGGGGCTCGGCGAAGTTGGCGAAGACCAGGGTGAACCACAGCCACAGGATGATCTGGCCGGAGAACAGCAGGTCGCCGGCGCCGGTGGCGACATCGCGGACGAACAGAACGGTGGTGAGCGCGGCCACGACCTCGACCACGAACATGACCGGGTTGCGGATCATCGCGCGCGGATCGAGCTTTTTCACGGAGCCGACGAGCGCCGGCCCGACCAGAGCGGGGCTGAACAGGGAAGTGGTCTTGCGGGACATGGATCGGGTGTCCGGAGAGGGGCGGGGAGGCGCGGGCGCGCCTCGGGATGTCAGGGGGCAAAGGTGCCGGCGGTGAGCGCGCAGGCCGCCATCAGCGCCAGGGCCGCGAGCAGCAGGACGCCGAGGAGCGCCAGCACGAGGTCGGAGGTCCGCGGCGGCCGCGCGCTGGCTCGGTGCCGAGGCGGTGGCACCCGGTGCAGCATCAGGTGATGGCGCGGCATGCGCCGGGTCGGGAGCGTGCGCGGCATCTCAGCCTCCTGTCGCGAAGGTCTGGCCGGCGGCACCGGCGAGGTGCTCGACCACCGGTCCCAGCGCCAGGGACGGGAAGAAGGTCAGCCCGCCGACGATCAGGATCACGCCGACCAGGAGCCCGATGAACAGCCCGCCATGGGTCGGGAAGGTCCCGGCCGAGGCCGGCAGGGTCTTCTTGGCGGCCAGCGAACCCGCGATGGCGAGCACCGGGATCTTCACGAAGAACCGGCCGACCAGCATCGCGAGGCCCAGCGTGCTGTTGTAGAACAGGGTGTTGGCCGTGAGCCCGCCGAAGGCCGAGCCGTTGTTGGCCGCCGCCGAGGTGTAGGCGTAGAGGATCTCGGTGAAGCCGTGCGGCCCGGCATTGGCCGGCCCGGCCAGCCCCGCCGGCAGCACGGTGGCCAGCGCCGTGCCGCCGAGCATCATCAGCGGCAGGCACAGGATGCCGAGCATGGCCATCTTCACCTCCCGCGCCTCGATCTTCTTGCCGAGATATTCGGGGGTGCGCCCGACCATCAGGCCGGCCACGAAGATCGCCACGATCACGAAGACCAGCATGCCGTAGAGGCCGGCGCCGGCGGCACCGATGACGACCTCGCCGAGCTGCATGTTGATGAGCGGGATCATGCCGCCGAGCGCCGTGAAGCTGTCGTGCATGGCGTTGACCGCGCCGCAGGAGGCTGCCGTCGTGATCACGGCGAACAGGGCCGAGGCGCTGATCCCGAAGCGGACCTCCTTGCCCTCGAAGTTGCCGCCGGTGAATCCGAGGCCGTTGAGCACGGAGCCGCCTTGCGCCTCGGCCCAGTAGGTGACGACGACGCCCGCCAGGAACAGGATCCCCATGGCGCCGAGGATCGCCCAGCCCTGGCGCTCGTCCCCGACCATGCGGCCGAACACGTTGGTGAGCGCGGCGCCGATCGCGAAGATCGAGACCATCTGGACGAAGTTCGACAGGGCGGTCGGATTCTCGAACGGGTGGGCGGCGTTGGCGTTGAAGAAGCCTCCGCCGTTGGTGCCGAGCATCTTGATCGCCACCTGGCTCGCCACCGGGCCGATCGCGATGGTCTGCTTGGCCCCCTCGAGGGTGGTCGCGTCGATCGAGGCGCCGAGCGTCTGCGGCACGCCCTGCCAAACCAGGAACAGCGCGTAGGGGATGCAGAGCGGCACCAGCACGTAGAGGGTGGCCCGGGTGACATCGACCCAGAACGACCCGATCGTGCCGGAGGAGGCCCGGGCGAAGCCGCGGATCAGCGCCACGGCCACGGCGATGCCGGTGGCGGCCGACAGGAAGTTCTGGTGCGTCAGCCCCACCATCTGGGCGAGATACGAGAGCGTGGTCTCGCCGCCGTAGGATTGCCAGTTCGTGTTGGTGACGAAGCTCGTGGCCGTGTTGAAGGCGAGGTCCGGCGCCACGGCGGCCGGCTCGGCCGGGTTCAGCGGCAGGAGCGCCTGGAGCCGCAGGATCGCGTAGAGCAGGGCGAAGCCGAGCAGGTGGAACAGGATCACCCCGCCGGCATAGGCGAGCCAATGCTGCTCCTGGCGGGGGTCGATGCCGGCGGCGCGGTAGAAGCCGCGCTCCACCGGCGCCAGGATCGGCGAGAGCCAGGTGCGCTCGCCGTTGAACACGCGCGTCATATAGAGCCCGAGGGGCTTCACCAGCGCCAAGACGACCGCGCAATATAGCGCGATCTGCATCCAGCCGTTGAGGGTCATGGGAGGAGTCCGTTCGGGCCGCTCAGAACCGCTCGGGGCGGACGAGGGCGTAGGTGAGGTAGCCGAGCAGCCCGAGGGTGGTGAGGGCGCCGAGGGTGAGGTCGAGGCTCATGGCGGCCCCCTCAGAAGCGGTCGCAGAGCAGGGCGTAGCCCTCGCTCAGGGCGAAGAAAGCCAGCCCCGCGGCGATGAAGATGAGGTCGAGCATGATGAATCCGCGTCGGTTCTGCGGGCGGCGCGGCGAGGCCGCGACCGATCCCGGCCGACCCGGAGTGTGGCCGGGAACCGCGTTAGGGTTCGAGACGGAGCGGGCGGCGAACTTATAAGGATCGCATGAGGATCGGTGGGAGCCGTGCTTTCATGGACATCGCAGGCCGCAAGGAGGCCGCTTTCCTTAAGGTGGGCGGGTTCATCCATCTCCGGGTGCGCCGCGGATCCCCTCTCTGGTTCGGGCTACGACGTCCACACATCGCACGGCAAAAGGCGGGACACGCTCTCCTCCCCTTGTGGCTACGGGCTACCCAGGGTTTGCTACGCTTTCCGCGTCGGAACGTTGTCAGTTTTTCCGTCAGGCGGGGAGGGGCGGATGGACGGGTTCGGCGGTGGGAACGTGCTGACGCAGGTGCGGGGCGCGTGGCTGTTTGAGCAGATTGTCGAGACCGGCAACGTGGTTCTGAGTTGCGCAGGCGGCGACCATGCCGGGGCGGCGGCAGTACACTGCTACCTCACCTCGCCGCAGAGCGACGGACCAACGATCGTGGAAGCATTGCGCACCCGGGCGGTGGAGGCGTGCCGGGGCCGGTGTGTGGTGGCGGTGCAGAATACCAGCACGCTGAGCTTTGCCAGGGCGCCCGGCCGATATGGTCTGGGTCCGGGCGGGGACGGCGTGCGGCCGGGCTTCTTCGTGCATCCGGTCGTGGCGGTGGACGCCGCCGATGAAGCAGTCCTGGGCCGGCTCGACGCGCAGACCTGGAGCCGAACGCCGGGCAAGGTGTCGGCGCGTCACGACCGGCCGATGGAGGAGAAGGAGCGCCTACGCTGGATCACGGTGGCACAGGCGGCGGCCGAGAAAGGAGGCGTCACCGGCAGGGCTGCATATCCCTTGCGCTACTCTCGCCCGCAAAAGCGGGACCGCTCCAATCCCCCCAATCAGGCAGCCCGGGCCAAAACGGCCTGCTCTTCATCAACCTCATCGGTGTGGACGTCGAACCGTACCAAGTAGGCGGTCCCGAAACTGGTGGTCAGGGCGCAGTCGGTGGCGTCGCGGCCCCGGGCCATGACGATCCGGGCAATCCGCGGCCGGTTGTGCCGGGCGTCGAACGTGTACCAACGTCCGCCTTCGGGGCCTTCCAGATAGACCTCGAACCACGCCGAGAAATCCATCGGCGCCGGGTCCTTCGGCACGCCGATATCGCCGAGATAGCCGGTGGCGTAGCGGGCCGGGATGTTCATGCAGCGGCACAGGGTGATCGCGAGATGGGCGAAGTCCCGGCAGACGCCGACCTGCTGGGTGTAGCCCTCGAAGGCCGTGCGGGTGGCGTCGGCCTGCTGGTAGTCGAACCGCAGGCGATTGTGGGCGAAGTCGACGATCGCCTGCACCCGCGCCCAGCCCTCCGGGGCTCCGCCGAACAGCGACCAGGCGATGCCCGAGAGCTTGTCGGTGTCGCAGTAGCGCGAGCCAAGCAGATACGGCAGCACGTCGTCCGGCAGGTCCTGGACCGGAATCTGTCGCGCCTCGGGCGCCTGCGCGTCCGGCAGCCCGCTATCGGCGATGGTGAAATCGGCCGCCATGGTGATCCGGCCGCCGGGGGCGACGATCCGGGTGCAGACATTGCCGAAGGCGTCGACGGACTGATGCGCTGCAACCGGCGGATCGAAGGTTATCACCTCCGGGGTGACGAGGTCGCTCCGGCGCTCGGGGCGCACGTTGAGCAGCAGGTTCATCGGCGTCGGGCCGAAGGTGTCGAAGGCGATGGTGAAGCCGGTGCGGACGTGCATCGTGAGGAACCGTGGACGAAGCCAGCACCGAGCGGCGCTGTCGGGTGGGCGCATGTAGTAATGGGGCCTAAAATACTCAGGCGGCGCAGTGGTTCCGCCCTGTATGCCAGTTGTCGGCTGTTGGCCTGCTCGAATTTGCGGCAGCTGGTGCCTCCCGGCCCACGGCGCTGCTGGCCCTGCGCGATCGTCGCGCAGCCCTGCCGTGCCCGGCGCCATGTTGCGTCGCACAGGGCAGGCTCGTATCGCTGCCGCCGATCAGAGACCCGCGGGCCGGGCCGCGCGCTGGCGTGCGGGCTCCGGTCCGCCGCCGGACGAACGACGCCCATGACCCTCGACAAGCTCTCCCTGCCCAAGGACAAGATCCGGGTCCTGCTGCTCGAAGGCATCAACGACAGCGCCGTCGCGCTGATGCAGGCCGCCGGCTACACCAACCTGACCCGGCTGCCGAAGGCGCTGGACCGGGAGGCCCTGCACGAGGCGCTCCAGGGCGTGCACATGCTCGGCATCCGCTCGCGCACGCAGCTCGACGCGGCGGCCTTCGCGGCGGCGGACCGGCTGCTGGCGGTAGGCTGCTTCTCGGTGGGCACCAATCAGGTCGAGCTGGAGGCGGCGCGCCATCGCGGCATCCCGGTGTTCAACGCGCCGTTCTCCAACACCCGCTCGGTGGCGGAGCTGACCATTGGCGAGATCGTGATGCTGCTGCGCCGGATCGTGCCGCGCTCGGTGGGCGCCCATGCCGGCCGGTGGGACAAGTCGGCGGCGGGCTCCCTGGAGGTCCGCGGCAAGACGCTCGGCATCGTCGGCTACGGCAATATCGGCACGCAGCTCTCGACGCTCGCCGAGGCGATGGGCATGCGGGTGCTGTTCTACGACCACACCGACAAGCTCCGCCACGGCAACACCGAGCCGACCAAGACCCTGCACGACCTGCTCGGCCAGTGCGACGTGATCTCGCTGCACGTCCCTGAGACCGACGCCACCGCCAACATGATCGGCGCAGCCGAGATCCGGGCGATGAAGCCGGGCGCGTTCCTGATCAACAACGCCCGCGGTACGGTGGTGGATCTCGACGCGCTGGCCGCGGCCCTGCGCGACGGCCACCTCAAGGGCGCGGCCATCGACGTGTTCCCGGTGGAGCCCGGCTCCAATGCGGAAGCCTTCGTGAGCCCGCTTCAGGGCCTCGAGAACGTGATCCTCACGCCGCATATCGGCGGCTCGACCGAAGAGGCCCAGGAGCGCATCGGCGCCGAGGTCGCCCGTAAGCTCGTGGACTATTCCGATATCGGCTCGACGGTGGGCGCCGTGAACTTCCCGCAGGTCCAGCTGCCGGCCCGGCCGACCGGCACCCGCTTCATCCATGTCCAGCGCAATCTGCCGGGCATGCTCGGGCGGCTGAACGACGTGTTCTCCCGCGGCCACGTCAACATCGCGGCGCAGTTCTACCAGACCGATGGCGAGGTCGGTTACGTGGTGCTGGAGACCGACGCCACCGATGCCGATGCCGAGGCTTTGCTCACCGAGATCCGCGCCATCCCGGGCACGATCCGGGCACGTCTGCTCTACGAGCGCCGGTGAACCGCCTCGATTTCGCGTCGGCCGCATCGAACGCGACGTCTGTTGCCGCGTTCGCCTTGCGCGGCGGCGCCAGGCGCTGTTCAAGTCGTGCCCGACCGCTTTGCTGATGGATCGGCCGGTCGGCGGAGGATGTGCGGTGACGAAGCGTATTGGATGCGGATTGGCCGGCCTCGTGCTCGGTCTTGCCGGGACGATCGCGGTCGTCTCCGATGCGTCCGCGGATTGCCTGCGCCGGATCTACAACCGCTCGACCTACGTGCTGGTCGCGCGCCAGGACGGCGGTCCGCCCGCGACCCTGCTGCCGGGCCAGTCCCTGCCGGTGCGGCTGTCGCGGCCTGGCCAGATCGCCATCTCGGCCTATTGCGGGCTTCCGGGCTCCGGTGCCGGCCCCGTCACCCAGGCCAGCTTCGATTATGAGGCCGTGCTCGACCGCTGCTTCATCCGGTTCGGAAGCGACGAGTTCTTCGCCTCGCAGCTCGGCCGCGGCTTCTTCGGCACGCAGGAGACCGCACCGTTCACGGTCAACAACCCGAAACAGGGCGATATCGTCCTCGGCCCGTCGGCCCTGCCCGTGTGCCGGGTGCCGAACGCGGTGCTCAGCCGGCGCGGCTGAGCAGGCGGGGTCGTCCTCCGAACGCGGGCGACCGCCGTTTGGGATGATACTCTAGAGAAAATGCCGGAAGACCACCCGCCGGTCCTCGGGGGCGCCCGGCGGGGGTGAGGCCGCCGGCGCCAGGAACGGGCTGGCGAGCCGCAGCGCGATCAGGCTGAGAGCCGCGAGCGCCGGGGCGACGTATCGGAACGGGCGAGCGAACATGAGCGCCTCCGTCGCGGCGTCGCCGATCCAGGCGATGACCTGGGTGCAGCCCTGCAGCGTGAACAGAGCATCGCATTGCAGCGCGGGATGCGGCGTGTTGAAGCGCACATGGGTCACGTTAAGCCGGCTTACCGATGCCCACGGCTCTCGACGCGCACGGGCCTGACGCTTCGATCCATCCGGGTTACGGACCTCCGATTGCGTCCGCGGCGTCGCTGGCGCCCGCCGGTGCACGCTCCTATGGTGGTCCTTCTGCGGAAGTCTCGCCGCGCACGCCGCGACGGTGCTTCCCTCGCCGAACCAACAGCGTGAACGAGGACGCGCGTATGCTGACCCAGACTGGCAACTCGATCCTGCGGGGGGAGCTCGGCGTCGAGGAGACCATCGAATCCGACAACATCGTCCGGTGGGACGGCGACCGGCTCTATGTCGAGCAGGACGTGTTCCACAACGGCCAACTCGTCCACCGCAAGTACCGGCGCACCGTGACCGAGCCCGTGGCCCAAGCGCTGTGGGCCATTATCAACCGGTCCAAGCAGTGAGGTTCTACGGTTAAGGTCTTGCGCCACGGGTTCGGGGCGCAGGCGTTTTCGGGGGGCGCGACGAGCCTTCATCCCCCGCAGGCCGCGTGACATAGAACATCGCCACGCGCGCTCCTCCCCCTCGTCGGGAGAAGCGGGGCGTGGGGGTGGTTCAGGAGGCACCATTGCGCCCCATCCCGGACCGCCCCCACCGCTCGCCCCTCTTCGCAGGGGGGGGGGCAAACGCGCGTGGTTGTCCGTGCTGAAGCCTGATACGCGACCTGTGAAGCGTTGAGCCCGCTGGGGCGACCGGACTGCGCCGCCCGCGTCGGAGCCGGCCCCGCCTCCCCTATGCCGCCGCCGCGTTCAGGGGCGCGGCAGCCGAGAGCGGCTCCGTCTGGATCGCGTCGAGGCGGCTATGGGCATTGCCGAAGGCGCTCCGGAGCGTCGTGCTCGCATCCTCCACCGCCACCAGCACCGCCAGCTTCTGGCTCGAGGCGCGATCCGCGATGCTGCGGGCGGCCGAGAGCAGGGATTGCTCCAGGCTCTGGAACTCCGCTGCGGCCTCCTTGCCGGTCTCCCGGGTGGCCGCCGCCAGACGCTCGAGCGCCGCCTCGAGGGCATGACGCAGGACAAGCGTGCGCACGCGCTCCTGAAGGAGCGCCCTCTCGTCGAGTTTCATCAGATTGGGTCCGCGACTGGGAACGCAGGGAAGATCTCATACTTCCCCGGACCCCGCAGCCACCTTTTTGCAACAGCGCAATACTGTTTCTCGATCCGCAGGGTGTTGCCCGAGGGCTCGGATCGTTGCTGATCTTTGGTGTGACTTGGATTTTTACCAATAACATTCAAGATTTAACGGGCTGTTTGCCCTGTTTGTGGATCGTTTGACTGGAATCGCGCCGGCATCGAGGCGTGTCGGCCGCAGCGGATTCAAATGGAAGGTGGATATTCGCCGCTTCCTCACAACCACGCGAACGCGGCGTGGACCGGATGACTGTGGCTTTCGGCGCGCGATCCCCAGGCGTTTTGGGCGCGTGGATCGCTTCGCCGTGCGCCAGGACGGTCGCGCGCGGGACGGACCCGTCGGACAGCCGTCAGTACGGTGTCCCGGCCTGCCGCCGCGCGCGCAGGGCCTCGGCGTACCAAGCCAACTCGTCCAGGAACTTGGCGGTCGCCGTGTCGATCCAGGCGTCCGTCGGCGTACCGGCCTCGTCCAGCACCTTCTGGAGGCGCGGGATCGGCAGGAGCGAGGGGATGCTGGGCATGCCGAGTTCGGCGAGCATCGCCCGGAGCGGCATCGCCGCGCGGACGCCGCCGAACTGTCCGGCCGAGTAGCAGCAGATCGCCGAGGGCCGCCAGTAATACTCCTCCAGGAAGTGGTCGAGTGTGTTCGACAAAGCCGGCGGAACGCCGTGATTGTACTCGGCCGAGACCACCAAGAAGGCATCGGCACCGCGGTAGAGCTGGGCGAGGCGCTCCAGCGGCTCCGGGGCGGTGCCGGCCGGGTATTCCTTGTACATGCGGTCGAGGAGCGGGACGCCGAGCTCGGCCGGATCGACCAGCGGGGCGACGTGGCCGCGCGCCTCGAGCCGGGCGATCAGGAACCGCGCCGCCCGGAGGCCGATGCGGTCCGAGCGGACGCTGCCGAGGATGACCGGAACGGTGAGAGGCATGGCGATCTCCGATCAGTGCGATCAGGTTTTCGACGTGGCCGTCAGCGCTGTGGCGGCCAGGCCGACCGGTCCGGTGGTCGCGTAGGCGGCGATCGCCTTCGTGACCTGCTGAAGCAACGATTGCAGGCCGTCCTCGATCCCGCTGAATGGGTTCGTCGCGCCGGCCGCGGTGCCGGAGGTCGAAGCGGCCGCCGTGCCGTCGCCGGTGGTCGGGGTCGCGCCCGTGGCGTTCGCGGTATCGGTTCCCACCGGACGAACGTGCGAACCGCGATGGTGGTGGACCGGCGCGGCATTCTGCGCGTCCTGGCCGTCCTCCGCGCCGGGATCGGCGCTGGATTGCTCGGTGATGCTCGACGCGCTGCTGGGTGGGGCAAAGCCGCCCTGGGCGCTGATCTGGCTGTAATCGGACTGCACCTGCAGCAGCGAGGCCATCAGGTCGCTCGACAGGGCCGGGCCGGAGGCGGTGCTGCCGGAGGCTTTCGCCGTGCCGGTCGATGCGCTCGCCCCCTGGCTCGCTGCTGCGAACGCGTTCGCGTCGGTCTGAGGCGCGGAGGCCGACCGCGTCTGCCGCAGGGCGCTGATCAGGTCCCGCTGGAGGCTGCTGCTCGTGACCGAACCGACCGACATGATACGTCCTCGCGAAGTCCTTCTGCGGGAGCAAGCACGGCGCGGTCCAGAATTTTACCAATGATTTCAAGGTCCGAAATCGGGATCGGGCCGGCAGGATCGGCCGCGCGGCAGATTTTGCCGGTGTTGGAGGCGTATCTTGGCTTCTGCGGCCGACCAATGGCGCTCGCCCTCCCCGCCTGAGGCAAGCGGTCCAATCCCCGCTAGCGAACGAGGCCGAGCGGGCCAAGGCGTTCGCACCTCGGTTTGTGCAGGCCGTGACGCGCTTCCTCTCCCGTGCGGGCTAACGGGGTCAAACATCACTTGCGTCCAACGACAAGCATTTAAAATACAATGCTTTCTCCTACCCCTTGCGCAGACGGGTCAGGGTTTTTTTTGGGGGGAGCGGTGCCGGATGAGGCGCTACGGTGCCTTCCGAGCCCCCCCCACCCCCACCTCCTCCCTGAAGGAGAAGGAGCGCGCGTCGCGCTTTCCTTGAGCCGTTGTGTGAACGTCGTAGTCCGCACGGGCGAGAGGACCCGCGCCACATCCAGCGACGGGTATTTTCGCCCGCGTCGCGACGGCGCGGTTAGGGGGCCTTCTGAGCGCCCGGTCGAACACCGTATCGGCAGCCGGCCAAGCCAGCCCATCCTGATAGGACAGCCCCATCAAACAGCGTCCGACGCCGGGAAACCCGCTCGGTTGAAGTCGTACAGCCGATGCTGTATGCAGCGCGCGTCCTCCCGGATTCCGCTCGCGCGCGCTCATTTTGGCGCCGCCGCGTCGCCGGCTGGATCGCCCTCGTCATCCGTATCGACGCGTCGGCAAGCCGGATCCCGCGGGACCGGCCGCCTCTCCCTCAAGGTTTCGGGAGCGGCCGCGGCGAACCGGGGGTGTGTGCAACGCGAGCCGCCGACGCAAAGGGCCTCCGCTGGAGGCCGTTCAGGAGAGAGAATGTCCGCAGGTACCGCTCTGGGGCGTGGCCCGAGCCGCGATGATTTCGCCGCCCTCCTCGAGGAAAGCTTCCTCGAACACGAGATCACCGAAGGGTCCGTCGTCAAGGGTCGCGTCGTCGCGATCGAGAAGGACGTGGCCGTCATCGACATCGGCGCCAAGACGGAAGGCCGTGTCGCACTGAAAGAATTCACCGGCCCGGGCCGCGAAGGCGAGCTGAAGGTCGGCGACGAGGTCGAAGTTTACGTCGACCGGATCGAGAACGCGCTCGGCGAAGCCGTGATCTCGCGCGACAAGGCGCGCCGCGAGGAGAGCTGGGTCAAGCTCGAGAAGTCGTTCGAGAACAACGACCGCGTCACCGGCACGATCTTCAACCAGGTCAAGGGCGGCTACACCGTCGATCTCGACGGCGCCGTGGCGTTCCTGCCGCGCTCGCAGGTCGATATCCGCCCGGTCCGCGACGTCACCCCGCTGCTCGGCACCCCGCAGCCGTTCCAGATCCTCAAGATGGATCGCCGCCGCGGCAACATCGTCGTGTCGCGCCGGACCGTGCTCGAGGAGAGCCGCGCCGAGCAGCGCTCTGAGCTGGTGGCCAACCTCGAAGAGGGTCAGGTCATCGACGGCGTCGTCAAGAACATCACCGAGTACGGCGCCTTCGTCGATCTCGGCGGTATCGACGGCCTGCTGCACGTCACCGACATGGCGTGGCGCCGCGTGAACCATCCGTCCGAGGTCGTCACCATCGGCCAGACGGTCAAGGTCAAGATCATCAAGATCAACCACGAGACGCACCGCATCTCGCTCGGCATCAAGCAGCTGCTCGCCGATCCGTGGGAGGGCATCGCCGCCCGCTACCCGGAGGGCGCCAAGCTCAAGGGCCGCGTGACCAACATCACCGATTACGGCGCCTTCGTGGAGCTGGAGCCGGGCATCGAGGGCCTGATCCACGTCTCCGAGATGAGCTGGACCAAGAAGAACGTCCATCCGGGCAAGATCGTCTCCACCTCCCAGGAGGTCGAGGTGCAGATCCTGGAAGTCGATCCGGTCAAGCGCCGCATCTCGCTGGGCCTCAAGCAGACCCTACAGAACCCCTGGGAGGCCTTCTCCGAGAAGCACCCGGTCGGTTCCGAGGTCGAGGGCGAGGTCAAGAACAAGACCGAGTTCGGCCTGTTCATCGGCCTCGAGGGCGATGTCGACGGCATGGTCCACCTGTCGGATCTCGACTGGAACCGTCCCGGCGAGCAGGTCATCGAGGAGTTCAAGAAGGGCGACATGGTCCGCGCCCAGGTTCTCGACGTCGACGTCGAGAAGGAGCGGATCTCGCTGGGCGTGAAGCAGCTCGGCGGTGACCCCTTCGCCGAGGCCGGCGAGATCAAGAAGGGTCAGATCGTTACCTGCGAAGTCGTCGAAGTGAAGGATTCGGGTGTCGAGGTGAAGATCGTCGACACCGATATGACCACCTTCGTCCGCCGCGCCGAACTCGCCCGCGACCGCGGCGACCAGCGCCCCGAGCGTTTCGCCGCCGGCGAGAAGTTCGATGCCCGGGTCGTGCAGTTCGACCGCAAGGCCCACCGCGTCCAGGTCTCGATCAAGGCCCTGGAAGTGGCCGAGGAGAAGGAGGCGATGGCCCAGTTCGGCTCCGCCGATTCCGGCGCCTCGCTGGGTGACATCCTCGGCGCGGCCTTCAACAAGAAGCGCACCGACGAAGATTAAGACGTTCCGCACCTCGCCGCCCGGCTCGACCGGGCGGCGGCTTCGAATCGATCAGAAAACCCGCGCGGGACACCTGTCCCGCGCGGGTTTTCTTTTGTGCCTTGTCGAAGCGGGGCGCACCACGGGGCGGATGCGGGCAGAGGGGTTGACCTTGCGCGGACCGGAGCCGGTTGTCCGACCCGGGACCGCGCGGTACGCTGACGATTGTCGCGAAAAACCGCGGCCCGGTTTCGGGCCGTCGCACACAGGCCGATCGCGGAAGTCACGCTGCTCGGCCAGCGTCTCCGGAACAGCAGCCCGACCCTGTCGGGCGCCGCAGCCAGCAACGCCCGGGGCGCTGTGAACCTGCGGTCGCAGGAGCGCACCCATGCGACAGGCGATTGCCATCATCGGCGCGGGCCTCGGCGGTCTCGTGCTGGCCCGTATCCTCCATCTCCACGGCATCGCAGCCACGATCTACGAAGCCGAACCGTCCGCGGAGGCGCGGGCCCAGGGTGGTCTGCTCGACCTTCATGAGGGCACCGGTCAGGCCGCGCTGAAGGCCGCCGGGCTGTTCGAGGGCTTCCTCGCCCGCGTCCGCCCCGGAGAGGACGCGAAGCGCATCGTCGGTGCGGATGGCGCCATCCTGTTCGACAGCCCCGGCAATCCCCTGGGCCGCCGCCCGGAGATCGGTCGCGGCGACCTTCGAGCGATGCTGATCGCCTCGCTGCCGCCCGGAACGATCCGTTGGGGCCGCACGGTGGTGTCCGTCACCGCCCGCGCTGCCGGACGCCACGCGATCGCCTTCGCCGACGGCGCGACCGTCACGTGCGACCTGCTGGTGGGTGCGGACGGCGCCTGGTCCAAGGTCCGCCCGCGGCTCACGCGGGCGCATCCCGCCTATACCGGCATCGCGTTCGTCGAGACGCGCCTGCACGACGGGGCCGCGCGACATCGGGACAGCGCGGAGGCGATCGGCACCGGCACGCTGATGGCCCTCGCCCCGGGCCGAGGTATCCTCGCGCACCGATATGCCGATGGGACGCTGCACGTCTACGCAGCCCTGCGGAAGCCGGCAGACTGGCTCGCCGCTCTCGACGTCCGGGATGCGGGCGGGACCCTCGCCCGCATCGCGGAGCAATTCGCGGGCTGGGCGCCGCATCTCACTGCCCTCGTCGGGCACAGCGACACGGCCCCGATCCTGCGGCTCATCCACGCGCTGCCGGCCGACCATCGCTGGGAGCCCGTCCCCGGCGTCACGCTTCTCGGCGATGCCGCGCACCTCATGTCGCCGTTCTCGGGCGCGGGGGCGAACCTCGCCCTGACCGACGGGGCGGAACTCGCCCGGGCCCTGGTCGCGACGCCCGAGGATCGCGACGCCGCGCTCACCACCTACGAGCGAGACCTGTTTCCCCGCAGCACCGCGGTCGCCACCGCCGCCGCGGCGAATCTCGCGCGGTTCTTCGGCGTTGGCACGCCCCTCAGCGTCGTCGCCCTGTTCGCGCGCGGCGCTTCATGAGCGATCCCGACGCGGCGGCCGGCGACCGGCGCGGGATCGCTCAGGACCACCGCCGCCGGAGAGGTCCGTCCCTCCGAACCGGCCGGATCGTCCTGGCACGACGCGGCCGAACACGGTCCGGCTTGAGGGTTTGCCCGGGGGGGCCGCATTTTCTTCGCGCGGCCCATATCCAGGCTCGCGGAAAATGCTCTAGAACACCGGCCTCGGGCGGCTCCGGCCGCGCGAGGTAAAGGAAACCAAGGACTTGCCCGGCGCGGGGCCTCGCCCCCGCACCCCGTCACGGGGGCGATCCGGGGAGGCGAAGGGAAGCGACCGCATGGCAGCCGACGCCGAACTGCTGATCGACCGCCGGCGCCTGCGCCGCAGGCTGTCCCTGTGGCGGGTGCTCGGGATCGGCGGCCTGATCGTGGCGGTGGGCGCGCTGGGCTACCGGGTCCGGGCCGGCGCCGACGGCGCCTTCGCGGTCGGCCCGCAGATCGCCCGCATCTCCGTCTCGGGCTTCATCGCCGGCAGCGAATCGACCGCCAAGCTGATGAAGCGGGTCGGCGACTCCGACGCCGTGAAGGGCGTGGTCATCTCGATCAACTCGCCGGGCGGCACCACCACCGGTTCCGAAGAGATCTTCCGCAACCTGCGGGCGCTGGCCGCCAAGAAGCCGATCGTGGCCTTCGTGGACGGCACCGCGGCCTCGGGCGCCTACATCACCGCCATCGCGGCCGACCACATCGTCGCCCGCGAGACCAGCCTGGTTGGCTCGATCGGCGTGCTGTTCCAGTACCCCGACCTCTCGGGCCTCCTCGACAAGGTCGGCGTGAAGGTCGAGCCGGTGAAATCCTCGCCGCTCAAGGCCGAGCCCTCGGGCTTCACGCCCACCACCCCGGAGGCGCGCGCCGCCCTCGCGGCCGTGGTCGGAGACACCTATGCGTGGTTCAAGGGCCTGGTCGCCGAGCGTCGAGGCATGGATCCCGGCCAGCTCGCCGTCGTCTCCGATGGGCGGGTGTTCAGCGGCCGCCAGAGCGTGCCCCTGAAGCTGGTGGACGAGCTGGGCGGCGAGCGCCAGGCCGTGGCGTGGCTGGAGGCGAACCGGGGCGTCGCCAAGGACCTGCCGATCAAGGACTGGAAGCCCAGCAAGGAGGGCGATTTCTCGCTCTGGTCGGCCGCCGGCGTCGGCGCGGACCTGCTGGGCTTCGATGGGCTCGCCGGGCGGTTGCGGACCGTCGGCACCCAGGCCGAGACCGCGAATGGCGGCCTGCTCGTTCTCTGGCGCCCGGAGCCCTGAGCGCCCCGCCGGAGACGGCAGCTCCAGTCGCCCGCCCCGATCCCCCGAGAAGACCAGACGCCATGATCAAGTCGGAGCTCGTCCTCAAGATCGCCGAGCAGAACCCGCATCTCTACCAGCGCGACGTCGAAATCCTGGTCAACGCGATCCTCGACACCATCTC
Source organism: Methylobacterium sp. GXS13 (assembly GCF_001455965.1). Lineage (GTDB taxonomy): Bacteria > Pseudomonadota > Alphaproteobacteria > Rhizobiales > Beijerinckiaceae > Methylobacterium. The sequence goes on from NZ_LKKO01000023.1 coordinate 21,114, forward strand.
GGATGCGCTGGCCCGGGGCGACCGGGTGGAGCTGCGCGGTTTCGGCGCCTTCTCGGTGAAGCGCCGAGAAGCGCGGAAGGGACGCAACCCACGCACAGGCGCGGCCGTTGCCGTGTCCGAGAAGGCGATTCCCGTGTTCAAGACCGGGAAGGAGATGCGCCAGCGCCTCAATGCCGCGGGCATCGGCGAGAGCGCGTCGGCGGCCGAGTAGGAAGAGGTCTGTGAGTGCGATGATCCGTTTCCTGAAAAGCCTCGTGCTGCTGCCGATCGCCGCCCTGGTGATCCTGCTGGCGGTCGCCAACCGGGCACCGGTCCCGCTGTCCTTCGACCCGTTCAACGCGGATGCGCCGGTGTTCAGCGTGAACCTGCCGCTCTACGCGATCCTGTTCGGCGCGGTGGCGCTCGGCATCGTGGTCGGCGGCGTCTTCACCTGGCTGGGCCAGGGCAAGACCCGGGCGAATGTCCGCTACCATCGCCGGGAGGCGACCCGCTACGAGCGTGAGGCCAATCGTCTGCGCGCCTACGCCCCGGAGAGCGAGACGCAGGGCACCGCCTACACGGTGCCCAATACCGGCCGCACCGCCTTGCCGGCGCCGCGCTGAGCAGACGCAGTCAGCGTGCGGCCTGCACGGCCGCCACGAAGGCCGCGATCTTCTCCGGATCCTTGAGGCCGGGCGCCGATTCGACCCCCGACGACACGTCCACGGCGCCGAGCCCGGTGCGGATCAAGGCCCCACCGACGTTGCCGGCGTCCAATCCGCCCGACAGCATGGTCCCGGCGGGCAGGACGGCATCGGCCAGGATCGCCCAATCGAATCGATGGCCATTCCCCCCGGGGAGCCCGCCGCCGGCCGGCGGCTTGGCATCGAGCAGGATTCGGTCAGCCACCGCGTCGTAGGCCGGGATCGATTCGAGATCGGCCCGGGTCGCGACGCCGATCGCCTTCATCACCGGCCGTCCGGCGAGCGCACGGATCGCCGCCACCCGCTCCGGGCACTCGCGTCCGTGCAGCTGGATCAGGTCCGGATCCACAGCCTCGACCGCCGCGCGCACAAGGGCATCGTCCGGATCGACGAGAAGGACGACGCGTTCGGCTCGTCCGCGAGCCCGCGCTGCCAGCTTCGAAGCCTGTTCGAAGGTTACGTGGCGGGGACTTCGAAGAAAGTGAACGAGCCCGATCCAGTCGGCGCCAGCCGTCAGCGCCGCGTCGACGGTTTCCGGCGTGCTGAGCCCGCAGATCTTGACGCGGGCCGAAAGGGTCGGGGCTGACATGGGACCCTTGTAGCCGATCTAGTACAGGACCGGCAGGTAGAGGTTCGGGATCGGGAAGCCGCTGAACACGATCCGCCCGTTGACGAACTTCAGCGGCGGCAAGGGCTTGAGCGGCGCCGTGTCCGCCGGCGCGTCCGGCCCAGGCTGCCGGCCCAACCCCAGCAGGCCGCCGACCAGCTGGCCGATGAGCGCCCCCTTCTCCGATCCGAAGCGCTGACCCACGACGCTGCCGATCAGAGCATCCACCCCGGCCGCCCGCAGATCGAGCTGCCCGACCGGGCGATGAGCATCGTCCAGAGCGAGCGTGCCCTTGGCCTGGACGCGCTGTGCGCCCTTGGCCAGCGACAGCGCCGTGAGATCGAGCGTTCCGCCCGCCTGGCGCCAGCGCTCGAGCTCCCGCGGTACCGGCCCGGTCCGCAGGACGGTAGCCTGGGTGAGCGTCGCGTCGAGGGACAGGTCGGCGGGGGCAGGATTGCCGGTGAGCGCGTCGAGCTGCGGCACGGCGGCCTGAGCCAGCTGCAGGCTCACATCGATTGCGCCCTCCGATTCGTACCGGCCCGGGGTCGGCCGCGCATGCAGCTCCAGATGCTGGCCCGCGACCGCGATCGGACCCGGATCGGCGCCGGTCACGGTGACGTTCGGGCCGTCCACCACCAGCGAGGCGCGGGTGAAACCGTCCGACGCCCCGTGGACGCTGCCCTGGAGCTTGCCCCAGGACGCATCACCGGTCAGCGCGCCCTGCTCGACATGGAACGGGCCGGCGCTCTCGAACAATACCAGGCGCGGCTGGTAGATCTGCGCCACCGCGGTGGAGGGGCCGAGGCGGAAGCGGCCGTCGGACCGTTCGAGGGTGACGGCGCTGCAGCGCAGCTCGATCCGGAACGGATAGCCGGTGAGCGACCGGTCGGCACAGGCCCAGTTGCGGCCCGCAGCTGCCTCGCGAGCGATCCAGCCATCGATCTCGGTGCCGGCGCGGCCCCGGATCCAGAACCAGGCGATCGACCAAGCGACCACGAGCAAGGCGAGCAGGATATAGGGAAGGAACAGCCCGAGCCGGAACCGCCGCACCGTCTGCGCCAGCGAGGCCTGCCCATCACGGCCCGGCTGCGTCCGATCCTGATCCATGCACTCCGCTCCCCGTCATCAGCCCCGGCTTGGGCGTTACAGCCCTCGCCTTGAGGCCATGCACCGGGCGAAACTGGGGCGGTGCCGGAGTCGGTCGACGGTGGGGCGGACGGATCCGCCCCTCCAGACGCGATTTCCCGGTCAGGCCTGGGCCGGCTCGATCGTATCGAGCTGCAGGTCGTTGACGATCGCCACCCGTTCTGCCGCATCGTCGGCCAGGCGATGCACGTGCAGCTCGGTGGCGCCGCGGGTTCGCACGCGGTCGAGCCAGGTCCGCCGGAGATGGTCGCGCGGGCTCTCGTTCGAGGTCGCCACCGAAACCATCTCAGCGATGCCGGTGTCGTCACGGCGCACGGCGATCACCACGGCCTCCGCCATCTCCTCGAGATCGAAGGCGCCGGCCGGATGGACCCCGACCACGTAGCGCCGTCCCGAGCGCCCGCGCCAAGCCGAGAGCGGGAGGGCCGGCGTGCCGCGCAGGCCAGCGGTGGTCTTGAGGCGTTCTTCACGCACATCCTGTCTCCGCGTGCGATCGTCCTTCAGGTCGCGAAGCGCGGCCGACCAGGACAGGGCTCTTCTGTTCGCCATTTGTTCCAACCTACCGCGCGATATCCACAGGCGTCAAGCGCAATGTTCCTGAGGAAGGATGTGGTGATCGCGGGAGTTATCCACAAGCTGCGAACCGGCCCATCGTCATGCTGGCGCTGGCAAAAACGCTCCGACGCCCGGCAATGCATCAGCGGCGCTGAGCCGCCCCGGCCGGAGCCTCCTTGGCCGACGCCCCACCCGCCTCGGCGGCAACCGCCTTCGGGTTTTCGGCCAGCAGGGCGTTGGACGCCACCTCCAGACGTTCCTGGGCCAGCGCCTGGAATTCCTGGCGGCCCATGCCCGGGGGGATCGGCTCCAGGAAGTGGATCACGGCCGTACCCGGCCGGCGCATGAGGCTGTTGCGCGCCCAGAACTGTCCCGTATTCAGCGCCACCGGCAGGCACGGCACCTTCAAGGCGGTGTAGAGGTGTGACAGACCCTGCTTATAGGCGGGCGGCGCGCCCACTGCACGGCGGGTGCCTTCGGGGAAGATGATGAGCTGGCGGCCCTCCCGGATGGCGTCGGCCGCCGCCGCGTTCATCAGGCTCATCGCCCGGGCACCCTTGGACCGGTCGATCGCCACCATGCCGCTGCGGGATAGGTACCACCCGATCAGCGGGATGAGCAGCAACTCACGTTTCAGGATGTAGGCGAATTCCGGAAAAACCGTACAGAGCGCCAGGGTCTCCAGAGCCGATTGGTGCTTGGCCGCCACCAGCAGCGGCCCCTTCGGGATGTTCTCCAGGCCGCGGAACTCGACCTGCATGCCGGCGACCCTGCGCAGCAGCCACAGGGTCAGGCGTCCCCAGAGCCGGGCCAGCTGCAGCACCGCGCGGCGGGAGACCAGCGTGGGCAAGCCGCCGAGCGCCAGCAGCGTGGTCATGGCGTAGAAGCAGACGTTGAAAGCGAGGGAGCGCAGGGCGAGCATCGGAATCCGCTTCGTGGCGGTCTTCCTCTAGCGCGCAGAGGCGCCCGCGGCCAAGCGCGGACGGTCCGACACCGGACCAAACGTTCATGCGCCCCCGGTATGCCGTATGGGCCGCGCGAACCCGGCACTGCGTCCCGCGACCATCCAGTAGATCAGGCTGGCGCTGGCGCCGACCACGAACAGGATCAGCGTCAGGCGCGCCTCGGCGGCGAAAAGGCCCGGAGCGGTGCCCGTCGCCTCAGAACGGACGGCACCGCGCGCCAGCCAGGGCAGGGCGGCAGTCAGCAGGCCGCCCCCGGCGCCGTACCAGAGGAAGCCGCGGCGCGCGAAGATCTCCCCGGCGAACCCGACCAGGGCTGGCGGCACGAACAGCAGGACGAACAGGGCCTGCGCGAGGCCGGCGATCAGGAGGGCCAGCCCTTCCGGCGGGAGCCCGGCCGAGAGATCGGACAGGGCCATGTCCACGCCCGCGAGCGCCCCGCCGGTGAGCCAGGCATTGGCCGTCGGGTCGACGAGGAGCGCGAGCACGAGGATCGCGGCGCCGGCCGGGACGGCGAGCAGGAGGGCGAAGGCTCCGAGGAGCAGGCGGCCGAGGACGTGCATGGCAGGCTTCTACACCGAAGACGGCAGGCCTTCGTAAAACAAAGCCGCGCCGGACCGGTCAGGGTCGGGCGCGGCTTCGAGAGGGCACGATCTTTCGGTCGCCGGCAGAACGGCGTCCCGCCTCAGCCGTGGGCCGGGGCCGCCCCGCCATGGTCGCCATGCGATGACTTTCCGCGCAGGCGGCCGAGCCAGAGCGAGAAGTGGCGGATCACCACGTAGAAGACCGGCGTGAGGAACAGGCCGAAGAAGGTCGCGCCGATCATCCCGAAGAACACCGCGGTGCCCAGCGCCTGGCGCATCTCGGCACCGGGGCCGGTGGCGATCACCAGCGGCAGGGTGCCGAGGATGAAGGCGAAGGCGGTCATCAGGATCGGGCGCAGGCGCAACCGGCAGGCTTCCACCGCCGCATCGACCGGGCCCCGGTGCTCGCGCTGCTCGATATCGTGCGCGAACTCGACGATCAGGATCGCGTTCTTGGCAGCCAAGCCGATCAGCACGATCAAGCCGATCTGGGTCAGGATGTTGTTGTCCTGTCCCCGGAACTGCACGCCGGCGAGCGCCGCGAGCACGCCGGTGGGCACCACCAGCAGGATCGCCAGCGGCAGCGCCCAGGATTCGTACTGCGCGGCCAGCACCAGGAAGACCAGCAACACGCCCAGGGCGAAGACGGCGCCGGCGGTGCCGCTCGCGGCCTTTTGCTGGAAGGCGATCTCGGTCCAATCGTAGGCGTAGCCGTCGGGCAGCACCTTTTTGGCGATCTCCTCCATGGCGGTCAGGGCCTGTCCCGTCGAGACGCCGGGCTTGGCCACGCCCTGGATGGGGACCGAGTAGTAGAGGTTGAACCGCTGAACGATCTGTGGGCCGGTCACGTCGCGCACCGAAGCGAGCGTGCCCATCGGCACCAGTGCGCCCGTGGAGGAGCGCACCTTGATCTGCGAGATGTCCTGGATCGAGGAGCGGAAGGCGGCATCGCCCTGCAGGCGCACCTGGTAGATGCGGCCCAGGGTGTTGAAGTCGTTCACGTAGGTGCCGCCGAGATCCGCCTGGACCGACGAGAACACGTTGGCGAGCGGTACGTTCAGCATCCGCGCGATGGTGCGGTCGATGTCGAGGAAGAGCTGCGGCGTCGCGTTGTCGAAGGTCGTGAACACGCGCTGCACATCCGCGCTCTGGTTCGCCTGGCCGATCACTTCGCCGGCGGCGGCCATCAGCGGACCGATCTCCGAGGATTGGCGGCTCTCGATCTGCATCTTGAAGCCGCCGCCGTTGCCGAGACCGCGCACCGGCGGGGGCGGGATCACGATGACGCGGGCTTCCTGGATGTCGGAGGTCGCCTTGAGCACCTCGCCGGTGATCACCCCGGCGCTGCGCCCCTGACCGGCGCGTTCCTTCGCCCCCGTAAGGGTGAGGAACATCACGCCGGCATTGGTGGTGTTGGTGAAGGTCGCTCCGTCGAAGCCCGCGATGATCACAGCGTTGGCGACACCCGGCACCGTCCTGGCCTGCTTGGCGGCCCGCAGGATCACGTCGGTGGTGCGATCGAGCGAGGAGCCGGAAGGCAGCTGAACGACACCGATCAGATAGCCCTGGTCCTGGTCCGGAATGAACCCCGTTGGCGTCGTCTGGGCTAGGTGCAGGGTGCCGGCGATCACCGCGGCATAGACCAGCAGCATCGCCGCCAACCCGACGAACCCGCCGGTCAGGACTCGGATCGTGCGGCCGTAGGCGTTCGACGTGGCGTCGAAGGCGCGGTTGAAGCCGTTGGCGAGCCAGTTCACGAACCGGGTCAGGAAGAACTTCGGCTCCTTGCGCGCATGGTGCGGCACGAGCAGCAGCTTGCACAAAGCCGGGGACAGGGTGAGCGAGTTGAACGCGGAGATCAGGGTCGAGGCCGCGATCGTGAGCGCGAACTGCTTGTAGAACTGGCCCGAGATGCCCGGGATGAACGCGGTCGGCACGAACACCGCGGCAAGCACCAGAGCGATGGCGATGACCGCGCCGCCGACCTCGTCCATGGTCTTGTGCGCGGCATCGCCGGCCGAGAGTCCCTCGGCCATGTTGCGCTCGACGTTCTCCACCACCACGATGGCGTCGTCGACCACGATGCCGATGGCGAGCACCAGCCCGAACAGGGTCAGGTTGTTGAGCGAGAAGCCGAAGGCCGCCATCGCCGCGAAGGTGCCGATCAGCGACACCGGGATCGCGATCACCGGGATCAGGGCCGTCCGCCAGCTCTGCAGGAACACCAGCACCACGATGACCACGAGGCCGACCGCCTCGAACAGGGTCTTGTAGACCTCCTGGATCGACTCCTCGATGAACTCGGTCGGGTTGTAGGCGATGCGGTACTCGACATCCGGCGGGAAGTTCTTCTTGACCGTCTCCATCACCTGCTTGACCGAGGTCGCCGCCTCGAGGGCGTTGGTGCCCGGCCGCTGGAAGGCGCCGATGCCCACCGCGGGCGTGTCGTTCAGGTAGGAGTTGGTCGTGTAGTCCTTCTGGCCCATCTCGACGCGGGCGATGTCCTTGACCCGGACAAGGCGTCCGTCCTGGGCCTTGATGATCACCTCGGCGAACTGTTCCGGCGTCTTGAAGCGGGCCTGCGACTGGACGACGAGCTGGAACGCCTCGCCCTTGGCCGCGGGCGGACCGTTGAGCTGGCCGGCAGCCACCTGGACGTTCTGCTCCTGCAGGGCCGTGGTGACGTCGGTGACCGAGAGGCCGTAGGCGGCGAGCTTGTTCGGATCGACCCAGATCCGCTCGGCATACTCGTTGCCGCCAAACACCGTGATGTCGCCGACGCCGTCGAGGCGCAGCAGCTCGTCGCGGATGTTCAGGTAGATGTAGTTGGCGAGGTAATTCTGGTCGTAGGTCTTGTTCGGCGAGAGCAGGTGCACAACCAGCATCAGGTCGGGCGAGGCCTTGCGCACGGTAACGCCGAGGTTGCGCACGTCCGGCGGCAGGCGCGGCTGGGCCACCGAAAGCCGGTTCTGCACCAGCACGTTGGCGATATCGAGGTTGGTGCCGACCTTGAAGGTCACGGTCAGCAGCATGTTGCCGTCGTTGGTCGACAACGACGTCATGTACAGCATGTTGTCGACGCCGTTGACCTCCTGCTCGATCGGCGTCGCGATCGTGGCGGCGACGGTCTCGGCGTTGGCGCCCGGATAGGAGGCACGCACCGTCACGGTCGGCGGCACGATCTCGGGGTATTGCGAGACCGGAAGGCTCTCGTAGGCGACGAAGCCGAGGATCAGGAAGACGATCGACGTGACCGACGCGAAGATCGGCCTATCGACGAAGAAATGGGCGAAACGCATCGGTCAAACCTCTGAGGCCCGCCGGTCACCCGGTCGGGGCCCTGCGTCGTCGGTGCGGCGCACGCGGCGCGGCGCGCGCGCATGCAATCGTGTCGAGCCGATCGGGCTCACGTCTTGCTCGGGGGCAGCTCGACCGTCTCCGGGGTCACCTTGGCCCCCGGGCGGACGCGGGCGATGCCGTTGACCACCAGGGTCTCGTCGCCCTTGAGGCCGCTGCGGATCACCCGGTAGCCGTCGACCTTCGGACCCAGCACCACGTCCTTCTGCTGGATCACGTTGTCGGGCCCGAGCACGTAGACGATGCGCTTGTCCTGGTTGGCGGCCACCGCCTCGTCGGGAATCATCACGCCCTGGAACGGCTTGGTGGCGGGCATCGAAACGATGCCGAACAGGCCGGGCTTGATGTACTGGTCGGCGTTCGGGACGGTGGCGCGCAGCAGGATCGTGCCGGTGGCGTTGTCGACGCGGTTGTCGACGAAGTCGAGGGTGCCCTTGCGGGTCGGCTTCGCCTCGCCGGAGAGGGATATCATGATCGGCACGCCCTTGCCCTGCTGGGTTTGGCCCATGCCGATGCCGAGGCTGTTCTGATACTTGAGGAAGGACTTCTCATCGACGGTGAAGCTGAACCAGATCGGGTCGAGGGACACGATCGTGGTCAGCATCGTCTGGTCGGCGCTGACGATGTTGCCCTCGGTGACGAGCCGCCGGCTGATCCGGCCGTTGACCGGTGCCTTCACCTCGCTGAAATCGTAATTGAGCTGTGCGTTGTTCAGCGCCGCCTGGGCACTGTCGACGTCGGCCTGGGCGGTCAGCGAGGCCTGCCGGCGCTGGTCGGTCACCTGCTCGGAGATGTTGCCGCTCCGGGACAGGGTCTGGGCGCGCTCCAAGTCGGTCTGCGAGAAGGACTGGCGGGCCTTGGCGGAAGCGAGGGCGGCCTGGGCCTGCTCCAAGGCCGCCTTGTAGGGGCGCCGGTCGATCACGAACAGCAGATCGCCCTTCTTCACCGTCTGGCCGTCGGTAAAGTTGATCTTCTCCAGGTATCCGGTAACCCGGGCGCGGACTTCGACATACTCGATCGCATCGAAGCGGCCGGTATACTGGTCCTGCTCGACGATCTCGCGAACCACCGGCTTGGCCACGGTGACCTTCGGCGGCGGGCCGCCGGGTGCCTGGGCGTGAGCGATCGGTGCCAGGGGACCCGCGAGCAGAACGCCGGCAGCAAGACCGGAGAGCACGGGGAAGAGGCTGGAAAGCCGGCTGCGCATCGGGTCCTGCTGTCCGTTGGCCGACCCGTCGGTCGAACCGAGCTTGACGATAGCGTCCTTGGTAGACGCGCCCTAACCCGCGCGCCCTCCTGCTTCTTGTGCGAGAGCGCACATCGCGCCCCGAACAGGGCGGATTGTTTTAAACGGCTACTCGATTGCTTCGCCGGCCGCGTACCAATCCTTGAAGCCACCCTTGTAGTGCTCCGAGATGTCGAGTCCGGCGTTCTGTGCGGCCATCAACGCGTGGACCGACCGGACGCCCGACCCGCACGACAGGACCGGCCTACGGCCATCGGCGGCGATCAGGGCCGCCACGGCCTGCGGGTCGAACGTGGAGAGCGGATGCGAGACGGCGCCGGGGATGTGCCCGGCCTCGTATTCATGGTCCTCGCGCACGTCGATGATCAGCATTGTGCTGTCACTCAACCCGCGCTTGACCGTCTCGCGATCGAGATCGACCACCTGCATCGACAGGATCTCCGTAACGTCCAACCGGGGTCGGCCTTTAAGGCTGACGCTTTCCCTTATTCGTCAGGCCGGGGCGGCGCAACTCGCGGTGCCGACGTCGGGTCCGTTCAGATCGCCGCCAGCGTCGGTGCGATTGCCGCGAAATGGCCATCCCAGTTCGGCGGCGCGTAGCCGTCGAGGCGGCCGGCGAGTTCAGCCCTGAGCGGAGCGTCCGGGCGGGCGAGCGCCTCGATCGCGTCCAGCCAGCCCGGGCCGTCGAGGGGATCGCGGAACAGGGCGAAGCCGCCGGCGATCTCCCGGTGGACGGGAATGTCCGAGGCCACCACCGGCAGGCCGGAGGCCGCCGCCTCAACGATCGGGATACCGTAGCCCTCGGTGAACGAGGGCATCAGCAGCGCGGTGCAGCTGCGGGTCAGCGCAGCCAGACCGTGCGTCGAAAGGCCGGTGACCTCGACGGCATGGGCGCGGACGCCGGGGCAGCGCTCGAGCATGTCGATGGCGCTCTCCGCCTCCCAGCCCCGGCGCCCGACCACCACCAGGCGCGGCGTCACGGTCCCATGGCGCTCGGCCAGGCGGCGCCAGAGCTGGAACAGCAGCAGGTGATTCTTGCGCGATTCGATCGTGCCGCAGACCAGGAAGGTCGGTCGGTCCGGCCGGAATCGCGGCCCGGTGCGCCCGAAGGCCGGCTCGACGCCGAGATGGCCCACCGCCACCGGATCCCCGCCGAACCCTTCGGTCGCCAGATGATCGAGGGTGCGGGCGCCGGTATCGGCGGAGTTGACCAGGATCGCGGCGGCGTGCCGGCCGATGGTGCGCATCCGGACACGGTGGCGGTCGGCCTCGCCGTCGCGCCCGTATTCGGGATGCGTGATCGGGATGAGGTCGTGGACGAAGAACGCTGCGCGCACATCCCGCCGATCGTAAAGCCAGTCGAACCGGCCGGGCTTATCGAGGCGCAGGTGCGAGGTGTGCAGGTAGAGGGCGTCCCGGGGCAGGGCGGTGAGGGGGCGCCCCCGCAGGGCGATATCGATCGCCGTCCGGGCCTGGATCCGGCGGCGTTGTGGTCCGCCTGTCCGCGGGCCCGGAGCCGATGGGGCGGCCGCCACCGGGCCGCCGAGCCGCGCCGAGAGGCCACGATAGACCGGATCCGAAAGCGCGTCCCGATCCTCGACCCAGCCCGCCGCCACCGCCTCCACGATGCCCAGAGCCAGCGCGCGGTCCAGGACCCGCGGCCCGTAGGCCGTCGAAACCACGCCGACACCCGGCCCGGGCTGGCCCAGGAAATGGCGCGCATAGGCGAGATCGACCCGGTCGATTCCCGACGGGCTCGCATGGCGCAGCCGCGTGACGAGGCGGGTGAGATCGAAGGCGATCGGTCGGTCCGTCATGGTCCTCGTTGGCGTGGCGCAGGCGTCTCGGCGCGCGAAATAGAGCGGGAGACGATCCCCGTACCCGGCCGGACTGGAGAGGGCTAGCGCCGCCGATCCACCGTGAAGGGCTTGCGCGGAGAGGGCGCGACGGCTAAGAGCGCCGGGCCCACGTGGCGTCGGAGTGTAGCGCAGCCCGGTAGCGCACCTGTCTGGGGGACAGGGGGTCGTCGGTTCAAGTCCGGCCACTCCGACCATATCGACCTTGCCTAGCGTGACCCCGGCGGCGCGGGCGACCATCTCTCTATATCCGGACGGTGAGATAGGGCTTCGGTGAAGCCCATCGCCGTATGCGCGCGGCGTTCAGTGCGGTGGCGCGTAGGCCGAACCGTCGGCGGCCCGCAGAGGCGTCGCCACGTAACGTCCGTGCTCGGGAACCGCGACGCGTTCGAAATCCTCGGCCAAGACGTGGATCGCGCGGCGCATCTCTTGACCCTGAAGCGGGCGGCCATGGCCTGTGATGACGCGCTCGGGTTCCAGGGCTGCGAGCGCTCGGACCGAATGGTGCGCCGCGCCCCAGTCGATCGTCAGATACATCGGCGGCCCGTGGAGCTCCGGCTCCTGCAAAGCCACTGCGTAGGCCGATTCCTGCGCCGTGGTGACGAAGGCGTCGCCCACGATCAGGGTGCGGTCTGCCTCGCGCCAGAGCGAGACGTGGCCCGGCGCGTGGCCGGGCGTGTGGATCCAGCGCCAGCCTCCCATCGGTGGGATGGCTCCGTCCCCCGGCAGATCCTGCAGGCGGCGGGATACGTCGACGGGTTTCGTCGGGAAAAGGGGCGACAGGCGGCCCAGCAGGCCGCCGCCGACGCTCGGATCGGGTGCCGGATAAGACGCACTGCCATCGAGATAAGGCCGCTCCAGCGCGTGCGCGAAAACCGGGACGTCCCATTCCTCGGCCAGATCCTCCAGCACGCCGACATGATCGAAATGGCCGTGGGTCAGCACGATCGCGGTGGGCCGCGCGCCGGCGCCGAACCGTTTTTCGGCCGCGGCCTTGATCGCGCCCTTGGCGCCCATCACGCCGGCATCGACCAGAACCCAGCCGCGGTCGCCGGCCCCGGGGGCGCCGACGAACACGACGTTGACGAGGACGAGCCGCTGATAGGCGACGTCTCCGGTGATCTCATGGGTGGAATCGTCCCGCTCGGCATCGCGTGCCGGATCGTCGGCGCGGGCCTTCGGATCGACCGGAATCTGCTGGGCCATGCGGGGCGGCTCCCTTGGGGGCTGCCCGGGCAGACCGGTATCGGCAAGGCTGCCCGGGTCGGCGCGACCGGGAGGTCTTCCCCGCCGCGGCTGCATCCGCTCTGGCAGGGGAAGCATCGGCCGCTGGTGTACCGCAAACCGGACTCGTAGAAGTGAGTTCCCGGATCGCCGCAGCGGGATCGCGCGGCGCGATCCCGACCCCATATGGATCCCATCGACGCTCCCGCCGCAGGTCACAGCATGGCACCGAGCCCGCTCGCCCTCATCGCGTCCGCCGCACTCGTCACCCTGGTCGCCACCGGCACGGGGGCGATCGTTCTGCAGCAGAGCTCGCAGTTCAGCCATCCCCGCCGGGTCGGGGGCAGCTTCGCCATGGCGGATCTCGACGGCCGCCCGGTGAACGAGGCCGACCTGCGCGGCAAGCCCTCCGCCCTGTTCTTCGGCTTCACCCATTGCCCGGAGGTCTGCCCGACGACGCTCACGACGCTCTCCGGTGCGCTGGGCCGGATGGGCCGCGACGCCGACCGCATCAACGTCGTGTTCGTCAGCCTCGACCCGGAGCGCGACACGCCCGAGAGCCTGCGGGAGTACCTGACCGCGTTCGATCCGCGGATCCGCGGCTTGGTCGGCACCCCTGAGCAGGTAGCGCGCATGGCCGACGCCTACCACGTCGCCTACAAGCGCGTGCCGGTTCCGGGCGGCGACTACACGATGGAGCATTCCGCCACCGTCGGGCTGTTCGACAAGGCCGGCCGGATGGTCGGGGAGATCGGCTACGGCGAAGACGAGGATCGCACCCTGTCCAAGCTGATCACCCTGGCGCTGCCGGGCCAATGCGCTCCCGGGGGCGGCGCCGCGCTCTGGGAAACCGACGGCCCCACCAACGCCTGCGGCCCGCGAAGCTGAACGGAGGCCGGCGCCGCGGTCAATTGCGTGGTCATGCAAGCGTGACTAGAGGGCGAAGCAGGTCGTCCGACCGGCGATTCCCGGAGATTCGAGCTTGATCACGCGACGCGCCCTGACAGCCGTGGGCCTATTGGCCCTCTCGCCCCTTGCGCGTCCCGCCCGGGCCGCGTCCGGCGGTCCGCGCCTGGCGCCGCCGGAGCCGATGGATTTCGAACGGCTGAAGGCGCTGGCTCGCATTCTGCGCGATCGCCCCTACGCGCCCCCTCCCGAGGCACCGGCCTCGCCGACCCTCGACGCCTTGACCTACGGGCCCCTCCAGGAGATCCGGTATCCGCCGGCGCACGCGCTGTTCCCGGAAAGCCCGTACCCAGTCACCTTCTTCCACCTCGGCAACTTCTTCCGACATCCGGTGAAGATTTTCGCCCTCGAAGGCGGCCAGGCCCGCGAGGTGCTGTATTCCCGCGATCTCTTCGCCTACCCGCCCGGCAATCCCGGCAAGGACCTGCCCGACGGCGCCGGCTTTGCCGGCGTCCGCTTCCAGAAGGTCCCGGCCGACCAGCCGGGCGCCGACGGCGACTGGCTGGCCTTCCTCGGCGCCTCCTATTTCCGCGCCGCCGGCGACGGGGCGCAATACGGCGCCTCGGCCCGGGGTATCGCCATCGACACGGCGCCGGGACCGGGCAAGACGGAGGAGTTCCCGGTCTTCACCCGCTTCTACGTGTCGCCGGCCTCGGACGGGGTGGTCACGATCCTGGCCCTGCTCGAAGGTCAGAGCCTCACCGGCGCCTACCGGTTCACCGCCCGCAAGGCGCCGCACGTGGTGATCGACGTCGCCTGTACGCTCTACATCCGCAAGGCGGTCGAGCGGTTCGGCGTCGCGCCCCTGACCTCGATGCTCTGGTACTCCGAGGGGATGAGCCGGTTCCTCGCCAGCGACTGGCGGCCGGAGGTGCACGATTCGGACGGGCTGTTGATGCAGACCGGCGCCGGCGAGCTGATCTGGCGTCCGCTCAATAACCCGCCGCGCCTCAGCGTCAGCGCCTTCGCGGACCGCTCGCCCAAGGGGTTCGGCCTGCTCCAGCGGGACCGGTCGTTCGAAACCTATATCGACGACGGGTTCGAGGAGAACCGCCCGCATATCTGGGTCGAGCCGCAGGGCGACTGGGGGGCCGGCAGCGTGCAGCTCGTCGAGATCCCGACGCACCAGGAGACCGACGACAATATCGGCGCCATGTGGGTGCCGGCCGATCCGCCGGCCGCGTGGGCGGAGCGCAGCTTCGCCTATCGCCTGCACTGGCCGGTGACCGAGCCGGTCGCCACCGATCTCGCCCGCTGTGTCGCGACACGGGCGACCAAGGCGTCCTGGCTGTCCGCCCCGGACAGGCGCCCGGGCCGGGCGAACCTCGTTCGCCAGTTCGTCCTGGAATTCGAGGGGGCGGCCCTGGCGGGCCTCGATCCAGAGAAGGCTCAGGTGGTGTTGACGCTGTCGCGCGGCCGTGCCGAGGAGGTCGGGGCGACCTGGGCGCCCTACGGCAAGCCGAGCCCCTGGCGGGTCTTCCTGAAGGTTTTCGCGGACGGGCCCGATCCGGTCGAGATGCGGCTCAAGCTCAAGAACGGGGACCGCCTGCTCTCCGAGACCTGGGCCTATCAGTATTATCCCGAGGCGCCGGGGACGGTGCTGTAGGCCGAAAGGCTGCTCCGTCGCATTGCCGGCCCGGGGCGGCCGTCTGTAGTAAGGTCATCCCGGGCGGCGTCGAGCCGCCCGCCGCATCCGAGGCCGTCATGAACGGCGAACCGCCGCCCGGCCTCACTCTACCCGAGGCCCTGACCCGCCTGCTGAAAGCGCCCCGCGGCGCGATCTGGCCGACGCCTGAGGATCGGAACCGACTGCGCCTCGGTCGCCAGAGTCCGCGCGAGCCGAGCCGAGCCGTGATGGGCGTGTGGATCTGGGCGATCCTGTACAACGTGATGGGCTTCGCGATCCTCGCGACCCTATGGCGGACGATGCACTGACCCGATGAACACACCCACGTCGCGCTATTCCGGCCTGCTTTCCGCGGTCCTCGTCACACTGCCTCTTCTGGCGGCGCCGGCCGGGGCCCAGACGCCGGAGAGCGCCCTGAACGCGGATGACGGCACCGGAGCGGTCAAGGTCTGCGCGCCGGTGGCAATGCCGCGCTGGCGCTCGATGACCCCGGTCCCGAAGACCTGGACCTTCCTGGATTGCATGGGCTTTTCGGGCGAGATGGGCGCCAGCCATTTCCAGCTCGGCTGCCTGTTCGCCAACGTCACCCCGCACGCGCAGAAATACGCCTGGGGTCCAATGGTGGCGATCGAGAAGGCGGCGCTGGCCAAGCCACAACCGCCGATCCCCAATTGCGGCTGGTGACCGGCTGGGTCAGCTCGGGGCGGCCACGCTCTCTGGCCAGTCCAGGACAAGAGTGAGGTGAGCCCGGAAAACGATCGTTCCGGCTTCGTTTCGCACCTGCGCCTCCAAATGGAGACCGATGGGATCGGAGGCAAACGGCGCGTTCTGTTTGACGCGGAGCGTATCGTTGGCGACTTCCACCAACGCTTCTGCAGCGGATCGGCACGCATCCTGCCGGCCGGAGAATTCAAGGCCTTCCTCGTCGCGAGAAAGCACCTCGCCCTCGATGAAATCGGTGAAGTAGCGCACGGCACACCGGCTCCTGAGGCAAAGGAGATACTAGCCTCGCCGAACGATTATTGTCGCTAACGTGGGTCAAGGCGTCGTGCGCCATCACTACGCAGGCACCAAAGTTGTTTGGCGTTCTACGCTGCGGACGCGGAATGTTCCGCATGGGAACGAATGCTGTCTCCAACGTTTGATCGGAACAGATCCGGTATGCGGACCCGTTATCGTCTGAAACCGTACATAGACTGGAAGTCAGCTTAATTTTGCTTGTGGTCAAGCTGCGGCCGTTTACCTCGATCCGATCGCGAGCTGACACGCTTGAGCGCCGATGATTGTGAGACCGTCCGCGCCCTAACCCCGACTGTGGAGCGGAGCCTTGGATCGACCGAAGCAGGACGGCGTCCGAAATCGGCTGCTCCGTCTCATGACACCCGATGATTTCGCCCGCCTCGCGCCGGCGCTCGAGACCGTCTCGGTGCCGCTGCGCGAGTTGCTGATCCTGCCGCTCGAGCCGATCGCCCACGCCCATTTCGTCGAGGAAGGCATCGTGTCGCTGGTTGCCGACACACTCGAAGGTCGGATCGAAATCGGGGTTGTCGGATACGAGGGGATGTGCGGCGCGCCGCTCGTGCTCGGCACGGACCGTACGCCGCACACGGCCCTGGTCCAATCCGATCTCGTGGCCCTGCGGCTTCCTGCGCAGGCCCTGCAGACGGCACTGGCCCAGAGCCCGACCCTGCGCAGCCTGCTCGGGCGATACGTCCAGAGCCTGATCGTGCAGGTGGGACATACCGTCTACGCGAACACGGATCTCACCATCGAGGCGCGGCTCGCCCGATGGATCCTGATGACCCACGACCGGCTGCAGAAGGACGAGTTGATCCTGACGCACGAATTTCTGGCGATGATGCTCGGCGTTCGGCGTCCCGGCGTCACGACCGCGACGCACGTGCTGGAAGGCTCGGGCATGATCCGAGCCCGGCGCGGGCGAATCATCGTGATCGATCGCGACAAACTCGAGGATCTGGCTGGGGACGCCTACGGACCGGCCGAGGCCGAATACGAGAGGCTCCTCGCAAAGGATTGACGCCTCGACGGTCGTGGCGCGTCCTCACGTCTGTGCCGAATGGCATGGGATCCAAGCGGCACGGGATCGCGTGCCGCCGGCACCAGACCATTAGCGGCGGCGTGGATGCACAGCTTCGTTAAACGCTCTCCGTGACACTGAGCGGTGGCCCTCTGTGGCCTGCGCACCACGCGCGCACCGTTCGATCCGTTGCCAACACCGATCAGCGTCGGCGATCTTTGACGCGCGCATAAGATCGGTTTAGAGGTGATCGGGCACGAGATGCAATAACCATGCCGCAAGCAACGTTGCTCGGCTGGTCAATAACGCTGAAAGGGCATCGGGGCCTCTTATGAGTTTGGTGCAACGGCTGGAAGTGCGTCAGGGCCAGGCCCTGGTGATGACGCCGCAGCTCCTGCAAGCGATCAAACTCCTGCAACTGTCGCACCTCGATCTCGCTGCCTATGTCGAGGCTGAGCTGGAGCGCAATCCGCTACTGGAACGCGCTGAATCCGAAGGCTCAGCACCGACCGACGCAGCCGAGGCGAGCGGCCCGTCCGACGAGGCGGCCTCCGGTGACGGCTTTGATGGCGCCGAGTCCGATTCGTGGCTCGCAACCGAGCTCAACCCAAGCCGCGGCGAGATCGAGACCGATTTCGATACGCGGCTCGACAACGTCTTTCCGGACGACGCCCCGACGCAGGTCCAGGAATCCGCCGCGGGCGACATGCTTTCGCTGACGCCGCCGCCCTACGGCAGCAGCGGCGGCAGCTTCGATTCCGACGCCCCCGACTTCGAGGCCGCCCTGACGGCCGAGATTTCCCTCCGCGATCACCTCGCGGGCCAGCTTGAGCTGGCAACCCGCGATCCAGCCGAGCGGCTGATCGGCGGTTTCCTGATCGATGCGGTCGACGAGGCCGGCTACCTGCGCGAGACCGTCGAAGGCGTGGCCGAGCGCCTCGGCGCCGAGCCCACCACGGTGGCCCGGGTCCTGACCCTGGTGCAGAGCTTCGACCCGCCCGGCATCGCCGCCCGGGACCTCGCTGAATGCCTGGCGATCCAGCTGCGCGAGCGCGACCGGTTCGACCCGGCCATGCAGGCCCTCGTCTCGCGTCTTGACCTTGTCGCCAAGCGCGATTTTAGCGCCCTGCGCCGCCTCTGCGGCGTGGACGACGAGGACCTCGTCGAGATGCTGGGCGAGATCCGCCGGCTCGACCCGAAGCCCGGCCGGGCCTTCGGATCGAGCGGTGTCGAGGTGCTGATCCCCGACGTGTTCGTGCGCGCCGCCCCGGACGGATCCTGGCTGGTGGAACTCAACGGCGAGGCCCTGCCGCGCGTGCTGGTCAACCAGAGCTATTATGCCCGGGTCGTTCGCGGCGCCTCGGCCGACGGCGACAAGGCGTTCCTGTCGGAGGCGCTGCAGAACGCCAATTGGCTCACCCGCTCCCTGGAGCAGCGCGCCCGCACGATCCTGAAGGTCGCCACCGAGATCGTCCGCCAGCAGGATGGATTCTTCGTCCACGGCGTCACGCATTTGCGCCCGCTGAACCTTAAGACCGTGGCCGAGGCGATCGGCATGCACGAATCGACCGTCTCCCGGGTCACCTCCAACAAGGCGATCGGCACCAGCCGCGGCACCCTGGAGATGAAGTACTTCTTCACCGCGGCGATCCCCGGCGCGGCCGGTATGGCGGCCCATTCCTCGGAAGCCGTGCGTCACCGGATCAAGCAGTTGGTGGATGGCGAGACGCCGGACGACGTGCTGTCGGACGACGCACTGGTGCAGAAGCTGCGCAGCGAGGGCGTCGACATCGCCCGTCGGACCGTAGCCAAGTACCGGGAATCTCTCCGGATCCCGAGCTCGATCGAGCGCCGCCGGGAGCATTACGCCCACGGCTCGGCCCATCACGGGGCGCTGGCCCTGCGCTGACATCCGCCGGGACAGTCTTGCGTCGCGCCGGCGTCCGGCCCATCCGGGGCGCGCCGAATCATGACGCCCGGACCCGCAATGACTCCTCCCGCCACGCCCCCGCGCAGCCTCACCGCCATCGTGCTCGCGGCCGGGAAGGGCACGCGGATGCGCTCGGACCTGCCGAAAGTGCTCCACCGGATTGCCGGGCGGACCATGCTCGGCCATGTGCTGGCGGCCGAGCAGGCCGCGGGCGCCGGCCGGATCGCCGTGGTGGCCGAGCCCGGCCGTGAGGACGTCGCCGCCGAGATCGCCCGGGAGGCGCCCGGCGCGCAGGTTTTCCCGCAGGCCGAGCGGCTCGGGACCGCCCACGCGGTTCTGGCCGCCCGGGCCGTGCTCGAAGCCCCGGACGACGACGTGGTCATCGCCTTCGGCGACACGCCGCTGATCAGTGCCGAAACCTTTTTGAGACTCCGTGCGCCGCTGGCGAACGGCGCAGGCGTCGCCGTCCTGGCGTTCGAAAGCCCGAATCCGACCGGCTACGGCCGGGTGCTCACCGAAGGCAGCTGCGTCCTGGCGATCCGCGAGGAGAAGGATGCGAGCCCGGCCGAGCGGGCCGTCACCCTGTGCAATGCCGGGCTGATGGCGCTCGCGGGGCAACACGCGCTGGCGCTGCTCACGCGCATCGGCAACGACAACGCCGCCGGCGAATACTACCTGCCCGACGCGGTGGCGCTCGCCGTTGCCGAGGGGCTCTCCGTCACGGTCGTGCCCGTGGACGAGGCGGAGGCGCAGGGCGTCAACGACCGGGTGCAGCTCGCCGTCGCCGAGACCGCGATCCAGGCCCGGCTGCGCCGCAGCGCCATGCTAGGCGGCGCCACGCTCGTCGCCCCCGAGACCGTGTTCCTCAGCCACGACACCATCCTCGGACGCGATGTCGTCGTGGAGCCGCATGTGGTGTTCGGGCCGGGCGTCCGGGTCGCGGACGGCTGCACGGTGCGGGCCTTCGCCCACCTCACCGACACCGTTCTCGAAGGAAGCGTACGCATCGGGCCCTTCGTCCGGCTGCGTGGCCATGCCGTCCTTGAGGCCGGCGCGGAACTCGGCAACTTCGTCGAGCTCAAGAACGCCCGGATGGGACCGGGGGCCAAGGCCGCGCACCTCACCTATCTCGGCGACGCCGAGGTCGGCGCGAAGGCCAATATCGGCGCCGGCACGATCACCTGCAATTACGACGGCGTGCTCAAGCACCGGACCACGATCGGCGCCGGTGCCTTCATCGGTTCGAACTCGGCCCTGGTCGCCCCGGTCACGATCGGGGAGGGCGCCTATGTGGCCTCCGGCTCGGTGATCACCGACGCCGTGCCCGATGGCGCGATGGCGATTGCCCGCGGCCGCCAGACGGTGAAGCCAGGGTGGGCAGCCGAGAAGCGCGCGGCCCTGCTGGCCGAGAAGGCCCGACGCGGCAAGGGTTCCTGAAGCCGGGACGCCGAAGCGCGGTCAGGGGTGGCCCTGCGCCGTCACCATCCGGTACAAGGCACGCTCGGCACCGCATTGCGCGGGGCGGCCTGGACCTTGCGCGGCGTGCCCGCGCTCAACGGCCGGGCGTTACAGCGAGAGACACGTCCATGTGCGGCATCGTCGGCATCGTCGGGCGCGACGCGGTGGCGGGGCAGGTGATCGAGGCCCTGCGGCGGCTCGAATACCGCGGCTACGATTCCGCCGGCATCGCCACCCTGGAGCACGGCCGGCGCGCCGGCCGCCGCGCCTCGGGCAAGCTGATCAATCTGGAGGCGCGGCTCGCGCAGGAGCCGCTCACCGGCACGATCGGCATCGGCCACACTCGCTGGGCGACGCATGGCCGACCCAACGAGACCAACGCCCACCCGCACGCCACCAAGCGCTTGGCCGTCGTCCATAACGGCATCATCGAGAATTTTCGCGAGTTGAAGGCCGAACTCGAAGCCGATGGCGTCGTGTTCGAGAGCCAGACCGACACCGAGGTCGTGGCCCAGCTGGTCAGCCGCAATATGGATCGGCAGATGAGCCCGGTCGACGCGGTGGCCGCCGCCCTGCCGCGACTGCGCGGCGCCTTCGCGCTGGGCTTCATCTTCTCCGGGGAGGAGAACCTGCTGATTGGCGCCCGCCACGGCGCGCCGCTCGCGATCGGCTTCGGCCAGGGCGAGACCTATCTCGGCTCGGACGCCCTGGCGCTCGCTCCCTTCACCGACGCGATCACCTATCTCGACGAGGGCGACTGGGCGATCCTGACCCGGGACGGCGCCGAGATCCGCGACGAGGCGGGCGCCCGCGTCGAGCGCCCGCGCCAGAAGATCGCCACGCAGGCCTACCGGATCGACAAGGGCGAGTACCGCCACTTCATGGCTAAGGAGATCCACGAGCAGCCCGAGGTGGTGGGCCGCACGCTCGCCCACTACGTCGACATGGCCAACGGCCGGGTCATGCTGCCCGAGGCGCTGCCCTTCGATTTCGCCAAGCTCAGCCGCGTCTACATCACCGCCTGCGGCACGGCGTTCTACGCCGGATTGGTGGCGCGCTACTGGTTCGAGCAGGTCGCGCGCCTGCCGGTGGAGATCGACGTCGCCTCCGAGGCCCGCTACCGCGAGGCGCCCTTGGAGAAGGACGGGCTGACGCTGGTCATCTCGCAATCGGGCGAGACTGCCGACACCCTGGCCTCGCTCCGCTACGCCAAGAGCCAGGGCCAGCACACGCTCTGCGTCGTGAACGTGCCGACCTCGACGATCGCGCGGGAATCCTCCGTGGTGATGCCGACGCTCGCCGGCCCCGAAATCGGCGTCGCCTCGACCAAGGCGTTCTCCTGCCAGCTGACCGTGCTGTTGTGCCTGGCCATTGCGGCCGGCCGCGCCCGCCGCGCCCTGGACGAGGCCGGGGAGCGCCGACTGGTGGACGCGCTGATCAAGGCCCCGGGCCTGATGGCCGAGGCGCTGACCCGGGAATCCGAGATCGAACTCCTGGCGCGGGACGTCGCAAAGGCCCGCGACGTGCTCTATCTCGGCCGCGGCACCAGCTACCCGATGGCGCTCGAAGGCGCGCTGAAGCTCAAGGAGATCAGCTACATTCACGCCGAGGGCTACGCCGCAGGCGAGTTGAAGCACGGGCCGATCGCTCTGATCGACGAGAGCGTGCCGGTGATCGTGATCGCGCCCCATGACGCGGTGTTCGAGAAGACGGTCTCGAACATGCAGGAGGTCGCGGCGCGCGGCGGGCGCATCGTCCTGATCGGCGACGCCAAGGGCGCGGCCGAGCACGGGCTCGACACCATGGCCACCGTCACCATGCCGGATCTCGACGCCACGGTGGCGCCGATCGTGTACGCGGTGCCGATCCAGCTGGTGGCCTACCACACCGCGGTGTTCATGGGGAAAGACGTCGACCAGCCCCGGAACCTCGCAAAGTCCGTCACCGTCGAGTAACCCCACCGCCGATCAGGGAATTTCGTCCGCGGCCAGTCGAATCGCGTGGCATCTGTCGTGCATAAGATGACGTTGCCATGAGACGTTCAGTTTGTCGGAGACTAAAACTGACGCAAGCAGCCTCATGAAGATCTGCGAGCGGGGTGGCGTCACGCTCGCAAGGCTTGTCTCGGCATCGGCATCGCGAGGCCCAGGCAAAGGACCGCTCGACCAAATCGGCAGGCGATGGCAGCACGTCCTTCGACACGCTCAGGCACAGTCCACTGCGCGCGATGTTGACGGCTTTGACAGGCGTGCGATGTGGCGAGCGCGCGATGGGTCCCTCGAGTGCGTCCTTGCCGCGGACGGATTCCGGAGGGGCTCGTCGCGGGGCACGACAGCGATATAGCATCTCGGTTCCGAAGCGGATTGCAGGGAGGACTTTACCTGACAAGCAAAGCCAGGAGTGGTCGTTTAAAGACGAGCCTGTCGGTCTCAAGCCGATGACGTCTACGCCACTGTCAAATCCCCCGATCAACCGACGCTGGCGTAGACGTCTTCATCCCCGACCACGCCCTTCGCTGGTCAGAACGGCATTCTTGAACCCAAGCCTAAGCCCTGTGGCGCAAGCCCGGGGCTTTTTTGTTGCCGCCTTGGGCCAAAAGCAATCGACGATCGATAGTATCATTCATGGAACATGGAAGAGACTGATGACAAGCCTTCCCTGGACGTGGATCGGGCCGACGTTAGCACAACATTGCCTGGAATATCGGTTAGGGCCATTGATACCGATACCCTTGTTCAGCTGCGCAATAGGACAGAGCTACTCCGAAGGATGAATGCTGCCATACCGCATTGAGCCGTCAATGAATTGCTCGTCGTCTATGGCAACGCCCGTGCTAAGATCTTATCGATTCAACACGCCCAACCATCTTTTCTCTCAGGTCGCCGCTGGTTCGTCAAACCAGATGAATGCAAAGGCTCGATGTCGAGCAACGCACCGTCGGCGATGCGTTTCTACGTCTCCGACAAGCGGCATACGACGGCGAACCGAGCGGATGTCAGGATTGTCCTGACGGGACTGCGGTCTTCTCTGACTGCAATCCCAGTCTGCGAGTCACAGATTGTTCCGTGAGCGATACGAGGGTTCCAAAAAGCCTCGCCCATCACTCGCGCCTCAAACGGTGCTTTACGCCCCGATACGGTTCGTCACGCCCATCGCCGATTGCGTCGCCCGACGGCGCAAGTCCGACGTTCGGTACACCGCTCCGAATTCAATCATTGAGATCAAGGTTCGACTATGAAGAATATCGTTTGTCTTGCATTCATCGCAGGGTCGTTGCTTGCCGGCCCGGCGTTCGCCGAGGATAAATCGACGTCCCATCCCGACGCGCAGGCGAAACCGATGGCAGCGCCGCCGGCCGGCACAGCGATGCCGACTGCGATCGACGGCGCTGGCGGCATGACGATGGCCAACTCTGCCACGGTCAAGATCAGGTTCATCACGGCCAAGCCGGCGGACATCATGTCCTCGAAGCTCGTCGGAAAGACACTTTACAACAACAAGAACGAAAACGTCGGCGAAATCGAAGATCTGGTGATCGACAACGGCAAGACCGTTACGGGTGTCGTCGTGAGTGTCGGCGGTTTCCTCGGGTTGGGCGAACGATACGTGCTCGTCGATCCAGCGACGATCTTCCTGCATCAGGCCGATGGATCCATCAAGGCGATCGTCGACACCGACAAGGATACTTTGAAGAACGCACCTGCGTTCAAATACAACAAGAAGAATACCTGATCTTCAACCCGCGAGGGCGCGCCACTCGCAGGCGCGATCCCTCGCGGCCTCTGCCGGGCAGTGGGCTCGGCGAGACGGTACGATCACTCCCCTTGTTCCCGTTTTTATTTCTCGATCCTTGGAGCTTTTAGACAACGGTCCGAGTTGCAGACGTCACGTGCAACATCCAACGGATCTATCGAGGCATATGGTCGGACTGGAAATGACCGAACCACGCGATCAACTCCACCGACAAGGAGGGGGCGTCGCGTGCAAGGGATCCTCGAACACGTGCCTCTGAATATCCGGGGCGTAGGCCCGGCTGAGAAGACAGGCCGGCGACGCTTGGGCCGGGGCAGCGGCCGAACCCTGGTGGCCTTGGCTCTGGCGGCCGCCATCCCGGTCCTGCTGCTGAGCGGTTGGGTCGCCACGGTGATGGCGCAGCAGCAGCGTGATCTTACCCGCCATGCCGCCGTTATCAGTGCGGCCCGCGTGGCCGAGCGGGTTGCCGCCGACATCGCCATGCAGATGGCCGCCCTTGAAGTCCAGGCCGCCGCAACCAGCCTCGATCAGCCGGATTTCACCATATTCTACGCCGAAGCGGAGCGTTTGAAACGCGCGCACCCGTTATGGGAGACCGTCGAACTTTCCGGGGCCGACGGCATTCAAGTCGTCAACCTTCTTCGAGCCCTCACGGATGGACTCGGGCCGACAGCCGATCGAAAGAGCTTCGACGAAGTCATGAGGACGAGACGCCCCACCGTGGGCGGCATCGGTCCGATCGGGCCCATCTCGGGCAAGCGTCTCGTCGCCCTGCGCGTCCCTGTCATCCGCGGCTCCGCCTTTCCCTACGTTCTGTCCATAGGTCTGGCCACAAAGGCGGTCAGCGCGATCCTGCGCAACGCCTGTGCGCCGGAAGGTTGGGTCGGAACGATCGTCGATGCGGACGGAAACACCATTGCCCGGACCCGGGCGGAAGCGGAGGAACTCGGCCACCCGGCCGACGCGGCCCTGCTGGCGGCCATCCGACGCGCTCCGCAGGGATTCTACATGGGCTCGGCGTTGGAAGGCTCCGACGTCGAGGTGGTGTACCGGACCCTCAAGGATACCGGCGGCTGGTCGGTCCATTTCAGCGTGCCGGCGGCAAAGCTCGACGCACCGGTCGCGCGTTCGTACTACGTGCTGGCTGGAGGAAGCGTGCTCAGCGTCGGGCTGGCCCTTGCACTTGTCGGGCTTGTGGGCCGGGACATGGCGCAACGGCGCTCTGGAGAGCAGGCGCAATTCGCCCTGGCGCTTCGATCGAGCGAGGAGCAGGGTGCAGTAGCCGCCGAGGCGGCGGAACTCGGCACGTTGCGGTGGGACACGGCGCGGGGACGCGTGACCGGATCCGCACGAGCCGCTCACCTTCTCGGATGGAAGGCGGGCGTGACGGGCCTGCGCGAGACCGAAACCGATGCGCATGACGCCCTCAGTGCGATCTCCGTCGACGACCGGCAGCGCCTCGCCGAAGCCTTGCGCGGAAGCCTCGCGGACGGAACGACGCTCGACGTGGAGTTCCGCGTCAACCGGTCGGGATCGGAGCCGAATTGGGTCCGTTTGACCGGTCGTACGCCTGTGTTGGACGCAGACACCTCGACCAGCCTCTTCTACGGGGTCGTATCCGACATCGAACCGCGCAAGCGTGCCGAGGCCGATCACGCGGAATTGCTTCGCAAGCTCAACGAGGCGCAGGAGGATGAGCAGCGCCGCATCGCGCGGGAGCTTCACGATCAGGTCGGGCAGACCGTCACGGGCCTCTCGCTTGGCCTGAAGAATTTGGAAGGGCTGTTAAAGAGCTCCTCCCCGCCACCGCAGGCTCTGGAGCAACTCCACTGGCTGCAAATCATCGCCGGTGAGATCGGTCGCGACATTCACCACGCCGCCGTCGATCTCCGGCCGACCGCCCTGGACGATCTCGGTTTGCGCGAGGCCCTCGGGACGCTTTTGCGCGATTGGAGTGAGCGGCATGGCATCCGCTCAGACCTGCAGTTTATCGGTGACAGCGTTCGCCTGCCCACGCGAATAGAGACGGCAATCTACCGGATCGTGCAGGAGGCCCTGACGAATGTCCTCAAGCACGCGCAGGCCTCCGACGTCAGCGTGTCCGTGGAACGACGCCCGGAGCAAGTACGGGTCATCATCGAGGACGATGGCGTCGGCTTCGATACAGATGCCTGCCCTGTCGGATCTCCGGAAGGATCAGGGCCGAAACCCCGGTTGGGATTGTCCGGCATTCGCGAGCGCTTGTCCCTCCTCAACGGCAAGCTCACGCTCGAATCCTCGCCCGGATCCGGCGCAGCGCTCTTCGTTTACATCCCGCTTTCGCGCCCCGCCTGACGCCCGAGGAATAGCATCTTGGATCGCATCCGGGTCGTTCTGGCTGACGACCACCCTATCGTCCTGGCCGGGATCCGAGCATTGCTCGCCGCCGACCTGGACATCGTGCTCGTCGGTGACGCCACCTGCGGGAGCGAAGCCTTATCGCTCATTCATGCCGCAAAGCCCGATGTGGCCGTGATCGACATTTCGATGCCCGGCCTCAATGGACTGGCATTGACGGAACGGATCTCGGTTGAATGCCCGGGAACCCAGGTGCTGGTTCTCACGGTTCATGAGGACGCTGCGTACGTCCAGCCCCTCTTGCGGGCTGGTGCGCGGGGGTATCTGCTGAAGCGCTCAGCGGCAGAGGATCTCCTTCGCGCGCTGCGGGCGGTCGCGGCTGGCGGCCTGTACCTGGACCCATCCATTGCGGGCCATGCACTTGCCGACCAGCCTTCGGCCAAGAGCAGCGTTGGGGGCGGCCAGGGGCGGGAGACCCTCAGCCCGCGCGAGACCGCAACGCTCCGATTGATTGCCCAAGGGTTCAGCAACAAGGAGATCGCGCATCGCATGGAGGTCAGTATCAAGTCGGTCGAGACCTACAAGGCGCGCGCTGCCGAGAAGCTCGGCTTGAAGACGCGTGCTGAGATCATCCGCTACGGTGCGGCCCATGGCTGGCTTGATGCGCTGACGCTGCGCTAGGCCCCGGAACGCTATCAGCCCGGGTCCATCTACTCAGAAACCCCGGCTCTGTAGGACTTTACCTGACAAACCCGGCAGGAACCCGCTCGTTGTAGAAATGTTCGATCGCCAGTCCTCGCGGACTTTTCCGCGGACCTGGGAGCAATACGATCTATGGCGATCAAAATGTTGACCGCAGCAGCCGGTCTGATCCTCCTTGCTGGTGTCTCCGCGCCGGCCTCTGCCGGAGAGACCGATCACGGCGTCCGGATGACCGGCGCACCGACGACGTGGGTGCGGATGAGCCGTTACCGCAAGAATGCACATCGCGCGCGCATGCCGCGTAACGGTGCGGGCACTGCATCTTCCTCGGCGCCAAACGGCGTTGGATATGGCATGGGCCCGACCGGGCAGCCGAGTGGCGTGAAGTAACGCACGCCCTTTTCTACACGCGCACCGTCACGAGGACTGTTCCGGGTTGGAACTCCGTACCTCGTCTCGGTGCGCCGTCGCAATCTGGGAAGCTCCACGGGAACCGGATGTTTCACGTGGGGCTCCGAGATCAGCCCGTCAAAGAACTAACCGACGCGATGTCTTCCGTGCACGTCGCGCATCGCAGATCGTCAACAGTTCATTCAAGGAAATCTGATGCCTCGCGTTCGACACGGGCACGGCCTGCCAGGCGCCTTGCGGGCGTTCGGCGTCCTCGGGGTATGTGTCACGATGGTGTGTGGCACGGCGCAGGCGCAATCCGTCAAGAGCCGCATCGACCAACCGACACCGGCCACTTTGCCCCACGGGACCCATCACACTGAGAGTCCGGTCTCTCCGGACGATCAGCATACGGGTCGCGTTGCTCCGCCAAGCGCAATCAAGTCGTCGACCGATGTGATCAAGGGAGGCTCCCTCCAGGGCGGGGCCGGTAGCGGCAAAGTCAACCCGATCGAGCACCTGCCGAAAGACATGCAGCGCTGATCACCCCGCTCCCACCTGCGCGCTCAACCGCTGGACGGGAGCGGGCACTTCTGAGGGGCGCCGGTCCTGTCGAGCGAGGCGCCCGGGTGATGCACGAACTCCAGACCGATTCGGTGATCGTTCGATGAGCCATGCACACCATGCCCGAGATGGTATCCTCGTGGTCATCCGTCGGTCATTGCGGGAGTTCATTGGCCTTCCGCTGCTGGTCGTGGCCGCGTTCCTTAGCCTCTTCGCGCTGACCTATCTCTTGGACGATCTTCTTTGGAACCAGCCTGGGGCGGAGCCGCTGCCCTGGCTGGCCCACGTCCTGGGCGAGACCTCTGCCATCGGGAGCCTGCTGAGCACGATCGCCTCCGGCATGATCACCGTGACGTCGATCACCTTCTCGCTCTTGCTGATCGCCGTTCAGCAAACTGCCTCCACGCTGTCCACACATGTCTACGACCAGTTTATCCAGCGCCGCTTGAATAAGCTCAGCTTCGGCTTCTTCGTCGGGCTCAGCATCTTCGTCCTGCTGATGCTGGGCAGTGCGACGCCCGGACACAAGCCGGTAATCGGGGCTTTGCTTTCGCTCGTGATGACCCGGGCTGCTCTGTGCTTGGTGGTCATTCTGATCTACAGCACCATTGATCAGATGCGACCGTATTCGGTGATCACCACGATCCATGATCATACGATTAAAGCGCGCGCGGAGGAGCGGCGCCTGATTGAGCGTCCGCGTCGGGCACCGCGAGATGACCTGTCGTGGTCGCGGACCGTCCGAACGGACACCTATGGCGTGGTCTGCGACATCGACGTCTCAGCCCTGGAGCGATCTGCGTTGGATCATGACGCCGAGATCGAGTTCATCGCACGCATCGGGACCAACCTGGCCTTCCACGATCCCTTTTACCGTCTGCACGCCGCCCGTCCTTTGACGGTCGACGCTCAAGCTGCCCTCGATGCCGCAATCGACAAAGCCGTCACGATCGAGCCGCGACGGACGACCGATAAGGATGCGGGTTTCGGGATCGAGCAGCTTTACTCGATCGCCTGGACCACAGCATCGACATCGAAGCAGAACCCGCAGCCCGCGATCCTCGTCTGTCACTGTTTACGCGATATCATCGCACGCTGGAGCCACGCGGATCCGATCTCCGAGCGTCCCGCGTCACGCATCATCTACGTCGACAGAGCAGTGGAGGACGCTGTTCGCGCGATTGCCTCGATCGGTGTCGTCACGTCGGAGAGCATACAGAACACCGTCGTCGCGGAGGTCTGGCGGACCCTCGCGACACTCATCGATGATGTGCCTGCCGAACGATTGCCGGCTCTGAAAGACACGGTCCGTCGGCTGCTGCCATCCCTAGGGGATCATGTGCTCACGTCCGACTTGGAGGAGGAACTGATCCGATGTCAGCTTGCCCTCAAGGCCAGAGGTGAACCGCATACGGCCGCCGAGATCGGCGAGGCGACGGGCAAGCTGGCAGAGAGCATCGGCGCGCTGAATTCACGCGGGACGCGCGTGCCCGCGGGCGCCTGACAGAGGGATTGGCACGGCCGTGCGTTCGCTCCGTTTGCCCATGAGGGAACTGCAGGATCTTGCGGCCAGCGGGCGAGCCTTCCTTCGCGGTCTCGGTCGCGGCGTGGCCCACGGCATGCCGATCCTGCTCAGGCTTCCGGCCATCCTCGGGACGGCTTCGATGATCTGGGTCGGCGGCGGCATCCTGATGCACGGGCTGGTGACCTACGGGTTGTCGGCCCCGGCCCACGCCGCGCACGAAGCCGCATTCAGCGCGGCCTCGTATGTTCCGTTTGCCAAGGGCTCGGTTGCGTGGCCGGTCACCGCGATGGCGCCGGCGCGATCGGATTGACAGTCGGCGCTCTGTTGATCCTGCCGATGCGCTTCGTCCTGGCCCCGGCGTGCCAATACCTGTCCGGCTTGTGGAGGCAGGACGCTCGAACACGGGTCGCGGTCGAATTACCCAGCGGTCGACGATCGGCCCGACTTCAAGAAATGCGGTACGGCGCTCGACAAAAGACTTCCCAATGTCGGCTTTAAATCTTTCTGTCTGGCGTTCTCGATAATCAACATAGATGTAGTTTTTACTATCTTTTTTTAAAGTCGCCGGACTATGTGGGAGAAGGGCCAAATATAAAATTGCTAGTTCTGTTGACTGAATTGGTAATTTTGATTGGGCTGGATGTCACGCGGCTGCATGGTAGCGGCCCTGGGTCGCCGGAGGGGCAAATCTGGGCAACTGACATGCCCAAGCGGGAGGTTACCCAGCGACGAATGTGGTCGGACGCAAGTGCACGTGTTCTGCCACTGACCGATTCCGATCTGCGCCTCCTTGACCGAGTATAAGATCTCCTGGCGTAGGCACTCGTCGCGCAGTTTGCCGCTGAAACGCTCGCAATACCTGAACCTTTTACGGCGATCCGGGAGCGATGGACTGGACTTGCAAGCCTACGTCGGCTGCCCATTTGGGCGACGACGTTGAGCTCATCTCGCTGCGAGGTCCTTCAGTTCCGGACCATTGTCGCGGCGGATATTTTACGGGTTGCCGTGGAGGCACATCGCCTCCGCCTGGGCCTCGATCACGCCGAGGCTGTTGATGCGCCGCGTGACCTTTAGTGCCAGGTACGCCCGGCTGTGCGCATCGATCAGCATGCGCGGGCGCCGGCCGTCGTGGGTCTGGGCCTGCACGAAGTCGAAGCTCCAGACGTGGTTGCGGGGGAGCGGCCGCAGGTGTTTGCCCGAGCCGTCGTTCAGCCACATGCGGCTGCGGGTGCAGCCTACGATTCCAGGTGCTGCACTTTGGAGCCGCAGCAAATGCGTTTGGGTGCGAACGTGATCTGTCCGCCCTGTCGGAAGCGCCCATGCAAACGGACCGCGCTGGCAGCCCCGACCCCGAAGCGTTTGGCCGCCTGACGCGACGTTGGATCCGCTTCAATCGTGGTGGCCACACGCTCGCGCAGATTGATCGACAGGGCTGAAGGCCTGGCAATCTACTATTATGAGCTCATCCATTGGCTCTTAAGCGAGCCAGATCACCCACCCCAACAGCATCGATCTGCCAGCGCACAGCTCTAGTATTTTTCCTCCTGATCGCCATCGAATACATGGTCGGAGCCAAATTTTATTGCAGTCCGAGTTGCGACTTGCTCGTGAGCCGATCGTTGCGGAAGGACAGAGCGAGATTCGCGCCGGTGCGGCCAGTGCCGCGCCAGAAATACGTTGCCCGCCGAACCTTGCCGATGGTCATATGGGTCATCCGACGGCCCGGGCAGCCGAGGATTTTCTCGGCGTGACGGTAGCTCATCCCGTGCTTCAATGCCGCATAGGCCTCGTGGGTGACGCGGCACTCCGACTGGCGTGCGCTGACGGACGGTCCGCCAAGGGCGAGGAGAGCGGCGGCGGCGAGGGCAAGACGAAGCTTCGACATGGAGGACCGGTCCGGTGACGACAGGATCTATAAACGTCGCGGAGACGGCGACGAATCGCGCGACGAAACATTCTCAGCCAGGTTCGCCCGACGCCGGCGCATCCGCACCCGCCTTGCCATCAACCTTGACGTCCCCCGCCGGCTGGGTGACGACCTTCAGGTTCTGCCGCATCTCCTGGAGATGATCCACGACCACTTGGTCGCCGTCCGAGAGCCCGTCCAGAATCGCGGTGTTCTCGCCGTAGGTGTCCCCCGTTGTGACGGGCTTCTGCTGAACCTTGCCGCTCGCATCGACCGCGTAGACGATCTGTTGGGCGAGCTGCGAGTCGAGGGCGGCGGTCGGCACCAGGAGTCTCTCCTTCGTGCCCGTCCGGATGCTGGCGCGGACGAACTGGCCGGGCAGGAAGCGCTCGTCGTCGTTCTGCATCAGGGCCCGGACGAGGCGTCGGGCCGTCCGGGGATCGAACCGGTTGTCGAGCTGGTAGATCTTGGCCTCCCGCACCGGCTTTCCGTCTTCGCCGAGCACAGAGACGGTGACGCCTCCATCCCGCATCGCCGCCCGGACCGCTTCCGAATCCTCGGACGACAGGGCCATCTGGATGTCGATGGGATCGAGCTGGACGACGGAGACCAATTGGGTCTGGTTCTCGATGACGAGATCGCCGGGATTGATGGTCGACAAGCTGGCGCGTCCGTCGAACGGAGCGTTCACAACCGCGTAGTCGAGATTGAGGTTCTGCCGGGCGATGGCGGCCTCCGCCCCCTGCACCTGCGCGACCGCCGAGGTCCGGTTCGCCTGGAGTTGCTGGAACCGCTGCTCGGTGGCGTAGCCCTTGTCGGCCAGCGACTCGGTGCGGTCCACCTCGGCCTGGGCGAAGGTGAGCTGGGCCTCAGCCTGGGCCTGCTGCGATTTGGCGGTCTGCAGGGCCACCTCGAAGGGCCGCGGATCGATGCGGAAGAGGATCTGCCCTTTCTTGACGTGGCCGCCAGGCTCAAACGGGCGCTCCGTGACGTTACCGGTCACCCGCGCCTGCAGAGTGGCATCCTGCTGGGAGATGATCGTTCCCGTGTAGGTAAAGGCGATCGGGACCTTCACCTTGCGGACGGTGACGACCCGGACCTGCAGCGGCGGCTCGGCCGGCTCCTTAGCCGCCGTCTCGCCCAGGAACGGCAGCGCAGCAACGATGTGCTCCGGCGAGGGCCGCCCGGCCGCGTACCAGCCCCCCGCACCGGCCAGGATGACCAGCCCCACCCCGACACCCACCTTGACTGCTGTCCGCACCGCTGACGCTCCCGAGACCGACGGCGCCGGCCCATGAGATCGCGACAGTCCGGCGGCAGAGGAACACGCTTACGGGCCAGACGTTGCAACGCCGCCGCCACGATGCTGGCTCACGACCGGAAGCCCCGACCTTCGCATGTTCGCCCGCTTCGTCGATCGGCCGGTTCTGGCCGGCGTCATCTCCGTGCTGATCACGCTGATCGGCGCCGTCGCCGGCCTGACCTTGCCGATCGCCCAGTTCCCCGAGATCGCCCCGCCGATCATCAACATCCAGGCGACCTATCCGGGGGCCAGCGCGCAGCAGGCCTACGAGGCCATCGCGATCCCGCTGGAGCAGGAGATCAACGGGGCGCAGAACCTGCTCTACATCAATTCGACCAGCAACACCGACGGCAGCGTCAGCATGGACGCGACCTTCGAGGTCGGCTCCGACCTCGACGCCGCGGCCGCGGAGGTCCTGACCCGCGCCAACCGGGCGGAGGCCAAGCTTCCGCCTTCGGTCAACGCGCAGGGCCTCGAGATCACGAAGAGCTCGCGCCAGCGGCTCGGCAATATCGTCCTCTACGCGGAGGATGGGGCGCCCTACGACGAACTGTTCCTGGCCAACTGGGCCGAGACGCAGGTGATCAAGCCGCTGCGCCGCGTTCAAGGCATGGGCCGCATCGTCAACTTCTCGAACAAGCGCTACGCGATGCGGATCTGGCTGGATCCGCTGAAGATGGAAGCGCTCGGCATCAGCCCTGGCGCCGTCACGACCGCCATCTCCCAGCAGAACGCGCAGATCACCACGGGCACCCTCGGCAAGCCGCCGGTCGATCAGGCGACCGCCTTCGAGTTGCAGCTTGTGACCCAGGGTCGTCTGCGCCAGCCAGAGGAGTTCGGCAACATCCTCCTGCGTGCGAATCCGGATGGCTCTGTGGTCCGCATCCACGATGTCGCGCGGGTCGAGCTGGGCTCGGAGCAATACGGCGTCCGTTCGAGCTTCGACGGGGCCCCCTCGGCCACGCTCGGGCTCTACCAGAACCCGGATGCCAACGCCGTGCAGGTGATGGACGGCGCCCGCGCCACCATGGCGGACCTCGCCAAGCGCTTCCCGCCGGGCTTGAAATACAAGATCGCCCTCGACCGCACCGAATTCGTCAAGGAGGCGATCTTCGAGGTCGTGCGCACCTTGTTCGAGGCGCTCGTCCTCGTCGTGATCGTCACCTACCTCTTCCTACAGAATTGGCGTGCGACCCTCATTCCCGCCATCGCGGTGCCGGTGGCGCTGGTCGGCACCTTCGGGCCGATGGCCCTGCTCGGCTTCTCGTTCAACACCTTGAGCCTCCTCGGTATGGTGCTGGCCGTGGGCCTCGTGGTCGACGACGCGATCATCGTCGTCGAGAACACCGAGCGCCTGATGGACGAAGGGATGGCGCCGCGCGAGGCCTCGCGCGAGGCCGTGACCGAGGTCGCCGGGCCCGTCATCGCCACCACCCTGGTCCTGGCCGCGCTGTTCGTCCCGGTGGCCTTCATCCCCGGCCTCACCGGCAAGCTCTACAACCAGTTCGCCCTGACCATCGCCATCTCGGTGATGATCTCGGCGGTGGTCTCGCTGACATTGACCCCCGCCCTGTGCGCGCTGATCCTCAAGCACCGCGAACCGGACGCGAAGGATGAGAGCCGCTGGCGGGCGCCCCTGCGCTGGTTCAACGCCGGGCTGGAGGGCGCGAGCCGCCGCCTCGTAGCCGCGATCGGCTGGCTGACGGGCCACGTCGCCCTCGTAGCGATCGTCTTCGTGCTCTTCGCCGCCGTTACCGTGTGGATGACCATGCAGCGCCCCTCCGGCTTCGTGCCGGACGAGGACCAAGGTTACTTCTTCGCCGACGTGGTTCTGCCCAAGGGCGCCGCGGTGGCACGCACCGACAAGATGGTCGACCGTGTCGGCGAGGCCTTGCGCGCGATTCCGAGCGTGGAGCACACGATCGGCGTGACCGGCCGCAGCATCCTGGCCGATGCGATCGCGCCGTTCTACGGCTTTCAGATCCCGACGCTGAAACCTTGGGGTGAGCGCGACCAGAGCGTGAACGACGTCATCGCTACGGTCCAGAGGCGCTTCAAGCACGACCCCGATGGCCAGATCCGGGTGGTGAATCCCTCGCCGCTGCCCGGGCTTGGTTCGCGCAGCGGCCTCACCCTGGAACTGCAGGACCGGAGCGGTGCCGGGGGCCTCAAACTCGCCGAAGCCGCCCAGCGCTTCATCGCCGAGATGGAAAAACTGCCCTCGGTCGGGCGCGCGATCCCGACGACCAGCTACGGCGTGCCGCAGATGCGCCTGGAGATCGACCGGGCCAAGGCCGAGCAACTCGGCGTGCCGCTCCAGAACCTGTTCGACGCGCTGGGGACCTATGTGGGTTCGACCTTCGTGAACCTCTTCAACCGCTTCGGCTACGTCTACCAGGTCTACGTCCAGAGCGAGGCCTCGGGACGCCGGACGATCGAGGATGTCGAGGCGCTGACCGTGCTCAACAACAGGGGCGAGCCGGTCCGCGTCGGCTCACTGATCCAGACGCATTTCGTCACCGGCCCGACCGCGGTCCTATCCTACAACACCTACCCGACCATCGAGATTGCCGTGGACACGGCGGCCAACGCCAGTTCCGGCACCGCCATCGCGGCGATCGAGGCCCTGGCCGATGCCAAGCTACCGTCCACCTACGCGGTGGAATGGACCGATGTCGCCTACCAGGAGAAGATCGCCGGCGGCTACGCGCCGCTGATCTTCGGCCTCGGCACGCTGATGATCTTCCTGTTGCTGGCCGGGCAGTACGAGTCCCTGCGCCTGCCTTTCGTGATCCTGCTCGGGACGCCGATCGCGATCTTCGGCGCGGTGGGCTTCCTCGCCATCCGTGGCCTCGCCCTCGACATCTTCGGGCAAGTCGGCCTCCTGCTCCTGGTCGGGCTGGCAGCGAAGAACTCGATCCTGCTCGTCGCGTTCGCGGAGGACCTGCGCAAACAGGGCGAGGACGTGCTCCAGGCCGCACAGGATGCAGCGCGGCTGCGCATGCGCCCGATCCTGATGACGTCGTTCGCCTTCATCATGGGCTCGGTGCCGCTCGCCATCGCCAGCGGTGCGGGTGCCAATGCCCGGGTCTCGATGGGAACCGTGGTGATCGGCGGCCTGCTCGTGGCAACCTTCATTACGCTCTTCGTGACGCCGACCTTCTACGTCGCCTTCGAGCGGCTGCTGGGCAAGCCCGCCGCACCCCAGGAGCGGGATGGCCCCGCACCTCAGCCCGCCGAGTGAACCGCTCAATCGAACGATCGATCGCGATGGAGCGAATCAAGCTGGTTTTGAGCTAAGCGCATACGCCCCATCCAGCCCCGTGGCTCTCGGAGGGTTACGGCTGAAGATCCGGCAGCAGCTTGAGAGCCGACGCCGAACAATGCCGGCATCCGGTCTGCGATGCGACAGATCCAGATCCGGGGTCGTTTCGCTTCAAGGCACGGGTTTTCGGCGATCCGGCCGCCTCGATCGTCGGGTGTGACGGATCAAATCCGGCCGCGGATCGTCTGTCTGGCGGACTCATTGCTGACGAGGAAAGACCTGTGAGCGTTGGATTGATCGCCCTCTTGGACGATGTCGCGTTCATGGTGAGGACGGCGGCGGCATCCCTGGACGACGTCGCGGGTCAAGCCGCTAAGGCCGGGACGAAGGCGGCCGGCGTCGTCATCGACGATGCCGCGGTCACGCCGCGCTACGTCGTCGGTTTTGCGGCGGAACGCGAACTGCCCATCGTCGGCAAGATCGCCCTGGGATCGCTCCGCAACAAGCTCCTGTTCCTGCTGCCGGGCGCCCTTGCGCTCAGCGCCTTCGCACCTTGGGCGATCACCCCGCTCCTGATGCTGGGCGGTGCGTATCTTTGCTACGAGGGCACCGAGAAGGTCTACGAGGCTCTCTTTCCCCATCGCGCGCACGGGCACGAGGCTGAAGTCCAGGGCGGCACGGGGACCGATCAGGCCCTGGAAGACCGGCGCGTGGCGAGTGCCATCAAGACCGACTTCATCCTGTCGGCCGAGATCATGGCCATCACCCTGGCCGCCTTGCCGGAGGGCAGCTTCTGGATGCGGGCGGCCGTCCTGGGCATTGTCGCCGTGGGCATCACCGCGGGCGTCTACGGCGTGGTCGCGCTGATCGTGAAGGCCGACGATGCGGGCCTCGCCCTTGCCCGCAGCACGGCTCGGCCGCCCTTCGGCAGCCTCATCCGGGGTCTCGGTCGTGGCGTGGTCCGCGGCATGCCGATCCTGCTCACGCTCCTGGCCATCGTCGGAACGGCGGCGATGATCTGGGTCGGCGGCGGGATCCTGATGCACGGGCTGGAGACCTACGGCCTGTCGGCCCCAGCCCACGCCGTGCACGAGGCCGCATCCAGCGCGGCCTCATATGTTCCGTTTGCCGGCGGCGGCGTCGCGTGGATGGTCACCGCGATGGCGTCGGGTTTGATCGGATTGGCAGTCGGCGCCCTGTTGATCCCGCTGTCGCGCTTCGTCCTGGGCCCGGCGTGGCAATACCTGTCAAGCTTGTGGCGGAAGAGCAAATGACGTCAGGTCGTGGAAGAAGTTTAAAGTGATCGATAAATGCCTCGATACTGATGTCTATCGTCACCTGAACCATCTCATGCAGCCTGCGTTTTGTGCCTCCGATCCGACGAGCGCTGATGCTGAGCGACGCGCAGCGGGTTGCTTTGGAGCCACCTGAGCCGCGTCGGCCAAAGGCGAAGACGCCGTCACCTGACCGGTTTTATGAACCGAGCCGAGGGAGAACCTCCTGCATGGCCGTCGCCATAAGTAACCGGAAGGCCAAATCTGGGAAGCTGACAAACGCGGGTGGTCGGTAGCCGAGCGCCGCATGTGGCCGGACGCGGTTGTAAGTGTTCTGCCAGAGAGCGATTTTGGCCTGTGCTTCCTTGAGCAAGTAGAAGGTCTCCTGTCTCAAGCACACGACGCGCAGCTTGCCATTGAAGATCTCACAGTACCCGCCCTCCCACGGTGAGCCTGGCGCGATATGCGGAATTTGCAAGCCAGCTTTGGCAAGCCACTTGCGCAGTGCTTTGGAGATTATTTCAGGGCCATTGTCGCAGCGGATGTGCTCCAGGATGCTGTCGGTCGTCAGATGATTCGAGACGAGCTGGGACGCTCAGGAACGGATGCTTTGATCCATCTGGATTGGCCACGATGTAGGCCGGGCTGGTGATCAGATCCTGGACTTTGGGCGAGCGGTAGACGGTCGCCTCCGAGACGAAGTACCGGCGCTCGTCGGTGAAGCCCACCGCCAGCTCGCGCGGGCTGAGCTCCGGCTGCTCCAGCGCGAGGGCGACGATCTGATCGCGAACCTCGGTCGGCAATCGGTTCCACACCCGGCTCGGCCGCTTGGGGCGGTCGGCCAGGGCTTCGGGGCCACCGCGGCTGTCGGCGTCGCACAAGCGGTAGAAGGTGGCGCGCAGGATGCCGAGCTTGTCCTGTGCGGTGCGCACCGGCAGGTGGGATTGCTCGACCAGCCGGATGATCTCCAGCTTATCGGGGGCCGTGTCGCCGGCCAGCCGCATCTTGCCGGCTTCCAGGAACTCCTTGTGCCAGCCGTCGTGCATCGCGTTGGCGATGCTGTCCTCACCGCGCAGGCCTTCCAGCACGATGCGGATCGTCTAATCGGACGAGAAGTGTCGGCGCGTGGCGCGGCGGATGTCCTTGATCACGGCCTCTGCCGGCTTCGGCGCCGGCCCGGATGACTGCTTCATC
Source organism: Methylobacterium sp. GXS13 (assembly GCF_001455965.1). Classification (GTDB taxonomy): domain Bacteria; phylum Pseudomonadota; class Alphaproteobacteria; order Rhizobiales; family Beijerinckiaceae; genus Methylobacterium. Next base: position 59,566 of record NZ_LKKO01000023.1, read on the forward strand.
GTCGCTCCTGGGGCTACGATGAACCAGACATCCTCCGTTCGTGACGGCTCTCAACCTGCCTCAAAAGTGTTGACGGCGCACATACGATGAGTGCCGTCCCATACCGCCCCGCGGTGGCTGACGCCCCACGGTTTCACTTTGGCAGCGGCGCACAGGCCGCCGAATGAGACGCGGAGCTTTACCATCCGGCCGATGAAGGTCCGGAGGCCGCCCACCAAATCGACCGTCGGCGCGAACAAGGGCGGCAGCGTCGGGGCGTTCAAGCTGCCCGAGACCGTCGCATCGCGCTGAAGCGTCCTCACCGGACGCTGGAAGGCATCCCACCGCCAGCGTACAGGCCTCGTCCCGCGGGTCGGGCGCGCTCATGTCCCGGATACGAGCGGTCCCTCAACATCCGCTTGCACCCCGGGGCCGCTTCGATCAGTTTTCACGAATCCAAAGGTCCCGTATGCGGATCTTGAGCGAGGAACCGCACCGTCCGTGCATCTCCTGATCGTTGACGACCATCCGCTGTTCCGTGATGCCTTGGCGGCCACGATCCGCCTCGCCCATCCGGACGCCGTCCTGCACGAAGCCGACGGGATCGAGCCGGCCTGCGCGGTCCTGGCCGTTAACCGGAGCATCGACCTCACCCTGCTCGATCTGTCCATGCGGGGCGTCACCGGCTTCGACGGGCTGATCACGATCCGGACCCGCTTCCCGCGGATCCCGATCCTGATCGTGTCCGGTCACGAAGACCCACGCATCGTCCGAGAGGCCCTGCAGCACGGCGCCGCCGGTTTCGTACCCAAGGCGATGGATAAGACCACTTTGACCCGCGCGATCACCGAGGTGATGAGCGGCGCCCTGTTCCTGCCCCCCGGCTTCGCCGAAGCGAGTACGCCGGCGCCGCACGGGAAGAAGCCCCCCCTGGCCGAGCGCTTGGCCCGGCTTACGCCGCAGCAACTGCGGGTGTTGATGATGATCCGGCAGGGCAAGCTGAACAAGCAGATTGCCCACGAGCTTCAGGTGGGCGATTCCACCGTGAAGGCTCATGTGTCGGAGATCCTGCGCAAGCTCGAAGTGATCAGCCGGACGCAGATCGTGATCGACACGGCAGCCCTGGATTTCGACCAGATCCACAACGCTCATCCTGCGTGACGCGCACGGCATGGGTGTCCAATTCAGGAGAGACGCTCGACCAGGGCGCGGACCTGGATGCGATTCATCGGCTCCACATCGACCGAGCGATGGATCGACAGGCCCTCGATCAGGGCATCCAAAGCCTTCGCCGTATCAGCCGAAAAATGTTGCCGTAGGGCCGCACGACTCTTCTCCATCCAGCCCTGCATGACGAGGCGCAGCGGTGGGTTGCGGGCAGCGAAAGCGTACAGCTCGTAGCTCAGCAGCATGTTTTGAGGCGTGGCCCAGCTGTCGTCGAGGATGAGATCGACCACGGCCTCGCAGGCCTCCACGCGGTTCGAGGCCGCGGCCAGCCGCTCGGTGAAGCGCGCCGAGACCGTATCGGCCAACAGGGTGAAGGCCTCGGTGATCAGCTCGACCAGGCCGGTGAAGTGGTAGGTCATCGAGCCGAGCGGCACGTTGGCCGCAGCCGCGACCCGGCGATGCGTCGTCCCGGCAACCCCGTACTCCGCGATGACGTCGAGGGTCGCCTGCACGATGCGAGCGCGGCGGTCCGGGTCGTAGCGACGCTGGGACGGGGGCACACAGGACTCCTGAAAACGATCATCACCGGCCGGAGGCGTTGGCATTCGTCACCGATGCGTACATATGTACGCATCGGTGGGATTGCGTGGAAGCGCGCCCTGATGCCGATGCGGCCGGCACCGGCCCCGCATCAATGCAGAACGGAAACCGGGAGGATGCCGATGCGGACCGAGCGTGAGAAGATGCTGGCGGGCGAGCTTTACGACGCGCTCGACCCCGATCTGGTCGCGGGCCGCGCCCGGGTCCGGGATCTCTGCCAGCAGCTCAACGCCACGCGCGAGGCCGAAGAAGAAAGCCGCCGGGATCTATGCAGGCAGATCTTCGGCATGGGCGGCAACACGGTCTGGCTGCAGCCGCCGTTCTTCTGCGACTACGGGTCGAATATCGAGCTCGGCGAGCGGGTCTATTTCAACTTCAATTGCGTAGTCCTCGATGTCTGCCGGGTCCGCATCGGCAGTTTCACCCTGTTCGGTCCCGCCGTTCAGATCCTCACGCCGCTCCACCCATTCAACGCGGTCCTGCGCCGGGTCCAGGAATACGGGAAGCCGATCGAAATCGGCTCGGACGTGTGGGTCGGCGGGGGCGCCCTGATCCTTCCCGGCGTGACCATCGGCTCCCGCACCGTCATCGGCGCGGGTAGCGTCGTCACCCGCGATATCCCGGACGGGGTGCTGGCCGCCGGAAATCCCTGTCGGGTCATCCGCGCGATCAGCGACGACGAGCGGCAATCCTATGGGTCTGTTTCTTGACGCGTCGTCTGGTGCTCTCCGGGGCGCCTGGAGTGCTGACGGGGATACGGGTTCGGCGCGAGCGCCTTGGATCCATCCCACCGGCACCCGCATTCTGAGGCGCCGTAGCATAGCGCCAGCCTTGAAGGTGCCTTCCAAACGGCCCGGCGATACCGCGTGCGGTCCTTCGAGACCCGGCAAGCTCCGAGCACTGGGCACCTCAGAATGAGGAGATTGCGTGGGCGAAGCGGGGCGCCAATCGAATTCAAGCACGTCCCGGTTGGGTCCCATCGCGCCCTCAGCTCGGTACGACGAGCGGCGGCAGTCACTGAGGCATGAGGTGGCCGTCCCTGCCGGTGACCGGCGCAGGCATGCAGCCGCTGCAACCCTGAGTTCGCCGATCGCGTTCACCCACAAATCGATATGATGCTATCTATAAGCTTACGATCTTAACCATCCGCGATCACCTCCTCGCGGCGGGAGACCCGGACTCATGCCGATCGCGGATGATCCCGAGGCGCAGACGCGTCTGCGGCAAGCCTATACCCACGCCCTGCAGACCGGCGCCCGCACGTGGCGTCGCGCCGCCAACGCGGTCGCGGAGGTGCACGGCTTGTCCGATGCCACAGCGTATCCCCTGGTGATGATCGGCCGTCTGGCCGGGGAGCGGCGCCAGAACGCCGTCGCGGAGGCGGTGGGGATCGAGGGTCCATCCCTTGTGCGGCTCCTCGACCAGCTAGCCGCTGCAGGGCTGGTGGTGCGCCGGGAAGACCCGTCCGACCGCCGTGCGAAGGTGCTCGATCTGACACCACGGGGGCGCGCGATGGTCGCACAGATCGAGGCTGAACTCGCGACCTTGCGGGCGCGCCTGTTCGCCGGGGTCAGCGCCGCAGATCTAGAGGCGAGCCTCCGCGTCTTCGCTGCGCTCCAGGCCTACGGTCGCGATCCCGGCCCGAACGGGACGAAGCAGGAGTCGGTGGCGTGACCCTGCCCGGATGGCGCGACTGGGCCTTTGCCTTGAAGACCTGCGCGGCGGCCCTGCTCGCCCTGAGCCTGGCCCTGTGGATCGACCTGCCGCGGCCCTATTGGGCACTGGGAACCGTCTACATCACCAGCCAGGTCCTGTCGGGAGCGACCCGGTCGAAGGCTGTGTACCGGGTCTGCGGCACCGTGCTCGGCGCCATGATGAGCGTCGTGCTGGTGCCGAACGTGGTGAACGCACCGGTCCTGCTCAGCCTGGCCATCGCACTCTGGGTCGCACTGTGCCTCTACGTGGCGCTCCTCGACCGGACGCCGGCGAGCTACCTGCCGATGCTGGCCGGCTACACCGCCGCCCTGATCGGCTTCCCCGCGGTCGACGACCCCGGGACGATCTTCGACACCGCCGTGGCCCGCGCGGAGGAAATCTCCCTGGGCATCGTCTGCGCCGGCCTCGCCGCCACGTTGGTCCTGCCGCAATCGGCCGCGCCGGTCATCGCCGGGCGGCTCGATCTCTGGCTTGCGGAGGCCAGGGACTGGACGCGTGCCGCGCTGGGCGGCGCTCAACAGACTGGCGACGATAGCCCGGCCCGGCGCCTGCACCTCGCCTCGGACGCCATTGCCCTCGATGGGCTGGGCCTCGCCTTGCGCAACGAGGCCGCCGGCGCGGAGCGCGGCGCTGCTTTCGCGCCGTTGCGCCAGCATATGCTGATGGTCCTGCCGATCGTCGCCGCCCTGGCGGACCGCGTACAGGCTCTCGACCAAGCCGGCGCACTGCCGGCGCGGATCCGGGCGCTCCTCTCGGACATCGCCCTCTGGCTGGCAGGAAAGGAGGACGGTGCCGCGGAGGCCGCCCGGCTGCGCGAGCGGGTCGACACGGTCGAGCCGTCGCTGGCGGGAACCCCGGACTGGAACACGCTGCTGCTCACGAGCCTGGCCGCACGCCTGCGGGACGTGATCGACCTGCGGCTCGACCTCCGGGCGCTGCGGGGGCACCTCGTGACGGGGACGCCGCCGACGTCGCTAGCTTTTACCTATACGGCGCAGGTCCATCGCATTCGGCATCGAGATCACGGTCTCGCGGCGCTCTCGGCCTTCGGGGCCTTCGCCAGCATCCTGGTCTGCTGCGCGCTCTGGATCGCCACGGGCTGGCCGGACGGCTCAGCGGCCCCGATGATGGCGGCGGTGACCTGCTGCCTGTTCGCGGCGCTGGACGACCCGGCCCAGCCGATCCTCGGCTTCGCCAACTCGGCCATCGTTGGCGCGATTGTCGCCGGCATCTATCTGTTCGCAGTCCTGCCGGTGGTGACCACCTTCGAAATGCTGGCCCTGGCTCTCGCCCCGCCGCTGCTCCTGTGCGGGCTGATGATGACCCAGCCCCGGCTCATGCCCATGGGGATGGGCGCGGCATTGAACGGCGCGACCCTGATCGCGCTTCAGAACGGCTACAGCGGCGATTTCGCACCCTTCGCGAATTCGGTGCTCGCCTCGGTGACCGGGATGTGGATCGCCGCCGTGGTGATCCGGCTGGTCCGGTCCCTCGGGGCAGATCGGATTGCCCGCCGGCTGATGCGGATCAACCGGCGGAGCCTGGCCAAGGCAGCCGAGGGCGGCGGCGCGGGCCATGGCCTCGAGCTCGCCGCCCTGATGCTCGACCGGGTCGGGCTGATTGCACCGCGGCTCGCCGCGATCCCGGCGGAGGATGCCGCGGCGGCCGGCGACCTCCTGGCGGATGTGCGCGTGGGCATCAATTTGGTCGAGATCCGGCGGGTGCGGCGACGCCTGTCTGGCGCGGCGCGGCGCAGCACCGCCGGCGTCCTCGCCCTCGTGGCGGAACAGAAGCGGAGTCAGCCGGCCGCGCCCGGCCCCGATCTGCTGGCAGCCCTCGATGCCGGCCTCGACGCCGTGGCAGCGGCCGTGACCTCGCCCGAGCGCAAGGCTGCGCTGATCGGGTTGGCCGGCCTGCGTCGGGGCTTGTTCCCCGATGCGCCCTCCTATCGCCCCCCCGCCCTCCAGGAGATCGCGGCATGAGGGGCGAGTTCGATCTCTACGGCGTGTTCGTGCCCACCCTGGCCCTATGGATGGTTGCAGCCTTCCTGCTCAGCGTGCCCGTGCGCCGCGTATTCGCGGCAACCGGCTTCTACCGCCTCGTCTGGCACCGGCCGCTGTTCGACCTCGCGCTGTACATCGTCCTCCTCGGGGGCGTGATCGTCCTCGCCCACCGGATCCTGTCATGACCCGCCTGCTCTCCCTCGTCGGCCGTCTGGCGGTCACGCTCGGCATGGTCGCTGCGGCAGCGATCGTCGGCCTCGCCCTGTGGGACTACTATATGAACGCCCCCTGGACCCGGGACGGGCGGGTGCGGGCCGACGTGGTCGCGGTGGCGCCCGACGTGTCGGGCCTCGTCACCGAGGTGCTGGTCGAGGACAACCAGAACGTCCGCAAGGGTGACGTGCTGTTCCGGATCGACCCGGACCGGTTCCGTCTCGGCCTGCGCCAAGCAGAGGCGCTGGTGGAGGGCCGCAAGGCCATGGCCGAGCAGACGGCGGCCGACTACGCTCGGTACACGAAGCTCAGCGACGCGGCCGTGTCACAGCAGAAGGTCGAGGCAGCCCGGGCCACCGACCTCAACGCCAAGGCCGCCTACGAGCAGGCTGTGGCCGACCGCGACCTCGCCAAGCTCAACCTGGAGCGCTCGGCAGTGCGCGCCTCGGTCAACGGCCGGATCGCCAACATGGAGCTGCGCCCCGGCGCCTACGTCACCACCGGCCGGGGCGTGATGGCCTTGATCGACCGCGACACTCTGCGGGTCGAGGGCTACTTCGAGGAGACCAAGCTGCCGCGCATCCATGTCGGCGCCCCGGTAACGATCCAGCTGATGGGCGACGGCAACCTGCTGCGCGGCCATGTCGAGAGCATCGCTGGCGGCATCGCCGAGACCGGCCGGACCGACGGGTCGAACCTGCTGGCCAGCGTCAACCCGACCTTCGCCTGGGTGCGCCTCGCCCAGCGCATCCCGGTGCGGATCGCGCTGGACGGCGCGGGGAGCGATGCGCGGCTGGTCAGCGGCCGAACCGCAACCGTGTCGGTCGCCGGGGCGGACGGCGCAACCGACCAGAGCCCGCGCTGGCCCTGGACCGGATGGCGCCAGGCGCTCGCCCGCTGAAACATTCCGGCGGCGCCTGGGTTGGCCTCCCACGGGATCGCGACGATCCGATCGGAGGAACACCCATGCCGAAGACCACACTCGCCCTCGCCGCCGCCCTGACGCTGGCGCTCTCCGGAGCCGCGCTGGCCCAGGCCCCGACCACCGGCGGCGCCGGGCAGGGCAACGTGAACAAGTCCGGCGCCGTGGGCGGCACCGGGCAGGGTTCGCTGGAGCAGACCGCCCCGGCCCGGCCGGGCGCGACGACCGGTTCCACCACCGCCCCGCGGGCCGGCACGCCCGGAGCGCCAACCGGCAGCACGGCGCCGAGCGCCCGCTAGGTTCAGCCAGGCCGATCCCGGGGATCCGGGATCGGCCGTCCGGCTCAGGCACCGAGGCCGCCCACGCAGAGGTACTTGGTGTTCAGGTAGTCATCGATGCCCTGGTAGGAGCCCTCGCGGCCAAGGCCAGATTCCTTCACGCCGCCGAAGGGCGCGACCTCGGTGGTGATGATGCCCTCGTTGATGCCGACCATGCCGTATTCCAGCGCCTCGGCGACCCGGAAGGTGCGGCCGAGATCGCGGGTGTAGAAGTAGCAGGCCAGCCCGAACTCGGTGTCGTTGGCCATTCGGATGGCCTCGGCCTCGTCGCGGAACCGGAACAGCGGCGCCAGCGGGCCGAAGGTCTCCTCGCGGGCCACCGCCATGTCGGGGGTCGCGCCGGTGATCACCGTCGGCTCGAAGAACTGGCCGCCGAGCGCGTGGCGATGGCCGCCCGCGATCACCCGGCCGCCCTTCTCGAGCGCGTCGCGGATATGGGCCTCGGTCTTCTCCACCGCGGCCATGTCGATCAGCGGCCCCTGGGCGACGCCCTCCTCGATGCCGTTGCCGACCTTCAGGCGGTTGGCCGCTTCTGCCATCTTGTCGGCGAAGGCGTCGTAGATCCCGTCCTGCACCAGGAAGCGGTTGGTGCAGATGCAGGTCTGGCCGGAATTGCGGTACTTGGCGAGCATCGCGCCGGCCACCGCCCGGTCGAGATCGGCGTCGTCGAACACGATGAACGGCGCGTTGCCGCCCAATTCCATCGAGACTTTCTTAACCGTGTGCGAGGCCTGCTCGAGCAGCACCTTGCCGATCTCGGTGGAGCCGGTGAACGTTATTTTTTTGACGTGCGGGTTGCCGGTCATCTCACCGCCGATGGCCCGGGCCGAGCCGGTGAGGATGCTGACCGTCCCGGCCGGGAAGCCGGCCTTCTCGCACAGCACGCCCCAGGCGAGGCCGGACAGCGGGGTCTGCGAGGCCGGCTTGATCACGATCGGGCAGCCGGCCGCGAGCGCCGGGGCAATCTTGCGGGCGATCATCGAGGACGGGAAGTTCCAGGGGGTGATCGCCGCGACGACGCCCACGGGCTCCTTGGTCACCAGGATCTTGCGGTCGCCCCAGGGGGAGGGGATCACGTCGCCGTAGACGCGACGCGCCTCTTCGGCGAACCAAAGCACGTAGGCCGCCGACATCGCGACCTCACCGCGGGATTCGGCAAGCGACTTGCCCTGCTCGGCGGTGAGGATCTGGGCCAGGTCCTCCTGATTCTCGGTGACCAGGGCGGCGAGCTTGCGCAGCAGCACGGCGCGCTCGTTGGCGGTCTTGGCGCGCCAGGCCGGATAGGCGTCATAAGCCGCCTGGATCGCTTGGGCCGTCTCTTCGGCGCCGGCATTCGGCACCCGGGCGATCACCGCGCCGGTGGCGGGATTGGTGACATCGATGGTGCCGGACCCGGCCTTCGACCATTCCCCGCCGATCAGGCAGGCTTCGACCAGCAGGCTGCGGTCCTTCAAGGTAAGTGTATCGGACTCAGGCATTCAACGGTTCCTTCGGCGGCTGCGGCCTGTCCGGCTGAGACAGGGCCGTCCGCGACTTGAGGGGCACGCTCTGGGCCGTATTCCTCGCCTGCGCCTCGGCTTTTGTCTCGAAGACATGCGGAGCCAGATCGCGGCTCGCCAACGAGGCACCGAGTTTCAATCGCAAGAACGCGCTGGTCGTGTAGCGCGATGCCGTCTCGTAGTACCGGTTTTCCAGATAAGCGATCGCCGAGAAATAGGCATCGCTCACCGTCGGGTCGATCTCGAACCCGTCGTAATTGGCGATCAAGTGGACCTTGCGGCCGATCTCCTGGCAGGCGCGCTCGTATTCCCGGCGCACCAGCTCGACGTCATCGATGGTCCGGACCTGAAAGCCTTCGAGGTTCGAGAACAGGATGTTCCGCTCCCGGTCGTAGCTGATTCGCTCCGACAGCGAGAGCCCGAGGAGCCAGGGCTCCAGCCCCATCACGGCATCGCGGAACAGCCGCGGATCCATGGGCTTCGGGTCCTGCACGATCGGCGCAAACCCCATCTGCCCGAGGATGTCGCGCTCGATGTCGATCCCGGGGGCGACCTCGGCGAGCTCCATGCCGGCCCTGGTCCGGCGAAACACGCAGCGCTCGGTCACGTAGAGCACGGGCTGTCCGCGCTCGGCCGCATAGGCACCCGAGAAGGTCACCTGCTCAACCGCGGCGATGAACTTCCGAGAGCGCCCCTCAGTCACGATCCGGATGCCGTCGCCCTCGACCACCACCTCCAGCCCGTCGGCCGTGAAGGTGCCGGCGAAGACCAGGCTTTTCGCATTCTGCGAAATGTTGATGAACCCGCCGGCGCCGGCGAGCCGCTTGCCGAAACGGCTGACATTGACGTTGCCCTCCGCGTCGCATTGCGCGAGTCCCAGGCAGGCGAGATCAAGCCCGCCGCCGTCGTAGAAATCGAATTGCTGGTTCTGGTGCAGCACGGCCGCCGGGTTGAGGGCGGCGCCGAAATCGAGCCCGCCCTGCGGCAGTCCGCCGATCACCCCGGGCTCGGCGATCAGCGTCAGGTATTTCAGCACCCGCTCCTCGGCGGCCACCGCCGCGACGCCCTCCGGCATGCCGATGCCGAGGTTGACCACGCCGCCCGGGGGCAGCTCGAAGGCGCAGCGCCGGGCGATGACCTTGCGGGCGTCGAGCGGGATCGGCGGGATCCGGTCGAGGGGCACGCGCTGACGGCCCGTGAAGGCGTGGTTGTAGGCGGTGCCGTAGGTCTGACGGTGGTTCTCCGGCTGGCTCAGCACCACGCAATCGACCAGCACCCCGGGCACCTGCACCTCGCGGGGGGCCAGCGAGCCGGCCTCCGCCAGGCGCTCGACCTGGGCGATGACGAAGCCGCCCGAGTTCTTCGCCGCCATGGCGGCGGCGAGATTGTCGAGGGTGAGCGCTTCGCGCTCCATGGTGATGTTGCCGGCCGGATCCGCCGTGGTGCCGCGGATCAGCGCGATGTTCACCGGGAACGCCTTGTAGTGCAGCCAGGACTCGCCGCCGAGCTCGACCACGCTGACCAGGTCTTCCTGGGTGACGGCATTGAGCTTGCCGCCCTCGAGCCGCGGATCCACGAAGGTGCGCAGGCCCACCTTGGTGATGTGGCCCGGCGTGTGGGCGGCGATCTCCCGGTAGAGATGCGACACCACCCCCAGCGGCAGGTTGTAGGCCTCGATCTGGCCGTCGATCGCCATTTTGGCGAGCTTGGGCACGAGCGCCCAATGGCCGCCGACGACGCGACGCACCAGCCCGGGGATCGCCAGCCGGTTGAGGCCGCGCTCCTTGCCGTCGCCGGGCGCGGCCGCGAACATCAGCCCGAGCCCGTGCGGCCCCTGGCCAGCCTCGAACCGCCGGGCAAGCGCCAGGATCAGCTCGTCCGGCGTGCCGATGCCGACGAAGCCCGAGACCGCGACCATGTCGCCGTCCTGCAGGATGGCGAGCGCCTCGTCGGCGCTGACGATCTTGTTCTTCAGGCTGCCCATGCAGTCATCCTCGGAGCCTGGGGTGCTCGCGTCTCCCTCCCCCCTCTGCGGGGGAGGGTGGCTCGTGCGTCAGCAGGGGTTGGGAGAGGGGAGCGACGGTGCAGAACAGGACACCGGCCGTCATGAAGGCGGCGCCTGCTCCGGAAACCGGGTTCCCCTCTCCCGCCCCCCTTCGGGGGCCACCCTCCCCCGCAGAGGGGGGAGGGGAGCGGCTCCGACCTTGTCACGGATTGATAAGAGCGAATCCTACCCACGCGCACCCAGCCAATCGGCGATGCCGGAGCCCAGCAACTTCTGCGCCTTGCCGCCGACGAAGACGCCGACATGGCCGCCGGGCAGGCCGAGCTCCGTGTAGTCGTCGGTGCCGATCTTGTCCTTGAGCGCCTGGGAGGTCGCGGGCGGGATGATGTGATCGTCTTGGGCGAAGACGTTGAGCACCGGGCAGGCGATGCGCTTCAGGTCGACCGTGCGGCCGCCGAGCACGAAGGTGCTCTGGACCAGCTTGTTGTCCTGGTAGAGGTCCTTGAGCCACTGCTTGGCCGCCTCGCCCGGATGATCCGGGCGGTCGGCGATCCATTTCTCCATGCGCAGGAAATTCAGAAACTTCTTCTTGTCGTCCAGGGCATCGAGCAAATCCAGGTTGTACTTCGTCATGGTGCGCATCGGCGTCATCATCGAGAACACCGAGCCCATGAACGCCCCGGGCAGCGAGCCCTGGGCGTCGATCAGGCGGTCGACATCCTCGGGCGACAGGGAGCGGGTCCAGACATTGATGAAGCCGTGGCCGGCCCGGGTCTCGCGCGTATCGGCGTGGAAATCGATCGGCGTGATCGTCAGCACCATCGCGTTGACCCGCTCCGGGTAGAGCGCCGCGTAGCAGGTGGTGAAGACGCCGCCCTCGCAGATCCCGAGCAGGTTGATTGTTTCGCGCCCGACCGCCGCGCCGATGAAGGCGACGCACTCGGCGAGGTAATCGTCGACGTAGTCGTCGATGGTGACGTAGCGGTCGGCCCGGCCGGGATTGCCCCAATCGACCACGTAGAGGTCGAGGCCGAGATTGAGCAGGTTGCGAACCAGCGAGCGGTCCTCCTGCAGGTCCGCCATGGTGTAGCGGCCGATCAGCCCGTAGACGATCAGCACCGGCGGCAGGCCCTTGCTCTCAGCCAGCGGCCGGTAGCGGTAGAGCGAGACCTTGTCCTGGCTCCAGACCAAGTCCTTGGGCGTGGTGGCGATCTGCACGTCGGCGTCGCGCACGTCCGAGAACAGCTTGGCGCCCGCGCTGATCCGGCGGCCGAGATCGGCGACCTCGGCCAGCATCTCGGCAGGGTTGAGGGGCAGCGGGGGGACGGGGGCCTTCGGGGCTTCCTGCTCAGCCATGAGCCGTCTCCGCTTCCTGCGCGACCGTGCCGTTCATCTTCGAGACCCGGGCGGCCTCCCGGCGCTCCCGGCGCAGGGCGCGGACTTCCCGCCGTAACTCAGTGAGGCTCTTGTGCACGTCGTCGAGCTCGGCCCGGGTCGGCTGCCCGTAGAAATCCGACAGGAAGGCCGAGAGGTCCTGCTGGGCGAGCCGCAGGTCGGTGGACGCCTTCAGCACCACACGCTGCGAGGCCAGGAACGCCTCGGAGCGCTGGACCTCCAGCAGGACGGCGTTGGCGGTCTCGGCCCAGCGGGTCATCATCTCCCGGGCGGAGCTGAACCCCTCGCCACGCTCGGCGCGGGCATTGGCCTCTTTCGCAAAAGTGCCGGCCGCCCGGGTCCAGGCCTCCAGCATCACCGCCTGGTGCTCGGCCTGCGCCCGCCGCAGCGCCGCCCAGGCGGTGAACAGCGCGCCGTAGCGCCGCTCGGTCTGCCACAGGTCGGCCAATTGCGGGCCTTCCGACATCCGGGTGAGCGCCGCGTCGAACTCCGCAGAGCCGCCGAGCCAGGCCTGCGGATCGAAGATTCGGGCCAGCACCGCCCCGGCGGTCGGGTCCGCCGCGCCAGCGCCGCCCTGCAGCGATGCGGTCAGGGTCTGCGACAGGGCGGTCGCCTCGTCGCAGGCCTGGGCGAGGTGACTCTGTGCTGTGGCGAGGCCGGCGAGATCGGTCTGCGGCGGCGTTGGCCACGAGAAGCCCGGCGCCGCCCCGGGTGCGAAGAATCCCGCGCCGGCGCGGGTCCAGAACTCGCCCATCGCCTTGAACGCGTCGAACTGGTCCATCTGGGCGCCCCTCCTCAGCGGTATCCGGCCTCCTTGGCGGGCCGGTTCTCAGGCGGCGCTCAGGCCGCCGGGTGCGCCTCGCCGAGCGCCTCGCTGTAGATCGCGTAGGCGTCGTCGTAGGTGACCTCGCGCGGGTTGTTCACGAGGAGCCGCGTCTGCTTCATCGCATCGGTGGCCATCCGCTCCAGATCTTTCTGCGCGACGCCGACCTCCGCGAGCGAGGCCGGGACCTTGCAGTCGCGGCAGATCGCGTCGAGGCATTCGACGAAGCGGGCGGCGGCCTCGGCCGGCGGCAGGTCGGGGGCGGCCGGGTCCAGGATCGGCGCCAGCTCGGCGTAGAGCGCCTCGGCGTGGGACAGGTTGAAGCGCATCACCCCCATCAGCACCAGGGCGTTCGAGAGCCCGTGCGGCACGTGGAAGATCGCCCCGACGGGATAGGCCAGGGCATGCACCGCCGCCACCGGGGCGTTGGCGAAGGCCATGCCGGCGAGCATCGAGCCGAGCAGCACGCCGGAGCGCGCCTCGAGGTTCTTGCCGTCCGAGCAGGCGGTGCGGATGTTGGCCGAGAGCAGCGCCAGGGCCTGCTTCGCGAGCTGGTCCGAGATCGGGTTCTTCTTGTTCTTGCTGGTGAACGCCTCGATGGCGTGGACCATGGCGTCGATGCCGGTGGCCGCGGTGACGGCGGCCGGCAGACCGAGCGTCAGCTCGGGATCGAGCACCGCCCAATCGGGCAGGAGCTTGGGCGCGACCACGCCCTTCTTCTCGGTGGTCGGCGTCGTGACGATGGAGATGGGCGTCACCTCGGAGCCGGTGCCCGCGGTGGTCGGCACCAGGATCAGCGGCAGCCGGTCGCCTTTGGCGAGGCCGACGCCGTAGATCGAGTCCAGCGGCTCCTCGGATTTCGCCAGGTAGGCGACCAGCTTGGCGGTGTCGAGCGCCGAGCCGCCGCCGATCGAGAGGACGAGATCCGTCCCCAGCTCCCGGGCGCGCTTGGCCGCCGCCTCGATCACCGTGGAGGGCGGGTCGGCGACCACGTCCTCGTAGACGTCGAGGGTGATGCCGGCCGCCGCCAGGGCGGATTCGGCGGCCTCGGTGAGGCCGGCCTTGCGCACGCCCTTGTCGGTCACGAGCAGGACACGCTTGGCCCCGAAGGTGCCGACGATCTCCGGCAGCTTCTTGGAGGCGCCGACCTCGAACAGGACGTTTGGGGTGGTCTGGAAGGTGAATGGATTCATCGCAATGCCCCCTGATCGACTCTTCGAAATCTCTTCGAAGCGGTCACTCCGCCGGCTCGAAATGCTTCACCTTTTCGCGCAATTCCTCGACCAGCACGCGCGTGTTCTCCGAATAGTCGATCGGCACCGCGACGAGGTGCACGCCCCCTTCGGCGAAAGCACGGTCCAGGGTCGGGACGAGGTCGTTGACGGCTTCGACCCGGTGGCCCTTGGCGCCGTAGGATTGGGCGTAGAGCACGAAATCGGGATTGCCGAAGGTCATCCCGTAGTCGGCAAACTTATCGACCGCCTGCTTCCAGCGGATCATGCCGTAGGCCGAGTCGTCGAGGATCAGCACCACTAGGTTGAGCCTGAGCCGCACCGCGGTCTCCAGCTCCTGGCTGTTCATCATGAAGCCGCCGTCGCCGCACACCGCCATCACCCGGCGGTTGGGGTAGAGCATCGCCGCCATCATGGCCGAGGGCAGGCCGGCGCCCATGGTGGCGAGCGCGTTGTCGAGGAGCAGCGTGTTGGCGACGTAGGTGCGGTAGTTCCGGGCGAACCAGATCTTGTACATGCCGTTGTCGAGGCACACGATCCCGTCCTCGGGGATCACCCGGCGCACGTCGCGCACCAGCCGCTGCGGCGTCACCGGGAAGCGGTCCTCGCCGGCCCGATCGGCGATATGGCTGAGGATGCGCTCGCGCAGGGGCAGCAGGGCCCCGGCGTTGGGCAGCTTGCCCTCCAGCTTGTCGGCGAGCAGCTTCAGGGTCGGCCCGAGGTCGCCGACCACCTCGGCATCGGGGTAATAGACCTGCTCGACATTGGCCGGCATGTAGCCGATGTGCAGGACCTTCTGATCGGCCTGGCCCATGAAGAAGGGCGGCTTCTCGATCGTGTCGTGGCCGATCGCGATGATCAGGTCGGCCTTGTCGATCGCCTCGTGGACGTAGTCGCGCTCGGAGAGCGCGGCGGTGCCCATGTACAGGCTGGTGCCGCTGGCGACCGTGCCTTTGCCCATCTGGGTGGTGAAGAACGGGATCTGCGTGCGCCGGACGAAGCCGCCGAGATCGCCCGTGGCCCGGGGCCGGCTGGCGGCGGCGCCGAGCATCACCAGCGGACGCTGGGCCTTGAGGATCATCGCCGCGGCCCGGTCGATCGCGGTGGGGTGGGCGACCGGGATGTCGATCGGGTGCGGCGGTACGACGTAAGCCTCGGCCTGCTCGGCCGCGATGTCCTCGGGCAGCTCCAGAAGCACCGGACCGGGCCGCTCCTCGGTGGCGACCCGGAAGGCGTCGCGCACGATGGTGGGGATCGACGAGGCGGAGACGATCTGCCGGGCCATCTTGGTGATCGGCTTCATCGAGCTGATCACGTCGACGATCTGGAACTTCGCCTGCCGCGAGGACAGGATGCCCTTCTGTCCGGTGATGATGATCATCGGCATCGCGCCGAGATGGGCATAGGCGGCGCCGGTGGAGAAGTTCAGCGCGCCCGGGCCCAGCGTCGAAAGGCACACGCCCGGCCGGCCTGTCAGCCGGCCATGGGTGGCGGCCATAAAGCTCGCCGCCTGCTCGTGACGGGTCAGCACCAGCTCGATCTTGGACGTGCGCAGCGATTCGACGACGTCGAGATTCTCCTCGCCGGGGATGCCGAAGATGCGGTCGACGCCCTCGTTCTCGAGGGCCGCAACGAGAAGATCTGAGCCCTTGGGCATGTGATGTCCCACCTGATGCGACGCCCGACGGCGCCGTTCGGTCCGCCCCTGATACACCCGCCACCATGTCGGTTTGATCCGCACGGATCGGGTCGGGACAGACGCCCTCCGCATAAGCGATCGGTTAGAGGACTGGCCTGTAAGGTGGTCAAGGGCCGTCACGAGCTGAATGGTCACAGAGTCGGGCCAATCCTATCGTGTACGGGGATGAAGCCGGCTCGGAACGACCGAGTACGGTCAAGGTCTTCGTGCGTTCGGTTCGGCGGGAAATCATGGACCAGGTGCGCAGCGACGAGACCCGGCACGCGGCGGCACATCCGGCCTCCGGGGCGCCCGCCGAGGACGTGGTGCTGGTCCCCCTGGCCGATTTTCCGAAGATCGATCTGCGGGCGGGCGTCGAGCCCTGGGACAAGCGCCGACAGGCCGGCAAGGCCCTGCGGGCGAAGGTCCCGCACGCGGAGCACGCGGTCCTGCGCACCGAGTCGGATCGTCCCGATCCGATCAGCCTGATCGAGGCAGCCCACGAGGGCCGGCAGGCGCATCTCATCCCGCTGCGGGTCGCCCGGATGGCGACGAGCCCGTTCGCATTCCTGCGCGGCGCCGCGCATGTCATGGCCTGGGACCTGTCGCGCGGCCCCCGCAGCAGCATCGACGTGGTGATGAACGGCGACGCCCATATCGACAATTTCGGCCTGTTCGGCACGCCGCAGCGGGATATCGTCCTCGATCTCAACGATTTCGACGAGGTCACGGTCGGCCCGTGGGAATGGGACCTGAAGCGTCTCTGCGCCGGCATCGCGGTCGCCACAGGCGACGCCGGTACGCCTCCGGATTCCACCCGCACCGCCGTGATGACGGCGGTATCCGGCTACCAGCGTACGATGCGGCGGCTGGCGCCGCAGGGATCGCTCGAAGTCTGGTACCAGACCACCCGCGCGGATGCGGAGCATCTCGGCGGGATCCGCATGGATTCGGAGGCGCGCTCGGTGGTCCGCCGGGCCGTGGACAAGGCTCGGCGCAAGAACAACCGCAGCCTCCTGGCCCAGGTCGCCGAGCGGCGCATCGACGGCGGCTGGCGGTTTCGGACCGATCCCCCGATCCTTACCCCGGTGGATGACGCCACCCGGCAGAGCATCGTCACCGGGCTGGAGCGCTACGCCGAGACCCTGCCGCGTGAGCGGCGGTTCATGCTCGACCGATACCAAGTCATCGATGTCGCCCACCGGGTCGTCGGGGTCGGCAGCGTCGGGACCCGGGCTTACGTGGCGCTGCTCTGCGGCAATTCCGACCGGGACGCGCTGTTCCTCCAGGTCAAGGAGGCGGTCCGCCCGGCGCACGCGCCGTATCTGCCCGGCATGCCCGAGCCCTATGCCGGCCACGAGGGCGAGCGCGTCATCTACGGGCAGCGCCTGCTCCAGGCGGTGGGCGATCCGCTGCTCGGCTGGACCACGATCGACGACAGGCCATACTACGTGCGCCAGATGAAGAATCTGAAAGGCGCGATCCCGCTGGCCGAGATGTCAGGGCCGCCGCTCCTGACCTTCTCGTACGCCTACGGCGCACTCCTGGCCCGGGCCCATGCCCGGACCGGCGATGCTGCAGCGATCGCCGGCTATTGTGGCAGCGGCAAGCGGCCGGACCTGCGCGAAGCCCTGGCCGACTGGGCCACCGCCTATGCGGCCCGCAACGCCGAGGATTTCAGCCTGTTTCGCGCCGCCATCGCCAGCGGCCGGCTCGAAGCCGCGGCCGATCCCTGCTTGTGAGGTTCGGGGAAGGTCACACCGCCTTCTCCGTCATTGCGAGCGCAGCGAAGCAGCCCAGGGCAGCGCGCACTCGCCGAATGTAGCGTTTCCCTCGGTTGCTTCGCTCCGCTCGCAATGACGGTTTTGGTTGGTGAAACGCGTTTATCGAAGCGACCGTCACAGCATCCCGAAGGCCGGCGCCTCGGTGGCGAGCCGCACCAGCAGGTCACGCAGCCAGCGGTGAGCGGGGTCGCGGTCGTAGGATGCGTGCCACAGCATCGAGACCGCCACCTCGTCCAGCGCCACCGGCACCGGGCTGACCGCGAGCGACAACGCGCTGGCAAAAGAGGTCGCGAGCCGCGCATGCATGGTGGCGATCACCGGTGCGGCGCGGACGAGGAACGGCACCACGAGGAAGCGCGGCGTCGTCACCGCGAGAACGCGTGAGCGCCCGATCAGCGCCAGGGCGTCGTCCACCACACCATGAGCGGTCTCCCGCAGGGAGGTCAGCACGTGTGGGAAGCGCAGGTAGTCGTCGAGGCCGATCGGCGGCTGGAGCCCGATCAGGCCAGCGTTGAACAACACCACGTAGCTGTCCCGGTAGAGCAGCCGCTGCTTGTGGTGGATCTGCCCCTCCGAAAAGAACCCGATGGCGAGATCGACTTGGTCGGCATCGAGTTCGTCGAGGATGCGGGTCCGCTCGATGGAGCGCAGCAGCAAACGGATCCCCGGGGCTTCCCGGCGCAGCTCCGCGATCAACCGGGGCCCGAGCAAGACCTCGACGCTGTCGGGCAGGCTGATCGTGAAGCTGCGCTCAACGGTGGCCGGATCGAACCGCTCCTCCCGATGAACCAAAGCCTGCACCTGCCGCAGCGTCGCCCGCAACGGCTCGGCGAGCTTCAGGGCCCGGGGCGTCGGCCGCATGCCGTCGGGGGCCCGGGTGAGCAACTCGTCGTCGAAGAGGCGTCGCAGCCGGGCGAGGCTCGAACTCATCGCCGACTGGCCGACGCCGATCCGGGCGGCCGCCCCGGTGACGCTGCGCTCGTCGAGCAGCGCATCCAGGGCAACCAGCAGGTTCAGGTCGATCCGGCTGAGATCGATGTGATCGATGGCCAAGGGCGGGACGATCGGTTCGAGGGCGATCCCCCCGTATAGCAGAGCGACACACTTACGCCGGAACGGGCTCCCGCGGCTCGGTGTGGTCGAACAGGCGCGGCGGCGCGATCTCGTCCGTGGCGCCCATCCGGTCGACCAGATGCTCGGCCACCCGCAGGGCATTGGCGATGATCGTCAGGGTCGGGTTCACGGCGCCGATCGACGGGAAGAAGCTCGCATCGGTCACGTAGAGATTGTCGAGCTCATGCGCCTTGCAGTGCCGGTCGAGCACGGAGGTCTTGGGATCGTCACCGAACCGCAGGGTCCCGGCCTGGTGAGCGGTGCCGCCGATCGGAACGTTCTTGCCGAGATAGAGCGACCGGTCGAACAGGTGCGGGTGCATGTCCGTGAAGCTGCAGATCTCCTGCAGCTTGCGGCGTAGGCGCTTGTGCGCCTCGACGTTGGTCTCGGTAAGATCGAGATGGACCTTGCCGTCCTTATAATAGACCCGGTTCTGGGCGAGTGGGATATCCTCCGAGGTCAGCCAGAAATCGACGGAATGCTTGGCGATCCAGTCGAACGGCTTGTTGGGGAACCATTGCAGGAAGCCTGGCAGCCCCTCGCCGTGGATCTGGGCCCCGTCGGACTTGCCGACCATCTGGATGTGGCCGAGTGGAAAATTCCAATCGTCCTTCGGGTCGGGGTCGCCGAAATAAAAATCGTTGAGGCCGAGGGTCTTCTGGAAGCGGGTCGGGTTCGGCATCTTGGAGATCGCCAGAACCGTCGAGTTGTTGTGGCGCATGTAGTTGCGCCCAACCTGGCCGGAGCCGTTGGCGAGGCCGTCCGGGTGCTGGTCGCTGGCGGAGCGCAGCAGCAGCAGCGCCGAGGACAGCGCCCCGCAGGCCACCACGACGAGATCGGCCGAGGCCTCGAACGGCGCGTCGTCGCGCGTGCCGACCACACCGGTGACGCTGCCGCCGGTCGGGTCGGTGACCAGGCGTTCGACATAGGTGCGGGTCGAGAGCGTCAGGTTCGGGCAGTCGCGCAGGGCCGGATCGACCACCATGGTCTGGGCATCGGACTTGCCGTTGGTCGGGCAGGGGAAGCCGTCGAAGGATTCGCACTTGATGCAGGGGGAGGTGGAGACGGCCCGCCCGTCCTTCTCCACCAGCCGCACGCCCACCGGCAGGTGGAATGGGTGGTGGCCGCTGCCCTTCAGATCGTCGAACAATTGCTGGATCCGCGGCTCGTGCGAGACCGGCGGATGCGCGTAGGGCTTGCGTGACCAGGGCTCGGTCGGATCCTCGCCGCGCTGGCCGTGGACGTGGAACAGCTCCTCGGCGGCCTGGTAGTGCGGCTCGAACTCGTCGTAGCCCACGGGCCAGGCCGGGGCGATGCCGTCCTCGTGCCGAATGTCCGAAAAGTCCTTCTCGCGCAGGCGGAACAGGATCGAGCCGTAGAATTTCGAATTGCCGCCCACGTAGTAATGCAGGCCCGGCTGGAAGCTGTTGCCAGTCGAGGAATACCAAGTCTCTTTCGTCTGGTAGATGCCGTCGACGATCACCGCCTGGCTGTCCCAGTTGCGCGGCTCGCGCAGCAGGTAGTCGCCGCGCTCGATCAGGAGGATGCGCTTGCCCGTCTGGGCCAGACGCCATGCCATCGTCCCGCCGCCGGGGCCGGATCCGACGATGATCACGTCGTAATGCTCACCCGGCATATGTTCTATCTCCGTCCGGACCGTTTGTCCTGGCAGGCAACTCGCGAGCCGGACTTCGGATCGGGCTGCGACGACGTTTAGCATTCCGCAGCTCCGATCGGCGCAACCGGCGGTTAAGCGCTTTTCCCAACGCCGCCTTCAGCTTCCCCTGCGATCCTGCCCCAAGCCGGCCTGCATGCAGCCGGGGAGGCAGCCATGGTCGTCAAGGATATCGCGCTCGTGCTTGCGCTGCTGATCGCGGCAGCCCTCGCGCTCGGCCATTGGCGGGCCCGGCGCTCCGATCCGGACGAGGCGGAGGCCGAGCGGCTGCACGACCGCATCTGGCGGATCAGCGAGAGCGAGGACCGCTACCGCGCCCTGGTGGCGGCCACCACGGAGGTGATCGTTCAGCGCGATGCCCGCGGGCGGATCACTTACGCCAATGACGCTTATGCGCAGCTGCTCGGCCGCCCGGCCATCGACCTGCTCGGCACGCAGATCGATCTCGAGATCCTGGAGCGGAGCGCGGTCGAGGTCGGCGAGGACGGGGTCCGCCGCATGGAGGCGCAGATCCGCTCAGTGGACGGCCAGGTCCGCTGGTTCGCCTTCGTGGAGATGCCGGTGGCCCACGGCGACGCGACGCACTGGCTGCGCGCCGGCCGCGACGTGACCGCCCGGGTCGAGGCCTTGCGCAGCCGCGATGCGGCGCTCGAACGCGCCGAGGCTGCCAGCGTGGCGAAGTCGCGCTTCCTCGCGACCGTCAGCCACGAGATGCGCACGCCGCTCAACGGCATTTTGGGCATGGCCGAGTTGGTGCTCGGCACGCATCTCGATCTGGAGCAGCGAACCTATGTCGAGGCCGTGCGCACCAGCGGCCAGGCCCTGCTCGGGCTGATCGACGGCGTCCTTGATTTCTCCCGGATCGAGGCCGGGCGCCTGGACCTCGCCGCCGAGCCCTTCAACCTGCCGGCGCTGGCCGAGAGCGTCGTCGAGCTCCTCGCCCCCCGGGCGCAGGACAAGGGCATCGAGATCGCCCTCGACGTGACCGAGGACTTCCCCCGCGGGCTCATCGGCGACGCCGACCGGGTGCGGCAGATCCTCATCAATCTCGCCGGCAACGCCATCAAGTTCACCGAGCGCGGCGGCGTCGGCGTCAGCCTCAGCTTTGCCCGCATGACGGACGGGGGAGGGGAGGCGGTGCTTTCCGTATCCGATACCGGCCCGGGCATCCCGGCGGACCGCCTGCCGATCCTGTTCGAGGAGTTCGAGCAGGGCGACGGCAGCGCCAGCCGCAGCCATGAGGGCACCGGCCTCGGCCTCGCCATCACCCGCAGGCTGGTAACCCGCATGGGTGGCGGGATCGACGCGGATTCGCGCGTCGGCCGCGGCTCGACCTTCCGGGTCGTCCTGCCCCTGCCGGAAGCCGAGGGCGCACACCCCAGCCCTGCTCCGCTGCCGGGGCTCGAAGGCCAACGCTGCCTGATCGTGGCCGATTCGCCCTACCAGGCCCCCTACCTCGCCCGCAGCCTGTCCCGGGCGGGAGCAGCCACCGTCATCGTGGGAACCCTGGAGGACGGCCTCGACGCCCTGTCGGGCGCGGCCTTCGATGCGGTGCTGGCCGACCGGGCGTTGGGCGACGCCGCAGTCCGCCAGATCGCCGACGCCGCGCATGCCTGCGGTGTGCGCTGCAGCCTGGTTCTGCTCTCGCCCTTCGACCGCCGCGGCTTCGGGGCGCCAGGCGAGCGCGGGTTCGACGGCTATCTGATCAAGCCGGTCCGGGCGCGCTCGCTGTTCGAGCGTCTGCTCGCCCCGCCGGTCGCGGTCGAAGCCGCCCCCGCCCCGGTTCCCACCCCGGCGCGGACCGGGACCGGCCAGCGTGTCCTCCTGGCCGAGGACAACCCGATCAACGCCCTGCTGGCCACGCGTGCCCTGGAGCGCCTCGGCGCCGCGGTGGTCCACGCGGTCGACGGCGTCGAGGCGCTGGAGCGCCTGGAATCGGACGGGCCGTTCGACCTCGCGCTGATCGACGTGCGCATGCCCCGGCTCGACGGCCACGAGACCGCCCGCCGGATCCGCGCCGCGGAAACGGCAGGGGAGGGGGCCCGGCTTCACCTCGTGGCGCTCACCGCCAATGCCGGGAGGGAGGACGAGATCGCCGCCCGCGCGGCCGGTTTCGACGGCTTCCTGGCCAAGCCCCTCAACCTGAAGCTGCTGCCGGCCCTCCTGGAACGCCGCACCGCGCAGGCCGCCTGAGACCGCCACGCCCGCGTTGACAGCCAGCCGCTCCCCGCGCCAACAGAAAGCCTATGTCGACAGACTCCTACCAGCCGCCCGCACCGCGCTCGTCGAGCGGCGCCCTCGCTGCCTGGGGCATCGCGATCCTCGTGGTCGCAACGGTGCTTCTCGGTGAGCTCCTGCCCGCCCGGCACCCCGCCCCGGCACACTCGGTGGCCGACGACCCGGCCTGCCTCGAATGGACCGACGGCTGCCGCGTCTGCCAACGCCTGGCCGACGGTCCTGCCTGCTCGCTGCCCGGCATCGCCTGCCAGACGGCCGAGCCGCGCTGCCTGCGCCACCGCGACGGGTGAGGCCGGACGCGCCGATCCTCCGTTTCGCGCCGAGCCCGAACGGACGGCTCCATCTCGGCCACGCCTATTCGGCCCTGCTCAACGCGCGACTGGCGCGGCGGATGGGCGGCCTCTGCCGCCTGCGCATCGAGGATATCGATCCGCTCCGCTCGAAGCAGGACCTGATCGATGCGATCGTCGCCGACCTCGCCTGGCTCGGCCTGACCTACCCGGAGCCGGTGCGGCGCCAGTCCCGCCACATGGAATCCTACCGGGCGACGCTCCAGCGTCTGATCGACCGCGGACTCGCCTATCCGTGCTTCTGCTCCCGCGGGCAGATCCGGGCACGCGCGGGTGCCATGGCCGATACCCCGCACGATCCGGATGGCGCGCCGCTCTATCCCCGCACCTGTCGCGGGCTCGATCCGCCGATCCGGGCCGAACGCCTGGCCCGCGGCGAGCCGCATACCTGGCGCCTGGACATGGCAGCGGCCCTGCGCTGCGCGGGCGATGCGTTGGGCTACGAAACCTTCGACGCGGCCGACACGCGCTGGATCGTGGCCGACCCGTCCCGCTGGGGAGACGCCGTCATCGCCCGCCGCGACGTGCCGACGAGTTACCATCTGTCCGTCGTCCACGACGACGCGGCGGAGGGGATTACCCACGTGGTCCGCGGCCGCGACCTCGAAGCGGCGGCCGACCTCCACGTGTTGCTGCAATGTCTGCTTGCTCTGCCGAGGCCGCGCTACCACCACCACGCGCTGATCCTGGATCCCGACGGCGAGAAGCTCGCCAAGTCCCGGGGCTCGCAGAGCCTCGCTGATCTCAGGCAGGCGGGCGTCACGCCCGAAGAACTCCGCGCCCGCCTCGGCTTCGCCTGAACCGACGGCTGTGCTCAGCGCACGGCCGCGTCCCGCTGCGCCAACGCCGTGGCGCTCTTCGATTTCAGCATGGTCGCGTCGATCTGCTCGCGCTGGCGCTTGAACTCGGTGAGCATCCGTCCGTCGAGCTCGCGGCCGCGCGGCACGCGGATCTTCATCGGGTCGACGAAGTGGCCGTTGATGATCACCTCGTAGTGCAGGTGCGGACCGGTCGAGAGGCCCGTCGAGCCGAGATAGCCGATGATCTGGCCCTGCCGGACCCGGACGCCTTCTTTCACCCCGCGGCCGAACCGCGACATGTGGTTGTAGGTGGTCACGTAGCCGTTGATATGCTGGATCTCGACGCGGTTGCCGTAGCCCGAGGTCATCTCGGCGCGGATCACCACGCCGTTGCCGGCCGCCGCGATCGGGGTGCCGATCGGGTTCGCCCAATCGACGCCGGTATGCAGCTTGGCGTAGCCGAGCACCGGGTGCATCCGATAGCCGAAGCCGGAGCGCATGATCCCGTCCGGAATCGGCTTGCGCAGCAGGAACTTCTTCAGGGACCGCCCCTGCTCGTCGAGATAGTCGATCGTGCCGTCATCCGGCGACTGGAAGCGGTAGACCTTGCGCGTCTCGCCCCCCAGCGTCAGGGCGGCATAGAGCAGGTCCGGCCGGTCGGCCCCGGCTTCGTCATCATAGGTGTAGAACACGTCGAGCCCGTCGCCGTTCGCGATCCGGCGCTGGAAGTCCAGGTCGTAGCTGAAGACCCGGACGATGTCCTCGACGGTGGCCCGCGGGAGGTCGTGGCGCGCGGCCGTCTCGTAGAGGCTCTGGTAGAGGCGGGGGCCGGAGCCGGAATCCTCCTCGTCATCCTCCCCGGAATCCGCCTGCGGCTGCGGCTTGGAGGACGGGGTCTCCTCGGTCGGCGGTGCCACCGAGACGAAGGCACTCCGGTCGTTGAGCGCCGCGATGCCCTCAATGCCGTTCTCGCCGTACAAGACGACGCGGGTAACCTGGCGCGGATCGCCGGGATGGGGCCCGGGGGCGATCTGCACCCGCATCTGCTGGCCTTCCGGCAGCGCGGCCGTACGGGATTTGCCGCCGAGCGCCGCAACGATCCCACGGATCTGCTCGTCCCCCGCCAGGCCGGTGGCCTTGAGGATGCCCTCCAGGGTCTCGCCACGCTTCAGCGCGATGTCGCGCTCCTCAACGAGCGGCGCCTCGTTCGGCTTCAGCTCGACCTTGGCGACCTTGGTGACGTTCTCAGGCACGACCAGCACCTCGATCGCCTTGAACGGGTTGGCGTCCTTGGCGGCCGAACTCTCCGCATCACCGCCGGCGGCACCCTGCTGGAGGGTGCGGGACAGGAGGATCTGCGGGGCGATCGGGATGGCCGCCCGGCGCCCGGCCTCGGCGGCGATCCGGCGCTCCTCCTCCACCTGCGCGGTCACGTCGTCGTCGGTGAGCGCCGGGGCGTTGGCGTCTATGGTCGCGTCCGCCAGGTCGCGCTTGACCACCGTGACCTCCGCCCCGGGCGCGTCGGCAGCCGCATCGGGGGCACGCTCCAACGGCTCGTCGGAGACGAACTTCATCGGGTCGAACCGAGGCAGCTCGCCGGCATACACCCCCGTCGTCATGGACAGGGGCGTGGTGATCCGCACGAAGGCCTTGGCCTTGATGATCTCGCGGTCTCCCAGACGGACCGTGACCGGGGCGCGGAAACTCTGCTTGGCCGAGGCGATCATGAGGTTGCGCACCAGCCGGTCACCCTTGCGGGCAAGGTTGGCGCCACTCTCGCTCGGTTGCGGCCGCGGCATGATCGTCGCCTTCTCGGGGATCGCCGCGAAGGAGACATCGCCCTGCAGGGAAACGTGGAGCGCCGCAGCGATCAGGCCCGCGCCGGTCAGACCCGTGAGAGTGCTGGCGCAAAGCCAACGGAGATTGACGGCCCGGCGATCGATCTGGGTCGCGTCCGCACCGAGAAGGTCGAGGGGCGCCTGGACCCCGCGGCCGACGCCGGGGGCGAGGGCGGCCACGTCGCCGATCTTGAGTCGCTCGCGCTTCACTCGAAGGTCCCGGAAAGACGACGGCGCACGGGGCTCTCGCTGGTCATGAGGGTCGAAGGACGGGCACGCCCGCGCCGTCCGCACGCGGTCCGTTCATCTCGGGGGGCAGCTTGTCGAGATTGAGGCGCCACACCTCTCTACGCAGCGTGTGCCCGCGAGGGAATTTCCGGCCACGAACCGAGAGGGGAGGGGGGTCGATCCGGACCGCCCCGCGAAAACGTTCCGACCGGTGTTGACGACCCGGGTTGGTGTGCGTATACCCCTGTTCATCGGCGCCGGCCGCGGAAGTGGACCGGGCGCTGAGGCATCTTCTGACAGGATCGGCGATTGGCCGGCGGGTTTGCCGGGCGATGGTCTGTTTTTGTCCGATGCTGGCTTCGGGGTCGGGTTCGCTTCGGCGGGTTCGGCGGCGGGGTTGACAGGGGGATCGGCGGGCTCTAGGCGCCCTCCACCGCTGAGGCGGCCGACCGGATGGTCTGGCCGGTATCACGGTTCTCCCAGTCGGACAAGCGGGTGATCGGGGTTTTGGCCCGGATCGTCGTTCTGTCGATGGCGGCCCGGTCACCGGTTCGCCTGGGTCTTTGACATTGTTGGATTTGAGGAAGGGAGACGCGGACGGCGTTTGTCCTTGCGGTCGGAGCTTCGGCTTCGACAAGTGAGAGACTAGTGCCGATCGTCGGATCTCTTTTTGAGCTCACCGATTTCGTCGCGCTGTGAAGCGCTGCGGGATCGATTGTGAGGCTCCGTCTGAGAATTACGTGATCGGCCAGATCAATCTCTTCAACGTGAGAGTTTGATCCTGGCTCAGAGCGAACGCTGGCGGCAGGCTTAACACATGCAAGTCGAGCGGGCACCTTCGGGTGTCAGCGGCGGACGGGTGAGTAACGCGTGGGAAC
>NZ_LKKO01000024.1 GCF_001455965.1 Methylobacterium sp. GXS13
AAGGCCACGGGCGCCTCCTGCCGGAACAGCCCGGGCACGGTGCTGAGCAGCGTCGTGGCCGTGGGCGCCGGGGGCTTCATCTGCTTCAACGCGCTGGGACACCAGTCCGGCCGCCATCCGGCGCCGATCCTGCCCAAGGTCGCGACCCAGAAGGCCCCCGCCCCCCGGGAGGCGGCAGCGGCTGCGAAGGAGGCGATCCGGGATGTCGTCAAGGAACCGACGCAGCCCGATCGGACCGTCGCCGCCAGGCAGGCCGCTCGGGACCCGATCGCCGAGTTGATCCGGTCCGATGAGACCACCGCCTCGGTGACGCCCCGGGCCGTGGCTGCTCGGAATGCCGCCAAGCCGGTGCAAAAGGATGCACCCAAGGACGCGGCGAAGACGACGAGTCTCGAGAAGGACGCGGGTCCGGTGCTGCGGGCGCAGAAGGCGCTGTCGAAGCTCGGCTATGGGATCAAGCCTGACGGCGCCATGGGGCCGGGCACCCGGGCGGCGATCGAGAAGTTCGAGCGGAGCGCCAAGCTCCCGGTGACCGGCGAGGCCGCGGGCCGGACCCTGCGCGCGCTGATGTCCCGCGCCGGCGGTCAAGGCTAGACCGCCCGCAGCCGGAGCGAGGACCGATTGGGCTGCGGGCGACTGGTAACAGAGAAGACCGAGCGCCGCCCCGCCCTTTGCGAGGTTCATCGCACAGGGCCGCGCAATGCGTTCAGTATTGCGTGCCGGTGAAGCGGCAGATCGTCTTGCAGCGCGGGCCACCATTGCCCTGCCAGGATTTGGCGTGACCGATCGAGCCGGTCATATCCTGGGTCGGATTCCCCCCGGAGCGATGGACCACGATATTGCAGGGATCGCTCGGCGTCCGCTGGTAACGGGGGCATGACCGCGACTCGCGATTGCTCAGCAGATCCATCAACGTCTCCGATGCAGCGCCGGCCGGCGCGGTCACGGTGAAGACGGACGCCATGACCAGCGCAGCAATCCATGCGAACCTCGGCATATCGATGATCCTTTCTGCGCCGCATCCTGTAAGTTTGAGCGGCATATGCCCAATTAATCACCAAAACTACTTGCTTATGTGCGCAAAAACACAGAGATGGAATTATTTTTAATCCCGAAGATCTGCAAATTTTTGCTGGAATATTTTGACTTCTTGATCGTGTTCTCGGAGCGTGCGTGGCTCCCCTGAGCAGGCGCCGGCGAACAGGTCATGTCCGGTTGCGTGGGCCGACGCTTTCGCGCATCCCGAATGCGCTTCCGGGAGGCCCGACACGCATGCGCCTGCGCTCCGATTTCTGGGTCTCGGCCCACCTGCGCCGCCTCGGGGTGGAAGGCATCCCGGCGGTGTTGCGCCGACGCGGGTCGCCGGAGGCCGGCGCGATCTTCGTGAAGGTCGATCGCCTCGACGGGACCGCCGACCTCTACGGCCCTGCCCCACAGGCCCTGTTCGAGACCGAGGACAGCGGCGACCGCCGCTTTGCCGCCCTGGTCACGGGGGGCACCCCGCTCGACGTGGAGGAGCGGCTGACCAAGGAAATCCGGTTCGACACCGATCTCTGGATCATCGAGATCGACGATCGCGAGGGGCGGCATTTTCTGGTGTTGGCGGAGTAGGTTTGCAGCTTACCGATCAGAAAATCATCGACCTCGGTCTGGATAGCTCCGGCATCGACGAGAGCGACATTCCGGGCGCCGTCGGAGCGGAGGCGCTCGCATGTGCTTCAACGGATCACGTCGTCGAAACGTAACGCTTGGCGCCCATCGCGTGAGGCTGCTCCGACCCATGCCAGCGTCCTGGATCGCAATGCGCGCTTCCCCGAGGCGGCCATTCGTCCAGCGTCCGGCCACTTCGCGCGACGCTCCCTCGCGCAGTGTGCGCCTTCTCACCGCGTCTTCGATGGCGGATGCCTAAGGCAGCCCGAATGAGCATCAGCATCCACGCCATCAGCGTTCCGATCTTCGTCAACGGGCTTCGCGCCATGAGCGCGTGGCTCGACAAGGCAGCATCGGAAAAGCCGGAAGCTGAGTTGTTCGTCCGGCGGCTCGCTCCGGACATGAAGCCTCTGCCTGCCCAGTATCAAATGGCGTCCGACACCGCGAAGAACGCGGTGGCACGGCTCGCCGGGATCGATGCGCCCCCGATGCCCGACGTGGAGGCGACCCTCGCCGAACTCGAGGAGCGTTGTGCGCGGACGATTGCCTTCGTCGAGGGCATCGATCCGGCCGCGTTGGCCTCAGGCGCGGAGCGCGAGGTGGAGCTCAAGTTCCCGAACGGCATGGGGTACCGCTTCAGCGGACAGGCCTATCTCACCGGCTTCGCGCTTCCGAACTTCTTCTTCCACGTGACCACAGCCTACGGGATCCTCCGCGGCGCCGGAGTGAGTCTCGGCAAGCCGGATTTTCTCCAGCATCTCGGGCCGCCGAACATCCGCACCCCGCAGTAGTCGTTCAAGTACTCAAGGCCCGGAACCGCTCTGGGTGATCGGGTGAACGCGCGCCCGACGACTTCGCCCCGGCTGTGTCCGGGGCGATGATTGAGCCTTCCCGCCGCCGGCGCGTTCACCCCCTGTCCTCACCCGAACGGGAGCCCCGATGTCGAGCCTATCCGAGCGAAAGGCTCGCCTGATCGTCCATGGCGATCGACCCTACAATGCCGAACCGCCTCTCGGCCGACTGCGCGCCTCCTACCGGACCCCGGCGGCGGACTTCTATGTCCGATCGCATGGCGATCTACCGGACCTCGACCCGGAAACCTGGCGCCTCACCGTCGATGGCGGAGCCGGTGTCAAGCTGGAACTTTCGCTGCATGACCTCCGCACCCGCTTCGCGGAAGCCACGGTCACGGCGACGATGCAATGTGCCGGCAATCGTCGTGCCGACATGCGACCGGTTGCACCGGTATCCGGCGATCCCTGGGATGCCGGCGCCATCGGGACGGCCGAATGGACCGGGGTCCGCCTTGGCGACATCCTGCGCGAGGCAGGTGTCGCGGATGGTGCGGATCTCCATGTGGCCTTCGAGAGCCACGACCTGGTCGAGGGCCGCCCGTACGGAGCCTCGATTCCACTCGGCAAGGCAGTGGCGCCCGAGACCTTGCTCGCCTACGCCATGAACGGTGAAGCCTTGCTGCCCGAGCACGGCTTCCCGGTCCGCGCGGTCGTGCCGGGCTTTGCCGGCGTGCGCAGCCCCAAATGGCTCCGGCGCCTCGCCGTGCAGGATCACCCATCCGACAACCCGATCCAGGCCGACGATTACAAGCTGTACCCGCCCGACGTGACCGCGGAGACGGCGGATCCGGCCAAGGGACACACCATCGATACGATGCCGCTGAACGCCGCGATCTGCGAGCCGGAACGCGGAGCCGCCCTCAAGGCCGGAAGGAACTGGCTTCGCGGCTACGCGGTGAGCGGCGACAGGGCCATCGTACGTGTCGATGTCTCCGGGACTGGAGGCCGGTCCTGGATGCAGGCTCGTCTGGAGCACGAGCCGGATGCGCCATTCGCATGGACGTTCTGGAGCGTGGAACTCGATCTGCCTCCAGGCGAGCACGAGCTGGCTGTCCGCGCCTGGGACGCGGCCGGCCAGACGCAGCCGGCGCTGCCGGACGACACCTGGAACCACAAAGGCTACCTCTGCACCTGTTGGCATCGGGTGCGGGTGCGTGTGACCGACTAGACCATCGATCGATAGATCCCCGCATCCAATGACCGAGGCGGGCCGTGAGCGGGCGGGACCCGACATCCGCTCCGTTATCTCCGCCGCACGTCAGCGGACGGGTGGAAATCCACCTGTTGCAGACCTCACGGACGGGTACCAAGCGTCAGATTTCGACGTCTGGGCACGCTCCCCCTACCCCCACAAATCCGCCTCCGGCGGATGCACGATGCTGCCGTCGTAATGCAGCGGCGAGTCGCGGTCGCGGGCGAGGAGCAGCGGACCGTCGAGGTCGACGAAGTCGGCTTGCGACGCCAGCAGCGTGGCGGGCGCCATGCCCAGCGAGGTGCCGAGCATGCAGCCGACCATCACGGAGAGGCCGCGGGCCCGAGCCTCGCGAGCGAGCAGAATCGCCTCGGTGAGGCCGCCGGTCTTGTCGAGCTTGATGTTGATCGCGTCGTAGCGGCCGGCGAGCGCGTCGAGGCCGGCGCGGTCGTGCAGGCTCTCGTCGGCGCAGACCGGGACCGGGTGCGGGATCTCAGCGAGCAAGGCGTCGGCATCGGCCGGCAGGGGCTGCTCGATGAGAGCGACACCGGCCTCCAGGCAGGCTGCGAGGTTGGCTTCCACGGTCTCCGGCCGCCACGCCTCGTTGGCGTCGACGATCAGCCGCGCTTGCGGCGCGCCGGCCCGCACGGCGGCGATGCGCTCGGGATCGCCGGCGCCGCCGAGCTTGACCTTGAGCAGCGGCCGGTGGGACGCCGCCCGGGCGGCCTCGCCCATGCTCTCCGGGGTGCCGAGGCTCAGCGTGTAGGCGGTGACAGCCGGGGTGGGGGCGGCCAGCCCGGCGATCTCCCAGGCCCGGCGGTCCTGGAGCTTGGCCTCCAGATCGAACAGGGCGCAGTCGAGGGCGTTGCGGGCAGCGCCCGCCTTCATCCGTGCCGTGAGCTCGTCCCGCCCGATCCCGGCGCCGATCGCGTCGGCCTGCCCCTCGATCAGCGTGACGACGCTCTCGACGCTCTCGCCGTAGCGTGGATACGGCACGCATTCGCCGCGCCCGATCCCGTTCGCGTCCGTGATCGTCGCCACCACCACGGCGATCTCGGTGCGGCTGCCGCGGGAGATCGTGAAAGCCCCGGCGATCGGGAAGCGCTCGACGGACAGGGTGAGGCGACGGGCCATGTCAGACCTCCGGGAAGTCGGCAACGATCCGATCGACCAGCCCGGCGACGCCGAAGCGCACCGGGTCGGTGGCGGGCAGGCCGTGCTCCGCGGCGAGTTTTTCCAGGAGCGCCTGCGCTTCGCTCTCGCCGAGCGCCTGCGTGTTCACGGAAATCCCCACCGGCTTGATCGCCGGGTTGGTCAGGCTGCCAAGCTGCACCGTGAGGTCGATCACCTGCTGGAGGGTCGGCAGCGGGTGCTTCACGCCGCGCATGGTGGTGCGCGAGGGCTCGTGGCAGACCACGAAGGCATCGGCCTGGGCGCCGTGCAGCAGCCCGAGGCTGACGCCCGCGAAGGACGGGTGGAACAGCGAGCCCTGGCCCTCGATCAGGTCCCAGTGATTCGGGGCGGCCTCGGGGGAGATCGTCTCGACCGCGCCGGAGATGAAGTCGGCCACCACGGCGTCGATGGCGACGCCCTTGCCCGAGATGAACACGCCGGTCTGGCCGGTGGCACAGAAATCCGCGTCCAGGCCGCGCTCGCGCATGCCCCGCTCCAGGGCCAGCACGGTGTACTTCTTGCCGACCGAGCAATCGGTGCCGACGGTGAGCAGGCGCCGGCCCGCGCGCTTGGTGCCCTTGCCGGTGGGGAAGCGCTCGTCGGTGTGGCGCACGTCGTGGAGCTGCCGGCCGCGCCGGGCGGCGGCCTCCGCGATGGCCGGGACCGCGCCGAGCTTCACGTGCAGGCCGCTCGCCACGTCGAGCCCGGCCTCGATCGCCGCCACGATCTCCTTCACCCAATGGTCCGGCAGCACGCCGCCGGCATTGACGACGCCGATCACCAGGGTCCGGCAGCCCTTGGCCAGGGCCTCGGGCAGGGTCATGTCGGGGATGCCGAGATCGGCGGCGCAGCCGGGGAGCCGCATCTGGCCGACGCACCAGTCCGGGCGCCAGTCCTTGATGCCGTAGGCGGTCTTGGCCGCCAGCGTGTCGGGCACGTCGCCCAGGAACATCAGATAGGGCGTGGCGATTTGCATCGGTCGGGAAGCCTTCTGGGGAAACCGGCGGCCCGTCTATGCGGGATCGCGGCCGCCCGGCGCAATGCACGATGGCGGCCAGGGCGGTGGACGCTGCCTCCGCCGGGCGCATCCCGGGCATGCCCCGGATGCGACGCCGACGAATCATCCGCGGCATTCTCACACCCGATCAGCGCGATTCGGAACGGGCTGCCGCCACGTACGATTGCCAGAGCACCCCGTGCTTCCGATTTGCGACTTGTGCCGATCGGGCCGCCATCCGCAACCGGAGGCCCTCCGATGATCTTCATGACCGACGCCGCGGGGGCCCTGACCTATGTCAGCTCCGAATGGCACGGCCTTACCGGGCAGGACCGGCACGAGGCCGTTGGGCAGGGCTGGTTCGAGCGGCTCAACACCGAGGACGGCGCGGTGCTGCGGGCGGTCATCAGGGAGGCGGCGCAGGCCCAGGCGGAGTTCGTCGTCCGGTTCCGCCTGGCCCGCGAGGGGGGCGGGTCGATCTGGGCGGCCGCCGGGGCGGTGCCGTCCTACGGCCCCCCGAACCAGACCTTCCTGGGCTTCCTCGGCTCGATCACCGAGCTTGCCCCCGGCGGCAGCGAGACCCAGGCGCAGGGCGGCCTCGGCCGCTTCGTCCCGCCGCCGCCACGCCCCTCGACGGCGCCGGCCTCGACTCTCGACTTGGTGGCCGATCATCTCCTGATCGCCCACGGCCTGATCGAGGTGGATGGTGGCAAGTCGGCGCTCGAGCCCCTGCGGGAGGCCTTGTTCCGGGTCGGCCAAGAGATCGCCCAGAAGATGACCGCGCCACCGGCCCCATCGCAGCTCGAGAGCGGCGATACGCTTCACTGACGTCGGCCCCGGCACTCACCGGGACCGATCGCAGCGCGGGTGTTCAGGCGGCGCGTCGTCGCGCGACCGCAGCCTCGTCCGACACCGTCTCGACCGAGGCGAGGACGCCCGTCGGCCGGACCATACCCTCGGCCCCGGCGAGCGCGCCCGGGCGCAGCTCCAGGCCGAGGAAACGCGCGCGCTCGAACGGGCCCGGCAAGGTGAGGCCCTCCGCAAGCGCGGGGTCGAAGCCGAAGCGGACGTAGTACGGTGCGTCGCCCACCAGCAGCACGGCGCCGTGGCCGAGCGACTCCGCCCGGCCGAGGGCGGCCTGCATCATCACCGAGCCGAGCCCCTGGCCCTGGATCTCCGGGTCGACAGCGAGCGGCCCGAGGAGCAGCGCCGGGCGGGCGAGGCCGGCCTCGACATGCCACAGCCGCAGGGTGCCGACGAGGCCGCCGCGCCGGCTCGCCGCGAAAGCGAGGCCGCGGGCAGGCAGGCGCCCCTCGCGCAGGCGCTCCGAGGTCTTGGCCCGTCGGTTGCCAGCAAAGCACGCGTCGAGCAGGCGCTCGCGTGCCGGGACATCCTGGATGCGTTCCGCGCGGATCTCGATCATGACGGTGCCCTCCCCGGGCCGGCAAGCGGGAGAAGCGGTCTTGTGACGGCGGGGCGAATGCCCCGCGCCAAGGCGGATGCTGAAGATCGACGTCCGGCGGCGCGGTGCCGCCGGACCTGTCCTACGCAGGCTTAAATGACGATCTGCTGAAGAGGCGGGAAGCCGTTGAAGGCCACCGCCGCGTAGGTCGTGGTGTAGGCGCCCGTGCCCTCGATCAGGACCTTGTCGCCGATCGAGAGCGAGACCGGCAGCGGGTAGAGCTGCCGCTCGTAGAGCACGTCCACCGAGTCGCAGGTCGGCCCGGCGATGACGCAGGGCTCGGTCCGGTCCCCGTCCCGGGTGGTGCGGATCGGGTAGCGGATCGACTCGTCCATGGTCTCGGCCAGGCCACCGAACTTGCCGATGTCGAGATAGACCCAGCGCACCTCGTCGGCGTCGGCGGACTTCTTCGACACCAGCACGACCTCGGCCTCGATCAGGCCGGCATTGCCGACCATGCCGCGGCCCGGCTCGATGATCGTCTCCGGGATCTGATTGCCGAAATGCTTGGTTAGGCCGCGGAAGATCGCCTCGCCGTAGCTCTCCACGCCGGGCACCGCCTTGAGGTACTTGGTCGGGAAGCCGCCGCCGAGATTGACCATCGACAGGAAGATGCCGCGCTCGGCACACTCGCGGAAGATCGCCGCCGCGGAACCCAGCGCCCCGTCCCAGGCCTCGGTGTTGCCCTGCTGCGAGCCGACATGGAACGAGATGCCGTAGGCCTCGAGCCCCTGCCGGTGGGCGTGCTCGAGCACGTCGGTGGCCATCTCGGGCACGCAGCCGAACTTGCGCGAGAGCGGCCAGTCGGCGCCGGCGCCGTCGCACAGGATGCGGCAGAACACGCGCACGTCGGAGGCCGCGACCTCCATGGCCTCGGCAGCCCGGACGATCTTATCGACCTCGGCCTGGCAATCCACCGCGAACAGGCGGATGCCGAGCTTGAGCGCACGGCCGATGCAGCGCTCCTTCTTGATGGTGTTGCCGAAGGAGATCCGGTCCGGGGTGGCGCCGGCGGCGAGCGCCATCTCCATCTCGGCCACCGAGGCGGTGTCGAAGCAGGAGCCCATCTCGGCGAGCAGGCGCAGCACCTCGGGGGCCGGGTTGGCCTTCACCGCGTAAAACACGCGGGTGTCCGGCAGGGAGCGCGCGAAGGCGGTGTAGTTGTCGCGCACGACATCGAGGTCGAGGACCATCACGGGCCCCTCGTCCTGACCGAGGTCACGGCGCACGCGCAGGAAATCACGGATGCGATCGGTCATGGTCGTCTCCCGGCACGGGTTCGCGAGCGCCCGTCCTGCGGGCGCGCTGTCGATGTGACGACCCAACGGGTCGCCGGCGTCAGGGGGCGATGCGTCGCGCGGACCCACGCGCTTTGGAGACGCGTCGATCCAGGCGGGCGCAGAGCACCCGGAAGCTGCCGTGGATTGGAAGGGAGGACCCCCACCGCACGCCGGGCAAAGAGAAACAAGCCTCTTCGGTGCCGGCCTTTGGAGGGCCGACGAGACCAAAAAAGCCCGTTCGTCGTTGCTTTAAGCTGCGTCCCCCGTGGAGAGCGGGGTTCGCCGGTTTCGCCTCCGGCTGCCGGTTGTTGTCGGGGTCCGGTGTTGCCACCTGGATGCCGGCCGTAGGGATCCACCCTTGCGACCATCGATCCTTTAAGACCCCTGGCGGCTGTCCGGCAGTTGACCGGATGCCCACCAACCGGCACGCGGCCACAGGCACGTGCGAAATTGGGCACGGCGCATATACGGAGAACGCCCCCCGACAACAAGGGGATTGCGGCACGATCGACCCGTATTTCCCGGTCAAATCCGCACCGTGCCGCCGCCGTTGCAAAAACGGCGCATTCCGGGTGCGCGGCTGGCTCGCGCGGGCTTCCCAAGCGGTGCGGAAGCGGGCATCTCACCGCCGGAGCGATGTCCTCAGACGAGCGTACGATGGCCGGGCCGAACAGATCGAGAGCCGCGCCCGATCGCGTCGCCATCGCGCACGGCATCAACGCCGGAGCTTTGTACCCCCGCCTGCACCGAACCGATCGCTGCGTCGGCGATACGCCCGCCGGCGCGACGGCCTGGGCGTGAGCGGCTCTATGAATGCGCCGTTGAGCCTTCCCAGGCGGGATTCGCGCGGGGACGAACTGCCGAAGCCGGTGATCCGCGCGGCCAGCCTCGCCGATCTCGACGCCCTGGTCGCCCTGGAGCACGCCGCCTTCGCCACCGACCGGGCCGAACGCCGGGCGATTCGGCACGCGATTCTGTCCCCAAGCATGGACGTGCTGGCTGCGTTGATCCCGGGGCCGGACGGGGATCAGGATCCGGTTCTGGTCGGCGCGGCCGTGCTGGAGCGCCGACGCGGCAGCCGGATCGCCCGCCTCGCCTCGATCGCAGTGGCGCCCAACCGCGGCGGCCTCGGCCTTGGCGGAAAGCTCTTGGACGCCGCAGAGGCCCAGGCCCGGTCACATGGCTGCGACCGCCTGCGCCTCGAAGTCCGTGCCGATAACGGCGCCGGCATCCGCCTGTACGAGCGTCGCAGCTACAGCCGCTTCGCCGTGCAGCCTGCGTATTACGAGGATGGGATGGAGGCCTGGCGCTACGAGCGCGGTCTGTAGGCGGCGCAGCCGGCCTATCACCTGTCTCGTTCGCGGGCGGCATCATCAACGCGGCCTCCGCGACGGCGCGGCCCGATGGGAGATCGCGCAGCGGGTCGGCCGAGCGGCAACCGTGCGCGGGAGCGCCGACGGACAGGGACAGGCCGCGGCAACCGCGCTGGCTTCGAGGCGGGGCCACCGCCAGCCAGCATCCCGCCGGGACATCGCGTCGAGCCACCCGCACCGAACCGGGGCGAACCGCTCAGAGGCGGCAAATCTGCGGCCCCACCCTAACACCTGAAATTTTTTGCTGCACCACTATATAAATATGCAGCCCATTATCAATCCTCCCTCCGACTTTCATTATATTAATGAGCAGTATTATTTCTTATTGAAACCATAATCAGCATAGCTCGTCAATTTCTTGCGCAAATAACCAAAAAATTGACTCCTGCTCTTAGGGTTATATTTTGAACGACTCTAGATAAATCGAGCGTAATTTCAGAAGGAAACCATCGATGCAGTGGCTGGGGCGCGTCTCCATCCGAACACTGATGTGCCTGGTGATCGGCGTCATGGCGCTGATGGCGCTGGGCTACGCGGCGCGGACGCTGTTCGATGCACAGGAGCAAGTCGCGCAATCACGGAAGGCCGCGACCTTGGCGCAGGCGAGCCGGAGCCTCCTCAAGACGATCCTGCCGCTGCGTCTCGAAAGAGGCTCGACCCTCGCCCTGGGCGGCGAGGCGCCTGCAGCGTTCGACACGCTGGCAACGATCGCGAATAACCGGAAGCAGCTGGTCGAGAACTTTCAGCGAAGCCAAGCGCTCCTGAAGGACGTGGACGTACCCGCCGTCACGGCCACGCTCGGTCGGCTGAATGCGGCCCAGGAGGCCCTCGACGCCCTTCGTCCCGGCATCGACACGGCCCTGAGACTGCCGAAGGCGCAACGCGACCCCACGCTTCAACCCGCCGTCATGACCGCCTTCCAGACCCTGGCCGACGCTTTGACGACGACGGCGAACGCGGTCGATGGAGCGATTCCCCAATCCGACGTGCTCCTGCAGCGCTACCTCGTGCTCAAGCAGGCTGCCTGGACGGCCCGTGTCGCGAGCGGCAACGCGGCGCTTCGGGTGCAGGCGTCCGTGGTTGCCGGGACGTCGTGGTCCCTGTCCGAAACCATCTCGGCGGCGGAAGAGCGCGCCACGCTTCAAAACGCCTGGACGCGCACGGTCGCGGCCGCGTCCGATGTCTCTGGCCGGGCGCGGGCCGCCTTCCAGAAAGCCAGCGCCGACAATTTCGAGGGTGAATCCAAGGCCATCGCGCAGACAGTCTTCGACGCCCTCAGCCAGAAGAAGCCGCTGAGCTACACGTTCGAGGACCTAAGGCAGCGCAACATCGTCAATCAATTGTCGATCGTCGGCCTCGTCGACGCCGCGCTCGACGAGATGGTCGCGCGCGCCGAGGTTCTGGCCGATGAGGCGCGCAACGTCCTGATCCGCAATGCGGGGGCCTTGCTGGCGACGATCCTGTTCGTCGCGCTGGGCCTCCTGGCCCTGTTCGGTGGCGTGCTGGGCCCGATCCGCGCCATGACGGCGACGATGCGGGCTCTGGCGGACGGCGACGTGTCCGTCGAGATCCCGGCCAGCGGATACCGGAACGAGATCGGCGCGATGGCGGCGGCAGTCCTGGTGTTCAAGGACAACTTGATCCGCAGCCGGGCTCTTGAAGCCGAGACCGCTCGGGTCCGGGCCGAGGCCGAGGCGCAACGCAAGGCCGGTCTGCGCCAGATGGCCGAGGCGTTCGAGCGGGCGGTCGGCGGCATCATCGGCCTGGTCTCGTCCTCGGCGATCGAGTTGCAGACCACGGCCCAGTCCCTGACGACCACCGCGACCCAGACGGCCAGCCAGTCCACGACGGTCGCGGCCGCCGCCGAGCAGGCCACGACCAACGTCAACACCGTGGCCGCGGCCGCCGAGCAATTGGGTGTGTCGGTGCAGGAGATCGGCCGCCAGGTCGACGGCTCGACGAGGCTCGCGCAGGGCGCCGTCGCCGAGGCCGGGCAGACTGGGGCCCTGGTGCAGGAACTGAGCAGCGCCGTGGCCCGGATCGGCGACGTCGTCGGGCTGATTTCTTCGATCGCCAGCCAGACCAACCTGCTGGCGCTCAATGCCACGATCGAGGCGGCCCGGGCCGGCCAGGCCGGGCGCGGCTTCGCCGTGGTCGCTTCCGAGGTGAAGGCCTTGGCCGAGCAGACCGCCAGGGCGACGGACGAGATTTCCGGCCAGATCGCCCGGGTCCAGGCCTCGACCGGCGAGGCGGTGACGGCGATCGGCTCGATCACCGTCCGCATCCAGGAGATCAACGGCGTGGCAACCTCGATCGCCGCGGCCGTGGAGGAGCAGGGCGCGGCGACCCAGGAGATCGTGCGCAATGTCGGACAGGCGGCTCAGGGTGCAGGCGAGGTGACCAGCAACATCACCGGCGTCGCCGCGGCTGCGGACGAGACCGGCAAGGCGGCGAGCCACGTGATCGTCGCCGCCACCGAGCTGTCGCGCCAGTCCGAGCACCTCTCCGCCGAGGTGGCCCGCTTCCTCGACACCGTCCGCGCCGCATGACGGACAGGCCCCGGGCCGCCTCGGCAGGCGGTTCGGGCGTCGCCCTGTTCCCGCCCTGTTAGGAGAGTCTTACGGGTCCCACCCTACATCCCTGGGCAGCCCGAAAAACCTCGCCGCGCATGAGGCGCCGTCCATGGCCGTGATCGCCGCCTTCGTGATCAATGCGGGGCTGAACTTCGTCCTCGGGCTCCTGATCGCCCAGCTGCTCGGGCCGGCCGATTTCGGCCGCTTCGCCCTGGCGACCACCGGGGCGATCGTGCTGAACACGGTGCTGTTCGAATGGCTGCGGCTCTCGGCGACGCGGTTCTATTCAGGGCGCGTGCGGGTGGACGAGCCCTGGATCCGCCATGGGCTCGATCGGGCCTATCTGCGCATCGGCCTGCTTCTGCTGTGCGCGGCCGCCCTGTGCGGGGCGTTCGGTTTCGGCGGCGGCGCGGCCGGGCGCGAGGCGGTCCTGTGCGGCACGGGGCTCGCCGCGCTCGGCATCGGGGTGTTCGACTACCACGCGGCCCTGGCCCGGGCCCGGTTCGACGGAAAGCTCTATCTCGGCCTCGTGGCGGTGAAGAACGTCCTGGCCTTCGTGCTGATGGCCGCGGCCGCCTGGTGGCTGCCGCAACCGGCCTGGGTGCTGGCAGCGGCGGGGCTCAGCCAGCTCGCCGCGGTCGTCCTGCTGCGCCATCCTCTGCGCGATCCCGAGCACCCGTTCGAGCGGCCGCGGCTCACCGCGACCTGGGGCGTCTTCGCCCGTTACGGCCTGCCGCTGATCGCCGCCAACACCGCCTACCAGTGCCTCGCCTTCGTGAACCGGGGGGCAATCGCCGGCCATGCCGGCTTCGCGGAGGCCGGCTATTTCGCGCTCGCCGCCGACGTCACCTCCCGCTCGCTGATGACGCTGGGCACAGCGCTGGACCTGCTGCTGTTCCAGTTCGCCGTCCAGGCCGAGGAGCAGCACGGCCGGGCGGCCGCTGAGGCGCAGGTCGCCGAGAATGCCGGCACCGTGTTCGCCCTGCTGGCGCCCTGCGCGGTCGGGTTCTGGGCGGTGCTGCCGGCGCTCCAGGGGCTGGTGGTGCCCGAGGCCTATCGCGGCCCGTTCGAGCGCTACAGCGTCGCGCTGATGCCCGGCCTGTTCTGCCTGGCGATGATGTTCTACGCCCTCAACCCGGTCTTCCAGATCCGCCGCCGGACCTTTCCGGTGATCGCCGCCGCCCTGGTCGGGCTCGCGGTCAACGGGGCCGGCCTGCTGCTGCTGCCCGAGCTGATGGGCGGGATGGGCGTCGCCCTGGCCCAAACCCTGGGGCTCGCCGCCGCCGCGCTCTGGCTCGGCTGGCGGGCGCTCACCGGTCCGGAGCGGATCCTGCTGCCCTGGGGGCAGATCGGCGCCGCGACCCTCGCATGTGGAACGATGGGCCTCGCGCTGGCGCCGTTCCGGCACCTGCCGCCCGCCGCCGCCCTGGCTGTGCTGGTCCCGGCCGGGGCGGCGCTCTACGGGGCCCTGGTCTGGATCTTCGACATCGCCGGCCTGCGTCGGCACGTCGCCGGGCGCCTGCGCCCGAAGCGGACGATCGCGGCGGAATAGGCCACCGCATTTTCATCTTTCACGCTTCGCCAACCCCGCGACGCCACCTCCGCTTGAATCCGCCGCCGGTTCCGGCGAAACCGGCTCTGGAACGAGTCCAAAAAGAACCGGGGCGGAGACGATGGGCGGCTACGAGCCCGGCACCGAGGCGGAAGCGGAAGACATCGTGCGCGCGGCCGCCGGACGTGGCGAGCGCCTGCGGCTGGCCGGCGGCGGCACCGCCGCGGGCCTCGGCCGCCCGGCGCAGGACACCGCGACGCTCTCGGCCCAAAAGCTTACCGGCGTGACGCTCTACGAGCCCGCCGAGATGGTGGTGGCGGCCCGGGCCGGCACGCCGCTCGCCGAGGTCGAGGCGCTCTTGGCCACCCGGGGCCAGATGCTGCCCTTCGAGCCGATGGATTGGCGCGGCCTCTACGGCACCGCCGGCGCGCCGACGCTGGGTGCCGTGGCGGCGACCAACAATGCCGGCCCCCGCCGGATCAATGCCGGGGCGGCCCGCGACAGCCTGATCGGCGTGCGCTTCGTCAACGGGCGCGGCGAGGCGATCAAGTCGGGCGGCCGGGTGATGAAGAACGTCACCGGCCTCGACCTCGTGAAGCTCATGGCCGGGGCGCATGGCACCCTCGGGCTGCTCACCGAGGTCACCTTCAAGGTGCTGCCGGCCTGCGAGCGGGTCGCCACCCTGGTGTTCTCCGGCCTCGACGAGCCCCGCGCCATCGCGGCCCTGGCGGCGGCGCTGGGCTCGCCCTTCGAGCTCACCGGCGCGGCGCATCTGCCGGCCGGGATCGGCGCCCCCGAGGCCCGGACGCTGATGCGCCTCGAAGGGTTTTCGGAGTCGATCGATTACCGGACCGGCGAGCTGCGCCGCCTGCTCAAGCGCTTCGGAGCGCCTGAGCTTCTGGAGGGCGAGGCCGGCACCGCCCTGTGGCGGGCGGTGCGCGATGCCACCCTCGTGGCCGAGCCCCGCGATCAAGCCCTGTGGCGGATCTCGACGGCCCCGACGCATGGGCCGGCCGTGGCGGCGGCGATCGCGGCCCAGCGCGAGGCCCGCTGGTTCTACGATTGGGGCGGCGGCCTGATCTGGCTCGCCACCGGGTCGGCCGGGGATGCCGGGGCCGCCATCGTGCGCACCGCGTTGCGGGACCAGGGTGGCCACGCGACGCTGGTGCGCGCCCCCGATTCCGTGCGGGCTTCCGTGCCGGTGTTCCAGCCCCTGGCGGAACCGCTGATGCGGATCACCGCCGGGATCAAGACGGCGCACGATCCCGCCGGGGTGCTGAACCCGGGCCGGATGTACGCAGGCGTTTGAGACGGGTCCCCTCCCCTCCAGGCCGGGGAGCGCAGGCAGGAAGGCATCGTGCAGACCAATTTCAACCTCGCCCAGCTCGCCGATCCCGCCATGGCGGCGTCGGAAAAGATCCTGCGGACCTGCGTGCATTGCGGTTTCTGCACCGCGACCTGCCCGACCTATCTGCTGCTCGGCGACGAGCTCGATTCCCCGCGCGGGCGGATCTACCTGATCAAGGACATGCTGGAGGGCGGCAAGCCGGCCTCGCAGGAGGTGGTCAAGCACATCGACCGCTGCCTCTCCTGCCTGTCCTGCATGACCACCTGCCCGTCGGGGGTGCATTACATGCACCTCGTCGACCACGCCCGGGCGCATATCGAGACGACCTTCGCGCGTCCGGCGGGCGACCAGTTCCTGCGCGCCCTGCTGGCGCAGGTCCTGCCCTACCCGAACCGGTTCCGGCTGGCCCTGATCGCCGCCAAGCTCGGCGCACCGTTCCGCGGGCTCGTGGCGCGGCTGCCCCGGGTGGGCAACCGGCTGGCCGCGATGCTCGACCTCGCCCCGGCGCAGTTGCCGGGACGTGAGCCGACCAACCGGGTCGGACGCTTCGCGCCGCAAGGCGGCCAGGCGGCCAAGCGCGTCGCCCTGCTG
The DNA here is from genome assembly GCF_001455965.1 of Methylobacterium sp. GXS13. Taxonomy (GTDB): domain Bacteria; phylum Pseudomonadota; class Alphaproteobacteria; order Rhizobiales; family Beijerinckiaceae; genus Methylobacterium. Next base: position 16,046 of record NZ_LKKO01000024.1, read on the forward strand.
CGCGGCTGCGCCCAGAGCGTGCTGCGGCCGGACTTCAACGCGGCGGCGATCCGGCTGCTCAACCGGCACGGCATCGAAGTGGTCCATGCCGAGGAGGGCTGCTGCGGAGCGCTGACCCACCATATGGGCAAGGAAGCCTCGTCCCACGCTCACGCCAAGCGGACGATCGATGTCTGGGATGCGGAGATCGCCAAGGGTCTCGACGCGATCCTGGTCACGGCCTCGGGCTGCGGCACGACCATCAAGGATTACGGCTTCATGTTCCGCGACGACCCGGCCTATGCCGAGAAGGCGCAGCGGGTCTCGAGCCTCGCCAAGGACGTGACCGAGTACGTCGCGCAGCTCGATCTGGCGGCGACCGTGGAGAGCGACCTCGTGGTGGCCTATCACTCCGCCTGCTCGATGCAGCACGGCCAGGGCATCCGAACCGAGCCGAAGACCCTGCTCAAGCGCGCGGGCTTCACCGTGAAGGACGTGCCGGAGGGCCATATCTGCTGCGGGTCGGCCGGGACCTACAACATCCTGCAGCCCGAGCTCGCCGCGAAGCTGCGCGCCCGCAAGGTGGCCAATATCGAGCGCATCCGCCCCGACGTGATCGCCACCGGCAATATCGGCTGCGCCACGCAGATCGGGAAGGGCACCGGCATCCCGATCGTCCATACGGTGGAGCTGCTCGACTGGGCCACCGGCGGCCCGAAGCCGGCCGCGCTCGACGGTGTCGCGCCGCGGCTTGAGGCAGCGGAATAGGGCTGCGGCCGGATACGGGCGCTTGCCCTCCCCTGCTGTGGGCTATCGGATTTACACATCGCGTTCCGCAGCAAACAATTGAAACTCAAAGGCTTTTCCCTCCCCCGTGTGGGGAGGGGCCAGGGGTGGTGCCGGATGAGGCTCTACGGTTCCTTCTGCGCCACCCCCACCTCCAACTCCTCCCGACAAGGGGGAGGAGAGCGCGTTCCGCCTTCCATCAGCCAATGTGTGAATGTTGTAGCCGGCACGGGAGAGGGAGCCCGTCGCGGCCCGCACAAGCTACGGCGTGACCATCTTCGCTGAGCGGCAGTGGCACGGCACTTCGAGCGTCCGCTGCCGGACCCAACGAAAGATCGACCCCGCCAGGACTGCAGCACCGCGCCCCCGCGCCATGACGATACCGTGACATCGTCCCGCGCTTGACCCTTGCCAAATCCCCGCGGCCGTCTGTAATGATACTGACCCTTCTCCGGTCCCGCCGGCCGTCGTAACGGTTTGCGGACGCGGCCGAATTCCTCTGAGAAAACGGACGCGGCGTCGCGGCGGGCTTTTTCGGCTCACCTTGCGGCGACGGGTGTTTTCCCGATCGGACAGGTGTCGCACGACGCGGTGGAGCTCCTTCGCCGCATCCAGGAATTCACGGCCGGTCTCACCCGGCCGAGATTGTTTCGCGAGGTCGGAACCAGGATGGACGGACGCACGGCCCAGCATGGCGCTGCGCGTGCCCCGGAGGCGCAGGACCTGCGTCGCACCGGCCCGTTCCGCCTACCGGCCAAGTTCAACCCCAGGCGCCCAGGGCGCCGAACGGCGGTTGACGGCAATTTCCCCTCGAACCCAGCCGCCTCGGTGACGAGGCCGGCTCCATGCCAGGCCACAAGCAGGTCGGGCGAGGCGCCGCCGGGACCACGGGCACGGAGAACGACGTCGGCCGCCATGCCGAGAGTCCGACATGGCCAACAAAATGCTGATCGACGCGATGCACCCGGAGGAGACCCGGGTCGTCACGGTCCACGGGTCTAGGGTCGAAGAGTTCGACTTCGAAGCCGCCAACCGGCGCCAGCTGCGCGGCAACATCTACCTCGCCAAGGTCACCCGAGTGGAGCCGTCGCTCCAGGCGGCCTTCGTCGAGTACGGCGGCAACCGCCACGGCTTCCTCGCCTTCAACGAGATCCATCCCGACTATTACCAGATACCGCTGGCCGACCGGCAGGCGCTGCTCGAGACCGAGGCTCGCGACGCCGAGGAGCATCGCGAGCGCGAGGAGCGCCGTCGCCGCTCGCCCCGCCGGTCCCGCGGCCGTCGCGCCGAGGCCCGCTCCCGCACCGACGAGACGGTGAGCGCCGAGGACGCATCCGAGACCCCGCAGGATCTGGAGGTCCAGCAGGATTCGCAGTTCGCATCGGGCTCGGAGTCGCCGCAGGCCGCCGAGGCTTCGGACATCGAGGCCGCGCAGGCCGAGGATCGCGCGGCGGAGCATGAGCCCCAGGCTGCCCAGGCCGGGCTCCCCGACACCCTCGCCGAGAACCCGGAAGCCGTGCAGGAGGCCATCGCCTCCGAAACCGCCGCCGGGGACATTCCCGCGCAGGCCGCCGAGGCCGTGCCGGCGACCGAGTCCACCGCTGAGACCGAGGCCCAGCCCGAGCAGCCGGCAGCCGACCGGGACGAGACGGTCGAGCCCGAGGCCGTGGTCGCCGTGGCCGAGGCCCTGACCGTCGCCGACGCGCCGGCCGAGACGATTGCCGAGGATGCCGCCGAGGCGTCCTCCGTGCGGAGCGCATCCGTGACGGGCGAGGCCGACGACGAGGCCGACCTGGAGGACGAGGAGTCCGAGGACGACGAAGACGATTCGGACGAGGATGACTCGGACGATGAGGACGAGGACGAGTCCGACGAGGAATCGGACGAGGATTCCGACGATCCCGATGCCGAGCCCCGGATCGCTCAGGTCGGCGGCAACGGCGATGCGCTGGCGGAGATCCCAGAGCGGCCCCGCCACTATCGCCGCCACTACAAGATCCAGGAAGTGATCAAGCGCCGCCAGATCATCCTGGTGCAGGTGGTCAAGGAGGAGCGCGGCACCAAGGGTGCGGCGCTCACCACCTACCTGTCGCTCGCCGGTCGCTACTCGGTGCTGATGCCCAATACCGGCCGCGGCGGCGGCATCTCCCGGAAGATCACCTCAGCGGCCGATCGCAAGCGCCTCAAGGAGGTCGTGGCCGACCTGGAGGTGCCGGACGGCATGGGCGTGATCCTGCGCACCGCCGGCGCCTCGCGCTCCAAGCCCGAGATCGCCCGGGACTTCGAGTATCTGATGCGCCTGTGGGAGTCGGTCCGCGAGCTGACCCTGACCTCGATGGCGCCGGCCCTGGTCTACGAGGAGGGCTCGCTGATCAAGCGGGCGATCCGCGACCTGTACAACAAGGACCTGGACGAGGTTCTGGTCTCCGGCGAGGAGGCCTATGCCGAGGCCAAGGACTTCATGCGGATGCTGATGCCCGGCCAGTCCAAGGTCGTGAAGCCCTATCGCGATTCGACGCCGATCTTCGCCCGCTTCGGGGTCGAGCAGCAGCTCGACGCGATGTTCTCGACCCACGTCTCGCTGAAATCCGGCGGCTACCTCGTCATCAACCCGACCGAGGCGCTGGTCTCGATCGACGTGAACTCGGGCCGCTCGACCCGCGAGCACGACATCGAGGACACCGCGCTGCGGACGAACCTGGAGGCGGCCGAGGAGGTCGCTCGCCAGCTGCGCCTGCGCGACCTCGCGGGCCTGATCGTCATCGACTTCATCGACATGGAGGAGAAGCGCAACAACCGCGCGGTCGAGAAGAAGCTCAACGACTGCCTGAAGAACGACCGCGCCCGCATCCAGGTCGGCCGGATCTCGCCCTTCGGCCTGATGGAGATGAGCCGCCAGCGCATCCGCACCGGCGTGCTCGAATCGTCCTCGATCCCGTGCGTGCATTGCGGCGGCTCGGGCTACGTGCGGGCCACCGCCTCGGTGGCTCTGCACATCCTGCGCTCCATCGAGGAGGCGCTGCTCAAGTCGGCCTCCCACAACCTGATCCTGCGCACCCGGACCGAGGTGGCGCTGTACATCCTCAATCAGAAGCGCGGCCACCTGCGCGAGCTGGAAATCCGCTTCGGCGTCACGATCACGATCGCGGCCGACGAGCGGCTGGCTGTGACCACGGCGTTCCAGCTCGACCGCGGCGAGCCGGCCCAGCGGGCGGAAGGCCCGGTGACGGGTGTGCGTGCGCAGGCGATCTCGCCCGCCATGGAGTTCGAGGACGAGGACGACGTCGAGGAGACCGACGAGGCCGAGGCGGATGCCGAGGGCGAGTCCGAGGAGGGCCGGACCGAGGAACGCGCCGACGAGTCGCGTGACGAGGGCGCCCGCGAAGACGGGACGCGCGACGAGGGCGACGGCCGCCGCCGTCGGCGTCGGCGCCGCCGGCGCGGTGGCCGCCAGGACGGCCGGTCCGAGGAGGGCCAAGCCGAGGGCGAGCGTCAGGACGAGGACGACCAGGACGAGGAGCGCGGCACCCAGGAGGCGCCCGACTTCGCCGAGGCCGCGATCGCGGCCGTGGCGCCCGAGAGTGGCGAATCCGACGAGACCGTCGCCGGCTCGGAGGAGGGTGCCCGGACCGAGGAGGATGGCACGCGCCGCCGCCGTCGTGGCCGCCGGGGTGGCCGCGGCCGCGCGGAGGGCCGCACCCGTGAGGGCAGCGATGCGGAGGGCTCCGCCGAGATGGAGTCCGATGCGGTCGCCCTGTCGGCCGAGGAGCCGGTGAGCGCTGAGGCGGTGGCCGAGGCGGTCGAGGCTGCGCCGGCCCCCGTCCACGACGAAATCGCCGTCGACCTCGCGCCGGCCGCGGCGCCGGAGCCTGCGACGCGCGCTGAGATCCCGGCCGCGGAGCCCCAGCCCGAGGTGGCGCCGGCAGAGCCTGCGCCGCCGCGTGAGCCGGTGGCGGTGGTGCTGACCCAGCCCAGCGATCCGGATCGGCCCAAGCGCGCCGGCTGGTGGTCCCGCACCAAGGCCGCACTGACCGGCGAATGAGCTGAGCTGGCGCCCCCGGACGGACCGGTCCGGGGGCGCCGACCGGGAACGGATACCGTTGTCCAAATCCAGTAAGGGACATTTATCCTTCATCTTCGGTTGAAGGTTGCGTGCAATTATGGGCTCCGAATCGATTTTCGCAGGAGCCTTCGCATGTTGAGTTTGCGCCGCAAGCGCCCGGTCCAGGATCTGGCCGGGACCGCGGTGACGGCCGAGGCCCAGGCGTCCGCGCCCGTCGCGACGCCCGTTCAGGATGCCGTCCCGCAGGCTGTTGCCGCCCCCGATCGGGAATTGATGGCGCTCCTGGCGCGCCTGTCGGCCGCGGCCTCGGATGCCGGCACCTCGATCGGCTGGATGACGCATGACGCCTCCGGCACCGCCGCGCAGGCCCGGCTGATCGCCGCCGCCAGCGAGGAACTCGCCGCCAGCACCAGCGAGATCGCGGCCCGCTCCTCCTCGGCGGCCGAGACCGCCGAGACCGCCCGCTCCGGCATCGCCACCTGCGTCGATGACCTCCAGCGCGCCAGCGACGGCATGCGTGGGATCGAGCAGGGCACCGAAGAGATCGGCAGCCGGCTCGACAGCTTCTCCGCGGCCGCCCTGCGGATCGAGGAGATGGCCGGGACCATCGCGGCGATCTCGGCCCAAACCAACCTGCTGGCGCTCAACGCCACGATCGAGGCCGCGCGGGCCGGCGAGGCCGGACGCGGCTTCGCCGTCGTTGCGGCGGAAGTGAAGATGCTCTCCGCACAGACTGCGAAGGCAACCGACGAGATCCGCGCCCGGCTCGGCGGATTACGCGAAGAGATGGCCGCGATGCAGGCCGCCGTCACGCGCAGCCGCAGCGCCGTCGAAACCGGCGCCGCGGCGATGGTGCGGGCCAACGTCCGGGTCGAGGCGGAGAGCGGCGCCGTCGCCACGGTGGCGGCGCAGATGCGCGAAGCCTCCGAGATCATGAGCCAGCAGATCCAGGCCACCGGGGAGATCGCCCGGAGCGTCGGTCGGATCGCAGAAGGCACCGACAAGGGCCGCCGGGAGATCGGCGATGCCCTGGGCCAGCTCGACCGGATCGAGGATCTCGGCCGCACCCTGCTCGACCGGCAGGCCGGGGACGACGCGACGATGCGGCTCGCCCGCATTCCGGCCGATTGCGCCGCCTGGCGCCGGGCCATGGCGGCGACCCTGGTGGGGATGCGACCGGCGGACACGCCGCCGGTGGGCATCCCGGCCGATCCGAGCCGCCCGGCCGCCGTGGAATCGGCTCTGACACGGGCCCGGGAACTCGCCGCTTCCCTGGCACGGCACGTTCGCGCCCAGGCCTGGGACGAGGCGACCACGGCCTTCACCAGCTTCGAGGCGGCCCTTGTCGAGGCCAAGGCTGCAGTCGGCGGCTGACGCTCAGTCCGAGACCAGCCCGTCCAGGCGCATGCGGGTGATCTGGGCGACCTCCTCCAGGGCGGTCGCCTCCTCGACGGCCGGGTCCCGGGTGAGCCGCGTTTCGAAGGCGGCCAGGATTTCGGCGCGCCCACGCCCGCGCACCGCGATGATGAACGGAAAGCCGAACCGCGCCCGATAGGCCGCGTTCAGGTGGTCGAAAGCCGCGGCTTCGTCCGCCGTGATGCGGTCGAGGCCGGCGCTGCCCTGCTCGCTGGCCGAATCCGACGTCAGGGTGCGGGCCCGCGCCTCCGGGCCGGCGAGGTCCGGGTGGTTGTTGAGGAAGGCGCGGCGCCGCTCCGCCGGGGCGACGCGCACCGCCTGCATCATCGCGGCGTGCAGGGCGCCGACGCTGGCGAAGGGCCGGTGCGGGCAGGCCGCCTCGGCAATCCAGGGCGCATGCTCGAACACCCCGCCGAGCAGCGCCACGAAGGCCTCCGGCTCCATCCGGTTGACCGCAGCGAGATCGGGCATGCCTCAGCTGCCGCGATAGGTAGTGAAGCTCGCCGGCGCGCACAGCATCGGCACATGGTAATGCTGCTTGGCGTCGAAGATCGCAAAGCGCACCACCGGGTCGTCGATGAAGATGTCGGCCTCGTCGGTACCCGGGCGCTGCCGGAAATACGCGCCGACGTGGAAGACCAGCTCGTAATGGCCGGTCCTGGCCTCGCCGGCCGGTAGAATCGGCGCGTCCGTGCGCCCATCCGCGTTGGTGACCACGCTTCTGACCGGCCGCCAGGTCTCGCCATCGAGGACCGAGAGGTCGATGCGCACCCCGGCGGCGGGACGGCCGCGATCGGTATCGAGGACATGGGTCGAGATGCCGGCCATGGATGCGATATCCCGGGAGGGTGGGCTCAGCTGCCGCGATAGTAGGAATAGCCCCAGGGCGTGAACAGCACCGGCAGATGGTAGCGCTGGCGCGCATCGCGGATCTGGAAGCGGATCGGCACGCGATCCAGGAAATTCGGACTCGGAAGCGTCACGCCGAGCGCCGCGAAATACGCCGCAGCATGCAGCAACACTTCGTAACGGCCGGGCTTCAGCGCATCGTCGACCAAGAGCGGTTCGGCCGGGCGGCCGTTGGCCTGGGTGATGACCGTCTTGATCGGCCGGTAAACATCGCCCTCGCGGATCGACAGGTCGCAGACGAGACCAGCGCCCGGGGTGCCATGGGCATTGTCGATCGCGTGCAGGGTCAGACGGGGCCCGAGCCCGGCCTGCGAGGTCGGGGCCACGGCGAGCGCTCCGGGGCGACCGTCAGGGCTCGTGCCGCTCGACCCGGCCTGCGCCCGTGTACCGCCCGCACTCGCCGCGGCGGCGGCCCCACCCAGTCCGAGCCCGGCGAGGCTCCGGCGGGTCAGAGCGAGAGGATCCACACCGGGCTCCCGTTCGTTCCCGGACGCGGAAGGCGTTTCAGCCACGCCGGACGGCGAAACCGGTGTGAAACGGATCTTGGCCTCATCTTGCACGGCCCTCGTGCTGTCGACACCCTCGTGCCGCAGGATCACGCAAGGGCTGAGCCAGCCGTCAGGACCTTCAGGGCTTGCCTGGATCGGTAGCTGGGTTTGCCTGTGCCTCATTGGCCCTCTTGCGGTCGCGCTCCTTGCGCAGCTCCCGCTCGGCCAGCAGCCAGAACTCGATCTCGAACCCTTCGGGCCGGTGGTTGCGCTCCCATAATTCGTAGGCCCGTTCCCGGATTTGCTCGAAGGGGATCGCGTCCGGCGCCACCTTGTCCTCGGACCGATGCGGGGGCGGACGCGGGCCGCTCCCCGGAGCGCCAGGCTCCAGGGAAGACCGTACGTCGGGTCCGGATTCCGACGCCTCGGCTTTCATCAGGACGCCGGCTTGTCGAGATAGGCGGCGACGCTGGTGATCCGGCTTCCCACCATGGTCACGGCCTTGCGCAGCCGCTCCTCGCTCACGCCGAAGCGCTGCGCCCACTCTTCGCGCATCACCCGGTCGAAGATGTCGATATGCGTCTTGCCTTTGAACTCGGTGGACATGGTTCGCACGCTCTGCATTGCCGCTCAGCCGCGATCGTGCCGGGCTGTCTGGAAGGACAACCGGAATGGGCGTGATCGGTTGCCAGAGCGCGTCCGATCGGAGGCGGCCTGTGAGGCTGCCGCGCACGGTCGTCAGGAGCGTCGGAACGCTGCGTCCCGCCTCCCTAAGCCGAGCGCCCGGGCCCGGCATCCTCCGACCTCACGGCCTCGCACTCGAAGGGCGATGGCGGTGCCTCGACACCGCGCCAGCGGGCATAGGCCCAGGGTCGGTACCAGGCGGCGTCCGCCGGCAGCCGGTCCGGCACGAGATCGATGCCGTGTGTGCCGAACGGGCCGCAGCGGCAGATCCGGGCAAAGCCCATCCAGCCGCCCGGCCAGAGCCCGTGTTGGGCGATGGCCTGGTCGGTATACGCGGAGCAACTCGGCCAATGGCGGCACTGACGGCCGATCAGGCCCGACAGGGTGAGCTGGTAGGCGCGAATCGCCCAATGCGCCGCGCGCCGGACCATCGGCCCCTACGCGGCGGCCGTCTTGGCGGGGACTTGGCGCTTGGCTGCGATCTGGTCGAGGGCATCGACCACCGCGTCGAAGGTCAGCAGCGTCGAGGCGTGGCGCGCCTTGAACTCCCGCACCGGCTCCAGGACCGCGAGATCCGCCCAGGCCCCGTCGGGGGTCGGGCCGTTGGCCTTGAGCATCGCCCGCATGGTCTCCCGAACGCTGCGCAATTCATCCTCGGTGGCGCCGACCACGTGCCGGCCCATCAGCGACGAGGAGGCCTGACCCAGGGCGCAGGCCCGGACTTCCTGGGCGAAATCGGCCACACGGCCATCCGCGCCGAGCACCAAGTCGACGGTCACGGTGGAGCCGCACAGGCGCGAATGCGCGGTGGCGCTGGCGTCGGGCTGCTCCAGGCGTCCCAGCCGCGGGATGTCGGCGGCCAGTTCAAGGATACGGCGGTTATAGATGTCGTCGAGCATCGGGGCCTCGGCCGGGTGCGTCATCCGATCGGCTTTTGCCCATCGGGATTCTGCCGCGCGACGTGTGCATTGCGTGTTGCCGCGCGAACAATGATATAGGCCGCAAGCGGTCGCTTCGCGAGGAGGCGGTTCGTCGACCAGGGTCGCGCCCACGGCCAAGGTAGTTCCCACGGCTCAAGTCCAACCGGGGCGCCGGCTCGAACCTGCTTCGAGCCCGGGATCTCCCTCTCAGCCCGACGCGATCCGACGATGTATGCCAAGCCTGATAGCACCACGATGAAGTCCCGTGTGGCGCGGGCCGGAGATGCCATGGATGCCGCGCTTAAATCATTGTCCTACCGGGGCGAGGGCAACGGTCTGGACCGTGGCGGCGTCGATGGGCGAGATCTGGGACAGAGTCTGACGGGCATGCGCAACGATAACCGACCGGTCGATGACGGCCGCCCCGCAGCGGTCGAGATTGCGCCGGAGCCCGCCTCCGCCACCCGCGTGCCCGAGGGCATCGAGACCGGCCGTCCGAGCCGCGCCGAGGCCGAGGCCGCCGTGCGCACGCTCCTGCGCTGGGCCGGCGACGATCCGACCCGCGAGGGCCTGCGCGACACCCCGGCCCGGGTTACCAAGGCGTTCGGACAGCTGTTCGGCGGCTACGAGATGGACGCCGAGGCCCTGCTGGCGCGCGTCTTCGAGGAGGTCGAGGGCTATTCGGATATCGTGTTGGTGCGCGACATCCCGTTCTACTCCCATTGCGAGCACCACATGGTGCCGTTCATGGGGCTCGCCCACATCGCCTATTATCCGACCCGCGGCGTCGTCGGGCTGTCGAAGCTCGCCCGCGTGGTCGACACCTTCGCGCGCCGCCTGCAGACGCAGGAAACGATGACCGCCCAGATCGCCGACGTGATCGAGAGCATCCTCAAGCCCCGCGGCGTCGCCGTGATGGTGGAGGCCGAGCATCTCTGCATGGCGATGCGCGGCGTGCAGAAGGCCGGCGTCTCGACCATCACCAGCCAGTTCCGTGGCGTGTTCAAGGATGACGCCAGCGAGCAGGTGCGCTTCCTCACCTTGGTGCGCGGCGGCACGAAGTAACTGCAGGCCGGATGGCCCGATCAGGCCGCGACCGTCACGCGGCTTTCATCGATGAGCCTACACCCCATAGCCTCGACTCAAGCTTCACCGGACTAGCGTTTGCCGCCATGACCGCAAGCGACACTGCGTTCGATCCCCCCGGCACCCGGGCCGAAGTCGAGGAAGGCACGGGCTTCACCCCGCGCTTCGACCGGGACGGCCTGGTCGCCTGCATCGCGGTCGACGCCCAGGACGGGCGGGTGCTGATGCTCGCCCACATGAATGCCGAATCGCTGGCGCGGACCATCGCCACCGGGGAGGCCTGGTACTGGTCGCGGTCCCGGCAGGAACTCTGGCACAAGGGCGCGACCAGCGGGCAGATCCAGCGCGTGGTCGAGATGCGGGTCGATTGCGACCAGGACGCGCTCCTGATTCGCGTGGAGGTCGGCGGCGACGGCGGCTGCTGCCACACGGGCCGCCGGGCTTGCTTCTACCGCCGCGTCGTCCGCGGGGCGGATGGCGCCGTCACCCTGGAGGCTGCCGGGGCATGAGCTCGTCCCTTGCCTTGCAGTGGCAAGCGTGTCCGGCCATCCCGTACATCCTCCCCGGCACCGTCGAGCCGATCCGGACCCTTCCCAGCGCCGGTCCCCGGATCGGGCTGGCCCTCGGCGGCGGGTCGGCCCGGGGCTGGGCCCATATCGGGGTGATCCGCGCCCTCGAGGAAGGCGGCATCCATCCCACCGTGGTGGCGGGCTGCTCGATCGGAGCCGTGGTCGGCGCCTGCTACGCTGCAGGGCGCCTCGACCGCCTGGAGAGCTTCGCGCGGGAACTCACCCGGCGCCGGGTGGTCCGGCTGATCGATCCGCGCTTTCCCGGATCCGGGCTGATCGCCGGCAACCGCCTGCGTCGGCGGCTGTTCGCCGATCTCGGCTCGCGCCCGATCGAGAGCCTGCCGATCCGCTTCGGCTGCGTCGCTACCGAGTTCGGCAGCGGCCTGGAGGTGAGCCTGACCGAAGGCTCGACCGTGGAGGCCGTGCGGGCCTCCTACGCGATCCCGGGCCTGTTTCCGCCGGTGACCCACGAGGGCCGCGTGCTGATGGACGGGACCCTGGTCAACCCGGTGCCGGTGGCGCTTGCCCGCACGCTCGGGGCCGACCTCGTGATCTGCGTCAACCTCAACGGCGATACCGGCGGCCCTGTGGTGCACGAGGTGCCGACGCCGGCCCCGCGCCGCCGCTTCCTCCAGGTGATCCGCGAGCGCCTGCCGGGCTTCGAGCCCCAGGAGCCCGAAATCCCGGTCCCGGGCATCGCCCGGGTGGTGCTCGGCGCCTTCAACATCACCCAGGACCGGATCTCCCGGGCGCGGCTGGAGCGCGACCCGCCGGACGTGGCCATCGGCCCGGACGTGGCCCGCTTCGGCCTGTTCGACTTCCACAAGGCCGCCGAGGGGATCGATATCGGCTACCGGGCGGCGCGGGCGGCGCTGGCCCGGATCCGCGCCGTCGTGAACGGCGCCGCCGCGCGGGCCTAGATTCAGGGTTCGACGCGCTCGCTTGGGCCGAACCGGTATCCCCGTCGGCGGCGCGCGCCCTCGACGTCCTGTCGATCGGCGTCGCGCCAGGATCGTCATGCGGTTGTCGCCGCCGGTTGCGATGGGCCCTCATCGACCTAGAGGGCTTCCAATGTATACGAGCCGCCGTCAGATCCTCCTGTCCGGAGGCGCGAGCCTCGTCGGGATGGCCACCGGCCTGGCCCGTCCCGGCCTGAGCCGGGCCGCCGATCGGCCACTCCTGAGCCACGGCCTCCAGTCCGGCGATGTCGGCACGGATTCGGCCGTGGTCTGGGCGCGCTCGGACCGGCCGGCCCGGGCGATCATCGAGTGGGCGACCACCGAGAGCTTCTCCGAGATCCGCGGCGGCGTCTTCGCGGACGCGCTGCCCGAGAGCGACGGCACCGTGAAGGTGGCGCTGACCGGGCTGCCGCCGGGGCAGGACGTGTTCTACCGGGTCCGGCTCCAGGATGTCGCCGCGCCGACCATCGTCGGCCCCGCGCAAGTCGGCCGGTTCCGTACCGCGCCGGCGGACAAACGCTCGGTCTCGTTCTGCTGGTCGGGGGACACGGTCGGCCAGGGCTGGGGCATCGACGAGACGCGCGGCGGCATGACGATCTACTCCGCGATCCTCAAGAACCGGCCGGACTTCTTCATCCATTCCGGCGACACGATCTACGCCGACGGGCCGATCCAGGCCGAGGTGAAGCTCCCGGACGGCAGCCTCTGGCGCAACCGCGTCACCGAGGAGGTCTCGAAGCCCGCCGAGACGCTCGCCGAGTTCCGCGGGCGCCACAAGTACAACCTGACCGACCGGAACGTGCTGGCGATGAACGCCGCCGTGCCGATCCTGGCCCAGTGGGACGACCACGAGGTCACCAACAACTGGTGGCCGGGCGAGCCGCTCACCCGGGCCGAGCACCTGAAGAAGAAATACGCCGACCCGAACGTGCTTTCGATGCAGCTGCGCGCGGCCCGCGCCTTCCACGAATACATGCCGATGCGCTTCGAGCCGGCCGAGCCCGGCCGGGTCTACCGCAAGATCGCCTACGGCCCCCTGGTCGACGTGTTCATGCTCGACATGCGCTCCTACCGGGGCCCGAACGGCGAGAATCGGCAGACGGAATACGGCCCCGACGCCTATTTCCTCGGGCCGCAGCAGATCGCCTGGCTGAAGCGGGCGCTCACCGAATCGCGCGCCACCTGGAAGGTGATCGCCGCGGACATGCCGCTGGGCCTCGTGGTGACCTACGACGTCGACCGCGACTTCGGCTCGGAGGCGGTGGCGCAGGGCGACGGGCCGCCGCTGGGGCGCGAGCTCGAGATCGCCGACCTGCTGCGCTTCATCAAACAGTCCAAGATCCGCAACACGGTCTGGCTGACGGCGGACGTGCATTACACGGCCGCCCACTACTACGACCCCAACAAGGCGCAGTTCCAGGATTTCGACCCGTTCTGGGAGTTCGTCTCCGGGCCGCTGCACGCCGGCACCTTCGGCCCCAACGCGCTGGACAACACGTTCGGCCCGCAGCTGCGCTACGTGAAGGCGCCCGAGAAGGGCCAGGTGAACCTGTCCCCGGCCGCCGGCTACCAGTTCTTCGGCCACGTCGCGGTGGACGGCGCCACCGAGCAGATGACCGTGACCCTCAAGGACGCGGCCGATACCGACCTCTGGCACGTCACCCTCGACCCCGCGAAGGCGTGAGCGCGACGCGCGCCGGCCGGACACCCGGCCGGCGCAGGGCCTACGCCATGGTGATGTAGTCGCGCAGGGCCTGGTGCTCGGCCACCACGGTGGCGATGCGGCGTGCCACCACGTCGCCGATCGAGACCAGGCCGATGAGGCGGCCGTCCTCGCAGACCGGGACGTGACGGAAGCGCCCTTCGGTCATCAGGCCCATCACCTCCTCGATGGTGCTGCTCCGGCCGCAGGTCGTGACCTGGGTGGTCATGTGGTCCGAGACGGGGGCGTCGAAGGTCGCGCCCCCGTGACGGGCCAGGGCCCGCATGATGTCGCGCTCCGAGATGATGCCGGCCACCGCCCCGTTGGAATGGGCGACCACGAGCGCGCCGATCCGCTTCTCGGCCAGGATCTGGATCACCTCCTCGAGAGTCTTGTCGGGGCTCACGGTGACGACGGAGCTCCCCTTCTCGGCGAGGATGCGTGCGACGGTCATGGCTCTCTCCCTGTGACGCGGCCTGGGCGCCGTCAGCCGCGGCGCCATCGATACGCTGTCGTCCGGGTTGGCCCCGGCTCGTTCACATGTTGGTGAGTGTGTGACCGAACCGCCGCGTTGGCAAGGTGCTTAGGAGGGGGCCGTCTCGCGCCGATCAAGCAGCGGGAACAGCAGGAAGCCCGCGATGAAGCCGCCCAGATGCGCGTCCCACGCGATCGCGGCGTTCTCGCCCACGAGCGGCACGCTCACGAGCCCGAACAGCAGGTTGGTGACGAGCCAGATCGCCAGGAAGGCCACCGCGGTCCGATTGCGCAGGAGTTCGGGAATCGTCTCGGCCGGCCGGTGCGGCGGCAATTGCCAGGGCGGTCCGGCATACCCGGAGGCAGGCGGCTGGAACACGAAGCGGGCAGCCGCCGCCATCAGGGCCGAGATCCCCGCAGAGGCGCCGACCAGCGGGCCCGCACTGAGGGGATCGATCAGCACGTGCAGCACACCGCCGGCCACCGTTCCGGCGAGGGCGATCAGGAAGTACCGCCAGGCGCCACAGCGCCGGGCCACCGGCGACCCGAAGGCGGCCAGCCAGACGCTGTTGAAGATCACGTGCATCCAGGAGCCGTGCAGCAGGGCGTAGGTGCCCAGCGTCCAAGGCAGCAGCGCATGCTCGGAGGTGATGTAGCGGGCGAAGGCCTCGCGGGCCGCCTCCATGTCCGGATCGCCGATTCCGGCCGCCGCCTGGATCACATCGGCGGCCTTCCCGGGATCGAACCACACGGTCCAGCGGGCGGGCACCAGCGCCAGGTCGAGGACGACCCGGATGTCGAACATGTCCGATAGCAGGAACTCACGCACCGCCTGGATCGCCATCAGCAATCCGATCGAGAGCGTCACCACCCCCGGCATGTTGAACACGGGCACGCGGCTCTGGCGCGGGAATTCAGGGGAGGCGTCCATCCCGGCACCATGTCGGGGCGACAGGGGTTCGGGCAAGTCCCGGCGACGTATTGAAGCCTTTTCGGGCGATGTTTGGGTTTCATCGCGGCATCAAGGGCGGTCGACCATCGCCTTGATCACCGCCCCCGTAGGACCCGCTCCAGCCCCCCCCCGGCATCGCGCCGCGTTCGATCCCGGCAGAATCCTGAGCCGGGCGGCACGGCGAATGCGCTGGAAGCCCGAGATCGCCCTGGATCTCCGGCTCGTTCCACGCGGATGTGCCAAACCGATCCAGGGACGGACAACAGGCGTATCGATCCGGGACTCCGATGAAACATCCCACGAGCCGCATGCTCCATGCCTATTGGGAGCGCCTGCGCGGTGAGCGCGCCGCGCCCGAGCGTGCCGAGATCGAGCCGGGCGAGATCCGGCATCTGCTGGCCGACAGCCTGATCCTGGAACTCGACATGGCCACGCGCGCGGCCACGATCCGACTGGCCGGTACGCGGGTCTGCGCCCTCTACGGCCGGGAGCTGAAGGGCACGGACTTCGCCAGCCTATGGGGCTCGGACGCGCCCGACCCCTGGCGCATCGTCGACATCGTCGCCAGCGACACCCTCGGCGTGGTGGCGGGCCTGCGCGGCCTGAACACGGCCGGCGAGGCTGTGGACCTCGAGGGCCTGCTCCTGCCCCTGCGCCATCGCGGACGCATGCAGGTCCGGGCGCTCGGGACCCTGAGCCTCGACAGCACGCCGCACTGGATCGGCCTGCGCCCGCTGGTTCAGGCGGAGACCACCTCCCTGCGCATCCTGCCCGGCCGCAGGATGGAGGCCGCTCCGCCGGCGCGACCGGCGCTGCGGGGGCCGGCCGGCTTCCCTGGCCCGGTGCGCCGGGGACATCTTCTCGTCCATGCCGGCGGGCGCGCCTGATACCGTGAGACAAAATCTGAATTCGATATATTCAACATCAATTTTTCGGCGAGATATCGAATGCGTTCGGCGCAAATAGGGGCCTGTACAGGCCAAGCCGAATCGTACCACCGTGCAGGACAGAAAAATCCACCCTGCAGTGGATATTGCTGAATCGGAGAAAAGACTTTCGTAACAGTCCGCGTCTAGCCTGCGATAACGATTGTCGCGGCGCGGAGCCCATCTCGGTATGATCGCGGTCGACGCCACCGCCGGAACGGATGCGGGCCGCCACGTCAGGCGCGGGCGCGACGCCGCCGACCAGCGCCGCCACCAGCGCGTGCGGGTCTCCGTGCTCGGCCGCTACATGCTGGCCAACCGCCGGGAATATCCCTGCCAGACCGTGGACATGTCGCCGGGCGGCGTCCGGCTGACCTGCGCCGTGGTGGGCGAGATCGGCGAGCGCGTGGTGCTCTACCTGGAGCATATCGGCCGGATCGAAGGCGTCATCGTGCGCCACAGTGCCGGCGGCTTCGCGGTCCAGCTCAACGCGACGCCGCGCAAGCGGGATAAGATCGCGTCCCAGCTCACCTGGCTCGCCAACCGGGAGATACTGGGCCTGCCCGAGGGGCGCTCCCACGAGCGCCTTGTCCCGACGCATACGGCAGTGACGCTGCGGGTCGAGAGCGGGCGCGAGATCCAGGCCCGGCTCATCGATATCTCGATGTCGGGCGTGGCGATCGCCAGTTCGGCGACGCTGCATCTCGGGGCGTCCGTGACGGTGGGCAGCACCCCTGGACGGCTGGTCCGCTACTTCGAGGGCGGTTTCGGCGTGCAGTTCCTGCTACCGCTCTCCCCCGACCGCTTCCATGCCGGGATGACGCTGTAGGGTTTTCCTGGGCCCAGCTCAGATCTTCTTCGCCAGCTGGGCCGCGGTCTCCTCGGCCGGACGGGACACGTCCAAGGCGCCCAGAAAGCGGTTCTGCGCGTCCATCACGTAGACGATCGCCGTGTGCTCCATGGTGTAATCCCCGTCCTTGCCGGGCACCTTGCGCGCATAGGCGCGGTACGCCTTCTCGGTGGCGACGATCTGCTCGGGGCTTCCGGTGAGGCCGGTGATGCGCGGATCGAAGCTCGACAGGTAGGTCTTCAGGCTCGCCGGGTCGTCGCGCTCGGGATCCACGGTGACGAAGGCAACGCGCATGCGCGCAGCCTTCGGCCCGAGGGCGGCGAGCACGTCCGAGACCTGCTGCAGCGTCGTCGGGCACACGTCCGGGCAATGGGTGAAGCCGAAGAACACGAGGTGCGGGGCGCCGGCGAAATCCCGCTCGGTGACGGTGCGCCCGTTCTGATCGACCAGCGTGAACGGGCCGCCGACCCCGGGCACGCCCACCGGCGCCCGGTCCGGCATGAACGCGAACACCGCTGCCCCGGTCAGGCCGACGAGGCCCAGGCAGAAGGCGAGGAGCGGGATCAGGGCGCGGCGCATGCTGTCGGTTCCGACCACGGTATGGCCGCTGGAACAGCACGGAACCGCGCGGGGAGGCAAGCCGGCGCTATGCCGCCGGCCTGCCCATAGTCGGCGATCAGGGCTTGGCGGCGGGCTCTCCGGCAGGCGGGGCGGCCGCGGCGCCCTTCGGCGGCTCCTTGCCGAGATAGATGTATTCCGGCGCCGCCTTGAGCTGATCCTTGGTCGTGTCGATACGCGCCTGGAGCGTCTTGTCGTCGGTCCGGTCGAGCTTCATCACCGACGGGTCGACCGCCACGTATTTCGAGCCGATTCCCAGGAAGCCGCCGACACCGATGATCCAGGCCTTCACGCTGCCCTTCTGGTCGAGGACGAAATCGGCGATCTGACCGATCGTGTCGTTGGCGGCGTTGGTGACGTTGGCGCCGATCAGCTTGCTGGCGACCATGTCGTCCGGGGTCTGGGCCACGAAGGTCGGGCGCAGGTTGTCGGCCATGTCGGCGGGCTGGCCGGCGACCGGCGCGGCGGGCGCACCGGCATTCGGCGTCGGGCTGGCCGTCTGCGCCCCGGCGGTTGCGAGTCCGGCCAGCAGGAGGGCCGAGGCGAGGAGCGGGATGCGCATCGGGTCAGGACTTTCGGACGAAGGGCCGCGTACGAGGGTGCGCCGCCTTAAACCTTTGGCGCAGCGTAAGTTCCGCCAATCCTCATCGCGCCCCGTGGATTGCCCGCCCCTTTGCCGGCTGAGCGACCGCGGCCCCGGACGCGCCGAGTGACGGCATCGCAGCCGCGAGGGTCGCGTTCATACGCGCGGAGAGCCAGTCCACGAAGCGGCTCGCCCGCGCGTCATCCTCGATCGGATGGGCCGTGAGGGCGACGTACTGGGTCCCGTCCGGCCAGAAGCCGTGCGGACTGCACAGGCGCCCGGCCGACACATCCCGCTCGACCATGTGGATCGATGCCAGGGCGACGCCCTGCCCGGCCAGGGCCGCCTCGATCGCCAGGTAGAAATGCTCGTAGGTCCTGTCCGCCGTGCAGGCGATCGCCGGGCGGTTCAGGCGTTTCCAGGCCGCCCAGGAATCGGGCCGGCTGCGGGTGTGGAGCGCCGGAAGCGGGAATCGGCGCGTCTCCGCCTCGAACCGGGCGAGCACCTCCGGGGCGCAGACCGGCCCCATCGCCTCGTCGCAGATCACCCGGGCGCGGAGCGCGCCGTCGATCGGAAAGTCGTTCCGGCGGATGGCGAGGTCGACATGGTCCCGCCGGACATCGATGCGCCCGCCGGCCGCCAGCACCCGGACCTCGATCCCGGTTTCCTGCTGGAACGCGCCGAGGCTCGGGATCAGGAATTTCAGGCACAGGGTCGGCTCGCAGGAGACGACCAGCGGCTGCCCGGATCCCTGGGTGCGGAAATCGGCGAGCGCGTCTTCCAGATCGCCGAAGATGCCCCGGAGCCTGGCGGCCAGCGCGCGGCCCGGCTCCGTCAGGAACACCCCCCGGTTGCGGCGCACGAACAGCGCCTTGCCGAGATCCGCCTCGAGGTTCTTGATCTGCTTGCTGACCGCGCCGTGGGTGACGTGCAACTCCTCCGCGGCCCGGGTCAGGCTCCCGTGCCGGGCGGCCGATTCGAAGACTCGCAGCGCGCCGAGTTGCGGCAGGCGTTCGCGTATAGAATCCGGGGCGCTCATCCGGTGAGTTTTCCTCACGCATCCCGGTGAGAGCAACTCGATTTTTTCGCCCGTCCGCCTGTGCTTCCATGCGCTGGGCCGCGGCATACCGAGGCCTCATCCCGACATCAGCGACACCGCGGCCCGGTGCGTCGGCGACGACGCGCGGCCGGGTTCGCAAGCCTTGAGGAGTCCGCGATGGAGCAGGCCGCCCTGATCGTTCCCGTCGTCTGGCTGGCCGTGCTGAGCCCCGGCGCCGACTTCGCCATGGTGTCGCGCAACAGCTGCCTCTACGGCCGGCAGGCGGGCTTCGCGGTCAGCACCGGGATCGCGATCGCATGCTGGCTCCACGTCGCCTACGCGATCGTCGGGATCGCGCTGATCGAGCGCACGATTCCCCACGCCTTCGGCCTCATCAGGATCCTGGGCGCCGCGTATCTCATCGGCATGGGCGTTTCGATGGTCCTGCGCCGCAGGACGTCCGAGCCGGAAGCGGCGGGGCCTCCCATCGCCTTCAGCGCGCGGGGAGTCGTCACCGGCCTGCTCACGAACGGGCTGAATCCGAAGACCTCGATCTTCGTGATCAGCATCTACAGCCAGGCGCTGGGCCCGGATGCCGCGTTGCAGCAGCAGGTCGCCTGGGGCCTGTTCATCTCGCTGTCCCACCTCGCGTGGTTCGCCCTCGTCTCGTCGTATCTCTCGAAGCCGGGCGTGCGCGACTACGTCCTGCGCCGCCAGATCCTGTTCAACCGCGTGATCGGCCTCATCCTGACGCTGTTCGGGACGATGCTCCTGTCCATCAACCAGTTGGCCGGCCTGCCGTAGTCCGGATCGGGAGCGCGGCGCTTTGACGGCGCGGCGCCGGCCCATCACAAGCCTGGCCCCATGCTCCGCCTCGTCCTCTACCAACCTGACATCCCCCAGAACACCGGCACGATGCTGCGGATGGCCGCCTGCCTCGGGCTCGCGGTCGAGATCGTGGAGCCCGCGGGCTTCGACGTCTCGGATCGGCACCTGCGCCGCTCGGGGCTCGATTATCTCGACCACGTGGCAATCACCCGGCACCGCTCGTTTTCGGCCTTCGAGGCGTGGCGGGCTGAGGCCGGCCTGCGGCTCGTGCTCGCCACCACGACGGGCGCCCTGCCCCATACGGATTTCGTGTTCGGTCCGGACGATTGCGTCATGGTCGGGCGCGAATCGGCCGGCGTGCCCGATGTGGTCCACGCGGCGGCCGATGCGCGGGTGGTGGTGCCGATCCGGCCGGGCCTGCGTTCGCTCAACGTCGCGGTCGCGGCCGCGATGATCGCCGGCGAGGCCCTGCGGCAGACCGGCGGGTTCGCATCGGATGGCGGCCAGCCGGCTTAAGCGGGGCCGATCTCCAGGGGAACGCACGCCCTTCGCGTGCGCCTCCTTCGACGGAAGCGGTGCGGACAAGTGCCCGCCCTCGCACCGGCTGGATCTCGACCGCCCCTATTTCGCAGACGCGCCCTGCACGATGCCGATCGCGGAGGTCGTCGATGGGTCGCCGTTCCCCGCCAAGCCCATCGTGCTGCCGCCGTTGGCCGCAGCTTGCGGCTCGGCGCCCGAGGCAGCTTGAGCCTCCTCTTCCGCCAGCCGCCGACGCTCCTCGGCGTAGCCCCCCGCGATGGCCATGTCGACGAGGCGGCGGGTCAGCCGGAAGGCCAGCCAGAACAGGACGAGGCAGACGGCAGTCGCGGCGGCAGCCTTCAGCGGGTCCACGGGACTCCTCGAACAATCTCCCCTATGTCAGGGGCGTCCCTCTTAGAGCCGCCCGCGATCGCGTTGCAATTGGACTTGGTTCCAAGGTCGTCTCTTGAGACGGGTTCAGCCCGCGCCGAACCGGGGTCCTTCCGGCAGCGGGCATTCGTAAGATCAGGCAGGTGCCGTTGCGCGAGACCTTCCATATCGAAGTCCTCGGTCCCGAGGCGGACGAGGTCCAGACGCGGATCTCGGTGCGCGTCGGCAGCCTGGAGACCGCCCAGGAGCGGGCCTTGCGCCTGTTCGCCCGCGCCCGGGTCCCCCAGCGCTCCGGCGAGCCGGCCCAGGCCGTGCGGGTGATCGACGGGGCCGGCCGCGAGGTGTTCTTCCGCAGCCGCTTCGACGCAGCCGATTGAGCCCGCCGATGCGCGCCGCCCTGATCTTGCCCGGAATCGTCCTGCTGACCTGCGGGCTGTTCCTGCGCAGCTACACCCTGGCGCCGGCCCCGGACCGGCGCGGCGGCACGACGCTTCAGCTGACTTGGCCGAACCGTCCGGTGTTCGGAAGCCCACGGGCCGATTGTCTCGGCACACCCGCGGACGAGCCGGTCGTCGCCTGCCTGATCGCCTCGGTCGGCCGGGCGCGGAGCGAGGGCCTTGCGGTGATCCAGCTCCCGTTCTGCGCGACCTGCTACGCCCTGTCAGAGCGGATCGCCCGCTTCGGACGAGACGAGGCGGCGACGCAGGCCCGACTCACGCAGATCGCCCGCTTCGGCTGGTGAGGCGCGCCCGCGCCACGCGCTCGCGGGCACGCTCCAGGGTCCGGGCCACCGGAAACAGCAGGTCGCGGTCGGCCTCGACCAACAGGTGAGCGATCGGCCGCCGTTCCGTCCAGAAGGTGGAGCCGAGGGCGAAATCCGGCGGGGCGCAGGAGTCGATCCGGTCGATCCGGGCGATGCCCTCCCTGGCCAGCACCGCCTCGGTCAGGCGGTGGACGAGCTGCACCCCGGGGGCGGCCTCCGAGTCGGCCTCGTCGTGGGCGATCTTGAGCACCCAGGCCTCGGCGCCGGTGATCGGCAGGATCGCGGAGGCCAGGATTCGGCCCTCCCGCCGCAGCCGCGCCACGCGCACGCGCCCCTCGGATCCGAGATCGGCCAGGACGGCCCGCAGGAACGCGACCTCGTCGGGCCGCTGCCCCAGGCCAGTGCCGGCGCGGCCCTTCCAGCCCGCCGCCTCCAGGGCGACGTGGTCGTCGAGGGCGCCGTCGAGCGCCGCCGGCGCCTCCAGGATCTCGAGGGCGACCGGACCCGTGGCTTCCACGCGCTGGCGGGCAAGGCGCAGCTTGCGTCGCCGCTTGCCGGAGAGATGGTCGAGATAGGTTTTCCGCCCCTGCATCGACCGGCCGGTCAGATCGAGCAATCCGCGTTCATGGGGCCAGTAAGCCGCCTGCCGCGCCCCGCGGGTGGCCAGCAGGTCGGCCCAAGAACCATCCGCGGGTGCGTTCGGCAGGAACAGCCGCGGCGGCAGCCCGAGCGCCCGCGGCGCGGCGAGGAGGCTACTGAGCGCAGCCTCCGGGTCAGTGGCGGCGAGCAGCGGGGCGCCGAACGGACAATAGCCGTGGGTCCAGCCCATCAGCACCGGCAGCGGCACGCCCCAGCGCCGCCAGGACGCCCGGAACGGCCAGGCGGCCAGGAACCGCGCGCCCCGCGCCTCGGGGGGCCGGTCTGCGACGATCAGGAGGCGTACGCCCGCACCGAAGACTCTTGCGGCCGCGAGCGCGTAGCCGGCCTCGTAGAACGGGTTGCGGATACGCGCGTCCCCACCGAGGGCCCGCCAGGCCGGGATCCAGGGAGCGTCCGGATCGAGGGGACGGACAGAAACCACCAGGCCGCCGGCGAGGATCGCGGTGTCCCGCATGGCGCGCCCGTCAGACCGCGAGCCGGTGGCGGATCGCCCCGGCGAAACCGAGCACGTCGTAACGCCACGCGGTCGCCCCGGCCACAGTGAGGAGCAGGACCAATCGCAGGGCCTGGCCGGGCGGCATCAGGCCCCCCGGCACCAGGCCGATCCCGGCCATCACCGTGCCGCAGACCAGAGCGGCGCCTGCGATGCCTGCCATGTCCGCGAGCGGCAGCGGCATCGTGGTGCCGGTCCGGTAGGCCCCGAGCACCAGCACCAGGCAGGCCGCCGCCTGTCCCCCTGCGAAGGCGAGCGCGGCCCCGGCGGCGCCGAGCCTCGGGATCAGCAAGAGGGAGAGCACGGCCACCACCGCCAGGGTGGCGAAGGCCGCCGCCGCTTCCAGCCGGCTGGTGCGGGTGAAGTAGATCACCTGTCCGAAATAATAGGCCCGGAACATCATCAGGATGCTGGCCAGGATCAGCACCGGAGCGAGCGCGCGCGCCTCCGCCCGGTAATCCGGCCCGAGCAGCACCGCGACCACAAGGTCGTCGAAACACAGGAAGAACACCGCCCCGAAGGCGGCGATCAGGGTCATGGCCCGGGCGGCGTCGCTGAGCACACCGGAGGCGGCCGCGATGCCGCCCACCCGCGCCTCACGCTTGGCAATGGAGATCAGCGACAGGGCGATCGCCTCGCCGAACACGATGAAGCTCTGCTTCAGGAAGTCGGCCAGCGCTCCGTAGGCGCCCAGCCCCGCGGGTCCCACCGTCTTGGCGATGATCAGGCGGTCGAGGCTCTGGGCCAGGGCGGCCGTCCCGAAGGACAGCACCAGGGGCCAGCCATAGGCGAACAGCCGCAGGGCCTCGGCCCGGCTGCCGCGGCCGGGCATCATCGGGGCGATGGTGATCGCGGCCGGCAGCGCGGCGAGGGCGTTGGCGGCGGCCACGGCAAAAGCGAGGTGCAGGGGATCGGTCGACAGGTGCAGCGCCAGGCTGCCCAGCCCGAGGATCAGCACCGCCCGGCTCATCACCGAGGCCGCCACCGCGCCGGCCTTGAGGCGCGTGCGGGCGATCTCGGTGGAGCCCTCGAACAGGGTCGTGCCGAAGGCGAGCGCCAGGATCGCCGCCGCCATAGGGCCCGAAACCAGCCCGAGCGCGGCCGCGAGCGCGCTGCCGAGGCCGGCGAGCAGCAGCGTACCGCCCAGGATCCGCACCACGGTGCCGACCTGCGCCGGCTCGCGGGCCTCGTCGTAGAGGGCGAAGAACGCGAATTTCGGCCATTGGCAGGTGGCCCCGTAGAGCACCAGCGCCCAGGACAGGACGTACAGGTATATGCCGTAGCTCTCCACCGGCGCGAGCCGGGTGAACACCGCCACGGAGGCCATGTTCAGGGCAGCGGCGAAGCCGCGCGAGCCGACATAGATCAGGCTGTGCCGGGCAATCATGTCCTACGCATCATGCGCCATAACGGTCGCCGCTTCGGCGATAACCCTTATGCGGGCGCAAGCGTTAGAGCATCGTCTCTTTCCGAATGCCCGAAGCCACCTTTAGGGACGATGCTTTCAGACGACGTTGCTTCGATCCCGCATCCGGACAGGCGCCGTGTCGTGCCCCCCTCAGCGCCTGATCAGCGACTTGCCAGTCATCTCGGCCGGCTGGTCGAGGCCCATCAGGTCGAGGAGGGTCGGCGCGACGTCGGCCAGCCGGCCGTCGGAAAGCGTCACGCTCTCGACGCCGACCAGCGTCACCGGCACCGGGTTGAGGGTGTGGGCGGTGTGCGGCTCACCGGTCTCCGGGTCGCGCATCATCTCGCAATTGCCGTGGTCGGCGGTGACGAGGAGCGCCCCGCCGCTCGCCGTGATCGCGTCGACCACCCGGCCGAGGCAGGCATCCACCGTCTCCACCGCCTTCACGGCGGCGGCGAGGCTGCCGGTATGGCCGACCATGTCGGGGTTGGCGAAATTCAGGAGGATCATGTCGTAGCGCCCGGAGCCGATCGCCTCCACGGCCCGATCGGTCAACTCCGCGGCCGACATCTCCGGCTGCAGGTCGTAGGTCGCCACCTTCGGCGACGGCACCAGGATCGCGTCCTGGCCCTCGAACGGCGCCTCGCGGCCGCCGTTCATGAAGTAGGTGACGTGGGGGTATTTCTCGGTCTCGGCCATGCGCAGCTGGGTGCGCCCGGCCCGGGCCACGGTCTCGCCGAGGCCGTTCGGCAGATCGAGGGGCTCGAACAGGGTGTCGGCGAAGGCATCGATCTCGACGCTGTACTGGACGATCCCGAGGGCGGCGGCGAACCGGACCGTCCGCGCGCGGGGGAAGCCCGCGAAGGCCGGGTCGAGCAGCGCTTCGAGGATCTGCCGGGTCCGGTCGGCGCGGAAATTGAAGCTCAGCACACCGTCGCCGTCCTTCATGCCGGCATAGTCGCCGATGATGGCCGGCCGCAGGAACTCGTCCGACAGGTCGACCACGTAGGAAGCGGCGATCGCCTCCATGGCGCTCGCAAACCGGGCGCCGCGCGCCGCGATCATCGCGTCGTAGGCGATCGATACCCGTTCCCAGCGCCGGTCGCGGTCCATCGCGTAATAGCGGCCGCACAGGGTGGCGATGCGCGCGCCCTCCGGGAGGGCGGCCTCGACGGTCTCGAAGCAGCTGGCGGCGGAACGCGGCGGCATGTCCCGCCCGTCCGTGAAGGCGTGGAGGCGGACCGGCACGCCGGCCTCGGCCATCACCCGGGCCAGCGCCACCGCGTGGTCCTGGTGGGCGTGGACGCCCCCGGGCGACAGCAGGCCGACGAGGTGGCAGGTCCCGCCGCTCGCCCGCAGCGCGGCGACGAACCGGACGCGCGCCGGGCTGGTGGCGAGCGATCCGTCCGCGACGGCGGCATCGATCCGCGGCAGGTCCTGCATGACCACCCGGCCGGCGCCGATATTGAGGTGCCCGACCTCGGAATTGCCCATCTGCCCCTCGGGCAGGCCGACATCGGCCCCGAAGGTCATCAGACGTGCCCGGGGCCGCTCCCGCATCAGGGCGTCGAAGACGGGGGTGCGCGCCTGATGGACGGCGTTGTCGGCGACCGAATCCCGCAATCCCCAGCCGTCGAGGATCACGAGCATCACGGGGCGCGGGGTCCTGTCGGGCACGGTCACAACACTCCAAAGCCGTCACGGCACGGTGCGGGTTCCGGGCCCCACTGGCTCCGGAAAGATGCGCGTGTCGATAATCGGCTTGGCCGCGCGAGACCACAGCCCTGGATAGGAATTGGCGACGGATACGGAACGGCGTCCGGCTTCTGACACAGGATTCGCAGGATCCGAGCGCGGAACCCCGTCAGTTGACGCTCGCCGGGTCCGATCCGGGCGCGACACCCAGCAGGGGTGGTTTCCGGCGCAGCACAGTCCGCAGCAGGGTCCGGCGATAGCCTCGGTGCGACAGGAAGCCGACCGCCCAGGCCAGGTGCATGGTGATCGCCGCCAGGCCGCTCATGGCCAGACTCGGCTCCCGCGCCTTCAGCGCCAGAGCGAGGCCGCTCAGGCCGCAGCCGCCCGCATAGACCGCCAGCAGGACCAGCATCATCGGCGCGACCGTGGCGAGCGCCAGGGCACTGATGCCATAGAGCAGGACCAGGGGCGGCAGCATCTGGCGCAGCCGCGGCAGGCTGGCATGCTTCTCGAGGGTCCGGGCACAGCCGCGACCATACTGGAAGTATTGTTGCGTCAGGCTGAACAGGGTCGCGCGGGGGTAGTAGGTCACGGCGAGATCGGCTGCGAGATAGATCCTGCCGCCGGCCGCGCAGAACCGGCGGTCGAGCTCGGCATCCTCGTTGTGGGAAAAGCTCTCGTCGTAACCGCCAACCCGCAGGAACTCGCGCCGGTCGAAGATGGCGTGGTGGCCGTGGGTGACGTAGCCCGAGATCCCGCCCAGGCGGTGCGCCGACCCGCCATTGCCGAGCCGGCTATTCTGGGCAGCCGCGATGGCCCTCTGCAGCGGCGTCACCCCGATGGTCCGCAGGGGCACGACCACCGAGACCGCGTCCCGCAGGCGGATCGTCTGCACCAAGTCCCGAACCCAGTTTCCGGGATAGGCGGCGTGGCAGTCGGCGCGCACGAGATAGGTCGCGCCCGGATGCGCCAGACGCGCCGCGAGGTTGAGGGCCGAGGCCTGGATGCGGCGGGGGTTGTGGATCAGCTGGATCCGGGGATCCTCGACGCTCATCGCCCGGACGATGGCGCAGGTCGCATCGCTGCTGCCGCCGTCCATCACCAGCAATTCGCACGCGAGCGTGTCCGAGGCCGGCAGCACCGAGCGGATCGCCTCCGCGATGTGCCGGGCCTCGTTCAAGGCCGGCATGGCGATCGTCACGAGCGGGATGCCCGCGCCGTCCGGGCCATCGACCGAAGCGTCCTGCATGGCGGTGCTCCTGAGAACCGGACCCGATCTTCTGTCGGATCCGCGGGGCCCCGTTCCGGCGGAAGCGCAACGTCTCGGTGAGGACGGCTCGTACGCCCGGCACGCGTGTCCGGGCCGGCCGAGCCGGTCTCGACAAAGACGACGTCCCGCGCCCGGGGTCTCTTCTGTCCTCATAGGCAATCAATACGGTGGTTAACGACAACCACCTCTTCAGTCGGGAGGCTCGGTACGACGAAAGATGTAATTCGTGCCGGATGACCGGGGTGATAGCCCGGCTCAGTGGGATCGCCGATCCGGCCGCCAAGCGTCGCGAGCGGATCCCGCAAGCACCGATCGTCGTGCGGGACCGCGTGGAATGATGGACTCTTTGGACGCGCTTGCGCTCGATGCGCCGAAACACGGCCTGACCGTGCCGCGATCAGAACCGACCGCGATGCCGGTCACCGAAATCCTTCCGGATCATCAGCTCCTCGCCTTCGATGCCGCGAGCGTCTGGCAGTATCGCGGGTTGTTGTGGGTCCTGATCCTGCGTGACCTGAAAGTGCTCTATCGCCAGACCGCCCTGGGCGCCTGCTGGGCCATTGCGCAGCCGCTGTTCACGGTGGCGATCTTCACCGTCATCTTCGGCCATTTCGCCAAGATCCCCACCGACGGGGCGCCCTACGCGCTGTTTGCCGGCAGCGCCATCATCCTGTGGACCTACTTCGCCGAGGCGGTGCGCCGGAGCGCCACCGGCCTCGTCACCGAGGCGGAGCTCATCCGCAAGATCTACTTTCCGCGCCTGGTGATCCCGCTCGCCACCGTGGTGTCGCCGATGGTCGACTTCGCCATCGCCCTCGTGGTGCTGCTGGCGCTGATGCTCGGCTACGGAGTGGTGCCGAGCTGGCACATCGTGTTCGCGATCCCGACGCTCGCCGTCACGGCGGTCCTGGCGCTCGGGGTCAGCCTCTGGCTCGGGCCGGTCAACGTCCGCTTCCGGGACGTCAAGCACACGCTGCCGTTCCTCATCCAGATCTGGATGTACGCCTCGCCGATCGTCTACGCGGCGAGCATCGTCCCCGACTCGGTGCGCTGGGTCTACGCGCTCAACCCGATGGTCGGGCTGATCGAGGCGTTCCGCTTCTCGATCCTCGGTGGAACTGCCCCCGACCTGTTCGCGCTCGCCGTCTCGGTCACGGTCGCATCCGTGCTGCTGCTCACCGGACTGATCTTCTTTCAGCGCATGGAGCGCTCCTTCGCGGATGTAATCTGATGTCGATGGCGATCAGCGTACAAGATATCGGCAAGCAATACTGGCGCGCCCCGCGGGCCACGCACGACAACTCCCTGCGCGAGGCGCTCATCGAGGGCGCACGGGGCCTGCTGACCCGCAAGTCCCATGCGCGCCCGTCCAAGGAGGGCTTCTGGGCCCTCAAGGATGTCAGCTTCGGCATCAAGCACGGCGAGAATGTCGGCATCATCGGGATGAACGGAGCGGGCAAGAGCACCTTGCTCAAGCTCATCTCGCGGATCGCCGCCCCGACCACGGGCAGCATCAAGCTGGTCGGCCGGGTCGGCGCCCTGCTCGAAGTCGGCACCGGCTTCCACCGGGAGCTCACGGGGCGCGAGAACATCTTTCTCTACGGTTCGATCCTGGGCATGCACCGCCACGAGATCGCGGAGAAGTTCGACGCGATCGTCGCGTTCTCGGAGATCGGCGAGTTCATCGACATGCCGGTGAAGCGCTATTCCAGCGGCATGTATGTCCGGCTGGCCTTCTCGGTCGCCGCCCATCTCGAGCCCGACATCCTGCTCCTCGACGAGGTCCTGGCGGTCGGCGACTACACCTTCCAGAAGAAGTGCATCGACTTCGCCCGGCGCCTGCAGACCAAGGGCTCGACCATCCTGCTCGTCTCGCACAACATGTTCAGCGTGAAGACCATGTGCGAGCGGGTCATCTACATCAAGAACGGCCGCGTCGCCTTCGACGGCCCCACCGACGAGGGCCTGCGCCACTACGAGCAGGACAGCTACCTCGCCGACACGCCGTGGTTCCGGCCGGAGGGCGGCCGCCAGCCGGTGGAGATCCGGGACGTCGTGATCGCCGATGAATCCGGGGCACCGAAGACGCTGTTCCGGCACGGCGAGCGGATGCGGATCACGGCGCGCTACACCAGCTCGGAGCCGATCACCGACCCGCATGTCCTGTTCTCGGTCACGCGGTCGGACGAGCTGCTCTGCTGCAACTTCAGCACGATGACGGACCGCGCCAAGCTGCCGACCCTGTCGGGTGAGGGCACGATCGAGCTGCTGACGCCGCCGCTGACGCTGACCGCGGACACCTACACGGTCTCGATGGTGGTCCGGCAGCGGGGCTTCGAGCGCCTGCTCGCGGCCCAGATCGGCGCCCGCTTCCACGTGGAGCACCCGGTCCTCGCGCCCGACGCGTTCGGTGTCTTCCACCAGCCCGGCACCTGGGCTGCGGACCCCGCACCGCATCGCTGAAGCCCGGAGGGCACGATGGCCACGATCGCATCAGGACTCCATCAGGACGGGAATGGATGGATCGACGACGAGACCGCCCGGAGCGCCGGGCGGATCCGGGCGAACTTCTCGGCCTTCGATGCCCGGGTGCGGGAAGCGGAGCGCCTCGCGGCCTCCGGCGCCCTGGAAGGCGCCGCCGTCGAGGCCGCCATCGCGGCGACGATGGCGGCCCATCGCCATTGTGGCGTGTTCGCGAGCCCGCGCCTGGAGCGCATGATGGCCGAGATCGGCCGGCGGCTCGAGCCGGAAGCCGATCACGGCCCGGCCCCGGAGCCGGTCCCGTTCCGGCGCGTCCTGCACGTCTGCACGCAGCTCGCCCCGGTGGGCGGCCTCACCAAGATGCTGGCGCTCTGGATCGGCGCCGATGCCCACCGGACCAACGGGCTCGCCCTGACCCAGCACCGGGGACCGGTCGATGCGCGGATCACCGAGGCGGTGCGCGCGAGCGGCGGCACGATCCACCACCTGAATCACCGCCACGGCGGCAAGCTGGCCTGGGCGCGCGAGCTGCGCCGAATCGCGCGGGATTACGATGTCGTCGTCCTGCACATCCATTGCGAGGACGTGGTCCCGCTGATCGCGTTCGCGGATCCGGATCGGCACCCGCCAATTATCCTGCTCAACCACGCCGATCACCTGTTCTGGATCGGGACGCGGATCAGTCACGCTGTCATCAACCTGCGCGAGGCCGCCCGCCGGCTCGCGATCACGCGCCGCGGCGTCGATCCGGCCCGGAGCCTCCTCCTCCCGACCCTGATCACCCTGCCCGAGCGCCAGCGAAGCCGCGCTGAGGCCAAGCGCGCCCTCGGCATCCCGGAGGACGAAGTCCTCCTGGTCTCGGTGGCGCGGGGCGCGAAGTACCGCAACGTCGGTCCGGTCACCTACGCCGACCGCCATGTCGACCTCCTGGCCGCGCACCCGAACGCCCGGCTGATCGTGGTCGGCGCCGGCGAACGGGCGGATTGGGGCCCGGCCCAGGCCGCCACGGGCGGGCGCATCACGGCCCATGCGGAGCTGTCGGATCCGCGGGTCTTCTTCGAGGCGGCGGACATCTACGTGGATTCCTACCCGTTCGTCTCCTCGACCTCGATGCTCGAAGCCGCCGCCTACGGGCTGCCGCTGGTGACGCGCTTCGAGGCGCCCGAGGCGGCCGAGATCGTCGCGATCAACCATCCGGGGCTCGACGCCACGGCCCGGGTCGCCCGCGACCAGGCTGAGTACGAGGCCCACCTGACGGCGCTGATCACCGACGCAGACGCCCGCGAGGCCGCGGGCGCCGAGATCAGTGCTGCCATCGCGCGGCTCTACGCGCCGGCAAGCTGGCTTGCCGGCCTCGACGCCGTCTATTCCGAGGCGCAGGCGCTGCCCCGGCTAACGCCGGATTCCGGGCCGGTCCCGGCCGAGATGCCCCATCTCGGCGAGTCCGACCTGCGCCACCAGGACATGTTCGGCTCGGATTTCCCGGTCTCGGGCATGACCAAGAACTACATCGGCATGCTGCCCCTCCGGCAGCGCATCGCCTCCTGGGCGGCCCTGCGCCGCGCCGGCGATTTTTCCGGCCCCTGGGAGCGGGTGCGCCTGCTGCTGCCGGAATGGCTGGTGCGCAACGTGAAGGATCGGCCGGGGCTTCTGCGGGCCGGGTGATCGGGCGCGACCATCGCATCACGCTAAGCTCGGACCCGAGAAACCTCACGGTTTTCCGGGTCTATTCTTTGATCCGTATGACGCCCCCGGCCAGTCTGGGTCCGCGCAGCGGAGCCCGGAAGCACGGTGGGATGCCGGGACGTCCATGCGACGCCCCAGACCCCGGAGATTGAGATGTCCGAGCGAGGCGAAGGCCCGACCTTTCAGCGCGTCCCCGGTCCGGCCGCGGCGAGCGGCCGGTTCGCCTGGGCGACAGCCAGCAGGGCTTCGCGCAGGTGCGTCGGCCGGAGCGCGTCCTTGATCGCGCGGTGCGGCATCAGCCGGAAGGCGGAGAAAAGCGCGCCCGCGGCGGCGCGTCGGTCGCCGCGGGCCGCATGGGCCTGGGCGCCATCGAGGAAAGCCTCGTAATAGCCTTGCACGGCCGCGAAATAGAGGCGCAGGGCCGCGAGGCGCGAGACGCCGAGCGCGGGCACATGCCGGCGGAAGACCAGCCGGGTGAAGTGGATCCGGCGGGCGATCAGGCCGTCGAAGGTCCCGGCCGGCCGCTGCCGGAAATGCACGCAGGGCACGGCGACGAAGCCGGCCCGGTGTCGGCGGACCGCACGGATCTGCCAGTCCCAATCCTGATCGCCGAGCAGCGCCTCGTCGAACAGGCCGACGCTGCCGACGAGGCTCTGGCGCACAACGGTCGCGCCGACCTGCGGGAAGTAGCCGCTCAGCATCCGGCGCAGCAGCGCGGGCGCCTCCGTCGGCAGTTCCGCCGGCCAGGGTCCGTAGACCGGGTCCAGGTCCTGGGAGGTGGTGACGACCTGTCCGAAGACGATCCCGAGATCCGGCTCCGCCTCCAGCCGCTGGAGATGGGGACGGATATGGCCTGGCTGCCAGACGTCGTCGTCGTCGAGGAACGCGATGGAGGGTGCGCTGGCCTTGAGCAGGGCGGCGTTGCGGGCGGCCCCCGCACCGGGACGGTCGACCGGGATGTGGATGGCGCCGAATTCCGCGGCAGCCTCGGCGCCCGGCCCCGGCCGGCCGTTGTCGCCCACGATGATCTCGAAGGTGAGATCGGGTCCTTCCAGGGCGCGGATGCTGGCCAAGGCCTCACGCAGCAGGGACGCCCGGTTGCAGGTGGGGACCACCACGGACACCGTGGGGCGGGGCGCGGGCCGGATCATGTCCATTCTTCCCAGGCATCGTAGGCGCCCTTCAGCAGGGCGCCGAAGACGAGATCGTTGTCGAAATGCGTGACGAAGCTGCGCCCGACGGTCCCGAGCGGCCGCGTCTCCACGGCCTGCGCGTAGACGATCCGGTAGCCGGCCTGCTGGGCGGCGCGGGCGGCGGCGGGTGTCCAGTTCGCCGACTGTCCCAGCGGGATCGCGAAGCTGTCCGGCCGGATGCCGAGCCGGGCCCCGATCGCCCGGCGCGAGGCGTCCAGCTCCTCGGCCGCCCCGTCGGCGCCGATCCGCCCGAAATCCGGATGCGTGACGGAATGGCTCCCGATCTCGACGCCGGCCGAGGCCAGGGCCTCGATCTCGCGCCAGCCCAGGACCCCGCGCGGGCCGGTGCCGGGCCGGTCGAGCCAGCCGGAGACGACGAACAGCGTCCAGGGAATTCCGTGATCGCGCAGGATCGGCTCCGCGGCGTCGAGCACGCTGCGCCAGCCGTCGTCGAAGGTGATCGCGAGGTCCCAGGGTTCGCCGTTGCCTTCGGCGATGGTGGCGGCCGGCACGAAGCGGTAGCCGAGGCGCAAGGCCAACTCGATCTGGTGCCGGAAACGGCCGGGGGCGACGTCGTTGACGCCGCATTCGGGCTGACCGAGGGAATGGTAGCAGAGAATGCGCCCCCCCGACAGCTCGCGGCGCGTCCCGGCGACCGCCAGGGTCGCGCGCTCGCAGGCCATCCGGGCGGCCGCGACCCGCGGGCGCGTGAGCCCGACGGTCCGGGCGAGGCTCTTGACCGGTCCGGGTATCATAGCAGGGCGGCGCGCAGACCGGCGACGACCTGATCCTGCATGGCGTCGTCCATGCCGGCGTAGAGCGGCAGGAGGATCGCGTGGTCGCGCGCCCGCTCCGATTCCGGCAGGGCGAAGCGCCGCGGCGCCTCGGCATAGGGCGGCTCCAGATGGGCGCACATGATGCCCCGGCGGGTGGCGATGCCCTGGTCAAGCATCGCCTGCATCACGGCGCCCTGGTCGGCTGCCTCCGGCAGGCGCACGCAGAAGCTCTGCCAGTTGCTGCGCGAGCCGATCGGCTCGGGCGGCGGCGTCACGTCCGGGAGATCGGCGAGCCGCGCCTTGTAACCGTCAGCCAGAGCACGCCGCCGGGCGATCAGAGCGGGCAGCCGGGTGAGCTGGGCGCGGCCGATGGCGGCCTGCACATCGGTCATCCGGTAATTGTAGCCCGCGACCGTGTACGCCTCGGCGACCACCTTGGCGCTGCCGTGGCGCGCCACGTCGGACACGCTCATCCCGTGCTGGCGCCACAGCCTGAACTTGCGGTCCCAGTCGGGATTGGCCGTGGTGATCATGCCGCCGTCACCGGTGGTCAGGACTTTGCGCGGGTGGAACGAGAAGCAGGCGACGTCGCCCGCCGGCGCGCCAATCGGCCGCCAGACATCGCCCTGGAGCCGCTCGGAGCCGATCGCGCAGGCCGCGTCCTCGATCACCGGGATCCCGGAGCGGCGCCCGATCGCCACGATGGCTTCGAGGTCGCAGGGCATGCCCATCTGGTGGACGCAGACGATCGCCTTCGTCCGCTCGGTCACCGCCGCGGCGGCGGCCTCCGGGGCCATGTTGAAGGTCGCCGGGTCGATGTCGACGAAGATCGGCGTCGCCCCGCACTGGGCGATGGCGTTGGCGGTGGCGATGAAGCTGTGGCTCACCGTCACCACCTCGTCGCCGGGTCCGACCCCGGCGGCCAGCAGCGCGAGATGCAGCGCCGTGGTGCAGTTCGAGACCGCGCAGGCATGGGGGGCGCCGACGAGTGCGGCGAACTCCGCCTCGAAGGCCGCGACCTGCGGCCCCTGGGTCAGCCAGCCGGAGCGGACCACGGCGCCGGCCGCCACCGCCTCCGGCTCGCCGACATCGGGTTTCGCGATCGGGATCATGCCAGCGCCCGCCTGAGGTGATCCGAGCCGGCCTCGTCGCTCCACCAGGCCACCAGGTCGGCGAGGCCCTCGGCCGCCCCGATCTCGGCCTCGAAGCCGATCAGCTCCCGGGCGAGGCTGGTGTCGCACAGGCGCCGGGGCACCGGGTTCACGGCGCGCTCGGCCTCGTGGAGGAGCGGGGTGCCCTCCCGGCCCATGATCCGGGTGAGATGGCCGGCCAGATCGACCAGCGAGGTCTCCACGCCGGTACCGACATTGAGCACCACGTCGGTGGCCGGCGCGGTCGCCGACAGGATGTTGGCCCGGGCGATGTCGCGGACATGGACGAGGTCCATGGTCTGGAGGCCGTCGCCGAACACGATCGGGGACTGGCCCTCGGCCAGGCGCTGCATCCAGCGCACCATCACCTCGGTGTAGCGGCCGGTCAGGTCCATGCGCGGCCCGTAGGCGTTGAAGTAGCGCAGGGCGACGTAGTCCAGCCCGTACATGTCGTTGAACGAGCGCAGCAGGCCCTCGCCGAAGGACTTGGCAGCCCCGTACAGGGTGCGGTTGTCGTAGGGGTGGTTCGTCTCCGTGGTCGGGAAGCTCTCGGCCATGCCGTAGACCGAGGCCGAGGAGGCCATCACCACCTTGGCGACGCCGGCCTCGACGCAGCGCTCTAGCAGGTCGAAGGTCGCGGTCGCCATCACCTCGAAGGCCTGGCGCGGCTCGGCGGCGCATTGCGTGATCCGCAGGGCCGCCTGGTGGAACACCACGTCGGTGCCCTTGACCAGGGTGTCCATCAGGGCCCGGTCGCGGATGTCGCCCTGCACCAGCCGGACACGGCCCGAGCCGAGGGCGTGCTTCAGGTTCTCGGGGCGCCCGCGCACCATGTTGTCGATGGCCACGATCTCGTCGCAGCCGGCCTCGACCAGCAGGTCGATGATATGGGAGCCGATGAAGCCGGATCCGCCGGTGACCAGGATCCGGGCCCCGCGCAGGTCGCCGCCGAAGCGGCTTCCCTTCGTGACCTCACGCAGCTTGGGCATCGGCGACCTCGCAGTAGCTGGAGACGGCCCGGCAGACGCTGTCGATCTGGCTGGTCGTCAGTTCCGGGAACATCGGCAGGGACAGGGTCCGGGCGGCCAGCCGCTCGGTGACCGGCAGGCGGCCGGCTCCGTCATCGAGATGGCTGTAGGCGGGCTGCCTGTGGACCGGGACGGGGTAGTGGATGCCGGTGGCGACCCCGGCCTCGGTGAGGTGCTGGCGCAGGCCCTCGCGATCGGGGGTGCTGACCGCGTAGACGTGGAAGGCGTGGTCGCGTCCGGCCGGCCCCGGCAGGTCGAGGCCGAGGCCCGCGAGCCGCGCGCCGTACTCGGCCGCCACCGCCTGCCGGGCCCGGGTCCAGCCCTCCAGGTAGGGGAGCTTGGTGCTGAGGACCGCACCCTGGACCCCGTCCATGCGCAGGTTGAAGCCGTGCCGGACGTGGTTGTACTTGCCCTGCTGGCCCCAGTCCCGCAGGCACCGCGCCGCCTCGGCGAGGTCGTCCCGGTCGGTGACGATGGCGCCGCCCTCGCCGTAGGCGCCGAGATTCTTGCCGGGATAGAAGCTGAAGCAGCCGATATCCCCGATCGTGCCGGCCCTCCTGCCGCCGCGCTCGGCGAGGTGCGCCTGGGCGGCGTCCTCCAACAGGGCGAGCCCGTGGCGCCGGGCGATGGCGCCGAGCGCGTCGAGATCCGCCATCCGCCCATGCAGGTGCACCGGCAGGATCGCCTTGGTGCGGGGCGTGATCGCCGCCTCGACCAGGGCTGGATCCATCGTCCAGTTCACCGGATCGATGTCGACGAGCACAGGTGTCGCGCCTGTGTAGATCACCGCCGCCACTGTCGCCACGAAGGTCGCCGAGACCGTGATCACCTCGTCGCCCGGGCCGATATCCAGGGCCAGCAGCGCGAGATGGAGCGCTGCGGTGCCGCTGCTGACGGCTACGGCGTGCTTGGCGCCACAGGCCTTCGCGAAGGCCGCCTCGAAGGCGGTGACGGCCGGTCCGAGGACGAAGTCGCCGCTGCGCAGGACGTTTAGGACGGCGGTTTCGACGTCGCCGCCGACGG
This sequence comes from Methylobacterium sp. GXS13, assembly GCF_001455965.1. Lineage (GTDB taxonomy): Bacteria > Pseudomonadota > Alphaproteobacteria > Rhizobiales > Beijerinckiaceae > Methylobacterium. The sequence goes on from NZ_LKKO01000024.1 coordinate 52,413, forward strand.
CGGCATATTGCGCCTTGAGGTCGAGAAACGGGATCACGAGGCCCTCGCAAGTGGCATGAGGTCGATCGGGTGGCCGTTCTGGCGCAGGGAGCGCATGGCGGCCTCGAGCATCTCGACCACGCGCAAGCCGCTGTGGCCGTCGGTCTTCGGCGCCTTGCCGGTGGCGATGCAGTCGACGAAGTGCTCGATCTCGACGACGAGCGCCTCGCGGAAGGAGAGGTGCGGCGACCACATGTCCCCGGTCCGGTACGAGACCATCAGCTCGGTGATGTCCCCGGAGCCGTCGCCGACGGTGACGCCGCGATCGTAGACCTTGACCTTCTCGATCGGATCCAGGTCGTTGTAGACGATCATCTTCTTGCTGCCGCCGATCAGCGTCTGCCGGACCTTCACGGGGGCCAGCCAGTTGACGTTGATCTGTGCGACGACGCCGCGCGGATAGAACACGGTCATGTGGGCCATGTTCTCGGGGCGGCCGCTGAAATGGCCGGTGCCGCTCGCCGAGATCGCCACGGGCGCGGCGTCCAGGATGTGGTCGAGGATGGCGAGGTCGTGGACCGCGAGATCCCAGATCACGTTCACGTCGCGCTGGAACAGGCCGAGATTGACCCGGGTCGAGTCGTAGTAGAACACGTCGCCGAGCGAGCCGTCCGTGACCAGTTCATGGATCTTCTCGACCGCCCCCGTGTAGACGAAGGTGTGATCGACCATGAGGGTCAGGTTGCGCTTGGCCGCCTCCGCGATCAGCAGCCGCGCCTCGGTGGCCGAGGCCGTGATCGGCTTCTCGATGAAGACGTGCTTGCCGGCCCGGAGCGCGTTGATGGCGATCTCGAAATGCGAGCTCACCGGGGTCGCCACCATCACGGCGTCGATCTGGGGATCAGCGACGAGGTCGTGCCAATCCTGATGAAGCTCGGCGGCGGGATAGCGCTTCCCCGCCCGGGCCAAGGCCGCGGGCGACTGGTCGGCGATGGCCGCGAGCCGGCACTGCTCGGTCTCCGACGTGCAGCGGGCCAGGTTGGGCCCCCAATAGCCGTAGCCGACGATTCCGATGGCGATCATGGGCGTGTGTCCCCTCAAGCGATCTGCAGAGGCTTGGCCGCGGACGGCCGGCGGGATCGCGCGCGCTTCTGGCGCGTGTCGCCGATGCCCCGGGCGGGGCATCCGGCCACGATGGCGTAGGGCGGGACGTCGCGGGTCACGACGGCGCCGGCGCCGACCAGGGCGCCCTCCCCGATGGTGATGCCGGCCACGATGGTGGCGTTGGAGCCGATCGAGGCGCGGTCGCCGACCACGGTCTCGACGAGCTCCCAGTCGCCGTCGCGCTTGAGGCTGCCGTCCGGGTTGGTCGCCTCGGGGTAGCGCTCGTTGGTGAAGACCACGCCGTGGCCGACGAAGACTTCGGCGCCGATGAAGACGCCTTCGCAGATGAAGGTGTGCGAGGAGATCTTGCAGCGGGGGCCGATGATGCTGCCCCGCTGGATCTCGACGAAGGGGCCGATGCGCGATCCGGTCTTTATTTCACATCCGTAAATATTAACGAGATCCGGGTAGAAGATACCCACGTCCCGCCCAATATCCGCATCGGTAATCGGCATCCCCGCAGCTCCTTCCGCCGAACTTCTGTGCGGCAAAACTGCGCGGAGCTGTGGACAATCGGGAACCCAGGCTTTCGATATTGTTGCTCCCCCGAAAGGCGAACCGCCCTCCCCCGGGGTGACCTGGGCCGGAAAGCCCTACCTCGAAAGGCGCAGAGCGGGGCGCCGGGCGGTGCGGCCGGTGTCCTTTTGGACGAGTCCCGGCGCGCTGGGCCGCCGCGCATCATGCGGGATGACCTGCGCCCGAGCATGAAGGGACGACGCGTGAAGACCTGGTCCCGTCCGGCACGTTCCGAACTCTTCGCCGTAATGCCCGCCCGCCGGGGCGCTTCGCTGCGAAGAGCCTTCGCGGCGAGCGCGGCTGTGCTGCTGGCCTGCGGCGTCAATCCGGCTTCCGCCGAATACCGGATCTCGGCGGGCGACACCCTCGAGGTGACGGCGCTCAGCATCCCCGGATTCAAGCAGGAGGCGACGGTCGGGATCGACGGTTCCGTCATGGTGCCGCTCCTCGGCGACGTGCCGGCGGCCGGGCTGACCGTGGCGGAGCTGCGCAAGGCCCTCCAGAAGGCGCTGCCGGCCAAGGCGGTGCGGCAGCGCAATTCCGACGGGCGCGAATCGATCGCCGTGATCGAGCCCGACGAGATCGGGGTGCGAATCGCCAAGTACCAGCCGGTCTACCTGAGCGGCGACGTGACCAAGCAGGGCGAGCACCCGTTCCATCCGGGCATGACCGTCCGGCAGGCGGTGGCTCTGGCCGGCGGCTACAACCTCCTGCGGTTCCGGATGGAGAATCCGGTGGTCGAGAGCGCCAACCTGCGCGCCGAGTACGACGCGGTCTGGGGGAGCATCGCCCGGGAGAGCGCCAATGTCTGGCGGCTGAAGGCGATCATCGCGGGATCGCGGCCCGAGAAGGCGGCCGCCGCCGGCACGGAGACGCCCCTCAACGTGCCGCCGTCCCGGGCCGGCGTCGCGCAGAAGCTCGCGGAGCAGCAGCTGCGCGTGCAGATGGCCGATATCGGCAAAGAGAAGGACCATCTGCAGCGCGCGCTGACCCGCGCCCAGGGCCAGCTGGTCAGCCTGACCGAGCAGCAGGCCAAGGAGAAGGAGGGCGTCACCGCCGACGCCGACGATTACGACGCGGTCCGCGCCCTGTTCCAGCGCGGCGCCGTGGTGACGACGCGCCTGACCGATGCCCGGCGGGCGGTGCTGCTGTCCTCGACCCGGGCGCTCCAGACCACCGTCCAGGTGTCCCAGCTCGAGCGCGACAAGGGCGAGCTGACCCGCAAGCTCGAGCGGGTCGACGACCAGCAGGCCCTGGAGGCCATGGAGAAGCTGCAGGTCTCGGAGGACAACCTGACCGCCCTGCGCTCCCGCCTGAACAGCATCAACGACAAGCTGGTCTACACCGGCGCCCTGCGGACCCAGCTCCTGTCCGGCAGCCGCACGCGGGCGTCGATCGCCGTCTTCCGCCCCAACAGGACCGCCCCCAGCACCATCGACGCGGCCGAGGACACCGAGCTTCAGCCGGGCGACGTCGTGGAGGTCGTGCTGAAGCCCGATCCCGCCCTGCGGGGCATCGGGGCCCGCACCGGCCAGAACTGACGCCGCCAGACGTGAGCCCCCGCCGCGGCGGCGCTGTCCACATCGTCTTCTGACAGGCGGAACGCGCGCTCCTCCCCCTGCGGGGAGGTGTTGGAGGGGGGCAGACGGCCCCGTGACGCGCGATCCGGCACCACCCCGCCCCTGACCCCGCTCCGCAAGGGGGAGGGAAAAAGCCCAGCGGTTCAGGCTCTTGCCGCCGAACCCGACCTGTGAAGCCGCAAGCCCGCCGCGTGAGGGAAGAGCCATGAACAGACACTCGACCAGCGCGTCCTTCCTGCGGGCCGATCCCGTCGGCCCGGCGCGCCCGTGGCGGGGCGGCGCGCGGGCGCCCGATCCCGAGGATCAGGTCGCGATCCTGACGATCATGCGGCGGAACTGGCGGTCGATCCTGGCGCTCGGCGGGGTCGGGCTGGTCGCCGCGATCCTCTACGTCGCCACCGCCCCGTCGATCTACACCGCCCGGGCGCGGGTCTACATCGAGAGTCGGTCGAGCCCGGTCACCGCCCGCGACACGCCCGGCGCCGCGACCCCCCTGGAGATCCCCGAGGTGGAGAGCCAGGTCGAGTATATCCGCTCGGAGAAGATCGCCCTGGCCGCCGTGCACCGGCTCAACCTGCCGCCGTCGCAGGAGCTGGCGGTGCCGCCGCATCCGCTGGTGGCGAAGGTCCGCGAAGCGCTGGGCGCGGTCAAGCTGTTCGTCGGCGGCCTGATCGGCCTCTCCCCCGCCCCCAAGACGAGCGTCGTGGTGAGCCCGGAGGAGCGCCAGGCCGGGACGGTGCGCGAGAACCTGGAAGCCGCCCGCATCGGCGCGGCCTACGTCATCGAGGTCGGCTACAGCCTCGACAATCCCACGGCCGCCGCCGCCGTCGCGAACGCGGTGGCGGACGCCTACGTCGCCACGCAGCTGGAGAACCGGTCGCAGATCTGGAAGGTCGCGGGCGAGTGGATCCTGCCGCGGCTGAAGGAAATGCAGCAGCGCGCCAGCCAGGCCTCCCGGGAAGCCCAGACCTACAAGGCCGAGCACGCGATCATCGATCTCGGCAAGCGCGGCCTGGTGGGCGAGCAGCAGCTCGAGGAGCTGAACACCGCGGTCGCCTCCGCCCGGTCCAGGACCGTGGATGCCCGCGCCACCCGCGACCAGATCCACATGCTGCTCGCCTCCGACATCGCCGATCCGGGCATCACCGAGGCCTTCAAGGACACGGTGATCATCCAGCTGCGCAAGCAGTATGTCGACCTGGTGCAGCGCGCCGACGACCTGAAGCGCCGGCTCGGCCCCGATCATGACGCGGTCACGGCGATCCAGAAGGATGTGCTGGCGGCCAAGCAGTCCCTGCGCGCCGAGCTGGAGCGCCTCGCAGCCTCGCTGGACCGCGACTACGAGGTCGCCAAGTCCCGGGAGGACAGCATGACGGCGTCCTTCGACGCGCTGATCTCGAAGACGCTCGTGACCAGCGAAGCGCGGGTGAAGGCCAAGGAGCTCGACCGGGCGGCCGAGACTTACGACCAGATCTACACGAACCTGCTCAGCCGCTACATCGACGCCGTCAACCAGCAATCCTACCCGCAGCCCTCCGCCCACGTGATCACCCCGGCGAGCATCCCGGAGCGCCCGAGCGCGCCGCGCGGCGGCCTGATCGTGTTGCTCGGCATGCTGGTCGGGGCCGGGCTCGGGGTGAGCGGTGCCTTCGCGCGGCACTGGTTCGACCGGACCCTCCGGGTGCCGGGACAGCTCACCGGCCAGGGCCTGCCCTGCCTGGCTGCGCTGCCCGAGCTGCGGCGCGAGCCTGGCTACCGGGCCGCCCTGTCGCTGGCGCAGAACCATGCCAGCGAATCCCTGCGGCCGGCGAGCGTCGAGGCGTTCAAGGCCGGCGCCGTGCGGTTCATGCCGCAATCGGTCTTCGTCGAGCGCCTGCACAGCCTGAAGACGCATCTGCTCGGCAACGACCGCCGCAGCCCGGTCTTCGCCATCGGGGTGACCTCGGTCGGGGCCGGCACCGGCAAGACCACCTTCGCGAGCAACTTCGCCCAGCTGCTGGCACGCTCGCGCTCGGCCACCGCGAGCCGGATCCTGCTGATCGATGCCGACGTGCGGCAGGCAACCCTGTCGCGCCTCAACCAGGCCGCCGACCAGCCCGGGCTGCTCGACGTGATCGCCGGCCGCTGCGGCACCGAGGAGGCGGTCCGGCACCCGCTCGGGGAGGTCCGCCTGCTCGCCTGCGGCAGTCTCCTCCCGGGCGACCCGCATTTCAGCGACCTGATGACCCCGGAGGCCATCGCCGGCCTGGTCCGCGACGAGCGCACCCATCTCGACCGCATCATCGTCGACCTGCCCCCGGCGGACGAGCTGCCGACGCTCCGGCCGCTCCTCGACATGCTGGACGGGATGATCCTCGTGGCCGAGGCGGGCAAGACCAACATCGACGACGTGGTGGCCGCCGTCCAGGACCTCGAATCCGCCGGCTGCACCGTGCTGGGCGTCGTGCTCAACAAGACCAACGCCACCCCGGGGGTCCGGCGCGGCACGATCGTGAACGCCCTGGTCCGCCGGACGACGGCCGCGGCCGCCCCGATCCGGCTCACCCGCTCCTGGCGGCGCCGCCCGGCCGCCGACGTCACCGATTCGGGGGCCTCCGCGTGACGGTGTTTCGCCAGGCGGAGCGCGCGCCGGCGCAAGGAAGGCTGAACGTGCTCTCCTCCCCCCTGCGGGGAGGAGTTGGAGGTGGGGGTGGCCCAGAAGGCACCGCCGCGTTTCATCCGGCACCACCCCCACCCCTGGCCCCTCCCCGCAAGGGGGAGGGGAAAACGCGTGGTGTTTCAACCGCGCGATCCCTGAACGGCTCCGCTGCGCTCCGCCACCTCACGATCGGGGAGTTTGGTGGGATGGCCGGTGCTTGGTGCCACACGCCATGACCCAGACCCACCCCGAAACCGCACGGCTCGGCCGGGTCGCCTTCTTCGGCCATGACCGGATCGAGCCGACGATCCGGAAGCGGGTCGGCGCCATCCGGGATACCGGCTGGTCGGTGGTCGAATACATGTTCGTGCGGGCGCGGGCCGGCCTCGCTGATCCCGTGATCGCCGGCGACGTGGTTCCCCTCGGCCAGACCGTGGACCGGCATTACGGCAAGCGGCTGCCGCTGCTCGCGCCCGGGATCGTCCGGGCGCTCGCGCGCTGGCGCGACCTGCGCGCCGCCGACGTGGTCTATGTCCGCAATCTCGACATGGCCCTGGTGGCCTGGGCCTCGGCCCGGCTCGCGGGCAGCCGCGCGCCGCTGGTCTACGAGGTGCTCGACATCCAGCGGCTGATGGTGCGGCCGGACCGGGTCGGGCGGATCGCCCGGGCGGTCGAGCGCTGGATCCTGGGCCGCAGCGCGCTGCTCGTCGTCAGCTCGCCGGACTTCGTGACCCGCTACTTCGCGCCGGTCCAGGGCTTCTCCGGGCCGTGGCACCTGCTCGAGAACAAGGTGATGGCCCACCGCCTCGCCGAGGTGGCGCACCGGCTGGAGCGCGGGCGGGTCCCGGGCCCGCCCTGGGTGATCGGCTGGTTCGGCACGCTGCGCTGCCGCCGGAGCCTGACGATCCTGGCGGCGGTCGCGCGGGCGCTCGGCAATTCGGTGCGGATCGTCATCGCGGGCCGGCTCTCCGAGGAGGATATCGACCCGCAGGATTTCGCCGCGACGCTGAGCCGGCATCCGAACATGGCGTTCCGCGGCCCCTACGCCAATCCGGGGGAATTGCCCGACATCTACGGCGGCGTCCACTTCAGTTGGGCGGTCGATTACTTGGATGACGGGCTGAACTCGGACTGGCTGCTGCCGAACCGGCTCTACGAGGGCGGCCTGTGCGGGGCGCTGACGCTGGCGCGGGCCGAGACCGCCACCGGCCGCTACGCCGCGGCCGAGGGGTTCGGCTGGGCGTTCCCGGAGCCGCTGGCGCTCTCGGTGATCGCGTTCCTGCGCACCCTCGACAGCCAAGCCTACGCGCAGATGCAGGGTGGCCTCCTCGCCTGCGAGACCGCGAAGTTCGTCGATACGCACGGCATGCGGGATCTACTGGCGCGGGTCGCGTGAGGGGCCCGGCGCGTCGGGTCGCGGGACGAGATCCGACGCGCCGGCGGCGGCAATGGACGTCTATCCGCAGCCAGCACGCGCGCGCTCCCCTCTGCTGGGGCGGGAGACGCGCTTCGGGGTGACCGTTGCGCCTCTCCGGCAGCCCTGGCCCCGATGGACCGAGCCGTCCTCTCCGCGCCCCGCCGCGATCGATCCCGGACACCTGGGACGCCCGCCGACGAATCGCCCCCCATCGCCGCTTCCGGCGCGGCTCTGATTCGCCCCCGAACGGGCCGTCATGTGGCCCGGATGCGTCGAGTCGCCTAAAAATCAGTCCCTATAGACCCGATAGTCGGCGAAACCTGATCTTTAGGCGCCTTATCGCTCAGGACCGGCACGCGGACCAGAATCGGATCTGAACCGGCAAAATGGAACAGCACACACGGATTCCGATGACTGAATTCGTCACGCGAAACCGCCACTCCCATGGACGGAAACACCGGATTTGCGGGCTTGATATTACCGCCTGCCAAAACTTGAGGTCCGTCACTGCGATACCGGCGCAATGCCCAGCCGAACAGTCGCACACATGAAAAGACCTAGCGAATATCGGCCAAGATCTTTTCGAGACGTCGCGCCCGATTGGACGATCCCCTACGTACGTAGTCCGTGATTGAATTAACGTGCGTAGAAATTTAATCAAATAGGCGCTGACAGGGTATTTACAGCGCATTTTACGAAAGTTAGCATTATATCCGCGGTCATCGAGAACCTTTCCAGTAAGGCGCCGAGTCGACCGCAATTACCAGTGTCACGCCCAAGGCGCGGTCATTGGGTTCCCAAGTCACCGTCCGACAATGGGCTTCCTGTGAAAGGAGGTAACTTCTTATGGCCAGTCTTGGTACTCGAGACGAGCGCATCATCGTTGATCGGGACAGTCTCCAGACCCGTAGCGGCGTCTCGGGGGTGCAGGTCTCGGGGATGCAGGGCGGTGACGGTCCGGCCGTCATCGAGCGGCGGGACCCGACCCTGGCCCGCACGAACCGCATCGTGATCATCGATCGGCGGCAACTCGTCGGTCGATGCCTCGCGGCGTCCCTCCGGGAAGCCGACAAGGATACGGTGTTCGAGGTCTTCCCGGACATCGAGAGCTGGAAGCGCCAGACGCCGTTCGCGGCCGCCAACGTGGTCGTGCTGTGCCGGCCGGACGGCAACCTCTCGGAGGCCGCTTGGGCCGAGATCACCCGGGAGCTGGCGCTGCTGCAGGGCGAGGTCGACGCCCCGCCGGTGGCGGTGATCTCGGACGGGGAGAACCTCGACCAGATCGTGCGCATCATCAAGCTCGGGGTGAAGGGCTACATCCCGACCACGACCTCCGTCGACATCGCGCTGCAGGCGCTCCAGCTCGTTCAGGCGGGCGGCGTCTACATCCCGGCGGAATGCCTATTCCCGCTGCTGGCCAGCATCAAGGTCGAGGAGCCGGTCGAGGCCGGCGAGGACGAGATTTTCTCCCCCCGCCAGCTCTGCGTCGCCCGGGCCCTGCGCAAGGGCACGCCCAACAAGATCATCGCCTACGAACTGAACATGTGCGAGAGCACCGTGAAGGTTCACGTCCGCAACATCATGAAGAAGTTGAAGGCGAAGAACCGGACCGAGGTCGCGTACCTAACCAACAAGTATTTCCTGCGCGAGGATTCGAGCCTCGCCACCGTGAAGGCTCCGGCGGCCTGAGCGACGCCTGACGCAGACCCGACGACACAGAGCCGTGCCCGATCGCGCCGCGATCCGGCACGGCTCTTTGTTTGGGCCTGCCCCGGCCGGCCGATCCCGCGCCCGGGGCGGGCGTTTCAGCCGACGGCGCGGAGCGGCAGGACAATCTCCCGATCCGAAGCCGGCGCCTCGGCACGGCCGACGCTGCTGTAGGAGAACCCGTGCTGCCGGGCCTCCTCGGGCCGGTAGACGTTGCGCAGGTCCACCAGGATCGGCGCCCGCATCGTGGCGCGCAGCCGCGCCAGGTCCAGCGCCCGGAAGGCGTTCCACTCGGTGACGATCACCAGGGCGTCCGCGCCCGCCGCGCACGCGTAGGCATCCTGCGCGAAGTCGACCCCGGGCAGGAGCGGCCGGGCCTGGTCCATCCCCTCCGGATCGTAGGCGCGGACCTGCGCGCCGGCATCCTGCAGGCCGGCGACGATCGCGAGCGCGGGCGCGTCGCGCATGTCGTCGGTGTTCGGCTTGAAGGTCAGGCCCAGCACCGCGATCGTCTTGCCCCGCACCCCGCCGCAGGCCCGGATCACCTTGCGGGCCATGCCGCGCTTCCTCTGGTCGTTGACCGCCACCACGGTCTCGACCAGCCGGAGCGGCGTCCCGGCATCCTGGGCGGTCTTGACCAGCGCCAGCGTGTCCTTCGGGAAGCACGAGCCGCCATAGCCCGGCCCGGCGTGGAGGAACTTGCCGCCGATCCGGTTGTCGAGCCCCATGCCGCGGGCGACCTGCTGGACGTCGGCGCCGACCTGCTCGCACAGGTCCGCGATCTCGTTGATGAAGGTGATCTTGGCGGCCAGGAACGCGTTGGCGGCGTATTTGGTCAGCTCGGCGGTGCGCCGGGACGTCACCAGGATCGGCGCGGCGTTCAGGTAGAGCGGCCGATACACCTCGCGCATCACCGCCTCGGCGCGGGCATCCTCGGTGCCGACCACGATGCGGTCGGGGCGCTTGAAGTCGGAGATCGCCGCGCCCTCGCGCAGGAATTCCGGGTTCGACACCACGGCGAACGCGGCGTCCGGCCGGATCTCGCGGATGATGCGCTCGACCTCGTCGCCGGTGCCCACCGGCACGGTCGACTTGGTCACCACCACGGTGAAGCGCGTCAGCGCCCGGGCGATGCTGCGGGCCGCCTGATGGACGTAGGACAGGTCGGCGAAACCGTCGCCCCGGCGGGACGGCGTGCCCACCGCGATGAACACCGCGTCCGCCTCCGCAACCGCGGCCTCCAGATCGACGACGAAGGAGAGCCGGCCCTGGCGGACGTTCTCGGCGACCAGCGCGTCGAGTTCGGGCTCGTAGATCGGGATCCGCCCGGCCTTCAGCGCGTCGATCCGGTCGCGATTGCTGTCGACGCACACGACCCTGTGGCCGAAATCGGCCAGGCACGCCCCGGAGACCAGCCCGACATAGCCCGACCCGACCATCGTGATGTTCATGCTTGCCGTGTCCTTGCCTCGTCGCACCGCGAACGTCCGGATGTCCCGCTCTACGGCGCGGCCATCGCGGCGGCACCTCAGGACTAAGGCGTAGGGGCGGTCGGCGGGACGGCGTACCCTGCCGCGATGATCCGGCCGCGCGGCCCGCCCCCCGAGCACCGCCAGCAGGCTGCCAGAGGGCCGCGAGGGGGCCGCGAGGGGGCCGCCACAAGACCGGGCGCGATACCTCGCTTGGCTTAGCCCCCGCAGATCCCGCGATGTTCGGGATACCTGCGCGAGATCAACCAGCCTAAAAGCTAAGTCTTTTTCTCTCCTTTAAGAGCTGGAAGCCGGGGTGTTTAGGCGGGCAAGATCGCAGGGCCAAACGCTCCGGGGGACTTTGGCTGGGGAGAGTCCATTTGGCCGCGCGCTTCTACTTCGAGCTAGCCAACGCCGAGATCACGTTCCACGACACGACCGGCGTCGAGGCCACCGACCTCGCGGAGGCCCTGTTCGAGGCGCGCAGCGTCATCGCCGAGATGGCCGACGCGATCGCCGAGGACCATCCGGGACCGCCCTGGACCCTGCTCGTGCGCGACGAGGCCGGCTGGCTCGTGGGACGCCTGCCCGTCCGGAAATGACCGGACCCGAGCTTTACCAATCGTTAACCATTCGTTCGGAGGATCGGGCCGCGCCGGAGCCTCGTCCGGGATGTCGGATCGAAGACGCGGCGCCGCGAGTTTGATGGGGCATCGCCGTTTCCCGAGAGCCGGCGACCGCGTCTCGGGACGATGCGCGCAAGCAAGGGCAGACATGGCCATTTCGACCCCCGCGCCCCCCCCGGATCTGAGCACCGCGGCGCTGGCGGATGCCGCCGCCACCGACATGGCCGGCGCCGCCCAGGCCCTGGCCCGCGCCGGTGATCCCGAGACCGCCGACGTGCTTCGCGCGATGGCCCGGCACAACCGGGTGCTGGCGCTCAAGCTCCGGGCCACGCAGGGCGCCGCGCAGGACCGGATGGGCCTGGTCCGGATGTTCTGATTCGGGAACGCTGCGGGTCTCCCGGGCCCGCCCTCGCCCGGACGAACGCCACCCCAGCCCCGTCACGCAGCCCGCATGGTGGCGAGGAAGCGGCCGACCTCGGCCGAGAGCTGCTCGGACTGGCGCGACAGGCCGGTCGCCGCCGAGAGGACGTTGCCGGCCGCTTCGCCGGTCTGCTCGGCAGCCCCCGCGACCCCGACGATGTTGCCGGTCACCTCCTTTGTCCCGGCGGTGGCCTGGGCGATGTTGCGCACGATCTCCTGCGTCGCCGCCCCCTGCTGCTCCACCGCCGCGGCGATCGAGCTCGCCACCCCGTTGATCTCACGGATCCGGTTCGTGATCGTGCCGATCGCGCCCACTGCCTCGCCGGTCACGCCCTGGATCCGGCCGATCTGGCCCGCGATCTCCTCAGTCGCCTTGGCGGTCTGGCCGGCGAGTTCCTTGACCTCGGTGGCGACGACGGCGAAGCCCCGTCCCGCCTCGCCCGCACGCGCCGCCTCGATCGTGGCGTTGAGGGCCAGCAGGTTGGTCTGGCTGGCGATCGCCGAGATCATCTGCATCACGTCGCCGATCCGGCTGGCCGCCGCGCTCAGCTCGGCCACGAGGGCGGCGGTCTGGTCGGCCTCGCCGACCGCCTTCTGGGCCAGGTCGCTCGAACCCTGCACCTGCCGGCCGATCTCCCGGATGGAGCTGCCGAGCTCCTCGGTGGCGGCCGCGACCGTGGTGACGTTGACCGCAGCCTCTTCGGCCGCCGCCGCCACCGTGCCGGACTGGCTGCCGGCCTCCTGGGCGATATCGGTCATCGCCCGGGCGGTGGCCTGCAATTCGGTCGCCGACGACGCGACCTGCTCGACGATGCCGGCGACCGCCTGCTCGAAGCTCTGGGCCAGGTCCAGCCGGGCCCGCCTGCGCGCGGCGGCGGCGGCGATGTCGGCGGCCCGCTTGCGCTCGGCCTCCTCGGCGGCGGTGCGGGCGACGCTCGCCTTGATGCCCTCGACGGCGCGCCCGACGGCGCCGATCTCGTCGCCGCGCTGCGCCTCCGCGATGGTGGCGTCGATCTCGCCCTTCGCCATGCGCTCCAGGACGGCGACGAGGCTCCCGAGCGGCCGCGTCACGCCGAACACGATGATGGCAGCCGAGAGGCTGAGGGCGGCGAGCAGGCCGGCCACCGCAGAACCGATCAGGACCAGCTTGGCTTGCTTGGCCGCGGCCTCGGTGGCGTTCTTGCCGTCGGCGAGCCGCGCATCGACCCGCCCCTCGTAGACCCGTGCGGTCTCTTCGAACCGCTTCGCGATCGGTTTACTGGTCTCCATGGCCAGCTGCGTCGCGGCACCGCGATCATCCCTGAGGGCGAGGGCGTTGGACCTGTCCAGGACGTCATAATACGCGCGCGCGATCGTTCCGATCTCCAGCAGCAGATCCCGGACCTCCTTCTTCAAGGATCCCGCAGCCAGCGTCTGGATGTTGTCGGCCGTGCGTTTCACCGCCGCCTTGTACGTCGTCTCGAAATCCGAACGTTCGTTGGCCGGCCGGCCGATGAGGAGGTTGCGATTCATGAGGCCGGCCGTCTGGAAGTCCTGGCGCACCTCCGCGAACGCCTCCAGCCGCGCGACGTAATAATCCACCAGAACGTGATTCCGCTCGGTAATGTCGCCCAGTATATTGAGCGTATAGTATATCATGCCGACGCTTATGAGCGCCATGATCAGAAGCGGAACGGACATCTTGTAGGAGATTTTGTATCTTCCCAAGATCCACATCTGCACAATCGCTCCCGACCCCGATCACATCAGTTTAAAATCTCGATGCAAAATTTATCAAGTGGCTTGACACAAACATTTGTTGCGAATCAGTATGTGTTCAGCACATGCAAAATCAATGGTTTTGGAAACTATGGAGCTCAGCGAATATGCCACTTGCGGATGAGCTACTGACAAAGACCGGAATTTATCGATGAACCATTCGGGGCGATGACACGGGACCGGAACGAAAATGCGTACCCTGCCCCCCGATCGGTCGACGGAGGCGCGTCATGTCCCAGGGACCGGTCACGGAGCCCCCAGCCCATTCGGCCGCATGCCGGCCGACGCCGTCAGCGATGGGCCGGCATGCGGCGTCGGACGGAGCGCGGGTTTCCCGGTCCGCGGGGTCGAATCAAGATCCATTTCGGCGCCGGGCCAAGCTCGTGGAAACTCAATAAAAATCACTATAGCGCGTATTTTTATTGATTGTTCGCGAGCAGACAGACTGATAGATTTGCAACTTAACGCTTGACAGGGAATCCACCTGCCGTGTCCTCCACAGAAAGCGAGACCAGCGAACGGAGCGCAAGTTTGGCCCTGGATATGGTCGGCCGCGCCTATCTCGCTTTGGCCCTCCTCTACGAGACGGCGCATCCGGGCGAGTTCGAAAGCGCCCAGCAGAAGATCCGGGCGTTCGTCGAGGACAATTTCCGCATCATTCAAGAGACCAGCGGCCGCGAAACACTGGCCGCCGGCACGGTCGAGGGTGCGGCCCACCTCGTGAACAGCGTGCTGGTCGAGGTCGAGACCAAGATCGCCACGATGATCCGGCCGACGCGATACATGCGCGGCTGAACGCGGCCCGCGGATTGGTCTTGCCGATCGTGCGACTGTTGCCGTTGAGCCATGAGCTCGCAATAAATGTCGCGCCACACTTCAGTGACGACAATTGACGTGAATGGAAGCGTCGACAGTGTTGATAAGGCATGTTACCCCCAGATAACGGGTGGAAACTAGTTTATCGACGCTATGAAAAGCAGCGATGATTTCAACCAGAGCTCACGCAGCGCAGATGTTGCGCTCGAGGTTTTGGTGCGCGCCTATCATGCCTTGGCAGTCGTCTATGAACTCTCGAGTCCCGGAGCCTACCTGGCACTTCATGGGAAAATGATGCCGTACCTGCTGGACAGCTTCCAGGATGGGGCGGCGGCGCAATCCGGCGACCCGCAAATCACCGAACTGTTCAGTGCCGCGCTGGAGCGGGTGCGCTGCGCCCTCGACGACGTCCAATGCGACGTGTCGGCGGTCCGGACGCGGAACGGCGAGCGCGATCACTGACGGACCCAGCTGGCCGCGCGCTGGGAGCCGCGTCCCGAAAGGTGGCTGCCGGCTTTCGGGGTGCGGCCCATCCCGGCGTCAGGGGCGAGCCCGAATGCACCGCTCGCAGGAACGGCCCTAGCGCGCCGGCCGCAACAGCGGCCCCGGCCCGAGCAGGAGGCGTGGTGCCCCATCCCCCTCGGGCGCGCGGTCCGGGACGAGCCGCGCCAGCTTGGCCGCCAGGGTCTCGGACAGGATGTGCCGCCAGGCCCGGGGCGCGTGGAGCAGCTCGCGCAGGGCGGCCGCGTAGCCGTGGGAGCGCCGGCGGTCGAGGACGCGGCGGTGCTGCCATTTCCGCATCGTGGCGTCGCGATGGGCCCGCAGGGCCTTGCGGGCGTCCGGCGCGAGCCCCGACCGGGCGATCATCGCGTCGTCGAAGGTGATGATCGCCCCCAGATCGTCGGTCCGGTGCTGGGCGCTCAGCGAATCCGCGCGCTCGATCGCGACGTAGCCGCAGGGTGCCGTCACGGCGAACACGGCGCCCGCCGCCAGGGCCTCGACATAGAGGGCGTAATCCTCGCCGAGCCGCAGCCGTTCGTCGTAGCGCAGGCCGTGGCGCTGCAGGAACGACCGGCGCATGATCGGCTTGAGGAACCCGAGTTCCCGCCGGCGCTCGCCCGCGCGTCCGATGTTGCCGGCGACGAAGGCCGCGAGCGAGAGCCGCAGCGGCTGGCCGGGCCCGGTCACGAGGCCGGCGACGGTGCCCGGGGCGTTGCCCCGGACCAGGACGATGTCGTCGGCGATCAGGTCCCAGGTGCGAGGGGCGGCCAGGAGCCGGCCCAGGCGCCCATCCAAAAAATAATCGTCGGCGTCGAGGACGCAGAGGAGCCGCGCGGTCGCGACCGCCAGGGCGGCGTTGCGCGCGGCCGCCGGCCCGGCATTGCGCGTCAGCCGCAGCAGCTTCAGCCGGCCCGAGCCGTCGCCGGCGGCCTCGGCGGCCGCACTGGTCCGGTCCGTGGAGGCGTCGTCGACGACGATGACCTCCGCGACCTCCGGCTGCCGCAGGGCCGAGGCGACCGCGGTCGCGATGGTGGCCTCGGCGTTGCGCGCTGCGATGATGACGCAGACATCCGCTCCGTCGGGCTGGGCCTGGACGCTTCGCACCGGACAACTCCAAACGCCTTCGGCCGGCGGGGCCGGACGACCATTCCGCAGGCTAGGCAGCCCGCGCGCGAGACGCGAGATCGTCCAAAAGGAGGGTTCGGGCGCCGGGTCCGCTCGTCCGAAAGATCCCGGCTCCGCCGACCGGTCGCGTCGATACTCCCGCCGGACTGCCCGAATGCGCTTCAGGCGAGGATGTGAGCATGACGAGACCGCGCCGCCCGATCCGCCGCGCCTGCCTGGCGACCGTCCTGATTCTGCCGGCCCTGCCGGCCATGGCCGGGGACGACGCCCCCAAACCCGCCGGCCCGGCCCCGGCCTTCCAGGGCGGCGGCTCCTTCGTCGAGACCTTCGCCAGCCTCGGCGACCGGCGCTGGTACGTGTCCGATGGCTGGGTCAACGGCGATCACCAGGGCTGCACGTGGTCGCGCCAGCGCGTCCAGATCCCGACGCCGGGGGAACTGACCCTCAGTCTGACCGACAGCCCCTACAAGGACCGCGCCTTCAGCTGCGCCGAGATCCAGACCAAGGCGCGCTACGGCTACGGCACCTACGAGATCCGGATGCGCGTGGGCGCGGCCTCGGGTCTCGTCTCGGCGTTCTTCACCTATAACGGCCCGGAGGACGGCGACCGCAGCACCAACGACGAGATCGACTTCGAATTCCTGGGCAAGGACCCGAAGGGCGTCCAGCTCAACTACTTCACCGGCGGCGCCGGCGAGCACGAGACCGTCGAGAGCCTCGGCTTCGACGCCTCGACCACCATGGCCGATTACGCGCTGGAATGGCTGCCCGACCGCCTGCGCTGGTCGGTCAACGGCCGGCTGCTGCGCGAGGTGCGAGCCCGGCCCGACAAGCCGATCCCGTCGCATCCCGGCAAGATCATGCTCTCCATCTGGATCGGCCAGGGCCGGGACATCGAATCCTGGCTCGGGCCGGCGCGCTACCCGGGCCGGCCGATCGCCGCCACCTTCGAGCGCATCGCCTTCACCAAGCTGGGCGACCCGTGCGGCTTCAAGGGTTCGATCGCCTGCCGGTAGGGTGGTCCCCACCGGCTGGATCGGCTCCGCGGGCGCGCGCGCATCGCCGTGCGCGCCCGTCGCGCGTCCGGCCGAGGATGGCAGGACGGGGCGTGGTGGCGCAGGCTGCCCATTTGCGGAACGCTAACGAAGCGTTAACCATATCCCCGGCAGGCTGAGGCCCGCGGTCACTGCGGGGCCCCTACGATGTCCGGGTACAGTCTTCTCGTCGCACTCTATGCCGTCGGTTTCGTGGAGTTCTGGCGCCTGTGCGTGCTGGCCCCCGCGGCGCATGACGATCCGGCCTGACGGGCGCGGATTTCAGCGGCTGCCGCGCTGGCGCAGCACCGCCGGCAGGGTGCGCAGCAGGATCGCGAAATCCCTTCGCAGGCTCCAGCGGCTGGCATAATCCAGATCCAGCGCCACACGCTCGGCATAGGTGGTGTCCGAGCGCCCCGAGACCTGCCACAGCCCGGTCAGCCCCGGCGGGACCGAGAAACAGGCCGCGAACGCCGTGCCGTAGCGGGCGACCTCGCCCTGCACGATCGGGCGCGGCCCGACCAGGCTCATCTCCCCGCACAGCACGTTCCAGAGCTGGGGCAGCTCGTCCAGCGAGGTCTTGCGAAGAACCTGGCCGAGGCTCGTCACCCGGGGATCCCGGGTCAGCTTGTGCGTCGCCTCCCACTCGGCCCGGGCGTCCGGATGCGCCGCGAGATGCCCGGCCAGGATCGCGTCGCCGTCCGGAACCATCGAGCGGAATTTCAGGCATCCGAAGGGACGCCCGTGCCGGCCGAGCCGCATGTGCCGGAAGATCGGGGCGCGTCCGTCGCTGCCCCAGATCAGCAGGGCGATGAACAGCAGCAGCGGCAGCAGCAGACACAGGGCCGTCAACGCGACCGCGGTATCGAGCGCACGCTTCGTCGTCCAGCCGAGCCGGAGCCGGAATCGCACGGGGGATGCGACCGGCAATGTGTTGACCAACGCTTCGTTGATCGTCTCGACCATATGGTGCGGCGACGATGGGGTGATGGAGGTGGGGGTTCCAACCGGGCGCAGCATGGCGGCGGCTCCTCACTCGGTGCGAAAGGTGCAAGAGACAGTGCGCGATGTGATCGAAAGCGGGGATTCCAAGCGGCCGGACAGGAAGCCGCCGGGACTGGACAAATATTGGGCACGTGAATGGCTGGAGATATTGGCACGTCCGGGGACTCGCGTGTTACAACTGCACATAGCCGGCCGAATCGCCAGTGGAGATAAGTAATTGCTGGTCCTACTGGTCTTCGCTGCCCTGATCGGCGGCGCGGCGGGCTTCGCGTTGGGCCTGCTGCAGGGCTGGCTGGCCGCGCTGCTGGCAGCCCAGGCCGGGGCTGCATGCGCCGTGGGCTTGGTCATCCTGCTCGGGATGCGCCGGTGAGCGTCGCGAATCGGTCGGACCGTGCGGCCGGACATCGCGCAGCGACGCCCCGAGGCTGCCTGCGGCCGGGAGCGCCGCAGGATATCGCATCTTCCGCGGGCCGGCGTATGTGAGCGATGACCGTTCACATCAGTGTTCCACCCGGAATCGGACGGGCCATCGCGATCATACCCCACTTCGATATTGTTAAACAACCCTAAACGGTGCCTCGCCAATGCCGAATACAGCAATGCGGCAGATGTTCGAGCGGCCTTGCCTACGCCGATCGAGGTAGGCCGCCCTCGCACAGGGACGGCCTAGACAGCGGGATCGACGCGGACGAGGCGTGCATGAATCCGGCAGAGCGCCGTATCCTCGGGTTCGACGGCCTGCGGGCTGTGGCCTTCCTGATGGTCTTCGTGAGCCACAAGGTGCCGAGCCCGCGCACCGAGGCGGCCGGCAGCGCCGGGGTCTGGCTGTTCTTCGTGCTGAGCGGCTTCCTGATCGTCCGCATCCTCGCGGCATCCCGCGCACGCATCGAGGCCGGCGCGGCGACGCCGATGGACAGCGTGCGGGCGTTCTACCGGAACCGATTCGCCCGCATCGTGCCGGTCTATTACGTCTTCCTGTTCGTGCTCTACGCGACCCCGCTGGGCGGCCCGCTGCACCTCGGTGACGAAGCGTTCAAGCTCTCGACCTGGCTGTACGCGACGAATGTCTACATCGAGCGGCACGGCTGGGGGACGGAACTCGGGCACCTCTGGAGCTTGGCGGTCGAGCAGCAATTCTACCTGCTGTTCGCGCCGGCGGCCCTGTTCCTGCCGCGGCGCCATCTTGCGGCACTGTGCGGCGCGCTCGTCGGTGCCAGCGTGCTGATGCATGTCGCCCTGTGGTCGAGCGGCGCTTCGCGGGTGAGCTTGGACGTCGACACCCTGGCCAATCTCGGGCTGATCGCGCTCGGCGGCCTGGCCGGGCTGCGCGCGCCGCCCCTGCCGGGATGGCTCCGGAGCGATGCCGCACTGGTCGCCGTGCTGGCCCTGTTCCTGACCCTGCCGCCCCTGGCCGGGGAGACCGGCCGATGGCTGCTCGTCGGGCGCCTGAGCGGGGGGCTCGCGGCGCTCTTGCTGCTGCAGATCGTTCAAGCCCCGGAAAGCCGCGTGGTGGCGCTCCTGGACAGCGTCTGGCTACGCCGGATCGGCGTGATCAGCTACGGCGCTTACCTGTTCCACGTGCCCCTGCACGCGGACCACCTGCTGTCGGCGCTCGGGCTGCCCCTCGCCGCGCCGCGCTCTATCACCCTGGGGCTCGATCTGGCGCTGACCCTGCTGCTGGCGGAGGCCTCGTGGCGGCTCCTCGAATCCCCGGCCCGCCGGATCCTGCGGGCCCCGACGCGGACGGTTCGGCGACCCGCGCCGATCACGCCGCTGTAGAGGTCAGGGTTCCGACAGGTCCGTGACCATTTGCGGGTGCAGGCAGCGCCCTGCCTCACCGAAGCACCGCCCCGATACCCCCGCAGGCGCGGCCGTGTCCGAGGCGAGCCGACCGCGGCCGCACCACCACAAGGACCGGCATCGGATTTCGGATCCGGATTCGGCGGCCCCTCCATGGAGCAGCCGGCGATGGCCGAACGCCCCGGACCGCCCAAGTGGATAAAGAATGTTTCCTGCCGCAACCGGAAGATGCACAGCAAAATCCGGAAATCCTACAGATACGCCAGGATAAACCCACGGCCAGACCCGAATTTTACCCCGGACACATCTTGCCTTGACTCGACAAAGCTTCACGGTCTTTATAACAGACAGCGAGGCGAGGAGCCGCAAAGCGGCTCGTCCTGGATCATGATGATCCTGCGCGCGACTTCGGCACAACATTTCCCGTCCGCGATCCCGTCCGGGTGGGCCTCACCCAGCGCAAGCCTCCGAGGCGCACACCGGGCGTCGCAGCGGCTCCCTCGTGGATGCTGACGCGGGCGCATCGAAGCGCGGGGGGATCACAACCTCGCGCGGGCTTCGAGCCTCAGGTGCCCTCGATCATGCCGCGCGCCATCGGCTGGGCGGATCGCCGCGTCCGATGACCGCCCACAGGTCTTTCATCGCGCATGGCGCGCGGCATCCGTGCCCGCGCGGCCGGAGCGGAACGGTTCGGAGGCGAAGCGATGAACCTCGTCGGGTCTGCACCGTCCCCTCAAGCCAACACGCTGATGCTGTTGCAGATCGACACGTCCCTGAAGGCCCGCTCGGCACAGGAGGACGCCGAGACCGATCCGGTCTCGCTGGCAGCCGCGACAGCGCTCCAGGTGCTGGATCCGCGATCCGCCCCGACCCTGTCGACGCGGACCAGCGATGCGATCCTGTCTCTGGCTCACAAGATCCCCCACGGCCGGAACAACATCTACATGCTCGAGGGAATCGACGAGAGCGCGTTGCTCACGGACGAGGCCTTCGCCAAGACGCTGGCGGCCACGCCTGCGCGCTACAAGGAGGCCATGAAGGGCTTCGGAGCGGCCCGCTGGGTCTGGCGTCCCGAAATCCACCGCTCGGGCGCTGATTTCTTCGCGGCCCTGTCCAGGGCCATTCCGCGCGACTTCAAGGACCCCAATTCGATGGCGAACGCACTGTTCGTGAACAAGTCCGCCAAGATCGTGCGCGCCACGGACATTCCGGCCGCCAAGATGGTGTCCGGATATTACGACATGTACAACGATAAAAACGAGTACATCGGAACGGTTCGGCGACGGGAATGCGACCCCGCCTATCTCGGGGCGCTCGAGGCCGGCAACCCCGACCTGCGGATCGCGCCCATCTATTTCGGCAACGATGCCGTCCTGGTCATCTGGGCGGACGCACTCGTCCGGCTGACCAATCCTGATGCGCTCAGGCGCCTGAAATTGCCTACCGCCTGATCGGCAACCGCGCCAGCAGGGTCCCGGTCGCGTCCCGCACCACCAGCGTCCAGGCGGTACCGAGAGCGTCGGCACAGACCTCGCCCGCCATCTCCTGGATGACGCTGCGCGCCTCGGCCAGAACCTCGGCGAGATCCGCCGCCTCCACGCCCTCGCGGTCGCGGATCGTCTCCGTGCCGTTCTCGACATCGAAATAGAACCGGATAGGCACCGAGATCCCCCGTGATTGATGCCCTCGGAGGGCCGTCCGTTCGTGGCTGCGCGGCCCGGCTGCGCCCGACAGCAATCATCTGGAGACATAAAGTTTAACAAATATCAAAGCTGATTTCGCCAGCTGCGTGGCAATAATGTCTGATTTTTTCATGCATAGCACAATATAGGTATCGATCATTGTCCATTTGATCATGGCGGCTGGGCGGAATGCGGTATCGTCCCTTCCCGCGGGCAGGCCGGCGGCCTGCCGGCGTAATGGGCGGCCGAAAAAATCCGGCCTGCCCCGGGTCTCGGCCATCCCCCGCAATGAGACGGTGCGACCACGCCCCTACGCCCTTTGAGCGTCGTGCGCCGAGGCGGCTTCGCGGCATGCTCGGCTTCGGCGCCCCGTCGGGTTCTCGGGGGCGGCAAGCAGGACCAGTGATGGCGAAGCAGATCGTGGCCGATGCGCGGGATGCGCCCGTGGATGTCTCGTTCCTCATGGCCGCCCACAACGCGGCCCCCTGGATCGAGACGGCGATCCGCTCGGCCCTCGACCAGGCCGACGTCGCGGTCGAGATCCTGGTGGTGGACGACGGCTCGGTGGATGGCACCGCGTCCGTGCTGGCGCGGCTGGCGGCGGACGACCCGCGCATCCGCCGGATCCCCCTCGACGGGGCGCAGCCCGGCGCGCCGCGCGGGCCCTCGGCCGCCCGGAACGCCGCCCTCGGGGCCGCCCGGGGCCGGTGGCTGGCGATCCTCGACGCGGATGACCTGATCGTCCCGGACCGGACCCGGACCCTGCTGGATCTCGCCGCGGCCACGGATGCCGACCTCATCGCCGACAACCCGATCCCGTTCACGGGTGGCTTCGATCCGCGCGGCGCCGGCATGCTGGAACGCGGCCGGGAGCCCTACCTGTTCACGGTCGCGCTCGCGCCGTACCTCACCAGCAACCGGATGCTCACCCCGGGGGTGAAGCTCGGCTATCTCAAGCCGATGCTACGCGCCGATCTCGTGCGCCGGCACGGCCTGCGCTACGACGCCGATGTCCGGATCGGCGAGGACTTTTTATTCTGCGTGGCCGCGCTGGCGGCGGGCGCGAGCTTCGTCGTCAGTTCTTACGCCGGCTACGGCTACCGGCGGGGGGCATCCTCGCTGTCTCACCGGCTGCGGCTGCCCGACATCCAGCGCCTCGACGCGGCCTTCGCGGCCTGGGGCCGACACGGGGCGCGATCCGCCGAGGACCGGCAGGCCGCCCACGCCTATCGCGACAGCCTCGCCACCGCGCAGATCATCGCCCGGGTGATCGACGCCGCGCAGGGCGGCCGGTGGCTCCGGGGCGCCGGGCTGGCGCTCGCCCGGCCCCGGGCCTGGCGGTTCCTGACCCGGTCGCTGATGGAGGCGGCGGGCAAGCGCCTCGGCCCAGGCCCGCGCCCAGCGATGATGGACGCGCCGCCCGTCGGACAGAGGTGAACCGCATGCGCCTGTGCATCTGCATCTGCACCTGCGAGCGCCCGGCGGGGCTCGCGCAGCTTCTCAAGGCCATCGACCGGCAGAGGCTCGGCAGCCTCGCCGATTCCGCCCTGCGGATTCTGGTGGTCGACAACGGGCGCAGCGATGCCGCGATCCCGGTGGTGGAGGCCTACCGGAGCGAGGGCCGCTTCCCGATCACCTATGCGCGGGAGCCGGTCCGGGGTCTGGCGGCGGTGCGCAACCGCAGCCTCGATGCCGCCGCCACGCTCGGCGCCGACTGGATCGCCCTGATCGACGACGACGAGGTCCCGGACCCGGACTGGCTGCGCGGCCTGCGCGACACCGCCCGGCGGACCGGCGCCCCGGCCTGCGTCGGCCCGGTGGTGCCGCTCTTCGACCGGCCTCCACCGGCCTGGGCGGTGGCCGGCGGCTTCTTCGCCAAGACCCTGCCGGTCCGCAACGGGCTGGTGGCGGATGCCTACACGGCCAACGCCCTCGTGGACCTGCGGGTGGTGCGGGCGCTGGGCCTCTCCTTCGACATGCGTTTCAACACGATGGGCGGCGAGGACACGTTCTTCTTCCACGCCCTGCTGCGCGCCGGGCACAGGATCGCCTGGGCGCCCGACGCGATCGTGTACGACAGCATCCCGGCCCACCGGATGCGGGTCCGCTGGCTGCTCGCCCGCTGGTATCGCAGCGGCAGCGTCGAGGCCTATCTCGGGCGCCTCCGGCCGGAGACGGTGAGCGGGCGGCTCACCAACGCCGCCCGGGGCCTCGCCCGCCTCGGCGGCGGCCTGGCGCGCCTCGGGATCGCCGGGTTGTCGCTCCGGCCCGCCACCCTCATCGGCGGCGGCTACACCCTGTGCCGCGGCGCCGGCCTGCTCGCGGCCGTCCTCGGCCTGAGCTACCGGGAATACCACCCGTCCCGGCACCGGTAGGGTCTCACCGCGTCGCGAACTTGATGCTGAGCGCCGCCTTGGCGACGAGGCCGGGACTGGCCAGCGCGTCGAGATATTGCCGATAGCGCTTGTCAAAGGCGTTCTGGACGACGAACTCGGCTTTGACCCGGTCATCGAAGTCGTAGGACGCGAAGAGATCCACGAGACCGTAGGCTTTCGTCGCCCGATCCTTCGCGCCGCGGGGCAGGTCCGTCCGCGCATCCACGAGGTTCAGACGCGTGCCCAGCTCGAGGTGGTCGCCAAGGAACCGGAAGCCCAGGGTCGTGCTGATCCGGTCCGGCGGCACCGAGAGCAGGGTCTCGCGGGTGGCCCGGTCGCGGCCATCGGTGTGTGTGGCGGCCAGCGTCACGAAGCCCCCGCCCCAGTCGTAGGTGCCCTCCAGCTCGACGCCCGACAGGTCGGCCTGGGCGAGGTTGCGGTACTGGTACGACTGGACCGGGATCACGCAGGGGAAGCGCCCGGGCCGCGCCGCGCAGATCGAGGCCGGAATGCCCGGGATCGCCGGGACGTAGTAGGTCGGCCCGACGCCCTTCATGTCGATGAAGTTGTCGACCGCGTTGTCGAACACGGCGAGCTTAGCGCGCACCGCGTCGCCCGGGATCAGCACGGCGTCGTAGCGCAGGTTGATGCCGCCCTCGACAGTGTGGGCCACCTCGGGCCGGAGCGTCGGGTTCGGCAGGATCGTGAAGGCCGGGAACGGGTGGATGCCCTGCACCAGGGTCTCGGTGATCGCGGGCGCCCGGTAACCCTCGGCATAGGTGCCGTAGAACTCGATCCCCGTGACCGGCGAGATTCCGAGGGTGATCTTGGGCGAGATCCGGTCGCCGCCGGAATGGTAGGCGCCGCCGTCCAGCGCATAGGTGTCGTAGCGCAGGGCGCCGATCACCCGCAGCCGGGGCGCGTACCTCACCTCGTCCTGCACGAAGGCGCCGGCCAGTTCGCGCCGCCCCGAGGGCGTGAAGGCCGCGCCGAACCCGCCGGCTTGGTCGCCGGTCCGGACCCGGTTCTTGACGAAGTCGCCGCCGAAGGTGACGGCGTGGGCGAGCCGCCCGGTCTCGAAGCGGGCGGTGTCGTGGGCGTCGAAGCCGGAGGTGTCGATCGTGTAGGTCAACCGGTCCCCCGCCTTCGTGCCGAGGCGGCCGTAGGTGCCCCGGGGCGAATCCGCCAGGAAGGTCAGGGCGTTGCGCGTGGTCGTGGTGTAGCCGTTGAGGCTGAGGTCGAGGAGTGGCACGTCCGGCCGGGCGAAGCGGTAGCCGAGGCTGTAGGTGTCGGCCTGCACGGCGTTGGCGAAGCGCGCACCCGCGCCGCTGCTGCCGGCATTGGCGAAGTCGAAGCGCTGCAGCAGCGCCGTGCCGCGGATCTCGTGGCCGTCCGCCGGCCGCACGGAGAGCTTGGCCAGCCCCGAGGTCAGCGCGTTGCCGGTGTCGCGCACGAGGGTGCCGAAGCCGTCGCGATAGGGATCGTTGGTGCGGTAGGTGAACTGGCCGAACAGGTCGGCGGCCTGGCCGATCCGGGCGCCGAGCGCCGAGGTGTTCAGGAACGTCTGGCCGTTGGTCCCGAAACCCTGCTTCTGCACGAAGCCGGCCGTCTCGTCGGGGGCGAGGATGTCGTCGATCGAGCGGGTCCGGAAGGCGACGACGCCGCCGATGGCGCCCGAGCCGTAGATCGTCGCGGTCGGGCCCCGGGTGATGTCGACGCCGCCGACCAGCTCTGGATCGAGGTAGAACACGCCGTTGGCGTTGTGGCCCGAGGTCTGGAAGTCCTGACGGGCACCGTCGATCAGCACGTTGACCCGGCCGAAATCCTGCAGGCCGCGGATGTTGATCGCCTGGGCCGGGTTGGTCTGGCTCTCCTGGGTGGTCACGCCCGGCACGTCGCGCAGGATGGTGGAGAGCCGGCTCGGCTGCAGCCGCTGGATCTGCGCCTGCGTGACCACGCTGGTCCCGGACAGTGCGTCGATCGCGGGCCCGGCGGTCTTCGTGGCGGTCACCGACACGGTGTCGAGGCTGATCTCGGACTCGGGCTGCGGGCGCCCGGCCGGCGGTGCGGCGGCCGGCTGCGCCTGCGCGGCGGTGAGGGCCAGGAGCGAAACGCCGAGCGCGAACAGCGCGCGGCGGGAAGAATAAGACATGACACGATCCGCGAGGGCACAGTCGAACGGGGCGCTGGCTGGCGGATGGCTGGCTTGCGGTCAGATCTCTTGGGCGTATGCGACAGTTGAGCGCAATCGTCCCCGCGACGCGCCAGCTTGCAATGCTTGCAATGTGCCTGCGCGGTACATCACAACCTTTCCAGATCGCGCGATCGGCGATCAGGTTTGTTGCGGAGCGGCAACATTCCGATGCGGCAGGATGAACGGCTGATCCGGGCCGGGGATTTTCCCGACCGGCCAGCGTACCCCGAAGACCCGGGCGATCAGGTCGTCCCGCAGCACGTCCGCGGGTCGTCCGGCGGCGACCAGCCGGCCGGCGTCGAGGACCAGCAGCGTGTCGGCATAGGCAGCCGCGAGGTTGAGGTCGTGCAGGATCGCCACCACGGCGACGCCCGAGGCCGCGAGCGCCGCGGCGGCATCGAGGAGCGCGCCCTGGTGGTTCAGATCCAGGCTCGCGGTCGGCTCGTCGAGGAACAGCACCTGCCGGTCGGACACCGTGCGGCCGGCCTCCATCTGGCAGAGCACCCGGGCGAACTGCACCCGGGCCTGCTCGCCGCCCGACAGGGTCGGGTAGGCCCGGGCCGCGAGATGGGTGACGTCGGCCCGGTCGAGGGCGCGGGCCAGGATCGCGTCCCGGTCGCGGGCGGTCAGGCCGCGGCCGATGCCGTCGAGGCCGATCCGGGCCACCTCGGACGCGGCGAACGGGAAGGCGAGGCGCGCGGCCTGCGGCAGCACCGCCCGCATCCCGGCGAGCCGCCAGGCCGGGATCGCGTCAACCGCCTCGCCCCCGTAGGCGACCTGCCCGCGCGTCGGGCGCAGCTCGCCGCAGAGCAGGCGCAGCAGGGTCGACTTGCCGGCCCCGTTCGGGCCGACGATCACCTGCAGGGAGCCGGCCGCCACGGCGAGGGACACGTCGCGCACGAGGTCGCGCCCGGCCACCGTGACGGTGAGGTCGCGGGCGGAGAGCAGGGCCGGCTCAGGCATCGACGGCGACCCGCGCCCGGCCGAGCAGCAGCCACAGGAAGACCGGAGCGCCGACCAGCGCGGTGACGATCCCGATCGGAAGCTCGGCCGGCGCCGCGACCAGCCGGGCGACGAGGTCGGCGAGCACCAGGAACGCGCCGCCGAGCAGCGCCGAGGCCGGCAGCAGCAGGCGGTGCTCGGGGCCGATCGCCAAGCGCAAAGCGTGCGGCACGACGAGGCCGACGAAGCCGATTACCCCGGCGCCCGCGACGCTCGCCCCCACGGCGACGGCAACCAAAAAAATGCAGGCGCGCTTGAGCCGCTCCACCGGGATCCCGAGATGGAACGCCTCCGCCTCCCCCAGCACCAGGGCGTTGAGGCCGCGCCCCAGGAACGGCACCGCCACCAGCACCGGCAGGATCAGCGGCGCCGAGGCCGCGACCTTGCCCCAGGTGGCACCGCCGAGGCTGCCCAGGGACCAGAAGGTGAGGTCGCGCAATTGCCGGTCGTCG
Source organism: Methylobacterium sp. GXS13 (assembly GCF_001455965.1). GTDB lineage: Bacteria > Pseudomonadota > Alphaproteobacteria > Rhizobiales > Beijerinckiaceae > Methylobacterium. The sequence goes on from NZ_LKKO01000024.1 coordinate 79,673, forward strand.
CTGGCATAGGTCAGCAGGCCGGTGAGCGCGCCGCTCAGCGCCCCCAGGGCGATCCCGGCGAGGAGCATCGTCGCCACCGCGGTCCGCCCGGAGCGCGTCGCCAGCCCGTAGAGGACCAGGGTCGCGCTCAAGCCGCCCAGGAAGGCGCCGGCCGGCAGGACCAGATAGGGCAGCGGCCCCGGCATGCCGGCATAGGCGAGGAGCCGGTCGCCCAGCACGATGATGCAGGCGGCGGCGAATCCCGCCCCCGACGAGACCCCGACGAGCGCCGGATCGGCCAGGGGATTGCGGAACAGCCCCTGCATCAGCGCGCCCGAGACCGCGAGCCCGGCGCCGATCATCAGACCCAGAAGGGTCCGGGGCAGCCGGATGTTGAGGACCACCAGCGCATCGCGCGCCAGGGCCGGATCGGCCCCGCCCCCGGTCAGCACCGCCAGGACCCGCTCGGGCGGGATGCGGATCGCCCCCAGGCTCACCGAGAGCAGCGCGACGGCGAGCATCAGGAGGGTGAGTGCCGCCAGCACCCATGGGAGCGCGCTGCGGCGGTTCAGCAAACCCCGGGGATCTCCCAATCGCCCCCTCATCCTGAGGTGCTTTCGCGCAGCGGAATCCGCGAAGGAGCCCTCCAGATGTCACCGCGACCGCTGAAGGGCTCCTTCGAGGCCCGACGATCTTCGATCGCCGGGCACCTCAGTATGCGGTCGAGATGGGGAAAACCGGAGTCAAAAAAAAGCTCACTCACCCGGCAGGCCCGGATAGATCGACCGCATCAGCGTGATCGCGGCCTCGGGGGTGCGCGGCCCGAAGCCCAGGAGATACAGACCGTCCATGGCGACGAGGCGGCCCTGCACGCCGGCCGGGGTGCGGCCCAGGGCGGTGTCGGGGGCGAAGATCGTCTCGGGCCTCGGCGGCTCCGGGCCGTTCTGCATCATCACCACCGCGTCGGGGGCGGCGGCCACGATGGCCTCGTCGGTCATCGGCTTGAACCCGGCGACGCCGGCGGCCGCATTGGTGATGCCGGCGAGCGCGAGCATGCCGTCCGCCGTGGAGCCGGTGCCGCCCACGACCGTGCGCCCGCCCTGGAGGGACAGGACGACGATCGCCCGGGCGGGCGTCTCGATCCGGGCGCGGCGGGCCGCGACCTCGGCGAAGCGGGCACGCACCGCGGCGGCGAGGGCGTCGGCCTCGGTCTCGAGGCCGGCGAGGCGCCCGACCACGGTGATCTTGTCGAGGACGCCCTCCGGGCTCGGCGGCTCGGCGACGGTCTCGACACGCAGGCCGGCCTCGCGCAGCTGGGCCAGCACGGCGGGCGGGCCGGCCCCGTCGGCGGCGATCACCAGATCCGGCCCGCAGGCGAGCACGCCCTCGGCGGAGAGCGCCCGCAGGTAGCCGACATTCGGCTTCTCGCGCAGGGCCTCGGGCGGGTACAGGCTGGTGGTGTCGACCGCCACGATCCGCGGTCCGGCGCCGATCCGGTACAGGATCTCGGTGACGGCACCCCCGAGGGAGGCGATCCGGGCGGCAGGCGCCGCCGCGGCGCCCCGCGGGGCGGAAACCGCCTTCGCGGCGGCGGCGAGCAGGGAACGGCGCGACCAGGCGTGCGTCATCGTCATTTGGTCAGGATCAGCTTGTCGTTGGCGGTGATGCGCAGCCGGTAGCGCTGGCCGGCATGACGGATGACGATCTCGCGGCGGCCCTGCAGGAGGCTGGCCGACACGATCTCGTCCTCCCGCTCCGAGGCCAAGGCCCGGAGCGCCACATATGGGACCTGGCGCGGATCCTGGCGGCTCCCCGGCTTCTCATCCCCGTCCAGACCGGACATGCGCGGAACACCTCACATTCGTTCTTTGTAACACTTCAAAATACAAAGACACATGGCAGAGATCGAACCATAGGGGCGATCTGCGGCAATGACCAGAGGTGGGACGGCGCGGATAATCTTGAGGACATCAAGTCCCGCTCGATTGATCTACGCTGCGAAACAGCGCTGCCGACACGGGGCAAGATTGCAACGCGGCGCGTGAGGCGTAGCCAGGGTCGGTCGATCCGCCGATCCTCACGGCGAAAACCGCGCCGGCGTTCCGGGTGTGGGGCGGGCCGGATCCGAGTCGACCTCAGCTGAACAGGGGCAGGCCCGCGCCGATGATGACGAGCCCGAGCACGATCAGGCTGCCGCCCGCGCTCTCCAGGGCCGCCTGCTGCACGGAGCGCCGCGGGGCGATGCCAGCAAGGGTCGCACCGGTGACGAGGCAGAGGACGCTCAGGATGGTCATGACAGGCGCCCCGGTGGCCGAATTGGACACGCACAACGGTTTCGGTGCCGATAAGGATGCAGCGCCCGCCTTAACGAACACCTCTCGGGGATCCCGGGCTGGCCGCTCCCCACCGGCGTCCCTTGCCGCGGCAAGCCCGCCATCGCCGCGGGCAGCGCCGGAGGTCGGCCGCGATGGCGGCCCGGACGGAGCGGTCACGGAGAACCGGATCCCGGCATGCCTCAGAGCCCGCGTGTCGCGATCGCGAGCGCCCCGCCGGCGGCCTCACCCGCGCCTCGACCCGCCCCGGCATCCGATCGGTTGAGACGGAATGTCTTTCCTGGCCCGCTCCACCGCGCGCGATGCGCAAGCCAAGTCCAGACCGCAGGATAGGTCAAGCGTGCGTCGAGCAGATTGGAATCGGAATCATTTTTGGCTCGACACCGTCTGGATAAACAGCGCGACATCACTACCTTATTCAGATCACGCCCCCAGCATGCGCCCGATTTCGTCAATAACGCCCACGATGATGCAGTGAATAAATATCGATACGGATCAAAATGCACTCACTATTTACACATCGTTTCGAATATCATCACACGCACGTCTTACGGGATCGGAAACGTTTCTGAATCCGAAGGCGTCGACACATGGCTCACGCGAAAGAAGCTGTCCTCCCGCTCGGCCCGACCGCGACCGCCCCGAGGGAAAGCACGTCAGCCTTCAACGGCTCGGCCGAAGCGGCCCGGGCCGGCGCGTCGCTTGCGTCCCTGCCCCCGAGAGCCGGGGGATACTGCCATGGACCTTGAGAAGCCGAACCCGATCGCGAAAGCCGCCGACGGGCCGCCGCAGGCCGGCCTCGCCGCGCCCGCGAGCGCCGAGCGGCGCCGGATCGCGAGCCTGATGACGCGGATCCGCATCACGTCGCCCGCGGCGGGGGTGGACGGCTTGCCGGCGATCGGCAAGGCGAGCGCCATCGCGCCGCTTCAGGCCTTGGCCGCGCGCTGTCCCGAGGTCTCGTTCATCCGCTTCGCGGCCGCCGTGGCGATTCGCCGGATCGGAGGATCGTGATGCAGACGACCCGCAGCTCCTGGCCGGCCGGCCCGGCGATCCCGATCACCGAGGACGAATACAAGCAGTTCTACGCGTATTTCTATCGCCGCACCGGAATCTCGTTCAGCAGCGAGAAGGAATATTTCGTCGAGACGCGCCTGCTGGAGCGGATCGCCAAGACCGGGAGCGACAGCTTCAGGTCGTATTTCACCCTGCTACGCCTTCAGGCCTCGGGCGAGGAGCTGCAGCATCTCGTCAACCTGATGACGGTCAACGAGACCTACTTCTTCCGCGAGGATTACCAGTTCGACGCGCTGGTGCGCGGCATCCTGCCCGAGATCACCCGGACGCGCCGACCCGGCGGGACCTTGCGGATCTGGTCGATGCCGTGCTCGACCGGCGAGGAGCCGTACTCGATCGCGATCCAGATTCTCGAATACTGGTCGCGGGCAGGCGAGTTCGCGATCGAGATCACCGGATCGGACATCGACTCCCGGGTCCTGGCGGATGCCAGCAAGGGGATCTACGGCAATCGCTCCCTGCAACGGCTATCCCCAGAATTGCGCAGAAAGTATTTCCGCCGGATCGGCGAGGACCAGTTCGAGATCCACGAGGATCTGCGCGGCTCCATCGAGTTCTCGATCGCCAATCTGTCCGATCCGCTTCACATGCATGCCTACCGCGCGATGGACGTCATCTTCTGCCGCAACCTGCTCATCTATTTCGACGACACGTCGCGACGCTCTGCGATCGAAGCGCTCTACGAATGCCTGACTCCGGGGGGCTTCATCTGCCTGGGCCATTCCGAGAGCATGAGCCGGATGTCGTCGCTGTTTCTGCCGCGCAAGTTCGGCGACACGATCGTCTATCAGAAACCGATCGAGCAGGATTGATACGGGCACGTCGGGCCGGCCGGGCCCACCGTCGAGGAGGCCGCCAACGGCGTCGAGGAGTTGGAGAAGGCGCCGCTCGGCGGCATCGCCCCGATGATCCTCGACATCGGCAGGCCCAAGATGGATTGCTGCGCCCCGGTGTTCCGGATTCGCCACCTGGCCGCTTCAGCCCCCCCCGGTGGCCACGATCAGCGCCGAAGCCCGGGGCCCGGACGCGAACCGGGTCTACGCGGAAGGCGCCAACGTCCTTTGCGTCAGACCGGCCGGTCCCGTGTTTCTCGTCGAGACAGCGTGCCAGCTGACGGGTGCGCCGGCATGAGCCGTTCCCTGCGGGCCCGCCCATCCTGGAATCGCCGCGGTCTGCCGCGGGACGGCGCGATTCCGGGCTCGTCGGGCGGGCGCGGTAAGGCCCCGCCGGCATTGCGGTTTTCGGGATCGATCAACAGCCCTCCACCGGAATCCGGCCCTGTGGCGCACGAGGGGTTGAACCGAAGCCGTGCCTGCGGTTTGTTCGCTATATGTTCTCATAAGGACGGACTTGCTATGCATGCACACCCGCACGAACCGCCCGCGGACCTACGGCTGACCGAGGCTGAGGCGATCGCACTGGCCTATCACCGGGCAGCCCGGGGCGATGCCTGGAGCGCCTTGGTGGCGGCGATCGCCGACGCGCTGATCGACCTCGACGAGGCGGAGCGGCGCGCGGCCCAGCAGGGCCGGCTGATCTCCCGGGGTTATGCCCGCTGCCGGACGGGGGCGCATTGAGAGGGGGTTGGCCCGGCCGTGTCGGCCCTTGCAGCGGACCGCAACTTCTGGTAATAATTCCTTCTGTATGAAAATAAGCTTGCATTCGCCCGCGATGGGAGCCGGCCATGGGCGACATCAACGATGAACGGCGCCGCCTTTCGGCGACGTGGCTCAACACCATCGCGTCCGGCGTCGTCTCGGCCGGGTTGTGCGGCTCGCTGCTGGCCTACAGCTTCGGCCCGCGGCCCGGCATCAGCGGGCTGCAGGTCCTGGTGGTCTCGACCTGCGCGCTCGGCCTCGGCGCGACCCTGCATCTCCTGGCCCGGTCGCTCCTGAACAACCGTTGACGCGACGCTGCCGGCAGGGTCCTCGACGCCGAAACCGTATAAGACCGCACCGAATCTGCCGATCCGGG
>NZ_LKKO01000025.1 GCF_001455965.1 Methylobacterium sp. GXS13
CAGGTCGGCATCCGTGAAGGCGCGCCGGGCCGCCAGGGCCGCCGCCTCGGCGTCGAACGGCTCGACCCGGCCGGTCCGCCAGGCGTCGACCCGCCGCGCCAGGGCGAGGCGCATCCGCATCAGGCCCTGGGCGAGGGCGCCGATGCCGACGAGGCCGAGGCTCGGCTCGTCCGCATCCTCGCGCTCGTCGCGGCCGGAGGCGCGGCCGCGGGCGGGTTGATGCCGGGCGGGATAGGGCTCGTCGTGGAAGGAATCCTCCTCGACGGCCCCGAACCGGCAGGCGCCGGTCAGGCTGAGGATCGCCACCGCGGCGTAGACGAAGCCGACGAGATGGGCCGCCGCGGAGGAGACCGCCCCGACGATCACCCGGGCCATCGACAGCAGGCCGTCCCCGGCGACGCCGCCGAGCCCGGTCGGGAGCGGCCAGCGGGCGGTGGGGGGCAGGGCACTCGCCACCGCGCTCGCGGCGCAGAAGCCGATGATCCACAGCGCCAGGCGCATGCCGCCCTGCGGCAGGTCGCGCTCGCGCATCAGCCGCACGCCCCAGAGCACGGGCGGCAGCACGAAGGCGAGGGCGCCGAGCCCCAGGATCTGCATGGCGAGATCGGCCACGACGGCCCCCGGCTGGCCGAGCACGTTGTGGGCCGGGTGGTCGGTGGCGTGGTTCAGGCTCGGGTCGTCGATCGACCACGTGGCGAGCGCCACGGTCAATGCGACCGCACCGGTGAACAGGACGAGCCCTCCGAGCTCCGTCAGGCGCTTGCCCAAGAAGGGGCGAACGCTGTCGACGTAGGTGTCGTAGGGCGACGCGGGACGGCGAAGCGAGCGCATGCGGGACCGGACGCGAACGGGGACTCTCGCCCGAGGCTAGTCATGCCGGCCTTAACGACCTGCTAAGGTTGAGGAAGCCTGACCCGGCGCCCACCGGGATCGCGCGGGAGCAGGCGAGGGTGGTGCAAAAACCGCCCCGCTATGGCACAGAAACCGCCATGAATATCGACGGCACACCCTATCGCACCATCTTCCCGGACCCGGACGGCGTCAGCGTCCAGGTGATCGACCAGACACGCCTGCCCTTCGCATTCGAGCTGAAGCGGCTCGCCACCCTCGACGACGCCGCCCTGGCGATCCGCACCATGATCGTGCGCGGCGCGCCCCTGATCGGCGTCACCGCGGCCTACGGGCTGGCGCTGGCGATGCGGGCCGATCCCTCGATGGAGGGGATCGACCGGGCGGTGGCGGTGCTGGCCGCGACCCGCCCGACGGCGATCAACCTGCGCCGGGCGCTTGAGCGGGTCGCCGGCAACCTGCGGCAGATCCAGCCGGCCGAGCGCTTCGTGCGCGCCTTCGCGGAGGCCGGCCGCATCGCCGAGGAGGATGTGGCGAGCTGCCGCTCCATCGGTGCCCATGGCGGCCAGATCATCGCGGACCTGCACGCGGCCCATGGCGGCCGGCCGGTCACGGTGCTGACCCATTGCAACGCCGGCTGGCTTGCCACCGTGGATTGGGGCACCGCCCTGGCGCCGATCTACGCCGCCCACGAGCGCGGCGTGCCGGTGCACGTTCTGGTGGACGAGACCCGGCCGCGCAGCCAGGGCGCGGCGCTCACCGCCTTCGAGCTCCACGGCCACGGCGTGCCGCACACGGTGATCGCCGACAATGCCGGCGGCCACCTGATGCAGCATGGCGGGGTCGACCTGTGCATCGTCGGCTCGGACCGGACCACGGCGAGCGGAGACGTCTGCAACAAGATCGGCACCTACCTGAAGGCGCTCGCCGCCCACGACAACCGCGTGCCGTTCTACGCCGCCCTGCCGTTCTCGACGATCGACTGGACGCTCCACGACGGCGTCAAGGAGATCCCGATCGAGGAGCGGGACGGCCGCGAGGTCACCCACATGACCGGTCGGCTCCCTGACGGCGGCTTCGCCACGATCGAGGTGGTCTCCCCGGGCAGCCCGGTGGCCAACCCAGCCTTCGACGTGACCCCGGCCCGCCTGGTGACCGGGATCATCACCGAGCGCGGCATCTGCGCGGCCAGCGACGAGGGGCTGTACGGGCTGTATCCGGAGCGCCGGAAGGCGGCGTGAGGGGAGGGGCGGGCGGACGCGCAATGGCGTGTCCGGCGATCATGTGCAGGATGGGCCCATGACTGAACTTCTCGATCAAGCGATCGCGCGTGTCCGCGCTCTTGCTCCTGAGACGCAGGATGCGTTCGCGCGCATGCTGCTGGATCTCGCCGGCGATGAGGCCGAGCCCGTCATCCTGACACGGGCAGAACGGGACGCCATCGCGACGTCGAAGTCGGCAGCGGCACGGGGCGAGTTCGCGACGGACGAGGAGGTGAGGGCCGTCTGGGCGAAGCACGGCCTGTGAAGATCCGCTTCACCCGTCCGGCTTTGACCGACTTAGCCGTGCTGACCGAGTACATCGCGGCTCGCTCGCCGCAAGGGGCTCGACATGTCCGGCAACGGATCAAGGACGCGTTGGACCATCTCTCGGATTATCCGATGCTCGGAAAGCAAACCGACGATCCGACCATTCGCCGCCTGACCACGATCCCTTATCCTTACCTGATCTTCTACGAAGTCACGGACGCAGCCATCATCGTTCATGCCGTTCGCCACAGCGCCCGCGATCCCGGTTCGATGCCGGATGCGTGACGAACGCAGATAGCGCTGAGTGGCGTTGCAATCGGAGGCCGCCTCCGCCCCCCGTCCTGTGCGGACATCGAGAACCGCGAGGACGGGCCTCACGGCTCCCAGCGATGGAACACCGCGCTGTCGAACGCGAAGACCGGCTCGCCGCGCTGGTTCACGCCCGTGTTGCGGGCAAACGCCAGGCCCCAGCCGGGGCGGGAGGCGGAGGCGCGCTTGTCGGTGAGCTTCGTGCTGAACCGGACCGTGTCGCCCGCATAGACGGGTTTGAGCCAGCGCAGGTTCTTGAAGCCCGGGGAGGGGCCGGCTTCCGGGACGGGGCCGCGGGTGGCCGTGTAGGCGGCGTCGCGGGCGCGGGTGGTGAGCAGCCGGTTCATGTAGGCGGCGGCGGTGTGCCAGCCGGAGGCGCACAGGCCGCCGAAATGGCTGCGCCGGGCCGCGGCCTCGTCGAGGTGGAACGCCTGCGGGTCGTAGGCCTCGGCGAAGGCCACGATCGCCGCGGCGCTGAACGGGTAGGCGCCGAGGTCGCGGACCCAGCCGATCTCGGCATCCCGCAGGAACGGCAGGATCTCGGCATCCTCCGGCTCCTCGACCGGGCCCGGCTCGCCGATCTCCACGGGGCGGGGCGGCAGGGGATCGGTGCCGCTTCGGGCCAGCATGAAGGTGAAGCGCTGGGTCAGCACCGTCTCGCCGCGCGGGTTGCCGAGGGCGACCTCCGCTGTCACGAAGCCGAGCCCCGGCTTCGAGGCCGAATCCCGCATCCCCACGACCCGGAAGGTCAGCGTCAGGGCATCCCCGGGCAGGACCGGCGCCAGCCAGCGCAGCTCGTCGATCCCGGGCGCGCCCAGCGACGAGCCGCCCCGGAACGGCCCCTGCTGCAGCAGCCGCATCCCCAGCGCCGCCGTGTGCCAGCCCGACCCGATCAGCCGCCCCGCGAAGGTGCCTTGCGCGGCCGCTTCGTCGAGGTGGAACGGCTGGAAGTCGAAGGCCCGCGCGAAGCCGACGATGGCGTCGCGGGTGACCGTCAGGGACTCGCCGACGATGACGTCGCCGACGGAAAAGTCCTCGACCGCGGGGTCCGGCATGCCAGCCTCGTCCAGTGCGTCAGGGGGAGGGCCTCAATTGGCGAAGCGGAAATGCAGCACGTCGCCGTCCTGCACCACGTACTCCTTGCCCTCGAGCCGCAGCTTGCCGGCGTCCCGGGCGCCGGATTCGCCGCCGAGCGTCGTGTAGTCCGTGAACGCGATGGTCTCGGCGCGGATGAAGCCCTTCTCGAAATCCGAGTGGATCACCCCGGCGGCGCCGGGCGCGCGGGTGCCCTTGGTGATCGTCCAGGCCCGGGCCTCCTTGGGGCCGACCGTGAAGTAGGTCACGAGGCCCAAGAGATCGTAGCCGGCGCGGATCACCCGGTTGAGGCCGGGCTCGGTCAGACCCACGGCTTCCAGGAATTCGGCCTGGTCGGCCTCCGGCATCACCGCGATCTCGCTCTCGATCTTGGCCGAGACCACCACGGCGATGGCGCCCTCGGCCTTGGCCCGGGCGAACACCGCGTCCGAATAGGCGTTGCCCTTGTCGGCATCGCCCTCGTCGACGTTGCAGACGTAGAGGACCGGCTTGGCGGTCATCAGCCCCAGCGACTGGAACAGCTTCTCCTCGTCCGGCTTGCGCTCGACGAGGCGGGCCGGCTTGCCCTCGCGCAGCAGCGGCAGGGCGCGGTTGACGAGGTCGAGGGTCTCCTTGGCCTCCTTGTCGGCGCCCTTGGCCTTCTTCTCCAGGGCGACGGCCCGGCGCTCCAGGCTGTCGAGGTCGGCCAGCATCAGTTCGGTCTCGATGGTCTCGATATCGGCGGCCGGGTCGACCTTGCCCTCGACATGGGTGACGTCGCCATCGGTGAAGCAGCGGACCACGTGGGCGATGGCGTCGACCTCACGGATGTTGGCCAGGAACTGGTTGCCCAGGCCCTCGCCCTTGGAGGCGCCGCGCACCAGCCCGGCAATGTCCACGAAGGTCAGCCGCGTCGGGATTTTTTCCTTCGAGCTCGCGATCCGGACGAGGTCGTCCAGGCGCGGATCCGGCACCGCCACCTCGCCGACATTCGGCTCGATGGTGCAGAACGGGTAGTTCGCCGCCTGCGCGGCCGCCGTCTGCGTCAGCGCGTTGAACAGGGTCGACTTGCCGACGTTCGGCAGGCCGACGATGCCGCATTTGAAGCCCATGGACTCAGTTCCGTTGAAGCACGTCGCCGGGCGACGCGCGGAAAGGGTTGATGAGGGTCAGGCCCTCGAACACGGCGCCGTGTGCCATATCCTCGGTCAGGAAGTACCGGCATCCGGCGAGCTGGGCCGCGGCTACCAGGAGGCAATCGAACCACTGATAGCCGAGATTCTCGCGGACGAGCCATGCCAGTTCGGTGTCATCTTGATCGATTGGGCGCGCTCCCCAGGCCCCGATCGTCTCGACTTCGTCCTGAACGTCGCGCAGCGAGCGCCCCAGCTCGTTCTTGAGGATCCATCGCGTAAGTTCGTTGAGAACTTGCAGATTCGTGCGGGCGCAGCCCAGGTCGGTGATGGCAGCCAGCCACGTCCGTGCGCGCTCGCGCTTGTCGGCATTTCGTTTGTCGCGTGCGTAAACCAGCACGTTCGTGTCGATGAAGATCGGCTCAATCGTAAAGTTCATCGCGCGACGGTGCTTTGCCGTTCTCGTCCGTCAGATTCATGAGAGGCCCGGCCAGGAAGCGTTCGAGCGCCTCCCGCTGCGTCAGCGGCCGGCCGACGCGCTGCTCGACGGCCTCGGCGACGAAACGCGATAGGCTCTTGCCGTCGCGCGCGGCGGCGACACGCGCCCGCTGCAGCAGGGCCTCGCTCATCGTCACGGTGACGTTCTTCATCGCAGCCTCCGCCGTCTATATCGTGTCCTCGTGTTTTCGTGTCAATTTTTGGAACCCAGCGTCTTCACCGTGTCCCAGCCCCGGCCGGCCATGGCGAGATGAACCTTGTTCTGGAAGCTCGCATCCTCCCCCGCCGCCAGCAGCGTGGCGTGGTCGGCGACCGCGTGGGCCAGATCCTCGACCCAGGGCAGCTCGGCCTTGCCGAAATCGTTGAGCACGTAAGCGTGCACCAGCGCCTTGTCGCCGGGATGGCCGATGCCGAGCCGGACCCGGCGATACTCGTTGCCGCATTGGGCGGTGATCGAGCGCAGGCCGTTATGCCCGGCATTGCCGCCGCCGAGCTTTACCCGGAGCTTGGCCGGGGCGAGGTCGAGCTCGTCGTGCAGCACGATCACGTCGCTCAAGGGGATCTTGTAGAAGCGCTGCGCCTCCGAGACCGAGCGCCCGGATTCGTTCATGAAGGTCGAGGGCTTGAGCAGGATCGCCCGCTCGGTGCCCAGCACCACCTCGGCGGCTTCGCCCTGGAAGCGGTGCCGGAACGGGCTCGCCCGGTGCTGGCGGGCGATCGCGTCGATGGCCAGGAAGCCGATATTGTGCCGGTTGTTCGCGTAGCGCGAACCCGGGTTTCCGAGGCCGACGATCAACCGCATGGCAGAGTCCCTGGCGCGCTCCCGGTCATGGGCCTTCCCTCAGCGCATCCCTTTCGGGGCGGTCTCTGGCACGCTTCCGCGCGCGGCGCATCCCCGCTCCGAGCCCGGGACCAGCGTCGCCGGGCCCGGCCTTCCTGGACCGGTATCAGGCATTCGGAGCCGAGCGCGTACCACCCGTGCGCCAGCGCACGGCATCGCTCGAACGGGAGGCAGACCATCCCGGTTGAGAGGTCATCATCGGCCAAGCACAGCCCGAGCGATCAAGACCGCCGCACCGACGATCTTCCTCACCCGGCCCGGTTGACCGGATGACGTCCCGTCGAAGTCGGACGCAGACAACAGGAGATCATCATGACCCGTCGCATGCTCGCCGCCGTCCTGATCGCCGCCACCGCCTCGCCGGCCCTCGCGCAGGGGATGGATTCGAAGCATTCGCCCTATCCGGCCTCGGCCTATTCCGGCTGGATCGGAAATGCGGGCGTCTCGCAGCAGGATCGGGCTCAGCCGATGCGGGCCTCCGCCTACCGCTATGCCGGCCCGCATGCCGGCGGCCCGGCCAACGCCCTGCCGCGATACTGAGCTGACGTGCGGCCCGCGGGCCTGCCTCGGGTCAGGCCGCCGGGACGGCCCGACCCTCGCCTGCGACGGCATCGGCCTCCGGCCCCGCGCCCTCGAGCGCGCGCAGCTCTCCCGGGCGCAGCGTCCCGCTCAGCAGGTCGACCTGGCTCACGAGGCGGGCCAGCGACTGGCCCCGGTCGAGATCGGGCCGGGCCGGTAGCGGCCGATCTGCGCCCAGCGCCGCCAGGGTGGCGGCGATCCAGGTGCGCCAGGCTTCCGCCTCCGGGGCGGCCGCCTCGGGGGCGTGGCGCAGCACCGTGAGCCGGGCGCTGATCCGGCGCAGGGTCGCGTCCGCCACCATGGCGGCCTCCACCTCCGGATGGCCGCCGGCCCGGGGCTGCTGCAGGGCGCGCGACAGCGCCGCCTCCAGGTCGTTGAGGGCGAGGCCGGACGCCCGGGCGCGGGCGAGCACTGCGGCGTCGCGGGCCTCGCCGGAGGCGGCGAGCAGCACGGCTTCGGCGAAGTCGGCATGGGCCTTCAAGGCCCGCCGCAATTCCTGGCGGACCTGGTCCGGCTCCCAGATCGGCCAGAGCACCAGGCAACTCGCCACCGCGATCAGCCCGCCGAGCACCGTGAAGCCGGCGCGCATGCCGACGATCTCCCAGGAGCTGTGGCCGGGCTCCAGCAGCTCGACCAGCAGCACCACCAGCGGGGTCAGGCAGGTGACGAAGAAGCCGTAGGAGATCTGGCGCGCGGCGAAGCCGACCACACTGAGCACGAGGATCAGCCCGGCTTCCACCAGCGGGGTCGTGGCGTAATAGGCCAGCACCGCGCCCGCGGCCCCGCCCAGCACCGTGCCGCCGATCCGCTCCAGCGCCCGCTGCCAGGTCGCCGCGTAGAACGGCTGCATGGTCAGCACCACGGTCATCACCAGCCAATGGGTGAACGCGCCGGCATAGGTCAGGGTGGCGGCGAGCGCCGGCGCTGCGACCGCCGTGGCCCGCAGGGCGTGCCGGAGGTTCGGCGAGGCGAGGGTGAAGTTCTGCCGCAGCGGCTCGACATAGCGGGTCCAGCGGTCGAGGCTCCGGCCGTCCGTGAGGGTGCCGCCCGGCCGGTAGCCCTCCGGCGTCGAGAGCTTGGCGCCGATCCGCACGCGCCCGACGATCCGCTCGGCCAGCCGCGCCAGGGTCGGATCCTCCGACAGGCCCTCCGCGGCCCGGGCGATGGACAGTTCCAGCCGGGCGAGGTCGAGGCTGGCATCGTCGCGGATCGCCCGGGCGATGGTGACGAGCAGGGGGCGCAGGCGCCGCAGGAAGGTCTTGGTGAGGGCCCGCCGGCTCGGCGCGGGCCGGCTCTCGATCAGCTCCGCCACCGCGATCAGCGCGGAGAAGATCTGCTCGGCGCTCTCCAGGCGCAGCAGCGCCTGGGCGGTGCGCTCGGAGACGCGCTCGCGGGAGCGGGCGAGGTCGAGGATCATGGCCCGGGCCGTCTCGATGCTCGCGCGCACGCCGCGCCGGTGGCCCCGCGCATGGCCGTCGAACGCGTCCGCGTCGGGATCGGTCAGGGCGACGAGCCGCTCGAGATCGCCGCAGAGCCGCGCGAGGCCGTGCCAGACCTCGGCCACCGCGCGGTGCGCCGGCCGGTACGGATGCAGGCGCCAGATCACCAGGGCGAGCAGCGTCGCCCAGAGCCCGCCGGCCGCGAACATCAGCGCTACGATCCCGGCCTGCTCCCAGGTGAGCGGCCGGTCGAGGGCGATGCACAGCACGACCACCAGCACGTTCCCGGCCGATTGCGCCTGCACGCTCCAGACCCGGACGTAGGAGCACGCGAAGATCAGCGCGCAGGAGACCGGCACCACCACCGGCAGCCCCAGGGGCTGCAGCAGGCCGAGACCCGCCCAGAGCAGGCCGCCGAGCAGCGAGAAGGCGGTGAGCACCCGCAGGCGCACCCGCATCGGCCCGCCATTGTCGCAGAAGCAGGCGAGGTTCGCGGCCAGCGCCATGGTCAGCAGCGGCGGCCATTGCACCCAGATGTTGATCAGGATGACGACGCCGAACGCGAAGGCGGCGCGCACGCCCTCGACCAGCCGGACGTTGCGCAGGTCGAGGCCGGTGGGCAGGCGCCGCAGATCCGCCCCGGGCCGGGCGAGGCTGCCCCGGCCGGCAGCCCGGCGGCGCCGGGCGCGGTCGGGGGACGATGCGGACGGATTCGGGCCAGGCAACCTCGGACTCCTGTGCGGGGGCAGCACCCCGGCATGAACAGCGCCCCGGCCTGTCCGGATCCGCCCCGCGCCGCAACCCCGCCATGCCGCCCTCGGGCAACGCCAGGTGGCGCCTGCCACGCCGCGACCGGTCCGTCACGCAGACGCTTGACCCTCGGCCAAGCCCGTGGCTTCTGGGCACGCTGGCACCCAGACTCCGTAGCTCAGCTGGATAGAGCAGCCGCCTTCTAACAGTTAAATCGTATTGTCACTGCAGTTCACCTAATTCGATCTGGTCGTACGTGAGTGGGTAGAGTTCGCTTCTCACCTAGACTTAGCCTTTAGGATCACATTTTTCTTACTAGAACGAAACGTATTGAAGTCACATCGAATGGCGCGCCGCCAGGTAACGGTAACCGCGGCTGGAACCGCAGACCTGCTTTGTTCGTGCTGATTTGAGATTCCTAGCGCCGGGGCATTGGGACTAAAGTATTTCCCCGCGAATTGGCCTCATGCGAGCTCGATGCTGCCACCGGGCCGGCAGTATCAATTCGATAGATGCTGTCGAAGCGAAGATTCTGGGTTTCGAGCGCTCAAGTATCAAGTTTTAGTCCCAGCCCGTCAGCAGGCTGCTGGTTTTTATTCATCCACTGATTCGGTGTTGGCTCGCTGGCGCTCTGAACCAGACGACGTGATGGCCCCCATTCGCAGCACATCAGCTTCACAGCCGTATCTTCGCGCCTACGAGCCATAAAAGTCATCAAAACGGCCCCATTTTGTCCCCAGAAAGGTCCCCAATAAATGCTCTGATCGCCCCCAGAAAAATGTCCAAGTTTGCGGTCGCTTGGCGGCTCTCTGCCCGGCATTCTTACGGCGTCAACAAAGGACACGCCGATGACCGACCTGTTTGGTTTCTCCTCCGCCCACGAGTTTGAGCTTTCCCACCATGCGACCGTAAGGGTCGCGCAGCGCTGCATTCCGGACGAAGTCGTCGCTTTGGTGCTGGAATTCGCTGATATCGACTACCCCGCCGCACAGGGCCGCCGCCGGCTCAAGCTGTCCCATCGGCGTGTGGGGGAGCTGATGAGTGAAGGCTTAGATTATGCCCTAGTCGATAAAGCCCGCAGCGTGGAACTGATCGTCGGACGAGGAGACAGGGTCGTGACCGCTTTGCGATGTGATCCGATGCCCCTGCGGCGCATGCGCCCCCGCCGAGAACGTCGGTCGGCCCGGGCGCGTCGGGAGATGGCCCATGTCTGAGGGGACCGTTATCGACGCTCGCTCGCGCTTCTCTGATGCGCGTAGCGAGAGGCCGGAAGCGGACAGCGCCGTTACGGCGGCGCGGCACGCCGAAAGCCTGCAGCAAACCCGCGCACGCTTGGAAGAGGCGGATCAGATCGCACGTGAGGTGTCGCTCTCGCGGCGTGTTCCTGAGTGGGATAGGCCCCGCCTCGCTCGGAACCTGGGCCGGATGATCGAAGCCCAGGGAGCGGACAAGGCCCACTCTCGCATCGCCGAGCTCTTTAGGCGTACGTTCGTCGGCGATGGTGCGGCGAGCGCCCTTAAAAAGCGCAAGCGCTACATCCGCTTGGATGGAGAGGACACATCGGATCCCGACAGGCTCGGGGAGTACCAGGCTGATGGGCGTGTTTACGTCAGGCTAGCGGAAAGCTGGGCGGAGCTTGCGCATACCGGCAGCTCATCGACTGAGGATGTTCGGCGGCAGGCCGTGCTGAACCTGATTGAGGGCACCAGTTTCGACTCGCGTGCACGGTCGTCGCTTCGCCGTTCCGAGGTGGGACGGCAATGTTTTATTGACCAGATGAACAACGTGTTGGCTTGTGTTGAAGCCAAGGCGGGCGATCTGAATGCCTATTTCGATGCCACCGATGAGATCGATCTGGAGTCGGATATTGTAAGGGTGAACGCTGGAACTCCATTCTATTTACAAAACAATTTGGGGTGGACGAACCTGCGGCTCGCTACGGCCGATTTGCTCGATAACGATGATCCTGTCATCGGACCTAGCGGAGAGAATGGGGATCATATCTACGGCACGCTCTCGCTGGCTCCGAAGGTTCTAATCGGGTTTTTGTATTCGCCCGTGGTAGTCGACGATGCTGTGAGCTTTACGCTTCAGCCTACGAACGGCCAATCCTCTCACGATGACGAGCTGGTGCAGATCCTCATCGAACGCTACGGCCAAGACAATGAAGCACTCTATGTGCGGTTAGTTTCCGAGTACCGGACCGAAGCCGAGGGCGTGGCCGATTATGATTTTGACGACTTCGAATCCTACGAAGCTCATCTTTCGGCAACGCGTGCCTGCGAATGCCGCTTCCGCGAACGCCTCCAGTCTGCACTCGCATTACCGTCCCTGCCGCCGATCTTCCTGGATCTGGAGGAGGAGCGCATCAAAAGCGCGCTGATTCAGCAGTATGGGCTAAAGCCGCAGGGCTTAATCAATCCATCATCGGAAAGTCTCAGCGATCTTCGTTCGGATATTATGAGTTCGGGATACAGCGCCGATAAACCCCTGATTGTATGGGCTGCGCATTCCGTCATCCTGTCGCTGTACCGCGAGCGGTCGACTGGACGCCCGCGCATCACTTTTACCATCTCGACCGACGAGATGAGGTTAGAATACGACCGGATCATATGCCGACTGCCTTATGGGCCTGCCGATAAAGGATACTCCCCGGATAATTATGAGGAAGGGGATGTTTCGTGTTTCATGGAGCGGGCTGACAGAGGATATCTGTTCGGAAATGAATTTGATCTACGGCTCGCGAGCGACCTCGAAGGAGCAGGGTCACTTAATTTTCTTCCAGCAATACAGACGGTCGATCTTATGTTCATGCCGGTCGGGCGGGATCTGAGTCCGCAGCACAAAGCTGTGTTCAGGCCAATGTTCAAAGATTACCCTAAATCAATTTCACCGGCGCCTACGAACACAATCGCAGGTTCTATTTTGAGAAATCTTGCTTATGCCCCAACAGGTGAGCGGCTGGATGAGTTGTTGCTGGCGGACACGAAGCTCAAAGTGGACGCCCTGCGTGACCTTATGAACTCCGAGATGAATCGGTATCGCGAGGGCATAAATCGCCTGTCCCCAATGTAAGCAGCCTACTTCTGCTTCGAGCCGATCCTCGGGCTGAAGATACCCTCGCATGTGGATGCCGGCGGCAGCCGATAGGCCGTCTTTGGCGAGTCGAGGTCATTGTGCGCCGAAACCACACGGCCTGAGAATTCTCATCCTCAGGTTGAAAGGGTCGCTGACGCGAGCCACACCAAACCAAGCCGCGGGACGAGGAAACGTGCGTGGATATCTTCGATTGGGACCGAGCGCTTATCGCTCAGTACGAGGCTTTCGCCCGCTCTTTCTCGCGCATCAAGGCCCCGGAGATAGCTCAACAGGTCGACGAGGCGTATGCGCGCGGCCGCTTCTGGCCGGAACCGCTGATCACTATCAATCCTCGCTACGAGTCAGCCTTGACTATCGATCAGCTGGCTGCCCAGGGTGTCGTCGATCCGGCGCTACCCACGATCTTCGCAGCAGGCTCGGACCGGATACCGATCACGCTCTACAGCCATCAGAGCCGTGCGCTAGCTAAGGCGCAGGCCGGTGAGAGCTTCATCGTTACGACCGGCACTGGGTCGGGCAAGTCGCTCTGCTTTTTCCTGCCGATCATCGACGCCGTTGTGCGAGCGAAACGCGCGGGAGAGGCCGCTGCGACACGGGCGATCGTGATCTACCCGATGAATGCACTGGCGAACTCGCAACTCGAGGAGCTTGAGAAGTTCGTAGGCGAAGCCGGTCTCGATCCGGCTCTGCGCCCAACCTTCGCGCGCTACACGGGCCAGGAGAGCGATGCCCGCCGGAAGGAGATTGCGGCGGAGAAGCCAGACATCCTGCTTACGAACTTCATGATGCTCGAACTGCTGATGACCCGGCAGGATGGGCTCGACCAGCAGGTCATCGCCAACGCCGCGGGGCTCCGCTTCCTCGTCCTCGATGAGCTCCACACTTACCGCGGGCGTCAGGGTGCGGACGTCGCCATGCTGGTGCGCCGGGTCAAGCACCGCCTCGGCGTCGGCTCAGACCTCCTGTGCATCGGCACTTCGGCCACAATGTCGACGGCTGCCGACGAGACGGAGCGTAACGCCGCCGTCGCCCGGGTAGGCCGCAAGCTGTTTGGCGTAGCAATGAGCCACAATGCCGTTATCGGCGAGCGCCTGACCCGGGCAACAGATCCATCATTGCGTAGCGAGACCCTCGGCGCCGCACTACGCGAGGCCGTGCTCGTACCGACCCCGATACATGCGGACGACGCGGCTTTGCACCGCAATCCGCTCGCGGTGTGGATCGAGACCGAGATCGGGGTTGAGGACCGTGAGGGTCTCACCCGCCGGCGCCCAACGACGCTCGAAGCGGCCGCATGCCTATTGTCCGATCATGCCGCGGTCGAACTTGACCAGGCCCGTGCAGCGCTGTCCGGGATGCTCGCCCTGATGGGGCGTCCCGAAGACCGGCGGGGAGGGAGCGGCGACCGAGCCTTCTTGGCGTTCCGGCTCCATCGGTTCATCTCGGGTGCGGGCCGCGCCTACACGACGCTGGCGACGCCCGCCTCGCGCCGAGTGCTCCTCGACGGGCAGAAGTACGACCCAGAGGATGAGACTGCGCGGCTCTACCCCACCTTCTTCTGCCGGGAGTGTGGGCAGGAGGCCCATAGCGTCAGCCTCACAGCCGTCGGCGAGGTCATCCCACGCCCTATCGACGAGGTCCCCGCCGATACGGCGGACGCTGCGGGGCGGAGGCAGGGGTTCCTCATCCCAGCCGTCAACGCAGATTTCCCCTTCTCCGGAGATGTCGCCGACTACCCCGAGGATTGGCAGGAGGTAACGCCGGCAGGCGTCGAGCGCCTTAAGGCGACCCGAAAGCCACACCGGGGCGAGCTGCTCGAACTCGGGCGCGACGGTCACCCGGCGGAGGGCGGCGTGCCGGCATGGTTCTTCCCAGGCCGCTACCGCTTCTGCCCGTGCTGCCGCCACGTGCCGGCGCCGCAGGCACGCGACACCAACAAGCTCGCCTCTCTTTCGGCAGAAGGGCGAAGCTCGGCCACAACGCTACTTGTGGCGACGCTGCTCGCCGAGATGGACGCCGACGGCACGATCGATGCGGAGAAGCGCAAGATTCTGGGCTTCACCGACAACCGCCAGGACGCCGCTCTACAGGCGGGCCATTTCAACGACTTCATCTTCGTCACGCTGTTACGCGCCGGCATCGTACGTGCCGTCCGCGAGGCAGGTGCACAAGGCCTGAAGCCCTCGGCCTTCGGCGATGCCGTGAGGACGGCGCTCGGCTTCTCCCCCGACGAGCCCGCCCGCGCCGCGGAGTGGATGGCCAACCCAAACCCGCGCGGCTACCTCCCCCGGCAGGAGGCGGAGGAGACGCTCACGGCTGTGCTCGCCCACCGCGTCTGGGCTGACCTGCGGCGCGGATGGCGCTTCACCAATCCGAATTTGGAGGAGGTCGGCCTCGTTCGCGTCGGCTTCCCCGGTCTTGCCGAGCTTGCTCATGACGAGAGCCTTTTTCGAGGCAATGCCCAGCTTGCTACGGCCCACCCAACTTTGCGCCAGCACCTCTTCGAACTGCTGTTCGACCACATGCGCACGGGCCTCGCCGTTGCAGCGGACGCCCTCGATCACGCTCGTATGCGCCAGATTGCCGAGGAGTCCCGCGACCGGCTCGCCCATCCATGGTCGATCGACGCACTCGAACAGGATGATCTGCGGCAGGCAGGCTTCCTGATGATCGACGCGCCGCGCCGCGCCGACCGGCACTCGGCAGCGGAGGATCTTCTGATCGTGCGCGCCGGTCCACGCGGCGCCCTCGGCCGCCAGCTGTCGGCCAAGTCGCTCTGGGAGACGCCGCTCCCGCGCGCCGCGTACGACGCGCTCATCCGGTGCCTGCTCGCGGCGGCCGAGGCACATCAGATCGTCCGCCGCGTTTCCACTGGCTCCGATGCGCCTGGTTGGCGTCTCGCGCCGGCGGCGCTGCGCCTTTACCCAGCTACCGGCCGCTCAGACGGGCGCGCCGCGAACCAGTTCTACCGCGCCCTCTACGAACGCACGTCGCTGATGCTCGAGCAGTCGGGCGCGCTTCCGTTCTCATTCGAGTCGCGCGAGCACACGGCGCAAGTCGACCAAGAGGTGCGCGCCTGGCGCGAGGACCGCTTCAGGTACGGGCCGAAGGACCGAGAGCGGCTCGATGAAAGGGCTGAAGCGATGCGTGACCGCCAGGGCCCCAGCTTCGAGGGTAAGGCGTTCCTGCCGGCTCTGTTTTGTTCGCCGACAATGGAGCTCGGCGTCGACATCAGCCAGCTGAACGCGGTCTACCTGCGCAATGCCCCTCCGACACCCGCTAACTACGCCCAGCGCGCCGGGCGAGCAGGCCGGTCTGGCCAGGCGGCGCTCGTCGTGACTTACTGTGCAGCTCAATCTCCGCACGACCAGTATCACTTCGCCGACCGCGCCGGCCTCGTCGCCGGCATCGTGCGGCCGCCAGCCCTCGACATTGCCAACCAAGACCTCGTCCGGAGTCACCTCCACGCAGAGTGGCTGGCCGCGTCCGGCGTCGCGCTCGACCCCGATATCCCGACTAACCTCGCCATGGACGATACAGGCCTACCCCTGGATCCAGAGCGGGACACCGCATTGGCGGAGGCGGATGCGAACGGCGCGGCGCTGCCCGGGATGCGGGCCCTGCTCGCAGCTACGCGCGACGCGATTGAGGGAGCCGACGAGATCCCCTGGCTCGACGAAGCCGCGGGCTTCGCCGACGCGGTTGCGGCTGACGCGCGCGCGGAGCTTTCCTCAGCCTTTGATCGTTGGCGCGAACTGTACCGTGGCGCGCTCGACGAGCAGCGCGGGGCCGACGAGATTCAGCGACGGGCCGGCCCGCGCCCGGGCGAGCGCAAGGAGGCGCTTGCCCGTTACCGCCGAGCGACGCAGGAACTCGAGCTGCTGGAGCGCGGGCGCGCCGCGGCGGGCTCGGACTTCTACACTTATCGATACCTAGCAACCGAAGGTTTCCTGCCAGGATACAACTTTCCGCGCCTGCCGCTCTACGCCTCGATCCCCGCGACGCGGGCCGCCATGTTGCAGCGGCCCCGGTTCCTGGCCATCGCGGAGTTCGGTCCACGCAGCTTGATTTACCACGAGGGACGCGCCTTCCGCGTGACCCGCGCGAAGCTGCCTGCCCACGCCCGAACCGATGGCGGATCGCTGGACGTGAAGACGCTAATCCTGTGCGCGGATTGTGGGGCGGCGCACCGTGACCCACGGGCAGAGCGCTGTCACGCCTGCGATGCGTCTTTGACCGGGGCGGAGCAGATCGACAACGCGTTTCGCGTCGACAACGTCGAGGCCGAGCCGCAAGCGCGTATCAGCGCGAACGACGAAGACCGTCAGCGTCAGGGTTTCGAAATCCTAACCGTGTTCGAGTGGCCACTCAGCGGCGGCGTCCCCGACATCCGCCGCCTCGAAATCGCGGATAAGGGCGTCCCGTTACTGCAGATGGACTATGGCACCGGAACGCGGCTCGCCCGGCTCAACAAGGGCCTGCGGCGGCGTAAGCAGACCTCCATCGCCGGTTTTGCCATCGACCCTGTGAGCGGCCGTTGGACGACGGATGCCAACAACTCCGACGCGGGTGATGGCGACGTCGTGACGGCGCCGCGCTCTCAGCGGATAGTGCCGGTGGTGGAGGACCATAAGAACGCTCTACTGCTGCGCCCGCAGCGATCATTCTCATCCGCCCAGATGGCTACGCTGCAGCACGCCCTGGTGCGGGCCCTGGCGGTGGTCGCCGAACTCGAAGAGGGCGAGATCGTGGGCGAGCCTTTGCCATCCCGCGATGTGCGGCGCGCCATACTACTCTACGAGGCAACCGAAGGGGGAGCGGGCGTCCTTAAGCGCCTTGTCGGTGAGGCAGGCTTTGTGTCTTTGCTCGCGCGCGAAGCGCTGCGCCTCATGCACTACGTCGAACCGTACGATGGGACACCGCCCGCCTCGGAAGAAGAGGCCTGCGTCGCAGGCTGTTACCGTTGCCTGTTGTCTTACAGCAACCAGCTCGACCACGAGCTGATCGATCGACAAGACGGAGACGTCGTCGCATTCCTGCAGGCACTCGTAAACGCGACCGCCCCCATCGCACAGAATACCACTCCTCAATCTGGGGCGGTGACGATCATCACGAACGAGGTTGCTAAAGCCACTGCGGTCGACCGATGGCTTTCTGCTATCGCCGATTGGTCGTTGCCGAGACCAACGAGTCGGGTTGTAGCCGGCACGCATTGCCCGCTCTACTGGCCGGACCACCGATTACTGGGCTGCCCCGGCGGTGTGGCCGCGGAGGTCGAAGCAGCCTGCGTAGACCTCGGGATTGATGTCTTGCCGCTACCCCTCACGCCTCCCGCTGAGCTGCCCGCCGATCTTCTCGAGTATCTCGGACCGCGATGACCGAACACGCACGCTTTCAGCCCGGTGATCTCGTCGCCGCGCGCGGCCGTGAGTGGGTCGTGCTGCCCTCGCCCGACGACATGCTGCTGCGGCTGCGTCCGTTGTCAGGATCGGAAGATGACGCCCAAACTCTTGCGCTTGCACTGGAGCGCCCGCCGGTCCGCCCTGCTCGGTTCACGCCTCCCGCGCCGGATCGCAGTGATACTCAAGACGCCGCCCGACTTCTCGCGGACGCGGTACGCCTCTCGCTCCGCCGCGGTGCCGGTCCCTTCCGCTCCGCCGCGCAACTCGGTGTGGAACCACGCGCTTACCAGCTCGTGCCGTTGATGATGGCGCTCAAGCTCCCAGTCGTGCGCCTCCTGATCGCCGACGACGTTGGGATTGGCAAGACGGTGGAGGCGGCGCTCATCGCCCGAGAGATGATGGACCGCGGCATGGTTGACGGGTTCACGGTCTTGTGCCCGCCGCACCTCGTCGAGCAATGGGTCGAAGAACTCGCGTCAAAGTTCGACATTGACGCTATAGCTGTCACATCGTCGCGCGCGAGACAGCTCGAACGCGGCCTGCCTGCCTCGCAGAGCTTGTTCCAAGCCTATCCACACACCGTGGTCAGCCTCGACTACATCAAGGCCGACGCCCGGTGCGAGAACTTCGCCCTCCACTGCCCATCGCTGGTGATCGTGGACGAGGCGCACGCCTGCGTCGGCGGCGGCCGCGGCCGCCACCAGCGCTACGAGGTGCTCGAGCGGCTGGCGGCCGACCCACAGCGTCACATGCTCTTCCTTACCGCGACCCCGCACAGCGGCGATGAGGACGCCTTCGACCGACTCCTCGGCCTGCTGCACCCTGACTTCGCGTTCGGGCCGCAGGGTGGGGACGCAAACGCGCGCGAGCGCTACGCTCGCGGCCTCGCCCGCCACTTCGTCCAGCGTCGCCGCCCGGACATCCAGGGTGAGGGCTGGGCCGAGACCCGCGCGTTCCCGCAGCACCTAGACCTAGACGGCGGGGCGCCTTTCGTCCTCACCGGCGGCTGGGCGGCCATTCAGGAGGACGTGCTCGAATACTGTCTTGGCGTGACTGAGCGTGCGGGGGGTGACGCGCAGCGTCGGCGCCTTGCCTTCTGGGGCACGCTCGCGCTGATGCGCTGCGTCGGCTCCTCACGCGACGCCGCCCTGCACGCCCTACGCAACCGACGCGATGGCCTGAGTGATCCGGAGAGCGTCGAGGCGAGCCTGCTCGACGAGGAGCAGGGGCTGCTGTCCGACACCGATGTGGAGCCCAGCACAGGCGTCGAGGCAGCGGAGGAGCGGGCTGCGCTTGATCGGCTGATAGCCACGGTCGAACACCTCGATCCGGCCCAGGATCCGAAGCGCGTTGAGCTCGATCGCCAGCTGGCCGCGCTCCACGGGCAAGGGGCAAATCCGATCGTCTTCTGCCGCTTCATCGCCACCGCCGAGGCGTTGGGCGAAGCGCTGACGCGGCGCCACCCGGATCGACAGGTTCTGACGATCACGGGACGCATCCTGCCGAACGACCGGCGCGAGCGGATCGACGCGCTCGACCCCGAGCGACCACGCCTTCTCGTTGCCACCGATTGCCTGTCGGAAGGCCTCAACCTCCAGGGCCTGTTCGACGCGGTGGTCCACTATGACTTGAGCTGGAATCCTACCCGCCACCAGCAGCGCGAGGGACGTGTCGATCGCTTCGGCCAGCGCTCGACGGCGGTACGAACCGTCATGATGTACGGCGAAAACAGTATGATTGATGGTGCGGTGCTCGAGGTCATCACCCGCAAGGCTGAGGCGATCCGCAAGGCGACAGGTGTGAGCGTGCCGGTCCCGGACGACGCCGAGAGCGTCGCCGGCGCCCTCATGCAAGCTGTGCTCCTGCGCTCACGCCGCCCGCACGGGCAAGGCATGCTCGACCTGTTCGGCGGCGCCGATACCCGTATGGAACGGCGCTGGCGTGACGCGGAGGCGGGCGCGAAGGCGAGTCGTGCCCGCTACGCTCAGGGGGCTATGACCCCGGAGGAGGTGCTACCAGAGTGGTGCGCGATACGGGCGCTCAACGGCGGTCCCGCCGAAGTCGAGCGCTTCGTCACCCGTGCTCTCGCGCGAGTCGGCGCGCCCCTCGACCGCGGCCGCTACGTCCATGCCGACGCCTTGCCCGAGGCGCTGCGCGAGCGGCTCGCCCAGCGCGGTTTTAGCGGCTCCCGCGGGGTCGGATTCTCGGACGACACGCAGCCTGGCACCATGCATGTTGGCCGCACGCACCCTCTCGTGGCGATTCTCGCCGAGTCGATGAGCGAGGGCGCGCTCGACCCGGAGGCCTCGGGCTTGGCGCGGCCGCTCGGCCGGGCCGGTGCATGGCGCTCTCTGGCGGTGACACGCATGACGACTATCCTGCTACTACGCTTGCGCTTTACGCTGACCACGAGCGGGCGCACGAACCGGCTGCTGTTGGCCGAGGAGGCCACAGGTATCGCCTTCGGCGGCCTCGACCCGGCAGCGTCGATGGTTGGGCTCGACGCTCTGGCGCTGCTCGAGACGGAAGCCGCCGGCAATCTTGCTCCGCTCGTGATCGAGAAGCGCGTGTTGGACGCGCTCGCGCGTTTGGACGGTTACGAACCAGCCATCAAGGCGCACGCCGCGGCGCGCGCTCAGGCGCTCTCGGACAACCACGGGCGCCTCGTTGCAGCCGCCGGGGGCGGCGCCACAACGAAAGTCGAGCCGGTGCTGCCGGCTGACGTCCTCGGCGTCTACGTGCTCCTGCCAGAGGACAAGTAATGGCGCGCGCCCCCCGACGCACAGCCGAGATTGGCCTCACCGCAATCAGCGTCGAGGGAGGCCTGATCGCCCCGGCTCAGATCGCGGCCATCGCCGCCGCGGTGCCGTCCGCAGCCGACTACGGCGCGCCGAAGGGCGTGATGCTGCGCGACGAGATCACGCGCTATTTCCGCATCGCCCAGGCCCATTGGCGCGGCTACGCGCGCCTTGAGAGCCCAAACGCAACACAGGCTGCCGCGTTCGTCCAAGGATTGCTGTCGGAGGCTTTTGGCTTCGACGATCTCGCCGGACCGGCGAGCCACGAGCTCAGCGGCCATTATTACAGGATCACGTTTGAGGCCCGCAGTGGCCGCGTGCCGATCGTGGTCGCTGCGCCGCTCGCGGTTGCAGACGCCTTCCACAAGGCGCTGCCAGAGTTCGGCGATGGGGTGACCGGCGGCCAGTCACGCCGCTCGCCCACGATGCTGCTCCAAGACTGGCTGAACGCTAGCGAAGGCGCGCTTTGGGGGATCGTGTTCTCCGGCGACCGCCTGCGGCTGATGCGCGACAACGCGAGTTTCACGCGGCCCGCTTGGATCGAGGCCGACCTCGGTGCGATCCTGCGCGACGAGATGTTCGCGGACTTCACCGTCCTGTGGCTGCTGATCCACGCGAGCCGTTTCGGCGCTGCGGGCACCCCCGTGTCCGAGTGCGCCCTCGAGCGCTGGCGTGAGGCCGGCGCGCAAGCCGGCACCGCCGCTCGTGAGCGGCTGGGCGAGAACGTGGTCGACGTTTTAGAAAAACTCGGGCAGGGTTTGATCGACGCTAACCCTAACATGCGGGACCGAATGGCCGATGGGCGCTTGGCGCTGCCGGCCTTCTTCGAGCAGCTCCTGCGCCTCGTCTATCGCCTGATCTTCCTTGCGGTGGCCGAGGAGCGTGGCCTGCTCCATGTCGAGGCGGGTAGCTCCGCCGCGCGGCTATACGCCGAAAACTACGGCTTCACGTACCTACGCGAGCGCTCGAGCCGGCGCGCAGCCTACGACCACCACGGCGACGCTTGGGAAGGGATGAAGATCGTCTTCGCGGGGCTCGCTCGCGGCGAGCCGATCCTCGCGCTGCCCGCGCTTGGCGGGCTGTTCGCGCCGGACGCGACGCCGCACCTGGACGGGGCCGCGATCCCAAACCACGCTTTCCTCGCCGCAGTCTTCCGCCTATCATGGCTAATCGAGCGAGATGGCCGGCGCGTGCGCATCAATTGGCGCGACATGGCCACCGAGGAGCTGGGCTCAGTCTACGAGGGTCTGCTCGAACTCGTACCCGTGCTCGCTAACCACGGTCGCACATTCACTTTTGCTGGCGGCGCTGAGGCCCGAGGCAACGCCCGCAAGTTGTCGGGCAGCTACTACACTCCCGACAAATTGGTGCAGGCGCTCCTAGACGCTACGCTCGATCCAGTGCTTGAGCGCGCCGAGGCTGAAGGCGGAGAGGACGCAATTTTAAGGCTGACGGTAATCGATCCGGCGTGCGGTTCAGCTCACTTCCTGCTGGGCGCAGCGCGACGCATGGCCCTGCGTGTTGCTACCCTGCGCGACCCCGATGCGCCCGACATTCAGGCAGCTCTGCGCGATGTCGTGCGCCACTGCATCCACGGCGTTGATCGAAATCCCATGGCAGTCGAGCTCGCCAAAGTCGCGCTCTGGATCGAGACAGTACAGCCCGGCAAACCGCTAGGCTTCCTGGATGCCAACATCCGCTGCGGCGACGCGCTGCTCGGCGTCTTTGACCTCGACGCTCTATCCGAGGGAATACCCGACGAAGCCTACAAGCCACTCACTGGCGACGACAAAGAAACGGCGACCTGGTTCCGCAAGCGTAACAAAGCAGAGCGCGAGGGTCAGGCAAGCTTTGATTGGGAGCG
This sequence comes from Methylobacterium sp. GXS13, assembly GCF_001455965.1. Lineage (GTDB taxonomy): Bacteria > Pseudomonadota > Alphaproteobacteria > Rhizobiales > Beijerinckiaceae > Methylobacterium. The sequence continues at coordinate 22,165 of NZ_LKKO01000025.1, forward strand.
GGGTGACTCCGGCCTGCCTCCGGCGCGCCTTGCTCGCGACGACCGTGGCCTGCGAGCATTACCGGAAGACTCGCCCGACGACATCCAGACGAAGCGCGCGCTCTTCGTAGAGCGAAACACCGGTTGGCGGGCTGACAAGGCAGCCTGCGATCTCTACGTAGCGGCCTTCCTAACGCCTAAGACAGGGGGCGTGCCGGAAAATTTCAACACCGCTACCATCCCGACCACAGGCGCCGTTCGTACTCGTCTCGCTGTTGGAGAGATATTCGGCCCACTTGAAGAGTGTGCGATTGCCCTCGCGGAGGGAGCCCGCGCGTTCCATTGGCCATTGATGTTCCCCGCTGCGATGGAAACGGGCGGGTTCGACGTGGTTTTAGGCAACCCGCCATGGGAGCGCATTAAGCTTCAGGAACAGGAATACTTTGCTACTCGTGCTCCGGAGATCGCTACCGCCAGTAACGCTGCTGAACGAGGTCGTCTGATTAGGGCGTTAGCCGTTGAGCAATCGAACACGTCCGGTCGTCGGCTTTGGGAAGATTTCCGTCTCGCTCTGCGAGTTGCTGAAGCTTCCTCCGTGTTTTTCACAGCACCCAAAGATGAAGACCCAACTAAGGGAAGTAAGCCAGGACCGCGACGGCGCTTCGCTTGGACAGGCCGGGGCGACGTTAATACTTATGCTCTATTTGCTGAGCTGTTCCTTAATCTGATGCGCTCCAGCGGCCGAGCTGGCATAATCGTTCCAACGGGCATCGCAACCGACGCGACTACCGCACCGTTCTTTGCGCATCTGATTGAAAAAAAGCGGTTGGCAGAAATCGCTTCATTCGAAAATGAAGAATTCATATTTCCCGGTGTTCACCATTCTTATAGATTTTCAATACTTATTCTATCAAGCTCCGAAGGATCTCCTTATTTTTCGTCTTATCTTCGAGATGTTGCCCAGCTTGCGGATAGTCGTAGACGATTTGCAATTACTCCTGCTGACATTAAGCGCCTCAACCCGAATACGAAGACTGCACCCGTTTTCCGCTCAAGGGCTGACGCTGAGCTAACGGCCCGCATATATGCGCGCGTCCCTGTGCTGTTCGAGGAGGGCCGGGGTGCGGCCGGCAATCCTTGGGGAACGTCGTTCATGGCTATGTTCCACATGTCGAACGACAGCCACCTATTCCGCACAGCTGCCCAACTAACTGCCGCCGGTATGCGACGCGAAGATCAGGATTGGGTGCGCGGAGCGGCTACAAAACCGTCGAAGGTCAGAGCGGAACCTACTGAATTAGAAGAACTGGCATACTTAGAAACTTCAGAGAACATAAATGTGGCATCAGAACGATGGGCTCCACTTTATGAGGCTAAGATGATTCATCAATTTGATCATCGCTGGGCCACATACGACGGCGGTGAAAGCCGAGATGCCACTATGCTCGAAAAATCCGATCCTGCATTTGAGGCAGCACCTCGGTACTGGGTTCCGGCTCACGAGGTCACTAAGCGCACATCTGACAAGGGCTGGCGGCATAAATGGCTTATGGGCTGGCGCGACATCGCTCGCAGCCATGATATACGCACAACGATAGCAGGAGTGGTTCCAGCCTGCGGGTTTGGAGATAAATTTCTACTGCTGCTTCCCTCTACGTCCGCAGAACTTTGCGGGGCTTTGATAGCCTGCTTGAATTCGTTAGTAACAGATTTTGTGGCTAGGCAAAAACTCGGTGGAACATCGTTCAAGTATTTCACGATGCGACAGATTGCAGTGATACCACCGACAGGATATAGGGACACAGATATTGAGTATATTATACCTAGAATATTGGAGCTGACGTATGTTAGTCATACGATGGCGCACTTCGCGCGCGATCTCGGATATTGTGGCTCGCCTTTCGCCTGGGATGAAGGTCGCCGAGCACAGCTGCGTGCCGAACTTGATGCGTGGTATGCACACGCCTACGGCCTGACACGTGACGAACTCCGCTACGTACTCGATCCCAAGGAGACGATGGGCGCAGATTACCCGTCCGAGACCTTCCGAGTGCTCCAAGCCAGCGAGCGCCGTCGCTTTGGTGAGTACCGCACCGCGCGACTCGTACTCGCGGCGTACGACGTGTTGCACGCGGACGGTACCGCGCCGCCAGCTTTCCGGGGGGGCGGATGATCGCAGCCGGCACCGACGGGCGCCTACGTAACCCGCCGTTCCCGCTGCGCAGCGAGCTCGGGGACGCGCTGGCCGAGCATGGCTATAGGATCGGCCCCGAATTCGCCGACGGATGGATGTTCGCCCGCTCCGCCTCCACGCCGGGGGAGATCGCTGTCGCCGCAGCGAGCCTTGTCGGTCCGTTTTTCCTATCTGTCGAGCACGCGGGTGTGGGTCATGAGCTCGGCGCACCACTCGCCTCGCCGCCCGCCCGGGGGCATAGCGTTGCTTTCGCTCTAACGAGCCGCGATACCCTAGCGGAGGCGGTCAAGGCGGCCTACCGTCTCTCGACGAGCCTACCGACGCTGCCGCTGGAATTCTTCGAGCGCGAAACTGCCGAGCTGCGGACGACCGAGTCCGACGAGATCGTCCGCCGCCGTATCGGCCAGGATATATTCCGCGCGGCGCTACTAGCCTATTGGAACACCCGCTGTCCGTTGACTGGCATCATGGAGCCGGAGCTGCTGCGTGCCTCACACATCGTGCCGTGGGCACGGTGCACGAGTGATGCCGAGCGGCTCAATGTGCATAACGGCCTGCTCCTGTCCGCCCTGTGGGACAGCGCCTTCGATTCGGGTCTCGTTACCTTCGGCGATGACGGTGTCCCGATCGTCTCTCCCCGTTTAGGTGCAGAAGCCGCTGCCGCTCTTAACATAGCACGCACTCCGCGCCTCCGACTGCGCGTGGAAAGCCAGGAGCGTATGAGATGGCACCGCCTCAACATTTATCTATCATGAAGAGTATGCACTATTGGCACTTAAGCGATTTGGCGCTGCGAGCTGCACATGCTGTTTGCGCCACCGGACCTACCAAGTTCAATCGGAGTATCATTGAGTGCGGGAGGGTGCTCACTACCTGCTGGTGATTTCTCATCAAAGCAGCGTTTAGGTTAGTTCACGCTTGTCTGTAGTTTATGATGAAAGATTTGCGTGGGTGATCAGGCAGTTTGACGTTCTCCACAAGGGTGTTGATAACCTAACAGAAGTCTCGCTGTTACGTCGCACTCCAATTGACTCATTTGCGCAATGGCGAGTTCCCGGTGCAGCATGCTGTCGTCTCATGGAAGGACCGACGACATGTACGAACCAAGTTTGATAAGGAATATTTATTTCGATCATGCCCATGAGGATTGGCGTGGTACTCGATTGAAATGTGTGGCAATATATATTTTGTCAAATGGAATATCAAGAAATATAATAGAAAATTATCAGCATGCCATTCTATCCATGTCAGATCACAAAGGTGATCTTATTATTACTTGGTCGTCCGACGAGATAGTGGATAAGGTCAAAAGTTTGGCATCAGAAGCCTGGGAAAAGGTGGGTCATGAACTTGGAACGAATGTCTATCATTTTGTATATAATCAGGCTCTCCGCACATAGTAATTCGGCCCACCGGTGTTCAACATCAGATCTTGTTGCGCCCTATTAGGTCTCTCCTCGAACGAATCTCGGCAGCGGCAGAGGTGGGGCTGGGGGGGCGATTGAGGCGGCCGGCGCATTAACGCTAGCCGCCCACCTACAGTGCGCCCTTGCGGGTACAAATATCTCCCGCCTCCGCACTCGATAAGTCGTTTGAGCGCCATTCCGACGGGCGAGTACCCATGTATGTTGGGGAGATGGCACAGGTATTAGTCGCGACCGGAATTCTCATGTCGGGCCTAGCCACGTGAATTAATCCTTGAATCACGACTAGCGAATACGGTCTGTTACGACATAAGTGGCGATAGCTGTCCTAACAAATTGTGAGCAGAGGCGTGGTTAACTCAGATGTCGCTAACGGCGTTGACTGGCGCGAAATATCTAGACAGTTCAATCTCATCGTCTCTGCGCTTGAGTTGTTCCGGGTGCCGTCCGAAGCGGAGGTACAGAATTATGAGCTCTCGCTGTTAGTGGGCCGAGTGAGTACTGTGCCGCTTACAATCAAAGAGCGACTGGGCTTCCATATGTTTCCCGGCTCGGAACCGTGGATGTCGAAGGCTCAAGAGCTATCAGACAATATCAAACAGATAAATTATGCGCGATATGCTGGTTCATTCGCAACCCAAAGAGACTGGCATCGAGAAATCGAGGGAGCTATTCAGTCACAAACGGTGACAATGGCATTTCTTGAAGCTTGGCTGCACCTTGGGGAGCTTTACGGACGGTTTATGGAGCTCGAAGAATTCAGCGAACACGCTCAAAAGGCCAAAAAAGCACAGATCGACTCTGGCAAATCGACCAATAATAGAGTGAGGGAATGCTGGTACGCTCGTTGGATAACTGAAAGGCGCGTGTTCAGCAGACAGTACGTTTCTAGGATAAACAATGGGCGGTCGGAAAAAGTGCCAGTGCGGCGGACTCAAATGGGGAGAGAACGCGCAGAAGCCGAGTTGGCTGAATTATGCCTCGAGATCATAAACGGAGAGCTTGAGAGTCCGATCAATCCTGAGTTTTATAACAAAGAATGGTTTCGCCTTATCCTAGGTAAAGAGGAAGCAGACGGTGGTTGGGGTGTGACCCAGAGTTTCTGTAGATTGGGGCGAGATAGAATTGCGGAGCTGTCGGGCGATAATCTTCTAACGCCCGATTTATTGCCCCCGGTAAACCGTGATCGCTTTCGCCGGCTCCGCAACCCCTGAGGGGTTGCGAAACCCGGGCGTAGAATCAGCGACAGTTCGCCTCGTCATCTCCGTCCCGGAGATTGAGCACGAGGCCCAATTATGCGGTTGGAAATATCCGAAGAAGCAGTGGCACCTTCCACGGAACCCCTCCTCACATTCCGACAGGCGGCCGATCTATTTGGACTACCGTACTGGAAGATCCAGCGCGCGGCTAAGTTCGGGCTGATCCCGACATTTACACTGCTGAACTCCCGCCGCTACGTCCGCCGCTCCGATATTGAACGCGTGCTCTTGGGTGCTCCAGTTCAAGACGGAGGTGCCCGATGATCATCATCTCCGCACTCCAAAATGTTGATCCCGTCGGATTCGTCAGGGCCGTTCATGGCGATGAGTTCGCGGGCTTCCAGGCGCTTTTCAGCCTGCCCGCCAAGAGAACATTGTTCTACGGCGCATCCCAGTGGGACACTCTCGCCGACGACATTGAGCGCCTGAAGGGCGAGAACGACCTCTACGGCGTGATCGGCACGCAGCGGAAGCGGCTCCCGGCGCGGTCTCGCGGCGGCATCGCGACGGTCCGGCAGGTATCGGGGCTCATCGTCGATGTCGATTTTGCCTCTATGAAGGACAGCACGAAGCAGTACGTCGCGGACGCTGCTGCGGCCGCCGAGATCCGTCAGAAACTCCCCCTGCCTCCGTCGGCGGTCGTCTCGACCGGCAACGGCGAGCACTGGCACTGGTTTCTCGATCGGCCCCTGGTCATCGAGCGCCCGGACGAGCTTGAGGCGGCCAAGCGAGTTACCGCCGCGTTCAGCCGTCGCATCCAAGCGATCTTCCGCGAGAGCGGCGCCGAGATCGACGCCGTCGGCGACGTCACTCGGGCGTTCCGCCTCCCGGGCACGCTCAACCACAAGGGCGGCGCGAAGAAGCCGGTCGTGCTCCTCGCGTTCGATCCGGCCAAGCGCTACCAGCTCGCCGACATCGAGCGGATCATTACGCCGCCGGCCGCACCGCCGACGCGGCCGGCCCGCAAGCGACGGCCGAGCGATGGGTTTGGGCAGGCCGATCACGAGGCGATTCGGCGCGGGTGCTCCTGGTACGAGTGCATGACCGGCGACGGGGCAGCAACAGCGTCCGAGCCCGAGTGGTTCGCGGCAGTGAGCATCACGGCGTGTTGCCACGACGGCGAGGAGATCTTCCACGCCTACAGCGCTACGCATTCTGGCTACGATCAGAGTGAGGCGCAGAAGAAGTTCCAGCGGGCGGTCGACGCTGATGCGCCGCGCACTTGTCACTCAATCGAGGCCAATTTCGGCCACGAGGGTTGTCGCGCGTGCCCGAGCCACAAGCGGATCAAGTCGCCCGTCCAGATCGGTTCCGGGTCTCGGCGATACGATCCCGGCGAAGAAGGGCCTATCCCACTCGGATATAACCGGGACGGCAATTTTGCGCTACGCGACCCGGTCCGCAACATCATCATCCCCGCGAGCGCTCAGCAGCTTTTGTCGAGCCAGTGGCTTCAGGGCGTCGCTCCTTCCGCGTTCTGGGGGCGTCAATTTCCGGCCGAGGGTGGTAGACCTTTCAACGCCATCAGGGCTGGCGAGGCCCTCATCGCGGCATGCAAGCAAGCTGGTCCCTTCAACCCTCTTATGGTTCGAGGTCGAGGGATCTGGATCGAGGGCGGCGAGGTCGTCATCAACCTCGGCGGGCCGATCCGAGAGGGTCTGAAGCATCAGTATCTCTGCTTTGAGCCGATCCTGCTGCCAGCCGAGGCAACCTTCGAGACGAATCGGCTGCTCGGTCTGCTGGAACAGTTTCGGTTCCGGGACGCAAACAACACCAAGCTTCTGCTCGGTTGGCTCGCAATCGCACCGATCTGCGGTGTTCTCGCTTGGAGACCCCATTGCTTCGTGTACGGGCCGCCAAAGGCGGGCAAGAGCACTCTGCATGGTCTCGCCACGGCGCTGCTCACGCCGCTGGTCATCTCGACGACGGGCGACAGCTCGGAGGCCGGGATCCGTCAGGCCGTTGGTCCAGACAGCCTGCCGGTGATCATCGACGAGTTCGAAAGCGATCAGCGTCGTGGCAAGCAGCAGGCGATCGTGATGCTCGCCCGAAGCGCCTCATCCGGCACTACTCCGATCGTACGGGGGACACCGGACGGAAAGGCGATGCAGTTCAGCCTCCGTACAGCGTTCTTCTTCAGTGGCATCAACCCGCTCATCCACTCGCCGGCGGATGCTAGTCGCATTCTCTTGCTCGAGCTCATCATGCACGAGAACGATCAGAAGTCTGCGCGTCACATAACATCGGAGCTCGCCCATTTCGCGGACGCTGGTCCTCGGTGGTGCGCATACATGGCGTCAAAGGCCCTACTAATCGCTCCTGCCCGAGAGACCTTCGAGGGCGAGATGCCAGGGATGGACGCGCGGCTGCGAACCAACATCGCCACGTTGCTCGGAGCAGGATTCGTTGCGTTGCACGGTCGCGTTCCGACCCAGGATGAGGCTGCGGTGCAAGTTGCTGACTTCGCGCCAACGACGGCTGAACACGCCGAGGAAGTCGACCGCGATGATGCGAGCGAAGCCTTGCACCACCTTCTCGCATACCCGATCGGCGGCACATCGCTCGGGCAGTGGATCGCGCGCGAGCACCGAGACCAACTCGAGAATGGAGACAAAGACAACAGGCCCAGCGCTCAGTTCCTAGCGAGTTTGGACATCGCGATGAACATCGGAAACGAGGAACCGGGCTTTTTCCTAACCAAAGGCGCCCCGGGAATTGAAAAGATCTTCAAAGACACGAAGTGGGCAGATGGAGCGTGGCTGCACGCAATTCGCAAGTTCGACGGCGCATTCGCTCCGCGTAATCCAGTTTACTTCAGGAGCATGAAAAAGAAGGCGAGAGCTGTCGGCATACCGTTCGACATTCTACCCGATCCGACAGAAGAACCCATCAAGGCTGAAGACAACACCATCTCAGGCTGGAGGCCGGGTTTCTGATTGGTATTCACCGGATGCCACACAAGACGCAGGACGGGACGGACGGTACATGAAGGATGGGGGGAGGGTCTGGTGTCGTGTCGTTGAGCGCTCGTCACCGCATACATCCCCCTCTCTCCCCCTCTTCAATGTAGTCCGTCCTGTCCTGCGTCCTGCCCGATGCGAACTACCGCTTCGCGGGCGCTAGGCTACCACCTACAAGCTCAACTAGCTGTATGCCTCCCGTGAGCAGAGTACGACCGGTCGTATTTCCTGCCGCTTGACAGACATGTCTCAGAGCCGTGGTTCCACCCGGGGTTACAGGCGGGCATTTCAGAAGATATCGGGGCGATATCTGACAAGCGGCAATCGCGCGCTGCTCGCTAACCACGTTGCGCCACGAATTATTGTTCGGCCAGCAACTGCATGTTTTTCTCTGCAAGTGTCTTTTGGAGCGCTTCTCATGTCGTCCAAGCCATTCAACATCTCCCTCACAAAGCGCGACCGGCGGCGTAAGCTTCGTTCCGGTGAAGTCGTAATCAACACTCGCTGGGTCCTGAACTACGCTGATCCGAAAACCGGTCAGCGTGTCCAACTGTTCTTTACCCGCCAAAAAGACGCTCTCGCCAAGCGTAACGAAATCCTAGCCGCGGTCGACGTCCGGGCTTATGTGCCTGATCGCGAGGTCATCACCGTGGCGGACGCGGTTGCGCGCTGGCTGGAAGGCCGCCGCGGTGATGTTAAAGGCCGGACGCTTTTCGAATACGAGAAGGGTGCCCGTTATATCACTGGGCCGCTCCTGGTCTCAGCGACTCCTGCCCAGCGCCGCACCTTCACCGAGACTGGTCTCGTACCAGTGGGCGCGTCACTCGCGCCAATGCTGGGCGAGAAGAAGGTCAATCGCCTCGGAACAGGTGAAATCCGCGCATGGCACAAGCTGCTCGTCCGCGAGGTTGGCCCTTCTACCGCCGCACGAGCCAAGAAGTACCTGGGCAGTGCGCTCGCGCTGGCCGCCGAGGATCTTGGCATCCGGCCGCCGACCATGCCGACCCGGTTGAAGGCTGCACCGCGTGTGCGCAAAGCCATTCTCACGCCCGCGCAGATCGCCGCCGTTCTGACGGTAGCCGAGGCGGCCCCGGAGCGCGGGGCCTACGTTGCCTTCCCATTCCTTGCAGGAACGCGACCGAGCGAGCAGCTGGCTCTTCTATGGGAAGATGTCGACTTTGAGAGAAGCGTCATCTGCATCAGGCGGATGCAGGAGATGGATGGGCGTCAGTGTGAAGTTACGAAGACCGATGCTGGGCGGCGTGACATCCCAATGTCAGCGCGTCTGCGGACGCTGCTGGCCTCGTGGCGCAAGATCTGCCCCAAGCGCGAAGGCGAACCGCATCGTGTATTCCCGGGTCTCGGGGTGCGCCAGGCGTGGCCCATGCCGCGGGTCGGGGGCGGAGGGATCCTCCTGTACGCTAACTTCCGTACCCGCATGTGGGCGCAACTGTTGAAGCGGGCAGGCGTCCCGTATGTCACGCCACACTCCGCGCGCCACGCGTTCATCTCGATCCTGCAGGCCCAGGGCATCGAGGTTGGTCTGGTGGCCCAGATCGCGGGTCATAAGAGCCCGGCTGTAACTCTGAGCCACTACACTCAGGCCGTTCGCGGCGGTGAAGCCGCTTCAATTGCGATCGACCGGGCCTTCGCCCCATAGGAGGGGCTTTCCACGCGTGTCGCACCTACAATCGAGCATCTTTGCTCGCCAGCGCGGTCGAGGTGCAAGCGAGCGCTGCGCGGGGCACTTACTGCTGGTCAACGTCCGATGTCCGCCGCATCGGATGCCCGAGAGGGTGGAGAGCGGCCGTTAGCCGGCCAGCCGCCGCTCCGAAGCGGACGTTCCCTGCTGGCGCGAGCGTCTTAGAAATGAGTCACTTAGACTAAGCAGATCTTTGCGAACCTCGTCCGGCCGCAGAATACAAATACAGACACCGACAACAGCTTGTACCTTTCGGCCGCGAACCCCAGTAGACACACTCGTTCCTAGAACAGACTCGATGGGCTACGGACCCTTCAAGATCCGGTCGATCTCCACCAGGGCTTCGGACGGACGCATTACCTTGATACCGATGCCGGCGAGATCAGCTGCCTTTTTATTCAGCTTGCCATCATCGGTAACGAACACGTCCCTTGCTGCTAGCTTGTGGCCGACCAGATGGTCCACGTCGCTGATCTTGTTGGGGAAGGTGTTCGCCTGAGGATCGATGCCGGCCGGCGACAGGATGTGCTCGACCTGTTTCGCCAAATCGACATGTTCGTCGCTCATCAGTCCGTCGGCGTCGTCGAGCTTAGAGAAGCCGAACCGGAATACCGAGCCTATGATTGGAAGGACCTCGGCCTTAGCCAACATCGCGTCCCGACGCGCCTTGTCCTTATCCTGCCAGAGGTCGGCCTCGATGCGGGTCGTAATTGCGACGTCGATCTCGTCGGTCTCCCACCTCCGCATGATTTCCTCCAGTTCGGGCACGGAGGTCGGGGAGGCGTGAGCGCGATCGTAGTGATTGATTATCGCGTTCGCGTCGAGGGTGATCTTTGGCTTGGTCATACCCGACCATAAGGCCGTCCTGGGCAAAACCGAAATTCCGAGGCCGGCGTGTTTGTCGGCGGCCGCGGGACAGCCGTTTCGCGGGTGCTTGTCGGATGAGGGGCGGGCGGCCGTTTCCGCCCAGGTGCGGATATCTCGCAGTTGTCGATTAAATTTCCAAGTTGGAGGTGGAGCGGACCTGCGCAACCGAGTGCAAAATATCGGGCTAGGGCTCGACCGACTAGGCAATCGCATTGTTCAACGATATCGCCAAGTGATCCATCATTAACTGCCCCAATATCTGGATCATTGTTCTGGATTTTGTTGCGTGTTTTTCTGTTCGTACACTAAATCAGAAACATAGATCCACGCTCATGACCATCTGCATCATCTCTGAGACAGTCGCCACAAACTCTGGAACGATACTGACTGGCCTTGACTTTGCTGCTGCTCATTCTGAAGCTTCCCGTCATCACGCGGCTGCTGCCGATGCCCACGCGCTTGCGGCCGAGATGCACTTTGAAGCTCGCGAACCGGGCGAGGACACCGACCCGTGTCAGCAACAGGACGCAGAGATCGCGAGTGTCGATGCGGCCACGCAATCCGACACTGCCACCGAGGCGACCACAGCGGCGGGCGTTGCGATGAATGAGGTGCGTGACGCGGGTCGCGAGGCGGGCGAGGCGGTCCGGCAGGCTGAGGATGGCGACGATCCTCGCGACTCCCACGCGGCAGCTGCCAAGCACCATGCAGCGGCTGCCAAGCGACACGCCGAGGAAGCTGAGGCCGCTGCACCAGGTAGTGAGGAGGCCAAGGAGGCCTGCGCCGAGGCGGAAAGTGCCGCCGCACGGGCGGAGGACGTTGCGGCCGCTCGTGGCTAACTGGACCGACCCTTAGCTAATTCCAGCTAGGTGTCGAAGTAAGGAATAATGTGCAGAGGTGCCACGCGGATAGATTTTGCACGTAGAAAACTATCTTTATATTCTTTGAAGTTCCTGAGCTAAATAACTAAGGGTTTTGCTCAGCCACACACGGATTTGATTTTCATCGGTCGGTACGTGTGCGTGATTGCCCCCCTGAGACCGATGCCACCAATGGGCGGCACTTGCGAAGTGAAGCGATGCTAATGAGCGTGCAGCAACGACATCGCTCACTTCACTCGCGGCTGCATTGGTCGCAACGAAATCCTTTGGTGCACCTTCCTCAAATTCCGCGCGAAGAATTTCTGCAAATACGTTCGCCTCCTCAATCTTGGCCGGCGCAAGTAGGCTATCCATTGCATCGAATTGCCAGTGAGGATGCCCGGCATCGCCGCCCTGCATTGTCCATTGCGATGCAATTTCGACTGGTCCTGCCCATTCTGCGCGAAACATCTGCGGTTTTGGGTCAGTTGCCTTGAAGCCGAAGTGTACTGTCAAACTTGATGCACGGAAGGCGAAGGTCGGATGGTTTCCGGACGTGCGAATGCTCCATTCCTCTCGATATCCGAACCAAGCCCAGAGCCCGCCCCGAAGATCAATCCACGGAGCGATCGGTGTAGTGAGACCCCTCGTCCTATTTGCGCGCTCGCATCCGCCTCCAACGATCCCCGCCACCACGGGGTCGCCGTTCTGATCAAGCTGAAGTTTTAATTGAGCTGATGGATCTGCAGCGCTCCTCAGGATTAGCTCAACTTGTGTTAGGTGCAATTTGAGCTTCTCCAAGCCAATGACAGGCGGTTCTCGCATTAGATGCGCTCGAAGAGTTCGATTCCATACAGTTCGATAACTATACGTTTGACTGTATGTCTCCAGTCATAGTCGTCAAGCTTTATGTTGCGTCCCAAGGAAGTCAGACGGGATAAACGTTGGCCGTTCGCATCATCCGCGGCCATTGCCATCAAGTCAGGCACTGGAACCTCGTTTACGAAGCGGGGGCTGAGGTCTGCTTGCCCGCCGCCCACATATGCGGAGAATTGTAACAGAAGCCGCTGGAACGGCTCGGAATTGAAAATAGCACTATAGGCGAATAGTAAATCGACGGTCGTTACCGGGGATCTGTAAGTATAATCCCTCTCGTCATCTTCAACGTCGGGCCCTTCAGCGATGTCGGAGGGATCCGGCCAGCGAGGAAACCAGGCAAATCCTTGTACGACGACGTACTCGGCTGTTTCATCGAGCGCGAAGCTTCCCTCCTTCCCAAAATATTTCGATACGATTCGTGGTTTTTTTGAAGTACCCCACTCGCGCCGCTGCGAGAGCCCCCACCAATCCTCTCGACCTGTCCGCCGGATGTCGGAGCGGAGCATGAGCTTGTCGCGCCGCTCAGCCAGTACCCTTTGAAAATACCTTGGAACTGATCGAGCAAGTTCCGCCTCGCTCGTGAGCAGTAGGCCATTCTCATTGTACGGGTAAAATATGTACTCGGATTTTCTCAGCTGTCCGCCGATAATGTTGTCGCCCATAGTGGCCGCTCGAAAGAACATGTGTTCTGACTTGGGCAGAGAGGCATAGAAGTCCTTGCTCACAATAAAACTGTCGTTATCCCCAGTGCGTACGCCCTGGTACACGTCAAAAATCTCTCTAAGTGGTCGGGTCGCTCCGATGGCCTCCAAGCGCTCCAGGGCACTCGTGGCTTCTGGCGCTATGAGGCGCCAGGTTGGTTTTCGGCTAAACGCTTCAGAAGGGAGCTCGAAAGTGCGCCAACCAGAGTTGCCACTCTTCGCGGTGACAGCACCACTTCCGGTCGAGCGTTCGCCGCGCCTTATTGCCCTCAGCGCGTCTCCCGTCGCGTCAGCAGCGTTGCTCGCAATAATTGCTAACGTTGCGTTCGGGCGGTCCTTGGCTCCTTCCTTGCGGCTGAGAACCATGGCAGCCACCTGGACCATAGCATGCCGGAAAAGCCCATAATCCCCCAAGGATGCAATCATCCGGATGTCATTGTCGAGAGTAATAGCCTCTCTCCACTTTTCGGCGGATAATAGATTAAGTAGACTCGAGGGGATCAGCACCCCCAGTGCACCTCCCGGATGCAGGCATTTCACAGCTCGGCTGACGAAGACCATGCTGAGGTCGGCCCGCCCCTTTAGCAAGGGTCCCATGAGTTCTCGCATCTGTTCGCGCTGTTTCGGCGACATAGCGCTCCAGGACAAGAATGGAGGATTCATAAGTATAATGTCGGCGTACATTAGTTCGGCTGTGAGGAAGTCGGCCACGCTCAGATCGATCGTGATCCCACCGGCTGGGTGCCAATCCGAAATCGCTAGTGCCAGTGTAAACTTTGCCATAGATATCGCAGCAGGCGAGACATCTCTGCCGACCACGGTGATGCGTCCAGCGAAATTCAATCGGCGAAGCGTGCGAAGTGCCTCGTATAAGAACGACCCGGACCCACAAGCGGGGTCGTAGATGACTAGCGTTTGGCGTGACGACAGATCATCAAGGCTCCCGAGCGTTTGCTCGACGATGCTGCGCGCCAGCGCGGGAGGCGTGAAGTGAGCAGTTCCTCTGGTCTCTCGCTTCGCTGTTGCAGGCCCCACCCAATCGAACAGATCTGCGGTCGACGCCGATGTAAGCGAGAAATGCGCCTCCTGAAAAATCTCACTGCCTGCATGGCGAATCGCAAGCTCGGGATGGAGACGCAGGTTGGGCGCGTGAATTGGCCCAGTCATCATTCTATTAATAATCTGTTCGACTGAGTTTTCGGGAAGGATAGCAGAGAAGCCGCTGCTGTTGGCTGTGTAGTGAAGACCATGCCCGCTGCGTTCCATGCCAACTTCCAGCGTATAAAGGAATGCTTCAACGCTGTGTTCGTCGCCTAGGCCGATCTGATCCACCAGCGACCGCACACGACGAAAGCCATCAACCAGATGATCGACGACTCTGCGGCTCGATTGGACGCGATCACTTCTCAAATAACCATAGAAGGCCTCAAGTCGAGCTTCGACACTTCGTCTTGAGAACTCCTCAGGTTCGGGGCTATCCCAACGTACGACAGCCACTTCTGTGTCAGTAACCGTTACGTGGTGGGGCAGGCCACTTGACCAAGCCCATTCGTACGACCTGCGTTCTCGCCAGAGGCGTTCAGCGGTTAATGACAGCGCGAAGCTTCCGAAACCGCCGTCGAGTAAGACGGTGTGGGTGTCGGCCCCAACTTCTTCTGCTGCAAATAGGGGCACGCTCGCCAAACCAAAAACTCCGGCCCAGGCGTCAGAAACTGGAGTGTCAGGCATCGTGCAGCCACTTCCCCCTAGCGCGAGATTGAAAACCGGCTTCCGTTTAGAGTGATCTATCAAGGTATCAATTCGACTACAATCGCTCTTTCCTGTCAGCGTAACGGCATCGTGGCCATCGGGCGACCCTGTGGACGGTGAAAGCCGCCAATCGGCATACTGCTCGACCTCTTGGCCGCTGGGCTGTTTACATATGTTGCCGCAGTTGCGACTTTTGGCTTGCTGCCGGGTTTTCCGTCTCCGGCCTCGGTTGTAACCACGCTGTAACCCCGCCTATCTGAGATGCTTCGACGACTTACAGCATGCTCTGTCAACATCCTTCTCATCACGCGCGGCTCGGGTCTCGCTCGCAGCATTTTCTTCGGCGAGGTGGGCACTTGACCCTCGGCCAAGCCCGTGGCTTCTGGGCACGCTGGCACCTCAGACTCCGTAGCTCAGCTGGATAGAGCAGCCGCCTTCTAAGTGGCAGGTCTCACCTGGGCCGATCGTTGATTTCCCCTACGTAACAGCGGCGTAGGTCGTTCTGAGAACGGCTCGTCGGACGGCACTCGGACGGCCTTCGCGCCGTCATAGGGCGGAAAGGCTGTTTTGAGTGGCGCTTTCGCGGCGCGAGCCGTTTTCCGAGACGAGGGCGACGATGGCGGCCAGCCTTGGCGACATCGCTCGGTGATGGTCGGATCGATCGTTCCTTGCGGGGCAGCTTCGGGGGGGCGGCGCGCAACATCGCGATGGTGCGGCCCGCGCCTTCCGGAGCTTCGGCGTAAGCGATAGCTTCCTAACCCGGCACAGCGCCGCGCCCCGGAGACCCCAAGGTGGATCGACGGTTCACCCTGCATCCCGCCTCGAACCGATTTGAGCCTGTCCATCTTCGGAAGCGAGGCGGACGCGACGGAGAGTCCGGTCGCATACGTATGCGATGCTTGACGCCGATCGGCGGTCTCCCAAGGGCCGCGGCAAGGCGGCGTTCGTAGACATCAAGGAACTCACCGAGGAACCGCTTCTCCGTATCCTGACGATGAACGGCGTGAAGGCGGTCGTGGACCTGCGTCCGCTCCCGATCTTCGAGCGACCCCGCTTCCGGCACAGGCAGGTGGTCTTCTACCTGCATGATCGTGACATCAGGTACGTCGAGTTCGCCTTGATGGTGCGGCACCCCATGCGGATGGGGACCGCGTTGGCGGCGATGCACGCATCGGATCTTTATGGGAAGATCGAGCCTGCACTCGAAAACGGTCTGTCCCTCTGCCTGTACGACAAGGCTTCCGGGGACCTGAGCTGGTTGGACGAGATGCGACGCCTCGTGCGACTTTCGAAGGCGCGCCTGTCCGAGCTTCACCCCCGTGCGCTGATCGGGATGCCCCTTTGACCCCCTGGGCGTGACCAGCCCCCGCCTCGGCCCGATGCGAAATCGCTCCGAAGCGATTCCCGGCCTCGCGTGTTCGCCCGAGAAGCCGGCAATGCGTCGCGGACGTTTCTCGCCGTGGGGAAGGGCGACCATTCCATTGGGTGCGACACTACCGAAGCACGCCAAGCCGAACGCGTGTTTTCAGGCACCCCGGAGCAAGGGCAGGGACATGTGCCGGCGGGACCGTGCCTTGGACGTTCGCGGTCTTCGCGCGGGACCCGACAGGTTCGTCCCACGACGCCCACGGTTCATCGCATCGGCTCACCGAGCTGGTAACGCCACGATATTGGCGCCTTGTCTGGATCCCGCATCGAAATTGATGACCGAGCATGCGAGTTCCCGGTCGCGGAATACCGCGCGTCGGTAGCGAAGTGTTGTGCTTCGGCTTGCCCTCGTACTCTGTTCTGCCGATGCATGGCCTCGGCCACGACCGAAGGCTCGCTTCACGGGTCCGCGCATGCCGTCCGTACTTCGCCTGACCGCCTTGGCCGCCGGCGCCGTCCTGTCGCTGGTCGTGACGTCCGTCCACGGCCAGCAATCGGTCCTTACCCTTGCCGATTGGACGGCAACCGTTCCGATCGAGGGACCACGCACCTCGCATGCTGCGTTCGTGTCCGGGAATCGCCTCTACGTGCTGGGCGGCTTATTCGTCACGGGGAACGTGCCGACCTTGCTCGACGATGTGCAGGTCGCTGAGTTGGGCAACGACGGTTCGGTGCTCGGATCGGGATGGCGCGACGCCGGTCGCATCCCGGTCGCACGCTCCGGCCACGGCCTGATTGCCTTCGACGGTCGCGTCTACCTCGTGGGCGGATACTCCGCGACCGGGACGCTGGGCGATACGAACGTCGCCGCGCTTCGAGAGGACGGGAAGCTCGGTCCCTGGGTCCCGAGCCCCAATCGTCTCAACATCCCCAGGTCCAATCTCAGCCTGCAGATGTGGAAAGCTCCCTCGGGCCAGGCGCACCTGCTCGCGATAGGAGGGGTCAACCAAGTCGGATCCGACACGGTCCATTTCGACGAGGTGGAGGTCGCGACGGTTTCCGGCGACGGGTCCGTCGGGCCCTGGCGCGTCTGCCCCTTCCATATGAAGGGCGGTCGATCCGCACCCGGCACCGCGGTGCAGGGCGATGTCCTGATCGTGCTCGGCGGCTGGGGCGACCTCCTCGACGACGTCTTCGGGGATATCCAGACGAGCCCTCTCGGCGAGGATGGTTGTCCAGGCCCGTGGGCGACCTCGCCGCGCGCCTTGCCGCTGCCTGTCTATGGCCATTCGGTGGTCGTCATGGGCGCCACGGGTCCGATCACCGCGTTTGTGCTCGGCGGTAACGCGGGCCAAGGCAATTACTTGAAAACGGTGCAGACCGTATCCCTCGGGAAAGACGGCCGACCGGGAGGCGTCGGTCTCGACAGCCATCTTTTCGCGACGGCCCGCTGGGGCCACGCCACGGTTCGCTACAACGATTACGTCTACGTGATCTTAGGTGCTCGACGCGGTGAGGGCGGGTTCCTGTCCGACGTGCAATATACCCGCGTCCCTCACCCCTGAGATGGCGATCCGACCGACCTCCGTCGAATCGGAGAACTAGCCGGTGACCCTGGAGAGACGGTGTCCGGGGGGCAGGTCGCGAGTGGTGTTCGCGATGGTCCACAGGGCCTCGTTGGCCGCCGGTTCACGCGTGATGGTCCCGAATGGATCGAAGGCGCAATACATCAGGCCCTCCTCCTCGTCCTCATGGCAGAAGAGCAGCCCGATTTCCCTGTCCTCGCTTACCAGAACCGAATAGGCGACGGTCAGTGGCCGCGATAGGGCCTCCGCGATCTCCGCGGGCAAGCTATCGGGCATCGCGTAGGAAGCCCGATCCGCGATCTCCCGCAGGTCGCAATAGAAGGACATGTCATCGTCGGCCGTCGGGGAAAAGCTCGGCGGCGAGGTCGATATGCGGATCGGCAGACGCATGGTGAAATCCCGTGGTTGGAGGGTATCGGCGACCTGAAGGTCGGTCGCGAGAACAGGAAAAATTCTGGGTGTGGGAGCCTGGCGTCCGATTTCGACCTGAAGGGTTTGCTTCTTCAACTCGCGCGCTCGCAGAAGGCCCGGAAAACGACCTCGTCCCGCTGATCCGTGGTGGTCCATGCCGAAAGCCGTCCCAGGATGTGCAACGCCGCGTGACAGTCCATCTCGACGACCTTGTGCGGCCAGGCGCGATCGAGCGAGACGGTCAGCGCCAACGTGCCGTCCTCGGTATGGAAGCTCATGAGCGCCACGGGACCGACGATGCAGACGGCGACGACGAAACCACCGAGCGTGCGTAAACGGATCGAGGGATCGGTCGGCATTCCCTCGCCGTGAGCAACGATGGTGGCCGCGAGGCGCAGAGCTGCAAAACGGCGAACCGAGCGTCCCGTTCGGTGGATCGGGACATGTCTGCCGTACACCGGCCGCCCGATGCGTCGGGCGTTCCCCACCCGTTGTCCGGGTGCGGCCAGACCGTGCTTCCAGGACAGTACCAGGCAGGTGACCTGCGTGACCCAGTCTCCCGGCACATAGGTCCGGACTCGGACATGGTCATCTCCAGCATCCCCGTCCAGGACAAGATTACCATTCCACCACAGCCGGTGGCGGTCGATGCCATGCCTGTAACGCCGGCTCTTCAGAACGATCTCTGGACCGATCCGGCGCACTTCCACACCACGGTGTTTCTGGATCACCCCGGTGACGTCCGAAAGTTCTTCGACGAGGGCCAAGATCCTGCGTCCGGCCGGAAGATTATCGACCGATGATCTGACCATGACCAAATCCACTTGAAGATTGTCGGGCGCCGGAAGATCAGTCGATAGCCCGCCGATAAAGCGAACCGTCGAAGCGGACCATCTTGTCTCGCCGTAGCCGTCTGAGTGCTTTCGAGACCGTGTTGTCCCTCTGTCCACCATGAGGGGCGTCCCCGCGGAGCTTCACCAGGATTTCCGCGGCGGCGATTCCGGCGTCACCGGCGCGATCGATGACCGCAAGAGCGTCGTCCGCCGTGCTGGGCCGCTTCGTGCCGGCACGGCGCAGCACCGTCCGGGCCCGCCTAGGCTCGGCGGAGGCGTCCGGGGCGAGTGCGACGGGATCCGTGGTTCGTGGCTGGGCCGCCGCTTCGTGCCGCGCCATATCAGGCTCGGACGGACGTCCGTCCTTTCCTTCAAGCCTGCGAATGATGGCGTTACGTTCCCACTCCGCCCCGGCCAGGAACACCGCCTTCAAAACGTTGTGGAGCTGGTCGCCGAAGGATCGAGCGGCAGCGTCCGCAGCTCGATCGCGAAATTCCTCGTCTGTCATCCGCGGTGTCCTCCACGCCTTGTCGAGATAGGCCGCAGCACAGCCCATGTCCAGGAAATAACACATCAAGGAAGGAAGGGAATGCGCAGGCCGATCCCTTAAGGACATGCTTCGGCTTCAGGCCGTGTTCTCGGGCCCTGCAAAACACCGCTGCGACGGGACTTGACGACCTCCGGCCACGCCCAATTCGACGATACTCCGCAGCGATCGCGCCGCGGACATCGGACGCGTTCAGGCATCGGTCTGGCCGGGGGGACCGAAAGCGCGTCGGCGCCGGTCGACCGAGAGCGCAAAACGCCTTGACAGAAAGCTGTAGGCATGAATCCGTGGTGATTCTGCTTCGAGGAGGCTTGTCCGTGTTCACTCCGCCAGACCACCTTTACGCCGCCAGGAAGGTCGCACTGACCAAGCGGATGTTCGAAGAAGCGGGCCACCCCCTGTCGCAGGACGATTGTCGGCGCATCGTCGCTCTGGCGTGGGGGTACGCCAGTTGGAACCACGTGAAGACGGCGATGGATGAGGGGTATGCCCCAGGCCCCTTCGACGAGGCCCTCGCGGGCGAGGACTTCTTGATGGCGCCTGCGGATGCCCCGGGCGCCATGATCGTGGCCCGACGGCGCGGATCCACCGGCAACGCCGTACGGGCCGTGACCCGACTTCCCTTCAACGTGTGCGATTCCTTCTCCTCTCATGTACGCCTGACGAACGACCCGACCGCTCGGTCGGGAAGGAAGGAAGCGGCCCCGTCGTCGGAGGCATGGCTCACGCCGGTTCAGTTCGCCGAGAAAGTGAAGCGCGGCTCGCAACCGCCTCCGGCGATCCTTGCCGAATTCGCGCGGTCGCTTGCTTCGGCCACCCGCGACATCGCCCCGTTCGTTCCCCTCCTTCCCGGCCAGCGTCCCCACCGGTGAAGGCGGGGGCCGGCCAGGACGGCGTGTGATCGGTTGGCCCGCGGCACCGCCTAGCAGGTCCTCCGGCTGCGTCCGACGGCCCCGCCCTCCTTGCTGGGCGGACGCAACTCGGCGGGCGCTACGCCACCGTGACGTGCGTACCGAGACCTCTTGGGCGTCGAACCCCGCCATTCGGCCGAGCCGCGTTTCCGCTTCGCAAGGCGATCCACGTCGAGCCCATCGACCAGTGCGGGAAAGCTTTCGCGCCACATCGCGACCAGTCTGTCCCAGCTGCCGCTCGACACGAGCCGGCGCATGGCGTTTTCCACCACGCGTCCGTCGCCGAAACGCTGCGGCAGCCGCCGCCACGACATGCCCGTCCGCAAGGCAAGGATAACGGCCTCCAGAAGCAGGCGGGCGGGGAGCCCACGCGTGTTCTTGTAGGACAGCTCGACGCTGGGGTGCAGCAGCGGCGCGGAAGCCGCCCACTGCGCGTCGTCGAGTGCCGTCTGTCCGTCGAGCGCATGAAGGCGCGCTGCGCCACCGCGACGCTCGCGCCAATCCTCGGCTCCCACCTTCCACCGGGAGCGGGCGGATACCACCGGCCGCAGGTCGAGGCTTTCCACGAAACCGGGGTCCGATCCCTGCAGCGCGTCGAGGAGGATCTGGTCGCCCGCTGCGTAGATGAACCTGGTGATGGCACGTTCCATCTCGATGGAGTCCCCGCAAGCGGAGGACAGGACCGGCAGGCCGGTCCTCAGGCGGAGCAGGAGGGCGTCGACTACGTCGCGCGTCGAGAGATGCCGGGAATCCGCGCGGCGGCTCGTCACGTCAGGCAGCCGGTCGGCGACCAGTTCCCACCGCCTGTCGTCGATGCGGTGCTCGCCCGTGCTCTTGAGGGCGGCGGCGGCGTCGCCCAGACGCGCGTGGCGCCCCATCGAATGCTCGATGGCGACCTCGACGACATCGCTTTCGAGGCACGATGGGGCCGCGCGATCGTCGTCATGGAGGAAGGCGAAGAAGTCCAGTTCGATGCGCAGGTTCAGGGTCCCCTTCGGCTGTTGCGCGCGCCGGACGACGACCCGTCTCACGAGCCGTGCCAGGGCTAGCGAGAACTCCGACTCGCCCGCCGTGGTCGCCCTGAAGGGCAGGCGCGTCATGATGTGGTCGAGCGTATCGGACAGGGCGCGAAGCCGCTCGTCGGCGCCGAGCACCTCCGGCAATTCGACCAGCGCATCCAGTTTCCCCTCGGCTTCCTTGAGCTGCGCATTGAGCAAGGCGCGTTTCTCGGAGAGGATTTTCGGGGGGTAACCGCCTCGGATGTCCTCGTCGAGAAGGCGCATGAACTCCGCGTGCACGTTCTCGATCTCCCGCATGGCGTCGGCGCGCGCCGACCTGCGCCGGGCTGCCGTCTCGCGAAGGGAACGATCGACGGCGACGGCGAAGTCCTCCTCGTCGACGAAGGACCGTAGTTTCGCCCCGATCGCGTCCAGGACGGCCCGCTCGACGTGCGACGTGATGATCGAATGGGTGCGCGCCCGACAGCCGTCCCCTTCCTGGTAGCGGTTGCAGGTCATCTGCCGGGGCGACATCACGAACCGCTGGCCGGGCTCCCCGCAATCGCATGAAGCCTTGCCCGCCAGGAAGTGCGGGAAGGTACGGGGAGTGGACCCCCGCGGACGCCGGCGTGAATTGACCGCGTAGAAGAGTTCGTCTGGAACGATGCGAAGGTTCTCGAAGTGTGCCTTCGACATCTCGCTCGGATGTCGAAGGACCTGCTTCTGCGTGTTACTCTTGCGGTCGTAGACGGTCCTCGTGAAAGGGTAGAACCAACGGCCCGTATATGCGATCTGACCGAGCATGTTGGCGACGGTCGTTTTCGTCCATTTACAATCCTCGCTCGGCCCGGGAGCACCGCGGGCCTTCATCGCGATGCCGATCTTCCGGTAGGACACGCCGGTCGCCGCCATTTGGAAGACCAAAAGGATTATCTCCGCCTCCGGTCCATACACGACGAGAAAGCCCCTCTCCTCGCCGTAGCGGTAACCGAAGAACTCCCCCGAATGAGCGCCGCCGGCGGCCGCGTGCTGAAACCTGCCCATGCTCAAGATAAGGTTTCGTCGGTCGCGGTCGGCCTCGGCCTTGAGCGCGGCCTCGATCACCTCCTTCTTGGACAGCACCTTCCTGTCGCCTGCGCTGTGGAACTCGACGCCCAACCTCATCAACTCCTCGCAGAGCTCGACGGCGTCATACGTCTCGCGGGACCAACGGTCGAAGTCCTCGACCATGATGATCACGATCTTCCCGGCACGGCAGTCGGCCAACAGGCGCTGGAGACTTTCACGGTTCTTCGTCGTCCTCGCGCTGCGAGCGGGGTCGGCGTAGAGCACGTAGATGGCGTAACCCAGCGACAGCATGTACGCCGTCACGATGCTGATTTGCCGGTCGATGCTTTGCTGCTTCTGCTTGCCGGAAGAGTACCGGGCGTAGAGGGCGACGACGATCAGCTTGTCGGGCGCCGCGAACTTATCCTGCCGCTCCACGTCCAAGTTGGCGCGCAGCGCCATCTGGTCGAGCGGCGACAGGACGCGCGTCTCGTCCCGGTTCCTCAGGTCGACGGCACCGGGAAGCAGGGGAGCGGGCTTGGGATCGTCTTGAGCCATGGCCTTGCCTCCTTCAGGACTTCACGGGTCGGCCGGAGCGCGTGGCTCCGAGCGGGCGACGCGGTGTCCGGCACAGGGTCGACGCGACAGATTCGGACCCAGGATTTGCGGCCCCGCTTCCACCGACACGTTCGGCGCAGGGGCTGAGTTCGACGCCATCGAGAGGGCTTTGCGTTCTGTCGGGCTCAACGCACGGCGAGGCCGCGATCGCTCCGCAGCGGCCCGATGGACCGACGTGGTGCCGCGCCAGTTGCCGGCTTCGCTGGGCACGATACCGTTCCGCAAGTACGCCCGTGATGCGTTGTCCCTCGTCCTTCATGACCGCGGTCCCTCCTTGCGCGTCGACGATGGGACGTCGGCGTCCCCGCTGTCGCTCCGTGCTCGTCGGGGGGAACTAAGGCCCCGTTCCTGGACTGCAAGGTCGGGGGACAAATCCGTTTCCCCTCGTGTCGGGCTTGGGCTCTCTCCGCCGCCATTGCGACCAATCCTTCGAGCAGCGCATCCATCGCGGTCAGGGACGTGTCCGGCCCGGACGGCCCACGTCGAAAGCGTCTGATCCCCATAGGCAGACCAATCCTTTCTGTTTCGATGTAGCCAGGGCTCGGGCGGCGGGGGCTTGCGCGCAGGCATGACATGCCGCGAAAGCCCGCAGGGGCTCCGGCTCGGTCCACGAACTGATGCTGAGGAACGAATTATATCAGGAAGGATTACGGCCGGCAACGTTTCCTAAGCTGTTCCCTCCGGATCACGTCGCCGACACGATGGCCTAGACGCTTACGATTTATTCGGCGAAATCTCGAAGCCGCACCTCTTATGCTATAACATCAACGTGTTTCGATATTAAATCTGTGACGAGAATTTGTATCGCGATGCAAATCAGCGGTTTTCGTTATGGTTACCGGGTTTCAGATCCACACGCCACACGCGGGGGATCGAGATCATTGCCGGCGATGATGGACTTTCAAATCTGTCGAGCACGATCGACCGGCAACTTGCCTCTCAACTTCGCTTTGAAACCGATCGGTACCGCTTCCTGTAACGCCTGGGCCGAGCGCGAGCCCCTTCTCGTCGTCCGGCAAAAGGATGGCGCGATGCTCGATGTCCTCGCCGGGGCGAAACTGATGGTGAAGGCGTGCCGGTGCCGATTGGGCCAACGTCCGCAAGGCGAAACGAGGCGGCTCGATCCAGAGACGGTACGTGATCGAGATGTGTGCTACGAAGACCATCTCAGAGCTCATCGATGTTGCCTTCTCGGTGTCGCCTTTCATCGGTGCCTTCATTTAGTCTAACGCCGCATCCCACGATGTTCACATCCTCGGCCGCCCGAGCATCACGACGCCGGCACGGCCCTCGTTCATCTACGAAGGGATGCGCCTTCCTATCGGTCGGTCTCCGGCCTCCATGCCGCGATCCCTGGCGATGGTGGAGTCCGATCCCAAGGCTCGGAGCGTCCATGCCGATCCGCCGACACCCCCACGGCGGTCAGGGTGCGGCCATCCTGACATCGGTCGTGCGGAGCTTGTCGTTGAGTGTGGGCGGGTCCCCGGCCGAGCCAGCCCGAGGGATCGCGGGCCGAGGGCTCCCAGCCCGATCCGGGCGGCGACGGCCCTTGCGTGGATCGTTCATTACCGAAGGCTCGAAGGTGGACGGACAGATCTATGCGCGTGCTTTTGATCGAGGATGACCGGATGATCGGCGAAGGGCTTTCGCACGGCCTCTCGGCCGAGGGCTATACCGTCGATTGGGTCCGCGACGGCGCGACGGCCGAAACCGCGATGCGCGACGGCGGCCATGCGCTCGTCCTGCTCGATCTCGGCCTGCCGGGCGGGGACGGCCTCCAGGTCCTCCGATCCGCCCGGGCGGCGGGCATCGATACGTCGGTCCTCATCGTCACGGCCCGGGACGGCCTCGACAGCCGCATCGCCGGCCTCGACCTCGGGGCCGACGACTACCTGGTGAAGCCGTTCGAGTTGCGCGAGTTGCTGGCGCGGATGCGGGCCATCCTCCGGCGACGGGCGGGACGGGCGAGCGCCCGGCTCGTGGCCGCCGACACCGAGCTCGATACCGAGACCCACGCCCTGTCCCACGCCGGCACCGTCGCGTCGCTGTCCGCCCGCGAGTACGCCCTGATGCACGCCCTGATGGAGCGGCCGGGCCGCATCCTGTCGCGGGCCCAGATCGAGGAACGCATCTACGGATGGGGCGAGGAGGTCGAGAGCAACGCCGTCGACGCCATCATCCTCACCATCCGCCGCAAGGTCGGCAAGGGCGCGATCCTCAACGTCCGCGGCGCCGGCTGGATGGTGCCCAAGCCATGAGGCCCGTTTCCCTGCGCCGGACCGCGCTCGGGTGGATGACAGCCCTTCTCGCCGGCATCGGCCTTGCCGCCATGCTCGCGGCCTACGTCCTGGCGCAAAGGGAAGCATCCGATTTCCTCGACGGGCAGTTGCGTCAGGTCGCCCTCAACGCCGGCTCCGGACTCCCGGACGCGGACGCCCCACCGGCCGCCGACCAGGATCCGGAGGACCAGCTCGCCGTCACGATCTGGAAGGACGGGCAGCTCCTACGCAGCGACCGCGGCGTCGACGAACGGCGGCCCGAGCGCACCGGCTACGCGGACATTGTCATGGGCGGGGAAACCTGGCGCACCTATGCGACGGCCAACGGCACCACGATGGTCCGGGTCGCGCAACGCGAGGTGGTCAGGACCGAGTTCGCCCGGCACGCGGCACTTGGAGCCTTGGCCCCCCTGCTCCTCCTGATCCCGCTGTCGTGGATCGTGGTCGGGTGGGCGATGAACCGGGTCCTCGGGCGGCTGGACGATCTGGTGCAGGACCTGGCGGGGCGGGGCGCGACGGCGAACGGCCCGCTAGCCGCGCGTGGCGTGCCGGCGGAGGTCGCGCCGCTGGTCGAGGCCATGAACGGCCTGATCCTCCGTCTGCAGGCCGCGCTCGACGCCCAAAAACGATTCGTCGCCGACGCGGCGCACGAGCTGCGCACGCCGCTCGCCGCGATGCAGATCCAGATCGACGCCCTCGTCGGGGATGATGGCGAGCGCCGCACGGCGCTCGCGGGGGGCATCAATCGCGCGAGCCGCCTGGTGGATCAGCTCCTCCGCCTCGCCCGCCTCGACGACGACATCGCGGAAGGTCGAGGGTCCGTCGACCTTGGACAGCTGCTTCTGGACTGCGTCGCCGACCATGTCGTAATCGCGCAGGGCAAGGACATCGACCTCGGCGTGGAGATCGAGGCGCCTGCGCGGATTCCCGCCGATGGCGACGAGTTGGCGACCCTTTTCGCCAATCTGATCGACAACGCCCTGCGTTACACCCCGGCGGGGGGGCAGGTCGACGTCACGCTCCGGCTCGTCGATGGGGAGGCCGTCGTGTCGGTGTGCGATACCGGCTGCGGCCTGCCGCCGGGCAGCGCATCGCGTCTCTTCGACCGCTTCTTCCGGGCTGCGCCGCCGGGGATCGAGGGAACCGGTCTCGGCTTGGCGATCGCTCGCCGCGGCGCGGAGCGAAACGGCTTGAGACTGACGGTCGAGAACCGCCGCGACGGGCAAGGGGTTATAGCGGTGGTCTGTTCGCAGGCCTGAGAACTTCCCTGCGCTCCCCGGGGCCTGCGCTCATTCTGTCCTCATTCTGGCCGGCTATCACTCGCCACCACGACGACGGACGGGAGTCGGCAATGGGCGGGATACAGGGCCGGATCCTGAACAAGGTCCCGGAGGTCACCGCGGCCTTCTGGGTCATCAAGATCCTCTCGACGACGGTCGGCGAGACCGGTGCCGACTACCTCGCCGTCAACGTGGGCCTCGGCGCTGCGACCACGACCGCGATCACGGCCACCCTCCTCGCCGGGGCCCTCGCCCTGCAGGTCCGTGAGCGGCGCTACGTGCCCTGGATCTATTGGGTGACCGTGGTTCTCGTCAGCGTGGTCGGCACGCAGGTCACCGACATCCTCACCGACAAGCTCGGCGTCAGCCTCTTCGTGAGCACGGGCGTGTTCGCGTGTGCCCTCGCGGCGGTGTTCGCCGTCTGGTTCGCGACCGAGAAGACCCTTTCGATCCATGCCATCGTGACCCGCCGGCGCGAGGCGTTCTATTGGCTCGCCATCCTCCTGACCTTCGCGCTCGGGACGGCGGCGGGCGACCTCGCCACGGAGGCGCTCGGTCTCGGCTTCAATCTCGGCGTCGTCATCTTCGGCACGGTCCTGGCCGCCCTCGCGCTCGCCCGTAGCCTCGGCGCGAACCCGATGGCGACCTTCTGGCTCGCCTACATCGTCACGCGGCCGCTCGGCGCGTCTTTGGGCGATCTCCTCTCGCAGGCCCGTGAGTACGGGGGGCTTGGGTTCGGCACGGCCCATACCAGCCTCGTTTTCCTCGCGGTCATCGTCGCCTTGGTGGGGGCCCTGAGCCTGGTCCCGCGATCGCGCGAGCCCGAGGGACTGCGCGGGGGCTGAACTTTCCCCGCGAGCGGTCCGAACGCCCTCCCTTTTCCCTCCACCTGACGCCACACGAGCCGGAGCGAAGTCCATGCGAACGATAATCCTTGCCACGGTGGCCGCCGCGATCGTCGGCGGCAACGCCGCCGCCCTGGTCCTGCTGGCGGTGCAGGATGCCGGCGCGACACCGGCTACGCCTGCCGCGTCGAAGCTCGGCGACCTCTCGAAGTTCCGGGCCATCGTCGTCGAGGTGAAGGCCCTCGCCGACCGGGACGACCTTCCGGCCGCGAAGGCGCGGATTAAGGACCTCGAACTGTCCTGGGACGGGGCCGAGGCGGGTCTGAGACCGCGCGCGGCCGTCGATTGGCACGTCGTGGACAAGGCCATCGACGGCGCCCTCGACGCGCTGCGGGCGTCGCCTCCCGACCCCGTCACCTGCCGCCGCGCGGTCGACGAGCTGCTCGCGGTCATCGACCGGATGCAGGTCGCCTGAACCAACGCCGGCCACTCACAAGGCATCCCCATGCGACGAACCGAGCGACCCGCCCCCATGGAACCCGGCAAGGTGCCGGAAGCCACCGTCGGGTTCTGGGCGATCAAGATCGTGGCCACCACGCTTGGCGAGGTCGGCGGCAACGCCGTCGCCCTGACGCTCGGCCTGGGCTATCTCACGGGCACGGCGATCTTCGGGACCTTATTGGCCGTGCTGCTCGCGGCGCAGATCCGGGCATCCCGCTTCCATCCCACCCTGTACTGGGCCGTGATCACCGCGACGACGCTCGCCGGCACGACGCTGGCGGACTTCTGCGACCGATCCCTCGGCATCGGCTACCTCGGCGGATCGCTGGTCCTCCTCGCCTCGGTCGTCGCGACCCTCCTGTTCTGGAAGCGCACCCTGGGCACCGTCGCCGTGGAATCGGTGCGGACCCCGCAGGCGGAAGGGTTCTACTGGGCCACGATCATGTTCTCGCAGACGCTCGGCACCGCGCTGGGCGACTGGATGGCTGACAGCACCGGCCTCGGGTACAATGGTAGCGCGTTCCTGATCGTCCTCGCGCTCGCCGTCGTTACGGCGCTGTATCTGCGGACGCGCGTATCACGGCCGCTGCTGTTCTGGATCGCCTTCGTCCTGACGCGGCCGCTCGGCGCCACCCTCGCCAACTCGTTCGACAAGCCAGCCGCTTCGGGTGGCCTGGGCATCGACGACATCACGATCTCCGGGGTGCTGGCGCTCGTCATGGTGGTGCTCGTGCTCCTCATCCCACAGCGTGCCGGTCGCCATGCGGTCGGCGTCGACGCCGCCTGATGGCCTCCTCCAGCCGAAGGATCCTACCCGATGAACGGCACCCTTGAGCGCACCTTGAGCAAGGTCCCGGAGGTCACGCTCGGCTTCTGGGTCATCAAGATCCTGGCCACCACCCTTGGCGAGACCGGCGGCGATACCGTCACCATGACGCTCAACTGGGGCTACCTCGCCGGCACCCTACTGTTTGCCGTGGTGCTGCTCGGCCTCGTGGTCGCGCAAATCATGGCGAGACGGTTCAACCCCGTCCTCTACTGGTCCACCATCGTCGCCTCGACCACCTTCGGCACCACCATGGCGGACTTCGCCGACCGTTCGCTCGGCATCGGATACACCGGCGGGTCGACCCTGCTCCTCGCCTGCCTCGCGGCCGTGCTCTGGCTCTGGTACGCATCCGAGGGCACCGTATCGGTGGATACGGTCTCGACCCCTAGGGTCGAGGCGTTCTACTGGGGGGCCATCACCTTCTCCCAGACGCTGGGGACGGCGCTCGGCGATTGGCTCGCGGACACGGGCGGGCTCGGCTACCAGGGCGGGGCCCTCGTGTTCGCGGGCGGCGTCGCGGTGGTCATCGTACTCTACTACCGGATCTCGGTGTCGCGTGTCGCGCTGTTCTGGGCGGCCTTCATCCTGACGCGGCCGCTCGGTGCCATGGTGGGCGACTTCCTCGACAAGCCGGCCGCCGACGGGGGGCTGGACCTCAGCCGGCCTCTCGCCTCCGCTGTCATCGCGGCCTTCATCGTCGCCCTTATCGTCCTGCTGCCCCAAAGGGCTGGGCGGCATCCGGGCGCGGACGCGACGATGTCCTGATGCCCGGCGCCGCGGCCCTGCAACGCGAGGCATCGCCGGGACGCGAACGATAAGGCCCATCGTGGGCGTTGCGGTGGACGCGACCACGAAAGGGCGGTCCGGCCCCGATGGGCACGGCATCCGGTATCGCCTTCATCGCGATCGTCCGGTGCCGCGCGTCCGGCTTGCCTTCGCTATCGGAGGGTTCGTCGCGCCCGGTGACGGGACGGGTTCGTCGCCCCGGGGTTAGCCATCGTACCCCATCGAATTTGCGACCCCTCACCGGCCAGGAACCAGGATCGATGAACCGAGCCACTTCGCCCAACCCTGCGGGCATCGTCGCGCGTCTCGGCAAGAGGGAGATCGGCCTCATCGCGGCGCTGTTCTGCGTCGCAGCCCTCATCCTCGGCTTCGGCCTCCTTGCCGAGGAAGTCATGGAGGGCGACACGACGGCCTTCGACACCCGCATCGCCCACGTCTTCCGCCCCGTCGGCGCAACGGACGCGATAGGCCCGGCCTGGCTCCACGAGATGGCCCGTGACGTGACCGCGTTGGGCAGCATGGTCGTGCTCTGCTTCCTCCTGGCGAGCGTCGTCGGCTACCTGCTCCTGATCCGCAAGCGAGGGGCCGCCCTACTGCTGGTGGGCTCGATCCTCGGGGGAACGGTCGTCAGCTTCGGGCTGAAGCTGTTCTTCAGCCGGCCCCGTCCGGACATGCCCGACGGCATCCAGGTCTTCACGTCCAGCTTTCCCAGCAGCCATGCCATGCTCTCCGCGGTGACCTTCCTGACGCTCGGCGCGCTCATGACGCGCGTCGCCGCGGATGCTCGCCTGAAGGCGTACTTCACGGGATGCGCGGTCTTCCTGTCGATCGTGGTCGGGCTGAGCCGGGTCTACCTCGGAGTGCATTACGCCACGGACGTGCTCGCGGGTTGGTGCGTGGGTTCGGCTTGGGCGGCCCTGTGTTGGATCGTGGCCCTTCAGCTCCAGCGCCGTGGCCAAGTCGAGGTGCAGGGCGTCATGGTTGACGATGCTGGGAGTTGAATGACCGCTTCAGAGCGTCGTGCTGGGTGGCAGGTCCGCCACGATGGCGATGTCGAACAGCCCGCGCCGGTAGCTGCGCAGCAATCGATTGATAATGGTCGAGGAATGATGCGAGACCGTCGACACGATCGTGTCGGCAGGGCAACTCAGCCGGTAGACAGTAGAAGTGTGGTAAGACCTTTGGATGCTGATCCCAAGCGGCATCAGCTGGGGCGCGGACTACCGAATGCAAAGATGTAGCAACGCACCACGACAGACCAGAACGTGACCGTGCCTGCAAGCGCAAGGGCGATCAAGTTGTTGAGCCGTTCTAACGGGCCCGCGCCCTGAGCTTCTGGCCCTTTTTGAGCGCGCCTATTCCGGGCTTTCGGCAGCTACCTTTACGCACTCCTTCAAGCGTATGCCCGCCGCATGGAGCGACCTGTGAAGATCGCCGGTATTGACGTGCAGAAAGCGCGTGCACGAGAAAAGCTGGAGCTGCGCCCTGAATCGCAAGCGCCCCAAGTGGGGGGCTCGAATTTCATGGCGGTTGAAAAAGATCAACCCAATCAGATGGATATCATAGAGGGAAAACATTTGGGAGGTTAATCTGAGATGGCCCCCAAGCCTCTGCTTATGAGCCATCTGCGATAATCCGCCCAAAAATTTTCTCTTTCATCTCGGTCGAAGAAACATGGAGCTGTCACTGCATACGCTTGAGCGCGGCCATGTGATAGCCGGCCGCATCGATCCTTTCGCTGCGCACACCGCTCAGGCGGGGCCATCACGTGATAACCGACCGCGGAGCAATACTGTTGCAGATGCGCTGGAAGGGTTATCAATAATGATTCGAAAGAAAATTGACCAACAATCGCCGATCCCCATAGGGTCTTGATCAAATTCTCGGCGTTATCCGGGATTGAGCAACATGGCGCTTCATGGCGGCCAAATCTCAGGCCTGCGAACGCGTCACCGCGGTCGATGCGGGGGCAGTGTCGGACGCTTGTCCCGATGGGCGACGATATCGTTCAGGAAGCCCTGCCACTCCGGCGACGGCGGCTGGCAACCGAGCCGATAATCCTCGCGGAATTGCTCGGGCGTACGCCAAACCTCCAAATAGGACGACCCGTCTGCCTTCGCGGGAAGGTTCCGCTTCCGGCAGACGGAAAGCGCCCTTTCCTGCGCCTCGGGATCGGGCTCGTGCCGCCCCGTGAATCGCACGATGGCGCAGAGCGACAGGGCCATCTCGGACGGCAGACCAAGCTCGCGACGCACAGCAAGGGCGGCAGTCGAGCATCGTCTCCCGTACACGCGCAGGTTATGCCTGTTCATCACTCCCCGACGGGCTACGGGCCCGATCAGGTCCTCGTCGAATTTTGAAGGCTCGCCCGGGGTCTCCAGTGCGGCTGTCAGTTCCGCCCACGACATCCATCCCCACGCTTGCGCCATGACCGACCGCGCGGCCTCCATCGAGATGGGATGGCCGGCGGTTTCGAGGTGACGCCGAAGTTCGGACAACTTGCGTCCAGCGTGGAAGATCGAGGGCGGCCGAAACATTCGTACTCTCCGTTTCCATGGGTCGCGCCATGGATTCAGGCAGGGGGGCGCCGGTCAAGACGGCGCTTCCGGCAGCTCAAAGCAGGACGGCGGCTGAGATGCGGGGAAGGCCAGGTCGTTGGGCATACCTGGCAAGCGACCCTGGAACGACCGGCCCGCCCCCAACGACCTGGGCTTCGTGCCAGTCGCAGAGCGGGGGCCGTTCCGAAACAGCGAAGCGGTGGCCGAAGATCGCGACCCGCGCTATCATCCCAGCTAACGTCCGCCGCCGGCATGACGTTTGCTGGACGTCCTGAAGATAGCTGTTGACAACTTTATCGTACGATAAGGCCTTGCGCCTGGCCGCTAGACTAACGTTGCCGCCAGTGTCACGCATGACGGGATGGAGGAGAAGGCGATGAATGATACGGAAAACGATAGGGAGCACGCAGAGGCTTTCTGGAGGGACGTGGCTCAACGACCGCTCCATGATCTTATCGTCGTGGCGCACATGGACGGGGCGAAATGGGGTCGCAAGCCCTTCGCGGATTGGCTGCAGACCGTGCCGGGCATCCGGATGCAGACGGTCAAGTCGCCCGTGAAGAAAGCTGCCGCGGCGAAGAAGAGGGTCGCTAAGAACTCCACTCGCTCCGTCGCACCAACGCAGACCCGGGCCCTTCGCGGTGCCGGCCTTGCGGCTTTCGATGCCGTCAGGAAGGCGGGTCC
The DNA here is from genome assembly GCF_001455965.1 of Methylobacterium sp. GXS13. Lineage (GTDB taxonomy): Bacteria > Pseudomonadota > Alphaproteobacteria > Rhizobiales > Beijerinckiaceae > Methylobacterium. Next base: position 54,820 of record NZ_LKKO01000025.1, read on the forward strand.
GCTGACCTCGCTGCAGCTTCTGGAAGAGCTGCGGAAACCGGACGGCGGTCGCGTGAGCGAACAGCGTGACAACACTTTGCTGGCGGCGATGCGGCGACTGCGTAACACAGGCCGACTTGCCTACGACGGCACCCACTACACGGTGCCGGAACAGATCAAGCCCGACGCATTCCCCCCCGAGAAACCGGATTCGACGGGGTAATCCGGCCTCCCGGGCCACCCTGCGTGGGACGAAGCCCCCACTAGGCCGGCCCTGGCACCGTGACGGCGTCGATGAAGGCGTTCCGCGGGCGAAAAAGGTCGATGGACGAGGGTCAACCATCCTGCGGCGGTGACGCCGAAAACCAGACCAAGACACTCTCACCCGTTCCAGGAGCGACCATGCCCAGTACCGCCCGTACCATGCGACGCAACCGACTCTTCGACGACATCACCCTCTTGGCGATCGTCATCCCGGCCGCCAAGAGGGCCCCGGACAGGCGGTACAGCGAACACCGCCTCGGCGACGGCATGCTCATCACGCGCCGTGTCGATGGGGAGGGGCGGCGCGTGGTCAGATTATTGGTCCAGGGCACGCCCGTCCTCATGCTTTTCGAGGGCGAATGCGGCAATGCGATCGGCTTCGCCCGCGACGGCCACTGGAACCTGATCGTCAAGGAGCTTGTCCGCCCCTGGGGCGACTTCCTCTGTGAGATCGAGACTCCGGGGCTCTCACCCGCCCGCCGCGTCCATTCGACGAGGTCGCCTTATGCCGCGCGTGGCCGGTCGCACACCAGGACGATGTCCGGGCCGGAAATCGTCCTTTTCGTCGCCCGATATGTCGCATCGCTCGGGGATGAGGATCCGGTCGACGGGAACGTCATGGACTTCGTGAACGAATCCGAGGGGTTCCACCTGAAGATCGTCCGTACGGCGCAGGATATCATCCTCCTGGCCGACGGAACCGGCCGCACACAGCTCGTGGGCGTGCTGCGGCGGCACGATCTCGACCGCCCGGCCGAGATCCGTCACCGCCTCGCCTCCCCCTGGTTGACCGAGACGATGATCTTTCTCCGGGCCGATGCGGAGAGCATCGATCCCGCGGATCTCGTCGCCTTCGCCAGGGCCGGCACCTAGTGGTCGAAATCTGACGGTTGGTACCCACCGCGCGGGGCTGCTTTCGACCCATGCACGAACCCGCTTCGCGGGATGGGCCCTTCGGGGAGGTTGAGTGCGGGCGCCGAGCGTCGATGAACAGTTGAGCGGGTCCGGGCCGGGCTCCCAGCATGATGGATCACCGTCATCTTGGAGCAGGCCCCGATGTCCCAGCCGACCCTCACGTCCCCCTGTTCATCCGTTAGCCCGCTGCGCCAGCGCATGCTCGACGACATGCGCCTGCGCGGCCTGCGGCAGGAGACCCAGCGCGACTACATCCGCTGCGTCCGAAGCTTCGCCGCCTTCCTCGAACGCTCGCCCGACAGCGCGACGCCCGAGGACATCCGCCGCTTCCAGGTCCATCAGGCCGAGACTGGCGTCCAGCCGCCCACCGTCAACGGATCCGTGTCGGCGCTGCGCTTCCTCTTCACCGTCACCCTCGACCGGCCGGACCTGTCGCGTCGCTTCGTCCTGGTGCGCCAGCCCCGCAAGCTCCCGGACGTGCTCAGCGTCGCGGAGGTCGGCCGGCTGCTCGAAGCGACGCCGGGGCTGAAGTACAAGGCGGCGCTCGGCACCGCCTACGGCGCGGGCCTGCGCGTCTCGGAGGTGGCCGCCCTCAAGGTCGACGACATCGACAGCACCCGCATGCTGATCCGGGTCGAGCAGGGCAAGGGCCGCAAGGACCGCAACGCCATGCTGTCTCCGCAGTTGCTGGGGCTGCTCCGGCTGGGGTGGCGCGATGGCCGGCGCCGCGGCGTGATGCTGCCGCACGGGTGGCTGTTCCCGGGCCGGAGCCCCGTCGAGCCGATCTCGACCCGCCAGATCAACAGCGCCGTGCACGAGGCCGCCGACGCCGCCGGCCTGCGCAAGCTGGTGACGCCCCATACCCTGCGCCACAGCTTCGCCACCCACCTGCTCGAACAGGACGTCGACATCCGCGTCATCCAGGTGCTGCTCGGACACGCCAAGCTCGACGCCACCGCGCTCTACGCCCGGGTCGCGACCAAGACGATCCGCGCCGTCACCGGGCCGCCGGAGCGCCTCGCGCTGCTGATGGAAGGACAGAGCACAACCGGCTGACTCGGCGTTCGACCCGCGCTGGAGGTCGCCGACGTCTTCCGCGCTGCCGGGCCGGCCTACCGGGCGACCCAGGCCGGGCACCTGAGCCTGCCCCAGCTCAAGGTGATGGCGGCCATCGAGCGGTGCCGCACCGCCTCCCTCGGTGGTCATGTCGAGGGCTGCGGCGACTGCGGCCACACGCGCATCGCCTACAACTCCTGCCGCAACCGGCACTGCCCCAAATGCCAAAGGGCGGCCGCTCGCGCGTGGCTGGCCGCGCGTGAGGCCGACCTGCTGCCGGTGGGCTACTTCCACGTCGTCTTCACGCTCCCGGCCCAGGTCGCCGACATCGCCCTGCAGAACAAGGTCGCCGTCTACGACCTGCTGTTCCGGGCCGCCTCCGAGACGATGCTGACCATCGCCGCCGACCCGAAGCACCTCGGCGCGAAGATCGGGCTGACCGCGGTGCTCCACACCTGGGGCTCGGCGCTGACGCATCATCCCCACCTGCACACGATCGTGCCGGGCGGCGGCCTCTCGCGCGACCGCGCGGTGGGTGTCATCGCGCCCCGCCTTCCTCCTGCCGGTGCGGGTGCTGGCCAAGCTGTTCCGCCGCCTCTTCCTGGCGGGGCTGATCGCCCTGCACGACGCTGGACGGCTCGACTTCTTCGGCAGTCTGGCGCCGTTGACCGACCGCCGCGCCTTCCGGCGCTACCTCGCACCGATCCAGACGACGCGCTGGGTCGTCTACGCCAAACCGCCCTTCGCTGGTCCCGCGGCGGTGCTGGCCTACCTGTCGCGCTACACCCACCGCGTGGCGATCTCGAATGGCCGGCTGGTGGCGTTCGACGGGACCGGCGTCACCTTCCGCATCAAAGACTACCGTCGCGACGGGCCTGAGCGCTACGGGACCCTGACGCTGAGCACGCACGAGTTCATCCGGCGCGTCCTGCTCCACGTCCTGCCCAAGGGCTTCCACCGCATCCGGCACTATGGCCTGCTCGCCAGCGCTGGCCGCAAGGCCAACCTCGCCCGCGCCAGGGACCTGCTCGCCGTCCCGCCACCGACCGAGACTGAGGCGGCGGAGCGATCGTCGGCGTGGCGCCCGGCGTGCCCGTGCTGCGGCGGGCGCATGATCATCATCGCGGCCATCCCGAGCCCGGCTCAGCCGCGCGCCCCCCCCACCGCGCCGCGCTCCTCCGCGATGAGGGCGTCGTGACCCGGCCTGATCCAGTCCAGCCCCGCGTCGAAGCTGCGTCGCTTCGGCCAGCGAGCCGCCGCGTGCCGACCCCGGCCGTGGCCATCGCCATCGTGCCGATCGTCGCTCCTCCGGCCCGCCGCCGCTGCGCCACGCCCCCGCAGGCGCGTCGAAACCCGTGTGTTGGCCGCCCCACCCCGCCCGCCAGGGGCAGCTCCACCCCCCCGCCTGACCCCGCGCTCAGTCCGCAGATCTTCGAATCCCCATAGGCGGTGCGCTCACACCATCGCGGGTTCGTGCTTGGGCGGTTTGCGGACGCCGGCCCTCAGCCCAGCCGCATGACCTGCGCCGGCCAGCATCCGAAAACCTTCACCTACTCGGTCATAGAAGCGAGCCAATGGCGGCCTTGAAAGCAGACGTTGCAGCCGGACGCGCGCTGCGAACGCATGCTCTCGGATTCCCGCTTCCCGCGCTCGTGAGGCCGCCCGTTCAATCCACAGTCTGCATCTGGACGACGCCGCCGAGTTCACCGGGCTTTCCCGAGACCACCACGAGGTAGCGCCGGCTCGCGCCGGCATCCGTGCGGGTGATCTGGCGGATCGGGCCGATCGCGTTGACGATGGCCGCGCCGGCCGGGTTGGTCATGAAGGCGGCGAGCGGCTCCAGGCCGGTCGCGCCCTTCGAGTCGGCGGCCAGCGCCAGCACGAACGGCATCTTCGAGGGCAGTCCCGTTACCGCGGCCTGCAGCGTCTGCAACACGCCCTGGTCGAACAGGGTTACCTGCGTCGCCGGCTTGCCATCGGTACCCGCGAGCGTCAGCGCGCTGGTCTTGTCGGCTGCGCCCAGCGCTTGGAGGTTCTGCTTTCCGTCCCCCTCCGGCACGGCGTTCGGGACGTAGGCGACGCCCTGCGGACCCTGGCCGATCGGCACCTCGGCGATCACCGTGTTCGACGCGGTGTCGATCACCGCGGCCTTGTCGGCGTTCTCCAGGCCGACATAGACCCGGCTGCCGTCGCCCGAGGGCCAGAGCCCGTGCGGCAGGGCGCCGGTCGGGATCGTTGCGAGCTGGGAGAAATCGTCGGTGCGGAACACCTTGACCTGGTTCAGGCCGCCAATCGTCACATAGGCGAACTGGCCGGCCTTGGTCGAGACGATGTTGACGTGGTTGGTAATCGGCCCGGTCTCGATCGTCTTCAGCGGCGCGAATGGCGGACGCGCCGAAAACACCTGGGTCCGGCCGACATCCTTGAGGGTGAACCACACCTGCTTGCCGTCCGGCGTGGCGGCGATGTCGGGGCAGAACGGGCTCTCCTGCTTCACGCGGCCGACGATGGCGTGGGTCTTGATGTCGATGACGACGGTCTCGGGGCTGAAGCTGGAGCAGACGTAACCGTAGGTGCCGTCCGGCGAGAAGATCGTCATGCCCGGCCCGTTCGGTACGGTGATCCGGCGGGTCTCCATGGCGGTCGCGGCATCGAGCACGGCGATATAGTCCTCGCCGCGCACGCTCACCCAGACCTCTCGGCCGTCCGGCGTGAAGAAGGCTTCGTGCGGCGAGCGGCCGACATAGGCGGTGTGGCGGACCGCGTTGGTCGCCGTGTCGATGAAGCTCACGGAGTTCGAACCGATCGAGACCGCGAGCAGGGTCCTGTGGTCCGGCGAGAAGCCCATGCCGTGAACCAGAAGCTGCCCGCGATAGAGCGGGCTCAGGTTTATCGGCGTCGGGTCGCCGAGCCGGATCACCCCGAGCAGGGTGTTGGCGGCGGGATCGACCACAGAGACCGTATTGGAGAACTGATCGGAGGTGTAGAACCGGTCTTTGCTGCTGATGGGCACGTCGGGCGCCGAGGCGGGGCCCGGAGCCTGCCCGGCGAAGGCCGAGCCGGAGAGCAGCACAAGGGCGAGAACGGTCAGGGCGGTCTTCATCGGCGGTGCTCCGAAGGCATCTCGGCGGCAGGTGCCGCGCCATGGTGGTGAACGGGAGGGGCGCCGGCGGACCGACCCGGCATCGCGGGGCGATCGGCGAGCGCGCGGCGCATCACATCGATCTCCTGGCCCTGCTCGACGACGATCCCCTGCGCGAGGCGGCGCAGGACCGGATCCTTGCCGTGGAGCAGCTCTGCCTTCGCCATCGCGATCGCGCCTTCGTGGTGCGGGATCATCATCGCGGCGAAGTCGCGGTCGGGGTCGCCCGAGGGCGGGACCATCATGTCGGCATGCATCTGCGCCATCGACTGCGCCATCATCGCGTCGAAGGACGCGGACGGAGCTGCCGCTGGCTCGGTGGCGGCCAAGGTCGGGCGCATCATCATCCGGCCGCCGACGAGGCCGCTCGCCATCAGCGCCGCCGTCACGGCAAATCCCAGTGCTCCGCGCATGCGGCTTCCTTTTGATCCGGTGTCGATGGGAAGGATGCCTGGGGCGCGGCTTTATTCCGCGGATGTGGCTGAGAGCCCGTTCACGCCTTCGTGATCTGTCGTCGAGAAGACGCGTGGAATAGAGGCGCCTCTTCGGCATCCCTCCCGATGCGGTCATGCTCGACCGCGGGAGACCTCACCCATGCGCACTCTGCTGATCCGCGCCGCCTTCGCGGCTGTCGCCTTCTCCGCCTTAGCCGCCCAGGCCGCCGCGCCTGCCATGACGGCCGAGACCGCCAAGGGGCCGGCGCTCGTCGATGCCAAGAGCATGACCCTCTACACCTTCGACAAGGACATGGGCGGCAAGTCGATGTGCAACGGCCCCTGCGCCACCAACTGGCCGGCCCTGATGGCCGCCTCCGGCTCGGCCGCCAGCGGCGACTGGACGATGGTGACGCGGGACGACGGCACGATGCAGTGGGCCTACAAGGGCAAGCCGCTCTACACCTTTGCCAAGGACACCAAGCCCGGCGACATCACCGGCGACGGCTTCCTCAACGGCGCGTGGCACATCGCCAAGCCTTGATCGGTGAATGCCTTGATCGGCCCCCTCTGACCGGGAAACGTCGTTGGACGAGATCGCCGCCCTCATCGAACCGCAGATCCCGGCGTTGCGGCGCTACGCCGTCGCGCTGTTGCGGGACCGCGAGGCGGCCGACGACCTCGTTCAGGACACGCTGGAGCGGGCATTGTCCGCCTGGTCCGGGCGTCGCCGCGACGGCGACTTGCGGGCGTGGCTGTTCACGATCGAGCGCAATCTGTTCCTCGGCGCCGTCCGGCGCCGGGGCCGGCGCGGCGTCGATGTCGGCGCGGAAGCACTGGAGCAGGTGCCCGATCCGGGTATCGACCCGGAAGCCGCGTTGGGAGGCCACGACGTACTCGCCGGGCTCGACACCCTGCCCGAGGAACAGCGCTCGGTGCTGCTGCTCGTCGCGGTGGAGGATCTGTCTTATGCCGAGGCGGCCCAGGTGCTCGGGGTACCGCTCGGCACGGTGATGTCGCGCTTAAGCCGGGCGCGGACACGGATGCGAAGTTTTCTGGAAACTGGCCGGACCGGCCTCTTGAGGAGGGTGAAATGAGCGGGGATCCACGCCCGGTCGGCGAGGACGACCTGCACGGCCTGATCGACGGCCGCCTCGAACCGGAGCGGCAGGCGCTGGTCGAGGCATGGCTCAAAGGAAAACCCGCGCGTGCGGCCGAGGTCTCGGCGGATCGCGCCCTGCGCGAGCGCCTGCGTGCCCGCCTCGCGCCGATCGCCGAGGAGGCGATCCCGGCGCGGCTCCGGGTGGCCAACATTCGCCCGCGACGTCGGTTCGTCGGCGGGGGCTGGTTCCCCATGGCAGCTGCAGCCGTGCTCTGCCTTGCGCTCGGCGGTGCCGGCGGCTGGGTTGGCCATGCCCTGCGCGGCGGACCCGCGACGGCGATGGTGGCGGAGGCACCGGCGACGCAGGACGCGGTCGCGGCCTTTCGCACCTTCGTGGTCGAGGTGGTGCATCCGGTGGAGGTGCGCGCCGACGAGAAGCTCCACCTCGTGACGTGGCTCTCGAAGCGCCTCGGTCACGCGGTCGCGGCCCCCGATCTCGCGGCCCAAGGGTTTCGCCTGATGGGCGGGCGGCTGCTGCCGGCCGGCGCCGAATCCGCAGCGATGCTAATGTACGACGACGACCGCGGAACCCGCCTGTCGCTCTACAGCCGTGTCGGAGACGGCGATGGGCGAACGCTCTTCCGCTTCGCTCGCGAGGGCGATGTCGCCGCCTTCTCCTGGGTCGATGGCGGCATGTCCTACGTCGTCACCGGTCGAACTGATGAGGCCCGGCTGCTCACTGTCGCGCAGGCGGTCGATGCGCAGGTGCGTGGCCTCGCGCCTGATCGTCGGCAGCCGTGACCCTCGACCAGCTCCGCATCTTCGTGGCGGTGGCCGAGCGGCAGCACGTGACGCGGGCTGCCGAGGCGCTGAACCTCGTCCAGTCGGCGGTCAGCACGGCGATCGCCAACATCGAGGGGCGGCACGCGACGAAGCTGTTTCACCGGGTCGGCCGCGGGATCGAGTTGACCGAGGCGGGGCGCGTGTTCCTCGTCGAGGCCCGCGCCGTGCTTGCCCGCGCCGACGCGGCCGAACTGGTGCTCGCCGACCTCAGCGGCCTGCGGCGCGGGACGCTGGCGCTCTACGCCAGCCAGACCATCGCCAGCGACTGGCTGCCTCGCCACCTCGTCGCCTTCCGCCGGGCCTACCCTGAGATCGCTATCCGGTTGGCGGTGGGCAACACCACCGACGCCGCCGACGCGGTGCGCGCCGGGCAGGCCGAACTCGGCTTCGTCGAGGGGGCGCTCGACGACCCGACGCTTGCGAGCACCACCATCGCGCAGGACCAACTGGTCCTCGTGGTCGCCCCTGGCCATGCCTTCGCCGGGGCGACCGACCTCGAACCCGAAAATCTCGCCGGGGCCGACTGGGTGCTGCGCGAGGCGGGATCGGGAACCCGCTCGGCCTTCGAGGCGGCCCTGGGTGCGGCCGGCCTCGCAGCCGCCCAGCTTCGGGTCACGCTCGAACTGCCCTCTAACGAGGCGGTGCGCGCCGCCGTCGAGGCCGGGGGCGGGGCCGCCGTCCTGTCCGAGACCGTGGTCGCCGCAGCGCTTCGGGCCGGAACCCTGGTTCGGGCGGCGTTCGCCCTGCCGAGCCGGCCGTTCCGGGTGCTGCGCCACAAGGAGCGCTACCGCAGCCGGGCCGCCGACGCGTTGCTCGACCTGATCGCGACGGCGGATGCCGGATGAGCGATCCTGCGAAACCCGTGCACCCCGACGATCCCCGGGTGAGGCTCGCCGAGGACCGGACGGTTCTGGCAGCCGAGCGCACCTTCGTGGCGTGGCTTCGCACCGGGCTCGCCTTCCTCGGCGTCGGCCTGGCCGCGCAGCGCTTCCTGCGGGAGGTGCTGGCGGTCTGGCCGCTAAAGGTGCTGTCGCTCACGTTGATCGCCTGCGCGCTTGCCTCGTTCGCCGGCGCCGCATGGCGGGACCGGGCGATTCGGGCGCGTCTCGCCGATGCCGAGATCCCGATGATGCCGCGCATCCTCACCGTCGGGATCGCGGCCTTGCTGATCGCGATCTCGGGCCTTGCGGCCACCGCCCTGCTCTGGGCGTGACTGTTAGGCCACCGTGACCCGTACCCGGTGCCAGGCGGCGCTGAGGTAGCCCTTGTAGTTCCAGGTGTCGTCGGGCGCCGCCGGCTGGGTCTGGCCGGCGGAGTCCCAGGCCCGCACCGCGAGTTCGTGTTCGCCCGCGGTCAGCTCGCGGTCGATCTCCCAGAACGTCCAGGCGTAGGGCGCGTCGGCATCGCGGTCGATCCGGGCCTGTGCCCAGCTGCGACCGCCATCCGTCGAGACGTCGACGCGGGCGACCGCGCGGTCGCTGGCGATGGCGTAGCCGCGGATCGCGTGCCGGCCGGCCTTCAACGCTGCGCCGCGGGCGGGCTCGCAGATCGCGCTGTTGAGCGGCATCGCCTCGATGGTGATGCCGTGGGCCGGGTCGGCGGTCTCGGCCGTCACGTCGGGCGGGAATAGCTTGTAGTCGTCGGCCTGCATCGGATTGTCGGAGGGCTGGTCCTGCACCGTGATGCGGGCGAGCCATTTCGGGCTGCGGATGCCGGCAAATCCTGGAACGACCACACGTAGGGGATGGCCGTGCTCGGGGGCGAGAGGCTCGCCGTTCATCGAGAAGGCGAGCAGCGTCTCGGGGGCCAGTGCCTTGGCGAGTAGGATCGAGGCGCCGAAGCGCGTGTCCGTGTCCGCGATCCGGTCGTGGCTCTCGAAGGCGACGTGGCGCGTACCGCCCGCATCGATCCCGGCGGCGTGCAGGACGTCGGCGAGCCGCACCCCGGTCCATTCCGCGTTGCCGATGGCGCCGGGCGCCCACGGGTCGCCGGAGACCGGGGCCACAGCCAGCATGTCGGCCCGGCGGTTGCCGGCGCATTGCATCACCGCCGTGACGGTGACGTGCGCGAAGCGTGCCTTCAGATCGGCGACGGACAATTCGAGGGGCGTCGCGACCATCCCGTCGACAGTCAGGCGGTAGCCGTCGTCGCCGAGGTCCGGGATGTCGCCGTGGCTGCGGACGTAGAAGTCGGCCTGGTCGGTGAGGAAGGCCGCCCGCAGGCGATCGAGCGGCGGCTCGGCATTGTAGGGCGCCTCGCCGTGGACGATGAGGCGGTCCTTGCGCTGGAACAGGCCGAGCATGGGGTTTTTGTCCTGCGTTCGTGACGTGTCGACGACGAGAACGCGCCGGGGGCGATAAGGCCCCCGACGCGCGTCGCTTCACGGCTTCATCGTCGAGACGACTACGTTCTTCGCCCGGTCCACCACGGCGACGCTGAGGTCGCGGTTGAGGACGTAGGCGTGGGCGTTGTCGGCCGAGAACGCGATCGCCTGGCGCGGCTCGTTCAGGCCGGTCACCGTGGCGACGACCTTGAGGGTGCCGGTGTCGATCACCGAGAGCGAGTTGTCCTTCAGGTTGCCCGAATAGACGAAGCGCCCGTCCGGGGTCAGCGCGGCGCCGTAGGGGTCCTTGCCCACTGCCACCTCGGAGGTGACCTTACGGGCGGCGACATCGACCACGCCGATGGTGTTACGGCCGCTGTTGGCGGCAAACAGCGTCTTACCGTCCTTGGTGATCGAGATGGCGCGCAGCTTGTCGAACCCGGCGATCTCGCCGGTGATCTTGTTGGTGGCGGTATCGACCAACGTGATCTTGTCGCCGAGGAAGTTCGTCACGAACACGGTCTTGCCGTCCGGCGACAGCTTCACGCCCTGGCGCGGCTGCGCGAAGCCGGGGATCACGGCCTCGGCGAGCATGGTCTTGGTGTCGAACACGGTCAGCGTGCTCGCGGCCTCGTTGTTGACGTAGAGCTTGGTCCCGTCGGCCGAGAGCACCGTGCCGAACGCGCCGGGGCCCGCGGCGAGAACGCCGGCCTCCTTGCCGGTGGCGGTCTCGTAGACCGTGATCCGGCCGGTGCCGCTGTCGGAGATGTAGAAGCGGGCGCCGTCCGGTGCGAACACGATGTTGCGCGGCGTGACGAAGCCGTCGAGGCGGCGCAGCACGGTGCCCTTGGCGACGTCGTAGACGACGACGGCGCTCTCCTCGCTGTTCGACACAGCGGCGACAGTCCCGGCGGCGTTCAGCGCCAGGGCGTTGTTCTTGATCGCGCCGTCGAAGCCGGCGGCGAACCCGGGCTGGCCCTGGGCGAGGAGCAAGGCGGCTCCGGCGAGGAGGGTGCGGAGGCTGGTGCGGATATGGTTCATGAAGCGGGTCTCTCGGGCATGCGCACTCGTTCGGCGGCCAAAGGCCGGCCGCGAGGGCTGGTTCGAAATCGGAAATCCGTGGTGCAAGGCCGGGCCGGCCGTGCATCGCCCTGAGGAGATGCCGGAAGGCTCGGTCTATTCCCCGAGGCCGGCGAAATAGCGCGGCGGCCTCGGGATTCGGGGGTTCAGGGCGTCGGCTTCAACGCCGTGAGGTAATCGACGATGGTCTGCACGTCGGCCGGATCGACGGGCGCCTTGTAGACGTGAACCATCTTGTTCACGGTCTCGGTCCACTGCGCCTTCGTGAGCTTGGGCTGGGTCAGCACCATCCCGGCCGAGTGGCAGGCGAGGCAGTTGTTGTTGACCGCCTCGGCCCCCGGCCCGTCCGGGAAGATCCGGTCGGAAGTCGGGAATTCGATCGATTGCGAGCTGAAGCGCATCGGCTCGGGAGCCGAAGCGGCGAGCGCCACCGGGGGAGACAGTATGAGGGCGGCGATGAGGGCCGCAGGGCGGATCGGGTTCATGGCTGTTCTCCTCAAGCGGCCTGGAATGACACGGCCTCGATGCCGTTCTGCATGAAGCCGGCGCCGTTCCAGACCCGGTCCATGGGCTGCGCGACGCCGTTGGTGTTGGTGCAGCGGACCCGGACCGTGTGGGTGCCGGAGGCCAGCGCCGGTAGGCTGCCCTCGAAGCGGCGGAAGCTGTAGGGGCCCTCGTCCGCGCCGAGCTGCGCCGGGAACCACGTCGCCCCGCCGTCGCCGGAGAACTCGACCGCCTTCACCCCGCAATCGCCGCCGAAGGCGATGCCGCGCAACGCCACCGGCGTTCCGGCCGCCACCTTGGCGCCGTCCTGCAGGTTGGTTACGAACGAGCGCGGCACCATCCTGTTGATCGGCACCGTCTTGAAGCCGGTCTGACCGGGCTTGATGTTAGCGCCCGGCACGTCAGGAATGCGGTAAGCGGTCTTCATCCAATATTGGTCGTCGGGCTTGTCCAACACCTCGATGTCGGACAGCATCTTGACCCAGTAGGTCGAGTACCAGCCCGGCACCACGAGCCGGAGCGGGAAACCGTTGAGCAGCGGCAGTTGCTCGCCGTTCATCGCGTAGGCGATCATCACCTCGCCATTGTTGGCGTGGTCGAGATCGAGCGACTTCTTGAAGTCCGGCGCGTCGTCGACCACGGGCTCGTCGAGGCCGCTGAAGCGCACCTGCAAGGCACCGGCCTTCACCCCGGCCTTTTCGAGCACGTCCTTGAGGCGCACGCCGGTCCAGCGGGCGTTGCCCATCGAGCCGTTGGCCCATTGCGCGCCGGGCACACGCGGCTCGAACAGCCCGCGTGAATTGCCCGAGCACTGGTTCACCGCGGCGATCTCGAAGCGGGGCAGGCCGGCGATGGCGTCGAGCGAGAGCGAGAGTTCCTTCTCGACATGACCGTGGACCTTGAGCCGGAAGGTGCCGGCATCGACCTCGGTCGGGATCGAGGCCCAGTGCCAGCGCACGTAGAAGCGGTCGTTGGGGGTGAACACGCCCTCGTCGAATACCGAGAACGGCGTCTCCAGCAGCGGCGGATGGGTGCGTTGAAGGATCATCTCGCCCTTGCCCGGAAAGGCCGTGGTCAGCGTCCGCTCGTCTGGGCCGCCAGGCAGCGGAAGCTTCACCGAGCCCGCCGCCCAGGCCGGTATGGCGGCGCCGAGGCTGCCGAGCCCTAGGCCACCCAGGACGAGGCGGCGGTTCATCGGTCTGTCCAGTCCGTGCATGGTCTCTCCCCTAAGAATGTCGGTGTCGATGCGTTCGAAGGCATCGGACCCGTCGCGATCCCTCGCGACCAGGGAGATGCTACGGGATGCGGTTTATTCCCACCAACGGTCTTTCGCGATACGAATGATCTCCAAACGCGATGATTTGAGAAGTTTCAATCTCCGATGGGACGATCAAGGACGCCGTCTTGGCGTCACGCCGCCGGCGCGCCGACGGGCGCGGTCCTGCGAAGCCCGAACAGGGCGTGACGCTCTGAAAAACCGCGCAGGGCGACGGTGCCGAGAGGTTCGAGGGCATGCGCCAATCCGTCGATGAAAGTGTCGGTGGCGATCAGCGGCGTGTCGTAGGTCTTGCACAGGCGCTCGACGCGAGCGAGCACGTTGAGATCGCGGCCGATCGCCGTGAAGTCGACCCGGTCGCCGCCGCCGATATTGCCGTAGGCGACCTCGCCGACATGAAGTGCGACGCCGACCTCGAAGGCAGCTGTGTCACCGTCGCGCAGGGTCGCAAGCGCAGCGAGTGCGGCCTCGGCGGCACGCAAGGCGGCACGGCGCGCCGCGGCCTCGTCGCGATCGGCATCGAACACGGCCAGTAGCCCGTCGCCGATATACTTCAGCACCTCGCCGCCTTCCGCCTCGATGGCTGGCACGATGGCATCGAACATCCGGTTGAGGGCGGCCACGACACGGTCGGGGCTCTGCCGGTCGGACAGTTCACCGAACCCGCGCAAGTCAGTCAGCATCATCGCGGCCCGCATCAGACGTACATCGCCGCGCCGCACTGTGCCGGCCAGGATTTGCCGTGCCGGGTCGCGCCCGACATAGGCGCTCAGCACCGCGCCGAGCATGTCGTCGAGCGCTTTGATCTCGAACAGCAGCGAGAACGGCTCGACCAGCGCCAGCAACGTGTCGATCTCGATCAGCGTGAAGCCGCCCGGTCTCGCCGTGGCCCAGGAGGCGGCGCCCATGCGTCCACGCGCGGCGCGCAGCGGCACGATGAGGTAGTCGGTCAGACCCTCGTCGCGAAGCTCGCCGAGCACGGGAAACGGCAGCGGCCCATCCCCGTCGAGACGGTATCGGAACGGGGTACGGGTCTCGACCACGTGCTCGACGGTGTTGCCGTGAAAGGTCGGCGTGCCCTCGATGCCGTGGCGGCGACGCAGGGCTAGGCTCGACGCTCCTGGATGCCAGACGCGCATCACCCACCGGAACGACGGATGCAGGGTCGGCGCGTGGGTGGTGGCGCGGGCCAGTGGCAGGCCGAGCCCCGAGAGGCACGCGCTGAACCCGTCGAGAAGGGCTGCCGCGTCCGCCGCTTCGCGACCCGGCCCCATCAACCATCCCGTCGCCTGCGCAACCGCCTCGGACGAAGATTGGGACGAACGTGTCACGGCAGTTCTTTCATCAAGAATTCGGATCGATGCCATAGCGCGGATCAGACGAGGCCGAGCACGTGGATCAGGCCGAGGCTGACGGCGCCCAGCGCAAGGAGCGAGGCGACCACCGCGAGGGTCACCCGCGCGCCGGCCTTGGCGACGCTGCGCACGTCGACCCCGAGGCCGAGCGCCGCCATCGAGACCACGGTCAGCACGTTGGCGGTCTCCGACATCGGCGCGAGCGCAACCTGCGGGACCAGCCCGGCCGAGCGAAGGCCCGCGAGCGCAAGGAAGGCGAGGATGAACCACGGCACCAGGCGGTGGATCGCGAGGCCGCCGCGGGCCGGGCGGTCGCCGGCGGTGACGCCGGGGGCGGCCTCGTCGGTCTCCTCGCGCAGCCGGCTTGCGCCGAGCGAAAGCACCAGGACGACCGGGCCTAGCATCAGCACCCGGACGAGCTTCACCAGGGTTCCGACCTGGACGCTGAGCGCCGCGACCGGCGCAGTGGCGGCGAGGACCTGTGGCACGGCGTAGACGGTGAGGCCGGCAAGCACGCCGTACTGCATCGGCGACAGACCGAGCAGCGGCACCAGCAGCGGCAGGCCGAGCACCACCAGCACGCCCAGCACCGCGGTGAAGGCGATGGAGGCGGCGACGTCCTCGCCGTCGGCGCCGATCACCGGTGCCGTGGCGGCGATCGCCGAGTTGCCGCAGATCGAGTTTCCGCATGCGACGAGGATCGCCATGCGCGGATGCAGCCCGAGCGCTCGGCCGATGCCGTAGCTCGACAGGATCGCGGCCACGACGACGCCCGCGATGCCGAAGAGCAGGCCCGGTCCGGCGGCGAGGATCGTCGCGAGGCTGAGCGACGCGCCGAGTAGTACGACCGCGATCTCCAGCACGGTCTTGGCCCCGAAGGCGATGCCGGGAAAGAAACGCTGCGACGGGGTCCAAATCGTGCGGATCGCGCTGCCGAGCAGGATCGCCAGCACCAGGGCTTCGAGCCAGGCACGACCGAACAGATGCGTCTGGGCGGCTTCGAAGCCGATCGCTGCGGCGGTGACCGCCACGCAGAGGCCCAGTCCCGGAAGGATGGCTCTCGTGCCGGCCAAGGCACGCGTCGAACGAGAGTGGGAGAAAAGTCTTGGCGCGGACATGGATGGCTCCGATGTGATGCCGGAGGATCCCAGGTCCCGTTCATTCACTCCAGCGGAATGATTAGATGCTTTTCATCACTGAAATAGATGAGATGAGGACCCCCTCAGAGTTTGCGGAGACGCATTGTGGGGGGGCGACAGGCGGATTCACCCGTCGATCCAGCTGGCCGTGATCGTCGTGTCCGCAGCAAGCTCATAGATCCTGACGGAGCCCGTCGCGAGTTCGAGGTGCTCGACCTCCGCGGGGCTCAGGTCTTCAAGCGCCATGACAAGCGCCCGCAGGCAATTGCCGTGGGCGACGACGAGCACGTCCCCGCACATGACCGCCGGCAGGATGGTTCGGAGGTAGCATGGCACGATGCGGGCGACGGTATCGCGCAGGCTCTCACCGTTCGGCGGCGCCTCGGCGTAGGAGCGGCGCCAGGTCTCGATCCGCTCCGCCCCCCAGCGCGCATCGGCGGCAATCTTGTCGAGCCCGCTGAGGTCGCCGTAGTCTCGCTCGTCGAGCGCGGCGAAGCTTTGGGGGACCGATCCGGGTTGCCCGAGCGCATCGAGGATAAGCCGGCCGCTCACGACGGCCCGCGTCAGCGTCGAGGTGAAGGCAGCGGAAAAGCGCCAGTTGCACTCTGCCAAACGCCGGCCGGCTGCCTCGGCTTCCCTCCGGCCCTGCTCGGTCAAGGGCGAGTCCAGCAATCCCGTGAACAGGCCGGATCGGTTGGCTACGCTCTGGCCATGCCGGACCAGCACGAGATGTCGCGTGACCGGGGCTTTGCAATCGTGAATCACGCTGTCTCCCGAGGCAGAGCACTTTCGTGCCGGTCGCATCGCCTCTGATGATGTCGGCATCCGACTTTAACGAACTTCGACCATTCGATGGGTTGGACCGTCCATCCGGAGACTGCGGGTCATCCTAGGTCCGCTTATGAACGTCTTGCGACTGAAAGCAGCCAAGCTGCTTCCCATCCTTCTCTGACGGTCAGGAATGGGTACCAAGCGTCAGATTTCCACCACTAGCTTCGAGCGGCCGGATGGATGACCCGCGACCCGGCCGGGTTGATATCAGGTGCCGTCCACCGCGCATGGCCTGCCGACGTAGACACCGACGGCCCCGCCGAGCACGCAGAAGCGCGCTCCCTGCGCCTCCAAGGTCTCGCGCAACGCCCGAAGGATACGACCGCCCGGTTCCGTCTTCATGTTCTCGAAGTCGTTGATGGTCTTGCGACTGACCTGCGCCGATGTCGCCAGGTCTTGCTGCGTCAGCCCGAGCATCTCTCGCGCCGCCTGGCAGGCCCCGCCCGGAAACACCGCGCCGGCCGCCAGTTCGTTAACCAAGAGATCCGAAAGCTCCATCGGCGGCTTGCTATGCTGATGATAAAATTTTATACCTGTGGCATAATTCCATTTCCTTGATCGGAACCGCCCTGCCGTCGTCGCCGGATCCAAGTCCGCCGCGCCGTCGAGGCTCCGTTCCATCCTCGCGGAATGGGATCGCTCCATTGCTCTTCACCTTTCACGGACTGGACGGTCGCGCGGCCGCGACACACGCTGCCCTGACCACGGGTTTCGCCCTCGCCATTTCCGGGCGACCCGCCATTGTCCTGCGGATCGCCGGTCCGAACGACGGCGTCGCGCGGCTCCCCCGGACGATGCCAGAGGGCCTGACCTTCGTCGAGAGGACCGCTTCGGCGCACGGTTTCTCGGCCGACGACCTCGGGGACATGCTGGGCGATGGCGATCCGCAGGCCTGCGACGTCGTCCTCGACCTGCCGCTCCACCTCGTCAACGATTCGGACCTGTCGGCGCTGGCGGACCTCTCGATCCTCGTCGTCGGACCGGGCGCGCTCGAAGAGCGGCTTGCCGCCTCCGCAATCGACCGGCTCAACTACGAAGGGCTCCGGCAGCCCTTCTGGCTGCTCGGATGCGGCCGTTCCGGCGGCGGTCCGGATGCGAAGCGCTTCGAACGGTCGATGCGTTCGCTCCTCGGCTGCAAGGCCCACGACCCGTCCGTGCGCTGCTCGTTCCTGCCCGTCACGCTGGCTGCGCCCTCGCGGTCCGAGGCCGACGCGCTCGCGGACGGGTGCCCGCAGCCCAAGACCGTGCGTCAAGGCGTCCTGCTCCTCGCCGCGGTCGAGGTCGCCGCCTCGGAGCGACACGCGGCGCGGCTCGACCAGGACGCGTTCGTCGAGGCGCTCGGCCTCGGCGAACGCACCCTCGTCTCCGCCGATCAAAGGCGGCTCTCCGAACGGCTGCGGGATCTGGCCGACGATCTGGAGACCTTGGAGGAAGGAGGTCCGTCTCCGGAAGATCTCGACGACGCGCCGGTCATGCGCGGATGGTCGTTCCAGGTCGGCCGCACCCGGGTGATCGCCGGTCATGTCGTCGATCACCCGACCATCCCGTCGGGCCGGGCGGCGCTGACGTCCGACGTCTACGCCACCGACGGCAGGACCTGGGCGCGCACCCTTTCTAGACTGTACAAATTGGACTCCCCCGCCGTCGCGATGCGACCCGCGGGCCTGCAGTAGCCCGGCACCACGCCGCAAACCTTCCCATCACCTCCGGAGATACCGAGCATGAGCCGTGAAAGGCTTGGGCGTGACCGTGCATGTCCACCGTCGAGAACCGACCCACCCCGCGCCGACCGGGACCCGGCGCGACACACGGCTGCAACGCCCCTGTTGCGCCTCTGGGGGGTCGTCGCACCCCGCGCCCTCGGCCCCGCCACGGCGCGGTCCCTGCGCCTGGTCCTCGGCGGCATCGAACCGCCCTTCGGGCGCCGGCACTGGGACGCCGTGATGCGTGGGGACCCCGCAGCGATGGCGCGGGTCTCCATCACCGCCCTGCGCGTGGGTGGCCCGGCAGGTGCCGGTGCGGACGCGGTCGCCAGCGCCCTGCTGATGCGGGCCCTGGCGGGTGACCGAACCGCCCCGGCGATCCTGGCCGGCGCGCTGCGGAAGCTCGCGCGTCTCCGCCCGGACGACACCCATCTCCCCGTGCTCGCGGAGCAGTGGACGGCGTGGTCGCCCCGCGTTCCCGGGCCGAACCCCTACGACCCGGGTCGCCATCGCGAAGCCCACGCCTGAGCCATCCGCCCGTCGCGACCGCGCGGCCGCCGATACGGGAACTTCCGCACGAGGATCGAACCATGCGCATCTGGATCCTGTCTGATCTGCACCTCGACATCGGGCGGAAGCCCTGGAGCCCTCCCGACATCCCCGATGCGGACGTGGCCGTGATCGCCGGGGACGTGTGCCAAGGCCTTCCCGAGGCGATCGGGTGGGCCGCGCGCACCATCGGGCCGCACATGCCGGTCGTGATGACCGCGGGCAACCACGAGTTCTACAATCGGGTCCACGACATCGAGCTCGCCCGTGGACGCGAGGCCGCCGCGGCCGCCGGCGTCCACTTCCTCGAAGACGGGGTCATCGAGCTCAATGGCGTGCACTTTTGCGGTTCCACCCTGTGGACCGACTATGCCCTCGACGGCGTCGGCCGCCGCGCGGTCGCGATGGAGGCGGCGCGCCGAGGCCTCAACGACCATCGCCGCATCACCGCGACGTTGCATCCCGAGTGGCGTCGCTTCCGTCCGGAGGAGGCGCTCTCGATTCACCGGGCGTCGCGGCGTTTCCTCGACGGCGCGCTCGATGGAGATGCGAACGGTTCGCCGCACGTCGTGGTCACGCATCACGGTCCCGCTCCCGCGTCCGTCCACCCGGCCTTCGAAGGTGATCCGTTGAACCCGGCCTTCGTCTCCGACCTCCGCGAGCTGATCGAGGCGCGGCGTCCGGCGCTCTGGGTCCACGGGCACGTCCATGCCAACCGCGATCACACGGTCGGCACGACCCGGATCGTGTGCAACCCGCACGGCTACCCCTCCGAGAATCCGGGCTTTCGCGACGATCTCGTGATCGAGGTCGGGTCCTGAGGCGGCCCGCCCTCCGGAGCATGGCCGATAAGCCGGGGGCGAAGCGATGACGGCCTACCTGCCCGACGACCTCCCCGAGCGAATCGCCGCCCTGCGCATCCTGGTCTCGCGCCTCGAACGCGTGGCGGCCGGCGCCTCGCCGATCGCGAGGGAGCTGGCATGGGCGCCCCGGCTGGAGGGGTGGGAGGCGGCGTCCCTGCCTTCGCCGGCCGTCCTCGGCGCGGTCGACGGTCGGGCCGTCATCACCGGCAGGATGTGGGCGCTCGATCCGCGGCTGGCATGGGCACTGACCGAGGAAGGCTGGGTGCGGCTGGGGAGCCGCGCCGATCCCTGAAGGCCGAGCGGCCGGGCACGCCCGACGCGACCGCGAACATCCGAGAGACGATTGGAGGCACCTGCCCTTGAGCGCACCCACCGTTCCGCCGAAACTCGCCCGCCGCATCGTCCTGCGTCACCTGCCGCGCCTCCTGCGGGCCGGGTTGGACGAGGACGGGATCTTCGGCCGCGTCCCGGTCGCGCTGGCGCTGGACGCCGGCGCGCTCGATGCCGGCCTCGGCGGAGCCTTGGCCCATTGGGCCGAGCAGGGTCCGATCCAGAATTGGCCGGACCATCCGGCCCCGGACGACGAGGAAGCCGGTGCACCCCGGGGTCCCCGGGCGATCCTCGGCCGCTTCCTCCGTCGGACGCGTCGCCGGTCCCTCGCGCCGGCCCCCGGGGGCCGCCAGCCGGACGTGAGCGCCGAGGTCGTCGCGCTCCTCGACCGTTTCTCGGCCGGGAACGACTGCATGGCCGCGCGCGAGATCGCCGATGCGGTCCTGATCCTGTCCACGCCCCCGACGAACCGGACCGTCGCCACCCGTCTCGCGGCGGCGGCATGGCGCGACCTGGAGCGCGTCGACGAGACCGCCGACATCCTGCGCGTCATGGATCTCGCCGCCGCGTTCGACGACGACGACGACGACTTCGTGCAGGCCGATGCCGGTCGCCTGCCCGCCGCCTCGGACGGGGAAGCGGCGGATGCGCTCCGTCGGGCCTGGCACGAGGCGGTGGACGCGGCCATGGTAGAGGTTCGCGTCCAGGTCAACGCGCTGGCGCTCGGCCTTTCCGCCATCGCCGTCGGCGAGGCGCCCCGCCATCACGGGAACGAGCGCATCGGGGGCGTCGCGCTGCGGTTCGGCGAGGACGCGCTCCAGCCCGTCGAGCGTCGCGCGCGCGCCGCCGAGCGCAAGCGCCTGGATCGCGAGGCGACCGTCAGGTCGAGCCGGCTCGATGCCCTCAAGGGCAAGGAAGCGGAGCCCGACGAGGACGTCGGCGTGCCCGACGGCCACGTCCTGGTCTGCCGCGCCCTCGGCACCACCGGCAGCGGAAAGGGCAAGGACGTCACCAAGGGCTACGAGAAGGCCATCGGACGCCCGCTGCCGCTGGTCCGGACCCCCAACCTCGCCGTCGTGAGGAAGGCGCTCCTGGCCGAATTCCCCCAGGCCGGCGATGCCATCGATTTCATCCTGCGCGACCTCGTCGGCCGGACCTACGTCCGCCTCGCCCCCCTGCTGATCCTCGGTCCGCCCGGGAGCGGGAAGTCGCGGTTCGCCAGGAGGCTGGGCGAGACGCTCGGGATCGGCATCCTACGGGTCGACGGCTCGAACGACGGTGGGGCGAGCTTCGGAGGAACGGAGCGGCGGTGGTACTCGTCGGAGCCGTGCCGGCCGTTCATGGCGGTGAACCGGTTCCTCCAGGCGAACCCGTTCGTGCTCGTCGACGAGGTCGACAAGGCGCCGACGCGCAGCGACTACGGACGCCTTTGGGACGGAATAATTTCCTTCCTCGAACCCGAGACGGCCGTCCGGTTCCCGGATCCGTGCGTCCAGGCCGAACTCGACCTATCGTGGGTGTCGGTCGTCGCCACCGCCAACGTGGACTGGACGCTGCCCGCGCCCCTTCTCGACCGGCTGCGCGTGGTCGATTTCGCGATGCCGCGGGCCAGTCACCTCGAAGGCCTCCTGCCGGCGCTCCTCGACCAGGTCGCCGCCGAGCGCGGCCTGGATCCCCGGTGGTTCCCGCCGCTGGATGCCGTCGAGACCATGGCCCTTCGCCGGTCGTGGCGGGGCGGCTCCGTGCGCCGCCTGCGCCGGATGCTGGACGGCGTCCTGCGGGTCAGGGCCGGCGCCCGCCTCCATCACTGAGCCCGCTCCCTTGGCCGAAGGCCGAGCCCGATGTCCGTAACCGAAACCGTTTCGAGGGGACGCATGCCGCAGCGACGCGAGAGCGATGACCATGTCCTGCCCCGGGTCTTCCGGGAAGGGCCGCCGGCCTGGAAGAGTCGACGTCGCCCCGACCCCACGTCGGTCGCGAACGCCCGCTTCCCTGCCTCGGTCGGTGCGGCCGGGGGCATGCGGCTATGGATCCTCTCGGACCTCGCGGTCGGCCGGGACGACGACGGCTTCGTCCTTCCGGACCCGCTCCCGCGCTTCGACGCGATGCTGGTCGCCGGCAACGTCGCCGACGACCTCGCCGCATCGCTCGAATGGCTCGCCGCGGCGCTCCACGACCGGCTGAGGGGCCGCCCCGTAATCCTGGTCCCGGGGACCCGCGACTATCGGAGCGAGCTTCCCCCTTCGGAGACCCTGCGGCGCGCCCGGGAAAAGGGAAGCGGCCTCGGCATCGTGGTCCTCGCGGACGAGGCGATCCGGTTGCCCGACGGACGGGGTGCCGCGGTCCACGTGATCGGGGCCACCTTGTGGACGGATTGGTCGTTGAACGGCGCGGTCCATGCCCAGGCGGCGCGCGGATACGCGCGCCATGGCTGGACCGGCGCCTGCGGCCTCCTGGCCGAGGACGGCCGGCCCTGGGGACCGCACGACGCGGCCGGCGCTCATGCCCGATCCCGCGCCTTCATCGAGGATGCGCTCGGCAACGCCGTGTGCCAGCGCCTCGGCTTCGGCACGTCGCCCACGGCCCTGGTGAGCGGGGTCGGACCCGGCGACCGCGTGGTAGTCATGACGCACCACGCCCCGTCCCCGTTCTCGCTGCCTCCCGATTGGGAGGGGTGGTACGGCGATCCCTGGCTGGCGGCTTCCTACGCCACCGACCTGGAGGACGTCATGGACGCCTGGGGCGCACCGGCCCTCTGGGTCCATGGCTGTGTCCCCGCCGCCGTCGACTTCCGCCTCGGGAAGACCCGCGTCGTCGCCAATCCGCGGCCACGCGACGATCGCGGCAAAGCCTTCGATCCAACCCTCGTCGTCGAGGTCTGACGCCGGGGCCGCCCCCTTGACCACGTTCCCTCACGCTGAAGCACGGTGATTCGATGCGCCATGAGACCATGCTCTGCCTCGACGTCGAGACGATCCCGGATCCCGATCTCATCCCCGCGGACTGGCCGCCCGAGAAGTTCGTCCCGAAGGCGATCTGGCACAAGGTCGTCGCGGTATCCTTCGTCGAGGCGTCGATCCTGCCGGGTTCGGCCGGCGGGGAACGCTACGAGGTCCGCTGCTGCCGCAGCGGCGGCGAGGCAGGCTGGGACGAACGCCGCCTTCTCCAGGCCTTCTGGGCGTACTTCGCGTCCCTGCGTCCGAGGGTCGTGAGCTGGAACGGGCGCAGTTTCGATCTGCCGGTCCTGCGCCTGCGCGCGATGATGTACGGCATCGCCGCCGACGCTTGGTTCACCGCGGGCGACCGCTGGAACGGCTACGTCTACCGGTACGCCGCCGACTGGCACTGCGACCTGATGGAGCAGATCTCGGACCATGGCGCCGCGACGAAGCTCGGCATGCAGGACGTCGCGGTCGCCATGGGCCTGCCCGGCAAGCTCGGCGGACACGGCTCGGAGGTGGCCGCGATGGTCCAGCGCGGCGAGTTGGGCGCCGTCCGCGCGTACTGTGAAATCGACGTCGTCAATCTTTTCGCCCTTTACGTCCGCTGGGCGCTGCTGACCGGCAAGACGGACGCCGCTGGCCACAACGCGTCGATGGACAGCCTCGCGGCCTGCCTCGAAGCCGGACGCGCCGAGCGTCGGCACTTCGGCGAGTTCCTCGATCTCTGGCGGCGCTCTGGACGCCCGATGCCGTCGACGGTGCCGGTCGCCCGGTGCAGGACCGAGGCGGCCGTCGCTTAGGCGCCCTGGCCGGCCTTCGCTCGTACGGATGGCGGCCGTTGGAAGATCCAACCCGAGGCTTGGTTCCCCCGGGGACCCTGTTTCGACCACGGCCACACCGTCCGCCTCCGCCGTCGGGTCCCTTCGTGACGGTGCGGTCGCGCACGCCCGATTCCCGGACCTGACCAGGAGGATCGCGCCCCGCGCCCGCCTCCGCTCTCGCGAAAGGTGCAAGATGCCCCGGATCCACTTCACCGCGGACAGCCATTTCGGGCACGCCGGCATCCTTTCCCCGCGAATGCATGCGCCACGCCCGTTCGCCTCAATCGAGGAGCACGACGAGACCCTCGTCGCCTCCTGGAACGCCGTCGTCGGGGCCGAGGACACGGTCTGGCACCTCGGCGACTTCGCGTATCGGTGCAACGAGGCGCACGCCGCGCGGATCTTCGCCCGCCTCAAGGGCCGCAAGTTCCTGGTCCGTGGCAACCACGAGAAGCTCGGGGCCCGGCTCCCATGGGACGCTGACGTCGTCGACGTCGCCAGGGTCCAGGTCCCGCTTCCCGAAGGCGGGACGCAGGGGATCTGGCTCAGCCATTACGCCCACCGGACCTGGCCCCACCTCCATCGAGGCGACATCCATCTCTACGGCCACTCGCACGGCAGCCTGCCTGGGACGGCGGCCAGCACCGACGTCGGCGTCGATTGCTGGGACTGGCAGCCCGTGACGCTAGAACGCATTCTTCATCGCCTTTCCAATGCCGGCAGTGACGGTGCGTCGTGAGTTTGCGCAGCGCCCGCCTTGCACCTGGACGAAATCGGACATCGGAATTGAGAGGCTCACGACAGCGCGCGGACGGCGGTGGCGAAAGCGCATGATTTGGCCCTGTCGGGCAGGCCATCCGTGCACACGGAGGTGTGCGCGTCGAAGCCGGCGGGCCGACATGTCCGCCAAAGGTCGGCAACGTTGCCAGGGGTGAATCCCCCTGCTGCCACGACCGGCTTCGAAACGGCATCGACGACGGCTCGAAGAGCGGGCCAGTCGCTCGTTCGGCCCGAGCACCCGAACCTGTCGGGTGTGTCCGCCTCGGTGATGGTGTCTGTCGTGAACCAATCGGCTACGGCTGCGTAGCGCCTCGCTTCCTCGACGGGGTCGTATGTCGTGAGCGAATTCCGCGCGACCGGTATGCCGACGGGGACCATGACCCCTCCGACCAGTCCGGACGCCTTGACCGCCATCAGCGTGCCGACGTCGCGTTCCGCGCTCGCCATGAAGATGTCCGGGCGCAGGGCGTCGAGCAAGGCCATCATGCGCGCCGCGTCCGTGCTGGGATGCAACAGGAACACTGAAATTATGCCGAGGCTCGACAGCCTCCTGGTCATGGCGGCGCCGGCCTCGGCTGCGCGCGAGAGGTCATCGTGCGAAGCCTTGGCGAGGTTGACCTTCCAACCGACATGGTCCGGCTCGGCATGCAGGAAGCCGTCCAGGTTCGAGGGTGCCAGCTTCTTGCAGTAGAGCTGAACCAGCGGCGATCCGGTCAACGCCTTCCCGTCGGTTCGGGAGCGCGCGCCGGCATCCCAGGGGCGGGCGATGGGGTAAGCCGGCTTCCGAGCTCATAGCCGACCACGTAGTCGCGGTCGCTCGAAAGGCGCGGCGTCCCGCGCCTGCCGTCGTCTATGCCTTGTCCCCGCCTGGAGCTGGGGCTGGAGGCAGCGAAGGCCTGCGAAAGCTGCTGGTGCCTGGTCATTTCGCTCTCAGAATCCCTCACGGTCGAAGATCGTCGCGAATCCGTTGTTGTGCAGGTAGCGTAGCACGCGGCTCCGGGCCGTATCGAAAACGCCGACCGGGCTTTCGTAGTCCTTGCGCGAGTAACTCCTGGCGTAGGGCGTCTCGTGCAGGAAGCCCATCAGGCCGGCGTTAAGATAGGGCGTAGCGTTCGTCCGATCCGGGTCCCGACGCCCCGAAGCCGAACGGCAGGTCGAGGCGGAACGCGGTGAAACCGTTCCGCCTCGACGATCCAGGCGCAACCCTGGAAACGGCGTTCCCTAAAGGCGCACAGCACGCAGTCGCAGCGCATTCCCAATCACGCTGACGGAAGACAGCGACATCGCCGCCGCGGCGATGATGGGCGATAGCAGCAGGCCGAAGGTCGGGTAGAGCACCCCGGCGGCAATCGGGATGCCGGCGGCGTTGTAAGCGAAGGCGAAGAACAGGTTCTGCCGGATGTTGCCCAACACGGCGCGCGAAAGCCGACGGGCCCGCACGATCCCCGTCAGGTCCCCTTTTAGAAGCGTGATCCCGGCGCTCTCGATGGCGACGTCCGTACCGGTCCCCATGGCGATGCCGACATCCGCCGAGGCCAGGGCGGGCGCGTCGTTGACCCCGTCACCGGCCATGGCGACGACCTGACCCGCCGACTTGTGGCGCTCGACCACCGCCGCCTTCCGGTCGGGCAGCACGAGGGCCTCGACCTCGTCGATCCCGAGCTGCCGGGCGACGGCCTCGGCGGTGGTGCGGTTGTCGCCGGTCAGCATGACCACGCGGATGCCCTCCGCCTTGAGGCCGGCCCGGGGCTTCGCGGTGGTCGCCTTCACCGGGTCCGCGATGGCGATGACGCCGGCCACCCGCCCGTCGATGGCGGCGAAGATCGCCGTGGCCCCGTCCCGGCGCAGCTCGTCCGCCACGGCATCGAGATCCGCCGTCTCGACCTTCTCCCCGGCGAGGAAGTTTGCGTTGCCGAGCAGGATGCGGCGTCCCTCGACGGTCCCGAGGGCGCCCTTGCCGGTGGGGGAGTTGAACTCCGACACCGCAGGAATCGTGATTTTCCGTTTTTCCGCCGCCGCTACGATGGCGACCGCCAGCGGATGCTCGCTCGACCGTTCGACGCCGGCCGACAGCCCCAAGATCTCCTCCTCCGAAAAGCCGTCTGCCGGGACGATCCGAGTCACCGTCGGTTTGCCCTCGGTGAGGGTGCCGGTCTTGTCCACGACGAGGGTCGTGACCCTCTCCATGCGCTCCAGGGCCTCGGCGCTCTTGATCAGGACACCGACCCCGGCACCGCGACCGACGCCGACCATGATCGACATCGGCGTGGCCAGCCCCAGGGCGCAGGGACAGGCGATGATGAGGACTGCGACCGCCGCCACGAGCGCGTAGGTGAACCGGGGCTCCGGCCCCAAAACCATCCAGGCCACGAAGGCGAGGACCGCGACCCCGATGACGACGGGGACGAACCAGCCCGCGACTTGGTCGGCGAGGCGCTGGATCGGGGCCCGGCTGCGCTGGGCCTCGGCCACCATCTGGACGATGCGGGCGAGCATGGTGTCCCGCCCGACCTTGCGGGCCTCGATCACGAGCGCCCCGGACTGGTTGATGCTGCCGCCGACGACGGTCGCGCCGGCCTCCTTGGTCACCGGCATCGACTCCCCCGTTATCAGGGACTCATCGACCGAACTCCGGCCCTCGACAACGGCCCCGTCGACCGGCACCTTCTCGCCGGGACGCACGCGCAGGCGGTCTCCCACAACGATGTCCTCAAGCCGGACCTCCTCGTCGGTCCCGTTGGCCTTGAGCCGGCGCGCGGCCTTCGGCGTTAGGTCGAGGAGCGCCCGCAACGCGCCGCCTGTGCTCTCGCGAGCCCGGAGTTCCAGCACCTGCCCGAGGAGGACAAGCACAGTGATGACGGCGGCCGCCTCGAAGTAAGCGGGCACGGCCCCGCCATGGCCGCGCAGGGCTTCCGGGAACAGGCTCGGCGCCAGGGTGGCCACCACGGAGTAGGCCCAGGCCACACCGGTGCCGAGCGCGACCAGCGTGAACATGTTGAGCGACCGCAGGACCACCGATTGGTAGCCACGCACGAAGAACGGCCACCCGGCCCAGAGCACCACGGGGGTGGCCAGGGCGAACTGGATCCAGTTGGAGTTCTGCTGGCCGATCCTCTCGGTCAGGCCGGTGAGGTGCCCGCCCATCTCCAGGACGAACACCGGCAGCGTCAGGACCAGCCCGGCCCAGAACCGTCGGCTCATGTCGACGAGTTCCTCGTTGGGGCCGTCGTCCAGACTCACCGTCTCCGGTTCAAGGGCCATGCCGCAGATCGGACAGGATCCCGGGCCGACCTGTCGGATCTGCGGGTGCATTGGGCAGGTGTAGGTGGTGCCCTCGGGGACCGGCTTGGCCTTCGTCGCCGCACTCGCCGGATCGATGTAGCGGGCAGGCTCCGCCTCGAACTTGGTTCGGCAGCCGTTCGAGCAGAAGTAGTACGGGCGACCGCTATGCTCCGCACGGTGTTTGGCCGTATGCGGGTCGACCGCCATGCCGCAGACAGGATCCTTGACCGTCCCAATGCCGGATGCCGGCTCGGCGTGATGGCCATGCGCGTGGCCGTGCCCGGCATGGTCGTTCGCGGGGACTTTCGGTGCGGTGCCGTGAGCCATTTTCCTGTTTCCGTCCGTCGGTGTTGCCTATCGGTGTGGGGCTTCCCACTATGGGAAGGTCAACACGGGGATCGTCATGAACATCGGGCAGGCAGCGGAGGCGTCGGGCGTCTCGGCCAAGATGATCCGGCACTACGAGAGCATCGGCCTCGTGCCTCGGGTCGACCGTCAGGACAGCGGCTACCGTGATTACGGCCCGGAGGACGTCCACCGGCTCGGCTTCGTCCGCCGGTCGCGGGACTTGGGCTTTTCCCTCGAACGCATCCGGGTGCTCTTGGGGCTGTGGGGTGACCCCAGCCGCACTAGCGCCGAGGTGAAGGCTTTGGCCTTGACCCACATCAACGAACTCGAAGAAAAGGCCCGCCACCTTCAGGAGATGGCGACCGTCCTGCGTGGCCTCAGCCTCGCCTGCGACGGAGACGAACGACCCGACTGCCCCATCATCGCCAGCCTGGAGACCGCCCAGAAGGTGCCGACCGGACAGGTCGGTCACAACTCCTTGCTGAAGGCGCCGATGCGCAAGCGACGGGCACGGACCACAGGCGCATAGGGTGGGCTGCGCTTCGGGACGACCCATCCCACGCCCTGAAGCCTGCAAGAAACCCGGAGCGGTTCATCCCGGCTACATCCGCTCCTTGATGCCGGCATTGATGAGCCACCAGTTCACCGGGTAGCTCGTGACGAAGCCGGCTATCATGGCGATCTGCATCATGAACCAGAACTCGGTCGAGTTCACCGGTGCTTGTCGACCGCCCAGGTTGGGCAATAGGTCGAACTGCGCCCACGCCATGAACCCATACATGCCGACCTGCCAAGCGATGAGGGAAAGCGTGTCGGCCTTGATCGCCGCGACCAGTCCGGCCCCCGGCGATAGACCGCGCATCGGCGCGATGGCGTAATACTGGAACACGATCCCGAGGGCGTAGGCGAATATGAAATCGAGCACCCAGACCGCATAGATCTTCTCGTCGAAGAGCGAGTGCCAGCCGAACCAGACGGCCACGGCCGGGACCAGGAAGGCAAGCCCCTCGGCGGCGACGTCACCCAGCATGCAGCCGCTGCCGCAATGGAGCGCTCCCGTGCCGACCATCACGGGGTATGGGGTCTGCACCTTGCTCGGCATGTCCTCGCCCCGTGCCTTGGCATGGTGCACCGACTCCATCGTGGCGAGGCGACCATAGCGAAAGTAGGCCCAGGTCACGCCGAGCGTTCCGAACAACGCGCAGACCGGCCAGACGACGTTCATCACCGCCATGTGCTGGGGACGCCTGATCACGTCGATGGAGACGATGAGCGAGCAGGCTGCCCCAAGCAGGAGCGCGAGGATGGAAAGCGTGTGAAGCCAGGTCGGGAACATGCGCTGCCTTGCGGGGAATTGAGGCGAAACATACCCCCTAGGGGTAAGGTTCCCTCCAATTCGACACGGCTTCCCTAGCGTGGCGACGGCACCCGGCTACCGCGGCGGATCGAAGGAGTACGGGAAGCTCAACGAGTGTTGGAGACCCGCGGTGACCCGGAAGTCCTGCCGTCGATCTCCGCCGAAACCGACGCCGACGGCCCCGACCAGCACGGTCTGCGGGGTCACGATGTAGCGCGCGCCGATCTCCGCCAGGTTCACCGCCCGGCCCCGCTCGCGGTCGGTCTCGCGGTAGATGTCGGCGACCAGAACCACGCTGTTCGATACCGGTTGGCTGTAGGCGACGCCGACCCGGTAGCGGTCGCGCCGCTCGGCCTCGCGGCCGGTGGTGGGGTCGTAATTGTGGAACCACGAGGCGTTGAAGTGGACCTGCCGCGGGACGTAAGAGTACGGCGACAATCCCTCGGGGTCCGGCGTGCCGACGCTTTTCGTGGCCAGGAACTTCAGCTCGGTCTCGGTGCCGCCGGCGCGCATCCCGTAGGGGGTGTTCACCCCGAGGGCCAACGCCATCGCCGGCAGGAGCAGCCCTTCCTGGTTGAAGTTGTAGAAGCCCTGCGCCCGGAACTCGCCCTGGTCTGTGTCGCTCGCCGTGCCGACCCGGTAGGGCGCCTCGACCGAAAGCTGGAAGTTCTTGAAGGCTCCCCATTCGAGACGGGGCACCGCCATCAGGCTGCCGGCGCCCCGCGGGTCGCGACGCACGCGGTCGTACTGGAAGTAGGACTGAACTTCGAGGCCGTTCTCCTTGATCGGATAGGCGTCCTCGATGGTGATGGGGAGCCCCTCCTCCAGGTTGGAGTGGTCGGCAGCCCGAGCGGGGATGGCCGACAGGGCGAGGAGGGCCGCGAGAGCGGGGAGAGCGTGCTTTGACATGGCGGGTCCCCTCAGCGGACGGCGACGCGGGCCGGGCCGAGGCTCGGCTCGACGGTCATGTCGATGGGCGCCAGGTCCGGGATACGCGCGGCCTTGGCCTTCCAGGCGGAGAGCATGTGCTCGACCATCATGGTCGGGGTCTCGCCGGGTTCAACCGCCCCTGGCATCATCCGCATGCCGGGGGCGACCCGCATGAATGCGTCGTTGAGCGAACCGGGAATCTCCCCGGGTTCGATCCCGAGCCGGCCGTTCTTCATCAACTGCTGCATGATGCCGGCGTGGGCCGCCTTCGAGAGACCGCCGGGGTACATCATGGGCAGCATCTCCATGAGCATCTCCATCATGATCGTGCCCATCGCCCCCATCGGGGACCGCACCCAGGCCGGGTAGGTCCGGGGATCGAAGTCCGGGTGAGGCTCGCGGAAGCGGCGGGTGTAGGCCTCGTCGCCGGGCTGGTAGCCCATGGCCTCGATGACCCGGTACATCTCGGCCCGCTTTTCCTCGACCGACCAGTCGGGATAGGCGAGGATCGAGTAGGCGATGCCGTGGAGCATGTGCAGGTTGTCGAAGATGTTCGCGCTCTCGGGACTCATCCGGGAGTAGCGCGGCATCATCTCGCGCGAGAGCAGCATCCGGCCCGGCCGGTTCGGCATGACCTCCCGGTACATCAGGTCGATGGTCTCGGACATGGCGACCTCCTGGTCGCGGTTGCCCGAGATCATCTGCGTCTCGTAGGCGGCCGGGTGCCACCAGTGGGCGACGTAGAACAGGCTCTGGTCGAGCGGATAGAAGTTCCGGAAGTAGTTGAAGTAGGGCTTCATCATGATGCCCGCACGCCGCATCGTCACCTCAAGCGGCGCGACGCTGCGGGGCACGCCCGGCGTCTGCATGGTGAGGTAGTATTTGACCGCCCGGTCGGTCCAGGCCTTCTTCTCTGACCACGGGATCTCGCGGAACGCCATCACGTCGTAGGTCTGCTCGTGATGCATGTGCGTCCAGTCGATGGTCCGGAACAGCGTGTGCATCGCCCGGTCGACGTAGGACGAGTAATACGGCATCTCAGGCTCGATGGCCGGCGGATCGCGCAGCCATTCCTGCGCCTCCTTGTCGAAGCGGGCGTCGACCGCGGCGTGGTCCTCGAAGCGGGTGAGCTGCAGTAGGTCATGCTGCTTCGAGTGGAAGAAGTGCATCCCGGCGCCGATGCGGTAGGCCTTGTTGAGCCGGTAGTAGAAGGCGAGGTTGTAGGGCCCCTTCAGGAAACTGACCTCGTTCCTCTGCTCGAACGGCAGCGCCCTCGCCGTTCCGCCTACCAGCGTCGCCGCGCCTGCCAGGAAAGACCTTCGCGAGAAATCGACCATGTCCGCCTCCTGGATACCCCTTATGGGTACCCTGCGGAATTCGCGGCGGTCAAAGGGGTATCGGGCGCTTGGTCACGCACCGCGCGTGATTGGTCGTCGGTGTTGCGGAACGGCGACAGGCAGGGATAGCCGCGGCCCTGGCGCGGCGGCCCCGTCAGACGACGCGCGCGATGAGGCTTCCGATCTCGTCGGCCAGCCGCTGGCGTTCCGCCTCGGGCAGGTCTCCGGTCAGCGACGCGGTGATCACGGCGTGCATATGGTCCCGGATCATGTCGGACTGGACGCGGCGCAGCGCCGCGATGACGGCATCGATCTGGTGGGCGACATCGACGCAGTAGCGCCCGGTCTCGATCATCTGCTGGAGACCGCGCACCTGACCTTCGATCCGGCGAAGCCTCGGGAGCTGGGATGCGTGATCGACCGGGATGCCCCCGTGTTCCGCGTCGGAGCCTGCCATTCTGTCGTGCACCTCTGGGGGGCCGCGGCGATGACCGCCCAAGCCCGGAACTATACCCCTGGCGGGTAGATTGCCCCACGGAACCTTCCGTGGCCTCCGCGTGGCCGCCGGGACGTTCCCCTTATAGTGAGGCTTCGACCAACCCCCAAGCGACAGGAGTAACATGATGCATCAGACCAGCCAGGACATGCAGTCTTGCATCGACGAGTGCCTGCGATGCTACCAGACCTGTCTCGGCATGGCCGCGAACCACTGCTTGGTGGCCGGCGGCAAGCACGTCGAGCCGGAGCATTTCCGGCTGATGATGGCCTGTGCCGAGGTCTGCCGGACATCGGCCCACGTCATGCTGGTCGGCGTCGCTGAGCACAGGCACGTCTGCCGGGCCTGTGCCGAGGTCTGCGAGGCGTGCGCGACGAGCTGCGAACGGGTCGGGGACATGCAGGACTGCGTCGACCGCTGCAGGACCTGTGCCGAGAGCTGCAGGAATATGGCGGCGTGAAGCCCGTCCGGCGAGCCCAGTGAATCGGCAACCGACGAAGCGGGCGGCCGTCGGGCGGTTTGCGTCCGAGCTGCGGGACATCCACCGGCCCGGCTCGGCGTTTCGGCTCGCCGGCCGGTCGGCAGGGGGGGCGCAAGTCGCAAGGTAGGCCGCGCCACGCAGCGGCTTGCGTGGACGTAACGCCCGAGCCGGCATCCGGGACGGTCCCGATGCACGGCCCCTGCACGGAGCCCGCACCCGTCATTGCCGCGAAGGCGGCAACCGGCGGCCCTGGATGCGGAAGAGCGCCACGGCGTGCTCCGCCCGGGACCAATCCGGCATGCGATGGTGGAGCGACACCTGCTGCGCGACGGGCGGCTGGCCGCCGCCGCGGTCGAAGAGGTCGAGCACCATCAGGACGCCGAAGGCGACGTTGGTGCCCGAGTAGGAGGCCGCCTGCAGGCCGAACTCGTCGAGCAGGCCGTCCGACGGTCGGTCCGCTAAGGTTCGCTTGAGTTCCGCGACCGTCTTGACCCAGCCCCTGGTGAACAGGATGTCGACGCGTCCCCCGCCGAGGTCGCGCGCCTCCGCCTGGCACACGGCGGCGAGCGGCGATCCCATCAGGAAGTCGTGGAAGTCGTGCTGAAGGGTCCGCTCCAGGGGAGGCGTCACCCCCCGGTCGAATAGGTACCCGATGCGGGGAAGGGAGCTCGCCGATAGGTCGTGGCGCGAGACCGCGAAGAGCGTGGTGTACCAGAGGACGATGTCGAAGAAGTCGGCCGCGTCCCGGTGGCGCGCGTAATGCCCATTCCGAGCCATGCCGGCGGCGACCTCCTCGAAACGATCGGCCACGACCCGGGATACCGTCTCGTCGGTGAGCGCGAGGACGTTCGCCTGTATCCGCGCCAGGGCGCCCGAGCGGACGGGCTCCGGCACGCCGGCCCGTTCGAGCAGCGCGGCGACCGTCGGGCTCCCGGACGCCGCGTCATGAGGGCGGCGGACCGCGGCCCGCTCGCGCGCCGCCGCGACCTCGGCCCTGAGCTGAGCGGCGTCGGCGATCCATGGCGAGCCCGCGTTCTCCAGGATCCAGCGGTCGAGGAAGTCGAGGGCGATCCTCTCCCTTTGCAAGGCACCGACGACGCGGGGCCGCAGGAATGTATCCAGGCCTCCACCGGCCGAGCGCTTGAAGATGCTTCGCGACGCGGCGTAGACCTGGAGGAGCTCGTCCTCGATCACCGCCGCCGCGTTCAGCCAGGGCTGCGACGCGAGGCTCGCGTCGAGGGCGCCCAGTCGCATCGCGAGCAGCGACCAGTGCGTGCGCTCCACCTGCGTCAAGCCGAGCCATGACCGGCTCGCGTCGTCGCGGTCGGGTTGCGGGATGAGCGCCGCGTAGCCGAAGGCCGCGACCCGCACCCCCTCTAGGAGTTCCGCGATCCCCGGGCCGCCCCCTTCCGCGAACCCGACGACGACATCGAGGCACAGGCCGTAGAGTTCCGCATCGATTCGCGCCTCGCTCGTGCGGACGCTCGCGTGGAACCAGCGGCGGGCCTCTCGGAACGCCGCCACCGCCGCCTCCGTCCCGGTCGCGACGAGGCCGGCGCGCAGCGCGTCCAGGCCGAGCTCCATGGCGGCCTCGTCCGCGCAGCCGTCGATGGCCGCGAGGTCGCGCAGCAGGTCGCGCAGGCCGTCGTCCGGCTCGTGGGCCAGCACGGCTCCGGCGATCCTGGCCGCATGCCGCAGGAAGCGCGCGTCCCCGTCACGGTCGAGCTCGATCAGCACCCCCTGCAGCCGACGCAGCAGACCGCGCGCGTCCTGAGCCGTAAGCATCGCCCCGTGCAGGGCATGGGCGCGCACGCCGTAGTGCGCCCCGCGATCCTCGGACCTCCGGACGAACGTCGTCCAGAGCAATCGCCCGTCGTCCCGGGATAGCTGCTGACGACCGAGCCAGCCCACGACCTCCGCCATCAGTCCCGGATCGGCCGTCGCTTCCAGTACGCGCATGGCCGCCTCGCGCCCCTGCTCGGCCTGGGGGTGGGTCCAGAGCCACGCGAACACCCGCGCGCCCTTGGGGCCGTCCGCCGCCTCCTCGGCGGCCGCGCAGAGGCGTTCCCGCCCGAGGGAGGCGAGATCGACGGGAGGGCCCTCGATGACCGTGCGCAGCAGGTCCTTCGCCGTCTCGTCCACCGCCGGCCTCAGAAGAGATAGTCCAGGCCTTCAGCGTGCCGGCATCGCTCGCGAGGCACAACCGCGGTGAGTTCCGGACGCGCGACCGCGCCGACGAGGACCTGGATCCCCGGTGCGTCGGCGACGACGGCCTGCACCCGGGCGAGCAAGGCGGCGAAGTCCGGGGTCGACATCTCCTGGGCGGCCGGGGAGTCGAGGACCAGAAGCCCCGGATGGCGGCCGTAACCCCGCAGCCGCGCCACCTCGACGACGGCCAGCGCGGCGGCGATGCGGACCCGCGGGTTCTCGCCCGGGGAGAGTTGCGAGAACGTCGTCCTGCTCCCGCCCTGATGGACCGAGAGGGCGCCGTGGGGGGCGAGCGTCATGTCGGCGAGGTTCTCGACGCCGATGTCGCGGCAGATGCGCAGCAGCGCGGCCGAGAGGTCCGCGACGGTCTCCCGCTGTAGGCCCTCGAACAACTCCTTCGTGACCGCGGCGGTCGCCCGCAGGACGGGGACATCCGGGGCCTCCGCGGCGGCGGCGCCATCCTCGGGCAGCAGCGAGCGCAGCTCCGCCTCGCGGGCTTCGAGCGCCGCGATGCGCAGTTCGAGGTCCGATTCCTCCGGTTCCGCCAGCCGCGTCCGGACCGAGGCGATCCGCGCCTCCGTCCCGCGCCGGGCCTCTGCGGCAAGGCGCATCCGTCCGTCCTCCGACGCGATCTCAGCC
Source organism: Methylobacterium sp. GXS13 (assembly GCF_001455965.1). Lineage (GTDB taxonomy): Bacteria > Pseudomonadota > Alphaproteobacteria > Rhizobiales > Beijerinckiaceae > Methylobacterium. Next base: position 90,129 of record NZ_LKKO01000025.1, read on the forward strand.
GCGACGCGCCGCGCCGTCGCCCCGCAGTCGGCGACGTCGGCCCTGGCGGCCGCGGCGCGGTCCTCGGTCTCGTCGGCGGCCGGCGTCCCGACGCTGCCGCAGAGCGCGCAGCCCGAGACCTCGGAGGCGGCGTATCGTCCGGGCGCGATCCCGGCCTCGCACGAGGGGCAGCAGACCGGCCGGAGCCTGCGGAAGAGGTGGCCCGCCGCCGCCTCGTCCGTCAGTTGCTGCAGCGCGCTCCTCGCCTCCGCCGAGGCGGCCTCCACCTCGGCTTCCGCCAGGCGCAACGCGCCCAATCGTGCCCGCGCGGCTTCCTCCTCCGCGTGGTGGCGGACGAGATCGACGTCGAGCCGCCCCAGGCTCGCCCGCAACGCCGCGCGGTCGGGTCGCCCTTCCAGGCGCCCGCGCTCCTCCCCGAGTTCGCGCTGCACCGCCGCGAGCCGTTCTCGCAGCCGCTCGTTCGGCCTCTCGGCCTCGGCCTTCTTTTTGGTGGCCTCGGCCTCGGCCTGCTTCAGCGCCGTCTGCGCCGCCGTGTACGTGGAGATCCACGGCAGGCCCATGAAAAGTTGGAGGAGGCGCAGCGGCATCGCGTCGACGACGAGGTCGCCGAAGATCGCCCGGCCGGGACCCGTGACGAACAACCCCGCGGATATGGCCGCCCAGCCATGGGTGTGTCCCGTCCCGGACGGGGCGTTGAAGGCATGGAAGCGCGCGAAGCCGAGTTCCTCCATGAACAGCGCCTCGACCTGCGTTTCCAGTCCGGGACCGGCCGGCCCGTCGTACAGGTCGATCCAGTCGTCGCCCTGGCGGCGCCCCAGGCGGACCCGGGCACGCTCGGCCCGTTCCTCGCCCGGTTCCTTCTCGACGAGGATGCGGAAGCCGACGGCGTCGATGTCGAAGGCCACCTCCAGGGTGCCGATCCAGCGCCAGACGTCCGGCTTGAGCGGTCCCGGGAAGTCGCCTCGGACCGCGGCGCGGACGACGTTGAGGACCGACGACTTGCCCCGCGAATTGCGGTCCGACATCATCGCCCAGAGGCCGCGACCGAGGTCCATCCGCTCGAACGCGAAGGGTCCGTCGGCTCCGGTCCCGTCCTTGGTCCCGGAGAAGGCGACCGAGCGCATCACGAGCGTGCGGGCCCGCGGCAGCGTCGGCCGCGGCTCGATGCCATGCCGGTCCAGGATCGCCTGCACGTCCGGGACGGTCAGGCCTGCGCGGTCCGCGACCGCCCGGACCCACTCGGCCGGCGTGCGCGGGACGGCGGAAGCGGCGCCGTCGGTCATCGTCCACGCGCCTCGACGGCCCGCAGCCGCCGCAGCACCCGGTCCTTGATGGATGGGATGGTGGCGCCGTAGGACGTCGACCCGTACTCCGGGTGACCGTACTGGGCGCCCTTGAGGTCCGAACCGCTGCGGGAGCGAGCGACGCGCATGGCGAGCGCGGCGCGGTCGCGGTACCAGGCCAGGACCGCCTGTTCCCTCACGGCCTCGTCGAGGAACGCGAAGCCCGCGGCCTGCACGATGAACTCGTGGCGCATCCGGTCGGGCGCCAGGCGCCTGCGCACGCAGCGCACGAGCCGCCGGGAGTCCAGGATGGCCAGCGCCGTCTCGATGTTCTGGAACGCCCCCCGGCGCCAACGCACCATGCGGACCAGACGAACGTCCGGCTCGTCGCGGTCGAAGATCGTGCGCACGTCCCGAAGCAGGTCCGCGTGCCCTTCCGCCTCGTACAGGTCCAACAGGTCGTGGGCCAGGTAGTCGGGGTAGCGGACGAGGAAGTCGACGGCCATGAGCCGCTTCTCGCCGACGAAAACACGGGAGCCGTCAGGCGAGCCGCACGGATCGTCCGGGACCTCGCTCCCCGCCGCGAGGATGAAGAGCAGGCGGATCGCGTCGCGGAAGTGATAGCCCTCGGGCATGGGGCCGCCGGGGGCATCGGGCGAACGCGCGGCCGTGGCCGGCCCTCGGGGCCGTTCGTCTTCGGGCAAGCCCGGCGAAGGCCGTTCTACGCGCGCCGCGCGGTCACCCGCGTCGGAGCCCCGCGCCCGCCCGCCGCCGCCAAGCTGATCGCGCACGCTCAGGTCGTTTCGATGTCCGATGCCGGATCCTTGCCCCATCGCGACACATTCGAGCCATCCGCGGGGGATGTCCATCGCGCGAAGGCATAATCAAACGCCGGGAGAGCTCGATGCCATGGCAAGGCGGCCCGGCCCGGGAAGGAACGGCCCGGAGGTCATCGACACGTAATGTCTCGGTTCCAAATCCAGGCGGAAGGTCCGCCACTGGTGGGACGTAACCGTTCGCTCGGCTGAACCTAACAGGATATTTTTCAATTGCGCAGTTCTGCCGGGGTGGTCGCTATGGATCCGGGCGGCAGCGCCCGGGCTGGCCGCTCCCGGCCGCCTCCTGGATCGGCGGACAGGGTAGGTCACCGAAGGAACAGAACACGCAGCAGTCGCCTGCATTCGGGCGCAGGAGCGTGCCGCAGCCGGTGCACTCGTAGAAGAACTGGCAGGCGTCGGTCGGCATCGTCTCCGTCGCCTGTTGGCCGCAGTGCGGGCATGTGAGAGTGGACTGAAGATTCATCCGCCTTACCACACGGCCTTGAGCACCAGAGGCTCAAGGTAGGGTTCCCACACAAGCGCCAGGGCAACCAGCGCCGTCCCAATCCCGAGCACTGCAGCCGCGCGCCGTGGTGGTCCGGAACTGGCACATGGTCCGGCCATGGCGCAGGCCGTTGCCCGGCGACGCAGGAACAGCCCCCAGCCCACGAGGAGGGCCAGTGCGGCCCCGCCGAGCAGGATCGGTCGGATGCTCGCCAACATCGCCAACCCGCCGAACACGGCCCCCGTCGCACCGAGACCGGCGAGCGCCATCGGCAGGGCGCAGCAGGACGATGCCGCCAGAGCCCCCAGCCCGGCGGCCGTGCCCAGTCCGGCGAGCCAACTTCCTGAAGGAGCAGGCAGGCTGTCTCGCGAATGCGAGGCGGGTCGCGCAGGGGTCGCTATGGATGGTGTGTCGATCATGATCGTGCCACTCTGCATCCCGTAGCCACTACGGGATCAAGCAAAAAATGGTCACGGGCCTGCGCGGCCTCTCCATCGGGCAGCTCGCGGCGGCCGCCGGGGTCAATCTGGAGACGGTCCGCTACTACGAGCGCATCGGGCTCATGCCGCCGCCAGCTCGCACCGGGGGCGGTCACCGGTCCTACGATCCGGTCCACGTCCAGCGTTTGGCATTCATCCGTCATGCCCGTGCGTTGGGCTTCGGGATTGAGGACATCCGAACCTTGCTGGCGTTGGCCGCGCCCGGTCATCGATCCTGTGCCGAGGTCCGGGACATTGCCAGTGCGCACCTGTCCGAGGTCCGCACCAAACTCGCCCACCTCGCACGGCTTGAACACATCCTGAGTGAAACGATCGACCAGTGCAGCGGCGCGCCGACGCCCGCTTGCCCGGTTCTCGATATGCTCGATGCTCCGATGTGAGGGACTATCCTCCTCGAAGGTACGCCATGGGCCGGCGGCAGCCGGTCGAGCGGGATCCCATGTTTCAAACTGAGACGTTACCCATCGACACACGAGGTTGCGGCGCCACGCGAGGCGCGTATATCGACCGGAACCCTACGGGGGTAACCGGCGACCCTAGGCGAACGGGTCTGCGGCGCGGCGCGGTCGTCGCCGGCGAACAAGGAGACGACGCTTGGACGGACCCTGGGTCGCCAACCTCATCCGGCACTGGCGCGACGATCCCGGCGCAACCTATCGGACGTGGTTCCTCTGGGAGGAGCGCATCAAGAACTTCCGGTCGATCCGCCGCGGGCTGCAGGCGGTGGTCGACGAGATCAGGGCCGACACCTTCGGCAACGCCTACCGTGGGTCTTCGCTGGAGACGGTGGTCCATTCCATCGCCGAGCAGCGGCAGGTGTTCAGGGGCGCCGACCACGCCTTCCTCTGGAAGCCGAAGCTGCGCATCCCCGACATCTACGAGGATCGGGCCAACCAGGTCGCCTTCGGGCGTTTCCTCGACACCTGTCTCTGCTGCAACGCCGAGGCGCACGTGCTGGCCGCGATACGCGCGCTCGACGACGTGCGCATCAAGGGCCTGGGCCCCGCGGCGGCGAACCTGCTCTACTTCCTGCATCCGACCTGGGTGCCGCCCTTCAACACGGCCATCGTCAAGGGTTACAACGCCCTCACGGGCGCGAACGTGAAGCTCGGGCGCTGGGAGGAATACCTGGCGATGCGACGCGGGATCGTCGACCTCAACGGAGAACATCGTGCCTTGCTCTCGAACGATTTCGGCGCGGTCGCGGGATTCCTCTTCGACGTCGGGTCCGGACGCTACCCGCTGCCCGAGCGCGATGCGGAGGTGGCCCTCGCGCGCTGGCGTGCGGATCTGGAGCGAGTCCGAGCGGAAGCCGGTGAAACCCCGTCGAAGGCGGCCGTCGCGGCCGGGGAGGCGGACCACACCCACACCGAGATCCAGGGCTGGATACGCGACCTGGGCCTCGCCCTCGGCTTCGACGTCTGGATCGCGTCGAACGACGCCAGCCGCCCCTATGCGTCGGGCCGCCTGTCGGACGGGTGCCTCGCCCGACTGCCCGAGGGACTGGCCGCCAATGGCTCGGTCGACACCGTCCGGCTCATCGACGTCCTCTGGATCGACAAGGCGAGCCGGGACGTGGCCGCGGCCTTCGAGGTCGAGCACACGACCAGCATCTACTCCGGGATCGTGCGCATGCTGGACCTCGCGCTCGGCGTGGAGGGCGGGATGGCGCGCAATTTCTTCCTGGTCGCACCGGACAACCGCGAGGAGGACGTCAGGGCGCAGTTCGCCCGGCCCGCGTTCTCCCGTGTCGGCGAGCTCGACCTGAGGTACCTTCCCTACAGCGAACTCCGAGGCCATCGCGAGGCGATCGCCCGCTTCGGGAGCGGCCTGAAGGGCTTGCTGGCCATCGCGCGACCGATAGTGGGGAGGCCATGACGCCATGTGTCCATGCGCCCTCGCGGCGACGATGGCGCCTCCTTGTCAGCGACGTGCGTGCATCGTGTGGTCGTGCCCGTGCTGGTCGCCGTGCCCGTCGTCACCCTGCTCGCCATGACCGTGATGCATCGGGTGCTTATGGCTGACCCAGAACAGGTAGGCCGCGAGCGCGCCGAACACGAGGTTGAGCCAGAACGTGTAGTTCAGGCTGAACTCGGTCATCTGCGCACGCACGTCGATGTCGCGTGACGGGATCCAGCCAAGCGCGGTGAACGTCAGGTCGACGACGAGCGCGGCGGCGGCCATCGTCACGAAGAACACGCCGCCGATGTAGGCGGCCATGCGCCAGCCGAAGTAGCGGCGGTAGATGTCGAGAAGCGGGATCACGATGAGGTCGGCGTAGAGGAAAGCCAGCACGCCGGAGAAGCTCGCACCGCCCGCCCATAGCACCGCCGCGAGCGGCACGTTGCCGATGGAGCAGACGAAGGTCAGCACGGCGATGAGGGGACCGAGCAGCACGTTGACCGGCACCTGCAGCCAAGCCGGGGCGTCGCTCAGGAAAAGGGTCCTCCAGACGCCATCCGGAACCAGCGCGGCGAGGAACCCGCCGATCAGGAACCCCATCGCGAGGTCCTTCCAGAGCATGCGCCATTCCATGGCGAAGTTCTGGGCCACGCGGATGCGGGCCTCCGGCTTGGCCAGCCGCGCGCGCCAGGTCGGGCCATCCACGGTCATGCTCATGTGCTCGTGGCCGCGGCTCTCCTCATCGTGCGCCCGCGCCTCCTCCACGAGCCGCCTCGGATAGGTGAGCGTCACCAGCGCGCTCATGATGGCGATCAGCACCACGCCGCCGACCCACTCGCCCAGCATGAACTGCCAGCCGAGCAGCACGTAGAGGATCAGCCCGAGTTCGAGGACCAGGTTGGTCGAGGCGAACAGGAAGGCGAGCGAGGTGACGAGCGCCGCGCCCTTCTTGAACAGGGTGCGCATGATGGCGGCCGAGGCATAGGAACAGGAGGACGAGGCTGCGCCGGCGAGGGTCGCCAGCGCGATCTCGCGCACGCTGCCGCCGCCGAAGGCTTTCCGCATTTGGTCCGAGGAGACCACGGACTGGAGCACGGCCGAGATGGTGAATCCCAGCACCAGGCTCCAGCCCGTCTGCCAGAACATGCCGGCGGCCATCAGGAACCCGCCTCCCGCCCCGTGGATGATCGCGTCCATGGTGGTTCTCCGCATCGACGCCGGCTCGCCGACGACCGTCCGTCTTGATACAGGCCAGATCCCTGGCCGCATTAATACCCCTCATGGGTACGCAGCGCATCAACCGGCGGGCTGCGGCCCGGTTTCCGAACGAAGGCCCAGGGCGTCTCGGCCCTGGCGAAATCGGCGCCCGGTACCCATCTCGTGGTCGGTCACGCTTGGGGGATGCGATGGGCTTGCCGTCGAACCTGGAAACGGAAATCGCGGGTTACGCGAGCGGCGCGGCGGACGTCGCCGAGATCAACGTCGCCATCGAAACGGCCTGGGCGACGGTCCTAGCCGATCCGGCCTCGCGCGCGGAGGCCGCCGGACTGCTCGGCTTGGCCGCCGCGGACCTGCCGGCACGAAGCCCCTTCGTCGCCAAGCCGTCGGAAGCGGGCCTCGCCGATGCGGCCATCGCGATATTCGTGACCCTCGGCGGGTTCGCCGGAAGCGTCGCGACGGATCTCGCCAAGGATCTCGTGAAGGACGCCATCAAGGCCGGAACGAAGGCGGTTTGGGAGAAGCTCCTGAAGGCGCGGGCCGAGGAGTCGCTTCCCACGGGAGGCATCGGTCCCGAGGTCGTCACACCCGATGACGTCCAGTGACGGATCTGCCTCCGCGCCTCGTCTGACCTTGCTCGACGCCGGCCGCCGGACCGCCCTGGAGATCCGTTACGCGGTTGCGGCGGCGTTCCGGTCCGGGGGCCTTCCCGGCACGAGCGAGACGGCCGCCGCGCTTTTGACGGACGGGATCGTCGGCCCGGCGCTGGCGCGGTCGAATGTCGTCCGGACGCTGCCCGACGCCCCCAGGTCCCAGGCGGTTGCCGCGTTGCGGGACCTCGTCCAAGCCGTCGAGCTGCCCGCTGGCTGCCCCGCATTCGATGCGATCCGCACGCGGTCCGATGACTTCCGCGCGCGCCTCGAACACGCCGGGTGCGTCGAGGACGCGCCGATGCCGGGCGAGATCGCGTCGCTCTTCGGTATCCTCGACGAAGTCGTCGCACGGCTCTACGGCGGCCTCGACGTCTCCGTTCGCCGGCCGGCCGTCCACCTCGCGCTGGGACGCCTGCATTCCGACCAGGTCGCGGGCCTGCTCGACAGCTCCGCCTTGAGCGGCTCGTGTCGGTGGATCGACGGGAGCGACCTGGTCTCCGTCGTCACCCTGAGCGTTCGCGACGATGCGTTCGATTGGGACTGCGCGTGCCATCTCCCCTACGTGCTCGCCCACGAACTCGTCTGTCACGCATACCAAGGGACGGCGGTCGCAGACGGCGCGGAACCGCGTCTGCAGGTCGACGGGTCGTGCGCATGGTCCGAAGGATGGATGGACGTCATCGCCTTGTGGTTGGTCGAGGGATGGGTCCGCGGCGATCAGGAAGGCAAGCCCGCCTGGATCGTGCAGGAGGCGACCGATGTCCTTCGCGCCTGCAGCGCGCTGAACGCGAGGCGGATCGGGGCACAGGCGACGTTGCCGCCGATCCAGCGAAGCCGCAGGATCTACGCACGGCGGGCCGTCGACCGCCTTCTCGCCGAGTTGGACCGGTTCGGCGACGGCGACGGCGACGCCGACCTGGGCGGAGGCCGGAACCGGGTCCTTGCATTCTCCCTGGCACTGAACGCCCTCAGGCTGCCGCAGTCCGACCGCGACCGGGTCGTCGACGCGCTCGGCGTAGCCCTGGAAACCTCGTTCGGCATCGACCGCGACGAACTGATCGCCGCCGTCGTCGACTTCTCGGCGACAGGGGACATGGTCGCCCTGAGGCGAACGCTGGCTGACTACGAGGGTTGATATTTTCGCCCGGATCCCGATAATATGGATCCTGCTTCTAGGCACTCCGGTGACATGAGCCAAAACCTCAAGATCAAGCGCGGCCTGCTCAGGCTGGGCCGTGCGACGGTGAGGGAACTGGCGGCCTTCGCCGACGCGAACGAATCGACGGTCCGCAACTACCTGACCGAACGCAGGGACCTGTGCACGCGGGAGGAGGTCGCCCCGGCCGGGCGCGGACGCCCGTCGCTGACCTGGACGCTCACCCCGTCCGGGCGGGCGGTGCTTCGCGAGGAACTCCGGGCCGAGATGTTGGCGTCGGACGATCCCGCAATCGACGAGGAGCGGGCCACGGCGTTGGAGCACGTCAAGACCTCCTTGCGCGATCTCGACGAGCATCTGGCGGGGCTGGAGGCCGGGGACGTCTCCGAGGACCGCGATGCGGCTTTCGCCTATCTTCGTGCGCGGACCAAGGCGCTGTCGCGCGCGGTCGGGCGGCTGGCCGGAAGCGGGCCGAGCCTCGTCGCCGAGGAGATCGCGCTCCGTGGCATCGACGGCCGTCTCGATGCCCTGGACGAACGGCGGCAGGCCGTCGAGGCCGTGACCGAGGTCGTCCGTGAGTCGATCTCCGACGGGATGTCCGCCTGGGTCCGACGTCTCGCGGGCGATATCGGAAGGACGGTGAGGGGGGCCGTCGGCACCGGCGACGTCTTCGTGCCCGACGGGGTCACCGACCTGGGTCCCGTGCTGATCATCGACGCTTCCGGACCGTTCGTCGGGAGCGATCCACTCCTCGACGCGGCGCGCCGGGCGAACGCCCCCGCCATGTGCCTCCATGTCCCTATGCTGGCCGAGGCCGAGATGGCGTCGCTCCTCACGCAGGTCGCGAGCAGCTGCGCCGAACTCGCGGGGTCATGGACGCGGCTGGTCTACCGGTACGATAGCCGGCATCCGGAAAGCCGTTCGCTCCTCGACAGCTTCGGGACGGTCGATGACGCCAGGTGGCAGGCGTCGTATCCCATCGAGCCAAGCCGGATTCCGGGTCCGCATCCCGGCGACGTCCATGTCAGGCATGCCAAGCGTATGCTGGGGGTCGCGGGCAGGTTCGCCTCCGGTCTTGATCCCGCGCCTCGGCGGTTGCCCGGCCAGTCGGGGTCTCCGGTCTTCGAGGCGTCATCGCCCCGGATCGTGGCCCTCTGGTGCGATGCGGCGGAGCCGTCCGTCGTGCGCAAGGGCAGCCGGTCCGGGGCCGGTTGGATGTTCGAGGGAGCGCCGATGACGCCCGACGAGGCGATGGTGGCCGTCCGCGTCTCTCCGGCCGACCTCCTCGGGACGATGGCCGCCACATCGCCACCGCATGCCGGCCCGACCGCCGGCGCGGCGCAGGGCCGCCCGACCCGCGAGGCCGCGGTCACGGCATCCGGGATCGCATCGGCCGACTGAGCATCGCGTCGACCTCCAGGTCCCGGACGCCCGACGTAGGCCGGATCGCCCGACCGGCGTGACATGGTCTCGCGCCCTTCCGCGCGCATTCGGAGCCGCCGTGCCTAGGACACGCCGGTCGAGGGCGTGGCTCGGCATGGGGAACGTCGAACGAGGCCAGCGCGCGGCTGAGGTCGTCGACGGGCGTCAGGTGCCGGTATCGGCCGGGCGATCCTTCGACATGAACGGCGCGGTGCGCCGGGACGGAGACGACGTCAGTGATGCGAGAACAGCATCCAGACGGCCATGGCCACCATCATCACGTTCTCGGTCAGCGACACGAAGCCGAGCGGCACCTTGCTCGCCCCCCCGACGCAGGCGCACTTGATCTCGCGCTTGTCGAGGTAGACCGCCTTGAACACCGAGACCGCGCCGACCGTGCCGATGAAGAGGGCCACCGGGATGGAAATCCAGTCCAGCGCGCCCGCGATCATCAGGATCCCGGCCAGCCCCTCGCAGAACGGATAGGCGTAGGCGTAGCGGACCCAGCGCTTGGCGAGCAGGTCGTAGCCCAGGAACATCGAAGAGAAGGTCTCGACGTCCTGAAGCTTCAGGAGGGCGAGCACGCACATGCTGAAGGCGATGAACCATTCGGCGGCGTGCATCGTCAGGGCGGTCCCAAACGCCGCGTAACTCGCCGCCAGCGCCATCGCGGCGGTCATCGCGAACACCGCGACGACCGGCTTGTAGGTGGTGGCGTCGGGGTCGGCGACCGCCTTGCCGAGACGGCGGCGCAGGTCGTCGTAGCCGCCGACGCGCTCGCCCGCGATGAACGTCTGCGGGGTGGTCCTGACCCCGTGCTCAGCCTTGAACGCGTCCGTCTCCTCGCGCGTCCGAAGCCAGCGGTCATCGACGGTGAAGCCTTCGCGTTCGAGCAGATCCCTCGCCTTGAGCCCGTACGGGCAGACGTGCTGGTCCGTGACCATGCGGAAGACGGTGGCGCTGCGGGCCTCCGTCCGCGTCGCGGCGGGCGCTGCGGTGGCTGTCATGAATGGGTTCCTTGGGCGGGATGGACCTGTATCCGATGCTGTCGTAACCTCCGTACCATGGTACGGAGTCAAGCGATGAACGCGACGATCGCCGCCTTCGCCCAGGCGGGTGGGGTCGGCGTGGAGACGGTGCGCTACTACCAGCGCCGCCAGCTCCTCCAGACGCCGCCGCAGGCCGGGGGCGTCCGGCGCTACGGCCCGGAGGATCTCCGGAGGCTCCGCTTCATCCGTGCGGCGCAGGCCGCGGGCTTCACCCTGGAGCAGGTGGGCGAGCTCCTGTCGCTCGACGCGGGCGAGGACCGCGGCCGCGCCCTTGCCCTCGCCGAGGCGCGCGCGGTCGCCCTCGACGCACGGATCGCCGAATTGCGCACCGCGCGGGACGCCCTCCGACGTCTCGCCCGCGCTTGCGCCTCGACCGATACCGGCCCGTGTCCCATCCTCGCCGCCTTCGAGCGCGGTTGAGGCACGGGTCACGCCTCCACGATCCGACCCCGGGAGATATCCGGGGCCGGCTCCGCCCCGCCCGACCGGCGCCCCGGTTCGACGGCGTCCGCGAAGCCGAGCACCTTCGAGACCTCCTCGAACCGCGCCCGGGCATCCGACCAGGCCTGGGCAAAGTCGAACAGCTCGCGCAGGGCCGGCGCGATCTCCTTGTAGGCGGTGAGGGCGGCGACGAGGGCGCCGAGTGACAGTTTCCCTTGGACGACGAGGTAGCCGCCGACCAGGAACAGGAAGAACGGCGTCAGGTTCGAGCTGTAGTTGTACAGCCCCTTCAGCCTGCCCTTGAGGTCGCCGATCTCGACGCGCATCCGCTCCAGATCCTCGGCTTGACGCATCTGGGGGGCGAGGCGCGCGCGGTCGGTCCACTCCCGCTCTCCGACCCCGCCGGATTCGGACGGGCGTCCGCGTCCCGCGCCGGCCAACAGGGCGCCGAGGGCGCGCGTCGCGTGGACACGCTGGCGGACCTTGGCGTTCAGCCGCCGTTGCAGCCGCGGCAGCACCGTCAGCTGCAACGGCAGCATGACGAGGGCCGCTGCGGCCAGGGCCGGGTTCTGGAGGAGCAGGAACACGACGCTGGTGACGAACACCCCACCCTGGACGATCGGCACGGCGACGAGCCCGCCCCCGAAGTAACCGATGGCCTCCACCTCCTGGATGGCGACGGCCGCGAACGTGGCACGCCGCTCCTCGGACCGCTCGTCGCGGGCCTCGCGGAGAATGGACAGGCGTAGCCGGCGCACGATTCGTTCGTTCACGCGGCCGCGGATGCGGCTCGCGCCGTACTTGATCAGCCCGTTCAGCGACAGGACGCCGAGGTAGCCCGCGCAGAGGGCGAAGAGCAGGCCCGTCCGGTCCACGTCCAGCCCTGGGAGGCTCATGCCCGGCAACCCGCGTCCGCCCGGGTCGGAGAGCGCGTGGTTGATGATGTGCTTGGGTATCTCCAGGAGCATCCAGGCCATCGGGAGCGTCAGGACCGAGATCGCCACGAGGCGTACCTGTTGCCGAAGCGTCGCGCGCAGGACGAACGTCTCCAGCGTGGTCCGCACCGCAGGACGCCGAGGATGTGGAGGGGCCGCACTTCCGGTCCGGCGCGTCGCAAACCCCGGCGGCATGCGCCCGGACGACCGCCCGGGACCCGGCCACCGGAAGGCGAGCCGCCCGGCCATCCAGGCGGCCCAGGCCGGGCCGAGGACGAGCGCGACGGCGACCGCGAGGTCGATCCACCAATGGCCGAACGGGTAGTCGATGCCCGCGAGCCGATGGAAGAAAGCGTGAAGGATCGGGATCGCGTCCATCGGGTAACCTTGCGTCGGGCCATCCCCTGCCAGGCCTGCCGCGGGGACGACGGAGCCGAGCGCGCTTGGCGACACGGCGGCGTGTAGGTGGGCGGACGCCTCAGCGGCCTCTTCGAGATCGGTCCGTGCGGAAAGACCCGCCAGGACGGTCCGAGTCCCCATCGGCCGGGGCTGCCAGCCGGTCGAAACGCGAGATCCTCACGAGGCCGAAGCCGTACTGCGTCCTCGTTCGGACGACCCACCTTGAGAGCCCGGCGCGCTCCGCAGCCCTGAGCGAGGGGGAATTGTCCTCGTCGATGAACGCGACGACGCGGCGCTTGCCGAGGGAGGCGGCCCGATCCGCCATCAGACCGACGACGGCGGTCATGACGCCGAGACCGCGGTATCCGACGGGCGTGTAGGCGTTTTCGAGCATCGCCTCGTTCGCCTCCAACTCCGGCAGCCCCCCGGCCCGCCGTATCGCCGCTCCGTAGCCGGGCTCCGTCAGCCACTGTATGTGGCAGGGACGTCCCGACCGAACGTCGACGGCCACGAAGCAGCGGCTGGGGAGGTCGCCGCTCCCGACCTTGCCGAGCCTCCACAGGACGTCGCCCCGCTCACGTTCGGCGGCTGCGTCGCATCCGCGGGGGAACAGGGCCTCAAGGTCGCCCGCCCGGTAATCCCGCAGCCGGATCGGGACCCTCGCTCCCGGCGTGTCGAATGGGACGGTGACGTCCCGCCGCATGCCGACCGAGATCCGCCTGCCGTAGGGGCCCTCGCGCAGCCGGCGGCCGATCCTGTCGAGGAAGGCGGGGATGCGCGCGTCCGGCGGCGCGGCCGGCGACGGCGCCGGCCCCGACGCGGCGCCATCGCCTGACCTACCGGCCATGGTCGATCTCCGCGGGCGAGGCGGTGAAACGGCTTCGTCGCCGTCGCCCACGCGCATCGGACCCGAAGGCGGCGGCATCGGCCACCGCGAATCCGGCGAAGGCCAGCACCGCGTCCCGTCGGCTTCGGGGGTCCGGGTACCCCGGCGCGGCACTTGGCTCCCGACGGATGCGGAGCGCCTCCTCGACGACGGGGCGCCACTCCGCCGGAAAGGCGATCAGGCCGTAGAGCCCGGCGCCGCTCTTGGACGGCACCCGGCCGGTCGCGAGGGCGTAATGCAGCCTGCACAGGCCGAGGACGGCACCTTCCACGTCGCCGTCTGCGAGAAGGACGGGCTCGTCCCCGCTCAGGGTGGCGAGCACCCGCGACAGCCACGGTCGCCAATGGCCGTCGATGCTGGCGTCGAGCCAGCGGTCGAGGCAGCCGGGGTCCCGCCAGGCGCCGGTGCCCGCGCAGAGCGGGCCGCGCACCGTCACGGCGGCGTCCCGCAGGACGCACCACGTCATCGGATCCCGGTACCGACGTCCGGACCTCACGAAACGGCCACCCTCGACGCAAGGCCCTTCCGCGCGCGCGACGGGGCCCGAACGAAGCTCGTCCCAGGTGGCGTAGAGTCCGTCGAGCCCAGGGACGTGCACGGCTTCGTGGAGCCGCACATGGACCTCGGCGAGCGACGCCAGGGCATCGTCCCCGGCACGCGAGGCCATCACGGCGACGAAATCGAGGTCGCTCAGGCCGGGCCGGAAATCGTCCAGCGCCGCGGAACCGACCAGGTAGAGCGCCTCGACCAGATCGGGGGCGGCGTCATCGACCGCGGCGAGATAGGCGTCCGCAGCCCGGCGCGCGAGGGGATGCACCGTCATGGCCGCACCCGGCCAGGGCGGCGCGCCAAGGCGGCCGCACAATCCTCCGGAGATGACCGCGCGGAACCTTCGACACGGAGAGGATCCGGCCCATCGGCTTCGGTGCGTCGCGGGACGGATGGCATCGGGACGTCGCGCCGCGTCCGCATCAGCCGCCGCCCATGATGCGGTCGATCCTGGCCTCCACGGCACGCACGCGGGCGACGTGTTCGGCCCAGGACCGGACCGACCGCGTGGTCATGGAGGGGCCGTCCCCGATCCGGGATCGACGTACGGCGATGGCCATCCCGGCGCGAGGTGGCGCGACCGACGGCAGGTCGGCTTGGGCGAGCGGTGACCCTGTCGCCGCCAGGCGGTCGCGCGCGCGCCGGCAGTAATCGACCGAACGCGCGGTCATGCGCAGCTCGCCGTGGCCTGCCCGGTACTTCATCAGCGTGCGGCAGAGGTCGCCGTGTGCGAGCTTCCACGCCCCGGCGAGATAGGCGACGCCGAAGCGGACGTTGACGCTCGGATCGAGGAGTTCCTCCGCCGGGCCGCGATGGCCGAGCATCGCGGCCGTCGACGGCCGGACCTGCATCAGGCCGAGCTCGCCGACCGCGCCGACCGCACGCGGATCGTAGCCGCTCTCCACGAACGCGACGGCGTCCGCGACGGCCGGCGGGAGACCCCGGCCGGACGCCTCCCGGACGATGAGGCCCGAATAGGTTCCCGCCATGTCCGCGGCCCGAGGACGGCCGGCAACCGGGCTTGGCGCCGGGAGCTTCCCGTCGTCCCCCGGGGGAACGGGGTCGTCCCCGGCCGCCGCGGGACATGCGATGCCGGCGAGCACCGCCAGGCCGAGCGCCGCCGTCAGCGCGGCCCTCCGCCCCGCCGCCCGGGGGCGGGTCATCGCGCCTTCTGGATCCGCGTCACGGCGATGGAGCCGTTCACGCGGTCGGCGGAGAACCGAACCTTCTCCCCGGGCTTGAGCCCCTTCAGCATGGCGGGGTCCTGGACCTTGTAAGCCATCGTCATCGCGTCCATGCCGATGTTCGGGATGGTCTCGTGGTCGAGGGTCACCTTGCCCGTGGCATCGTCGACCTTCCGCACGGTCGCGGCGACCAGCGGCGCGTTGGACGGCGGCACCGGGGCGACCGCCTTCTCGCCCGCGGCCGGCGATGCGGGCTGGCCTTGCGCCGGGGCCGCCTGCGCCTGACGGTCCAGCGGTCCCTCGCCCGGGGGCGTCTGGTTGGGCTGCGGTCGATACCCGGCCTCGCGGCTGCGAACCTGCCATTGCTTGAGGGCGTCGATCCTCGCCTGCTGCTCGTCCTGGATCTTCTGCGCGGTCTCGCGCAGCTGCCGGTCGCCGCCGTAGTCGAGCTGCGTCTTGGCGAGGAACAGCGTCTCCTCGTAGCTCGCGATGAGCATCTCGGCGAAATCACGGTCCGGGTCGCCGCTCAGCTTGGTGTCCCGGAAACGGTTCGCCATGACGTCCCGCGCCCGTTCGAGGGCCGCAGGGGCGCCTTTCGCGGGTTGGGCAAAGGCCCCGCCGGGGAACGGGGCAAGGAGCGCCGCCGCGAGGGCGGCGGAAAGAAGGGGGCGTCGCATGTGTCGTCTCTCCAGGCTCGAAGGCCGTCGCGCTCGGCCGCGTCGCCGCGCGGCGGGCTGTTCCGGGGGCCTACTTCGCCTTCCGGATCGTCGTGACGGTGTATTCGCCGCCGGTCCCGTCGACCTCGAAGTCGACCTTGTCCCCGGGCTTGAGGTCCTTGACCATGGCGGGATCCTTGACCGGGTACGCCATCGTCATCGCGTCCATATCGAGCTTCGGGATTGCGGCATGGTCGAGCGTGACCTTGCCGGCAGCGGCGTCGACCTTCGTGACCGTGCCCTTCGTGGCCTGCGCCCAGGCGGGCGCGGCGACCGCGATCAGGGCGGCAGAAAGCGCGACGAGCGAAAACTTGCGATTCATGGTCTCTCTCCGTTTGGTTTGTCGAACCGCCGCGCAGGTCGCCGCCGAGGGGGGTGGGCGACCCACGCGGCGGACTCCGGAAGGGGGCTGCCCCGTTCCGAACCGTCGTGACGCGGTCCCGCTCGCGCGGGCTCAGTGATCCTGGTGACCGCCGGAATTCGAGGCGGACCGGCGCGTCCGCGGATCGACGACCCGGAGGTCGGTCTCCCGGGCGCGCCTGCCCTTCGGCGTGTCCGGCGAGCGGCTCGGCTCGGGCATCGGGTCGCCTGTCCATTCGTAGGCCAGGGTTCCCTCCGGATGCCGGTACCAGCCCGGGTCCCGGTAATCGCCGGCGGCGAGCCCGGGGCGGACCTTGAGCACGGTGAACATGCCGCCCATCTCCACGGACCCGAACGGACCCGCGCCCGTCATCATCGGCAGGGTGTTGTCGGGAAGCGGCATCTCCATCTCGGTCATCATGCCGCCGCCCGTCGATCCCATCGGCATGTAGCCCGGGGCGATCTTGCGGATCTGCTTGGCGGTGCTCTTCAGGTCCACGCCGATGTAGGTGCGCACCGAGTGCCCCATGGCGTTCATGGTGTGGTGCGACTTGTGGCAGTGGATCGCCCAGTCGCCCGGGTTGTCGGCGTTGAACTCGATGGCGCGCATCTGCCCGACCGCGACGTCGACCGACACCTCCGGGAGCTGGTAACCCTCGTTGATCCAGCCCCCGTCCGTCCCGGTGACCTTGAAGTCGACCCCATGGACGTGGATCGGGTGGTTGGTCATGGTCAGGTTGCCGAAGCGCATCCGGACCTTGTCGCCCTGGCGCGCGACCATCGGGTCGATGCCGGGCCAGACGCGGCTGTTGAAGCACCACATGTTCATGTCGAGCATCGTGTTGACCTTGGGCACGTAGGACCCGGCCTCGATGTCGTAGGCGTTCAGGAGCCAGACGAAGTCGCGGTCGACGCGGCGCTCGGCCGGGTCGCGCGGATGGACGACGAAGAAACCCATCATGCCCATCGCCATCTGGATCATCTCGTCCGAGTGCGGGTGGTACATGAAGGTGCCCGAGCGCCTCAGGATGAACTCGTAGACGAAGGTCTTGCCCGGCGGGATGCCGGGCTGGGTCAGCCCCGCGACCCCGTCCATGCCGTTGGGCAGCGTCTGGCCGTGCCAATGGACGGCGGTCGCCTCCGGCAGGCGGTTCGTCACGAAGATGCGGACCTTGTCGCCCTCGACCGCCTCGATGGTCGGACCCGGCGACTGCCCGTTGTAGCCCCAGAGCCGGGCGTCCATGCCGGGCGACATCTCCCGCACGACGGGCTCGGCGACCAGGTGGAACTCTTTCCAGTCGCCGCGCATGCGCCAGGGGAGCGTCCAGCCGTTCAGCGTCACCACCGGCTGGTAGTCGGGCCCGCTCGTCGGATAGAGGGGCGGCTGCATCACCGCCTTGCCCATCGTCGGCGCCTCGGGCAGGCCGGCGGCCTGGACGCGCCCGCTGACCATCGACGAGCCTGCCAGGATGAGGCCGCCGGCCCCCAGGATCCGTCTGCGCGAGATGTCGGTCATGGTTGCTCTCCGAATGTCGTTCGATGACCCGAAGGCCGCTCTCAGCCGCCGGGCGTCGCCACCGCCCGGCTCGTCGCGCCGCTGCCGCCCGCCGGCTCGCCCCCGAAGCCGCCGCCCGAGAAGCCGCCGCCGACGGTCGCGGCCTTGAGGTCGGTCGCCGCGATCCAGAAGTCGCGCTGCGCCTCGATGGCCTGGATGTTGCTCACGATCCTGGCGCGCGCGTCGACGATGAGCGTCGTGACGTCCAGGAGCATGCCGCTGTACTGGAGCAGGGACTGGTCCAGGATCGTCCTGCGCAGCGGCAGGACGCTCGTCTGGTAGTGACGGGTGATGTCGTACTGCCCACGATAGCGCTGGTAGGCCTCACGCACCTCGGAGCGGGCGTTGACGGCGCGTTCGGCAAGCCGGTTGGCGGCTGCGAGGTAGGTCTCCTTCGCCCCGCGTACCGCCGTCGTGCCGAAATCGTAGATCGGGATGACGACGTCGGCGGAGTAGCCGTTCAGGCTGCTCCGGTCGGTCCTTGCGCCGCCCGCATCGACGGTCCTGGACCGGGTGTACTGATTGGCGAACCCGACATCGAAGACGCTGACGAAGCCGCTGGCCTGGTTGAGGCCGTACTGACCGACGAGCGATTGCAGCTCGAAGCGGGCCGCCTGCACGTCGGTTCGCTTCCGCATCGCCTCGGCCTCGATCTGCTGCCCGCTCGTCAGGCGGCCCGGCAGCGAAGGCAGGCCGTTCGGAAGCTTGAAGTCAGCCTCCCGTCCCCAGAGGCCGAGGAGGCGGGTCAGCCGCTCCCGCTCCGCACGCTGCTGGACCCTGGCCTTGCCGAGCTGGGCGCCGAGTTCGCTGTAGAAGGCGTGCTCGCGCGCCTGTTCCAGCTTGTTCAGCGCGCCGGTCTCCCCCAATTGCTTGGCCAGCGTCGAGGCCGACCCGGCGCCGGGCAGCGCCTGCTCCAGGAAGCCCGTCGCCTGATTGGCGGCCACGGTGCGATAGAACTGCCGCCGCGCCTCGCCGCCGAGCCGCAGCACCTGCTCGGCCGCATTGTACTGGTCGGCCCGGAAACGGTCGCGCGCGATCTCCGTACGCGCCGGCAGCGTGGCCAGCTCCAGCAGGCTGCCCACCACGGAACGCTCGATGTCGGTGTTGAAGCCAAGCCCCCACTGGGTGATGGCCAACCTCGGAGCCGGCGGCAGCGTGGCCTGGACGAACTGCGCTTCCGACACGCCGAGGTCGTTGAACGCCGCCTGCAGCCCCTTGTTCTTGAGGAGGGCGACCTGCACGGCGCCGTCGGCCGTCAGGGACCGCCGCAGCAGCTGGTCCACCCGGGCTTCCGCCGTGGGCGCGAAGCCTTCGTCGCTCGCCTTCACGATGTCCTTGCGCAATTCGAGCGCGGCGTAATCACCGGCGACGGACAGGCCGGCGTCCGGCGAGAAGCTCGCGCATCCGCCAAGGACCAATCCGATCACGGACAGGGTCACGGCGGTGCGCAGGTGGCGCGCCAGGGCGGCCTCGGCCGCCCCGTGCGCAATCGTGCCGACATCTCGCGGCGCGGTCATCGTGCGTCCCTCATGACCGATAGTCCGGGCGCGGCACCCGTTTCGTTACAGCGGCAGGCCATCATCGGCCTCCCGCGTCGCGCTTGCCGCCCATGCCGGGCATCCCTTCCATCCCCGGCATGCCCTCCATGCCGCCGGCGCCGGGCTTGGGCCCGACCTGACGGTTGAGCTCACGCCAGTCCTTCGGCTCGACGACATCGAAGCGCTTCACGCCCGCCGTCACCGAGGAATAGCGGGGGGAGCGGACGGCAACGGTCGGATCCGCCGGCATGACGAGCCGCTCGGGGCCGCCCGCCGGCACGCCGGCCGGCCGCGGAAGGACCGCCGCGAGCGCGGCCGGTCTTGGCAACTTGAACATCGTGGTTATCCCGAACGGACATGACCGGCCGCGCACGGTGACCATGGGCGTCGCTCCGGCGGTCCGTCCCACGGCGGGGACGCACGTCGCCGTCCGCGCCAACGGCGGTCGGATTGCTGGGGTGATCTCGATGGCCGTCCCGCCGGAGCGGCCGTAGGCGGGCGCTAGTCGCGCCCGCGCGTCAGGCGCCGAGCCTCGGCGGCCGTTCGATCCGAGTCGGATGGGCGTCGACGACGCCGTCTTCCTGCGCGATCAGCACGCGGTCGGACGAATGCGCTTCGAGGCATGCCCCCGACCAGGATGCCGTCGGTAGCGCGACCTGGCCGGCGAGGGTACAGCAGGCCGCCAGGCAAGGGCCCTTGTGGGCCCGCTGACGGTGCTCGGGGCAACCCGGCTCCTGGGACGTCGATCGGGCGGCCGAAAGGTCCACTGCCGGCGAGCCGCGTTCCGAGGCCACCACGTTGACGAACGGAGCCGACGGTCTCGATGCCTCGCCGTGGTCGTGGTGCACATGCCGCCCAGCCTCGGGCGAGACCGCGGGCTTCGCGTGGTCCGCATGCCGGTGTGCCGCCGCGGCATGCGCCATCGTGCACGGCGCAGCCGGCGCGACGGCCACGGCCAACGCGACCACGAAGAGCACAAATGTGCGCAGGACGACCAACGATCAGGGACCTTTCCTAATCCAACGTGAACATCGCACGTCGTTCCGGCTCCGGCAATGCATCGCCCGAGACGAAGCCGGGGAAAGGGTAAGCTGTTGGATTTGGGCAACGATGTCTTCGGAGGGCATCCGTATAATCGCTGTTCGAGCGACGGTTGGGGAAGGAACGCGAAGCCGCGAAGTCAGTCTTCGCGCGCGGTCTGCGGCGGTTTCCGCGAAACCGCAGGCGCCCCTTCCGGTGGCGTCGGAACGGACCTCGCAGATCAAGGCGTCATGGCATCGGCCCGGAGGCATCGAATTTAAGCGTCGCCGGGGAGGACCGTCGAATCGATGTGGGGCCGGGTCCGAAGGCTTGAGGGAGGACCCGGCGGACAACGGCTCGGGGGCATATCGCTGAGCTGGCGGCACGACGGCCACGATGACAACCCCACACCGGTTCAGTGGGTGTGGTCGTGGGCATGGGCATCGGATGCCGACCCCTTCCCTGGGCCGGTCCCGCCCGGGTCCGGATTCGAGGTCGCGTCCCCGGCGCGTGCGCCGTGATCGTGATCTGAGGGGTGTCCTCCCGCGCTTCCGGGATGCGCGTGGCTGTCCGACTTCGGGAGGGCCATGACACCAAGCCCGTAGCGGTAGACATTCTCGCCGCCGAGCCATCCCGTCACGGCCAGGGCCCCCGACCCCGCCGCGAGCAGGGCGATCAGCACGATCCCGGCGCCCGCCGGCCTCCTGCGGTCGTACCAGGCGGCGACGGCGGCCGCGACGAAGGCGAGCGCCGTGCCGAGGGCCCAGCGCAGATGGACGGTCATGTTAACGTGAGACACCTCGTCGTGCGCCACCGAATTGTAGGCCCACCAGCCCGTTATCAGCGTGGCCGCCGTCACCAGCAAGCCGATGCCGAGGTTCCATCGTGCCGCTATGGTGGCCGCGCCCCCTGACGGCCGTGCAGCCAGCAAGGTGCCGGCGACGAAGAGGACGGAGGCGGTCAGGAGGAGCGCCACCGTGAAATGAACGACGACCGGATGCCAGTTGGGGATGATCTCGAACATGCCGGAGCTCCAGGGACGACGTAGGATGATGTTGCGGCAGGTGCGCCGGAGCCCCGGGGTCGCTTTCCGCTTCGAGCCACGAATGCGGCACCCGTCGGAAACCGCCGGCCGAACAACCTGCCAGGGTCAAGCCGCGGTCCCCGAGGGCGGTATCGCCGGCTACCCAGCAATCGCCACGAAACCTCATCGGCGACCGCGCCGGCTCATGAGCCCGCGGTCGCCGAGGCCATCATACCCCGTGGAGGTTTAATGACGAAATGTAAGCTTGGCAAATCGCGATGTCGAGCGACACGCGTCCGCTTGACGGACTTGCAACTCCGTCGCTCGACATCACGTCATGAGCCTAAGACCCGTCAATGCCGGTCGTCGGAGTGTCCGTCCTCGCCGTGGCCATGCTCGTGCACGACCTCGTGATGGTCTTCGTGGTGTCCCATCTCTCGATGCTCTTCGACGACGTGATGTTCGTCATGATGGCCATCGTGATGGTCGCCATGGATGGTTACGGAGGGTCCGTCGTCGGCCCTGGCGGGATGCCCGGCAAGGGACAGCGCCAAAGAGGCGGATACCGCCAAGGCGAATGCAAAGAATGGCTTGTTCATCGTCGTCTCCCATCGGATCGTGGACGGCCTATGGAACGCGACATTGCCCATATACGATCCGGGGGTATAGTCGGATTTATCTCGGACGGGACAGCCGCGGTCCGGCCTGCGGCAGCGATGACCTTCCCGAGGCGGATGCGTGCCTCGGGCTCCGTGGCGTCGGCTCACGCGTATCGTGCGATGTAACCTTCCCGGTCTTCTCGTCGGATTGATGGATGTGACGGTCGACCCGTTGTTCGCGCGACCGACGCGGGCGGTCGGAGCTGCGCAACGCCGCCGGTCCCACCGGTGCCGGTGTTCCTGCGAGAGGGAGCGGACAATCATGACGGCAGGCACGCTCGCTGATCTTTCCTCGGGCGAAGGCCTGTCGCGTTACCTCGACGAGATCCGCAGGTTTCCGATGCTGGAGCCGAACGAGGAGCTCACTCTCGCCAAGAGCTGGCGCGGCGGGGGTGACCGGGAGGCCGCGCACCGCCTCGTGACATCACACCTGCGTCTCGTCGCCAAGATCGCCATGGGCTATCGCGGCTACGGCCTGCCGATCGGCGACGTGGTGTCGGAGGGCAACGTCGGGCTGATGCAGGCGGTCAAGCGCTTCGATCCGGACAAGGGCTTCCGGCTGGCCACCTATGCGATGTGGTGGATCAAGGCCGCGATCCAGGAATACGTCCTGCGCTCGTGGTCGCTCGTGAAGATGGGTACCACTGCCAACCAGAAGAAGCTGTTCTTCAACCTGCGCAAGGCCAAGGGCAAGATCTCGGCCCTCGACGAGGGCGACCTGCGGCCCGATCAGGTGAAGCAGATCGCGACCCGTGTCGGCGTGCCCGAGCAGGACGTCATCGACATGAACCGCCGCCTCTCCGGCGACGCCTCCCTCAGCGCGCCCCTGCGCGAGGAGGGCGAGGGCGAGTGGCAGGACTGGCTGGTGGACAACAGCCCGAGCCAGGAGACGGTGCTCGTGCGCGAGCAGGAGGGCAAGAACCGCCTGACGGCGCTCCGCGACGCGCTGAGCGTCCTCAATCCGCGAGAGCGGCGCATCTTCGAGGCGCGCCGGCTCGCCGACGACCCGATCACGCTGGAGGACCTTTCGGGCGAGTTCGGCGTATCGCGCGAGCGCGTTCGCCAGATCGAGGTGCGCGCCTTCGAGAAGGTGCGGGAGGGGGTCAAGCGCAACGTCGCCGTAAGAGAGCTGTCCCATGTCGGCATCGACGCGCGCGATTGGCCGTCCGTGAAGCCGGGAAGCCGACAAGCCCGTCAGCCTTCGATGGCCGCGTTGTCACGCACACCCACGCCGCCGTGTGGAAGCGGGATACGTCCGGCCCGCGCCGAGGACGACCGGGCCCCGTGATCCACCGCGAGGTCGAGCTCCGTACGCTCCTGACGGAAGGCCTGCTGGGCCGATCCGCGGACTATCGTCGGTTCCTGGAATGCCTGGGACCGCACCTTCGCGCATACTATAGGAACAAGTTGAGCCGGTCGGGACGCGGCGACACCGAGGCCGAGGACCTGGTCCAGGAGACCCTGATGGCGGTCCATACCCGACGCCACACCTATGACGTCACCCAACCGGTG
The DNA here is from genome assembly GCF_001455965.1 of Methylobacterium sp. GXS13. GTDB lineage: Bacteria > Pseudomonadota > Alphaproteobacteria > Rhizobiales > Beijerinckiaceae > Methylobacterium. The sequence continues at coordinate 113,413 of NZ_LKKO01000025.1, forward strand.
ACCCCATGGGTCTACGCCATCGCACGCTACAAGCTCATCGATCACCTGCGGCGCACCCGGCCCGGGACGGCAGACGTCCCGGTCGAGGACGCCGGCGAACTCATGGCCGCCGATGATCATACGGCGACGGAGAGCACTCTCGACGTCGAGCGCCTGCTCGCGCGGTTGCCCGCGAAGGCACGGCTGGCGATCAGGTCGATGAAGGTTGAGGGCTTGAGCGCGGCGGAGGCGGCCGAGCGGGCCGGGATGTCGGAGACGGCGGTCAAGGTGAGCGTCCATCGCGGCCTGAAGGCCCTGGCGTCGTTCGTGGGAGGCAGGACGAAATGAAGACCGACGAACTCATCGGCCTGCTGGGCACCAGCTTCGAGCGCGAACCGGTCGGGACGCCCTGGATGACGCGCCGGTCCGCGCTGGCGGTCGCGGGCGGCGCGACCGCCGCGCTGTTCCTTGCGCTGGCGTTCCTCGGCTTGCGCCCCGGCCTCACGCAAGCCCGGCCGCTCCTGTTCCTCGCGTTGAAGGTCGCGTTCGCGGCCGCGGTCGGGGGGCTCGCGCTGCGGTACCTCGTCAGGGCCGCCAGGCCAGGCGGCGAGAGCCGCGTGCATCTCGGGGTCGTGGCCTCACCCTTCCTGGCGGTCGCGGCGCTCGCGGGCGTGAGCCTCTCGATGACACCGCCCGCGCATTGGCACGGCCAGATATCCGGCCATACCTGGCTCGAATGCCTCGTCTCGATTCCCGTGATCGCCATCGTTCCGTTCGCCGTAATCACGTGGGCTGTTCGACGGTTCGGGGCGCCGACGGATCTCTTGCGGGCGGGTGCCTTGGTCGGCCTCTCCGCGGGTGCCGTCAGCGCCCTCGGCTATTCGCTGCATTGCATGGACGACACCGTTCCGTTCGTCGCCGTCTGGTACGGGGGGACGATCGCCATCTGCACGCTGGCCGGGGCGCTCCTGGGACCGCGCCTCCTTCGCTGGTAGCGGTCCGTTTCGTGACATCCTCCGGACTGCCCGACCGATTTCGATGGGCGACGTGACGGTTCCGGCGCCCGCTCGCCGGTCGGCGCTTCATGCCGCCGGGCCTCGGTGCAGTATCTCCGAGATTGGGAATCGGCCATGACGGGCACGATCCGTCCTACCCGCCCCGCGCCCGTGCGAGCGGCGTGCCGAACCGTACGCATCCCGCAGGCGATTGCAGGCGCCTCTCCCACCGGGTGAGCAAGGCGCCGCGCCAGGCGACACCGGCCGTACCAAACAAAAGCTTTGCGACGCGCTGTAACGGTAAGCCCAGGACATCCGGACTTAAGGATGAGGAGCAGCAAGCTTCCCACCGGAAAAAACGGGTCCCGCCATGAAAAGCAAGATCATCACCGCCTTCGCAGGCATTGCCATGCTCGCCGGACTTCCGGGTTACGCACTGGCGGGGTGGATGGACAACGTCCCGGCCCGTTTCCTGCCTCAAACCCATCAGTCGCAACGGGCCACGCCGCATTACGTCGAACCGCCGGAAGTCGGCCTGACGACCGGATCGATCAACGCGGTGCCCCGCCGCCCTGACGCCCGCCCCCCGGCGTCGCCCTCCCAGAACTTCTGACGCTCCCGCATGTCCCGGACCGGCAGTTCGGGCTTGCAGGGTGTCGGAGCGTCGCGTTTCCCGGCGCCCGGGAATGGCCATGGCGGGCCACGCCGGACGCGCCATGGCGAGGTCCGGCAGGCTCACGAGGGATGGGGGCCCGGGACACCATCCCGACGCGGTCGGTCGGCGGGTTTGCCGACCGACGGAACGGAGCCTTGACCATCCCTACGCGGGACGGGCCATCTCCTCCGACACTGGCCTTCCGCCCGGATCGAAAAACTGGCATCATGAATTCGTGACGTTCTTGATCGCCCTTCGGCGACTGTTGCCGCTCATGGCGGTCCTCAGCCTCGCCCTGACGCCGGTGGCCGCTCCCGCGGCCGCCGCGGGCATGCGCGCGTTCATGACCGCGCAGGCGCTGGCATCGCATGTGGCGACGCCGGCCCTGGACCATGCCGCCATGGCGGGGATGGACGTGGGCGACACGGACATGGCCGGCATGCCGTGCTGCCCGCCCGGGAAGGCGGCGAAGCCCGACTGCGCCAAGGCGGGTTGTCCGCTGCTGGCCCTCTGCCTCGCCAGCATCGCCTCCCTCCCGCCGACCGCGGCGTCCGTCCCGGCACCGGTGGCGACGCGGACGGGCCGGGCTTGGCCCGATGCGGCGTCCTTCGCCAACGTGTACGGCCCCCCGTTACCCGAGCCCCCCCGAGCCTGAGCCCGATGCCGCCGGCGTGAGCGCCGGCACGATGCCGCGCGTCCACGCGTGGCCATCCATCGTGTTCAGGAGACGAACCCCGTGATCAAGAACCCCCTCGCGCGCGCTCTCGCGGCCGCGCTGCTCGGTGCCGCCCTGTCGGTAACGGCCATGCCGGCGCTCGCCGGCATCAAGGACTACGCCTTCGAGCTGACCCGGACAGAGGCGAAGGTCGGCGAGGCCGTCCTCTCGGTGCGCCTCGTGGACAAGCGTACCGGCAAGCCGGTGCCGGACGCGGTGATCTTCGCCAAGCGCATCGACATGGCGCCCGACAGCATGAACGAGATGACCTCGACGATCGAGCAGATTTCCTCCACGGAGCCGGGCCTCTACCGCTTCAAGGCGAAGCTCACGATGGCCGGAGGCTGGCGGCTGTCGCTGGGGGCGAAGGTCCAGGGCGAGATAGGCACGGTCGAGGACAAGCTCGTCTTCAAGGCCGTCAAATGAGCCGCTCGGCATGGCTCGTCGGCTCACTCGCCGCGCTCGCGGTTGGGGGCGCCGGGTACTGGGCGTGGCATGATGGCAGCCTCGCTCCGGTCCTCGTCGAGCGCGCACGGACCGAATTCGCCCACCGGGTTCCGGCCGCCATGGCGGGTCCGCAGGCGCCGGCGTCGGCGAAGGTCTCGGGTCAGGTGGTGTACTACCAGGATCCTGATGGGAAGCCCGTCTACTCCGCGTCGCCGAGAACCACTGCGGACGGGCACGACTTCCGGGCGGTGCGGGCCAGCGAGGACGTGCGCTTCGACAAGGCCCGGGAGGGCGAGGCGATGTCCCCCGACATGGCCGGGCACGACGTGCCCGGGCACGACACGGCGGCGCCTGGAACGACGAAGGCCGAAAAGCCCGACGCGGGCACCCGCAAGCTGCTCTACTACCGCAACCCGATGGGCCTGCCGGACACCTCGGCGACGCCCAAGAAGGATTCGATGGGGATGGACTACATCCCCGTCTACGAAGGCGAGGACAGCGACGGCAACGTCGTGACCCTCTCGCCCGGCAAGGTCCAGCGCACCGGCGTGCGGACCGAGGTCGTCGAGCGCCGGGTCGTGGCGCAGCCCGTCCGGGTGCCCGGAACGGTCGCCCTCGACGAGCGTCGGGTGACGGTCATCGCGACCCGCTCGGACGCCTACGTCGACCACGTCGAGAACGTCACCACCGGCGACCGCGTCCGAAAGGGCCAGGCGCTGGTCCACGTCTACTCGCCCGAGATCAACGCGGCGGCGGCCCAGCTCATCGCCAACCCCGGCTTCGACGGGTCTCGGAGGCGCCTACAGAACCTGAACGTCTCCGAGGCGGTCATCGAGGAGATGGAGCGCACCCGGAAGGTGCCGATGGCGATCACGTGGTCTGCGCCCCGGGACGGCATCGTCCTGCAGCGGACCGCCATCGAGGGCATGAAGGCCGCGGCCGGCGACACCCTGTTCCGCATCGGCGACATCGCGACGATGTGGGTACTGGCCGACGTGCCGGAGCGCGACCTCGCCAACGTCCGCGTCGGGCAGGTCGCCACGATCCGCCTGCGTTCGGCCCCGGGCCGTACCTTCACCGGCAAGGTCGGAGTGATCTACCCGCAGGTGAACCCTGAGACCCGGGTCACGCGGGTGCGCATCGAGCTCCAAAACCCGGACGGCACGCTCCTGCCCGACATGTACGCCGACGTCGAGATCGCGACGGGCGACGCCAAGCCGGTCGTGGCGGTGCCGGACGACGCGGTCATCGACACCGGCGAGCGCCAGGTCGTGCTGATCGACCGGGGCCAGGGTCGCTTCGAGCCCAAGGCCGTGAAGGTCGGCGTGCGCGGCGGCGGCTACACCGAGATCCGCGACGGCGTCGCGGCCGGCGACACGGTGGTGACGGCGGCGAACTTCCTCATCGACGCCGAGAGCAACCTGAAGGCGGCGCTGCAGGGCATGGCGCCCCCCAAGGACGACCGGCAGGCCGCCGACGCGGGAGCGACGCCATGATCGCGCGCCTCATCGGCTGGTCGGCCCGCAACCTCGTCCTGGTGCTGGTCGGAACCGTGTTCGCGGTCGCGGCCGGCGTCCTGGCGCTGCGGACCCTTCCGCTCGACGCCATCCCCGACCTCTCGGACGTGCAGGCCATCGTCTACACCGAGTACCCGGGTCAGGCTCCGCAGGTCGTGGAGGATCAGGTCACCTACCCGCTGACCACCGCCATGCTGACGGTGCCGAAGGCCAAGGTCGTGCGGGGCTTCTCGTTCTTCGGCGTGTCGTTCGTCTACATCATCTTCGAGGACGGCACCGATCCGTACTGGGGCCGCTCGCGGGTGCTCGAATACCTCAACGCCGCCGCCAGCAAGCTCCCGGCCGGCGTGACCCCGACGCTCGGGCCCGACGCGACGGGCGTGGGCTGGGTCTACCAGTACGTCGTGGTCGCCAAGGAGCGAACGCTCGCGGAACTCCGGTCGCTGCAGGACTGGGTCGTCCGGTTCGGTGCCTCGCGCGCCGAGGGCGTGGCCGAGGTCGCCGGCGTCGGCGGCTTCGTCAAGCAGTACAACGTCGTGGTCGACCCAAACCGGCTGCGGGCGCAGGGCATCAGCCTCAACAAGCTCCGGGACGCGATCCGGTCGAGCAACGCCGACGTCGGCGGCCGCACGGTGGAACTCTCCGAGTTCGAGTTCATGGTGCGCGGCCGCGGCTATCTGCGCAGCGTCGCCGACATCGAGAACATCGTCCTGAAGACCGCGGGCGGCACGCCGCTGCGGGTCCGGGACGTGGCCCGCGTCGAGCTCGGCCCGGACGAGCGGCGAGGCCTCACGGAGATGAACGGCGAGGGCGAGGTCGCCGGCGGCATCGTCCTGCAGCGCTTCGGCGCGAACGCGCTGAACGTCATCGAGGGGGTGAAGGCGAAGCTCGCGGAGGTGGCGAAAAGCCTGCCCGCGGGCACCGAGATCCTGCCGGTCTACGACCGCTCGCAGCTCATCGACGCGGCCATCGAGACCCTGCGTCACACGCTCGTCGAGGAGAGCATCGTCGTCTCCATCGTCTGCATCGTGTTCCTGCTGCACGTCCGGAGCGCGCTCGTCGCCATCCTGATGCTGCCCGTGGGAATCCTCATGGCGTTCGTCGGCATGCGGGCGCTGGGTCTGGGCGCCAACATCATGAGCCTCGGCGGCATCGCCATCGCGGTCGGCGCCATGATCGACGCCGCCATCGTCATGATCGAGAACGCCCACAAGCACCTGGAGCGGGCGCCGCCGGGCAAGCCCCGGGTCGAGATCCTGGTGGAGGCAGCCTCCGAGGTCGGTCCGTCGTTGTTCTTCTCGCTCCTCATCATCACGGTCTCGTTCCTGCCCATCTTCACCCTGGAGAGCCAGGAAGGACGGCTGTTCGGGCCGCTGGCCTTCACCAAGACCTTCGCCATGGCGGCGGCCGCGATCCTGTCGGTGACCCTGGTTCCGGCGCTGATGGTGCTGTTCGTGCGGGGCCGGATCATCCCGGAGCACCGCAACCCGCTGAACAGGCTCCTCATCTGGCTCTACCGGCCGCTCATCGCCGGCGTGCTGCGAGCTCGCGTCCTCACCATCCTGCTCGCCCTTGGCATCCTCGCGGCGACCGTCTGGCCGGCCCGGCAACTCGGTTCCGAGTTCATGCCCGACCTGAACGAGGGCACGCTGATGTACATGCCGACGACCCTGCCGGGCGTGTCGGTGACCAAGGCCGCCGAGCTGCTGGCGACCCAGGACCGCATCATCAAGTCCTTCCCGGAGGTGGCCTCGGTCTACGGCAAGGCAGGTCGCGCCAACACCGCGACCGACCCGGCGCCGATGGAGATGTTCGAGACCATCATCACCCTGAAGCCTCAGGCAGAGTGGCGCCCGGGGGTGACGCAGGCCTCGCTCAAGGCCGAGATGGACAAGGCGCTGCAGTTCCCGGGCGTGTCGAACGCCTGGACGCAGCCGATCCGCGCCCGCATCGACATGCTCTCGACCGGCATCCGCACGCCCGTCGGCATCAAGGTGCTGGGAACGGACCTGAAGGAGATGGAGGGCGTCGCCCGCCAGGTCGAGGCGGTGGTGCGCAACGTGCCGGGCACGTCCAGCGCCTACGCCGAGCGGGTCATCGGCGGCTACTTCCTCGACATCACACCGGACCGGGAGGCGCTCGGCCGTTACGGCCTGATGGTTGGGGACGTGCAGGACGTCATCGCGACCGCACTCGGCGGCCAGAGCGTGACGAACACCGTCGAAGGGCGCGAGCGCTACACGGTCAACGTGCGCTACCCGCGGGCCTTCCGGTCCGATCCGCGGGCCATCGCCGACGAGGTGCAGGTGCCGCTGCCGGCCGGGGGCACGGTGCCGTTGCGCGAGGTCGCCAAGGTGGCGCTGACCCGCGGACCGACCTCGATCCGCACCGAGAACGGCCAGCTCGCGGTCTACATCTTCGTCGACCTGAGCGGACGCGACCTCGGCGGCTACGTCGCCGACGCACGCGCCGCCGTATCGAGGGAGGTGAAACTGCCCCAGGGCACGACCTTGCAGTGGAGCGGGCAGTACGAGTACCTGGAGCGGGCCGAGGCGCGCATGAAGGTGGTGGTGCCGCTGACGCTGCTCGTCGTCTTCCTGCTGCTGTTCATCAACTTCCGGCGCCTGACCGAGACGCTCATCGTCATGCTGTCGCTGCCGTTCGCCCTGGTCGGCGGCATCTGGCTGATGTGGTGGATGGGCTTCAATATGTCCGTGGCGGTTGCGGTCGGCTTCATCGCGCTCGCCGGCGTCGCGGCCGAGACCGGCGTGATCATGCTGGTCTACCTCGACCACGCCCTCGACGAGGTCCGGGCCGCTTGTGACCGAGGGGGGCGGCCCCTGTCCCGCGAGGATTTGCGGCGGGCCATCATGGTCGGCGCGGTCGAGCGGGTGCGCCCGAAGATGATGACGGTCACCGCCATCATGGCCGGCCTCATCCCCATCCTCTGGAGCACCGGCGCCGGCTCCGAGGTCATGCAGCGCATCGCGGTGCCGATGATCGGCGGGATGGTCTCGTCGACCGTGCTGACGCTCGTGGTGATCCCGGCGGTCTACGGCTTGGTCAAGGGCTGGGGGCTACCGAGGTCCGATACCGCGGTGAAATCCGTCGAACGTGAAACATTACCGTTGGCAGCCGAGTGAGGACGGGAGAGCGAACATGATCGACACGACGAGGACGACCCGGCGCGCCGTGGTCCTGGGCATGGCGGCATCGGTGGCCTTCGGGCGGCATGCCCTGGCGCAGGGCCTGCCAACGGTCGCGGTGACGAAGGACCCGACCTGCGGCTGCTGCGAGAAATGGGTGGCGCACCTCCGCGAAAACGGGTTCACGGTGACGGTGACCGAGGGGCCCGTGAACCCGCTCAAGGTCCGCCTCGGGGTCCCGAGGGAACTCGCCTCCTGCCACACCGCCCAGGTCGGCGGCTACGTCGTCGAGGGGCACGTCCCGGCCGGGGCGATCAAGCGCCTCCTGGTGGAGAAGCCCCAGGGTACGGGGCTGGCTGTGCCGGGGATGCCGACCGGATCGCCAGGCATGGTGGTCGAGGGCATGGAGCCGGACGTCTACGACGTCGTCCTGTTCGGGCCGTCCGGGCGCGGCACCTTCGCCCGCTATCGAGGCGACACCGTCCAGTTGTAGGCCGACAAGCATGGCGAGAGCTTGAGGACATCGTTCTCGCCACCCTGATGGCTCCGCATGCGGAAGCATTCAATGGGCGCCAGGCGGCCTTATCGCTACGTGTGTAGCCAACAATACAAGAAAAGCACGGCGGCGATGGCCAACGACGCCATCAGGAAGGACCGTTGCGCCGCCTTCAGGACATGCGGCCGTACCTTGCGTCGGCGCCTGCTTCCGCCCCCCCATTCCCCGATCTGCCGGGCGAGCTTCTTGCCGGTCATCGCCCCATGATCCGATACCGAAGCATTATCGAATGGGCGACGAGGCGTACCCGCACATGACGCTTCGGCACACTCAAGGGACTGTCTCGCCGATCAGGTCCGCCATGTGGGCACCGGCGGGGTGGCCAGTGACAGTGCGGTGGTTCTCCGAGCAGGCCGCGTAATCCGGGCCGGACATGGACATCACCAACGCGCGGGTGCCGTCCGGCGACGTGCGCGTCGCCAGGACAGCCCGGCCCGAGGGCCATACCAGCGACCCCGGGGCGGGGCCCGGCCGTGGCTCGCCGTAACGGCGCACCCCCTCGCGCCGGATGGTCTCCAGGGCGGTGTCGTAAGCCGGTCCATCGAGTGGCCGCCCGAGCCAGACGACCTGCTGCAGGCCCTGCTCCCTGCACACCACCAGGACCACCTCGACGGTGTCGGGTCCCGAGGCGAGCGGACGGTCGTGGAAATAGTACAGACCGGTCAGGTTCGCCTCGCGGTCGACCATCGAAGGCGCGTCGACTCGGTCTACGGTTCCCCAGGCCAATCCGAACGGCGCCTCGCCGGCCGTCGGTTCCACGGCCAAGGCCGCGCCTGTCCACGCCAACATCGCCAGGGCGAGCATGGGGCGGCGAGGCATCGGCTTACTCCGCCGCCTGGGGCAGGACGGGGCGTGCATGGGGACCATCCTTCTCGACGGTGGCCTTCCTCGGGGCGACGGCACCAGCGAAGCGCGCGTAGAGGGCCGGCAGGACAACGAGGGTCAGCAGGGTCGCGCTGATCAATCCGCCGATCACCACGGTGGCGAGCGGCCGCTGGATCTCGGCCCCCGTCTCGGTCGCCAGCGCCATCGGCACGAACCCGAGCGATGCCACGAGGGCCGTCATCGCCACCGGCCGGAGCCGGGTCATCGCACCCTCCAGGATGGCCTCGCGCCGTGGCCGCCCTTCCGCAATGAGCTGCTTGATGTAGGTCAGCATCACGAGGCCGTTGAGCACCGCCACCCCGGACAGGGCGATGAAGCCCACCGCAGCGGGCACCGAGAACGGCATCCCCCGCAGCCACAGGGCGGCGATGCCGCCGGTCAACGCCAGCGGGACCGCGCTGAACACCAGGAGGGCGTCCCGCGCCGAGTTCAGGGCCGAGAACAGCAGCAGGAAGATCAGGAAGAAGCACACCGGGACAACGACCATCAGGCGCTGCCGGGCCGAGGCGAGGTTCTCGAACTGCCCGCCCCAGGTCACGTAGTAGCCCGCCGGTAGCTGGACCCCCGATGCGACTTTGGCCTGCGCCTCGGAAACGAGCGAGCCGATGTCTCGACCGCGCACGTTAGCCGTGACCACGACCCGCCGCCGCCCGTTCTCGCGCGAGATCTGGTTCGGCCCTTCCGTGACCGAGAAGCTCGCGACCTGCTTAAGCAGCACCGAAGCGGCGCGCCCGTTCAGTCCCGCAGGCAGGGGCACCGGGATGTTCTCCAGCGCCTCGCGGTCCTCGCGCACCTTGTCGTTGAGGCGCACGACGATGGGGAAGCGGCGGTCGCCCTCGAACACCATGCCGGCCTCGCGGCCGCCGATGGCCGCGCCGATGACGTCCTGGATCGAGGACGTGCTCAGGCCGAGGCGGGCCGCTTCCGTCTTGTTGATCTTGATCTCCAGGAACGGCAGGCCCGCCGTCTGCTCGACCTTGACGTCGTCGGCACCCTCGGTCCCGCGCAGGATCGCGGCGACCTGGTTGGCGGCCTTGAGCATCGGTTCGAACTCCTCGCCGAACACCTTCACGGCGAGGTCGCCGCGGGTGCCGGCCAACAACTCGTTGAAGCGAAGCTGGATCGGCTGCGAGAACTCGTAGACGTTGCCGGCGAGCCCCCCCAGGGTCTTCTCGATCCGCTCCTGCAGGTCGGCCTTGGACAGGTCCGGTTCGGGCCATTCCTCCTGCGGCTTCAGGATGACGAAGGTGTCGGACGAGCTCGGCGGCATCGGGTCGGAGGCGACCTCGGCGGTGCCGGTCTTCGAGAAGACGTAGGCGACCTGGGGGAATCGGCTGATGGCCTGCTCGACCTTCAGCTGCATCGCCTGCGACTGGGTCAGCGAGGTCGACGGGATGCGCTGGGCGTTCAGCGCGATGCTCTTCTCGTCGAGCTGGGGGATGAACTCCTGCCCCAGCTTTGTGAACAGGAAACCGGCGCCGACGAGCAGGACCAGGGCGACGGCGACGAAGGTCATCGGGACGCGCAGGGCGGCACCGAGGACCGGACGGTAGGCCGCCTTGATCCCGCGGATGATGACGTTGTCCTTCTCCGTGACCTTGCCGGTGATGACGATGGCGATCATCGCCGGCACGAAAGTCAGCGAAAGAACGAAGGCAGAGACGAGGGCGATGATGACGGTGAGCGCCATCGGCTCGAACATCTTGCCCTCGACCCCGGTGAAGGTGAGCAGCGGCACGTAGACGAGGATGATGATGGCCTGCCCGTAGAGGGACGGCTTGATCATCTCCTCGGCCGAGGCGCGCACGGTGACGAGGCGCTCCTCCAGGTCGAGCTTGCGCCCGAGCTCCCCCTGTCTCTCGGCGAGGTGGCGAAGGGCGTTCTCGGTGATGATGACGGCCCCATCGACGATGAGGCCGAAGTCGAGGGCGCCGAGGCTCATCAGGTTGGCGCTGATCCGACCCTGGACCATGCCGGTCATGGTCATCAGCATCGCCACCGGGATCACCAGCGCCGTGACGATGGCGGCGCGGATGTTGCCGAGCAGCAGGAACAGGATGACGATGACGAGGGCGGCGCCCTCGGCCAGGTTCTTGGCCACGGTCCGGATCGTGGCCTCGACCAGCAGGGTCCGGTTGAGGACGGTCTGGACCTCGACGCCGGGCGGGAGCGTGCGGCGGATCTCGGCCATGCGGGCGTCGACGGCCGCCGCCACGGTGCGGCTGTTCTCGCCGATCAGCATCAGGGCGGTGCCGATGACGACCTCGCGCCCGTCCTCGCTGCCCGACCCGGTGCGCAGGTCGCGCCCGATCCGGACCTCGGCGATGTCGGAGATGCGCACCGGCACGCCGCCGCGCGTGGTCACGACCACGGAGCCGATGTCCTCCATGGTCTCCAGGCGGCCGGCGGCGCGCACGACGTAGCCCTCGCCGTTGTCCTCCAGGTAGCGCGCGCCCTGGTTGGCGTTGTTGGCCTCCAGCGCCCGGCCGATGTCGGCGAACGACAGGTCGAGGGCCGTCAGCTTCATCGGGTCCGGCTGGACATGGTACTGCTTGTCGAAGCCGCCGATGCCGGCGACGCCGGCGACGCCCGGCACGGTCTTCACCTGGGGGCGGATGATCCAGTCCTGGACCGTACGCAGGTAGGCGGTGCGTTCGAGCTCGGTCGCGAGCCGCTGGCCCTCCGGGGTCAGGTAGCTCCCGTCACCTTGCCAGCCCGCCTTGCCGTCCGGGGAGACCTTACGATCCTTCGGTTGGGCGTAGTGGATCGACCACATGTAGATCTCGCCGAGGCCCGTCGAGATCGGGCCCATGTGCGGCTCGGCCCCCGGCGGCAGGGTCGACTTGGCCTCGCCGATCCGCTCCGCGACCTGCTGCCGTGCGAAGTAGATGTCGAGCTTTTCGGAGAAGACGGCGGTGACCTGGGAGAACCCGTTGCGCGAAAGCGAGCGGGTGTATTCCAGCCCCTTGATGCCGGCGAGCGCGGTCTCGACCGGGTATGTCACCTGCTTCTCGATATCCACGGGACTGAGGGAAGGCGCCGTGGTGTTGATCTGCACCTGGTTGTTGGTGATGTCCGGCACCGCGTCGATGGGGAGCTTGGTCAGCGAGAAAACTCCGAAGCCGGCCGCTAAGAGCGACAGGAGCACCACGAGCCAGCGCTGGTGGACGGAGAAGTCGAGGATCTTCGAGATCATGGCCGGTCCCCGCTCAATGGTCGTGGTCGGCTTCGGCCTTGCCGAGCTCGGCCTTCAGGACGAAAGAGTTGGCGACAGCAACCTCGTCGCCGGGCTTCAGCCCCGAGAGGATCTCGAAGGCGTCGTCGTCGGCCTTGCCGATGGTCACGTCCCGGCGTTCGAAGCCCTCCGCTGTGCGAACGAACACGACCTTCTCGCCACCGATGGTCTGGATGGCGGACTTCGCCAGCCGGACCCCGACCTTGTCCTGCGCGATCTCGACCTCGGTGGTCACGAAGGTGCCGGGGCGCCAGGCCATGTCCTTGTTCGGCAGGGCGACGATGACCCGGGCCGAGCGCGTCTCGGGGTTGAGGATCGGGCTGACGAAGACGACCTTGCCCTCGCCGCGGGGACCATCGTCGCCTCCGACGATGGTGACCTTGGCGCCCTCGCGGACCTTCGAGAGCTCCGTGGTCGGGATGGCGAGCTCGATCCACACGGAGGACAGGTCGGCGACCGTGTAGACGTCGGCCGGATCGCCCTCCTTGCCCACTGCGGTTCCGACATCGACCTTACGCTCGACCACGCGGCCGGCGAGCGGGGACTTGAGCTCGTAGCGGCGCAGCGACGACAGGTTCGGGGTGGTCTCGTCCTTCTTGGCGGACGTCGCGACCTCGGCCGCGTTCAGCCCCAGGGCCGACAGCTTCTGCCGGGCGAGGTCGACGCGCAGGGTCGCCTCCGAGTATGCGGCCTTGGCGTTCAAAAACGCCGATTCCGCCGAGATCCGCTTGTCCCAGAGCGCCTGCTGCCGGTCGAAGTTCGTCTTCTCCAGGTCGGCCTTGACCGTCGCGGTGAGGAAGTCGCTCTTCGCCTCGGCCACCTCGCGGCTGTCGAGGACGGCCACGACCTCGCCCTTGGCGACCTCCTCGCCGAGGCGCTTTCGCATCTCGGAGACGGTGCCGACGACGCGCACGGGCACCCGTGCGATCCGGTCCGCGTCCTGGGCGATGGTGCCCGGCACCAGCAGGTGGCGCGATAGGGTGCCGCCCTCGACCGTCGCCAGCTTGATGTCCTGCTCGGCGGCCTGCTCGGCGGACATCTTGATCTTGCCCTCGCCCTCCTCGTCGTGGCCGTGCGCCTCGCCCTCGGCGTGCTTGTGGCCGCCCGCTTCCGGCTTAGCCTCACCCACGGCATGCTCATGGCCGGGCTCGCCCTGACCGTGCCCGTCGTCGGCGGCTGCGGTCGTCGGCTTGATCATGGCTGCGTTGGTCGGCGGCGCTGCCCGGGCGTTCGTCAGGCCGGCGGCGGCGAGTGCGCCCTGCACGACCTCGGACACGCGGGGGAAGGCACCGCCGATGGCGATGCCGATGGCCAGGAAGGCCACGGAAAGAAATGCACGCATGGGAAAGGACCGGGTCCGCCGGGGACGTCGCAACGCCGTTCGTGCGGCTTGGGACGGTCCCGTACTGGGGTTTCGCGATGGTGAGGCGGCAGGGTCCTGCGAGGGGCCGGCCGGGACGTGCCACGGACGTGGCGACGTCGCCTCAGGCGCGAGGCGGCCTGGGAAGGCGGTCGGGCGAGACCGATCCGATGGCAGTGGTTACGGTCGCATAGGAGGCGCGCGCGTTCCCGCGGGACGGGAGGGCAGGCGTCACGTCGACGTTCAGGGCTTGGTGGCAGCCGCAGTTGGCGTGGCAGGCCGGGCAGGTATCGGCGTGATCCGTTCGGGCGACATCCGTCGGGGCCGACATGGAGAGTTCGTGACTGACGGACCGATGTGCCTCGGCGGAATGGATCGCGCCGGGGACCACGAGCGCCATGACCAGGACGAGCGAAAGCCCGCGGACGGTGGTCGCCCACCAGCCGCGCATCGTCTCGTAGGCCCTGATCCGGGGTCCCGTGGTCATGGTCGCCTTATGAACCATTCAGGGCCACCCGTATATGCCGGGTGACCCTCGACGAGGACGGAGCCTCAATAATCGTCGTGATGATGATGGTGGTGGTGCTCGCGCTCGCCGTAGAACCGACGCTCCCCATAGAAGGCTCGGTCGCCATAATCCCGTTGCGGACGGTGGATGACGACGTCGTCGTGGTCGCCGTGATGGTAGCGGTCGACATGGGCGCCGCCCCGCCGATCGAAATCGCCGCCGTAGTATTGGGCCGACGCCGCGGCGGGGGCGAGGATCAGGGTTGCGGCGAGTAGGGCTGAAATGTGGGCGCGCATGGCTCGTTCCTCGTGGGATGATGCCGCCAGGATGGCCATGGTGCCTTGAACGGGGCCTGAAACCTACGTTCATCCATCCTGGAGGCTTCCGGTGCTCCCGTGGCCTCGCGAACGAGGATCGCGAGGCCACGGACCGGCCGGTTCAGAGGCGCTCGATCACGGTTTTGCGACGCTCGCCGCCATTGGCCGCCCTTCGATGGCGGCGGTACGTCGGTGCGGTCCACCCAGCCAATCCCCCGACATCGCCACGATGGGATACCCCCGGGACGGAGGAATCCGGTCAGCCGATCATCTCGTCGAGAAGGAGGAGGAGCAGGAAGCCCACGAAGAACATCGCGGTGACCCAGGGCCTGTCTTCCGTCTCGTGTGCCTCGACGAGCAGTTCCTCCGTCACGAGGTACAGGAGCGCGATCAGCCCGAAGGCGAGGAAGCCGCCCTGGACGGCCGCTGGTAGCGCGCCGATGGGCCCGCCGAGGAGCGCCCCGAGGGGCAGGAGGAGGACAAGGGCGGCCGTCAGGCCGACGACCTTCCGCTTCGAGGCGCCGCCCTCGCCGAGCTCGTTGGCCACCGTCAGGCCGAGGAACAGCACCTCGATGGTCAGGGCGACGGTGAGCAGGATGCCGGCCTTGCCCCCGGCCGCGAAGGCGATGCCGAGCACCAGGCCGTCCACCAGGATGTCGATGCCGGTGACCGACATCAGGCCGACCGGCCCTTTCACGCGTTGCTCCAGGGCGCGGACGCCGAGCATCGCCGCAACCCCGAGCCCGCCGCCGATTAGGGTGGCCCAGATCGATCCGGCATGCTTGAGGTCCGGCAGGATCTCGCCCGCCGCCGCGGCGAAGACGACGCCGGCCGCGAAATGCTGGATGGCGCTGACCAGGACCGGGCCTGGCCGCAGGTTGACCGCGACCGCCGCTCCGACGATGGCGGCGACCGCGGGGATGAGCGTATAGACCCAGGCTGGCATCACGCCCTCAGACGACGTGGTCGGGCGCGAGGGCGCAGGCGTTGTCGGCGCTCGTCTCGACCTGCAGGGTGGTGTGGCCGATGCCGAACCGTTCCCTGATCCCGGCGGCTGCGTCCATCAGGAAGGCGTCGTCGGGGCGGCCGCCGGGCATCAGAAGGTGCGCCGTCAGGCAGGTCTCGGTGGTGCTCATCGCCCAGACGTGCAGGTCGTGCAGGGCGGTGACGCCCGGCAGTCCTTTGAGGTGGCTTCGGACGGCGGCCGGATCGATGCCGGGCGGGACGGCGGCGAGGGACAGCGTGAGGCTGTCGCGCAGGAGGCCCCAGGTGCTCCATACGATGACCGCGACGATGGCGATGCTGACGACGGGATCGAGCCAGGTCCACCCGGTATAGAGGATCACGAGGCCGGCGATGACCACGCCCGCCGAGACGGCGGCGTCGGCGGCCATGTGCAGGAAGGCGCCCTTGATGTTGATGTCGCCCTTGGCGCCGGAGGCGAACAGCCAGGCGGTGACGCCGTTCACGAGGATGCCGACCGCGGCCACGATCATCACGGTCTTGCCGGCGACCGGGGCTGGCTCGCCGAAGCGCTGGATCGCCTCCCAGGCGATGGCTCCGACGGCGACCAGTAGGAACACCGCGTTGAAAAGGGCCGCCAGGATCGACGACCCCTTCATCCCATAGGTGTAGCGGGCGCTTGGGGCGCGCTTGGCAAGCACCATGGCGACCCAGGCCACCACGAGGCCGAGCACGTCCGAGAGGTTGTGGCCGGCATCCGCGAGCAGGGCGACCGAGTTCGCGAGGACGCCAAAGGTGGCCTCGACGGCGACGAAGCCTACGTTGAGGGCGATGCCGATGGCGAACGCCTTCCCGAAGCTCGCCGGGGCGTGCGCGTGTCCCGGTCCATGCGCATGCCCGCCATGGTCCCCATGCCCATGGTCAGCGTGGTCTTGGTCGTGGTCGTCGTGATCCTTTGGCATTATCGTTCAGATCCTGGTCCGGAGTAGCCGCAGCGCGTTGGCCGTGACGAGCACGGTCGCGCCGGTGTCTGCGAGGATGGCGGGCCAGAGCCCGGTGATGCCGAGGACGGTCGTGCATAGCAGCACCGCCTTCAGGCCTAGCGCGATCGCCACGTTGGTCCGGATGTTCGCCATCGTCCGCCGCGACAGGACGATCATCCGGCCGACGTCAGCCACCCGTCCGTGCAGGACGGCGGCGTCGGCCGTCTCCAGCGCGACGTCCGCGGCGCCGCCCATGGCGATCCCGACATTGGCAGCGGCCAGGGCGGGCGCATCGTTGATGCCGTCCCCGACCTTCGCCACGACCTTGCCGCTCGCCTGCATCTCGCGGACGATGCCCAGCTTGTCCTGGGGAAGGAGTTCGGCCCGGGGCGTCATACCGAGCGTTTTCGCGATGGCACCGGCGGTCCTGCGGTTGTCCCCCGTCAGCATGACCACGTCGACGCCGAGCGCGCGGAGAGCGGCGATGCCCTCCACGGCGTCGGGCCTCGGCTCGTCCCGCATCGCCACGAGCCCCGCCACGGCGGTGCCAGCGATGAGGACGGAAACCGTCTTGCCCTCGTCGGTCAGGGTCGTGACGCGCGAGGCCTGCTCAAGGGTGAGGTCGACGCGTCCGGCGGCCGCCTGGGCCGATCCGAGGAAGATTTCTATCCCGCCGACCGTCCCGAGAATTCCCGTTCCGGCGAGGGCCTCGGCTGGGCCTGCCGGCGGGACCGGGGCTCCGACCTCCTTTGCCTTGGCCAGGATCGCGCGGGCGAGCGGATGGTTCGAGCCGCTTTCCAGGGCGGCCGCGAGGGACAGCACCTCGCGTTCGGAGCGCTCGAAGGTGACCACGTCCGTGACCCGGGGCTGCCCCAGGGTCAGGGTACCGGTCTTGTCGAAGGCCACCATCGTGACCGTGCCGAGGGTTTCGAGGACGGCGCCGCCCTTGATCAGGAGGCCGCGGCGGGCGCCCGCCGACAGACCCGCCGCGATGGCCGCCGGCGTCGAGATGACCAGGGCGCACGGGCATCCGATGAGGAGGACCGCCAGGCCCTTGTAGATCCATTCGTGCCATGGGCCGCCGTGGAGGAGCGGCGGCACCGTCGCGATCAGCACCGCGACCGCGACGACGGCCGGCGTGTAGTACCGGGAGAAGCGGTCGATGAACCGCTCGGTCGGGGCCTTGGCGTCCTGGGTTTCCTCGACGAGGCGGACGACCCGGGCGATGGTGTTGTCGCGCGCCGCCGCTGTGACCCGCACGCGCAGGACGGACCCGCCGTTGATGGTCCCCGCGAAGACCGGATCGTCCACGGACTTCCGCTTCGGCACGCTCTCGCCGGTCACGGGCGCCTCGTCGACCTCGCCGATCCCCTCCGACACCGTTCCGTCCGCGGGGATGCGGTCGCCCGGGCGCACCATCACCGTCGATCCGATCATCAGCGTCTCCGCCGGGACCTCTTCGACGCGTCCGTCACGCTCGACGAGGGCGGTTCGCGGCACGAGATCGGTCAGGCCGCGGATCGAGGCACGTGCGCGGCTCGCCGCGACGCCTTCGAGGAGTTCGCCGACGAGGAACAGGAACACCACGCTCGCCGCCTCCTCGACGGCGCCGATGAAGACCGCGCCAACGGCCGCGATGGTCATGAGCATCTCGATGGAGAACGGCGTCCCGAGGCGGGCTGCCACGAGGGCCCGCCAGGCGATCGCCATGATGCCGACCGCCATGGCCGCCAGGAAGGCGTAGGGGGCCATTGCGGGATAGGCCTGGCCGGCAAGGTACGCCGCCGCGAGCGATCCGCCGCACGCCAGGGTGAGGCATCCCCGCGGGCCACGCCACCACGCTGGATCGTCCCCCTTGGATGCGGGTACGTTCGGTTGTTCACCCGTCCCGGAAGCGCCATCGACCGCAGGGTCGGCGACGCCGAAGCCGAGTGAGGTCACGGTGGCGGCCAGCGTCGCCCGCGTGACGCCGGCGCGGTGCCGGATCGTCACCGTGCCGGCGGGGACCGAGACGGCGACGTCCACGATCCCGTCCAGGCCGCGGACGGCGTTCTCGATCTTCGCTGCGCACGAGCCGCAATCCATTCCCGAGACGACCAGCCGGAGCGGCGGGATCGCGGATCGGATGGCGTCGTCTGGTGGGCCGGGGATCGCGACGTCTGGTCTGGCCATCGACGGTCTTCCTTCTGGGTCGACGACGGCTTAATTCCTCCAGCGGCTGGAGGAGCAAGCGATAAATGGAAATTTCCATCGGCGAGCTATCGAAACGCACGGGCGTCCTCGCGACGACGGTGCGCTACTACGAGGATGTCGGCCTGATGCCGGCCCCGCCACGCACCGCCGGGGGGCGTCGAAGCTACGGGCAGGCCCATGTGGCGCGGCTGGCCTTCATCCGCCACGCCCGGCAGCTCGGTTTCGAGGTCGATGCCATCCGCGAGTTGCTCGCGCTTAACGCCCGGCCGGAGCTTCCCTGCGCGGAGGTCGACGTCATCGCCCGGCGGCATCTCGCCGAGGTCGACGGGCGCATCGAACGCCTCACCGCTTTAAGGGCCGAACTCTCGCGCATGGTCGGCGAATGTGGGCACGGACGCGTCGGCGAGTGCCGGGTCATCGAAGTCCTGTCCGACCACGGCGAATGCCTAGGCGACCGTCATTGAGGACCGGTTAGGCACGTCAAGCCGAGCCGAAATGACCGAGTTGCCCGTCGCCACCTCGCCCGGGTCGCCTGGCTCACTACCCTGAGCGGCGAGCTTTCGTGCATGATCGGCGAATGCGGGAATGGAGCGGTCGGAGAATGCCGGGTCATTGGCGCACTCTCCGGCCATCGACGGCGCGGTATCGGTCGGCATCAGCAATCCGAGGGCCCTTGACCTTACCACCATGGGAAGCACCATCTCGGTATGACGTCACCAAACAGGATAGTCGTCATGTTCGAGATCAAGGTTACCAGGATGAACTGCGGCGGCTGCGCCAAGTCGGTGACCCGCGCGATCCACGCCGTGGATGCCGGCGCCACCGTCGCGGTCGACCTCGCCGTCGGCACGGTCGCGATCGCCAGCACCGCCGGTGCCCCGGTCGGACGCTTTGTCGATGCCGTCCGAGCCGCCGGCTACGGGGCCGATACCTTGCCCCTCGCGGCCTAATCGACAGGCATCGGAAACCAACGTCCGGGTCGATAGGACGCGGTGTAGCTGAGGGCGCCCTACGACTCGACCACTGGCTGCAAGTTCAACCTTGACATGGAGGAAATGACGACGGGCTATGCCGTCGCGGACCCCACGCTGCTCAAGAACCTGAAACCGGGAGACTTCGTCGAATTCGATGCCGATCGGGCGAAAGGCCACTACGCCGTCACGACGATACGAAAGGTGCGATGAGGACGGTTTCTTGAGACCCGTCAGACACTGGGGTGGGCCTCGGCGCAAGTCACGTGACTCCACCTCGCCGATAGCGAGCGAAGGTGCTGCGCACGTTCAAGCGTATCGCCTCATAATTCTCGAAGCGAATCGAGCATTCCCGAAAAACTCGGTCCTGTCGTGAGATTGGCGGGCATCGGAAGGGGTGATGCGCATTTACTCGGCCGCCTTGGCGGATCGTCGGTACATGCGTTCGGCCGGTTGCAGGATCAATGGCGCCTTCCCGAACCGCGTGTAGAGCGCCGGCAGGAGGGCGAGGGTGAGCAGGGTCGCGCTGATCAAGCCGCCGATGACCACGGTCGCCAGCGGCTTCTGGACCTCCGCCCCCGTGCCCGTCGCCAGCGCCATCGGCACGAAGCCGAGCGCCGCGACGAGTGCGGTCATCACCACCGGTCGGAGCCGGGTCATCGCCCCCTCGCGAACGGCGGTCGGGACGTCGGCCCCATCGGCGACCAGTTGCTTGACATGGTTGAGGAGCACGAGGCCATTGAGGACCGCCACCCCGGATAGGGCGATGAACCCGACCGCCGCCGAAACCGAAAACGGCATACCCCGCAGCGACAGGGCCGCGACGCCGCCGGTGAGCGCCAACGGCACCGCGCTGAACACGATGGCCGCGTCGCGCGCCGAGCCGAGCGCCCCGAGCAGCAGGATGAAGATCAGGGCGAAGCAGGCCGGCACCACGACCATCAGGCGCTGGCGCGCCGCCGTCAGGTTCTCGAACTGGCCGCCCCAGCGCACCTCGTAGCCCGCCGGCAGCGTCACCTCCTTAGCGATGCGTGCCTGCGCCTCCGCCACGAGAGAGCCGATGTCGCGTCCGCGCACGTTGGCGGTCACCACCACCCGACGGCGTCCGTCCTCGCGGCTGACCTGGTTGGGCCCTTCGGTGAAACTGAACGAGGTGACCTGGCGGAGCGGCACGCTCGCGCCCTCCGCCATCCCGGTCTTGGCCGGCAGCGGCAGCGGCAGGTTCTTCAGTGCCTCGACGTCGCCGCGGATCGCGTCGGAGAGGCGCACTACGATCTTGAAGCGACGGTCGCCCTCGAACACCAAGCCGGCGTCCTTGCCGCCGATGGCCGTGCCGATGACGTCCTGCACGTCGGCGAGGCTCAGGCCCCGCCGGGCGATCTCGCGCCGGTCGATCCTGATGTCCAGGAACGGCAGGCCGACCGCCTCCTCGACCTTCACGTCCGCCGCGCCGTCGAGCCCGCGCAGGATGCCGGCGATCCGGTTGGCGCCCTCGACCATCGGCCCGAACTCCTCCCCGAACACCTTCACCGCAAGGTCGTCGCGGACGCCCGCGACGAGCTCGTTGAAGCGCATCTGGATCGGCTGGGAGAACCCGAGCAGGGCGCCGGGGATCAGCTTCGCCTCCGCCTCAAGCTGGCCGATCATGGCCTCCTTGGTCAGGTCCGGATCGGGCCACGCCGCCTGGGGCTTCATGATGAGGTAGGCGTCACAGGCGTTGGGCGGCATCGGGTCGGCGGCGATGTCCGGGGTGCCGCACCGCGAGAACACGAAGGCGACCTGCGGAAACTTGCTCATCGCCTCCTCGACGCCGAGCTGCATCGATTGCGACTGCGAGATCGAGGTCGACGGGATGCGCCGGGCCTCCATGACGATGTTCTTCTCGTCGAGCGTCGGGGCGAACTCCTGCCCGAGGGTCGTGAACAAGGCGGCCGCGAGTCCGAGAACGACCACCGCCCCCGCGACGAAGGCTATGGGCGCCCGGATCGCACCGTCGAGGAGTGGGCGGTAGGCCGCCTTGATCCCCCGGATGAAGGCGTTTTCGGACTCGCTCACGCGGCCGGTGACGAAGGTCGCGATCATCGCCGGCACGAAGGTCAGCGAGAGAATGAATGCCGCCACGAGGGCGATCAGGACTGTCAGCGCCATCGGCGTGAAGGTCTTGCCCTCGACCCCGGTGAAGGTGAGGAGCGGCACGTAGACGAGGATGATGATCGCCTGCCCGTAGACGGTCGGCTTGATCATCTCCTCGGCCGAGACCCGTACCGTCGTGAGCCTCTCGTCCCGCGTGAGCTTGCGACCGAGCTCGTGCTGGCGCTCGGCGAGGTGGCGCAGGCTGTTCTCGGCGATGATGACCGCGCCGTCGACGATCAGGCCGAAGTCTAGCGCGCCCAGGCTCATAAGGTTGGCGCTGATGCGGCCTGCCAACATACCGGTGGCGGTCAGCATCATCGCCACCGGGATGACCAGCGCCGTGATGATGGCGGCGCGGATGTTGCCGAGCGCCAGGAACAGTACGACGATGACGAGGAGCGCCCCCTCGGCGAGGTTCCTGGCCACCGTCTTGATCGTGGCGTCGACGAGCTCGGTCCGGCTCAGGAGGGTTCGCGCCACGATGCCCGGAGGCAGCAGCTTGTTGATCTCGGTTATCTTGGCATCCGCCGCGGCCGACACCGTGCGGCTGTTGCCGCCTATGAGCATCAGGGCGGTACCGAGCACCACCTCGTGCCCGTTCTCGCTGGCCGAGCCGGTCCGGAGCTCGCGCCCGATGGTGACGTTCGCGACGTCGCGAACCGGGATCGGCACCCCGGCGCGGGTCGCGACCACGATCTCGGCGATCTCGCCCATGTTCTCGATCAGGCCGCCGGCCCGGACGATGTAGCCCTCGCCGTTGCGCTCGACGTAGTTGGCCCCACGAGTGGCGTTGTTGGCCTCGATGGCATCGGCCACGTCCTTGAACGACAGGCCGTAGCCCACGAGCCGCATCGGGTCGGGCTGGACCTGGTACTCCTTGACGTAGCCGCCGATGGCGTCGGCGCCGGCGACCCCGGGCACGCTCTTCATCTGCGGCCGGATGATCCAGTCCTGCACCGTGCGGAGGTAGACCGTGCGACGGAACTCGTCGGTCAGGCGCTCGCCCTCGGGGGTCAGGTAGCTGCCGTCCGTCTGCCAGCCGGGCTTGCCGTCCCGGACGGGCGCCCCTTCGCCCGGCGGGAGGTACTCGACCGCCCACCAGTAGATCTCCCCGAGGCCGGTGGAGATCGGCCCGAGCTTGATCTCGACCCCGGGCGGCAGCGTCCCGCGGACCTCGACGAGGCGCTCGTTGACCTGGGCGCGGGCGAAGTAGACGTCGACCTTGTCGCTGAACACCGCGGTGAGCTGGGCGAAGCCGTTGCGCGAGAACGAGCGCATGGTCTCCAGGCCGGGGGTCCCGGCGAGCGCCCGCTCGATCAGCACCGTGACCTGCTTCTCGATCTCGACCGGCGTCAGCGACGTGGCGACGGCGTTGATCTGGACCTGGTTGTTGGTGACGTCGGGCACGGCGTCGATGGGTAGCCGGGACAGCGACCACGCACCGAGGGCGGTGGCGATGAGGGTCACCAGGATGACCGCGTAGCGATTGGTGACGGAGAAGGCGAGGATCGGGCGGATCATGGCTCAGTCCTCCGCCGCGGCCTTGCCGAGCTCGGCCTTCAGGATGAAGCTGTTGCCGATGACGATGACGTCGCCGGGCTCCAGCCCCGTGGTGATCTCGACGTGCCCGTCGTCGGAGCGCCCGACTCCGATGGGTCTCGCCTCGAAGCCGCCCTCGACCTTCACGAACACGGTCGGCTTGCCCGCGATGGTCTGGATCGCCTCGGAGGGGACGAGGGTGCGCACCGGCTTGTCCGAGACCGCGATCTCCGCCGATACGAAGGACCCGGGCCGCCACCGCTCCTCGGGGTTGGGCAACTCGGCCACGACCCGGGCGGCGCGGGTGTTCTGGTCGAGGACCGGGCCGATGAAGACGATCCTGCCCTCGGCGCGCTCGCCGGTCGCCTGGGTCCACACGGTGACCGTCTGGCCCTCGCGCGCCAGCGGCAGGTCGCCCGGAGAGACCGCGAGGTCGACCCAGACCTGGGCAAGGTTGACCACACTGTAGAGCTCGGTCTCCAGGTTGTCGCGTCCTACCGCGGCGCCGAGGTCGACCCTGCGTTCGACGATCTTTCCGGCGATGGGGGACCGGATCTCCTGTCGCTCGAACTGCGCCGCCGGCAGGGTCGGCAGGGCCTCGATCTCGGCGGGGCTCAACCCAAGAAAAGTGAGCTTGCGCCGGGCCGAATCGACCTTGACCTTGAGCTCCTCGTAGCTCGCCTGAGAACGAAGGTACTGCTGCTCGGACGAGATGCGCTTGTCCCACAGCGACTGGTCGCGCTCGTACAGGGTCTTCTGCAGGCCGGCGGACAGGCGGGCGGCGAGGTACTCGCTCTTGGTGTCGGCGATCTCGCGGCTGTCGAGCAGGGCGACGACCTCGCCCTTGGCGACCCGGTCGCCGAGGCCCTTGCGCAGCTCAGCCACCGTCCCCTGGGTCTTCACCGCGATGCGGGCGGTGTTGTTGGCGCTCGGGACGATGGTGCCCGGCACGTGGAGGTGGCGGGCGAGCCGACCGCCCTGGACGGCGTCGGTGCGGATGCCGGCCTTGGCGATCTGGTCCTGGGTCAATCGGACGAGGCCCGGCTCCTCGGGCTTCGGTACCGCCGCCGGCATCGATGCAGGGCTGCCGGTGGCAGCGGGAGTGGTTGGGAGAAGCCCGCTTTGCGCAAGGCGTGACCGGAGCGCGTCCGGTGCGCCCGGCCAGACGGTCGCGATCAGGAAGCCGCCGCCGACAGCCCCCAGGACAAGGAGGGTACGTCTGAACATGTCGATGCCATGAGCCAACGCCGCCGGGTGCCGCCGAATGGCAGGCCCGGGGAGCGCAGGTGCGTTGGAGGAAAGGGCCCGACGGTGCCGGGCGGCCCAGCCTCAGCCCCTAGGTGGCTCGAACGGCGCCCTGCCTTCGCCGCTCCTTCGGGCGAGGTGGTGGACGGGCTGGAACCGGACGTCGGTGCCTCTCGCGGACATCGGCATGCCGGATGGGTGGGCAGTCGCCAGGGTCTGCGCGTGGGAATGCGCGTGATGGGCAAGGTCACCCGGACCGGACCCGTCGGGACCATGATCGCCGTCGTGGTCGTCGCCGTGATCGATCCCGTGGAAGGCGTGGACATGGGCGGCCGCGCTATCGCCGCGCGCTTCCGCGACCAACGGCATGACCGAGGTCGCCATCAGCACGATTGCGACGAGCACCGATAGGAACCGCCCGATCCGACCCACCCTCGACGCCACGCCTCCGCCCGATGCAGCCGTACTGGGCCGCAAATCCGTCTTCCCACATCCCACCCGGGGGGATAGGATGTCAACATGCAGCACGCGTCGCACCCCGACATCGTCAAGCGCCTCAAGCGCGCCCACGGCCATCTCGCCGGCGTCATCGCCATGATCGAGGAGGGGCGACCTTGCGTGGACCTCGCCCAGCAGCTCCACGCGGTCGAGAGCGCGATCACAAACGCGAAGCGCGTGCTGATCGAGGACCACATGGAGCATTGCCTGGCGGACGGCGTCGAACACGGGGGCAAGTCCGCCAAGGACGCCCTATCCGAGTTCAAGGCCATGGCGAAGTACCTCTAGGACCCACCGTCATGCTCGCCGTCCTTGCGAACCGGACCTACCGGCATCTCTTCGCCGCCCAGGTCATCGCCCTAATCGGCACAGGCTTGCTCACGGTCGCTCTGGGGCTGCTGGCCTACCGGCTGGCCGGGGACCGGGCCGGAGCGGTTCTCGGCACCGCCCTCGCGATCAAGATGGTCGCCTACGTCGTGGTCGCTCCCGTGGCCGGCGCGTTCACCGGGCAACTTCCCCGCCGTGCCTTCCTGGTGGCTACGGACCTCGTCCGGGCCGCCATCGCGTTGATGCTGCCCTTCGTCGATCAGGTCTGGCAGATCTACGTCCTTATCTTCGTGCTTCAGTCGGCCTCGGCGGCGTTTACCCCGACCTTCCAGGCCACCATCCCGGACATCCTGCCTGACGAGCGCGACTACACCCGGGCGCTGTCGCTCTCGCGCCTCGCCTACGACCTGGAGAACCTGCTCAGCCCGACCCTGGCGGCCCTGCTGCTCACGGTCATCAGCTACAACTGGTTGTTCGGCGGCACCGTCGTGGGCTTCCTGTGCTCGGCGGCGCTGGTCGTCTCGGTGACGTTGCCGGCGGCGACGCGGAGGGAGCGCACCGGTGGGATCTACGACCGCACCACGCGAGGCCTGCGGATCTACCTGGCGACCCCGCGCCTTCGGGGCCTGCTCGCCCTCAACCTCGCGGTCGCCACTGCAGGGGCGATGGTCATCGTCAACACCGTGGTGATCGTCCAGGCCCTGCTCGGACGCCCCCAGAACGACGTCGCCATCGCGCTCGGGCTCTTCGGGGGCGGCTCGATGATCGCGGCCCTGGTGCTGCCGCGGGTGCTCGACCGCTTGTCAGACCGTGGCGTCATGCTGCCGTCCGCGGCCTTCCTTGGCGTCGTCCTCGTCGGGGTCGCGGTGCTGACCTGGGGCGGGTCCATCGACTGGCCGGTGCTGCTCGGGACGTGGCTGGCCCTTGGGATCGGCTACTCAGCCGCCCAGACGCCTACGGGACGCCTGCTGCGTCGCTCGGCGAGCCCCGAGGACCGGCCGGCGGTGTTCGCCGCCCAGTTCGCGCTCTCGCACGCGTCGTGGCTCGTGACCTACCCGCTGGCGGGATGGCTCGGCGCCACCGTCGGGATGCCGACGACCCTGGCGGTCCTCGGCGCGCTGACCGTCGCGGGGGTCGTGGCGGCCGCCTTGCTCTGGCCCGCGTCAGACCCGGATGTCGTCGAACATGCCCACGGGGATCTCGACCCGTCCCATCCCCACGTCCAGGGGATCGGACACGGTCGGCACGAGCATGCCTTCGTCATCGACGACCTGCACCGGCAATGGCCTGCCAGGGCGGGTTGAGACCGGGCTATAATCGGGTGGGGCTTTACCCCGTTCGGCACGGTCGTCCCCTTTGATAGAGGCGCTCCGAGCCTCGCGACGAAGCGTGATTTCGCGAGTCGCCGATTCCGACGACCGCAATTTTTCTCAAGGCGGCACTTGGCCACTCATCGGAGGCGGTCTCGTTGCCGGGCACCGAGGCTGCGAACGGACCGAGAGGGACCGTCTCGGCGGTTGGACCGAATGTCGCCCCTGCCGGGGCAGCACGGGGGCCTCCGAGAAGTCCGAGACGTGTCAGCGAGACGGAAGGCGCAATGCCTCTATCGGCGCGGCACCATACGGATCTCGACCGTGAGGTGGGACAGGTTTCCGAACGGCGCGAGAAGGTGACGATAGAAGTCCGGCCCGCGCGCCTGTGCCGTGGCAACCGAGACGATGGCACCGAGGTGACCGGGGCCCAACCGCCACACGTGCAGGTCGGCGACGCGGTCGCCCTGTTCCTCGATGACGCTCCGCACCTTCCGGACGAGACCCTGATCGGGCTGCATGTCGAGAAGGACCCCACCCGTGTCCCGTACCAAGGTGTAGGCCCAACTCGCGATCACGACCGATCCGATGATGGCGGCCAAGGGATCCATCCAGGTCCAACCCAGGAAGCGGGCGAGCAAAAGGCCGCCGATCACCAGCACCGAGACGGCGGCGTCGGCCACCACGTGCACCACGGCCGCTCGCATGTTGTTGTCCCGGTGCATGGCGCCGTGATGCCCATGCGCATGCTCCTCGAAGGTCACGGACCCGGCCCGTTCCGATCCCGGGAAGCACAGGGTCGCCTCGAAGGCGTGGGGCTCTGGGATCATCTCGATGCTCTCGACGACGTCGCCCTTGCGGGTCATCGCGAAAGTCTGCCGCGTTCCGTCCGGGCGTACCGTCTCGATTGTCATGGCCTCGACCGGGGCGAGGGACTCCGCACCCTGCGCTGTCAATCGGAAGCGTGGCGGCACGCCGTCCTCGTGGATCTCCAGGCCGAACGTCTCCGTCGGTGTCACGATGGTCCGCGCCGCGTCGTCATGGTCTTCGTGACCATGCTCGTGGCCGTGATGATGTCCGTGGCCGTGGTCGTGGTCGCTTCCCAGGAGCCAGACGCTGGCGAGGTTCACGCCGAGGCCGAGCACCGCGATGGCGATGGTCTCGTTGTAGTCGATGGCCACGGGCTCGATGAGCCGGAGCACCGCCTCGTAAGCGATCAGCAGGGCGATCATCGCGAGCACGATGGCGCTGGTGAACCCGGCGAGGTCTCCGAACTTACCCGTCCCGAAGGTGAAGCGGTCATCGTCGGCATGCCGGCGTGCATAGCGATAGGCCATTGCGGCGAGCAGGAGGGCCCCCGCATGCGTCGACATATGCAGGCCGTCGGCGACGAGGGCGATGGAGCCGAACAGCATGCCGCCGACGATCTCGGCGGCCATCATGACACCGCAGAGCGCGATGACGGCCCAGGTCCGGCGCTCGTTGCGGTCATGACCTTCGCCGAGAAAGATATGTGAGTGACCGTGGGCCTCGGCCGGGGCGGAGGGAGCGTGCCCCGGGCTTGCGTGCATCATGTCCATGCGGGATCTCACTTCAGGTAGGTGCGGATGACCTCGATCAGCTCGGACGCACCCCTGGCACGGTTCGGATCGGGTTCGTGTGCGGGATCGACGACGTGATGGCGGATGTGCTCCTCCATCAGTTCGGAGGTCAGTCCGTTGATGGCCCCGCGCATCGAGGCGACCAGCATAAGGACGTCGGAGCAGCCGATCTCCGCCTCCAGGGCGCGCTCGACGGCCTCCGCCTGTCCCTTGATCCGGCGCACGCGCGCCAAGAGCTTGGTCTTGTCCTTGACGGTGTGGGCCATGACATCGGCTTCCTCGTTCCTCTAGTAACATAGGGGGCTACCCTATACATGTCGAGTGGCCGTTGGACGCACGTTTTCGGAAGGGCGCTCTCATGAGGAAGGACGATCCGTGCACGGGGGTCTGCCGCGTCGACGGCAGGACCGGGTGGTGCTTGGGATGCGGCCGCACCGTTCCGGAAATCCGTGCCTGGCGGAAGCTGACCCCCTTCAGGCGAACGGCGCTTGTCCGCGAGTTGCCTCGCCGCGTTTCACAGGTCGGCGAAGGCACGCTCGTGGATGGGGAAAGCTGAACCTGGCGGTCCTCGCGACCTCGCGCCTCGATGGCATTCAGGCATGACCGATTTCTTCAAGCCGAGGAGCTTGCCCGGCGTGACGTAACAGGCCACACGGTCGTATCCATCCCGTCAGCGCACGGGGACTCCTACGTCGGTCGCCTATGGCCCTCGACGCGCGGCATCTATCCGTTGCGAAGGAGCGTGACCGCCAATCCGAGATTTGCCAGGGCGAGTATCAGCAGCAGGCCGTAGGCCACGTCCGGACCGCCATAAGCCAGCGCTAGGGCTCCGAGCGCAGGCGCCAGCGCCTGGGCGATCAGCCCGCGCAGGGCGAGGCGCCCGATCAGCACAGGGTAGCGAACCGGCCCGAAGAGGGCGAGCGGGACCGCACCACGGGCGATGGAGTAGATGCCGTTGCCGGCCCCATACAGGACCAGCGCGACGCCGACCGCGGGAAGGCCGGCAGCCAGGATGCCGAGGCCTAGGGACACCAGCGCCATGGCGGCGGCCAGCGTCCAGAGCGGATGGTGGCGGCCCTTGCCCGCCATCTCGACGAGACGGGCACCGACCTGTGCCGGTCCGATCAGCGCGCCGTACGTGACGGCGGAGGCCAGGGCCACGCCCCTCGCCTGGAGCAACGCGATCAGGTGCACGGAGACCATCGCCATCACGGTGCCCCCGAACACGAGGACGGCCGCCATCAGCAGGTAGGCCCGTCGCTCGCGGGCGGTGAGCGTGCCTCCGTCACGGCGCTCCCGAACGCTTCCGACGACCTTGGCCGGCATTGGCGGGATCATGAGGAGCGCCAGCGGCAGGGTCACCGTGATGTGCAGGCCGGCATAGGCGAGGCAGGTCCCACGCCATCCGATCCGCTCGACGAGGAAGGCCGAGAGCGGCCAGCAGACCGTGCTGGCGAACCCACCCCATAGGGTCAGCGTCGTGATGGCGGGGCGCGCGTCGGACCCGTAGAGGCGGCCGAGCGTCGCGAAGGCCGGATCGTAGAGGCCGCAGCCCATGCCGAGCCCGATCACGATCCAACCCGCGAGGTAGACCGGCAGGTTCGGTGCGCCGCCGAGGATGGCGAGCCCCACGGCGAGAAGCACTGCCGCCAGCGCAAGGACCGGTCGGCCCCCGTGCCGGTGGATGGCGAGCCCGACCCGTGGCGATGCGAAGGCCGCCGCCAGAAGGCCGACCGACAGGCCGCCGACCACCCAGGCCAACGGCCAACCCGTCCCGTCGGCGATGGGGCCGGCGAGCACCGCCGGCAGGTAGAACGAGGAGCCCCAGGTCAGGATCTGGATGACGCCAAGGGCCGAGATCACCGGCCAGCGGCGCGCCGGACCCATCGGATCGCTACCGGGCCCCGAGCACCGGCAGCCAGAGCGCCAGCGCAGCTAGGGTCACGAGGAGGACCGGCGGGGTGATGACCAGGCCGACCCGCATGTACTGGCCCCAGGTGATGCGTTGGCCCTTGGTGTCGAGGACGTGGAGCCAGAGCAGAGTAGCGAGGCTGCCGATGGGCGTGAATTTCGGGCCGAGATCGCAGCCGATGACGTTGGCGTACACCATCAGCTCGCGCATCAGCGGCGACAGGTCCGGGGCCTGTTGGATGGAGAGCGCGCCCACCAGCACGCTCGGCATGTTGTTCATCACCGAGGACAGGATCGCGGCGGCGAACCCGGTACCGATGGTGGCGACGAACGGTCCGTGGCCCGAGAGCCAGACGAGGCCCTGCGCCAGGTAATCGGTCAGGCCGGCGTTCTTGAGGCCGTAGACGACGAGGTACATGCCGAGGCTGAACAGCACGATCTGCCACGGGGCTCCCGCCAGCACCTTGCGGATGGGGATCACCCGGCTCCGGTTCGCGAGACCGAGCAGGATCAGGGCACCGGCGAAGGTGACGACCGAGACCGGCACGCCGAACGGCGCCGTCACGAAGTAGGCGACCAGCAGCAGTCCGAGGAGCGGGAACGCCGCCCGGAACACGAGCGGGTCGCGGATCGCGTTTCGAGGCGCCTCCAACTCTCCGACAGGGTACGTTGCCGGCAGGTCGCGCCGGTAGAACAGCCACAGCACCACAAGGGTCGCCGCGAGCGAGACGAGGTTCACCGGCACCATCACCGCGGCGTAGCGGCTGAACGAGATGTCGAAGAAGTTCGCCGAGACGATGTTGACGAGGTTGGAGATCACCAGCGGCAGGCTGGTCGAATCCGCGACGAACCCGCAGGCGACGATGAAGGCCAGTGCCGCCGCCGGCTTGAATTCGAGGCGCAGCAGGATGGCCAGCACGATGGGCGTGAGCAGCAGCGCGGCGCCGTCATTGGCGAACACCGCGGCGATGGCGGCCCCGAGCAGGATCACCAGCGGGAACAGCAGGCGCCCCCGACCCCCGCCCCAGCGGGCGATGTGGAGCGCGGCCCAATGGAAGAAGCCCGCCTCGTCGAGCAGCAGCGAGATGATGATGAGCGCCACGAAGGTGAAGGTGGCGTCCCAGACGATGTGCCAGACCACCGGGACGTCACCGGGGCTGATGACCCCGGTGGCCAGCGCCACGGCGGCCCCGATCAGGGCGCTCCATCCGATCCCGAAGCCCTTCGGCTGCCAGATGACGAAGACGAGGGTGACCGCGAAGATGGCGAGCGCGAGCATCGGGACCGTTTCTTGTTCTTGGGGGCTTGGGACGGTTCAGGCGGTGGCGACGCGGCGCCCGTGCTCGTCGACGACGCGCTCGCCGTCCTCCTTGACGAACTCGCCCTGCTGGGCCGGCAGGAGGTCGAGGACCGCCTCGGAGGGGCGGCACAGGGAGACGCCCTTCGGGCTCACCACCAACGGGCGGTTCAGCAGGATCGGGTGCGTCTCGATCGCATCGAGAAGCCGGTCGTCCGTCAGGGCCGTGTCGGCGAGGCCGAGCTCGGCGTAGGGCGTACCCTTCTCGCGGAGGAGGCCGCGCACGGTGAGGCCGGCACGTTCCGCGAGTTGGCGGACCAGGGTCCGGCTCGGTGGCGTCTTGAGATACTCGATCACGTGGGGCTCGATGCCGGCGTTGCGGATCAGGGCCAGGGTGTTGCGGGACGTGCCGCAATCCGGGTTGTGGTAGATCACGACGTCCATCACGCGACCTCCGGACGGGGCGAGGTGTTGCCGGCCTGCTGGCCGATCTCGCGGACCCGGGCGGTCAGGGCGACCGCGTCGAGGCTCGCCATCGGCAGGGCGAGGAAGGCCGAGATCCGGTTCTTGAGGTAGCGCTGGGCGGTGACGAAGGCGGTCTTCCGCTCGATCTCGCTGCCCTCGACCGCGGCGGGATCCTCGATGCCCCAGTGGGCGGTCACCGGCTGGCCGGGCCAGAACGGGCAGGCCTCGCCGGCGGCGTTGTCACAGACGGTGAAGACGAAATCCATGACCGGTGCGTCCGGGCCGGCGAACGCGTCCCATGACTTCGAGCGAAGGCCCTTGGTGGGGTACTCGGACTCGCGCAGGACTTGGACGGCCATCGGGTTGACGTCGAGCTTGGGCTGGCTTCCGGCGGAGAATGCCCGGAAGCGGCCTTGGCCTTCCTTGGCCAGCATCGCCTCGGCGAGGATCGAGCGGGCCGAGTTGCCGGTGCACAGGAACAGGACATTGTAGACGCGGTCAGGCATGGGCGGTGTCTCCGGTGGGGGTGCAACAGGCGGCGAGCGCCGCGACGGCGGGGGCGCAGACCTCGGGACGCCCCTGGCAGCAATCGCGCATCAGGAACTGGATCAGGTCCGACAGGTCCGGGTAGGCGGCGCTGTAGATGATCGACCGGCCCTCGCGACGGGAGGCGACGAGGCCGGCGTGGCTCAGTTCCTTCAGGTGGAACGACAGATTGGTGCCGGACACGCCGACCGCCTCGGCCAGCATGCCGGCGGCCATGCCGTCCGGTCCGACGGTGACGAGCTGGCGCACGATGCGGAGCCTGTGTTCCTGCCCAAGGGCCGCGAAGGCAGCGACGGCTTGCCGTTCGTCCATCATAATGTCAATATCTCAACCATCGTTGAAACGTAGAGGATAGAAGCTCCTTGGACAAGCCCAAACAGCCCTTCGCCGACGGAATGCCGAACCTGAGCGAAGGGCACTTCGTCGTTCCGACCACCGCAGACTTGCAGGTGGCCACGCTGTTCACCCATGCCCCGCGCTTCCTGATCCTGTACGGATCGCTCCGGGAGCGCTCGTTCAGCCGGTTTCTCGCCTACGAGGCCGCGCGCCTGCTAGAGGCGATGGGCGGCGAGGTCCGGATCTACGACGCGCACGGCCTGCCGCTGCCCGACGACACCACCGCGGATCACCCCAAGGTGCAGGAGCTGCGAAACCTCTCGATCTGGTCGGAGGGGCACGTCTGGGTCAGTCCCGAGCGTCACGGCGCCATGACCGGGGTGATGAAGAGCCAAGTCGACTGGCTCCCGCTGTCCGAGGGGTCGGTACGACCGACGCAGGGACGGACCCTGGCGGTGATGCAGGTCTCGGGCGGGTCGCAATCGTTCAACGCCGTGAACGGCCTGCGCATCCTCGGGCGCTGGATGCGGATGATCACCATCCCGAACCAGTCGTCGGTGCCGATGGCTTACAAAGAGTTCGACGAGGCTGGCCGGATGAAGCCGGGACCGCTGTACGACCGCGTCGTCGATGTCTGCGAGGAGCTGTGCAGGTTCACGCTGCTGACCCGCGAGCGATCCGTCTACCTCGTCGACCGGTATTCCGAGCGCAAGGAGCGCGTGTCCGACCGGCTGGACGCCGTGGCGGCCGATATTGGGTTCGCGAAGGCCTGAAATTCCCTCTGCACCGGCTTATTCGCGATGGTGTCGGGAAAATTGGCAATGTACACGGCGAAGCTCACGGCATTCGATACGACTGTGACCATCCGTGGGTCCGCGATGCCCGTGTTCAGGATAGCCCCGTTCTGCTTCGCCGCCCCCCCCATGGAATTGGAATTCGTTGTCCTTCATGGTCGGACCGAACCGCGTCGATGACGGCGCTGCTGCGGTGTGCGGTCGTCAAGGCCGTCGACAAGTGCTCTCCACCGAAACTTACAACACGATGGCGCCTCGTCCTTCACGTTGCCCCGTATTGCAATGAGAGGGGGCATACCTGCTGCGGCCGAGGATGCGTTCACTGGTGCGTAGCCAGACAGGGCGCTACCGGGATTGCCAACGACCGTCGAAGGGCGAACCGTTGAGCCACGACCCGACGATGCAAAGTCGAGGAGGGGTTCGTGAGCGAGCGTCAGGATCCGCAGCCCGATAAATCTGCGAAGATTTTATTCGTTTTCATTCATCAGGTTCACGGCGGCGAACAGCAGTTTACGGAACACCTCCGAGTGATTGGAGGCCTCCTGGACAAGGACCAACAGATCGGGCGGCTTGGACCCGGCATCTCCAAGAGCGTCGTCGACGAAACGCCTGATGGCAGCCCTCAAGGCGGGTCGGGGGTTCTGTCCGGCGGAAAGCAGCTTGGAAACCGTTGATTGGCTGGTTCCCAGAACGCGCGCCAGCCCGGTCTGGGACAGGCCGCGATCCCGACGCGCACATTCGAGGGTCGTCGCGACGAAGTCCGGATGGACGCCGGAAGGCATGGCACGACACACCTTCCGGATTCCCAACAGGCCCGTGCCGCGTTCCAGCGAAATCTGTTCCAGCTCGGCGCGGACGCCGCCCATATCCTGGCGAACCTGGAAGGGGTTCGCCATTCAATGCCTTGGCAACATCGCCTTCGCATCGGGCTTGGCGCGGCGTTGTAGACCCGCGCCGAGGCTCCGTTCACGAGCCCGGGATCGGCCACTGCCCCGGTACGGTCGGGAGAGATGTACCGGGGCAGGCGGCGCGGTCGCGTCGTCATCCTTGGCACGGCCGGCGCCATCCGTCCGTTGGGCGCCCTCAACCTTCCGCCCGCATCGCGGGACGGCACTCAGAACCAGAAGGCCTCGTCCTCCTCGTGGGAGATGGCGCGCGCCACGGAACCTACCTGCCCCAGGATGAACTCGCCCAGTTCGTCGTGGTCGAACTCGACATCGAGCAATGTCGAGTCTGAATGGTTTTCCCGATCGGGTCCCGAGACATCGAACCCCTGGACATCCGCGTCCGTGTAGGGCCGGACGCCCCCCCTCGTCCGGTCGCGGTCCGTCCGGGAGCTTGCACGGGAGGCGCGTTCGTTCTTCCGCCGCCAGGCGGGACGGCGTGCTGCGCCGCCGGTCGATCCGGGCGAGGCCTGCTCGAAGTCGGTCTTGGTACGGGCGTTCATGGGAACCTCCTTGGCTTAGGCGATGGCGGAGCGAGGGCAGTCGGCGGCGTGACGAACCGTCGCCGGCGCCGGTCGGACCGCTCGGTTCCCAACCGACTGGGTCGGGTTCAGCGAGCCCCGTCGACCGGGCCGACGGTCCGCAACGGCCAGGCGGCGGCAGCTTTCCTTCGGTACCGATCGCCGCCCGGGTCCGCGGTCGAGGTCGTCGGCGAGGTCGAGCAGATCTTCCCGAAGCGCGATGTCCGCGTCGGTCAGCGTCGTGGACGCGCCGTCCGCCGCGAGCAGGTTCGCGACCTCGGCGGGATCGAGGCTCGGCGCGTAGGGGTCGTCCGCCGCGATGCGCAACGCGGCCGCAAGGCCGACGGGGCGCCGATGAAGGCCGCCGCATCTGCAGCCGCGCCGGATCTCGGCTGCCTCGTACGGCCGCAGCATCGTCATCCGCACCGGAAGCGTATGGGGTGGATCGTGCCGCGAACGACCGGACGCGGAGAGCAGCCAAGGCGGTGCCAAGGTTGCGGTCCGAGACGTGCATCCCGCCGTCATCGCCCGGAGGGCGCCATCGCGGGCGACCAGGCTGGGGCCGAACGCGATCACCGCGAGGTCGATGCGGCTCCGGATGCTGAGGTTACTCAGCTGTGCCAGGGGCAACGCAACCATCAGGTGCCGTCCCGACGCCGTGGCCGCATCGAGGTAATCCGGGATCGCCTCGGCGAGGGCGTTGCTGCCGGCCAGGACACCCGGCGCTCCTGGATCATGACCACTCAACCCCCCACTCGCGAGGAGAGCCGCCTGGCTGGCCGACATGTCGTCGGCAAAAAACCCGATGTTCATGACGAAGGTCCCGTTTGTCGATCCGTGCTTCTGCGACACGGTGGGATTATACCCCACAGGGGTATATTGGCCAAGCGACTTCTCTAGTGACTAGAGGTTCGTCGTGGGAAGTGGTAAACCATTCCCTGGGCTTGGTCCGATGGGACGGACCGTCGTGATGCTATCGACAAACCGTGGCGGAAGGCTCGAACCTTATCCAATGGATCCTTCGTGCGGCTTGATCAGATGTCCTAGTTACAAACGATAGTGAAAAGCGGTGTCGTACTCTGAAAATTGCATCCCGTTCGGTATTGGCGAACTTCGCGCCGCGCTCTCGCACGGATGAAGTCGAGCCGCTGCCGAACGAGATCGGTCAATGATCTTTGCAACGAACCGACCTTATTGCGGTGACGATCCTCCCGGCAACCGCTTCGATCGAAATCTACCGCTGTGCTCGTATAAGATCGAGGGCACCTCAGGTGCGCGGAATGCTTCCCGTCCCTTGGAGCTCGCACGAAATCATGCCAACTTAAAGTTGGTGCGAAACCACGATAGGGACCCGCATCGGCCTCGACGAGTGTACCCCGTGACGAGCGAGCGAGCTTCTCCCGCACCGATTTATATCGTCCCCATTACCGGATCGACGCCTGCTCATACGCTGAAGAAGCAGACGCCCTACGAGGAAATGCCAATTGCAGGACCAGGAACACGGCTCGGAGGGCGTGGACAGGGAGGATTGGCTCGATCGCATCAATCGGAACGACCTCCGTTCGGCGAAGCCTCAGGCCATCGCGGCGGCCTGTCGCCGTCTGAATCCCGAGCGGGACGTTTTGCTGCGCGGGAGGTTGCTCGACCATCTCGCCAAGCTCGCGACCGATCACTTGGCGATGCGGGTCGACCGGCGACTGCCGAACGAGGGGCGGGATGCCATCGGGGAAGTCGTCGGGAACATGGTCGCTTCGATCATCGACCCGGATGCGGCCGACGGCCGTGGTTTCGAACACTCGTTCATCAACAAACTGGAACATCGGCTGATCGATCATGTGCGCAGATGGCGACGGGAGACGGTGGTCATCGAGCCACAATTATCGGACGAGGTAACGGGGCATGCGCTCGAAAGGCCGGATGGATACGGTCTGAGCCCGGAGGACGAGGCGATGGCGCAAGACATCGTCGCGGGTCTGCCCGACAATTACAGAAAGGCGTTCCTGCTCAGGAGGGCGGGCTTCGCCTACGACGCGGCAAGCCGAAGCGAAAGCATTGCGGCCATGCTGGGCGTGACCCCGAAAACGGCGAAGGCATGGGTCGAGAAAGCCCACGCCCTGATCCATCAACAACTGGGCATCAGACGATGACCGTGACCGACCATGAGCTCGACGAAATGCTCTTCCGCTTCCATTGCGAGGCGACGGAACAGGCGGTGACGCCCACGCTCGTCGCCAGGTGGACCGCTGCGTATCCGCATTATGCCGAGGATATCCGAGAGCATGCCGTGGAGCTCCTCGACATGAGCTTCCGGGCTTCGGCGAACGGGGCGGCTATCTCGGCCGGCCGATCTCCGGCACGGATCGAGCCGGTCACGGTGCCGACCCCCGGGATGACGTCCGAGACGGCACCGTCGACGCTGCGTGAGGCGCTCCGGACCGTGGGCCTGACGTTGCGCGATTTCGCCGACGGCATCGACATCGCCCGCTCGATCGTCACGGATGTCAACGACGGAGAGATCGTCAAGGAGACCATTCCGCGTCGCTTCCTGCGAATCGGAGCCGCTCGCGCGGGAACCGCCACGGATTGGTTCAAGGCGGTCGTCATGACGACGAACGACAAGGGAGAGCTTCCGGCCTTCAAGTCGACGGGCGATCCCCTGCCGGGCCGACAACGCACGTGGGAGGAAGCCATCAGGGATACGGACATGGATGAGGACCGGATCGCGTTCTGGCTCTCGGACGAGGGCTGAACCGTGGATCCCTGGCGTGATATCCGCCTGAAGGCGCGCCGACGCCATGCCGAGGCTTGCGAGGTCGCGACGGCCCGGACAGCCGAAGCCCTCGTCAAGGCGGCGCTGAAGATCGCCAAGCTGCAGGTCAGTCGGTTCGCACCCGGGACCCGATATGCCGTCGGCGTGCTCGGTGCGTTGGACCGCAGCGGCGGCTTCGTCCGGCTGGCGTCGAACCTCGACGCCCACCAAAGGGTGATCGTGTCCGCCCACGAGATCGGGCATTTCTGGCTGCACGACGAGACGGCCTTCATGGTGCGGTCGACCGTCTCGGGTTTCGGCGGCCGCCCTGTCGAGACCGGCGCCGACCGGGTCGTGGCCTACTCGCCCCGGCAACGGATGGAGGTGCAGGCCGACATCTTCGCCCAGGAGTTCTTGCTGCCCTCCGAGCTTCTCCACGAGATGATGGTCGCCCAGCGGAAGCGCCCCGAGGACATCGCCGCGGAGTTGGGGCTTCCCGTCGACTTCGTAAGGATGCAGGCGATCCGGGCGCTGCTGCTGCCACCCTTGGCGCCGCCGCCGGAGGGATCGCCCGGCCCGAGGGCGACGCTTCCACCGGATCCGCAACAGCTTGAGGCGGCGCGCTGGGACGAACGGCCCCTCATCCTCGACGCCGGGCCCGGCACCGGAAAGACGCGGACGCTGATCGCCCGGATCGAGTTCCTGCTCGCCACGGACGTACCGCCGTCGGCCATCCTCGCGCTCACCTTTTCGAACAAGGCGGCGGCCGAGATGATCGAGCGCATCGAGATGCTGGATCCGGTCGCCGCCCCGATCATCTGGGTGGGCACCTTCCATGCCTTCGGCCTCGAACTCCTGCACCTCTATCATCGCGAGGCCGGGCTGCCGCAGGCGTTCGAGGTTCTCGACGAGATCGGCGCCCTCGCCATGCTTGAGCGGCTGTTGCCGACGCTCGGGCTCCGTCACTTCCAGAATCTTTGGGATCCGACCCTGGAGCTGCGGCCGATCCTGCGCGCGATCTCGCGCGCGAAGGACGAGATGGTGACGGCCGAGGCATACGGGCTAGCGGCGGCCGCTTCCCTCGACGCCGCTTCCACGCCGGAGGAACGCGAACGCGCCGAGAAGGCGATGGAGGTCGCGCGGGTCTATCGGGCCTACCAGGCCGAGCTTGAGCGCAGCCACGCCGTGGACTTCGGGGACCTGGTCTGGACGGCCGCCCGGTTGCTGGCCGAGAACCCGAAGGTCCGCGAAGCGGTGCGCGAGAAGCACCGCTTCGTCCTGGTCGACGAGTACCAGGACGTGAACAACGCCAGCACCGCGCTCCTCGAACAGATCAGCGATGGCGGGCTCCGGGTCTGGGTCGTCGCCGATCCGAGGCAATCCATCTACCGCTTCCGCGGCGCCGCGCCGGCGAACGCAGCTGAGTTCACGGAGCGCTACCCCGACGCGGAACGTCGTCAGCTCAAGACCAACTATCGGTCATGCGAGACGGTGGTGCGCGTCTTCGAGACCTACGGGGCCGGCATCGCGGCGGCCCCCCTGCCGGCTGTCAGCTGGAAGGCCCATCGGGGCAAAGTCGGGTTCGTCGACCATGTCACGGCTCCCGACCTCTACTCCGAGGCCCATGCCGTGAGGGACCAGATCGAGCGCCTGCGCGAGCAGGGCATCCCCTATGACGAGCAGGCGATCCTGAGCCGCACCCATCTCTGCCTCGCGCGGTTCTCGCGCATCCTGCAGGAACTAGGCGTGCCCGTCCTCTATCTGGGCGATGTGTTCGAGCGACCCGAGATCCGGGACCTGCTCGCCCTTGTCTCCCTCGGCGCGGACCCCGCCGGTGCGGGCCTGATCCGGGTCGCCCGATTCCCCGAATACGGGGCGACCCGCGACGACGCGCTCCTGGTCATCGCGGCGGCGCATGCGGCCGAGGAGGATGTCATCACGACCTGCGGCCGTGCCGCGGACCTGCCGGGTCTCTCGGAGCGCGGCCGACGGGGCCTCGGCCTTCTCGCCGAACACCTGGCGGGCACGGCGTGGAAGACGACCGCCTGGAAGCTCCTGTCCAGCTATCTCTTCGACGCCAGCGACTATCTGAGGCCCCTGCTGGAAGCGAACGACGTCCGTTCGCGGCAATCCCTCATCGCGATCTATCAGCTCCTGAAGTTCTGCCGGGAGCACCATGACGCGAACGACGGGCGCGGCGGCCGCAGGGTCTTGTTGAACGAGATCCGCCGCCTCGAACGCCTGGACGACGACAGGCAGTTCAGGGTCGTGCCCCCCGAAGCCGACGGGATATCGGCGGTGCGCGTGATGACCATCCACGGGTCCAAGGGACTGGAGTTCCGGGCCGTGCACCTGCCGCAGGTCGCCACCCGATACGTCCCGGGGCAACGACGACCGACGACGTGCCCCGCCCCGGCGTCGCTCGAACGCCTCCAGACGCCGCCGGAGGATCATGCGGCGGAGGAGGAATGCCTGTTCTTCGTCGCGCTGTCCCGCGCGCGCGACGTCATGACCGTGAGCAACGCGAAGCGCTACACGGAGAAGCAGACCTGTAATCCGTCGCGCTACCTCGGGACGATCGGTGGCGTCCTGCCGCCGGCGCGGCTCGCCCCCGCCCGTTCGCCGTCGGTGGGTGTTGCGACCCTGGCACCGCCGGAACCCAGGGCGGAATACGAGTTCCGGCATCTCGAAACCTACATGAAATGCCCGGCCAGGTATCGTTACGAGCATGTCGACGGGCTGGGCCACCTGGCTGAGAGGAGCGGGTATCTCCGCTTCCATGGATGCGTTCGCCAGACCGTCGCCTGGATCTGCGAGGGCGTCGCGAAGGGTGACGTCGTCACCCCCGAGGCCGCGGTCGCGCATCTGACGGAGATCTGGCCGAAGCGGGGCCCGACCGATCATCCGTTCGAGGCGATCTATCGCACGGAGGCGACGCGGATGGTCGAACGGTCCGCAACGGCCATCGACGCCCGGGAGGTGACCCTCGACAACGCTTGGACGGTCACGTTGGCCGGAAGACGGATCGCGCTTCGACCGGACAGGGTGCTGCAGACGCCGTCGGGTACCATCGTCGCCCAACGCTTCAAGACAGGTAGGAAAACGAAGGCCGAAGCGGAGAAGCCCGTGTGGGAACTCCTGCAGGCAGCCGGCCGCCAGGGTTTCTCGGGCCGGGATGTCCGCCTTGAGGCGTTCTATCCCGCCGCAGGCGAGCGTGAGGTCATCGCCCCGAAAGGGGACGGGAAGGGGTTGGACAGGTTCGTCCGCGCCCTGGAGGGTATCGAGGCGGGCGAGTTCAAGCCGATCCCGGCCAGGGAATGCCCCGATTGCCAGTTCTACTTCATCTGCACCTCGCAGGATTTTCTCTGACGCGATTACCGGATCGGGTGGTGGAGCTTCGCTGAGAAGGCAGAAGGGCAGGCCCGTTCCGAGGCGGCCCCTGATCGACCAGCGAGGCTCCACGATGAACGACCACCACGACCCCGACCGTTTCCAGATCCAGGTCGGCGGCCCCGACCTGGACTTCCGCACCATCACGCTCCCTGATCCGGTTCCCACGGGGCGCCAGATCCTCAAGGCGGCAGGGGCCCTGCCGGTCGAGGATCATGCCGCCGTCGCGTTCATGCCCGACGGGGCGTTGGAGACGCTCCGCCTGGACGAGACCTTCGACCTTCGCGGGCACGGCGTCGAACAGGTCCTGGTGTTCCGGACCGACCGCTTCTTCCGTTTCCTGATCAACGACCAGGACGAGGAATGGGGCGTCCCGATGATCAGCGGTCGCGTGCTCAAGGGACTGGCAAAAGTCGATCCCGCCGCGCACGACGTCTTTCTCGACGTCCGCGGTGGCAGCGACATCCTCATCCGCGACAACGAACTCTTCGACCTGGACAAGCCAGGCGTGGAGCGGTTCGCGACGGCACCCAGGGCCGAAGGCCACGACGGATCGGTATCGATCACCGTCGTCGTCAACGGGGAACCCACGGTGGTCGCCGCGAAGGCGGGGGATCTCTTGGCGACGGTCCGGGAAAAGGCGCTGACGCAGACCGAGAACGTCGGGCAGCCGCCGGAGAACTGGGAGCTGAAGGACGATGCGGGTGTCAGCCTCGACCTCGCCGCGACCGTCGGCTCGTTCGGCTTCGGCCGGGATGTCACGCTCTACCTGAGCCTGAAGGCGGGGGTGGCCGGTGCCTGAGATACAGTCCGTCGATCCGACGGTCTCACGCACGAAGTTCGATCGCGAGATCGCGAGGTATCGCGACCGGGAAGCCCACCATCACGGGCGGGGCTGCTTCCTGGTCGACGCGTCCTTTCCGAAGGCGCTGGTCCTCTTCGCCTCCAGGAAGGTCAAGCCCACGGTGCTCGTGGCGGGCGCAGTGCTCGACTTCTCCAACTACGACCTGCGCCCGCCGTCCGTGACGTTCGTCGACCCGTTCACCCGGGCGCCCCTACTCGCCAAGGACCTCACCATCTCGATGCTGCGGCGGCCGCCGATGCCGTCGATGCCTCCGGAGATGCTGCAGGCCATGCTTCAGAGCGGCCAGGTCGTGCTCTCGAACATCATCCAGTTTCACGGTCCCGAGGAGCCGCCGTTCCTCTGCCTGCCGGGGGTCCGCGAGTACCACGATCATCCGGCGCACACAGGTGACTCATGGCTTCTGCACCGGGGTTCTGGCGAAGGCTCCTTGGACTTCATCCTGAACCAGATCTGGAAGTACGGCGTGGACCCGTTCGACCAGATCCAGATCCAGGACGTGAAGGTGACGTTGGGAGGGCTGGGGGCGTCGTTCGACGCGATACCCGAATGACGCTTTCCGACGTCGCACGCGTCGTCGTGCCCCGGACCTGCATCGAACAGGTCCAGCTGCACATGCGTGCCGTCGGCCAAGACGGACACGAGGGCCTCGGCCTCTGGGTCGGGAAGCAGGACGGGGCCCGCTTCACGGTGCTTGAGGCGATCATTCCTGCGCAACGCCACGTCCGGACCGCCGACGGCGTCTGCGTCGTGGTGGGCCCGGATGAACTGCACCGCATCAACAAATGGCTCTTCGAGCACAGGCTGACGCTCGTCGCGCAGATCCATAGCCACCCCGGAAGGGCCTACCACTCAGGCACGGACGACGACTTCGCCGTCGCCACCCGGGTCGGATGTCTGTCGCTGGTGGTGCCGGACTACGCCACGGGACGTTTCGAACTCGCGACCACCGCGACCTTCCGGCTCGATGCGAGCGGGCGCTGGCGCGGGATCCGGACGCCCGAAGTGCGCCGCCTCATCGAGATCGTGGAGTGACCATGGCCTTCGCCAATTTCTTTAACCGCG
The DNA here is from genome assembly GCF_001455965.1 of Methylobacterium sp. GXS13. Taxonomy (GTDB): domain Bacteria; phylum Pseudomonadota; class Alphaproteobacteria; order Rhizobiales; family Beijerinckiaceae; genus Methylobacterium. The sequence goes on from NZ_LKKO01000025.1 coordinate 156,371, forward strand.
CCGCCACCGCTGCCTCCCAGGTCCTCAGCGGCTTCGACCTTCCGGCCTTCCGCGGGACCCTGGACGGACATGTCATCGGGATCGCGTTCGACGTCGAGGCCATCCGGTCGACGGAGGCGGCAGCGACCCTCGACCTTCTCGTGAGGCTGGTCTCTCGCCTGCATCCCTCGGTGTGCCTGATCGCTCTCGACCACCATGCCGAGTCGGCCCGTGACAGCCTCATGCAGCTGGCGCTGTCCATCAACCCTGACATCGACCTGTCACGCCATTCCGGCGAGGTGACGGAATGCGTCGTCGTCGGCCGGAGCCGCCCGCGCATCGAAGCCACGATGGTCTTCGCAGGCTCGAATGGCTGGACGGCGACGCTCTCGCGGTCCGGCCCCCAAGGATCGGGCCCGTCGCGCAATCCCTTCGGTGCGGGCGCGGCGGCGTGCATCGCGGCCGCGAACGTCTTCCGAACGGTATTCGCCGATCGGCTGCCCGGCGGGGATCCCGATACGGAGGTCACGCTTTCCCTGTTGGACTACGGGAACGGGCCCCACGGCCGGGAATTCAACCCGGACACCGTCGATCTCGGCGAGGCCCACCTCGTCGGCCTGGGCGCGATCGGTAACGGGGCGGTCTGGGCGTTGTCGCGCATGCCCGGGCTCGCCGGATCTTTGCACTTGGTCGACCATGAGGCCGTGGACCTGTCGAATCTGCAGCGGTACGTGATCGCCGACCAGGCGACGGTCGATGTGGCGAAGGTCACGGCCGCGGAGAGGCTGCTGGCGGACACCCGCCTCACGATCTTTCCCCATCGGAAGCGTTGGGGCGACTATGCCGGGGAGCGGGGGGACTGGTCCTTCGAGCGCGTGGCTGTCGGCCTCGATACCGCGGAGGATCGCATCGCCGTCCAAGCCTCGTTGCCGAGATGGATCGTGAATGCCTGGACCCGCGACATCGACCTCGGCGTCTCGCGCCACCGCTTTGGATCGGACAAGGCGTGCCTTGCCTGCCTCTACCTTCCGGACGGTCAGGTGAAGGCCGAGGATCAGAAGGTCGCCGAGGAGATCGGCCTTCCCGACGCAGTATTGGAAGTCCGAGGCCTGCTGGCGACCAACGGTCCGGTGGACACGGCTTTCGTGACGAGGGTCGCCGAACGCCTGGGGGTGCCCGTCGCGGAACTGATGCCCTTCGTGGGCAGGCCCCTTCGCAATTTCTACCAGGGGGCGATCTGCGGCGGCGTGGTCTTCAACCTCACCGGTGGCGCGCGCCCGGTACGGGCGACGGTGCCCATGGCGTTCCAATCCGCGTTGGCCGGGATCATGCTGGCAGCGGAGCTCGTGAAGCATGCGGCGGGGGTACCCGAGGCGTCCACCACGAGCACCCGCGTCAACCTCCTCCGGCCGCTTCGAGGCCACCACGCCGACCCTAAGGCGAAGGCCGCTCCCGGCCGCTGCATCTGCAGCGACCCCGACTTCATCCGGGCCTATGAGGCGAAATACACGGCGTCGCCATGCCCGATGTGAGGTCGCCGCCGGCACGGGTCCCTCGACCGCCCCATGACGCAAACCGTTCCGCGCACACGGCCGTCGCACGGCGGATCGACCCGTCGGATCAACATCGTGCCCTTCGTGAGGAGAGGAGATCCACGTGTCTCCACGCCGTCCGTCGGGACAGCCTCAGCCTGGAGCCCCTGCCACCCCTGCGCGCCGTTTGTTCGTCCCTTCCTGCGGCTTCCTGTTCACCACCTTCGACCGGACTCGCTTGGCATCACGATTGACGCCGCGCTGCTCCGCCCGACGACGGACGAGTTCGGCTTTCAGCTCCTCGCGCGGGAGCAAAACCGCCGCCGCGGCGGCCGGCTCCAGCAGTCGCTCCCACGCTTCCATCACGGGACGCTTGAAGGCCAGCATCTCCGCCTCCGTATAGCGCCGCGTCGTGCCGTTGGTCTTCCTCACGCCGACCTCGTCGTCGGCATGATCCAGGACGTGGCCGACGAGGGCGATGTGGATCCCGGCCACGTCCTGGACAGAGGACGAGATCACGCGACGCATGTCGTGCGGCGAACTCAACGAGCCCGGGATCGCCGTCATGGTGTGCGTGAGCGTGTCCGCCACGAGATGGCCCACCCTCGCGGGCCGCCCGGCCTTTGCAGGTCGTTGCTTGGGGAATGCCCAGGGCGTCGCCCCGTCGTATTCGAGCCGGTGCCACGTCAGGTAGGCCGTCACGACCCTCCAGCATGCCGGGGGAAGCGGGATGACATGCGGCTTGCCGGTCTGGTTCGTGCGTCGGACCTTCCGGTGGTAGCAACGCCAAAGGCCCCATCCCGGCTCACCGTCCCAGGGCTCGAAATGCTCGACCTCGGCGGTGACGATCGAAAGGCGCCGCTGCCCGGTCCACACCGCCAGGTGCACGGTCGCCGCAACCGCCGGATTGAGGACGCCGGATGCCCTGGAAGTCGCGAGGATCAGGCCCGCCTCCGCCAGGGAGGGGAAGTGCTGCCGCCCCTTCACGCCCGAGAGCTTGGGGGCGCGGACGCGGTCCATGATGCCCTCGCGGACCCCGGAGCGTCGCTCCTGGGCGGGCTCGGCGAGCCAGCGGAAAAAGCGCTTCATGTTCCGCGAGACGTCGTTCGCCTGACTGCGCTTGCCTTCCTTGACGAGCCCTTCGACGGCCATGGCGAGGTCGGCCGCCTCCAGTCGCGCCACGTGGCGCTCATCGAATGGCAGGAGCGCCGGGCATGTCAGCACCTTGCTGTAGTTTCGGATGGTCGCGGGAGCCAGATTCCCCACCGCCTCCTCTGACTTGAGCCATTCGACGTAAGCGACCCGGGCCTCGCCGTAGGTCCAGGTCGTCGCGGCGGGCTGCCTCGCCATGACCTCCGGCACGTAGGGGACCGTCGCATCGCCGTGCCCCTTCTTGCGTGCGTCGGCGGCAAGGAGCGCCTGTCGGTGAAGCTCGATCCACTCGTCCGTCGGGGGGCCGTTGCCGGTCGAGACATGGCGCACGATGGAGGCGCAGACCGTCCGGGCATGAGCGAGGGTCCAGGCATCGATACGCCCGATCCGGAGCCGAAATTCACGCCCCTGGTATTGGACCCGCGCGAAATAGGTCGCCCCACGCGGCTGTATCCTGACGCGCAACCCCCGCTGGATCGTATCGGAAAACTCGGTGCTGAACTTGATCTTCACGTCCCGGATCAAGCCGGACAGGCTCTCGATGAAGGCGACCGTAAGTTCCTGCTTACGGTCCTTCGGCACCACGGGCGGCGGGACGTCGAGCTGCCAGGCGACGTTCGAGTAGGTCACCCCCGGCAGCCGGGGTCCTTCCTTGCGCTTGCCGCCCATCGAAAACCGTCCGAGTTATCCGTTCGTGAGACCTCATAGCTCGGACGGTATTCGGACGGCCATCGGTTTCGCTCGCTTGGACGTGGTTAACCCCTCACGATCCACCGGAAATGCTGTTTGCCCATCAAAGGGTTGGGCGTTTCGGCCTTCTGTGAAGGTGAAAAGCGCGTGGTGGCGGAAAGGCTTGACCCAGGCCCGGACCCGTGGTTTTTGCGGCTCTGGCACCCCCAGACTCCGTAGCTCAGCTGGATAGAGCAGCCGCCTTCTAAGCGGCAGGTCGTTGGTTCGAGCCCAACCGGGGTCGCCAAGCATTTCTGGTGCGCCCGATCGTTTCAGTCGAGCGCGTAGCCGAGAACACCTTCGGTCGATTGCCCCTCGCATCCCGCATCGGCTGACACGAAATGATCGTGACCGCCGGCGTTACACCGGAAGATGGCATGGCTTCCCGGCTGGTGGGTATCGTAGAGATAGCCGGTCTGTCCCAAGGGTGTCTGGCCCTCGCAGGTCGCATCGCGGCTGAGGAAATGATCCGCCCCGGCCACACAGCTCATGAGCTTGGAGGTGCCGGGCTTCGGTAGCAGGAACAATGAGCCGACATGGGCCTCGAAGGCGTAGCCGGGTGCGACGTAACCCGTCGTCACCCAGTGCCCGCCGGGGCCACGGGACCGTTTCAGAGGGGCGCGGTCAGAGGTGCTTGTCTGCGTCGCCGAAGTGATCCGCCACGTGCCGGGGTATGGGTCACCGCCCGAGAAGAAGACGGTGACGTTCGGCAGGAAGGGCGTGATGGTGCCGGAGGGGTCGCGCTGGAAGCCGGGGCTGTGGTTCAGGTAGAAGCCCGTGACGTCGGAGTTCAGATAGCCGAGGGGTGACCACCGGGCCGGGCTTCCGCTCAGGAGGGCCTTCATCGGCATCGTGAAGAGACCCATCTGGTAGGTCTCGCGGTCTGGGTTGCGGGTTGAGTCCTTGCAGGCCACCTGCTGACAATTGCGCCCCGGCAGGCCGGTGATCACGTAGACGTTGCCCGTGGACGGGTCGTAGCCGAAATCCGAGTTCGGGTTGATGGTCGTACCGTCCGTGGCCACGTTCGGTATCCGCACCGGCGGCTCAAAATGCACGCCATCGGCCGTATGGCGGACGTAGAGATCGCCAAAGCCGCTGATGCCCTGCGGCCCGGTCAGATCCGTGGTGAAGACGTACAGGCTGGAACGACCATCGACGTTGACGGTCGCCGGTTGCCCCGTGCCATAGTTTCCTTGCGCGACAGCCGGGTTGAGTGGTGCGATGACGGGCGTCGGGTAATCGACCCAGCTGATTTTGTCGTTCGAGAAAGCCAGGCCTGTCTGATTGTTGTTGCCGGGCTGATTGTCTGCTCCCGAATAGTACATGGCGTAGCTGTATCGCTGGCCATCCGCCGGGTTGAGGAAGCGGCCTTTGATCACGCTGGGATCGCAGACGTAGTGGCGGTTCCAGGATCCCGGCGTGGGTTGGAAGACGATCCGGGCCGGTGAGAACCCCGTCTCCGGATTGTACGAGCGGTGGAAGATGACGTCGGTCTTGCCTTGTCCGCACCACCAGAAATCGGTCTGCCCGTTCTCGGTGATGACGCTCGGGGCGTAGTTGTAGCCCTTCGGGTTCGCTTCGTTGACGAAGAGGGCTTGGGCCTCCGGCCCTTTCCAGCCGCCCTGCGCTGGCGGAGGGACCCCCATGGCGATTGCGGCGCCACTGAGCGTCAGAGCAAGTAGCTTCGATGTCACGATCGTTCCTTCGCCGCGGTCCGGCTCGCAACCTGGATAGATGGCGGGGTGCCCGCCGGTCGATCGCGACATAATGGCTCGCAGACGCCCGCGAACAGGCCGGGCTGCAGGGGGCATCGGCGTCTCGGGTGCGCCGGCTCTGCGGGCACATCTGCCTTCGCGGGACGGATGGCGGGGCCGGATTCGGAGGCGGGAGAGGGTGGATGCCCCTGTACGCGAGCAGTTGTCACACCGGCTCGGCAGGAACATCGGCCTCCAGGATCTCTTCCCACGGACCAAATACCTTGGAGGGCCCGTGTCCAAAATTATAAATATTGGCGTCGTCATCGCGGCAATCACTCTATCTGCGACGAGTGTATTTGCTGCGCCGTGCAACGTCGGCACGACGACGAACATGGCCGGCGCATCCAAGGACACCAGCTCGAATGTCGATGGCGGCACGACCGCCAAGGTGAGCCCCGGCGCGAAGAGTGAATCCCCGGGCACGGTTGGCGCGCTGAACAACGTCGGTGCCGCCAGCATGAAGAATGATGGCTCGAAGAAGGCGCCCGAGGGTCAGCCTGTAAAGCCCGGCGCTGACAACTGCTGAACCTGCGCACTGACGCGTCGGATCATCCCGCGAAGGATCAAGCTATGAGCAATGTGAAGAAGGCAATGGATCTCTATCTCGAAGGGCTGCGCAATCAGCACGCCGTCGAGATGCAGGCCGTCGGGACCATCCAGAATGAGATGCCCCGGATGGAGCCTTATCCGGATCTGTACGCCAAGATGAAGGCCGACCACGAGCGGTCGGTGACGCAGGCTGCCAGGCTCGACGATCTCCTCGCCAAGCACGGGTCGAGCAAGTCTGTGATCAAGCAGGCTGTGACCGGCGCCGTCGCCACGGTCGCGGGCTTCATCCATGTCGGTGCGGATGACGAGGTCCTGAAGAACGTCCTCGCGGCGATCGGCTACAAGGCCTACGAGATCAGCTCCTACAAGGTGTTGATTGCGCTCGCCGATGCGGCCGGCGCCGGCGACGACACGTCGACGCTCGAGCAGTCGATGAAGGAAGAGCAGGAGATGGGCGATTGGCTGGGCAGCAACCTGCCGAACCTCGTTCATGCCTATCTCGAGCGCAAGTCCGCGTAGCGCACGCTGCACATCCCCGTCCGCCCGTGATCACCCCGGGCGGCGGCATCGTCCTGACGATGCGGTGGCGATCAGGGGTGCCGCGGGGCCGCGGCACCAACAAGGGGGCCGATCAGTCGCCGGAGCGCCTGATGCTCCGGGCCGTTGCGACCGGAGGCGAGAAAGGTGGCGAGGCTGAAATCCGTCACGTGGCCGCCCGACGCCATATTGCCGGTGTGTCGCACGAAACTGAGCCCCGTCCCGGGGGCGCGTAGCAGGTGCCAACGGTCGCCGTTCGGACTGGCGTAGATCAGACGCTTGGGTTCGGACGGGCCCATGGTCATCCTCTGGAGCGGCGACCAAGGCCGATGCGCCGATTGGGCCTCGTCAGCGATCCGAGGGCGCCTATATAGCGTGCATGCGCAGCTTTATCCTCGCCCTCGGCCTCTTCGCGATCGTCGCTCCCGCTTCGGCTCAGACGCCCAAACGCGGCAATGAGGACTTGCAGACCTATTGTGCGGGCGACGCCATCACGTTCTGCGCCGGCATTGACCCAAATAGCCCGCAGATGGACGCTTGCTTCAAGAAGAACATGAGCCAGATGTCGCCGAATTGCCGTCGTGCCATCGATGCCTACAAGAGCGGTGGCGGAAAGTAGAATCGCCCTCGCCGCAATCGAGACACCTCGAGGCTAGGGAGAGCCTGCGTGTTCAGCCATGTGATGGTCGGCAGTAACGACATAGCCCGATCGAAAATCTTCTATGATGCGCTGTTCACGGCAATGGGCGGAGAGCCGGGCGTCGCGGATGCGAAAGGTCGAGTGATCTACGCGCACCGGGGCGGGCGCTTCCTCATCGGCAAGCCGATCGATGGCAAGTCCGCGACCGGGGCGAATGGCGGCACCATCGGGTTCACGATGGAAAGCCCGGAGGAGGCCAAGGCTTGGCACGATGCCGGCGTCGCCAACGGTGGGACCACCCTCGAGGACCCGCCGGGTGAGCGCAGCGGCGCCTCCGGTCCGATTTACCTCGCCTACCTTCGCGACCCGGACGGCAACAAGCTCTGCGCTGTTCACCGGATCACGGGCTGATATCTACGCATTTGGCTCGTTGCTGACCGCCCTCGCCAGCCCGCGATCGGTCGGGCGGGGTGGCCGGTCCAGCGTGTCAGGCTGCGGCCCATCGTCGGCGGTGAGCCACCGGCCCCGCGAACGGTCAAGCGATCGCGGGGCGCGGTCACCAGCAATACCGATCGGACACGCCGGACGCGCGTCAGGCTGATCTTTCGTCGCCCTGCGCGTCCGCCAGCGCCGGTTGGCCACACGCGACTGCCGTTCGACCCGGCGCACTGGTGTCAGCTTATCAGCCACCTGCTAATGGCGGGAGACGATGGCCAGTGCCGCATCATCCTGCACGCAGTCGCCGTTGAGCCAAAGGCCGGGTCTTCCTCGCCATGCCCGGAATGAGCCTGCCGGTACCGTGACGCGAACGGCTGGGTCCAACCAGCGGGCGGCATCCCGGCCTTGCGCACCTCCCGAACGCTCTCCGCGTTGATTCGGAGGGCCATCGTGGGCACAGCAAGCGCAGGTCAACGGAATTTCAAACCGTGATATGACTGGGCGCGCTTCCTGAAGCTTCCAATCCAGCGCCTGAAGACGGAGGGCTACCGGACGTGATTGGCTCCCACGCTGAGCCCGACAAGGTGGCCGAGGTCGCTCGGCTGGCGACAGCGATCGCCGACCGCATCCTTGCCCAGAATGCAGCGGGTACGACGATTCCGCCGGAGCAGTTCACGATGCTCGTCAGGGCCGCCCGGATGCTTCTGGACAACGGCGTCGCCTGGCCGCCCGCCGTCGAGCATGTGCTGATGGAGGTGGCGCGGCGCATCGAACAGGCCGAGGCGGTTTCTGACGTTGCTCCGGCCGCGTCCGAGGGTGACGATGCGGTCGTCCACCTGACGCAATTCCTCGGTGCGGTTAAGCGACGTGAGGGCGCTGGCGACTGAGCGTGGAAGCCTCCGGCGGCGTCTTCATGACGGAAAACGGCGCGGGGTACGGTCGGCGCAGCCGCCGACGACGCGCCCTGGCGGACGAGGATTTCGCAGCGCTTGAGGGGGGCAGGGCACCAGCCTGCGGTATCGCCCAGCGCTTGGCCCGATCGCCTGCGTGCTGCGACCACAGTCGGCAGGTATGGTCTGCCGGCGATCCCAGACGATCACACGCCTCGGTACAGCGCATGCCACCCGTGGTTCCGCGCGCGGGCGCGGAGGCGGTCGCCGGAGACGCGCGCAGAGAAGGGCCTACGAGATGGGGCTGCTCCAGCGACCCGTGTGGGCTGGCGGCGCGATTTGAGCGGCATACTGGATCCCGTCGGCCAGCAGCTCCGCCAACGCCGTGAACCACCGCTCACCGAAAGCGTTCTCGGCTCTCAACGATGAGGAGTGCCCCATGAAGGTGATCTCGGCGACCGTTCTGGGTCTGGCGCTATTGGGCGGATTGGCTCCGGCCCTGGCACAGCCCTATGGCGGGCGCGATTACGGCTACGACCGCGGTGACTCCGACCGTCGCGACTACGGTCCCCGCGGCCGAGATTACGATGACCGCGATCGCCGCGACTACGGACGGGACTATGACCGCGGCCAGAGAGGCGGGCGCGGGGACTACGCATTCGACGAGATGGAATATCTGCGCTGCAATCCGGACGTGCGCCGGGCTGTCATCAGCGGTCAGGTCAAATCCGGCCTGTATCACTATCGGAAGGTCGGGATGGCCGAAGGCCGTCGTTTGAGCTGCTGATCGACGGCTCACGGCGCGGGGGGGCGACGGGTGGCGTCCGGGAACGCGCCCGGCCGGCTCGTGACCGGGCGATCGCGTTCCGAGAACCCGGTGATCGATCCGCTGCGCCCCCCTCGGGGGTAACCCACTCAAGGCGTCGGCGACCAATGCTCAGCTCGTGCGTTGAAGGCATCGTCCACCCTCGACCGGAGCGTCCGATGCTCATCCGATCCGTACTGCTTCTCGTCCTCTTCTCGGCGCCGGCTCACGCCGCGGCCTTCGACGACGTGAAAGGGTATCTGGCCTCCTGCTTGCGGTTCGAGATGAACGGCGCCGGCCCGCAACGCGGGGCGACGCCGGCCTCCAAAGTCCGATCCGCCCTGGAACGGTGTGGCCCGGAATTCGATCGCGTCGAACGCGCGGATGGGCGGCGGCTACGCAGCGATGGCGGGATCAGCCCCTCGACCAAGGCGGTCATCCAGGGCGTCATGGGCCGGGGCGGGAACGGCTATTCCAACGTCCGGTACTGACGTCCCGATCGTCTGTCGCGGTGGCAGAGGACCGCGATCGACCGATCGGTCGCGGCGCCTCACGGGCGGTCACGTCCGCAACCGTGTTGCCGCGCGGGCTTCGTCGAACGCCTCATCGTCGGCAGCCCGCTCAGCGGGCGCGTCTGTGCCGCCGTGCTCGCTCGCCCGCTTCACTTCATCGTTTCGTGGTGCACCCATGTCCCCAGGCTCGGAGGCGCCGAGCGAGCGCGGACCCTGTGAGGTCCCGCGGACCGGCAGGTCCGCATAGGCGCGTTCCCCCGGCGGGGTCTCGGCGGGATCGGTCTCGGGACGCTTCGGCTCGATCATGGGCGGGACGCTCTTCGTGAGGGCCTTCGGGCAGCAGGTGGGAGGCTTGGCTCAGGCTTGGCTCAGGTCGGCTGCACCTCGGTGTCCTCGACCTCGGGATCGTCCTCTGTCGGCACGGTGGGCTTGGGCGGCGGTTCGATCTCATCAAGGCGTGACGGATCTTCGATCAGGGCGCCCGGATCCTCGCCCGGCATCGGGGTGTCTGCGTGACTCATGATGTGCGCCTCCGTTCCATCAGCGCTACGCGCTGCGAGCCTGGGCGTTCCCATCCGGTGCTGTCGCGATCGATCCTCACGCATGGCCCGCTCGTTCCGGGCCCGATCCGCTGACGGGATACGAAGCGCCGGAGCGCGGTCGATCGCCTGGGCATGCCGGTCGGCCATCGGTGCCGCGTTGGCGTGACGCGGGAACGGGCGCCATGCCGACCGGTTGGCCCCGCTCGATCAACGGGGGCGCCTGTCTGCCCTCGGCATGGGAGAATGACGATGGCGAATGCAGGCAAGCACGGCATGCACCCCGGCCTCCAGGGCAAGGGATCGGGCTCCGGAGCCATGACCGATCTGCCGGAGGGCGTCCTGGAAGAGAACGCGGTGCTGAGCAACCGCGACAAGGCCCAGCACGACGACGAGCGCGGTCTCGACAGCAAGACGGTTCAGACGGAACAGTACCAGGACCACGTGGCCAACAAGACTGGTTCCGACGAGGCGACCAAGCCGGTTGAGAGCAACGCCGCGGACACCTGAGGTCACGCAACGCCATGCCTGAGAAAAAGCCACCAAGGAAGGCGCCCGCCAAGCCGAAGCCGGCCGAGAAGGCGCCGGCCAAGGTCGGCATGGCCACGCAGCTGGCTGCAATCCAAGACCGCTATCGCCGCGCGATGATCGCCGCCTCTGACCAGCCCTATCGCGAGCAGGGCGAGCAAATCCGCGCGGCGCTGGCGACGTTGCTGGCGGAGAAGGCGGCGCTCGGGGTCGAGGATGGTGAAGAGGCGGCGTCCGAGTAGACGATACTGTGTCCTGGGTGCGCTGCCGGCCGCCGATACTGCGTTGGTCGGCTGCCACCGCCGCGCGGGCCGCAAGGGTGGGCTGCATCGATCCCGGTTACGCGATTGCGGCGACCTCGAAGCCGGCCCGGGGGAAATGAAGGTGGATCGTTCCGACCTTCTCATCCTCACGCCGGATGACGATGCGCTCGGCGTCCAGCGCGACGAGGCTTCCGCGAACTGGGATGCGCGCGAAATCGTCCGGCGTGACCGTCACCGCACGACCGACAGCCAGGCCGGGAGCCTCCATCCCTGCGACGCGCATCTCGATCGGGGCTGGTTCGGCGTCCCGCGCCAGGGTCAGCGCCGCCTCGGGCGAGAGCGCCGTCGGCCGGCCGTGGCCGAGGGCCGTGACGCGGGCGTACCAGGGCAGGATCGGCTCCAGGCCGAGCGCGCGGTCCACCGCCTCGGCGTGCGGCCCGTTCCGCATGAGCCACAGGACGTGGAAATACCCGAGATCCAGAGCCCCCGGCCGGTCGCCGCCCAGGAACGGCCGCCCGGGATCGGACAGGGCGTCGGCAAGCCATGCGACATGCGCGGCCACTCGCTGCCGATGACGCGGATAATCGGGCTCCATCGCCGCATGGCTCATGTCGATGTAGAGATAATCCTCCTTGCGATCGCGCAGGAAATCGGCCGGCCCATCCCCCGTAAAGTGAACGCGAACGCCGATCGCCGCGAGCCATACGTCGCGCTCGAAGCCGAAGGTCGCCGCCTTGGACAACCCGGCCGGGAGGCCGGCATAGAGGCTGGGGCCGGACGCGAGGCGGTCGAGGGCCGGAAGGATCACGTTCGTGTCGCAGTAGATGTCGGCCCCGACCTGCAGCACGGGCACGCGCCGATATCCGCCCGTCAGCGGATCGAGAAGGGGGCGTGGCGGGAGTGCCGCGATCTCGACCGAGGCCCAATCGAGGCCCTTGATGCCGAAGGCCAGACGGATCTTCTCCGAATACGGAGAGGAACCGTAGTGATGCAGGACGAGTGCGGGTTGGGACATGGGAAACTCCGGGCCCCACAAACTGGTGCGGGCCGGCGTCCGAACCAGCCCGGATCTCCCGAGGGCGGAGCCGGCGGGGGCGCGCGTCGTCGCAGGGCGCCCCCGTTCAGGCGCAGCTGACCCGGACGCGGTACGGCATTCCCGCGGTCGCATTCCGGGCGGCCAAAGCGCAAACGGAAACGGCCGGGACGCGGCCCGGCCATTTCAACGTCACATCGCCGATGCTTAGCGCAGCAGCTGCAGGATGCCCTGCTGGGCCTGGTTCGCCAGCGACAGGGCCGAGATGCCCAGGGACTGGCGGGTGGACAGGGCCTGCGAATTCGCAGCCTCCTGGTTCAGATCGGCCGCCGTCAGGTTCGACGAGCCGGTGTCGAGCACGTTGATCAGGTTCTTGCTGAAGTCCTGGCGGTTCTGCACCACCGACAGATTCGAGCCGAAGGTCGACGCATCGGTGCGCAGCTGGTTGGACGCCGTCGTCAGGTTGTTCAGGGTCGTATTGATGTCGGTGTTGAGCAGGAAGTTGCCCTGCCCGATCGTCGAGGTCTTGGTCGAGGTGCTGGTGATCGCCTTCAGGCCGAGGCCGCTCGAGGTCTCGTCGGTCGCCGAGACCGTGAGGTTCGAGTTGCCCTTCGGGTTGAAGTTGATCGTCAGGTTGTTGTTGTCGCTCTTGCCGTTGATCAGGTTCGTGCCGTTGAAGCTCGAATCGCCGGCAAGCTGATCGATCTGGGTCAGCAGGCTGTTGTATTGCGTGGCGAGCGAGGCCCGGGCCGAGACGCCCGACACGCTCAGGTCCGAGCTCTGGCTGGCCATGGTCGTCAGCGTGCTCGTCCCGTAGCTGGGCCCGGAATTCGCCGTGCCGGCTGCAAAACCGAGCGCCGTCTGGCTGGCCGTGTCCTTGAATTCCAAGTCCGAGGACGCGTTCATCACGATCTTGGTGCCGTCGGTGCTCCTGGTGAAGCTGCCGGCGCCGATTGCGGCGTTGAGCTTGGTCAGGGCCTGGTCCAGGGTGTCGCCGGTGGCCAAGGACACGGTGGTGGCCGACCCGTTGACGTAGAGGTTGAGCGTCGTGTTGGCGGCGGGCGCCGAATAGGCGGTCGAGGCGGTGCCGGTGGTGGTGATCTGGGTGGACAGCGCCTGGTTGGCGACCGACTTGGCCTGATCGACCAGCTTCTGGATCGAGGTGATGCCCTGGTTGGCCGCCTGGATCGCCTGGATGCCGTTCGAGATGCCGTCGAGCAGGTTGCCGAGATCGCCCGAGCGCTGGCTCAGCGACTGCGCTGTGAAGAAGTTGACGGGGTTGTCGAGGGCCGAGGAGACCTTCAGGCCGGTGGAGAGCCGGTTCTGGGTGGTCGCGGTCAGCGCGGCCGTATCCTGCAGGGAGAGCAGGTTCTGGCGCGTGGCGGCGGTGAGGGTGACGCTGGAAGACATTGAACCGCATCCATTTTCGGGCGTGCACCGCTTTTTTGCACTACAAGATGAACATTTTATTATCAGTTGCGATCGAAGATAAACAACGTCGAAACGAAAACCAGTTCAGCAAGTGTGATTACGGGTCGGCCCTGGGCCGGGAGCCGCGGGGACCCTCGTTGACTTCGGGGACGAGCCCGATCGTGCGGCGGCCGGGCGCCATCCAGAAGGCCGCGCGTAGAGGGGGATCGCGTCCCGTCTCACGCGGGACGGCTACCGGATCACCCACGAGCGCAGCCAGACGGCGAGCGACGCCACGTGATGTCGGCGTCCCGAATAGTTGAATAAAGACCTATTGATTGCATCTAATGCGTTGTAATCGGGGTCTGAAATTCTGGTTTTCAAATATGGACAGAATGTAGCAACGGCGATTCAGTCGATGAGGCGTTGTCTTACCAGAGAGAGCATTCGCTCCAGAATTGGTAGGGCAGCATGAAGCGGACAATTTTGAGCACGGCCGTGATGGCCGGCGCCTTGGCGATACTTCCGGTCACGGCCGATGCACGCGGTGGCTTCGGCGGCGGCGGCTTCCATGGTGGTGGCTTCGGCGGCGCTGGATTCCGGGGCGCTGGGCTCGGCGGCGGCGGCTTTCGCGGTGGTCTCGGCGGTCGCGGCCTGGGTGGCGGCTTCGGTGTGGGAGGCAACCGCTTCGGCGGGGGCGGTCTTGCAGGCCGCGGCTTCGGGGGCCGTGGCGGTTTCGGCGGTGGCGGCTTTCGCGGCGCAGGCTTCGCCGGCAACCGTGGCTTCGCCGGCTACGGCAGAGGCTACGGCTACGGCCGGGGCTACGGGTATGGCGGATTGGGACTCGGCGTCGGTCTCGGCTTGGCCGGAGCGGGACTCGGCTATGGTTATGGCGGCTTCGGCGACGGCTATTACGGCACGGAGTATGGGCCCGCCGGCTATGGTGGGTACGGTGGCGGCTATGCACCTGCCGGCTACGGCCAGGATTACGGTGCAGTCCAGACCGAGGTCGCGCCTGCCGGGGACGCGGTCAGCTACTGCGTTCAGCGCTTCCGATCGTATGACCGTCGCAGCGGCACGTATCTCGGCAACGATGGTGACCGCCACGCCTGCCCGTAACGACCTCCACGGTTCGTGACGGCGTATCTTGACTACGAAGGCCCCTCGGCCCTGGCGCCGAGGGGCCTTCGGCTGGTCGACGCTCCTGCGGCTTCCGTGGCCAGCCCGGGCGCTCGGTCATCCCGGAGGCAGGCGCTCGGGCTCGAAGGCCTCCGGCGCTGCTGACACATTCCGCGGCACCGGGTGCGCGCAGATCGCTGCTCTCGGAGCTGCTGGCGACCGTGGAGGGCGGTGGCTGGCATGGCCTCGGACCCCAAGGGCCACGGCAGGGGTTGTTGTGATGAGAAATCCGATCGACCTCGACGGGTTTTGACTCGCATCGCGCAGGAATCCATGTCGGACACCACCCAGGCCTCAGTGACGTTCCCCTCCCTCAAGGCCGCGCGATCCGCGCGACAGCGACTGGCTCGCGCAGGCTTCGCCCGGAACAGCATAGAAATCGATCGGCATGGCGACGCGTTCGAGGTCTCCATCAACACGCGTGAGGAGAATCATGCACGCGCGGAGCGTATCTTGGCGGGGTCGCCCCTGGGCAACGATCTGCGACAGGTCGGAGAGCAGGCGGCCGACTTCGTTCAAACCAACCGCTCCCTCGCATTGGGTCTGGCGGTCCTCGCGGGGTTCGCGGTCTTCAGTCTGACGAACCGGCGCTGAAAGCAGCTCACGAAACGCCCGATCACAGGGCGCCCCCTCTGCACAAGACAGTGCAGAGGGCGTTTTGTGAGAAGCTCCCGGTGTGATCGCGCGGAGCGAGGCATCGGACGGCCGTCGCGAGCCCTCCTGGACGCCAAAGCCTCGGCGTCCCCTTCGGGTCTGCCGCGCTCCATGCGTAGCGCGAGCAGGCGTCGCCTCTCACGCCGATCCTCATCAGCTTCACGATCGGATGGCCCGTCTGGCCGGGATGGTCGCGCTCGCACAGACTGGAGCCCCCATCCCGGGCGACCGTACCAAGCCCGCGGCGCCCTGGCCCGGCGCCTCGGCCTCGTCGTGGCGCGCGCAGAGGAGAAGGGCTGCGCTCCAGAATGCGAACGCCACCGAGATCGGGCGGGCTCTTCGCCGGACGTGAAGCAGACCACATCTCGCGGCCCACTGGGTGACCACCCCTAACCGCGTCTGGCGTGCAGGGCGATCTCGGGATGCCGGCCTGCACGGTTCGGCAGCGCAGCGTGCTCGACCGCACTGCACATGACGGATCGGCGCGGCATCTTCATTGCAGACGGTTCGAACGGGCCTCGGCTGGGGCCTGTCGCACGAAGAAAGGGGTGCACGATATGGTTCTGAAGGCCTTCTCCTACGTGATGATCGGCGCCTTCGCGGGCGGCCTAGCGATGACAGTGGCCGGTTCGGCCGGGGTGCGGCTGGGCCTGTAGGCTCACGCGGACGCCAATGCCCGATTGAGCAACCGGTGGCGAGACGACGGAAAAGCGGCGGGGAGCAGGCCCCGTCGCTTTTCCCCTCTTCTCACCGCCATAAGCGTGTTCCAACCGACCCTCCGCCGCGCAGGCGGGCAGCGGCACGTCGTCCCGCCAGCACCGTCACGGCCGGCCCGTGGCGGCGCGGGCGGCTCCGCTCCCGGCGGTGTTCAAGCCCTGTGCGAGCGCCCGACGATGGTCTCGCGTTGCTCCGTGGTCGTGAGGGCGCGCTCGTCCATTCCTGGCCCCGACAATCCGCCCAGCATCCAGGCGCAAGAGCCTCAGCCGGTCCTGTTCGATATGGATCGCGGGGTCCCGAAGTCTTCAGCTGTCGCGCCCGGGCAAGAGTGGCTCCCCGATGCCTCCCGACGGGTAAGGCATCGGTTCGAACCCAACCGGGGTGGCCATCCTAGAAGGGTGGCTAATGATGCTGGCGGCAGAGTGTCCTGTGATACCTGTCACGGATGTTTCCCGTGAAACACATGTTGGCTTGCCTATGGCGTTCGCGCCTGTTTCAGGCCGACGATCCGGGAAGCGGGCCCAAAGGTCCGGGACGTTGCCCACGGTGCTTGCCTAACCGAGCACCAGCAAACCCATTGCTTGAGGATGGGCGCAGCTATCCCCCGCCGTTCCGCCTGCGGAACTCTGCAGGCGTGATCCCGACATGGCGCATGAAGGCCCGGCGCAGGGTGTCGGCATTGGCGAAGCCCGTCCGGGCGGCGACCTGCGCGGCCGCGAGGCCTTCCGCGTCCAGATAGCGCCGCGCCGCCGCGACCCGCGCGGCCTCGACCCAGTCGGCGGGCGTCACGCCGACTTCGCTCCGGAACAGGCGCGCGAAGTGGCGCGGGCTGAGGCCCGCCCGTTCGGCCAGCCGGGCCACGCTGTGGTCCTCTGCGGGGGCGGACGCGATCCAGCGCTGGACCTCCTGAAGCACCGCCCGGCCGGACGCCGCGGCCGTACCGCTGCGGCTGAACTGCATCTGGCCGCCGGGGCGCTTGAAGAACATCACGAGCTGCGCGGCGACCCGCTGGGCCACCGCCCGGCCGAGATCCTCCGCGACCAGGGTGACGGCCAGGTCGAGGCCGGCGGTCACCCCGGCGGCCGTGCAGACCGGACCGTCGCGGACCTGGATCGCATCGGGCTCGACCCGGATCCCGGGGTAGCGCCGGGCCAGGGCGTCGGCCGCAGCCCAATGCGTGGTGATCCGGCGCCCGTCCAGCAAGCCGGCTTCGGCCAGGGCGAAGGCGCCGGTGCAGACTGAGCCGAAGCGCCGGGCCGCGGGGGCCGTGCGCCGCAGCCAGTCGAGCAAGGCGGCCGACGGGCGCCGATGCGGGGCATCCGGCGATCCTGCCACCAGCAGCGTGTCGAGGCTGCCGGGATCGGCCTCGAAGATCGTCCGGTCCGCAAGCAGCCGCGCGCCTGACGAGGTCCGGATCGCGCCGGACTCGGTGGACACGATCTCGGTCCGGTAGACGCCGCGCTCGGCCTGGACGTTCGCCTCCGCGAACACATCCAGCGGGCCGGAGACGTCGAGCATCTGCACGCCCGGTCCGGCAACGATCACCACCCTTCGCTCCACGGTGCCGTCCCTCGCGTCCGTCGCACACGCGATTTGGCCGTCTGAGACGTGTTCCGTCAACTCCGGACGCGTGGTGCGGGGCTACCGTCTTGGTCTCAGCAAGGAGGGAAAGCCATGGCTCATCCAATCGACGGCGTCGCCATCCCCGACAGTGCGCTCGCCCGCGCGGTGACCGAGCTCGTCCGGGACACGGAATCGCCGCTGCTGTTCCACCATTCGAGCCGCGTCTATTATTTCGGTGCCCTGACGGGGAAGCGGCGCGACCTCACCTACGATCCGGAACTGCTCTATGTCGGCGCGATGTTCCACGACATGGGACTGACCCCACAGCACAGCAGCGCGACCGAGCGCTTCGAGGTCGACGGCGCCAACGCGGCCCGGGACTTCCTGCGCGGCCACGGCATCGCCCAGGCCGATATCGACACGGTGTGGGCCGCCATCGCGCTGCACACCACCCGGGGCATCCCGCAGCACATGCATCCGGTGATCGCCCTGGTCACCGCCGGGGTCGAGATGGATGTGCTCGGGCTGACCTATGCCGCTTACAGCGACGCCGCGCGCGAGGCGGTCGTGCGGGCGCATCCGCGGAGCCCGCATTTCAAGGAGGACATCATCCAGACGTTCTACGAGGGGATCCGGCACAAGCCCGACACGACCTTCGGCAACGTCAAGGCCGATGTCATCGCCGACAAGGAGCCGCATTTCCACGCCGGAAACTTCTG
This sequence comes from Methylobacterium sp. GXS13, assembly GCF_001455965.1. Classification (GTDB taxonomy): domain Bacteria; phylum Pseudomonadota; class Alphaproteobacteria; order Rhizobiales; family Beijerinckiaceae; genus Methylobacterium. The sequence continues at coordinate 174,496 of NZ_LKKO01000025.1, forward strand.
TCGCGTGATCCGCGATTCGCCCTGGCGTGGGTGATCCCGATTGGGCTGCCGGTGAGGCGCGACCCCGGAATACGGCACAAAGCCCCGGGCGCCATGGGCGCCCGGGGCTTTGTGGTCGACCTGAGCGCTCAACCTCACAGGGCTGTCGTGCCGAGGCGAAGAGGGGGGGGCGGATGCAGCGTGCGGGTCTTGACCCGCACACCACGTCCAAGAAAGCGCGCCCAGCCCGGAGGCTGGGCGTGCCTGTAGGTCTTAGTACGAGCCGAACTTGTAGTTCAGGCCGGCGCGGACGACGGCGAACTCGTCGTCGCGGCGACCGATGGCGCTGTAGGCGACCGGGACGAGGTTGGCGGCGTTGACGACGAGGGCGCCCTGGTTGCGGTTGCCGCGCTCCAGGTTGACGTACAGGCCTTCGATCTTGAACGTCACGGCCGACGAGCGGAAGAAGTTCAGGAACGACTCGGTCGGGAGGGCGAACTCGACGCCACCGCCGACGGCGTAGCCGGTGCGGAAGCTGTCGTTGCCGGCGTAGCCGCCGAAGGAGCGGTCGGCGCTGCCCGAGCCGTAGGCGAAGCCGCCGGTGCCGTACACGAGGGTGCGGTCGAAGGCGTAGCCGAGGCGGCCGCGCACGGTGCCGAAGTAGTCGAGGCTCGACAGGCCGCGCGGGTCGGTGACGTAGTAGCCCGGGGCCACGGCGCCGCTGATGAAGGCGTTGTTCCGGTTGCGGCCGAAGTCGAGGTACTGGGCGTCGGCCTCGATGCCGACGACCACGCCCGAGCCCGGGGTGAACTGGTAGTTGTAGCCGACCTGGGCGCCGCCGGAGAAGCCGTCCTGGCTGCGGTCGCGGAAGGTGGCGGTGGTGCCGGCGGCGGCGAAGGCGGCGGGGACGCCGAAGACCGAGCTGTTCGAGCGGCTGCTGGCGTCGAAGGCGTAGCCGGCGTTGATACCGAAATAGGCGCCGGTCCAGGTGAACACGGGCACGGGGGTGAAGACGGGCGGCGGGGCGGCGCGGCGCGGCAGGTCGGCGGCCGAGGCGGCGCCGGTCAGGAGGGCCGTGGCGGCGCTCGCGAGAAGAAGCTTCTTGATCATCTGGTCCTCAATCTCCCGTTGATCGGGATGTGCCGAGGGACAGGACGTCAGGAGCGGCCGACGCGATAGTGCAATGGTGCAACAGCGCCCGCGAAGGCTCCTGGCCGGTGGCGGAAAAGGTGCGCTGGAACACATGACGAGCCCGCGATGACTGAGCGATGCGCATTATTCGACCAGGACTGCCGGCAGATAGAAATATGGTTCGTCAATACCGGCGTCCTCGAGGTGTTAACCTGCGTGTAACAATCGCAGCTCGACGCGAGAGCGCTGCCCCGGGTGTAACGCTCGCGTGTAGATTGCGGCCGAGGCGGGCCGTTGGACGGGCCCTGGTAGAATGCGGCGTGGACGATCCGGGCCGCCTCCCTTACCGTTCGGCCCATGTCAGAGGCCCATTTCCCGTCCGACGAGGGGCTGGTGCGGGCGACCGGCCGGTTGGCGGTCGCCCGCACCCTTTCGGAGGTCGTTTCCATCCTGCGCGACACGGCGCTGGACATCGTCGGCGCGGACGGGATCGCCGTGGTCCTGCGCGAGGGCGAGTTCTGCCTGTACGCCGCCGAGGACGCGATCGAGCCGCTGTGGCGGGGACGGCGTTTCCCGCTCACCGCCTGCATCTCCGGTTGGGTGATGCTCAACGACGAGACCGCCGTGGTCCCGGACATCGAGTTCGACCCGCGGGTGCCGAGCGAGGCCTATCGCACCACCTCGATGCGCAGCCTCGTGATGGTGCCGATCGGGTCGCCCGAGCCGATCGCGTCGCTGGGCGCCTATTGGTGCGCCTCGGTGATCCCCGACGACGCGACGGTCTGCCGGCTGGAGACCTTGGCGCATCAGGCTGCGGTCGCGCTGATCCGGCTGCAGGAGCCCGCACAGGTCGGCCGCCCCTGGGCGGCCCCGCCGTCCGATCGCGCGCCTGAGCGAACCGGCTAGGGCTCGGTCCGGGAAGACCTGCCCGGGAAGACCTGCCCATGAAGACCCGCCCATGAAGACCTGCGCGCCTGCGTCGCGGTGGGGATCGTTTGCCAACCTCCGGCCGTTCTCCGCGCGCTCGAAGAACCTGCACGGACGTCTCAAGCCCCCGTCATGAAGCGCATCATCCTCATCAGCATCTTCGTCGTCCTGTTCGCCGCGATCGTCGCGATCGTCGGCCGCTGGTCGATGGTCACGCCTATCAACCCGGCCGTGTCTCCGGATTCCTCCGCGACGCCGAACCCGACCGGTCAGCGGAAGTGAGCATCCCCGCCGGCGCGCTCACTCGCGCCCGCCGGCACCGGCCCGACCGCGGAGCGCCGACAGCAGGCCGCCCTCGAAGAGCAGGGCGGACCCGTAGTGGAACTCGATGTCGAAGCGGCTGCGCGAGTTCATCGCCAGGGACGCGCTCTGCAGGGCGATGAGCCGGCCCGCCTCGTCGAACAGGCCTGAGCCCGAGCCGCCGTAGCCGTCGTTGCAATCGTGGCGCGCGCGGCGGATCGCGTCCTCGGTCGGCGGATCGATCCGCCGGATGGCGCAGCGCTCGAGGCTGCTGGGCCCGCGATAATTGCTATGGCCCGCCGGGGACACCATGGTCACCGGCAGGGCAATGTCCCCGACCGGCAGGTCGGGCGGCTCCGGCAGGGGCTGCGGGACGGCGTCGGCCGGTCGGTGAAGGCGCAGGATCGCCCAATCGTCGGTGATGTGCAGGCTGTCGGCGCCGGGCGCGGGTCCGAGCACCAGGCTGTCCGGGTCGAAATCGTAGTTGCGGCCCCCGATCTGGAAATAGCAATCGGCCACCGCGCGCGTGGCCGCGAGACGGCGATCGCGGAAATTGTGCGCGTTCAGCACCACGGTCGAGCGATCGGCGATCAGCCACGCCGCGGCGGCCTTCTGCGGGACCCCATCCGGATTGCGGCACCACAGGATGCCGGCGCCGCGGAATCGGTCGAAATCGGCCCCGGTCAGGTCGCGGCGCCCGTCCTGCGGGTAGAGCGCCGCAAGGCGCTGATCCGGCGGGGCGCGGTCCTCGCCCCGGGCGGCTCCCGCGAGGACGAGCAGGGCGGCGAGCGGCAGGAGCCGCCGCCAGGCCGACCGGATGGGCTCTTCGGTGACCGGCATTTCGGTGGCCAAGAGCACTCCGGACCGTCTCAAGCCCATCAGGCAGCCCCGAAGATTGAAGGCCGCGCTCGAAGCTGGCCGGGAACACAGTTTTGGGCGGGCGCCGGAGGGCGGTCAAGTCGGCAGCGGGTATTCCGGCCTTCCCGTCTGGCATTGCCGAATTATCCCGATAACAAATGTCAGCTTGCCTGAAGACATCGTCGGGCATTGGCGCATAAAACTGAAAGGTGACAAGATCTTAATAAGCAGATCATAAAGGTCGAATGTCTCTAAGTCGTAAGTAAATCTGACTATCGATGCGACTGGCCTCGATCGATCTTGCACTGCGAAAATCAATAGCTGCGATGCCGCGAGGCGGAGCGGCCTGGCGAGGAGATGCATCATGAGAAGCCTAGCGGGTTCCGTCTCGGTCCTGGCGATCCTGGCACTGGGGCCGGTCGGCCTTGCCGGAGCGGCTTTCGCCAACGACAAGCTCATCGAGCAGTCGAAGAGCGACGAAAACTGGGTGATGCCCGGTAAGAACTACGACTCGGACAATTACAGTGCTCTGACGCAGATCAACAAGAGCAACGTCAAGCAGCTCAAGCCGGCCTGGACCTTCTCGACCGGCCTGCTCAACGGCCACGAGGGCGCGCCCCTGGTCGTCGACGGCAAGATGTACGTCCACACCTCGTTCCCGAACAACACCTTCGCGCTCGATCTCGACGATCCGGGCAAGATCCTGTGGCAGGACAAGCCCAAGCAGAACCCGGCCGCCCGCTCGGTCGCCTGCTGCGACCTCGTCAACCGCGGGCTGGCCTACTGGCCCGGCGACGGCAAGACCCCGGCGCTGATCCTGAAGACCCTGCTCGACGGCAACGTCGTGGCGCTGAACGCGCAGACCGGCGAGACGGTGTGGAAGGTCGAGAATTCCGACATCAAGGTCGGCTCGACGCTCACCATCGCCCCCTACGTGGTGAAGGACAAGGTGATCATCGGCTCCTCGGGCGCCGAGCTCGGCGTACGCGGCTACCTAACCGCCTACGACGTGAAGACCGGCGCTCAGGTCTGGCGCGCCTACGCCACCGGCCCGGACGAGGATCTGCTGCTCGCCAAGGACTTCAACATCAAGAACGCCCATTACGGCCAGAAGGGCCTGGGCACCTCCACCTGGGAGGGCGACGCCTGGAAGATCGGCGGCGGCACCAACTGGGGCTGGTACGCCTACGACCCGGGCACGAACATGATCTACTTCGGCACCGGCAACCCGGCGCCGTGGAACGAGACCATGCGTCCGGGCGACAACAAGTGGACGATGACGATCTTCGGCCGCGACGTCGACACCGGCGAGGCGCATTTCGGCTACCAGAAGACGCCCCACGACGAGTGGGACTACGCCGGCGTCAACGTGATGATGCTGTCCGAGCAGAAGGACAAGGACGGGAAGATGAGGAAGCTCCTCACCCATCCCGACCGCAACGGCATCGTCTACACCCTCGACCGGACGGACGGTTCGCTGGTCTCGGCCAACAAGATGGACGACACGGTCAACGTGTTCAAGTCGGTGGACCTGAAGTCCGGCGCGCCGGTGCGCGACCCGGAATACGGCACCCGGATGGATCACCTCGCCAAGGACATCTGTCCCTCGGCGATGGGCTACCACAACCAGGGGCACGATTCCTACGATCCGAAGCGCCAAGCCTTCTACATGGGCATCAACCACATCTGCATGGATTGGGAGCCCTTCATGCTGCCCTACCGGGCGGGTCAGTTCTTCGTCGGCGCGACGCTGAACATGTATCCGGGCCCGAAGGGTGACCGGCAGAACTACGAGGGTCTCGGCCAGATCAAGAGCTACAACGCCATCACCGGCAAGTTTAACTGGGAGAAGATGGAGCGCTTCGCCGTCTGGGGCGGCACCACCGCCACCGCCGGCAACATCGTCCTGTACGGAACGCTCGACGGCTTCATCAAGGCGCGCGACTCGGACAACGGCGACCTCCTCTGGAAGTTCAAGCTGCCGTCCGGGGCGATCGGCTACCCGATCACCTACACCCACAAGGGGACCCAGTACGTCGCCATCTACTACGGCGTCGGCGGCTGGCCGGGCGTGGGCCTGGTGTTCGACCTGCAGGATCCGACCGCCGGTCTCGGCGCGGTGGGCGCCTTCAAGAAGCTCGCCAACTACACCCAGATGGGCGGCGGCGTGGTCGTGTTCTCGCTGGACGGCAAGGGTCCCTACGACGACCCGAATGTCGGCGAGTACGCGCAGCACGCCGCCAAGTAACCCGCACCTGATCCGCGCGTCCGAGCGCGCGACCGCTCCGCCGCCCCCTCCGGGCGGCGGAGCCCCGGCTCGGCGAACCCCGCGCACGGGTCGCCCCCGACAAGCATCATTGAGGGAACGACACCATGCCGCTTCTCGGCGGACTCCTTCGCGCGGCGACCTGCGCCGCGGCCCTGCTCGCCCTCGCGATCCCGGCCCAAAGGGCCTGGGCCCAGGAATCGGAAGCGCAGGCCATCCAGTCCGAGCCCGGCAAGGCCGCGGCCGCGCCCAAGGCCGACCCGTCCACCTTGCGGATCTGCGCCTCCGAGAAGCAGCCGCCGCTCTCCATGCGGGACGGGTCCGGGCTGGAGAACCGGGTCGCCGCCGCGGTCGCAGAGGCGATGGGGAAGAAACCCGTCTTCGTCTGGCTCGCCAAGCCGGCGATCTACCTCGTGCGCGACGGGCTGGAGAAGCGCACCTGCGATGTGGTGGTCGGCCTCGACAGCGACGACCCGCGGGTGCTGACCACCAAGCCCTATTACCGCAGCGGCTACGTCTTCATCACCCGCGCCGACAAGGACCTCGACGTGAAGTCGTGGTCGGATCCGCGCCTCAAGACCGTCGACCACATGGTCGTGCCGCTGGGCTCCCCGGGCGAGGCGATGCTCAAGGATATCGACCGCTACGAGGAGGACATGGCCTACCTCTACTCGCTGGTCGGCTTCCGGGCGCCCCGCAACCAGTACACGCAGATCGACCCGGCCCGGATCGTCAGCGAGGTCGCCAACGACAAGGCGGATGTGGGCGTCGCCTTCGCCCCCGACGTGGCCCGCTACGTCAAGGACTCGGCCGTGCCGCTGCGCATGACCCTCGTCCCGAACGACACGGTGAGCAGCGACGGCCGCAAGATGCCCCAGAGCTTCGACCAGTCCATGGGCGTGCGCCGGGACGACACGGCGCTCCGCGACGCCCTCGACGCCGCCATCGTCAAGGCCAAACCGCAGATCGACGCCATCCTGAAGCAGGACGGCGTCCCGGTCGTGGCCACCAACTGACTCTCAGCGCGCACCGGCAGCGAACTGCTGCCGCGCGATCCAGTTCCCGCGAAGCGAAAGTAAGATGACGAAGACCAAGCGTATCCGGTTGATGCTCCTGGCCGGCGCCGCCTCGGCGCTCTGTGCCGCCGCCGTGATGGCCCAGCCACAATCGGGGCCGCAGACCGGCCTCGTCTTCCGCAACACCATCACCGGGGAGCCGCTGGACCTCGCCGAAGGCAAGCCCGGCGGGCGCGACACCAAGGCGGTCCAGACCTTCTTCCAGACCGGCAAGAACCTCTACATCGACGACAAGGCGTGCCTGCGCAACGGTGAGAGCCTGTACCTGACCTCCTGCTCCGGCTGCCACGGCCATCTGGCCGAGGGCAAGGTCGGGCCCGGCCTCAACGACAATTACTGGACCTATCCGGCCAACACCGACGATACCGGCCTGTTCGCGACGATCTGGGGCGGCGCCAACGGCATGATGGGCCCGCACAACGAAGATCTGAATCCGGACGAGGCGCTGCAGGTCATCGCCTGGATCCGGCATCTCTATACCGGCCCGGTCAAAGATGCCGCCTGGCTGACCGACGAGCAGAAGACGCACTACACGCCTTTCAAGGAAGGCGAGACCTTCGCCAAGGACGCGCCCGGCCAGTGCAAGCCGCTGGAGTGAGCGTCCGCGCGGAGCAGCGCCCGGCCGAGCCGGCGCCAAAGAACGGCCCGTCGGGCCGCCCTGGGAGCGAACGCAAGGAATCGACGATGCGCAACAGAATCCTGATCACCGCCGCGATGTTGGCCGCGGGGGCGCTCGGCGCCCTGCCGGCGCTGGCCTATGACGGGCAGACCTGCAAGGCCCCGGGCAATTGCTGGGAGCCCAAGCCCGGCTTCCCCGAGAAGGTCGCGGGGACGAAGTACGATCCGAAGCACGACCCCAAGGAGGTCGGCAAGCAGGCGGAATCCATCAAGATGATGGAAGAGCGCAATCGCAAGCGCATCGAGAACGCCAAGAAGACCGGCAAGTTCGAATACGACGTCAGCAAGATCTCGGCGAACTGAGTCGCAGAGATCCAAATCTATCCCTCATCCTGAGGTGCCCAGCGATCGAGGATCGCTGGGCCTCGAAGGAGGGCTCCAGAGATCGCAAAGGCTTCTGGAGGGCGCCTTCGAGGCTTCCGCCTCGCGGAAGCACCTCAGGATGAGGTCGAGGATAGGAAGCCGGCAGTCGACAGGCTTCCGGTCTTCGCTGCACCGCGCGCTGCCCAGCCGGTCGCGCACCTCGGTCCGGTCTCTCCCTGAGGTCGGCCGCCATGTCCCGGAACCAGCGCGATGAACACGCTCCATCCCGGCGACGCCAAGCTCACCGATTGGCGGGCCTCGGCCGCCCGCTTCGAGGCGGAGGTCGCCAAGGCGGTGGTCGGCCAGGCGCGGATCATCCGCCTCGTCACCACGGCGATCTTCGCCCGCGGCCACGTCATGCTGGAGGGCGATGTCGGCGTCGGCAAGACCACGCTGCTGCGCGCGGTCGCCCGGGCGCTCGGCGGCGCCTACGAGCGCGTCGAGGGCACGGTCGACATGATGCCGACCGACCTGATCTATCACACCTATCTGGCCGAGGACGGCCGCCCCCGGGTCGAGCCGGGGCCGGTCCTGCGCCGGGCCGAAGACCTGGCGGTGTTCTTCTTCAACGAGATCAACCGGGCGCGGCCGCAGGTCCATGCCCTGCTCCTGCGGATCATGGCCGAGCGCAGCGTCACGGCCTTCGCCCGGGAGTACCGGTTTCCCAACCTCCAGGTCTTCGCTGATCGCAACCGGGTCGAGCGCGAGGAGACCTTCGAGCTGCCCGCCGCCGCCCGCGACCGCTTCCTGATGGAGATCGGGATGGATGCTCCGCGGGACGCGGAGGCCCGGCGCGCGCTGGTGTTCGATCCGCGCTTCCACGACACCGACCGGCTGATCGGCGCGGTTGCCGAGGGCGTGCTCGACCAGGCCCGCCTCGGCGCCATCGCGGCCTCGATCCAGGTGGCGATCCAGGCGTCGCCGGAGATCGAGACCTACGTGGTCGGGCTCTGGGACGCGCTGGTGCGCCCGGCGGAGGCCGGGATCCGGCTCTCCGGGATCGACATGGCGACTCTGGTCCAGGGCGGCGCCTCGCCGCGCGGCCTCGCCTTCCTGGTCCGGGCCGCCCGGGTGCGGGCGTGGCTGGAGGGGCGGGACTGGCTCGTCCCGGAGGATGTCCGCGCGGTTTTCCCCGAGGTGATGGCGCACCGCATCTTCCTAGAGCCGGTGCACGAGATGCGCCGCGGCGAGATCGTCCCGGACCTGTGCCGGGCGGTGTTCGAGACGGTGCCGGCCCCATGACCGGGGCGCCCTCGGCCGACATCATCTACCTGCCGCGCTGGCGCCCGAGGGGGCGTCGGTTCGGGGCGCATCGCGGCCAGGAGGCCGGTGGGCTGGGCACGTTCCGGGACCAGGTCCCGTTCCTGACCCTGCCGGATGCCCGCCGGATCGACCTGCGCGCCAGCCTGCGCGACCCGTTCGAGGGCGTGCATGTCCGGCGCTTCGAGATGCGCAACGCCGTCGAGGTCTGGGCGCTGATCGATCTCTCGGCCTCGATGCGCTTCCAGGGCGCCGGCGACCGTCTGCGTCTCGCGGCCGACCTCTGCGCCGGGCTCGCGGCCTCGGCGACCCGGATCGGCGACGGGTTGGGGGTGATCGGCTGCGACCGCGCCGTCCGGGCGGATCTCTACCTGCCGGCCACCCGCCGACGCGGGCCGGCCCTCGCCATGGCCGAGCGGATCGCGGCGGCGCGCTGCGAGGCCACCGGCGCCGAGGGGCTGCTGGAGGCCGCGCGCCTGCTGTTCGGCCGGCCGCGGCTGGTCTTCCTGGTCTCCGATTTCCGCTGGCCGCAGGCCCTGATCGGGCAGGTCTTCGCGGCGCTGGCGCTCCACGACACGGTCCCGGTGCTGCTCGCCGACAGCGCCGAGGATGCCGGCCTGCCGGATTGGGGCCTCGTCGAGCTCGACGATCTCGAAGGCGCGGGCCGCCGCCTCGTCTTCCTGCGCCCGGCCCTGAAGCGGCGCTGGATCGCCCGGGAGCAGGCCCGGCGCGACGCCCTGCGCAGCCTCGCCGCCGCGTCCTCGGCCCGGGCCCCGTTCCACCTGGTCGACCGCTTCAACGCCCAGGCGCTCACCCGCCACCTGCTGGCGACCTGAGATGACGGGGGCGCACACCAAAAGTCCCGGTTTCAAAAGGTCCGAGACCTTTTGCGGGTGCAGGGCGGAGCCCTGCGATCGGGCACAGCCCCAGGCATCAGGGCTCCGCCCCGATACCCCGCCGAAGGGCTTCGCTCTTCGGAATCTCATGATCTTGGCCTGCTGCGCGCTCCTTTCTCAGGCCGGCGCCGCTCTGGCGCAGGTGCGCTCCGTCGAGGTGCGGGTGCCCCGCGCCTTCGGGTATTTTCTGGGCGACCTGGTGCGGGCCCAGGCCGACATCGCGGTCGATCCCGGTTTCAGCCTGCAGCGCGCCTCCCTGCCGGCGCCGGGGCCGCTGACCTACTGGCTCGACCTGCGGGACATCACCGTCGAGGAGAGCCCCGGCCGGGTCCGGCTGCACCTCACCTACCAGAGCTTCTACGCGGCGCTCGATGCCCGCCAGGTCGCGATCCCGGGCTTTTCCGTGTCGCTGGAGAGCGCGGCCGCCGGCGGTACCACTTCGGCCAAGGCCGAGATTCCCGGCTGGTCGCTCGGCGTCTCGCCCCTGCGGGAGGTCCAGCCTGAGAAGCACGACGACCCGGCCGAGTATCTGCGGCCGGACGGGCGCGTCCCCCGGCTCGACCCGGTGCCGGACCTGCGGGCCGCCCTCGTCGCCCTCGGGGCCGCCGTGCTGGCGCTGGCCGCCCTCGGCTATGATCGCGGCTGGTTCGCGAGGCCCGGGCGCCCCTTCGCCAGGGCCGCCCGGGCGGTGCGCCGGTTGGGCCGCGGGGGCGAGGGCGGCTACCGCGAGGCCCTACGCCTGATCCATCGCGGCCTCGACGAGACCGACGGCGGCCGGGTGCTGGCCGACGACCTCCCGGCCTTCCTCGACCGGCATCCGGCCTTCCGCCGGGAGGGTCCGGCGCTGGCCAGGTTCTTCGACGCCTCGCGCCGGGCCTTCTTCGGCCGCGAGATCGAGGCCGCCCGGGCGAGCCTGCCCTGGTCCGAGGTCGAGTCCGGCCTGCGTCGGCTCGCCGCCGCCGAGCGGGAGGCCTGAGCGATGACGGTCGGATCGCTCGGGGTCGCATCGCCCGCCTGGCTGTGGCTGTTGCCGCTGGCGCTGCTGCCCCTCTTCGCCTCCGGGCGCCGGCGGGCCGCGGTCTCGGCCGTCGCCGCGGCCCCGGCCGATCCGGCCTCCCGCTGGATCGCCTGGCTGCTGCGGGGCGCGGGTGTGCTCGCGGTCAGTGGCCTGGTGGTGGCGCTGGCCGGCCCCTACGGCGCCGGCGCGCCGGTGACCCGCATCGGCATCGGCGCCCCGATCTCGATGCTGATCGACCGGTCCGGCAGCATGAACGAGACCTTCGCGGGGCGGCAGCCCTCGGGCGCGGAGGAATCGAAGGCCGCCGCCTCCCGGCGCCTGCTGGCCGATTTCGTCGGCGCCCGGGCGCACGACCTGTTCGCGGTCACGGCCTTCTCCACTGCGCCGATGCTGGTCATGCCGATGACCGACCGGCATGCGGCCGTGCGCGCCGCCATCGCGGCGATCGACCGGCCCGGCCTCGACTACACCAACGTCGCCCGCGGCCTCGCGATGGCGCTGTCGCAATTCGCCCCGGAGAGCAGCGGCTCCCGGGTCCTGCTGTTCATCTCGGACGGGGCCGCGGTGATCGACCCGCGGGTGCAGGATGCCCTGCGCGCCGCTTTCACCAAGCTGCACCCGACCCTGTACTGGCTGTTCCTGCGCACCAAGGGCTCGCCCTCGATCCACGACCGGCCGGCCGGGGAGGACACCCCCCAGGCCGCCCCAGAGCGCCATCTCGACCTGTTCTTCAAGAGCCTCGGCGTGCCCTACCGGGCCTTCGAGGCCGAAGGGGCCCCTGCGGTTGCCGACGCCATCGCACAGATCGCCGCCCTGGAGCGCAACCCGATCCCCTATACCGAGCCGCGCCCCCGCCGCGACCTGACCGGGTTCGCCTACGCGCTCGCCGGGCTCGGGCTTTTCTTGCTCGTCCTGGCGGCCCTCGCCGAGGCAGATTTTTTGGCGGCTCGGGTCGCGGGTGTCGCCGTGCCGGAGCGTGCGCCCGCGCCGGATATCCGGAGGGCGGCATGATGATGCGGTCCGGTATCCTCCTGGGCCTGCGCCGCGTGCCACGGCGCTCGGTTCCATGCGGAACGCGGCGTGCGCTCCTCTCCTGCCGATCCCGTGCCGACTGGGGATCGATCATGCGTGTGGACTGCGGGGTGCCCACATCTTTGACGGAAGAGGGCAACGATCAAGGACACGCGCCTCTCCCTCCCCCCTCTGCGGGGGAGGGTGGCCTCTGCGTCAGCAGGGGTCGGGAGAGGGGAGCGACGGTGCCGGAGAGGTCGCGACGCCTGATCCATCCTGCATCGTCGCGCTGCCCCTCTCCCGACCCCCTTCGGGGGCCTCCCTCCCCCGCAGAGGGGGGAGGGAGGGCGCCCGCCCTCTCCGGAGCTCGTCACCTTTTCAGCCGGGGAGGATCCGAAGCCCGATCCCTGAGCCCGGTCGCCCGCACGCGAGAGGACATCCGTGCCGCGTCCAGCCATGCGTAAGTCCGGTCCCCGCCTCTGGGGCCGGCCTCGGCCGCGGCTCCTCCTCGCCCTGCCGGTGCTGCTCGGCCTCACGGCCTTGGGCTTCGGCGTGTCCGCCTGGCGGGCGGATTCGGCCAACCGGAGCATCGCGGCGCTCGAAGCTGGCACGGATCTCGACGTCGGGACCGGGGCGCCGGCGCCTGTCCTGGTGGCGCGGATCGGCTACCTCGCCGGGCACGGGCAGCTGGAGGAGACCGAGCCCCTGGTCGCCGCCCTCGACCGGGCGGCGGCCGCCGACGCCGCGTCCCGTGCGCGCTACCGCGTCGCCAACGCCCGGATGCGCGAGGCTTTCGGGCTTCTGACCCGCGGCGCCCTCGACAAGGCCGGCCCGCAGGTGACCCTGGCCCGGCAGGATTATCGCCGCGCCCTCCGGGACCGGCCGGAGTTTTGGAACGCGAAGTTCAACCTCGACGTCGCCTCCCGGCTGATCCGCGACTTCCCGGAATTCGATCGCGCCAGCGGCGACGAGATGCGCGCCGAGCCGAAGCAGATCTGGACCGACATCCCGGGGCAGCCGCGAGGTGGCCCATGAGCCGGCAAACGATTCTGGAAGGCCTGCCGCTCGCGCGCAACCTGCGCGGGCGGCGCTTCCAGGCCTTGGCCCTCGCCCTGGCCCTGGTGATCGCCGCCCTGGTGGTGCCGGCCCTGAAGGTGACCCGCGCGGGCGTCGCGGTGCTGGCGGTGGTGGACATCACCGGCTCGATGAACGTGCGCGACTACGCCGTCGACGGCCGCCCGGCGAGCCGGCTGGAGATCGCCAAGGCGGCCCTGCGCCGGCTGGTGGCGGACCTGCCCTGCGGGTCGCGGATCGCACTGGCGCTGTTCACCGAGCGGAAGCCGTTCCTGCTGTTCGAGCCCGTGGAGGTCTGCGCCGAGTTCGCGCCGCTCGACGGCGCCCTGGCAGCGCTCGACTGGCGGATGGCCTGGGAGGGGGACAGCCGGATCAGCGCCGGCCTCTACCGGGCGGTGGAGATGGCGGCCGGGCTCGGGACGGACCTGCTGTTCGTCACCGATGGCCAGGAAACGCCGCCGCTCCCCGCCGGGCAAGTCCCGCCCTTCGAGGGCAGGCCGGGGGCGGTCCGGGGCCTGATCGTCGGCGCCGGCGCCTACGGCCTGTCGCCGATCCCGAAATTCGACGATCGCGGCCGCGAGAGCGGTTTTTTCGCCGAGACGGACGTGCAGCAGGAGAACCGGTTCGGGCCGCCACCGGCCGACGCCGAATCCCGCGCCGGCTACAATCCGCGCAACGCCCCGTTCGGCGCCGCCGCCGCGCAGGGCAGCGAGCACCTCTCGTCGGTACGCGAGGGGCACCTGAAGCAGCTCGCCGCGGTCACGGGCCTCGCCTACGCGCATCTCGACGGGCCGGGCGGGCTCGACCGGCCCCTGATCGAGGCCGGGACGCCGCGTCCGCTGCCGGGCCGGATCGACCCGCGCCCCGCGCTCGGCGCCCTGGCGCTCGCCCTCGTGCTCGGCGTCCTGCTGGCGGCGCCCCTGTGCGGGCTGGGCCGCCGCATCACCCCGTTCACCACCACCCACCGTTTGCGTTTCCGGAAAGCCTGATCATGCGTCGCGTCCTCACCAGCCTCGCCATCCTGTTCGCCGCCGGCACGGCCTTGGCTCACGGGCCAACCCCCCAAAAAATCGATCAGACCATCACCATCCGGGCGACCCCGGACGCGGTCTGGAAGGTGGTCGGGCCGTTCGGCGGCATCGGCGCCTGGCATCCGGACGTGGCCAAGGTCGAGGCCACAGGGGGCGACGGCGCGGGCGCCGTCCGCAAGGTCACGCTGAAGCGCGGCGGCACCCTGGTCGAGGGGCTCGACGAGTGGAAGGGGGCGGAGCGGACCTACTCGTACCGCATGTCCGACCCCGATCTCGACGCCTTGCCGGTCTCGTCCTACTCCGCGACCCTCACGGTGACGCCGGACGGCGAGGGGGCGAAGGTCGAGTGGATGGGCCGCTTCTACCGGGGCGATACCGGCAACGAGCCGCCCGAGAATCTGAGCGACGCCGCCGGCAAGGAGGCGATGAACCGCTACTTCTCCGAGGGCCTCAAGGGCTTGAAGGCGAAGCTGGAGAGCGGGCCGCAGCGATGAGGCGCGCGCGGCGCCTTTTCGGGCTCGCCGGTCTCGCGCTTGCCGTCGGGCCGGCGGATGCGGGTTCCGTCTGGGTCGCGAGCCAGCAGGGCGCCCGCGCCAGCCGGATCGAGCGGCCGGACGGCGCACCCGCCGCCGAGGTCGCTGTGGCGCCGTCCCCGGCCGTGGTCGCCGCCGGTCCCGGAGGGCGGCTCTATCTCAGTCATCCGGACGGCCGCGCGATCACGGTGATCGCCGCCGACGGACCGACACTGCAATGGCCTGTCCCCGGCCAGCCCTTCGGGCTCGCGGCGGACCCGGGCTGGCGCTTTCTCTATGTCGGTGACTGGTCCGGCAACCGGGTGCTGCGCCTCTCGGCGGAGACCGTCGCGGCCGCCGCCGAGGTCGCGGTCGGGCCCGACCCGGCCGGGCTCACCCTCGGCGCCAACGGCCGGCTCTACGTGGCCGAGCGCGAGGGCCGCAGCGTCGGCGTGGTCGACACCGCCCGGATGGTGCGGATCGCCGGCATCCCGGTCGGCGACGGACCCTTCGCCCTGGCCCACGATCCGGTCCGCGACCGGGTCTACGTCGCCAACGTGCGCAGCAACGACCTCACCGTCATCGACGCGGGTGCGCTCAAGCCCGTCGCGACGCTGCCGGTCGGGGCGAGCCCCTACGGCGTCGCCGTCAGCCCGGACGGGCGGCGCGTGGTCGTCACCAACCAGCATGCCGGCACCGTCTCGATCGTCGATGCCGACACCCTCACGGTCGCCGCCACGGTGCCGGTCGGCCGCTATCCCGAGGGCGTGGCGATCCTCGAAGGCCTCGCCTACGTGGCAAACTGGTTCTCCGACGACGTCTCCGTGGTCGACCTCGCGGCCCGGACGGAGACGGGCCGGATCCCGGTGCCCGAGGGGCCGCGCACCCTCGTGGCGGCCCAGACGGCGCCGGTTTCGGCGGAGGCCGGCGGATGACGCGGCGGCTCGCCAGCCTGATCCTCGCCGGCCAGATGCTCGGCAGCCTGTTGCTCGCCGCCTGCGACCGGCCCCAGGAACCGGGCTCCGAGGAGGGCCAGGCCGTCGTGGCGCGGACCTCGGAGAGCGAGCTTCCGGCCTGGCTGTCGCCCACCGACGGGACCGACCCGGGCCGGTGGCTCGCCGGTCGGGAGGTCGGCCACCCGCTGCCGGCCGGGTCCGAACCCGTCCGGACGATGCAGGACGCCCTGGCGGAGGCCAAGGGCGGCTTCATCGAGGATCCGCGCATGATCGCCAACCGCACGGCCCAGCTCGGGCTGATGCTGGCCGAGATCGGCAAGACGGAACGATACGCGCTGCTGCTGACCGGGTTCAGCACCGTCGCGGCCCGACGCGGCCGCCACAAGAGCCTCTATGGGGAGATGTGCCAGCATTACTTCAACACCCGCGCCCGCGGTATCGACCATGCCGCCGCCCTGGCGCTGCTCGCCGACCGGTTCGCGCCGCTCGCCGGCGATGGGGAAACCCCATGAGGGCCTCCCGATGAGCGCCGCACTGCGTCGGGTCGAGCCCATGTCCCGGCGGTCCGCCCGGCCGCGCGACCTCCTGATCGTCGACGACCATCCGATTGTTCTCCAGGGCTTCCGGCTCCTGGCCGAGGAAGCCGGGATCGCGCGCGTCCACGAGGCGCGCGACATCGTCGGCGCCTATCGCACGTTCCACCGCCACCGGCCGTCCGTGGTGGTGACCGACCTGAGCTTCCGGGACGACGGCCTGTCCGGCCTGTCGCTGATCCGCCGGATCCGCGCGCTGGAGCCCGGGGCGCGGATCCTCGCGCTGAGCATGCATCGCGACCCGGTCATCGTCGCCCGCGTCCTGGAATGCGGGGCTCTGGGCTTCGTGCTCAAGGATACGCCCGCCGCGTCCTTCCTGGACGCGCTGGAGGCGGTCACCAATGGCCGCTCCTACCTGCCCCACGACATCGCTATCGAGATCGCGATGCTGAATGCCGGCGCGCGCGACCTGCCGCTGGCGAATCTGAGCAGTCGCGAGATGCAGATCCTGGTGCTGATCGGGAAGGGCAAATCCTACGACGAGATCGCCGACATCCTGACGCTCAACTACCGCAGCGTCGTGAACGCCACCGCCGCGCTGCGCTGCAAGCTCGGCGTCGGCAGCACGGCCGAGCTCATGCAGATCGCTGCGGCCCAGGCCCGGACGCTGCCCTGAGGGGCACGGCCGGGCCGGCCGCTATCCGAGACATCGCGACGTGTGATCCGAGGCGCTGCGCGCTCTACCGGGGCAGGGTTTCCGCCAAGGCCTGCACATGGGCGACGAAGCGCCTGCGCGTCTCCGGGCTGACGCGCAGCAGGTAGGAGCGCACGAGATCGAGGAGGACGGTACCGTCGGGGTCGGTGCCCGCCATCGGTCCCGCGGCGCCCGTGCCCGATGCGAAGAAGCTGGAGACCGGCACACCCAGCGCGCGTGCGATCTCACCCAGAGGGCTGCCGAAGGCGGTGGCCCGGTTCTCCGGGCGCGACGGTTTGGAATCGTCACCCATGATCGGTTCTGCGCGGCTCGGGTTCGGTTGTGCGGGCGAAGCAGCGACGGCCTGTCGTTCCAACCGTCCTGCGACGCGAAGGCCCCCCGATCCGATCATGAAATTTCCGACAGGTTCCCGGATGAAATGGTACGCTCGCGCACCAAATCGCCCTGACGCGACCAAGCGGGATGGCTACGATGGGACAGCGCTCGAAGACGCCGGTCAACGCGACCGGCGGCTTCCGTGAACCGCACGACCAGCTCCGTGCTGCACTGGAAGACTCGTGCGTGGTCGGCGTCTGGGACTGGGACATCGTCCGCCACGTGGTCGTGTACGATGCCTGCGCGGCGCGCTTGCTCGCCGGCGATCCCGATCTGGCCGAGACCGAGTTGAGCGGCAACGCCGCCATGTCCACGGTGCATCCGGCCGACCATGCGTGGCTGATCGAGCAGATCCAACAGGCATCGCGGACCAGCGGCCTGGTGATTGCCGAGTACCGGGTCATCGCCCCGGACGGCACGGTGCGGTGGCTGCTCAGCCGTGGGCGCACGTTCGAGGATCCGAATGGGCGTCCGGTCCGCTGCCGCGGCGTCATCATCGACATCATCGAGCTTCAGCATCCGGGCGGCGAGCGCTACGTGTTCAGCAACCTGATGGCGCCGGTCGATCCCCTGGAACGGGCCGCCGATCTGGCCATCGCGCTGAAGCGGACCCTCGACGCCGACACGCCGGCCGAGGTTCGCGCCGCCGCGGATGTGCTGCTGATGAGCCTCGGTCGCGCGATCGCCCGGACCGGCCGCGTGCGCTGAACCGCCCCGATCCCGGACGATCACGACGGCGCCTGCGCCCGAGATCCGGGAACATGCCGCGGCCCTATCGTCTTGGCCCTCCACGGACCACCCGGGAGGATCAGATGGGACAGGATGTCGACGCGGCACGCGAAGCCCTTGGAACGGTGCCGCCGGGGCGGCCGGCGGGCGCGGTGAAGACGCCTGACCCGACTGCCGGCGGCAGCGGCCCGCATGCCCCGGGCAACCCCGAGGCGCCGGACGAGGCGGCGCCGGAGAGCGGCGGCTACGATACGCGCCCGCCCGTGCCCCGGCCGGACAACCGCAAGGGCGGCTACGGCGCCGGCTGACCGATCCCATCCGGCTGCCGACCTTCGCGGGAACCGACCGGAAGGCGATGTCGGGATGCGCTCCGGGGGGACGCCCCCGGCTAACTCCGGAGTACGGCGGTCGAACGAACGATGTTTTTTAAGAGCCGCTTTTATTCGGCGGATGTTCAGGAATGAATTTTCCGGAACTAAATATAATCCAGGCCAGAAAACGTAAGGCTTGGTCTGTAAATACCAATTGAATGGAACGTATCATGGATCGGGGGGATTGATGGGGTCCGGAATGATCGACGGAGCCCATCATGCGTACCACCATCGCCGCCCTTCTTGTCGCCACGCTGTCTGGATCGAGCGCCTTCGCGCAGACCACCGTGACGGGCACGCCGGCGGCCCCCGACGCGAAGACGAGCCAGCAATCCGGTGGGCAGGAGAGCGTCACCCGGCCGAACACCGACAAGATGACGCCCAACGGCACCGGCGCCGCTGCCCATACCAACGTCCAGCTCGAGAAGGGCGCCAACAGCTTCACCGAGGGTGAGGCGCGCGCGCGGCTCGAGAAGTCCGGCTACGCGGACGCCAAGAATCTCATGAAGGACGGTGACGGCATCTGGCGCGGCACCGCCATGCATGGCGGCAAGCAGGTCAACGTCGGCCTCGATTTCAAGGGCAACGTGTCGGCCCAGTGATCCCCTGACCTTCACCAAGGAGATTTTTCATGGCTCAGCAAACCATTACGGCCCTCTACGATCGGTACGAGGATGCCAGCACGGCTGTCGGCAAGCTTGAGGCCGGCGGCATTCCGCACGGTGACATCAGCATCGTCAGCAACAACGAGGGCGATCGCCACGCCGGTCGCACCGGTACGGACGGGACCCACATCAGCGAGGACACCAAGGAGAAGGCCAAGGACGGGACCGGCACCGGAGCCACGCTCGGCACCGTGGTCGGCGGCGCGGCCGGCCTTCTGGCGGGTCTCGGCCTGATCGCGATCCCGGGCGTCGGCCCGGTCGTGGCGGCTGGTTGGCTCGTCGCCACCCTGACCGGTGCCGGCATCGGTGCCGCGGCAGGCGGCCTGGGCGGGGCCCTCACCGGCGCTGGCGTCAGCGAGACCGATGCCCATGCCTACGGCGAGGGCGTGCGCCGCGGCGGGACGCTCGTCACCGTTCGCGTCGACGAAGCGCGCACCACGATGGTGCCGATGGTGATGGACGTTCTGGAGCAGCACGGCTCGGTCGATCTCGATCAGAAGACCAGCGCGTGGCGTGCCGATGGCTGGGAGGCGCCGGCCCCCGCCGCCGGAACCGTCGCCGCCGGCCCGACGGACGGCCGGAACCGCGTGCGGTCTTATCCCGGCACCACGAGCCTCTGATCGGTCAAGGGGCGCGACCGAGCGCAAAGACGGGTTCGCGCTGGATCGGCCAGCGCAGCCCACAAAATCGATAAACGCGCCTTCAGCGGCCGGGACATGCGTCCCGGCCGCTTTCCGTTCGATGTGTCCGAATGTTGCGATGCTGGCGGCGGAGCCGCTGGTGCGAGCAGAATAACGTTGAAAGCCGAATTTAACGTGTTGAATCGCAAGTCGGCCCGAAACAACAAGGAGCAGTCACATGATGAGAGGGGCTGAATATGAACGACACATCCTATGGGAAATCGTCCAACTTCACCGAGTTGACGGTTGATCTTGTCGCTGCCTACGTCGCCAAAAATCCTGTCCCGGCTACAGAGTTGCCGGCGCTGATCGCCCGGATATACGGCGCGATCGCCGGCTTGGCCTCCGGCACGGCTTCGGTCGAGACCGGCGCGACTGCACCGGCTGCCGTCGACAAGCCGAGCGCCGCCCAGATCCGCAAATCGGTCCAGCCGGACGGGATCGTGAGCTTCCTCGACGGCAAGACCTACAAGACCCTCAAGCGGCACCTGGCCGCCAACGGCCTGAGCCCACAGAGCTACCGGGAGCGCTACGGTCTGCCGACCGATTATCCCATGGTCGCTCCGAGCTACGCCGAGCAGCGCTCCGCCCTCGCCAAGGCGATCGGCCTGGGCCAGCCCGGGTCCATGGCCAAGCGCAAGGGCCAAGCCGCCTGAGCGCGCTCATCCCCGGTGGGGCCGGCGGTGTAGACCGCCGTCAGCGTGTCCGTTGGGCAGATTGATCGACCTGGAACCTGCCCGTTTCGACGGTCAGGGCGATGGTTCTCCGGGAGAGCCGGGGCTTCAGACATTCCGACCCAGGCGCGGCTCGGCACATCCGTGAGCCGTACTTCAGGAACGGCCGTCCCGATCGTGCGGACGGGGATGCCACCCCGACCGATCCGAAGCGTCCTGGCTGGCCACGACAGCAGGGCACGCCTGCCCGCGCAGGAACTGCAACGGCTGGGTGAGACGAATCTCCACAGACGGTTCGTATGGTTGCAGGTGCATCGCGTCCCCACCTCACATAGAACATATAGTGAACATGGCGTCCGGTCAGGCCGGTCGTCTGTCCCGGTGCCGCGGCGTCGAACCGGAGTGGAGGGCTGTCGATTGATCGAGGAACGGCCGATGCCGACGAAGCTCTATCGCTTCCACTGCACGGACGGGCATGAGCTGGTGATCGACCTGAAGGGCCGACGCCTGCCGACCTTGGCGCAGATGCGCGTCCATGCCGAGCGGGTCGCCCTCGGGTTGATGGAGCGGGTCGAGCGGTTCGACTGGTCGGGTTGGCAGGTCGAGGCCTACGATGCCAAGGGGCGGCGCGTCTGGATCCGGGCGTTCGTCGACGTGAACGTGGATGTGCAGGCCGCCTGAGACGCAGCGGCAAGCGCAGCATGCCGGATATCGGAACCGGCGCGATGCGCTGGCTTTTGAGGCGCATCGTCGTTTCCGAAAGCCGGCGGCGATCTTTCGGGACGAGGCTCTAGGGACTCAGGGAGACAGACAGATGGCGTTCAAGCCGAAATCGGCCGCGGAGACCAAGGCGAAGGATCTGGGCCTCGCGCTCGCCCGGATCGCCGAGAGCGACGGCACGCCGACGAGCATCGGCGTCGACCAGCTGCGGCGGGTGAGCCCGCGCCTCACGCCCCTGGCAATCGGCCAGATGGTGCGCAAGGAGCGCGCAATCGTCGAGGAGACGCTGGCCGAGCGCGGTCTGGCGCTGATCGACTATGCCGATCAGGGGCCGGGCCGCGGCATGGAATTCGCCATCGACGCGGCGGGATGATCCGGGTGGGCCGATCAGGCGACCGCCGGACGGCTCCGCAGCAGACGACCGGCTAGGCGGAACGGCAGCAGCGGCAGCTTGAACAGGGCCGTGAGGGCCAGGACCGCGATGACGGTGAGGATCGCCAGAAAAGAATTGAGCAAGCGGTGCGCGCTCCCATGAAGGGCTGCCCTCGCGGGCTGGTGACGACAGGTGGCGCCCGGAACGCGGCGAGACTATGGACGCTTCGGCGCGCGACTGAATTCGTGCGGCTCCATCCGATCGTCGCGCGCAACGCGGAAACGGAAGGCCCGACAAGGGGTTTTGCTGTTGTGCGCGGCTCGCCCGCTCCGGTCCTGGCGTTCCGCAGGCCGCCGCGGTGACACACGGCCGCAACCGCGGATCACGACAGCCGAGGCAGTGGGTTCGACATGCGCAAACACGGTGCAGGCTGGGCCGGCCTCGTCTTGGTTGGGATACTGATGGCGGCCGGACCAGCCGCCGCGGAGGTGCAGGTCCGCTACGCGGCGCCGGAGCGCTTCACCGACGCGGAGAACCGCTTCGCCTCGGGGCAGCCGCTCCGGGTGACGCTGGCCGAGCTGACGCGAATCCTGGTCGATCTGGGCAAGACCCGGCTTCGCCCGGACGAGCGCCTCGACATCACCGTGCTCGACATCGATCTCGCCGGGTTCGACCGGTCGGGCTTCGCCTCGCCGACCGGCGTCCGCATCGTGACCGACGCCACGCCGCCGCGCATCCGCCTCGCCTACGTGCTGCGCCGGGGCGGCCGCATCGTCGCGCAGGGGGAGGACACGGTCACGGACATCAACTTCCTGCTGACGTCCAACCCGCGCTTCTCCACCGGCGGCCTGTATTACGAGCGCCAGCTTCTGCGGGACTGGTTCGCGCGCCGCTTTCCCACAGGGGCCGAGCGCGGTTGAAGGGAAAGCCCGGGCGATCGCCCGGCAATCCCGAAACCCGTCCGCACCGGTCACTCGGCGGCGGCACCGCTCAAGGCCTGCCGGGATGCGCCGCGCGGGCGCGAAGGCCGGGTGCCGTCGTAGCGCGCGGCCTTGCCGGCGGCGAAGCGCAGGAGGGCCGCGAGACTGAGCAGGACGAGGTCGACCCCGACGAACAGCGGTTCGACCGGGTCGCCCGCGCCGAAGGCCCGCTGCATCCGCCAGGCATCGGCGACAGCCGCCGCCGCATAGAGGGCGGCGGCCGCACTCAGCACTTCGGGCCAGGCGCGGCGCTGCGGACGCAGCAAGCCGACCATCGCGATCAGCACCCAGACGGCGAAGAAACCGCGAATCTCCCAGAGCGCCCGGTCGGGCATCCCCGCCGGCAAGATCCGGTTCGCCAGGAAATAGCCCGCGATGGCCGCCGGCAGCCCGGCGATCGTCGCGATGTTGAGGCCCTGGACCAGGCGCAAACCCAGATGCGGCACGATTCCGGCCTCGGTCGCGGCCTCGGTCCCGGCCTTCTTGGGCAGGCGGGCCACCGACCACAGGAGCAGGCCCGTGGCCACCATGGCGCTGCCGGCAAGCCCGCACAGGAAGAACAGGATTCGCAGGGCCGGCCCGGCGAAATGCGCCTCGTGCAGGCCGACCATCGTGGTGAAGGTCCTGGCCGCTGGCTTCAACCCGCCCGCCCGGACCTCCAGGACGGCGCCGGTGACGCCGTCGAAAGCGACCTGCGGGTGCTCGTGCGAGAGCCCGCGGGGCTCCTCGAACACCACCACCACGGTGGCGTTCGCATCCTTGGGGTTGCCGATCGAGATCCGCTCCAGGGGCTCGTAGACCGTCTCCAGGGCGCGCAGCACCATCGGGCCGACGGGGGCCAGCGTGCCGGGCCGGCCTGCAGGCGGGCGCGGCGCGGTGATCTGGCCGGCCTCGGCGAAGAAACGCTGCGTGTCGCCTCGATAGGCCGTGTTCATGCCCCACGGCATGTACAGGAACGACAGGGTGACCAGCCCCGTATAGGTGATCATCAGGTGGAACGGCAGGGCGAGCACGCCCGTGACGTTGTGGGCGTCGAGCCAGCCGCGCTGGGCGGACTTGTCCCGCCGGAAGGTGAAGAAGTCGGCAAAAATCCGCCGATGGGTGATGATCCCCGAGATCAGCGCCACCAGCATGATCATCGCGCAGATGCCGACGATCCAGCGGCCCCACAGGGGCGCCATGTTCAGCTCGAAATGGAAGCGGTAGAGGAAGTCGCCGCCGCGGGTGTCCCGCAGGACGGCCGGCACCCCGGTCGCCGGGTCGAGGAACACCCGGTTCGGCGGCTGGCCCGGGCCGGTCCGCCAGAACAGCTCGAGGAGGGGCACGTCCGGCCGTGGTGGCGTGATGAACCACGACCGCGCCCCACCTGCCTGCGCCTGCAGGTAGGCGACGCCGCGCTCCACCGAGGCCGCCAGCGCGTCGGGGACGAGCGCGGGACCGGCGTGGAGCTCCGGCCGCATCCAGCGCGAGATCTCGGGCCGGTAATAGCTCGCGGTCCCGGTGACGAAGACCGAAAACAGCACCCAGCCGACGATCAGGCCGGACCAGGCGTGCAGCCACGCCATCGACTGCCGGAAGCTGTTGCGCATCAGGCCGGCCTCACCAGCGATAGCGCAGGGTGGCGTAGACCGTGCGCGGCAGGCCGTAGAAGCAGCTCGAATAGCTGAAGCAGCCGGTGACGTAGCGCTCGTCGAGCAGGTTCTGGACGTTGATCTGCGCGCTGAGACCTGCGAGGCGCGGGTCGAGATGCTTCATGTCGTACGAGGCCACGGCGTCGACGAGCAGGCTCGACGGCACCTCGAAGGTGTTGGCCGGGTCACCCCAGGACGAACCGAGATAGCGCACGCCGCCGCCGAGCCCAAGGCCCAGGAGCGGGCCGCCGGTGAAGCGGTAATCGACGAACAGCGAGGCTGTCGTGTCGGGGATCTGGACCGGGCGGCGGCCCAGGAGCGGGACCTGCCGCCGGGTCAGGTCGTTCTGCGTCGTGCTCGTGTCCCGGGTGTTGCGCGCGTCCAGCAGAGAGAATCCGCCGATCAGGCTGAGCCCTTCGGTCACGCTCGCCCGGGCCTCGAACTCGACGCCCTGGACCCCGACCTCGCCGGTCTGCAGGCTGAAGCCATTGTTGGCCGGGTCGGGCGTCAGGGAGTTCGACCGGCGGATGTCGAAGGCTGCGGCGGTGAGCAGGATGTCCGTGCCCGGCGGCTGGTACTTGATCCCGGCCTCGTACTGATCGCTGGAGATCGGATCCGGGATACGCCCGGCCGACCCGAGGGCGGTGTCGAAGATGCGCCCGTTGGTGATCGGCTCGAATGCCTGGCTGTAGGAGACGTACGGGGCCACGCCGTTCTCGAACAGGTAGAGCAGGCTCGCCCGGCCCGTGAAGGCATCGGAGGGCACGTCCTGGTACGCGACTGCGCCGGTGGCCAGCGTCCGGGTCGGCCCGGATTGGCGCGCCACGTCGTAGCGGCCGCCCAGGGTGAGGACGAGGCCGCCGAGCTTCATCTGATCCTGGAAGTACACGCCGGTCTGAGCCGCCGTGATCTTGGCCGCCGACGTGAAGGCCGGGGTCGGGATGTTCATGGCGTAGTTCGGCGCCAGCACGTTGAGGTCGGGCGCGCTCGGGAACGGCGTGGTGAGGCTCCAGGTCCGGAAGGTTCGGTGATCGACCCCGAGCAGGGCGGTGTGCGCCACCGGGCCGGTGTCGAAATTGGCCACCGCGTTGTTGTCGAGGGTGTAGGCATCGATATCGACCCGGGTGCCGATGCGGGCGCGGCCGAGCAGCGGCCCGCTGGCGAATGGGCCGTTGGCATCCGCGAAAGCGCTGTAGACGCTGCGGTAATCCCCTTCCGTGCGCAGGTAGCGGCCGGCCGAGTGGAACCGCAGCCAGTCGGTGACGCGATGGTCGAACAGGTATTCGATCGAGCCCTGCGTCCGGTCCGAGCGCTCGAAGTTGCGGTCGCCGTCGTAGAAATCCACCGGCAGGCGGCCGATCCGCCCACTGCCGAAATTCCGGGCGAAGACGGTGCCGACTGCCGGGAAGCCGCCGTAGAAGCCCGAGAACGGGTCGCGCTGGTAGTTGCCGATGATCGTCAGCGACGTGTCGGTGGAGGGCCGCCAGGTGAGGCTCGGGTTGATGAAGGCCCGCTCCACCCGGGTGGTCACCGCCTGGGCGTCGCCGTTCCAGCCCAACCCCACCAGGCGGTAGGCGAACTGGTCGGCCAGGCCCGGGATGTCGGAGGCGATGGGGCCGCCGACGTCGAAGCCGCTGCGCACCTCGTTGAAGCCGCCGCCCTGGATGAAGACCTCGCCGTGGCGGACGAATTGCGGTACCTTCGAGACCAGGTTGACGATGCCGCCCGGACCGGACTGCCCGTACAGGACCGAGGCCGGTCCCTTGATGATGTCGATCCGCTCCAGCCGATAGGCGTCGACCGACGGGAACGCGTCGCGGTTGGTGGGCAGGGCGAGCCCGTCGAGGAACAGCGGCGCGACGAAGCCACGGATGTAGAATTGCTCCAGCCGCGTCGCCCCGGCGCCGCCGCGCTGCTCGGTGGTGACGCTCGGGGTGTAGCGCAGCGCCTGCGTGACCGTCAGCGCGTTCTGGTCCTCGATCTGCTGTCGCCCGATGACCGAGATCGATTGCGCCGTCTCTAGGATCGGCGTGTCGGTCTTGGTGCCGACCGTGCTGCGGCTGGCGACATAGCCCGGAACCGGGCCGACCGCCCCGCGGGCGCCGTACAGGTCGCCGTTGAGGGTCCGGCCGCCGCCCTCGCCCATGACGCTCAGCTCGGACAACTCGATATCGGTCGTCGGCGCGCTCTGGGCTCGGGCGGCGCCGGACACGACCAGGGCGCAAGTCGTCGAGAGCAACGCGAGAGACAGGGATCCGGCCAGCGACCGTTCGATTGCGCTCCAGGTCGTTTCTGCCCGGGACCGGTTCATTGTAATGCCTCTAATAAGAGCGCGAAAACGCCCACGCTCTTCACGAAAACATCGGCCTCACGCCGTCGTGATCGTGTTGGCATCAGAATATTAATCGAGGCAACCGCTATGTTGTGGAGCCGTTCTAATATAACTTGGATCTATTCCAGGTTGCGTCGGGCTTACAGCGATGATCCCGAGGGTTAGGAGCGCCGCCGCCGCCGGAGCCGTGCACGCGACGCTGTGGGTATCCGGGCCGCGCTCGGTATGGACGCGACGGAATCCGCCATCGCGGTGCCTTCGCCGAGGCGCGACGACGTGATGACGCGGCGGCGGCGGCTCGCGGATACGGCCAAGATATGCAACCTACACAAGCGAGGGTTGCATGGTGGCGCGAAACTCAATCGTGCGCGATACAGTTAGGCAGCTTCTAGAGCGGGGCCACTTTCGGCCGCGCAGCGTGAAAGACCGTTTCGACATGATGACCGTGACCAAGCCGAAGCTCGCGACCGCAGCCGATCGCGCGATCGGAAGCCGGATCGCCGCGCTCCGGGCCGCGCAGGGGCTGAGCCAGACGACGCTCGGCCATGCGATCGGCGTCAGCTTCCAGCAGGTGCAGAAATACGAGAAGGGCCGCAACCGGGTCGGCGCCAGCCGCCTGCAGATGATTGCCGATCTGCTCAAGGTTCCGGTCGAGACGTTTTTCACCGATAAGCTGCCGGCAGAGGCCGGCGCCGAGCCAGTCCAGGCGCTGTTCGACGATCCCGAGATCATGGACCTCGTGACGGCGTTCCGGTCCATCCCGGACCAGACCACCCGCAGCGGCGTCCTGTCGATCGTGAAGGCCGCCGCCGCGCTTCGGCAGGCCCACGCCGAAGCCTGACCAAATCCCGGACGCCGGCCCTCAAGCCTTGCCGGCGAGCAGCCCGCCGACCGCGTTCACGATATGCTGGGCGATGTCGGGGGCGCCGGTCATCTCGCCGAAGCTGCCCCGGGTCATCGGCCCGAAGGCGTAGAGGCCGGCCTGGGCCTCTCCCGAAGGATCGAGGACGCGGCTGCGGCGATCGACGGCGAGGCCGAGACCCACGGCGTCGAGGCTGGCTGTTCCGTCGGCCAGCAGGGCAGCCACCAGCGGGTTGCGCGCAACCTCTCGCTCCGGCCCCGTACACAGAACCACCGCGTCGAACCGACGACGCTCGGTCTCGCTGCGGCTGCGTCCCAGTTCCGCCTCCAAGCGCCCGTCCGGGCCGAGCGCCAGGCCGGTGATGGCCGCCCGTTCCACCGTGAGGCGTCCCTCGATCCGGGCCCGGGTGAGGGCCGCTTCGATCTGCGGCGCGATGCGGAAGCGGTGCACCTCCCAGAACGGCAGAAGGCGGCGGACGACCCGCCGCTTCTCGTCGGGCGGCAGGCTGCCCCAGAGATCCGGCAGGGCCGGGCGCAGGGAATCGACCACCGCATGCCAACCCAGGGCCGGGTCGACCGCGGCGATCCGCGTCCGGACGAGCCGGAGCAGGTCCAACGCCGTCGCGGGCCGCTGCCCGCCGACCACGTCGAGATCCATCTTGAAGACCCCGTGTGTCTTCGGCAGGAGACCGCGCCGGGATACGGCCGTGATCGAACCGCGATGCCCGCCGGCGCCGAGGCTCGTCACGACATCGGCCATGGTCAACCCGGTGCCGACCACCAAGACGGAGGCGTCCGGGTCGATTCCCGCCAGCGCGTCGGTCGCCCAGGGATCGGCGACCAAGCGACCGGATTGCGCGACGCCGGCCCCGATCGGACAGGGGAGGGCGGGCACGGCGTGGCCGAAGCACAGCGCAACCCGGTCGGCCATGATCCGCTCGCCGGATCCGGTGACGATCACCCACGCCCCGCCCGCCATCCGCACCTCCGTGGCGGTGGTGCGCAGATGGCGCAGGCGCACCCGATCCGCCGCTGCCGCGAGGGTCCGGGCCAGGGTGTCGCCGATATAAGCGCCGTAATCGGCCCGGGGCACGTAGGCGCCGGTTGCATCCTCGCTCGCCGCGTCGGGCAGGATGCCCTGCGCATGCAGCCACGCGGTCACGGCCCCCGGTTCGTTGGTGCCGATATCCAGACGGTCGCTCGGCACATTGATGCGATGGCTGCGATCTTGGGTGCTGTAAGCCACCCCGCGCCCGAGTTCAGCCCGGGGCTCCAGCACGACGATATCGAGCGGCCCTCCCGATGCCCGGATGGCGTGGATGGCCAGAACCGCGCCGGTGAAGCCGCCGCCGACGATCGCGAGGCGCAGGAATGGGTCGGTGCGTGGTGTGATCACGGAGCAGTCCCGAAGATTTCCGGAGATCTTCGATCAGGCCCGCGATGCGCGCGCAACCCCGAGGAGGGGCATCGGCCGGCGATGCGCGCAGGGGCCGGCCATTCCAGGCTGCGCTGAAACGGCACAACGCGATGTTTCCCGTGAAACATCGTCCGGTAACGCTGACCCGCTACCGCAGGCGCCTCCGCTTCATCGGCAGCCGTTCTCCGCAGCGGGATCTTAAACCGTCCCGGGCGCGAACTGAACGAAGGCGCCCGCAAAAGCCGCACCGCTGGCGAGCGCTCCCGCTGCCCGATAGGTCCCCGCCGTCAGCCGGCGTCCGGGGAGGGCCCAGCTCAACGCGGGCAGGGCGATCAGGTTCAGCACGATGCCCGCCAGCACCGCAGCCGCGATGGCTCCGAGCCATAGGGACAGAGCGCTGGTGAGGATGTGGTGCACATCTCCGAGCTCGTTGATCAGGCGGACGCCGCCGCCGGCCAGAAACCCGATGGCCGCCGCCCCGGTGATCGTTTCCCGGCGCAGGGCGATGCCGGGATGCAACGGCTGCTTGTTTTCGATCCCGCGCATGGGGGAACTCCGGCCCTGGTAATCCGGCAGGGTCCCCCATTGCGCCATCAAATGCAATCAAAAGTTGTATTCATCGAGCTGTGCAAGAGAGCCTTCGGGCTTCATCGTTAAAGGTGCATCGCAGGGACTGTGCCCCGTCGCGGCTGCTCGGCGACATCGACGCCGCGCCGACGCTCTCGCCCATCAGCGCCGCCTTCGATCGGCCCGGCGGTGTCGTGCCATCCCCAAGGTCGCCCGTGCCACGCCGCCGGATCGGTCCGCCGCGATCACCAGGCCGCCTGTAACCCTACGGAGAAGACCTGGGCGATCGCGCCGGGACGGACCTCGCCGGTGTAGCTAGCCGACAGCGAGACGCCGGGCGCCACCGCGCCGAACAGGATCGCGCCCAGCACCGCGCCGTCCCGCGCCAGCGCGCTCGTGCGTGTCGAGAACGGCACCCCGAACAGGCGCGAGCGCACGATTGCGGCGGTGTCGGCCAACTCATGCGCCCAGTAGGCCCGGGCTTCGAAGCGCAGGCCCGCGGTCTCGTCCATCGCCAGGCTGGCGAGACGCCCGCCCGCCAGGATCCGCGCGCCGTCGAGCGCCGCTGTGGTGAAGGCCTGCTCGGCCAGCCCGCCGCGCTCGACCACCCGGCCCCGGGTCAGTCGGTCGTAGCTCAGGCCCAGCTCCGGCACGATGTCCACCGGCAGCCCGGTGTCGATCGCGTAGCCAGCAAAGCCAGACAGGCTGATGTCGGCGCCGGCGGGCGCGCCGCTGGCCCGCACCAGGGCCGAGCCCAGGGTCACCGTCCGGTTGACCCGCCCGTCGGCATAGGCGCCCCCGGCCGTGCCGCGCAGCACGACCGCGCCCAACCGGGTGGTGCCGTAGACCGTGCCGCCGTAGCTGTCGGCGCTGAACATCCCGAGCCCGATGCCCGTCCCACCGTTCCGGGACGCGCCGGTCTCGCGCAAGTAGCTGAACACGCCGCCGACCAGCGTGTCGCGCTGAACCTGACGGTCGACGCCGAGCAGCAGCCCGCCGGCCTCGAGATTCGCACCGCCGGCGGCACGGTCGCCCGCGCGCGCGCCGAATCCGTAGAGCGCGTCGGCCCAGATCCGGCCCTCGCCGGCGGCCAGCGGCTGGTCGGGCGCCCCGGCGCCGCCGCGCAGGTCGAGCGCGGTGCGGTTCGGCCCGAGACCGGGGCCGCCGGCGCTGAAGCTGCCGCCGCCGCCGCCGAGCGTCAGGTGCCGGTCGATCGTGGCGGTGGGGAGCCGGCGCGCCGGCAGGTCCGTCATCACCGCATCGCCGTAGCTCTGGCCCGACAGGCTCGCGAGCTCGCCTGCCAGGGTTCCCGGGGCGGCGGCGTAGAGCGGGTCGAACACCCGCGCCCGGGCAGCGTCCGGTCTTGTGCCGGCTTGTGGCCGGGCGCGGTCGAGGGCGGCGCCCACCATCCGGGCATTGCCGGTCTGGGCCAGGCCCAGGGGCGCGAGGGTGCCGTAGGCGGCGGGCGTCACCACCAGGTCGAGGCCGGTCGCACCGTAGAGCGCGTCGAAGCGCGTGGCGGCGGGGAGGCCGGCGGCCGGCTGGGCCAGGCCGCTGAACGAGCCGGTCAGTCCGGCCTGCGCCACCAGCACGGAGAAGCGCTGGCCGAGCCCCGCGGTGAAGCCGTTGCCGGCGTTGCCGGTGATCCCGCGCAGGACCGGCACCAGGGTGCCGTTGGCCGAAACCGTGCCGCTCGGGCCGAGAGCCAGCAGGCGGGCATAGGTGCCCGCCCCGGCGCCGGTGCCGGTCCCGTCGATGTCGAGCCCGAACACGCTGCCGGGGGCGAAGCGCACCGGGCCGACCACGGTGAGGGTGCCGGGCGAATTGCCCGGCCGCAGGGCGCCGGCCACATCGACCGGGGCGGCGATCGTGCCGGTGCCGCGCAGGGTCCCGGCCGACGCCACCGTGACGGGCGAGGTCCAGACGCCGTTGAGCGACAGGGTGCCATGCTGGATCGTGGTCGGGCCGGAGAAGCGGCCGGTGCCCGTGAGGTTGAGCGTGCCGGTGCCGACCTTGGTCAGCGTCGTGGGGCTGCCGCCGTCCACGATGGCACCGGCATAGGTCGACGAGGCGGGGCCGCCGACGGTGAGCTGGCCGTTGCCCAGCACGGCCGTGCCCGAGCCGGACAGGCTCGCGATGCTGAAGGCGCCGCCGCCGAGGTCGAGCGAGCCGGTGGTGGCGAGCGCGGTGATCCCGGCGATCGGGCCGGTGAACAGCAGGGCGCCGGTGTTGGTCAGGGCCCCGTTGAGCCGGCCGGACAGGCGGGCGGTGCCGGTGTTGGACACGGGCCCGTTCAGGGTGCCGTCGCTAACCAGCAGCCCGGCATTGCCGATCTCGGCGGCCGAGAGGCTCGCCCCGGAGGCGACCGCGACCGTGCCGGCATTGCCGAGCGCACCGGCCAGGCCGTAGGCGCCGCTGGAGGCCACGGTCAGGGTGGCACCGGCGGCGTTGGCGAAGGCGCCGTCGCTGGCAACCGTGCCGGTGACGGTGAAGGTGCCGGCCGCGTTCCGGATCGCGCCATCGACCCGGCCGGTGCTGGCGACCAGGGTCCCGGTGTTGGTCACGCCGCCCGAGAGCGTGCCGCTGGTGCTCAGGGTGCCGTTGTTGATCACGCCCCCGCCGATCGTACCGGTGTTGGCGGTGTAGCCGGTATTGGACAGCCCGCCGGAGAGGCTGCCGCTAGAGGCCAGCGTCCCGGCGTTGCTCACGCCGCCCGCGATGGTGCCGGTGTTGGCCGTGTAGCCGGCGTTCGCCAGCCCGCCGGAGATCGCTCCGCTGCTGGCGAGGATGCCGGCATTGATCACGCCGCCCGAGATGGTGCCGCTGTTTGACGTGTATCCGGCATTGGCGAGACCTCCCGAGAGCGTGCCGCTGGTGGCCAGGATACCTGCATTGATCACGCCGCCCGCGAGGGTGCCGGTGCTGGCGGTGTAGCCGACATTGACCAGGCCGCCCGAGGCGGTGCCGGCGTTCACGAAGCTTCCGGCCGTGCCGACGGTGATCGGCGCCACGAGACGGCCGGTCGCCGTCAGCGCCAGCGTGCCGCCCGTCACGAGGGTGCTGCCCGTGTAGGTGTTGGCCGCCGACAGGCTGGCGGTGCCGAGGCCGGTCTTGATGAGCGAACCCGGCTCGGTCCCGTCCGCGATCACCCCCGCGAAGCTCGAGGTCCCGGTATCGATCTGCAGCGTGCCGGTGCCGTTGAGGGTCACCGGCCGGGCGGTGGCGAAGCCGTCGGCCAGGACCTCCAGGGTGCCGCCGCCGAAGGCGAGCCCGCCGGTCGCTGCGCCGAGGTTGCGATCGGCCAGGACGCCGAGGACGCCGCCGTTGATGGTGGTGCCGCCGGCGTAGCTGTTGGTGCCGGTAAGATCGAGGATGCCGGCCCCGGTCTTGATCAGGCCGCCGGGTCCGGAGATGTCGTTGGCGAAGCGGCCGTAATAGCCCTTTGTGTCGACTGTCCAGGTGGAGGTGAATTGGCCCGGCCCGTCGATCGCCTTGCCGAGGTTGAGCAGGCCCCAGCCGTAGATATAGGCCGGCCCGATCGGGGTGGCGGTGGTGAACATCGTCTGGGCGATCTGCGGCGCCGTCAGGAACGGGAAGACCTGACGCAGGACCGCGGCCGCGCCTGCGACGTGCGGCGTCGCCATCGACGTGCCGCTCTTGACACCGTAGCCGCCCGGCACGGTCGAGAGGATGCTGAACCCCGGCGCGGCGATGCACCAGGCAGCGGTGACGCCGCACCAATTGCTGAACCACGCAATCTTGTTGTTCTTATCGGTCGCGACAACGGAAACGATCGAGCCGGCGACACCTGAAAAGTCGATTTCGCTCTGGTCGATCGGGCGACCCGCATTGTCGTAGAACTGGTAGACGTCACTGTCAGCGTTGCGGGGACGAATATAGGGGTAGAGAGCTGCCCCGCTCGGGTTCACGGAGATGACGGGCTGATCACGGCGATCGTTGCCGGCCGCGAACACGAGCAGCATGTCGCTGTCGGCCGCCCGCTTGATCGCGTCGTACTCGCCTTTCGTTGCTTCGAGTCTGTATTGCTGGACTTGAAGTTCTTCGTAATTCGGATTGGGAATCCGATTTCCCTGGCTGTCTTCAATATAAAGTTGGGGCAGCGTAGGCCCATAGCTGCCGTTGAAGATCCTCGCGCCCTGCCGGGTCGCGTGGTCGATGGCCCCGGGGCCATCCGTGCTGAGGCCCGGTATGGTCTTCCATGCGCTGTCCGGCGGTAGCGTGTAGAGGGTCAGAATCGTGCTGTCGTAAGCGACGCCCATGGTGCCGACGCCGTTTCGGGCTGCGCCGATCGTGCCTGACACGTGCGTGCCGTGACCAACCGCATCCTGAATGAAGCCCGGATCGATGGCGATGCCGGGAGCCGAGAAGAAGTTTCGCGATGCGGACGAAATGCGGCCAGCGAATTCCGGGTGCCCTCGATCGATGCCGGTATCGTAGACCGCCACCAGCACCCCAGCGCCGGTGAAGCCACGCGCATAGGCGGTCGCGGCGTTGATCTGGGCGAGGCCCCAATCGGCCCGGTACTCGGGCGTGTCGAAATCCGCTGCCGTCAGGCCCAGGAAGGAGGGGGGGCGTCTCACGACGCTCTGCGCCGCCGCCGGCGCCAGAGAGGCGGTCAGCGCGGCGAGGGAGCAGCCGAGCAGGAGCCCGCGTCGGGCCCAACCGCGCCGATCTCCGGTACGGAACGATCTCGGGCAATGTTCGCCCACCGCACGCATGTCGTGCGCCAGATCGCGCTGGTTCGGCATCAGCAAGGCCCCGTCATCCTCGGATCAAAGCGCAGTGCGCGATGTAGGCGGATGCACCTTTTGCAGACTATGCCGTCCCGGCCACAGGATGCGGCGCAGGCGCGATTTGGCACTTCCTTCACCCCTTTTGGGACATACTGCATGAAGCGGGGCCGCACGATGAGCGCTCTCGATCCGGAGCGACCGGCGGGGGAGACCATCCAGCGGTCCTGCCGAGTTGTGTCGATGCGAATCGATATTATTGGGCGTATTCATTCGATTGCTTGCGATGTCGACTATCGAAGGACTGTCGTCGATCGAAAGAATCGGGATCATTGCGGATCCGATACGATGAGATATTACAGCGCCGCCGCCCTCAAAGCCTCTGCCGAACAGCAGCCGGGTCCTGCCACCGCCACGGCGTCCGCTGCCGACGCGGAGGCATCTCGTCCGCGTGAAGCGGAGCCCGAGCCGCCCGCCACCGGCATCGCCTGCCTGCGCTTCGAGCCGCCCGCGGATCCGGACGCGCTGGGCCGGGCCTGGCAGGCGCACCTGGCGCCGGTCTTCGCAGTGAGCTTCGGGCCGGAGACCGACCTCACCGTCCCGATCGCGATGCGCAGCTATCACCTCGGCGAGTTGCTCGTCGGCGACGTGATCGCGCCGGCCCATATCCTCGAACGGTCGCCGGAGATGATCCGTCAGCAGGGGCTCGATCACATCCTGCTGCAGTTCTACCGGCGCGGCCGCAGCCTCGTCGAGACGGACCATGCCGCCGGGCCGGTCAGCGAGGTCCAGTGCATCGTGTTCGATCTGGCGCAGCCCGTGCGCATCGTGGCGGGTGCCGTCGATGCCACGAATGTCCTGATCCCCCGCGCTCTGCTGGAGAAGCA
The DNA here is from genome assembly GCF_001455965.1 of Methylobacterium sp. GXS13. Classification (GTDB taxonomy): domain Bacteria; phylum Pseudomonadota; class Alphaproteobacteria; order Rhizobiales; family Beijerinckiaceae; genus Methylobacterium. Next base: position 209,093 of record NZ_LKKO01000025.1, read on the forward strand.
GGGCTGCCGCCCGGACGCCCTGCACGGCCGTCCCCTGGATCACGATGGCGACCCGTTCGGGCGCCTGGTCCACAATTTCGTCGCCAACGTCGTGGCCTGCGGCGACCGGCTGGACCGGCGCGAAGCCCTGGCGGCGGCGTCCGCGATCACCCATCTCTGCGCGACCTGGCTGCGCGGCCGGGAAGCGGGGAGTTCCCCTCAGCACCAGGACGTGCGGATCCGGGTCCGCCGGTTCATCGAGGCGGAACTCGGCAATCCGAAGCTCTCGCCGGCGCTGATCGCCACGCGGCTCGGCCTGTCTCGCTCGACCCTGTACCGCCTGTTCGCGCCGAACGGCATCGTCAGCTACATCCGCGACCGCCGCCTGATGCATGCGATGCGGATGCTCATCCGGGACGAAGCGCATCCGGCGCGCATCGCGCGGATCGCCTACGCGGTCGGCTTCTTAGATGAGCGCACCTTCCGGCGGGCCTTCAAGCGCCGGTTCGGCTTCATCCCGAGCGACGCCGCGCAGCGCCTCGGCCCGGGAAGCAGCGCCGAATCCCTGTCGGTCCTGCAGAGCTGGATCGAGAGCCTCTGAACCCGGCCTGCCGCCCGGATGGGCGAACCGCTCACGAAAGCCCGTCGTCGCGGCGTGCGGCACAGCCGTGTCGCACCCTTGGGGTGTGAGGCCCGACGATCCCGGATCCGGATCAGCGTCCCTCCGGCTTGTCGCAGCGACAGAACCGCGCCATCGCCGGTGCGGGACTGCGTATCCCGCTGCCGCAGAAGGCCGACCCGGGGAGCTCGTCGCCGCGTTCATCCGTGGGTTGCGAAATCCAATGCTGCGCCGCTTGGAAGAACGGGCATAAGGCTTGCCCATCGCAGTTCCGGACGCCGGGCAGAGTCACGAGGCCGAGGATGGAATTCAGACACGATGCGGTCTACGCCTCGCGGCGTTCGCCGGTCTTCGCCCGCAATCTCGTCGCCACCTCGCAGCCCCTTGCCACGCAGGCCGGGCTGAGGATGCTGCAGCTGGGCGGGAACGCCCTCGACGCGGCGCTGGCCGCGGCGATCGCGCTGACCGTGGTCGAGCCCACCGGCAACGGCATCGGGTCGGACGCCTTCTGCATCCTCTGGCACGAGGGCCAGCTGCACGGGCTCAACGCGTCCGGGCGCGCGCCGGCCGGCTGGACGCCGGAGCGCTTTGCCCATCACAGCGCGTTTCCGCATCGTGGCTGGGACACCGTCACGGTGCCGGGTGCGGTCTCCGCCTGGGTGGAGCTGTCGCGGCGGTTCGGACAATTGCCGTTCGCGCGCCTGTTCGAGCCGGCCATCGGTTACGCGGAAGAGGGCTTCCTGGTCTCGCCGGTCATCGCCGAGCTGTGGCGGCGCGGCGCGGCGGAGCTGAAGACGCAGCCCGGCTTCGCGGCGACCTTCATGCCCGACGGGCGGACGCCGGCCGCCGGCGAGCTGTTCCGGGCCCCCGGCCATGCCCGCACGCTCCGCCTCATCGCCGAGACGCAAGGCGAGGCCTTCTACCGGGGCGAGCTGGCGCACCGGATCGCGGACTTCGCCCGCCAGCACGGTGCCGCCCTCGACGAGGGCGACCTGGCGGAGCACAGCACGGATTGGTGCGGCACCATCCGGCAGGATTTCGGCGGCGCGAGCCTGCACGAGATCCCGCCGAACGGGCAGGGCATCGCGGCCCTGATGGCGCTGGGGATCCTGCGCTCGACCGGCCTCGCGGACCTGCCGGTGGACAGCCCGGATGCGCTCCATCTCCAGATCGAGGCGATGAAGCTCGCCTTCGCGGATGTCTACGCCTACGCGGCCGACCTGCGCTACATGACCAAGGTCACCCACGACCATCTCTTGGACCCGGCCTATCTCGCCGCCCGGGCGGCCCTGATCGACCGCCGACGCGCACAGGTCTTCGGAGCGGGCGCGCCGAACGAGGGCGGGACGGTGTGCCTCGCCACCGGCGACGCCGGCGGCATGATGGTCTCCTACATCCAGTCGAACTATTCGGGCTTCGGCTCCGGGGTGGTGGTGCCGGGGACGGGCATCAGCCTGCAGAACCGTGGCTACGGCTTCACCCTGGCCGAGGGCCATCCCAACCAGGTCGGCCCGCGCAAGCGCCCGTTCAACACGATCATCCCGGGCTTCGTCATGCAGGACGGGGCGCCGCTGATGGCCTTCGGCTTCATGGGCGGCCCCATCCAGGCGCAGGGCCACGTGCAGGTGCTCGTGCGGACCCAGCTCTGGGGGCAGGACCCGCAGACCGCCGTCGACGCGCCCCGCTGGCGCCACGTCGCCGGATTGCAGGTCGCGGTCGAGACCGCGTTCCCCGCCGCGGTGCTGGGCGACCTGGAGGCGCGGGGCCACGAGCTCGTGCGCGAGCCGCCGGATTCCGCCTTCGGCTTCGGCGGCGCGCAGCTCGTGCGCCGGATCGACGGCGGCTACGTGGGCGGCTCCGATCCCCGCAAGGACGGCCACGCGGGCGGTTTCTAGGGCGCCCGCCACCGGAATCGCTACCGGTCCGGCGCAAGCGAGCGCGGTGGATCCCAGACACATCGCGGCGCTCGAGGATTACATTCATCATGTCAGCACCGGACGCGGCCGTCAGTCCGACACCCTCCCGCGGCGCGTCGCAGATGTACAAGGCGGTGATCGCCTCCTCGATCGGCAACGCCCTCGAGTTCTACGATCTCACGCTGTACCTGTACTTCGCGGTGACGATCTCGAAGCTGTTCTTCCCGACCAGCAACCCGACCACCTCGCTGCTGCTGGCGCTCGGCAGCTTCGGCATCTCCTACCTGATGCGCCCGCTGGGCGCGATCGTGCTCGGCCTCTACGCCGACAGGGTCGGGCGCAAGCCCGCGCTGATGCTGTCGATCGTGCTGATGATGGTCGGCACCTTCATGATGGTGGTGATGCCGTCCTACGAGTCGATCGGCATCCTGGCCTCGATCGGCGTGCTCGCCGCGCGGCTGATCCAGGGCTTTTCCGTCGGCGGCGAGTTCGGCGCCTCGACCGCCTTCATGGTCGAGCACGGTCCGGCGCGGAAGGGGTTCTTCGCGAGCTTCCAGTTCGCCAGCCAGGGCCTGGCCAGCGTGATGGCGGCCCTGTCCGGGGTCATCCTGAGCGCCACGCTCAGCCCGGACCAGATCGGCTCCTGGGGGTGGCGCCTGCCGTTCGCGTTCGGATTGCTGATCGGTCCCGTTGGCCTCTACATCCGGCGCAACATCGAAGAGACCCCCGAATTCGAGGCCTCGGCGGACGAGGAGACGACACGCTCGCCCGTGCGCGACCTGTTCGTGCAGCAATGGCTGAACATGCTGCTGGCGACCGGGCTCGTGGCGACCTCCACGGCCCTGAACTACATGATCAGCTACACGCCGACCTACGCCGTCAACCAGCTCGGCCTGCCCTCCTGGATCGGCTTCGTCGCCTCCTTCGTCGGGGCCGTCATGCTGATGACGGTGGCGCCGCTGGTCGGGCACTGGTCGGACACGGTCGGACGGACGCCGATCATGCGAGCCGTGGTGATCGGCGTCTTCGTGCTGATGTTTCCGGCCTTCGCGCTGCTGATCAGCTATCCGGTGCTGCTCGTGATCGTCCCCGTGCTCGCGCTGATCGGCGCCCTCAAGGCGAGCTACAGCGCGGCCTTGCCGGCGCTCATGGCCGAGATCTTTCCGACGCGCACGCGCAGCACCGGCATGAACATCAGCTACAATGTCGGCGTGACGCTGTTCGGCGGCTTCGCGCCGTTCTGGATCGAGAGCCTGATCGCGATCACCCACACGGCGCTCGCCCCCAGCTTCTTCCTGATGTTCGCGGCGAGCGTCAGCCTCGTCTGCATCGTCCTGGTCCGGCGGAAATTCGGATTGCGCTGACGGCCGCCGGGGCCTCCCGGTCCGCAGCGGGCATCGTCGGTCGGTGCGCCGGGCGCCGCCGACAACCGGCCCTGCGCGATCCGTCTCGGAGCGTTTCGGTCAGCGCGGCCGCGAGCGCCGCGTCGAATCCGAGATGCGGATCCAGGGCCGCGTCTTGCCGGTGATGCCGTGCCCCGAACCCGATCGCGCCCGCCGCCATGAGGGCCGGGCCGGCGAGGTCGATCGGTATGCGCCGGGGGCGGCGCCGGAAAGCGGATCGCCCGCGCGAGGCCGGCATCCACGATCGGCCGGAGGCGCTGTCGGGGTCGGCCGCGACGCCGCGATGTCTCCAGCCGATGCAGCGGCCGCCTCACGGGCGTGACGCGGGCGAGCGGTATCGTCAGCCGGCGCAATGAATGCGCACTGTGAGCAATTCTATTGACCTGTTGCGCGTAATGCGCGCATTTGAACACGGTCACGAAGTTCATCGCGGCTCAATACGCTAAAATCCCGCAGCCAAGCGCGGGAATTGCGCGCTATGCGCAGGGAGGGAACAGAGATGCAGATCCCGATCAAGCGGGCGATCGAGCGCGTGCCCGGCGGCATGATGGTCGTCCCCCTGCTCACGGGCGCGCTCATCGCGACCTTCTTCCCCGGCACCCCGAAATTCTTCGGGTCGTTCACGGGCGCCCTGTTCTCGGGGGCGCTGACGATCCTGGCGGTGTTCTACGTCTGCATGGGGGCGAGCATCGACTTCCGCGCCACCCCCTACATCGTCAAGAAGGGCGGCACGCTGCTGATCGTGAAGATCGGGATCGCCCTGATCCTGGGGCTCGTCTTCGGCCGGGTCCTCGGCGAGGCGCCGGTGGCGGCCGGAATGTTTGCCGGGCTGTCCACCCTGGCCGTGGTCGCCAGCATGAACGACACCAACGGCGGCCTCTACATGGCGCTGATGGGCCAGTACGGGCGCCCGCGCGATGTCGGCGCCTACACGGTCATGTCGCTGGAGAGCGGCCCGTTTCTCACGATGGTGACGCTGGGCGTCGCCGGCCTCTCGGCCTTTCCCTGGCAGACCCTGGTGGGCGCCGTCCTGCCGCTCCTCGTCGGCATGATCATCGGCAATCTCGACCGCGAGATGCGCGCCTTCCTGAGCCGCGCGATCCCGGTGATGATCCCGTTCTTCGCCTTCGCGCTGGGCGCGGGCCTCGATCTCACCAAGGTGTGGCAGGCCGGCCTGCTCGGCCTCGCCATGGGCGTCGCGGTCGTGGTCTTCACCGGAATCCCGCTGTTCCTCGCCGATCGCCTGACCGGCGGCACCGGCGTCGCGGGGGTCGCCGCGGCGTCCACCGCCGGCAACGCCGCGGCCGTCCCGGCGATCGTCGCCGCTGCGAACCCGGCCTATGCCGACGCGGCCGGTCCCGCGACGATCTTGGTCGCCGCCTGCGTCGTCGTCACGGCGATCCTGGTCCCGATCGTCACCGCCTGGACGGCCAAGATGGTCGGCCGCGGCGCGGACGAGGCGGAGATGTCCGAGGACGCACCCGTCGTGCCCGTGCCGGTCAGCCGCGCCTGAGATGGACGCGCGCTGGCTCATCCTCGCCGACGATCTGACCGGCGCCGCGGATTGCGCGATCGCGTTCCGGCGACGCGGCCGCAGCGCCGCCGTGACCTGGGGCGCGGCGGTCCCGGACCCGTCGATCCCGGTCCTCTCCTACGATGCCGACAGCCGCGCCCGCGCCGCGGAGGCGGCCGCGCAGCGTCATGCGGCCTTGCTGGAGCGGCTGCACGATCCGGAGCGGCGCCTGTTCAAGAAGATCGACTCGACCCTGCGCGGCCAGCCCGCGGCCGAGAGCGCCGCGACGCTGGCGCATCTGCGTGCCCGCTCCGGCCGGGCCTTCGGCGTGCTGGCGCCGGCTTTCCCCGGGACCGGCCGGACCACGGTGGACGGCCGGATGCGGGTCGGCGGTCGCCCGCTGGAGGAGGCGGAGGTCTGGCGGCGCGATCACACCTATGCCAGCGCCGTGCTCGGCGCGATGCTGGCCTCGGCCGGGATCCGGTCCAGATCGCTCACCCTGCCGACGGTGCGCGGCGGTCGCCTCGCCGACGCGCTGGCGGAGGTGGCGGCCGGTCCCGAGGCGGTCGCCGTCTGCGATGCCGAGACCGATGACGATCTGCGCCGCATCGCCGAGGCGGGCCTCGCCGCGACGCCCTGGGCCGTGTTCATCGGCAGCGCCGGCTTGGCGCATGCGCTCGCGGCCTCCGGCTCGACGGCTGCCCTTGAGCCGGTTCGGATCGCACCGGACCGGCGCGGCTCGCTCCTCGTCGTCGGTTCGCTGGCCGAAGTCTCGCGCGCGGGCGCCAGGCGTCTCCTCACCGATGGCGCCGTGGTACATCTGCCGGTGGCGCCCGAGACCCTGCTCGCGGCGGACGGTCCGTCGCATCTGGCGACGCCCATCGCGGCGCGGCTGGCCGCCGGCCAGGACGTCCTGGTCGAGATCCTGCTGGCGGGCGAGCCCGACATGCGCCTCGGCCCCCGGCTCGCGCAGGCGCTCGCCGATGCGCTGGCCCCGATCGCCGGGCAGATCGGGGCGCTGGCGGCCACGGGCGGCGAGACCGCGGCCGCCCTGTTGACGCGCTTCGATATCCACGGGATCCAGCTCGCCGACGAGATCGAGCCGGGCGTCTCGCTCGGCCTCACCCTGGGTCGGCTCTCGATCCCCATCGCCACGAAGGCGGGGGCGTTCGGCGATGCCGACAGCCTCACGCGCATCCGTGACCGCCTGCGCCGCGCGCGAACCGAAGGAAACCTCTCATGATCCGTCCGACCATCGCCATCACCATGGGCGATCCCGCCGGCGTCGGGCCGGAGATCATCATGAAGGCGCTGGCCCACCCGGAGGTCCACGCGCTCTGCCGGCCGCTGGTGATCGGCGATGCCGGGCGCCTGCGGCAGGCGGGACGCATCGTCGGGGCCACGATCGGTGTCGATTCGCTCGCCGACGCGGGCGCGGCGGCGTTCGGCGCCGGAGCGGTCCAGTGCGTCGACCTGAAATGCGTCCCCGACGACCTGCCGTTCGGACGCGTGTCGCCGATCGCCGGCGAGACCGCCTATCGCTGCATCGCGGCGGCGGTGGAGATCGTGCAGGCGGGACAGGCTCAAGGGATCTGCACCGCGCCGCTCTCGAAGGAGGCGCTGCACGCGGCCGGCCACAAGTTTCCCGGCCATACCGAGATGCTCGCGCACCTCACCGGGACGCCGGAAGTGTCGATGATGCTGGTCTCGCCCAAGCTCCGGGTGATCCACGTCACGACCCATATCGGCCTGATCGACGCGATCGCGCGGATCGAGCCCGGTCTCGTCGAGCGGGTCATCGCCCGCGGGCACGCCGTGCTGGTGAAGGCCGGCATCGCCGATCCGAAGATCGGCGTCTGCGCCATCAATCCGCATGCGGGCGAGAACGGCCTGTTCGGCCATGGCGAGGAGGCGGAGAAGATCACGCCGGCCATCGAGGCCTGCCGGGCCAAGGGCTGGGACGTGCGCGGGCCGCTGCCCGCCGACACGCTGTTCTTCCTCGCCGGGCGGGGCGACTACGACATGGTGGTCGCCATGTACCACGATCAGGGTCACGGACCGATCAAGGTGCTGGGCCTCGAAGCCGGGGTGAACATCACCGTCGGCCTCCCGGTGATCCGCACCTCCGTCGACCACGGGACGGCCTTCGACATCGCCGGCACGGGCGTTGCGGACGAGCGCAGCCTCATCGAGGCGCTCCGCCAGGCGGTCGAGCTGGCCCCGAAGCCGGCAGCCGCCTGACGGGCGCGCTCGTATCGGTGGGAGGATCCTCTGTCGCGGATCGGCAAAGCGGGTACGGCGCTGCGCGGGCGTGAGCGCCGGGCGCGGCTGCTGGAGGCGCTCGGGCTCGGCGAGATCGACGTGGACGATCTCGCGCGCCGGTTCGGCGTCTCCGCCTCCACCGTCCGGCGCGACCTCCAGCACCTCTCCGACACCAAGGCGGTGCGACGGACCTATGGCGGCGCGATCCTGGCCGCCCCCTCGGCCGAGACGACGCTCGACCAGAGGCTGGCGGTCAACGGCCCCGAGAAGCAGGCGATCGCCCGCGCGGCGCTCGCGCTCATCACGGACGGCGAGACCCTGATCCTCGATGCCGGCTCCACCGTGACGGCCTTCGGGCGCCTCCTGCTCGACCGGCGCCTGCGCATCATCACGAACAACCTCGCCCTGCTGCCCCTTCTCGCCCGCGCCCCGGAGATCGACCTCGTCGTGCTCGGCGGCAGCGTGCGGACGACCAGCATGGGCACGGTCGGCCCGCTGGCGGTCGAGGCGCTCCGCCGGATGACGGCGGACCGCGCGGTGATGAGCGCCGACGGCGTGGTCGCCGGACGCGGCCTGTGCGAGGCGAGCCTCGATCAGGTCGCGCTCAAATCCGCAATGATCGCGCAGGCGCAGGATACCGTTGTCCTGGCCGACGCGGGCAAGCTCGGGCGCGCCGAGCAGCGGGCCTGGGCACCGTTGCCGCCGCGCTGGACCCTGGTGACCGATGCGGCGGCCTCGCAGGACCAGCGGCAGCACTTGGCTGCGGACGGTGCCAGCTTGGTGGTGGCCGACACCCTGCGGTAGACGCCTGGCCGCGCCGAAGCCGCCAAGCATCGGCCTCGGTCAGGCGACCCGCTGCGCGGGCGAGGCCAGACCCAGCTCGGCGCGGAACAGCGCCTCCATCTCGCGCCGGATGCGGATCGCCTGGTGGCTCGTATCGTAGGCCACGTCGCTCCAGCGGACCGCCCGGCCGGCAGGGACGTCGTGGCTCAGCACGAGGTTGTGCGCGAGCCCGATCGGCAGCGCGTCCTGCGCCAGGGACTCGGCCGTCGGCATCAGCTTGCCGTAGACCGTGAAGCCGCCCTCGCCGTCGAGGCGCTCCCCGGCTTTCAGGGCGCGCTTGGCGGTGGCGGCCACGTCGCCGCGCCAGGCGCCCGAGGCGGCCGTCGCCTCGCCCCGGACTGCGATCGAGGCGACCGAGATTCCGAGCTCGAGGCCGATCAGGTGGTACGGCTTGTAGGTGGCGGCGTAGCGGCCGGTGTCGTCGGTCTTCAGCCCGTATTGCGCGAAGCACTCCTGCACGTAGCGGCTCGGCGCCGCGAACACGGCGAAGACGCCCCAGCGCAGGTCGCGGAAGACTGGGCGCCCGTCCCGCTCAAGGGAGGACACCACCTCGACGGTGCCGCCCTCGGTCAGGATGCCGCCATCCGCCACCGGCCGCAGGACCATCGGCAGGTCGTCGACGCCGCAGGCCGGGAAGGCCAGGCCGTCGCGTGGCGGGGTCAGGTCACAGGCATTGGCCACCGCGGCCATCTCCAGGGCCGACTTGGTGCCGTCCAGGAAGGAGTTGAACATCTGCGGATTGAAGTCGCCGCCCGCGACCTGCTCGGCGCTGAAGCCGTAATGGCCCCAGACCGTGTCGGGGGTGGAGGCGTGATAGGCCGGCAGGTACTTCGTCCCCTTGCCGGCGCAGACCACCTCCAGCCCGATCGTGCGCGCCCAGTCGACCAGTTCGGCGATGAGCGCCGGCTGGTCGCCGGAGGCCATGGAGTAGATCACCCCGGCCTCGGCGGCGCGGCGGGCGAGCAGCGGTCCGGCCAGCACGTCGGCCTCGACGTTGACCATGACGATGTGCTTGGCGTGCGCGCAGGCCTTGAGGGCGTGGTGGATGCCGGCGGCCGGGCTGCCGGTCGCGTCGATCACGATGTCCCCGAACGGGCTGGCGATCAGGGCGTCGGCATCGTCGGTGACGCAGGTCGCGCCGGTCCGTGCGGCCTCTTCCAGGCTGGGGGCCGCGAACCGGGCCTCGTCCCAGCCCACCCGGCGCAGCGCCTGGCGTGCCCGGTCGGGTGAGAGGTCGGCCAAGGCGGTCAGGTGGATGCCGGGCGTCCGGGGCGCCTGCGACAGGTACATGGAGCCGAACTTGCCGGCGCCGATCAGGCCCACGCGGACCGGGCGCCCCTCCTCGGCGCGACGCTGCAGCTTGGCGAACATCGACATGGCGCTCTCCCGGCGTGTCGCGCGGTCGGTCGGACGTCCGGGTCCGTGCCCGCCGCGTATGCATGGTCTTGCCGGTTCGGCATTATCATGCGTTTCAGCGCCTGCCCATGCGGCGACGGCCGCGCTCTGCGACCGGCGGGACTCGCCTTAGCCCGCGGCCCGGCTCTCCTGTTCGCGATCCAGAAGCCAGCGGCGGAAGGCCCGGATCTTCTCCAGGTCCCGATCCCGCTCGCGGTAGCAGATGAAGTGGAGATCCCGGTACAGGCTCGCGAGGCGGCCTGCGCCGAGCCGCACGAGCTGCCCGGCGCCGAGCTCCTGCTGGGCGAATCGCAGGCTCTCCAGCGCGACCCCGAGCCCCTGGATCGCGGCCGCGATCACCAGGGAGCCGCGGTCGAAGGCCGGCCCGGAGGCCGCGGCGGGGGCCGGACAGCCGTTATGCGCGAACCAGTCCGGCCAGCGCACGGGGCTGAACGACGAATCCAGCCGGGTGAAGCCCTGGATGGTGGCGGGCTCGATCGGCCCGATGGACCGGGCAAGGTCCGGCGTGCACAGGGCCGCGATCTCCTCGGGGCCCAGGGACTCGACCGCCAGGCCGGGCCCGCGCGGCGGACGGCCATAGGCGATCAGGATATCGATCTCCTCGTGCCGGCCGAGGTCGATCGGATCGGCATTGCTCGAGAGGCGGATGCCGATATCGGGATGCGCCTCCACGAAGGCATGCAGCCGCGGACCGAGCCATTTGGCGGCGAAGCTCGGGGTGCAATGCACGGCGAGCGAGGAGGGCGGCGGCGGGCTCAATTCCGCGCAGAGCGCCTCGATCGCGTCGAAGGCCTGTCCGAGGCCCGCGCACAGGCGCTCGCCGTCCGCGGTCAGCGTCGCCTGGCGGTTGGCGCGCCGGAACAGGGCACGCCCGAGGGTACGTTCGAGCGCGCGGATCTGGTGGCTCACCGCCGAGGGCGTGAGATGCAGCTCCTCGCTCGCCCGGGCGAAGCTGCCGAGGCGCGCGGCCGCCTCGAAGGCCCGCAGGGCGGGAAAGCTCGGTATCCGGCGCATGCACCAATCCGTGAATTGGATTCACGAAAACAGTGAAAAATCGTCGTTTGTCAACGCCGCGACGGGGCACGATAGTGCCGGACACGCCGCGTAGACGGCTCTGATACCAATAATGTCCGGGGAGTTAACGCCATGGCCCAGGGGGTGATGACCCTCGTCGAGCCCAGTATCGACGAGACGACGCGGGTCTACCGCAAGGTCACATGGCGGCTCGTGCCATTCCTGTTCGCCTGCTACGTCGCGGCCTATCTCGACCGCGTCAATGTCGGCTTCGCCAAGCTGCAGATGCTCAGCGATTTGCAGTTCAGCGAGACGGTCTACGGCCTCGGCGCCGGGATCTTCTTCATCGGCTACTTCCTGTTCGAGGTGCCGAGCAACATGATCCTGCACAAGGTCGGCGCCCGGATCTGGATCGCCCGGGTGATGCTGAGCTGGGCGGTCATCTCGGCGGCGATGATGTTCGTGACGTCGCCGACCTGGTTCTACGTGCTGCGGTTCCTGCTTGGCGTCGCCGAGGCCGGGCTGTTTCCAGGCGTCATCCTGTACCTGACCTATTGGTACCCGTCCGAGCGGCGCGGCGGCATCATCGCGCTGTTCATGACCGGCATCCCGATCGCCGGCCTGGTCGGCGGCCCCGTATCCGGCTGGATCATGAACGCCTTCTCCGGCGCGGGCGGCCTCGCGGGCTGGCAGTGGCTGTTCCTGATCGAGGCGCTGCCGTCCTTCATCCTGGGGTTCTGCGTCCTGGCCTATCTGGACGACGGCATCGCGAAGGCGACGTGGCTGACCGCCGACGAGAAGGCGCTTCTGGCCCGCAACGTCGCCGCCGACGGCGCCTCCGTGGCCGCGCATCGCTTCCGCGACGGCTTCACCAGCGGTTGGGTCTGGCTGCTCTGCGGGATCTACTTCTTCTTCATCATGGGTCTCTACGGCGTCGGATTCTGGCTGCCGACCTTGATCAAGGGCGCGGGGGTCGCCGATCCCCTGCAGATCGGGTTCCTGACGATGCTGCCCTACGGCGCCGCGGCGGTGGCGATGATCACGGTCGGGCGCCTGTCCGATGCGGCCCGGGAGCGGCGCTGGCACATCGTGGTGCCCGGGCTCATCGGGGCGGTGGGCTGGCTGGTCAGCATCCGGTTCAGCACGGATCTGGTCATCGCCGAAGCCGCGCTCACCGTGGCGACCATCGGCGTGCTCGTGACGCTCGCTCAATTCTGGTGCCTGCCGACCGCCATCCTGGCGGGGGCGGCCGCCGCCACCGGCATCGCGGTGATCAACTCGGTCGGCAACCTCGCCGGCTTCGTGAGCCCCTACCTGATCGGCTGGATCATCGACACCACCAAGTCCACGAGCCTCGGCGTCTACACGCTGGCCAGCTGTCTGGCGATCGGCAGCCTCCTCGCGCTGACGATGCCCAAGCGCCTGGTCAACCGCTGAGCCCTCTCACCCCTCCCTCACCCTGACGAAAGGATCCGTCATGCTGGACGACCATGCCCACGACAGCGACATCGCCATCGACCTGCCCAACGACAGCGCGGGCCGCAAGCGGACCTCGATCTACCAGCCCGAGCAGGCGGGCCTGATCTTCCCGGAGATCCCCCAGTTCGCCAACCACGCCGAAGAGCGCGCATACCGCAAGCAGCATCTCGTGGCCGCCTGCCGCGCCTTCGCGATGCACGGCTTCGATTACGGCTTCGCCGGTCACCTGACGATCCGCGATCCCGAGCGTCCGGAGCTGTACTGGACCAACCCGATGTGCGTGCACTTCTCGCAGGTGCGCATGTCGAACCTGATCCTCGCCGACCACAAGGGCGACGTGGTCGAGGGGCGCTACGCGATCAACCGCGCCGGCTTCGTGCTCCACGCCGCCGTGCACGACGAGCATCCCGACGTCATGGCGATGTGCCACGCGCACACGACCTACGGCACCGCCTGGTGCGCGACCGGCCGGCCGCTGGACATGATCAGCCAGGACGCGGCCGCCTTCTACAACAGCCACGCGGTGATCGGCGCCTCGGCCGGCGCCGTGGCGGTGGAGAAGGCGAGCGGCCTCTCGGTGGCCCAGCAGATCGGCCGCAACCGCGGCGTGCTGCATCAGAACCACGGCCTGCTCACCTGCAGCCGCCACAGCATCGATGACGCGGCGTTCTGGTTCATCGCCCTGGAACGGGCCTGCAAGCAGCAGCTCCTGGTCGAGGCGACCGGCATCAAGCCGCAGCTCCTGTCGGAGAAGACCGCCCGCTACAGCCGCGAGCATGTCGGCAGCGACTATATCGGCTGGCTGCACTTCCAGACGCTCTACAGCCACATCGCCGCGACCCAGCCCGACATGTTCGAATAAGGCCGGCGCCGGCCCGGTACCGGTCGCGAACGCATCGCCTCTGCGCGAAGGGCCGGCCGCACGGTCGGCCCTTCTGCTGTCGGCGCCCGATTTGCTTGTCGACAACCTGCGCGGTCGGCAACCTTTCCGGCTTGAAACGTGTCGTCCTCCCGTCGCGGGGCGTCGGAGAGGCCGTCATGATGGGTTTGGGTGTGTTCTGTGTGGTCGCCGGCACCAGCCTGGCCGCCGCATCCCTGTGGGCGCCCCGGTACCGCGCCCTCCTGGAAGGGATGGGCGGCTGCCTGTTCCTGGCGGGGCTGGGCTGCGCCGGTGCGGATCTGGCGCTGGCGTCCTGATCCGCGCCGATCGGCCGGAACGATCCAGCGGGTTTTCGCGGGGCGGGGTTGCCAAGCTTGACCATATAGGCCAGCCTGTACGTAAGTAATGCGTCCCAATTGGAGCCGCCCCGGAGTGCCAATGCTGGTCAATCACACGCGCCGCTTGCTCAATAAGGCGGCCGAATCCGGCGATTATCAGATTTCCATCCAGCGGAAGCCGAACGCGTCCTGGCCCGCCGATCACAGCCGGCTCACCGCCCTCGAAAGCGTCGGCCATCTGGAGCGGGTCGGTCACGGCGACGAATGCGCGATCTGGCAGATCACCTCCGCCGGCCTGACCCAGCTTCACACCTTCGCCGCGGGAGGCGTATGATGGCCTCGATCAAGATCCGCGCGACCGATGACGGCACCTTCGTGGTCTATCGCAACGGCGCGGCCGTGGCCTCCGGGCTGACCCGCCATCAGGCTGAGCGCTGCGCGACGGTCCTGGGCTGGATTGCCCCGCATTCCTGAGCGGGTATCGATCGCAAGGAATCGTTAACCCTGTCGATCTACCCAGACTGCACCAGCCGATCGCTGGCCTTCCACGCCCATCCGATTTCGCCCCTCAACACGGGTGGGCGTGGAAGCCGAAGCGATCCCCGCCAGTCCGCCTCAGAGCGCCCGCGCGTAGCCGGGCCGCAGGTCGATGGCCTGGGCGGTGGCCTGGGATAGGCGCACCTCGGTCAGCGTGACCTCGGCGCCGTCCTTCACGGCCTCCTTGACGATCTGAACGCCGCTGTCGGGATTGTCCGCGATCACCGCGTAGAACACCGTCAGCAGGCAGTCCGGGGCGTCCTCGTCCCGGCGCGCGACCTTCACGATGAAGGCGGTTTGGTTCGGCTCGATCATGGCAGACGTCGTATTCCGTTCCTGACGTGGAGTGATAACCCGAGGGTCAGGCCGCGGTGAGGCGCTTGGTGTTGAACGCGACGTGTTCGCGGTAGCGGGCGATCACCGTCTCGGGGGAGCCGCCCGTCATCAGCGTCGTCATGGCCTCGCCGGCGGCCTGCATCTTCTCCGTGACCATGGATTGCGCCTCGGCCATCCCCTCGCTGCCGCCCCAGGCGAGGCGGACCAGGCGCAGTTCGACAACGCGCTGGGCCTCGATCGCCAGCATCATCCAGGAGAAGAAGGGATTGTACACGGCACACTCCGAACCGCGGCAGATGCGGCGGGGATTAAACTCGGCGGTCGTCCGGAACGATCCACCGGCGACGCGCGGGCCGCGGCGGCGTTCCGGGCCGGCCTGCCTCTTGGCATAGGAACGCGCTCAGATCACCCGCGCGCGAGCCGCTCGCGGATGAGCGCGTGGAGCGCACGGAGATCGCTGCCGAACTGCCGGATGCCTTCGGCGAGCTTCTCGGTCGCCATGGCGCTCTCGTTCATCTCCCAGCGGAACGAGAACTCGTCGGTCGCCGGTACCTCGGGCGCCTCGCCGTAGGAGTCGGGCGACAGGGCGCGGGGGAGGCGGCCCTCCGTCGCGGCGAGCTCTTCCAGGAGCTTGGGCGAGATGGTGAGCCGGTCGCAGCCGGCAAGCGCCTGGATCTGGCCGATGGTGCGGAACGAGGCGCCCATCACGACGGTCTTGATCCCGCGCGCCTTGTAGGCGGCGTAGATCGCCCGCACCGACTGGACGCCCGGATCCTCGGCGCCCGAAAACGTCTTGCCCTCGGCCTTGGCGTACCAGTCGGTGATCCGGCCGACGAAGGGCGAGATCAGGAACACGCCGGCATCCGCACAGGCCATGGCCTGGACCAGGGAGAACAGCAGGGTCAGGTTGCAGTCCACGCCCTCGCGCTGGAGCACGCGGGCGGCCTGGATGCCCTCCCAGGTCGAGGCGATCTTGATCAGCACCCGGTCGCGCGACACGCCGCGCTCGTCGTAGGCGCGGACGATCGCCCGGGCCTTCTCCAGCGTCCGGTCGGTGTTGAACGACAGGTTGGCGTCGACCTCGGTGGAGACGCGGCCCGGCACCAGCTTGGTCAGCTCGTAGCCCACCGACACGGCGAGCCTGTCGGCCACCGCCTGGACGACATCCTCGGTCTCGCCGCCCTGCGTCTTGCCCCAGGCCACCGCCTCGTCGACGATCGGGGCGAGACCCTCCATGCTGGCCGCCTTCAGAAGCAGCGACGGATTGGTGGTGCAATCGACCGGCTTCAGCTTCTCGATGGCGCCGATGTCGCCGGTATCGGCGACCACCACGGTCATGGCGCGGAGTTGATCGAGCAGCGATGTCATGGCGTACCTCGTAGATTGGCCCTTGGTCGGCGATGCCGTCGGACCGCCGCGCCCGCGCTCCCGGACCCATACTAAGCGTCCGGGAGGCTTCGGCGCCGCACGGTTCCAGCCGAATCGCCCGGTGGGCGCACCCGGACCGCTCCGTAGCACACCGGCGTCGGATCAGCCGACCGCGCGCCAGTTGCGCAGCGACAGGGACCACGCCTGCGCCTCGTTGTAGGCGACGGCCACACAGCCGTGGCTGACGATCTTGGCCAGCATGATCCTGTCGCCCACCGCGGTGATCTGGATCACGGTGGGGCCGTAGCCGGCATCACCGACGAGGCAGGTCCCGACGTTCCAGCCCTGCTCGCGGCAGATCTCCGCCGCGCACCGGTGATCGTGTCGGGTCACGGATTGGCGCTGCGCGCGGCCGGCTGCGGATAGGACGGGTTGCCGCCCGGAACCGCGCTGCTGTTCGAAGGCGACGTCGCACCGCCGGTACCGTTCTCGCTGCCGGTGACCTGCTTGCGCGAGGCCGCCTGGCTCTGGCTGGCGTAATCCGGCGGCGAGCTTGCGCCCTGCCACGTCATCAGCCCCGCCAGTGCGGCGACCATGAGCGCGACGCTGGCGATCAGGACGATGAGCGCGGGCCGGCCGCGCTTGCCCTGCCGGCCGTCCTGGCCGGAGAGTTGTTCTGCCATCTTGGATCCTCGTTGCCCCGCCGTGCGGGGGCTGAAGCGCGTGCCACCGAAAGGGTGTTCGGCGGCAGCGTGCGCGTTGACCATGTGAAAGGAACAGGCCGTTGGTCGGATGGGTCCGCCCCTGTGGCCTTATGCATCGGCCGGGGTGTCCCGGGATCCGGGCCGTCAGGCGGTGAAGATCAGCAGCAACGCACCGAGACTGCCCAGCGCGGTGACGCTGATGCCGCTCATGAAGGCGACGTCCCAGCCGGCGAACTTGTTCGTGACCGGCGCGAAGCGATAGGCGGAATGCGTCACGAGCGCGCCGAGCACCGCGAGGGCCAGTGCGACCGACATCAAGAGTGTCATTGGGGTTGATCCTTCATCCGCCGGTGGCGGGACTGACCAACCTCCGCAGATACGGCCAACGGATCAGCGCTCCTGAATATCCACGGTCCGTCGAACGGATGCATGCCGCCGATGACGCATGGCCCGACGGTCCGCAAACCGTTCCGGCCTGCGCGTTCCGATGCAGGCCGATGGGCCGCCTGGACCGGCACCGTACGGGGGACGACGCCTGAATCGGCCGGCGATCTCCGGCTATCGACGGGCGGGAGACCATTTCTGATCGATAACAACCGCGTCAGTGATGCAGGCATACCAGTAAAAATAACGTAGGTCAGGGAACCTGCTTGTGCGCAACCCGTTTGAGCCCCGCTGCCGACAGGGCAGGGATCAACGTCAGGGGAGCCGGACAGGTCGTGACGGCATGCGTCGAAGACAGAAGGTCTGGCCGATCGACACCGAATCCCGGGGCCGATCCATACAAATATTCGAGATCGCCCAGGCCGGGTCTCGCGCAAAATCCCCTGCTGAAGTTCGTCTCTTTCGTCTAAAAATCTAGTCCTTTTGTACCATTGAACGCGCGAATGTCGCGCACATCTGATGTCCGGTCCGGGGTCTGCTGAAGCCCGCCGAGGTGCCCATGACCGAACGCACGAAAGTCCCGTCCGCCGAGCACCTCCAGGCCTCGGTGAAGGAGGCCATCGGCAAGCTCACCGGCGATTCCCGGATCGCGGCCGAGGGGAAGCGTCAGAAGCGGGCACCCCGGCCATCCAGGCCGGCCGAGCCCCGTGACGACTGAGCCACGTTTCCGAAGGGCGCCACCCCCGGTGCCGTTCGCCACGAACCAAGTTCAACCGGAGAACGAGATGGTCGATATCGACAGGATCACGGGCGCCGCGAAGGAATTCGGCGGCAAGGAACAGGGTGCGGTCGGCGACCTCACCGGCTCGCGGACCGATTCCGTCGAGGGCCGCTTCCGTGAGGCCAGCGGACAGGCCGAGAACCTCTACGGCCAGGCCCGCGACACGGTCCGGCACGCGGCCGATGAGGCCGCCGACTACGCCGAGGAGGCCTACGAGCGCGGTGGTCATTACCTGCGCCGCGGCACCCGCGAGGTAAGCCATCAGGTCGCCGAGTACCCGCTCGCCTCCCTGCTGGTCGCCGGCCTCGCCGGCTTCGGCCTCGGCCTCCTCATCAGCGCCAGCCGCGACTGATCCCAGCTTCCACGTCCACAGACGACCGACGACCCGGAGTAACAGCGTGACCACCATCCAGACCACCGCGTCCCCCGTGGCCGCAGGAGCGACCGCCGAGACGCGCGACGTCCTGCTGAACCAGGTTTCCTGGGGCGCGATCTTCGCCGGTGCCACCACGGCGCTGGTGACCCAGGTGATCCTGAACCTGATCGGTGCCGGCGTGGGCCTGGCGTCCTTCGGCCCCGTGGCCGCCGACAACCCCGCCGCCTCGACCGCCTCCATGGGCGCCGGGATCTGGTTCGTGGCCTCGGGCATCGTGGCGGCTCTGGTCGGCGGCGCCATCGCCGGGCGGCTGTCCGGTAAGCCGCTGCCGGGGACGGCGGGCCTGCACGGTCTGGTCTCCTGGGCGGTGACGACCCTGGTGGTGCTCTACCTTCTTACCTCCGCGGTCGGCGGCCTCATCGGCGGCGCCTTCAGCGGCGTGACCAGCACGCTGGGCGGGGCCGGCAGCCTCGTCGGCGGCACGGTCCAGACGGCCGCCCAGGCCGCCGCGCCCTCGCTCGCCAAGATCACGAACCCGCTCGACGGGATCGAGAGCACGGTGCGCCAGCAGGCCGCCGGCCAGGACCCGCAGGCGGCCCGCGATGCCGCCGTGGCGGCCGTGAAGGCCCTGTTCACCGGCGATCCGGCCCAGAAGCAGCAGGCCGAGGCCCGGGCTGCGGACGCCCTCGCCAAGGCGCAGAACATCCCGGTCGAGCAGGCCCGCCAGCAGGTCCAGGATTACGAGAAGCAGTACGACCAGGCGGTCGCCACGGCCAAGCAGAAGGCTGAAGCCGCCGCCGTCGCCGCGAAGTCCGCGGCCACGCAGGGCGCCTTCTACGCCGCCCTGGCGCTGGTGCTCGGTGCGCTCGCCGGTTTCCTGGGCGGCCGCTTCGGAGCCCCCAAGCCCGTCAGCCTGCTCGGCGCCTACGAGACCCGCCGCGCCTGATCCCCATCGGTCCCCGCCCTCCGGCAGGGACCCCTCCCGACCGGCACAAGCCGGCCATGACGCAACCCTGAAGGAGAGTTTCGATGAGCAGCACCACCGACAAGATCAAGGGCCTGGCCAACGAGGCCGTCGGCAACGTCAAGCAAGCCGCCGGCAACGTGACGGGCAACGACAAGCTCGTGGCCGAGGGCAAGGCGCAGGAGCTCAAGGGCGAGGCGCAGAAGACCGTGGGCGACGTCAAGGACGGCGCCAAGAACCTGGCCGACAAGGTCACCGGCCGGAGCTGAGGCCGATCGGCGGGGCCGGCAGCGCCGGTCCCGTCCCGATCAACCGTGAAACCAGGAGAGCAGCATGAACCGCGACCAGATCGAGGGCGCATCCCGTCACGTGAAGGGCCGGGCCCAGACCACCCTTGGTGGCCTCACCGGCGATGCGGGCCGGCAGGTCCGCGGCGCCGTGAATCAGGTGGCCGGCGGCGCGCAATACGTCTACGGCCGCGCCCGCGACCGGGCCGAGGATCTCGCCGAGGATGGCCGGCACCTGGCTCAAGCCGCTTCCGAGCGTGCCGACCACCTCATCGATGACGGCCGCCGCTACGCCCGCGAGGCCCGCCGCCGCGGCGAGACCTACGGCCGCCAGGCTGTCCGCTACGCCGACACCAACCGCAGCAGCACCCTGCTCGGCATCGCCGCGCTCGCCTTCGTGGCCGGCTGGCTGAGCCGCCGCGGCCGCTGATATCGCGCCTGATGCGGAAACGTGGGAACCGGTTTTCCGAAACCATCAGGCGCTAGGATAGAGCCGAGATCCGACCGACGCCCGGCCTCGTCCGCAGAGGTCGGGCGGGTTCCGGTCCTGGACGGGGAAGGGCACGGCCGATGAGGCGGTTCGGCACGCTGCTCCTGCGCCCGGAGATCGTCTTTCTGATCCTCGCCATCGGGCTCGGTCTCGCCGCCGCTGCGGCCTATTGGGCCTCGCGCGCGACGGTGCTGACGGTGGCGGTCGCCCGCGAGGCCGGCACCGAGCCGGCCGTGATCCAGGCCTATGCCGACGCCCTGGCGAAGCGGCACAAGGAGATCCGGCTCAAGATCCTGCCCTTCGACGACGTGCGCGACAGCGCCGAGGCACTCGGCGACGGCCGGGCCGACCTGGCCGTGGTCCGACCCGACGTCGCGCTGCCGGATAACGGCTTGACCCTCGCCATCCTGCGCGATCAGGCCATGATCATCGCCTCGCCCGAGGCCTCGGGCATCACGGCGTTTCCCGATCTCGACCGCAAGCGCCTCGCGATCCTCGCCCACCGGGACGCCGACGAGACGCTGATCCGGTCGATGCTGGCCCATTACGGCCTGACGCTGGCCGGCCAGGACAGCACGGGACCGCTCCCGCCCGGGCAGGTCGCCCTCGTGGAGGTCGGCGAGGCCGACCTGACCGCCGCCCTGACCCGCAAGGCGGTGGACGCCGTGGTTTCGGTGATCGCCCCCACCGCCCCGGCGGCGCAGCGCATCGTCGAAAGCGTCCAGGCGGTGAGCCCCACCGGGAAGGTCGCCTTCGTCGACGTGGAGAATGCCGACGCCATCGTGGCCCGGATGCCCCGCCTCCAGATGGTGAGCATGCCGGCCGAGACCTTCGGGGGCAGGCCCAAGGTGCCGGAGGCGGACGTGCACACGGTCGGCGCCTCCTACCGGCTCATGGCGCGTGCGAGCCTGTCCCGCCCGGGGGCGGCGGACGTGACCCAGCACCTGTTCGAGCTGCGCAGCGGCATGGCCAACGCGACCTCGGCCGCCGATTACGTCCAGGCCCCGGCCTATGACAGCACCGCGGGCGCCACGAGCGCGCGGCTGCCGATCCATCCGGGGGCGGTCGATTATTTCGAGCGCGAGCAGCAGAGCTTCGTCGAGCGCTACGAGACCTGGATCTATCTCGTCGCCTTCCTGGGCGGCGGCATCGGCTCGGGCGTCGCCTGGGTCGGGCAGCGGCTCTCGCGGCTGCGGCGCGAGCGGATCGAGGAGGCGACCGACCGGCTCCTGGCGATCCGGCAGGAGGCGCAGGATGCGCCCGATCCCGAACGCCTGATCATGCTCGCCCGCGAGATCGACGATCTGGCCGGCGACATCGCCCGGCACGCCCTGGAGCGGCCCACCGAGGCCCGGACCCTGTCGGCCGCGGCCATCGCCATCGACGCCGCCCGCTCGACGATCAAGCGCGTGATCGCCGCCGGCCGCCACGGCGACGACGCCCCGGCGCTGGCGGGCCAGACCGTCACCGCCGGACCCGAGACGGCCTGACCCGAACCTCAGGGTGCCTTCCGGCGGGCCTGGGCGGCGGCCCATTCCCGGTCGCGCTCGGCCTGGGCGGCGCGCTGCTCGGCGGCGTAGGCCTCCTGCTCGGCCCGCTCCCGCTTCCGCTTGAGCTCGACCGAGGCCGCGGCCCGCTTCTTCCACGCCTCCGTCTCCGCCTTCTGGCGCCGCAACTCTTCGACGGTGATCGGCTTCACCGGCTCCTTCGGCTGCGCCCACGCGAAGGGCCGCCGCGGCGGTGGCTTCCTGCGCGGCGGCTCCGGATCCGGCCCGGGCCGGGAACCGCGCAGGCCCGCGATGGCCGCGTCCAGCGTCAGCCCGAGGCCGGCGGCGATGCGCGTGGCGGCGGCGCGCGCCGCGTCCCCCCCAGCCCGCCGCGGAGACCGCCGCCGCGCAGCGTACCGCCGCCCTGAGCCTGGCCGACCGCTTCGACCGGCAGATCGGCGGCATCGTCGAGGCGGTCTCGGCCGCCGCCGAGCAGCTGGAAGCCTCCGCCCACGGCATGGCCCGGGCCGCGCAGGACACCACCGACCTCAGCCGGGCGGTGGCCGGCGCCGCGGATTCGGCCGCCCGCTCGGCCGATACGGTGGCGGCGGCGACCGAAGAACTCACCGCCTCGGTCCGGGAGATCGGCGTGCAGGTCGGGGCCTCGGCCGACCTCGCGGCGTCTGCCACCCGGGATGCGGACGGCATGGCCGGGGAGGTCCGCCGCCTCGCGCAGGCCGCCGGCAGCATCGGGGAGATCGTCGCGATGATCTCGGACATCGCCGGCCAGACCAACCTGCTGGCGCTCAACGCCACGATCGAGGCGGCCCGGGCCGGGGAGGCGGGCCGCGGCTTCGCCGTTGTGGCCGCCGAGGTCAAGAATCTCGCCGGCCAGACCGCGAAGGCCACCGAAGAGATCGCCGCCAAGGTCGCCGAGATCACCGGCTCCACCGAGGCCTCGGTCCGGTCGATCGGCGGCATCACCGAGGTGATCCGCAACCTCGCCCGGATCGGGGCCGAGATCGCCGCCATGGTCGAGCAGCAGGGCGCGGCCACCGCCGAGATCGCCCGCACCACCGGCCAGACCTCGCAGGATACCCGCGCGGTTTCGGGTAACATCGCCGGCGTGGGCGAGGCGGCCGACACGGCCAGCCACGGCTCGTCCCAGGTGCTCGACGCCGCCAGCGACCTGACCCGCCAGGCCAGCGCCCTGCGCGGCGCGGTCGGCGACTTTCTGGCCAACGTCCGGGCCGCCTGACGGCAAAGTCCCGGATTCACAAGGTCCGGGACCTTTTGCGGGTGCGGGCGGAGCCCGCTGTTTTCAAGGGCTCCGCCCCTGAACCCCGCCAAAGGGCTGAGCCCTTTGGAAACCCGGGACTAACCCTGGGCCAGGCCGAGTCCGAGCAGGCGGTCGGCGTTGCGCCACAGGGCGGCGTCCAGGGCCTCCTCCGACAGGCCGAGCCCGCGGAAATCCTCGACGCCCTGGCGCATCGGCCGGAACGGGAACGAGGACCCGAACAGGAACTGGTCCTTCATGAAGCCGTTCGCCGCCTCGACATAGAGGCCGCCGCCGGGGGCGAACGTGTACATGTCCGGGGAGACGAACACGTTCTCGTTGCGGAAGGCCACGGTCACCATCTCGGCGACGTGCGGGTAGAACCCGTGGCAGCACACGATCGGCAGCTTTGGGAAGGTTTTGGCGACCCGGTCCACCGCCAGGGGATCGTTGAGGCGCAGGTCCGGTGTGGTCGGGCCGGACATCACGAAGGCGGGCACCGCGAGTTTCTCGCACAGCTCGTAGAGCGGCATCAGCCGCTCGTCGTCGGCCCGCATGCCCTCGCGGTAGAAGCCGGCATCGAGGTTGATCCCCTTGAAGCCGAGCTCGGTCACGGCACGCTTGGCCTCGGCGACCGCGGCCTTGCGGCCGAGCTTCACCGGATCCACCGACGCAATGCCGATCAGCCGCTTCGGATCGTGCCCGGCGGCCTGCGCGAGGGCGTCGTTCGAGATCCGGACCCCCGGCACCGAGCGGGCGACCATCACGGCGACGTCGATCCCGGCCCCGTCCATCTCGGCACGGAACCCGTCGATCGTCGCACCGCGGGTGAAGTGCTCGACCTCGCGGCTGCCGACCCGGGCGTTCAGCCAGCGGGCGACGCCGAATTCCGGCGTGTCCGGCTCGGCGCCGAAGAACTTGTGCAGGAAGGTCGGCCGGCTGCGCATGTCCACGACAGGCATTTTTTGGGGACTCCATGGTTGTGACTGGATCCACAAGGTCGAGACCTTGTGCGGGTGCAGGGCGGAGCCCTGCTATCGGGCCTCGGGCCGTGCGCTCAAGGGCTCCGCCCCTGAACCCCGCCAAAGGGCTGAGCCCTTTGGAAACCCGATCTCGTCCCTGGCAGGCGGGTCTCGTCAATGCGAGACGGCTTCCAGCACCTTGCCGCGCGTCTCGACCCCGAGGGTGAGCACCAGCAGGGCGGCGATCAGGAAGCCGCCCGCACCGACCTGGAAGGCGGTGGCCGGGCCGTAATCCCGCACCAGCACCGGCACGATCATCGGCCCCAATATGGCGCCGATCCGCCCGAAGGCCGAGGCGAACCCGGCCCCCGTGGCCCGGGCTCGGGTCGGGTACAGCTCCGGCGTGTAGGCGTAGAGGCAGCTCCACATGCCGAACATGAAGAACTGCATCACGAAGCCGGCGACGAACAGCCCGGTCACCGCGAGGCCGGCGACGGTCAGTACGGGCTCGCCGCCGGCATTGCCGTACAGCCAGGCCGCGGCCGCCGCGCAGACGAGGAACAGAGCCGTGGTCGGCTTGCGGCCGATCCGCTCGAGCAGCCATGCCGCCGTGGCGAAGCCCGGGATGCCGCCGAGCGTGATCAGGGTCACGAAGCCCACCGAGCCGACGATCGAGAAGCCGCGCTCCTTGAGCAGCACCGCGATCCAGGAATTGAGCCCGAAGAAGCCGATCAGCGCGAAGAACCACAGCCCGAAGGCCATCACGGTGCGCATCCGGTAGGCCGGCGCGAACAGGGTCGCCACCGCGCTCAGCCGGGGAGCCGGGACCGTCTCCGCCACCGCGGCGGCGACCGGCGGGGTGACCGGGGGCAGGGGGCGGCCGGTGGCGCGCTCGACCGCGCGCTCCATCGTGGCCATCACCGCCTCGGCCTCCGCGTGGCGGCCGGCTTCGGCGAGCCAGCGGGGCGATTCGGGCATGGAGCGGCGCACCGCCAGCACCACCAGGGACAGCAGGCCGACCACCACGAAGGCCCAGCGCCAGCCGAGATAGGGCAGCACGAAGAAGCTGATCGCCCCCGACAGCACGTAGCCCACCGCCCAGAATCCCTCCAGGATCGCGATGTATTTGCCGCGCACGGGGGCCGGGACGATCTCGGAGACCATCGCCTGCGCCACCGGCGCCTCGCCGCCGACGCCCACCCCGATCAGGAACCGGCAGGCCATCAGCACGGGCAGGCTCCAGGCGGTGGCCGCCGCGAGGCTCGCCAGGCCCCAGACCACCATGGTCACCTGGAACACCGCTTTGCGGCCGAACCGGTCGGAGGCGGTGCCGGCGACGATGTTGCCGACGAGCTGGCCCGCGAAGGTCATGGCGGCGAGCTGGCCGGCCTCCGTGGGGGTCAGCCCGAAAGCCACCACGATCGAGCCGAGCAGGAAGGTCAGCAGTGCCACGTCGATCTGGTCGACCAGCCACGCGGAGGCGATGATCGCGAAGATTTTTCGCTGGTAGCGCGACATCGGCAGCCGTTCGAGGCGCGCGGCGATATCCGAGACGACCGGGCGCCCGTCCTCGCGCGGTGGGTTGGCCGTCGGATCGGCGACAGGCTGCAAAGCGGATTCTCCCTCGACATCCGGACCGCCGCAGGCGGTCGCGCATGCGCTCCGGTACAGCAGGGCCGCCCGTCGGAACAGGCGCGCGGTGTCGGCGGCCCGGATCCGGCCTATCTGGTCGGCTGCCTCCGGACACTGGACCCGCGATGAATGATGCTCCCTCGGCCGCGCAGCACGGCCGCTACCGCTACAGCGCCCTGCCGGACCGGCCGGCCTACGACTGGCCCGGGGCTAAGCGGCTCGCGGTCTATGTCGGGCTCAACCTGGAAACCTTCGATTTCGGGTCGGGGCTCGGGGCGGAGCTGGCCCCGGGCGGGCCGCAGCCCGACGTGCTCAACTACGCCTGGCGCGACTGGGGCAACCGGGTCGGGGCCTGGCGGCTGCGGGAGACCCTCGACGCCCTGGGCCTGCCCGCGAGCGTGCTGGTCAACAGCCGGCTCTACCGGGACTGCCCGGGCCTGATCGAGGCGTTCCGGGCCCGGGGCGACGAGATCGTCGGCCACGGCCGCACCAATGCCGAGCGGCAGGGCACCCTGCCCGAGGCGGAGGAGCGCGCCCTGATCGCGGAGGCCACCGCGATCCTGACCCGGGAGGAGGGCCGGGCGCCCGCCGGCTGGCTCGGGCCCTGGATCTCGCAGTCGCGGGTCACGCCCGACCTGCTGGCCGAGGCCGGCTACCGCTACCTGCTCGACTGGTGCCATGACGACCAGCCGACCTGGATGGCGACCCGGGGCGGCGGCCGGATCCTGGCCGTGCCCTATCCGCAGGAGCTCAACGACATCCCGGCGATCGTCGCCCGCAAGGAGACCGGCCGCCAGTTCGCCGACGCGATCGTGGACGCCTTCGACGAGATGCTGGAGCAATCCGCCGCCGCACCGCTGGTGATGGGCATCGCGCTCCACCCGTACATCGTCGGCCAGCCCCACCGGCTGCGGCCCCTCC
The DNA here is from genome assembly GCF_001455965.1 of Methylobacterium sp. GXS13. GTDB lineage: Bacteria > Pseudomonadota > Alphaproteobacteria > Rhizobiales > Beijerinckiaceae > Methylobacterium. The sequence continues at coordinate 235,260 of NZ_LKKO01000025.1, forward strand.
GGGCGGCGCTCGGCCATATCGCGGCCCACCGGGACCGGATCTGGATCACCACGGCCGGCGCGATCGCCGCGGCCATTGCCTGACCGCCAAAGACGGGGTTTCCAAAGGGCTCAGCCCTTTGGCGGGGTTTGGGGGCGGAGCCCCTGAGTACGGCGGGCTCCGCCCGCACCCGCAAAAGGTCTCGACCTTTTGAATCCGGGATTCGCGTCGTTCAGTCGGGGATCGCGAGGCCGATCGACAGGCACAGGGCGGCCACGGCGGTGAGCGCCACGGCCGCCTGGCGGACCTGATACCAGCGGGCGTTGCGGGCGTGCTCCTCCGGGCTGGCGCCAAGACGCAGCTCGTCGTCAAAACCCTTCACGAAGGATTCGAAGCTCGGGAAGGCCCGCCGGGCAAGCCACAGCCACACGCCGACCGCGATCAGGCTGGCGACCCCGCCCCCATACGTAAAAGCATCGTCCAGCATCCGGCGTACGCCTACCAGCCCACGCCCCCCTCAAGGCGTTCATGTACTGCAAGATGCTGGAATTGCCTAGGTCGTAGCCCCGATTCGGGGGGCGCCTTTTGGTTTCCGGTCCGTATCCGAACGCCATTCAGGCCGGCGGGCGGCCCAGCGCATAGAGGGTGATGGCGGCGGCGTTCGAGACGTTGAGGCTTCGGATCGCCCCCGAGAACGGGATCCGGGCCAGGACGTCGCAGCAGGTCCGGGTCCGCTCCCGCAGGCCCTTGCCCTCCGCGCCGAGGACGATCACCAGCGGCCGCGCGATGGTGAGTGTGTCGAGGCTCGCCGCCGCATCGGAATCGAGGCCGATCCGGGTGTAGCCGCGCTCGCCCAGCTCGATCAGCGCCTCCGCCAGATTGCGGACGGTGACGAAGGGTACGTGCTCCAGGCCGCCCGAGGCGGATTTCGCCAGGACCCCGGTGGCGCCCGGCGCGTGCCGCACGGTGGTGACGATGCCGGCGACCCCGAAGGCCGCGGCCGTGCGGACGATCGCCCCGACATTGTGCGGGTCGGTGATCTGATCCAGCGCCAGCAGCAGGGCATCGGCCGGCAGGTCGTCGGCGGCGGGGGCGGGCAGGGGCTCGGCCTCGAGATACAGCCCCTGGTGGACCGCGTCCGGCCCGAGCAGACGGCCGATCTCGCTCGGCCGCACAAGCTCGGGGGTGATGCGCAGGGCGTCGCCGAATTCCTCGGCCAGCCGGGCGGCGGCGTTCTCGGTGGCGAGCAGCCGGTGCAATCCGCGCTCGGCGTTGCCCAGGGCCTGAACCACCGGGTGCCAGCCGTAGAGCACGGCGGAGCCGTCGGCTGCGCCGGATTCGGGATGTGGTCCGGATCCGCCGGGACGGCCGCCGGGCCGAAAGCCGGCTCGCGATCCGAAACGGGGGCCGCCGGGGCGGCCGTCGGTGCGACGGCCGGTCATCGGAGAGCGATCGGAGAGGGGAGCATCGGCACGGCCTTTCTTGAATGGGTCGCTCCGAGAAACCGGGCGGCACCGTCCACGTCAAGCCGAGGCCACTTGAAAGACCGCATCGGCGTGAGGGGCCGGGTTCGATCTTCCGAGGCCCCCATCCCAAGCAACCCCGGTCTGTGGATGGATCCGGGATATTCCCTTCAAACCATGTGACTATCGACGGAACCAGCTGTGTTCTTCAGAGCGAACATCCGCGCCATTAAGTAGGAAAAATATCAAGATGGAATCTTTCAGAGAGTCAGTTCGGAAGACTATATGCAGTGCCGATTTCATCATTCCGGACAAAGGTTTGAGTGTGTTCTTCGTATCCAACTCTGCGCAGGTGTGCATGCGATTCTGCGCTGTGCCGTATCGGAGTCTGCGGGCATCCGGCTGGTGCGCGTATCGGATTCTGCGCGGTCCCGTATCGGATTCGGCGCGGATTCGGGCTCGGAGCGGTGGAATGTGGGGATAGAACGCTGAAGCCCGGGCGTATCGAACTCTGCGTGGGTCGAAGGCCCCGATCCGCGCGTATGCAACTCTGCGCCGCAGCCGATCGCGTGCTCCCCGGGGAAGCGTGGATTGCCGGGACAAGCCCGATCGAACCGGAGCCCCGGCCGGTGAATCGTGGCATGGCAGGATCGGGCCGCCCCTCCGCATTCCGGAGCGGTGCGCCCGCATGCGGCTCGGACTGAGGGGCGATGGGCATCGAGGAGAAGATCGCCGCGATCCAGGATGCGGATCTGCGAGCCGAGATCGAGGCGGCACGCGGCGGCTTCCTGTTCGCGCAGATCGTCGAGCACGTGCTGCACCGCCAGCGCGCGCGCGATGCCGAGGCCGCCGTTCTCGGGGAGCAGGAACTCCGCCGCGCCCAGCTGTCGCGCGACCAGCGCCGCCGCGACGCGGTGCGCCTCGTCATCGAGAGCGAGCCGGCAGTGCCGTCGAGCCTGCAGCACATCCATTCCGTGCTGGCGCTCTGCGGCCTGCCCTATCGCGACCCCGGACCGGTGCGCGAATTCACCCGCACCTACGGGCGCAACTCGCTGAGCCTGATGGCCGGGCGGATCAAGGATCCGGAGACCGGCGCCTTCGAGCCCCAGGGGCTGCCCTATGGGCCGAAGGCCCGGCTGGTGCTGCTGCACCTCTGCACCGAGGCGGTACGCCAGCGCAGCCCGACCGTGAAGGTCGCCGAGACGCTCTCGGCCCTCATGCGCGAGATGGGCTTCGCGGTGACCGGCGGCGAGCGCGGCACCATCCGGCAGTTCAAGGAGCAGCTGAACCGGCTGGCCGCCTGCACCATGCAGATCGGCCTCTGGGACGGGCGCGACAGCGCCACCACCCTCAACGTCCCGCCGTTCCGAAGCCTGGAATTGTGGAAGCCCCGGGCCGGGGAGGGCGAGGACGAGGCGGGCCGGACGGTGCGGTTCGACCCGGAATTCTACGAGACGCTGATCAAGCACGCGCTGCCGGTGGACGTGCGGGCGGCGCGGGCGTTTTCCGGCTCGGCGCGCAAGCTCGACCTGCTGTTCTGGACCGGCTACCGGCTGCGCGCCCTGCCGCGCCCGCTGCGGCTGACCTGGAACAACCTGCACGCGCAGTTCGGGGCCGAGAACGCCTCGATCCGCAGTTTCCGGCAGGCCTTCAAGGCCGATCTGGCGCATCTGCGCGAGGTGTTTCCGCGGCTGCCGATGGTGCTCGACGATGGCGGCCTGACCCTGCACCCGGCCGATCCGAGCGCGCTGCTGGTACCGCCGCGCCCGGCTTCCACGAAGGGAATGAAAGCGCGTCGGCAGGGAATTTAGTGGGCCCATATGGAATGCCGTCCATACCCTGTCTATTCCATCGCGTTCCCTTCAATTTTGGGAATGGAACGGCTCAAGGTATTCCCAGGCTAATCGGAATGCGGTAGATGTTCCCTCGCGCTGAAGGGAATGAGGCATGAGCCTGTCAGAGGACGAGATCGAAGCGCGGCTCGCCGCGTTGCGCCGGCAGCGGGAGGCGCTCGACCGGGAGATCGCCGATCTCGTGCTTTACCTGGAACTCGGCCGGCGCTTGAGCGGGTCGGTGGGCGGACCGGCCCCGGCCGATCGGGGGCGGGGTGGACCGGGCCATCCTGCCCGCCCCGCCCCGGAGTCGGCGGCGGTCGTGGCCCACGACACGCCCGTCGATGCCGGCCTGCCGCGCAGGGCTCGGCCGGTCTCGGACCCGACCGGGTTCGAGGCCTGGGATCCCCCACCGCGCGAGACCCGACACGGCCCAGCGCATCCTGAGGAGGCGGACGGGATCCCGCCGGCAATCGCCTTCACGGAGGATGCGGCGGCCGCCCGCCGCTACGGACGCGCGCTGGTGGAGGCGGCCTGCGCGGGGATCCTGGAGGCGGGCCGGCCGTTGCACGCGGGCGAGATCCTGGAGATTCTCGTGGCCCGCGGCTTCACCCTGCCGGGGCGCGATCCGGTAGCGGCTCTCAACACCCGCCTGTGGAAGCGGTCCGGCCCGGGAGGCCCCCTGCGCCGCGTCGCCGAGGCCACCTACGCCCTGGCCGGGGATTCCAGACCCGGGCAGAGCTACGATCCGGAGGCTTGAGGGACGGCAAGGCCGGCAGTCACGATGCCGTGACGCTCGTGTGACCCGGTGCCGATCCCGGCCGGGCCTGACCCATATGGGGGACGCGCCGCCGCGGGACCCGTCCATACGGTCCCGGATCGTCTCCCTCGGGGCGGATTGAGGATCGTGAGCCATGCACAGCGACGCGCGATCCCGCTCCGCGGGTCCGGCGGCGGGCCCATGACGGCGGCTCTCGCCGTACCGGCCGCGCAGGTCTGCGCCTTCGCGCTGGGCTGTGCCGTGATCCATGCCGCGCGCGGACATGCCGAGATCCTGACCCGGGTGCTCGCCGCCGCGGCGATCCTGGCCGCCGTCCTGGTGCTGCTCGTCGCCTCCCTCGACTGCGCTCCCGAGGCTGACGCGGTCATGGGCCCGAGCGCGGTCTCCGCGGCGTCCTGAGCGCCCCGCAGGTACTGGACCGTCAGTTGATCAGGCAGAAGCCGGCGCCGGTGCCGACGCGCCTGTCCTGCGCGCACCAGGGCCTGGGGGCTGCCCGGAGCGCCTCCTTGGGCAGGTCCGCCGGAATCTTCAGGGCCGAGGTTGTCTGGGCGGCTTCGGGCTCCGGGTGACGCAGCGCGAGGCTGTCGAGCAGGAGGCGTGGCTCGGCTTCCGGACCCGGGCTTGCCGCCACCGGCCGGAGGCCGTCGGTCCGCTCCTGTGCGGCCGCAGCCCCGGTCAGGACCAGGCAGGCGATCGGGGCCGCGAGGAACCTGAACATCGACGAAGCTCCCTGCCGAGGACGCACGTCCGGCCGATCCCGGGCTTACGGGACGGCCGGACAGCGCGAGTGTGGCGACGGCATCTTAAAAGGGTGCGAAGATTCAGGCTTAACCGGATGCCAAGATCGTGGATCGAAGGCTCTATACGGGCGGACAAAGTCGTCGGCCCACTGGCGATCAATCGTCGGTGGGCCGACGACTTTGTCCGGTTTGAGCGGACAGGGCTGGCGCTTACGCCGCCCGCATCCGGTCCCCCGGCAGGGGCGACTGGGCCACGGGCATGTCCGCGTCCGCGATCGGACGGAACCGTCCGGTGGCGCCGTCATAGGCCAGGAGCGCGCCGGACTCGATCTCGAAGAACCAGCCGTGCAGGCGTAAGGAACCTTTGGCCAGGCCGGCGGCGACGCTTGGATGGGTGCGCAGGTTGGCGAGCTGCACCACCACGTTCTCCAGGGCGAGGGCCCGGTGGCGCTCCTGCGGATCCATACCCTCGGGATAGGCCTCGCAGACGATGCGCTCGGCGGCCTCGGCGTGGCGCAGCCAGGCCGCGACGCTGGGCATCTTCTTCAGGAGGTCCGGCTTCATCAGGCCGCTCATGGCGCCGCAATCGGAATGGCCGCAGATCACGATATCGCGCACCCCCAGGGCCACCACGGCGTACTCGATCGCCGAGGAGACGCCGCCGACCACGTCGGAGGCCGGGGGCACGATGTTGCCGGCGTTGCGGCAGACGAACAGGTCGCCCGGCCCGGCCTGGGTGATGTGCTCGGGAGAGACCCGGGAATCCGCGCAGGCGATGATCAGGGCGCTCGGGTGCTGACCGTCGCGCACGAGCTGCTGGTACATCTGGCGCTGGCCGGGGAAGACGCTCCCCTGGAAGCTGGCGATGCCCTGGATGATGCTGTTCACGGATGCTGTCTCTGCGGCAGGGGATTGGGCTGGAGAGGCCGGACAGGGGGCACGTGGGAGCGCGCGCACCGCGCCGGCTCGACGCTGCGTGCCGGATTCGGGCGGGGGGATGTGGGGGGATCGCGAGCCGGTCGCCGGACGGGCTTCTCGCGCGGCGTCCCGAAAGCGGGTTTCCGGCTTTGGGGACGACGCGGAATTCAAGGCCTCGCGCAGCGCCCGGATATCGGGTTCGGGAGGATGCGCGAGGCGGTCTCGGGGTGCCTCAGCGCCGGCCGCGGCGCTCCGCATGCCCGGACGCCCAATGGGGATCGATCACGCTGCGGCGCGCGACCGTGGCGTGGCCGCTGTCATGCACCATCGGGGCACCCAGGAGCTGACCGCTGCCCACGCGCTGCGAATGCAGGGAGCGCGGATCGTGGGAGGGATCGCTGACATAGGAACTCATGTGGCCGCCGCCGGCAGCCTGCCGGCTGCCGCCCGGGCCCTCGCCGGCCTGAGCCGCCATGGGCAGGGCGAGGGCACCGGCCAGGAGGCCGAGGGTCAGGAAGCGCTGAGTTGTGATGCGCGTCATTCGAGGCTCCGCCCGTGTTCGTCGTGGTGGCCCGGGACACCGCGTCCTGTGCCGATGAACCCAACATAGCCGGTTCCGATCGAAGTAGATGTGCGGATAAGCACAGTAGATTGATGTAAAATTTAATCCTTTTCTTTGATTTACTTGGTGTGAGACCGCACGCGTCGCTCAGGCGCTCGCCGAACGGAGGGATTAAGAGCCTCGCACAAAACGCCCGGTTCCCGGGAGCTCTCCCTCCCATGGGACGGTGCCACGGCGTTGCGTGCGAGGCTCTGAGCCGCATCAACCGAATGCGCGCCGCAGCGTCATGGCGGGATCGAGGCCGGCCGGTCCCAAGCGGCGGTCGGGGCGGGGAGGGGGCGAGCCGGACGAGACCGGCTTCGGACCGGACCCGTCGAGACCGAGCAGGTGCGGGACATCACCCAGCAGGCCAGCCTTCTTCAGGGGGACGGGTTTCGGCCGAACAGCAACGCTTAGCGGTGCCACGACGCCGGCGTCGCGCGGCGCTGGAGGTTCAGCCTCCGAGCAGCGCATGTGCCGCCCGCACCAGGATCCCGCCCGGCCGGCGCAGCTCGCCAAGCACCGAAAAATGCTCGGCGCCGGGCACCGGCAGCAGGGGCCCCGGCGCATGGGCCGCCGCCCGGAGGGCGTGCAGGTTGCGGGCATCGTGGATCAGGGCCGGCAGCTCGCGGCTGCCATAGGCGAGGCAGAGCGGCTTGCCGACCACGGGCAGGCGCAGGGGCGACAGGGTCTCGACCTCGGCTTCCGTGAGGCGCAGCTTGTCGTCGAGGGCGGTCTGGCGGATCGGGGCGAGATCGTAGACGCCCGAGATCGCGAGGCCCGCGGCGATGGCCGGGTGGCCGAGATGCAGGGCGGTCAGCAGCCCGCCCGCCGACCAGCCGGCCAGGACCAGGGGGCCGCCGATCCCATGGGCGGGTCCGTGGCTGCCGATCCAGTCGAGCGCCGCGCCGATCTCGGCCGCGATCCGGGTCAGGCTCGCCTCCGGGGCGAGGGTGTAGCCGACCAGCGCCACGGACCAGCCGGCGGCGTTGGGCCCCTCGGCGAAGCAGGCGAACAGCTCCCGGGCGCCGCGCTGCCAGTAGCCGCCGTGGAGGAAGACCAAGGCGGGGGCCGAGGCGTCGCGGGCCGGGTAGAGGTCGAGGGCGTTACGGGCGCCCGGGCCGTACGGGATGTCGAGACCGGCCGGATGCGCGGCGCGGTAGGCGGCCGAGGCGGCGTCGCGGGCGGCCACCTGGACGGCGCTGTCGGCGACCGCGCGGGTGTTGTCGTAGCAGGCGCTGCGGGCGTCCCGGTCGAGTGCGGCCCAGCGGCGGCGCGGATCGGCCGGGGTCGGATCGTCCAGGCGGAAATCCAGAACCATCGTGGGGTGTCTCCCGGCCTCCCGCCACACCATGACAGGCCGCCGGACCTGGGTCGAGGCGCCGGGGTCAGAGCGCGGTGCCGGGAACCTGGGCGGCGATCGCCCGCAGGGCGGCGCGGGCCACCGCGACATCCTGGTCGCTGGTGCCGGAACCGACCCCGATTCCGCCGAGGCACGCCCCGTCGATCACGATCGGCAGGCCGCCGGGCAGGTTGGTCAGCCGCCCGCCGGAGGCGAGGGCGACCGTCACGGCGAGATCGGCGGGGAGGCGGCCGGTGGGCGCGCCGTTCGAGGCGGCGGTCACCGCCTTGGCGAGCGCGCTCTCGCGGGACAGCAGCTTGGCGCCGTCCATGCGCAGGAAGGCGAGCAGGTTGCCGTCGGCATCGACCAATGCGACGTTCTCCGGCACCCCGATCGCCTCGGCGTGGGCGATTGCCGCCTGGAGGGCGGTCAGCGCTGCCGCATGGGTGAGCCGGGCTGCGGGACGGGTGGTGGGGCGCATCGCGGGCCTCGGGATCGGTCTCGGCGGGGAAGGGGCAGCGGGTCAGAAGCCGGGCCAGGCCCCCGGGATCGGGCCGCCGTAGCCCCAGCCGGTAAATGGCGGGGCGGCGACCCGCTCCCGCGTGGCCGGGGGGAGGGGGCGTGCGAAGGGCCGGGGCACCTGCCAGGCCCGCCAGTTCCGGAGCCGGTCGCCTTCGGCCATGTGGGCCAGCGTCGCCTCCATGTCGGATGCGTGCCGGTGGTGCGGCTTGCGCTGGGGTGGCCGGGCCTCGGCCGGGGCGATCGCCAGCAGCAGCGCCGCCGACATCAGGGTCGCGAGGATCAGAGGGCGCATGGTTCGGGCTCGCAGGGCGCGCGGCGGGACCTTCACCGGCGGCTACGCCGTGCCCTGCCATCGGTTCCGGGGACGAGCCCGGGGCAGGGCGGTTTTCGCCGGTCCGAAACCTGCAAAAACCCCGTAGGATGCGGGACGCCCTCCCCCGAGACCCTGCGAGCCGCCCGATGCCGATCGCCGCCAAAACCCCCGCCGCGCAGGATCCGGTGGCGCTGCTCGAGACCCTGGTGGCCTTCGACACGGTGAGCGCCCGCTCGAACCTGCCGCTGATCGACTGGGCGGAGGCGTATTGCCGCGCTCACGGCGCTGCGGTCGCCCGGGTGCCCGACGCCACCGGGACCAAGGCCGCCCTGCTCGTCAGCGTCGGCCCGTTCGAGACGCGGGCCGGCTACGTGCTCTCCGGGCACAGCGACGTGGTGCCGGTGGAGGGCCAGCCCTGGTCGTCGGACCCGTTCGTCCTGCGGGAGGAGGCGGGCCGGCTCTACGGGCGCGGCACCTCCGACATGAAGGGCTTTCTCGCCGTCTGCCTGGCACTGCTGCCGGAAATGATGGCGGCGGAACTCGCGACCCCGCTCCACATCGCGATCTCGTACGACGAGGAGGTTGGCTGCCTCGGGGTGCGCCCGCTGATCGCCTGGATGCTGGAGCGGGGGCCGCGCCCGCTCGGCTGCTTCGTCGGCGAGCCTACCGGGATGGGCGTGGTGGTCGGGCATAAGGGCAAATCCGCGTCCCGCCTCACCTTTCGGGGCAAGGCGAGCCATTCGGCCCTGGCGCCCGCGGGCGTCAACGCGGTGGAATACGCCGCCCGCTTCATCGAGCATGTCCGCCTGTCCGCGGAGGCGATCGACCGGCTCGGCGCCCGCGACCCGCTCTACGACGTGCCCCACACCACCGGCCTGTCGAGCGTGGTCCGGGGCGGCTCGGCGCTCAACATCGTGCCGGATGCCTGCAGCGTGGAATTCGAGTACCGGGCGATCGGCGCCGACGATGCCGGGGCGCTGGCGGCGGCTGCGATCGCCTACGCCACCGAAACGCTGGCGCCGCTGATGCGGGAGACGGATCCGGCCTGCGGCGTCGAGGTCGAGCCGCTGATCGACTATCCCGGCCTCGACACCGGCCCGGAGGCGGCGATCGTGACGCTCGCCAAGCGGCTGGCCGGGCGCAACGCCCATGGCAAGGTTTCGTACGGGACGGAGGGCGGGCTGTTCGAGCGGCTGGGGGGGATTCCGGCGGTGGTGATCGGCCCGGGCTCGATCGCCCGGGCCCACAAGGCGGACGAATACGTGACCCGGGACGAGCTCGCGGCCTGCGCGGAGTTCGTCCGGCGGCTGATCCGGGACTGCCGGGGCTGAAGGGACGGCGAAGGGAAGCGCGGCCGTCCCGGCGAAGGGCCTGCGAAGGCTGCCCCCGTTCCGCCGGCCGTCGGGAGTCCCTTCGAAGAAACCTTTGTGCCGCTCGCGGTTTGAGGAGCGGCGGCCCGCGGGGCCGGGTCGGGAATCGGCGACAAGCGCATGGCCAGCCTCAGCGTCGCGATCGCGTTCGGCGTCCGCCTGCTTCTGGTGCTGCTCTTCCTGCCGTTCAGCGCGCTCGACAAGATCCTCAACTTCAAGGGCGCGGTCGGCCAGGCCCGGCAGGCGGTGCATGCCACCGGACCGGCGACCCTGCTGATCCTGATCGGGCTCGGGGTCGAGATCGGGATGTCGCTGTGCATCCTGACCGGCTTCGCCGACCGGGCGGCAGCCTTCGTGCTCGCCGGCTATTGCGGCGTCACCGCGCTGCTGTGGAAGCCGTTCTGGGCGCCCGGCGACTTCTGGGCGGGCGGCAAGGGCCGCGAACTGTTCTGGGACTTCTTAAAGAATTTTGCGCTGGCCGGAGGTTTTTTGCTGATCACCTTCGGGACGGGCGCCGGGACGGTCCAGGGCTTCTTTTCCGACCCGCTGGCCTCATCCCACCCCTACGCCATCCAGGCCCGGCCGTAGAATCCGGGATCCCAAAGGGCCCACGGCCCTTTGACGGGGTTCGGGGCGCGCAGCCCCGAGGCCTCACCCCTTCGGGATCGTCGCGACCATCGAGGGCCGGCCCTCGAACACCGCGGACCAGGCGGCGGTGGCGGGGCGCCCCGCGCGCCAGGCGAGATCGGGGAAGCGCAGGTCGAGATAGCCCAGCGCGCAGGCCATCGCGACCGAGCCGATATCCAGGACCGGCATGTCGGCGACCAGGGTCTCGAACCGGTCGAGCGCCGCCGTGATCTTGGCCACCTGGCCGGCCTCCCAGGCCGCCCAGCGCTGCGCCTCCGGGCGCAGGACCCGCTCGTAGCGGGTGAGCAGCGCGGCATCGAGCAGGCCGTCGGCGAGCGCCTGCCGGGTGAGCGCGTCCCAGCGCGCCGGACCCTCGGGGAACAGGCGCGGGCCGTCCGAGAGGCCGTCGAGATACTCGCAGATCACCCGGCTGTCGTAGAGGGCGGTGCTGTCTTCCAGCACCAGAGCCGGGACCTTGCCGAGGGGATTGTGGGCGGCGACCTCGGGGGAGGGGCCGGTCGGGGAGGCGCCGGCGGCGGTGACGGCGATCCGGTCGATCAGCCCGGTCTCGTGGGCCAGCACCAGCACCTTGCGGGCATACGGGGAGGCGGGGGAGTAGAGGAGCTTCATCGGACCGTCCCGGTTCGTCGTGACGCCCGGACCTTGCACTCCTCTGCTTGCCGGAATCCAGCCCCGGCGCGGCAACCGGGTTTCCAAAGGGCTCCGCCCTGGACCCGCACAAGATCACGGACCTCGTGAAACCAGGCCTGTCAGGCGCGATCCGTGCCGGCCGGATCGAACCGCAGCGTGCCGGCCCGGCGGGTCGGCTGGCCGGTGTCGTTGGTGTGGTTGACCCCGTCCATCACGGGCACCGCGGGGAAATCGAACGGGCTGACCCCAGCGAGGCACGCCACGTTCACGGCGTAGAGGGCCTGGTTCGAGCGCCGCTGGTGATGGGTGTAGATCCCGCAGCGGGAACAGAAGAAGTGCTCCGCCGTCCCGGTGTGGAAGCGGTAGCGGGTCAGCGTCTCCGCGCCCTGCAGGATCTCGACCCCGCCCGCCTCCGCCATGGCGACCACGGCGCCGCGCATCCGGCAATAGGAGCAGGTGCAGCGGCGGATCGACGTGAAGCCGTCGCCGAGCCGCGCCCGGAAGCGCACCGCGCCGCAATGGCACTGGCCGGTGTGGAGGGTCATGGTGCGCGGTCCCGCCCGGAAACCCGTCGGGGGTAGACCCGGGATCCCGGCCGGACAATCCCTGAAACCCTCACGCATTGCGTGAGGAAAACGCACGCGCCGCGCGTGGCCCTCACGCGCTCTCCGCCAGGACGGATTGCCGCTCGAACAGGGCCCGGTAGGCCCCGCCCGAGCGGCGCATCAGGGCGGCGTGGGGGCCGTCCTCGACGATCCGGCCGTGGTCGAACACGAGGATGCGGTCGAGCGCCTGCACGGTCGAGAGCCGGTGGGCGATCACGATCGCGGTGCGCCCGTGCATCAGCCGGGCCATCGCCTCCTGGACCAGGGCCTCGGATTCCGAGTCGAGGCTCGAGGTCGCCTCGTCCAGGATCAGGATCGGCGCGTCCGCCAGGAAGGCGCGGGCGAGCGCCACCCGCTGGCGCTGGCCGCCCGAGAGCTTGACGCCGCGCTCGCCCACCAGCGTGGCGTAGCCCTTGGGCAGCCGCGCCATGAAAGCGTGCGCGTTGGCGAGCCGGGCCGCCCGCTCGATGTCCTGCGCCGAGGCGCCGGGCCGGGCATAGGCGATGTTCTCGGCCAGCGACCGGTGGAACAGCACCGGCTCCTGGGGCACGATCGCGACCTGCGCCCGCAGGCTCGCCTGGCTGGCTGCCGCCACGTCCTGCCCGTCGATGGTCACCCGCCCGCCCGAGACGTCGTAGAGCCGCTGGATCAGCTTGACGAAGGTGGTCTTGCCCGAGCCCGAGCGGCCGACCAACCCGACCCGCTGGCCCGCCGGGATCGTCACCGACAGCCCGTCGTAGAGCGGGTTTCCGTGGGCGCCGTAATGGAAGCGCACATCCTCGAAGCGGATCGTCCCGCCCGCGACCGCGAGCGGGACCGCGCCGGCCTTGTCGGCGACGCCGACGGGCTCGGCCGCCAGGGCGACCAGCTCCTCCATCTCGTTGACCGCCCGCTGCAGATGGTTGATGTGGCCGCCGATCTCGCGCAGGTAGCCGTGCACCACGAAGGTGGTGGTGAGCACGTAGGCGACGTCGCCCGGGCTCGCCTCCCCGCGCCACCACAGCCCCAGGGCGGTGGCGACGATGGCGGTGCGCAGCGCCAGCAGCAGCCCGAGCTGGCCGGTACCGCTCCAGGTGATGATCATCCAGGTGCGGTGCGTGCGCCGCTGCCACTTGGCCAGGAGCCGGCCGAGGCGCGCCTCCTCCCGGCCCTCGGCGCCGAAGGCCTTGACCACGGCGTTGTTGCCGATCGCATCGCTCAGGGCGCCGCCGAGCCGCGTGTCGAGGGCGTTCGAGAGGGCGGATGCGGGCGCGATGACCCGGGTCGCCAGGAGGGCGGTGGCGCCGACATAGGCGGGGCCGGCGCCCGCCACCACCGCGCCGAGGACCGGCCAATGCAGGCCGAGCACGAGGGCGGTGCCCAGGAGCACCACCAGGGCGGGCAGCAGCGCCAGCAGCAGCGTGTCGTTGAGCCCGTCGAGGGCCCACATGCCGCGGGAGATCTTCCGGACGGTGGAGCCCGAGAAGGTGTTGGCGTGCCACTCGGTGGAGAAGCGCTGGACCCGGGCGAAGCCGTCCCGGGCCATGTCGCTCATGGTGTGGAGGGTGAGCGGCACCACGAGGCTCCACGCCACGTGCCGCAGCAGCGCGGTGGCGAGGCCGAGCGCCGTCATCGCCAGGAAGGCGGGCAGGGCGGCCGCCAGGGCCGCCTGGCGCTCGGCCGCGGCAAGCGCGTCGACCAGCCGGCCCGCGTAGAGCGACAGCATCACCTCCGCGAAGGTGGCCAGCGTGATCGCGCCGGACAGGCCGGCGACCAGGGGCCAGCGCTTGCGCCAGCCGCGGACGACGAAGGCGAGGACGCGGCGGACCGCGCCCGCCCGCCGGGGGGAGGACAGAGACATGCCTATGCCCGACGCGTCGGCGTCGGCTCCGGGAGACGCGGGCCCGGCATCGGATGCGATGCGGGCCGGCGAGGTCAGACGGGAGGGGGGCTCAGGGGCGCCGGGGCCGTGCGGCCGGGCGCGGCGGGAAGGCGGCTAGCCGATCCAGGCGGCGACGCCGGCGATTCCTGCGGGGAGGACGGCAACGACAGTTATCATGCAGCCCCTCCCTCGATCGAGCGCGACGGGGACGAGGCTAGGGGAACCGGAACCGATTCTCCACGCCGGATCCCGCCCCGGCGGTCGGGCCGTCCGGCCCTAGCCCGCGACCTCCAGGCTGCGCGCCGTGCTGACCAAGTCGTAGAACCGGCCGTCGAACAGCTGCATCACCGCCTCGGTGGCGGCGTGGGAGTCCGGGCGGATCGAGGAGGCCAGGCAGGCGTCGAGCGCCGCCTGATCGGGAAAGTCCATCTCCAGGATCATGGCGATCGGCCGGGCGTCGGCATCCTTGGAGGCCAGGCGCTGCACCCGCACCGCGGTGACCCCCGGGAAGCGCCGCCAGAACGGCTCCAGCTCGTCCCGGACCCGGCGGAAGAACTCCTCGTCCCGGCCGTCGCGCACCGTGCCCTCGTAGATCGCGGTCCTGGTCAGCATCGGGGCGTCTCCTCAGCCTCCACCGGTCAACCGGCGAGCGCCGGGATCGCTCCCGGCGGGTGACAGGGCGGCCGCGCTGTCGGCAGGCGCCGGGCTCCCGGCCTTCACCCGGCCGGCCGAATCGGGGTATCGATACCCCAGCCCATCGCGACGATGCGGGAGAGACCGGGATCCACCCACCAGAGGGGGACCCGGCGCCGACGGAGCAACCGCCCCGGAAACTCTCAGGCACCGGAACCGTGTCGTCAGGGCGATCTGGAGAGCGGTGCAGCGGATCCTTCTGGGTCCGTGGGCACCCGCCGAAGGGGACGTCCGTGCCAGCCTCGCCAGGGCCGGCCGGATCAAGCTCTCAGGCACCGGGACAGATGGGGCGCGCAACCGGCCGACCGCACAGGGCGGCCTTCTCGCGTCCGCACGTCCCGGAGTCCCACACCATGACCCACATCGCCGTCATCGGCGCCGGCATCACCGGCGTGACCACCGCCTACGCGCTCGCCCAGCGCGGCTACCGCGTCACCGTCCTCGACCGGCAGCGCTACGCCGCCATGGAGACCTCCTTCGCCAATGGCGGCCAGCTCTCGGCCTGCAACGCCGAGGTCTGGAACAAGCTCTCCACCGTGCTCCACGGCGTCCAGTGGATGATGCGCCGCGACGCGCCGCTGCTGATGAATCCCACCCCCTCCTGGCACAAGCTGTCCTGGATGGCGGAGTTCATGCGCGAGATCGCGCATTACCGGCAGAACACCGTGGAGACCGTGCGGCTGGCCCTCAAGGCGCGCACCGCCCTGTTCGCCATGGCCGAGGCCGAGGGCATCGATTTCGACCTGAAAACCCGCGGCATCCTGCATTTCTACCGGGACCGGGCGAGCTTCGAGAAGGCGCATGCCGTCAACGCCCTGCTGCGGGAGGGCGGGCTCGAGCGCTACGCCGTGACCCCGGAGGAGATCCGGGCGATCGAGCCGACGCTGGCCGGCACCTACGCCGGCGGCTACTTCACCCCGTCGGACGCCACCGGCGACATCCACACCTTCACCCGCGGCCTCGCCGCCGCCCGCGCCCGCAAGGGCGTCCGCTTCGTCCACGATGCCAGCGTCGAGACGATCGGGGCCGGGGCGGGGGGCTACGCCATCGGCTGGCGCCAGGCTGACCGGCCGTCCGCCGTCCCGCAGGCGCTGCAGGCCGACGCGGTGGTGATCTGCGCGGGCTGCGCCAGCCGGCGCTTCGCCGCGATGCTCGGCGACCGGGTCAACGTCTACCCGGTGAAGGGCTATTCGATCACCGTGAACCTGCTGACCCCGCAGGCGCAGGCTGCGGCCCCGGAGGTCAGCATCCTCGACGAGGCGGCCAAGATCGTCACCAGCCGGCTCGGCGACGCGCGCCTGCGTGTCGCCGGCACCGCCGAGTTCAACGGCTTCAACCGCGACATCCGCCACGACCGGGTGCAGCCGCTGATCGACTGGACCCGGGAGCAGTTCCCGCTTGTCGACACCGACCGGGTGGTGGCCTGGAGCGGCCTGCGGCCGATGCTGCCGAACATGCTGCCCAAGGTCGGCCGCGGCCGCCGGAAGGGCGTGTTCTACAACACCGGCCACGGCCATCTCGGCTGGACCCTCTCGGGGGCCACCGCCGAGCTTCTGGCCGAGGCGGTGGCCGCGGAGCATGCGCCGGAGGCCGTGAGTTTGAACTTGGCGGCCTGAAAGTCCGGGGTTCCCAAAGGGCCAGCCCTTTGGCGGGTGATCAGGGCGGAGCCCTGATGAGGCGGGCGAGCTCCGCACCCGCCAAGGATCTCGGATGTCCCACGGCCGACGTGCCAGGCCGGATTATTATGTATACACTGACCGAGCCGCCCCGGATCCCCGAGCCGTGATGCGCATGCCTGCGTCCAATATGCCCCCTGCCTATATCGACCCCGCCACCGGCGCCTCCTACCCGATCGAGATGCCGCGCTGGCGCGGCGAGTCGGGCGGGCCGCTGATGATCTCGCCGCTGCCCGGGATCGACCGGGGGCAGATCGACACCGGGCAGCGCTCGCTCTGGCGCTACGCGGCGGCGCTGCCGGTGGCGGTCACGGATCCGGTCTCGCTGGGGGAGGGCTGCACGCCGCTGGTGCGCCGGCCCTGGCGGGGGCGCCAGGCCCATTTCAAGCTCGAATGGTTCGCCCCCTCGGGCAGCTTCAAGGATCGCGGCGCCTCCGTGATGCTGTCGATCCTGCGCCAGCAGGGCATCGACGCGGTGCTGGAGGATTCGTCCGGCAATGGCGGCGCCGCGGTGGCGACCTACGCGGCCGCCGCCGGGATGCGGGCCAAGATCCTGGTCCCGGCCTCGACCTCGCCGGCCAAGACCGTGCAGATGCGCGCCGCCGGCGCCGAGGTCGAGCTGATCCCCGGCACCCGCCAGGACGCCGCGGACGCGGCCGTCCGGCAGGCCGAGGACATCTTCTACGCCAGCCACAACTGGCAGGCGCATTTCCTCCAGGGCACCAAGACGCTGGCCTACGAGCTGTGGGAGGACCTGGGATTCACCGCCCCGGACGCCGTGATCATCCCGTGCGGGGCGGGCAGCAACGTGCTCGGCTGCGACATCGGCTTCTCGGAGCTGCTGCGCCGGGGGGCGATCGCCCGGCTGCCGCGCCTCTACGCGGTGCAGCCGGCCCAGTGCGCGCCCCTGCATGCCGGCTTCCAGGCGGGGGCCGAAGACTATGTGGCGGTCACCCCGCGCCCGACCTTGGCCGAGGGCGCGTCCATCGCCCAGCCGGTGCGCGGCCGGGCGGTGCTGGCGGCGCTCCGCCGGTCCGGCGGCGGCACCGTGGCGGTCTCGGAGGCGGCGATCGAGGCGGCGCTGATGGAGCTCGTGCGCTCCGGCCTCTACGTCGAGCCGACCTGCGCGATGGCCGCGGCGGCGCTGACCGACCTGACCGCCAGCGGCGCGATCCGTCCCGACGAGACCGTCGCGGTGGTGCTCACCGGCACCGGCATCAAGGCGACGCCGCGCATCGCCGAGCTTTTGGGTCTCGCCCCGTGACCCGCTGAGGCGATTGCGAAACGAAAAAACGCCCGACCAGGAGGAGACACCCCATGCGCAACAACATTCCCGCCCGCGTCGGCATGCCGGTCGAGGAGGTCGACACCCCCTGCCTGATGGTCGATCTCGACGCCTTCGAGCGCAACGTCGACAAGCTCGGCCGCTTCATGAAGGAGAACGGCCTGCGCCACCGGGCCCACGCCAAGACGCACAAATCCTCCGACATCGCGACCGTGCAGATCGAGCGGGGCGGGGCCTGCGGCGTCTGCTGCCAGAAGGTCAGCGAGGCCGAGGCTTTGGTCAGCGCCGGCATCCGCGACGTGCTCGTCTCGAACCAGGTCGTGGCGCCGCAGAAGATCGAGCGCCTGGCCGCGCTGGCCAAACGGGCGCGGGTGCTGGTCTGCGTCGACGACCCCGGCAATGTCGATGACCTGTCGGCGGCGGCGGTCAAGTACGGCGTCACCCTCGAGGCCCTGGTGGAGATCGATGTCGGCGCCGGCCGCTGCGGCGTCGCCCCGGGCGAGCCGGCCGTGGCGATCGCGAAAAAGATCGCGGCGGCGCCGGGGCTCACATTCGCTGGGCTGCAGGCCTATCAGGGCCGGGCGCAGCACGTGCGCGACTACGCCGAGCGCAAGGCCCTGATCCAGACGGCGATCGACGACACGAAGCGCACCGTCGACCTGCTGAAGGCCGAGGGGCTCGATTGCGCCATTGTGGCGGGCGCCGGCACCGGCAGCTTCGCCCTGGAGGGCGGCAGCGGCGTCTACAACGAGCTGCAATGCGGCTCCTACGTGTTCATGGATGCCGACTACCAGCGGGTGAAGGATGCCAGCGGCCAGCCGATCGGCGACTTCGAGAACAGCCTGTTCATCGTCACGTCGATCATGAGCAAGGCCAAGGCCGATGTCGCGATCTGCGACGCCGGCCTGAAGGCCCAGAGCATCGACAGCGGCCTGCCCCTGGTGTTCGGCCGGAGCGACGTGGAATACGTCAAGTGCTCGGACGAGCACGGGGTGATCAGCGATCCCGGCAACGTGCTCAAGCTCAACGACCGCCTGAAGCTGATTCCGGGCCATTGCGACCCGACCGTCAACGTCTACGACTGGTATGTCGGCGTGCGGGACGGCCGGGTCGAGGCGGTCTGGCCGGTCACCGCCCGCGGCATGACCCTGTAACGGGTTCCCAAAGGGCGAGCCCTTTGGCGGGGTGTCGGGGCGGAGCCCTGATACATCACGGCAGGGCGCTGCCCTGCACCCGCAAAAGGTCGCAGACCTTTTGAAACCATGACCTTGGAGATCGTCACGCCATGCGCTTCATCTCGGAGGAGGAATCCGCCGCCCTGGTCGATCACGCCCTGGCGTTCGCGGCGGCCCGGGAGGCGCTGATCGCCGCGGTCGCCCCCGGAACCACCCTGTTCCCGGCCGTGCTGGGCCACGGCTCGGAGCCGGCCAACCGGTTCTCGATCAAGTCGGGATCGACGGCCGACTATGCCGGCCTGAAGGTCGGCTCGTTCTGGCCAGGCAACCCGGACCGGGGCCTGCCGCGGCACAATTCGGTGATCCTGCTGTTCGACCAGGCGGTCGGCCGGGTCGACACGGTGATCGAGGCGGGCCGCGTCAACGCCTACCGCACCGCCGCCGCCGACGCGGTGGCGGCGAGCGTCCTGGCCCGGCCGGATTCGGCGGTGCTCGCCGTGTTCGGGGCCGGCAACCAGGCGGAATTCGAATGCGCGGCGCTCGCCCGGATCCTGCCGATCCGGACCGTGCTGGTGGTGGCGCGGGATCACGACAAGGTCGCGGGGTTTGCCGAGCGCCTGCGGGGGCAGGGGGCCGCGGTCGAGGTGCGGACGGCCTCCGCGCAGGAGGCCTGCCGGGCCGCCGACGTGATCGTGACGGCCACGCCCGCCCGGGCGCCTCTGTTCGAGGCCGATTGGGTCCGCCCCGGCACCCATGTCGCCGCCATGGGGGCGGATGCCAAGGGCAAGCAGGAGCTGCCCCCGGCCCTGCTCGAGCGGGCTGCGCTGTTCTGCGACCTGCCCGAGCAATCGCGCACCATCGGCGAGTTCCAGCACGCCCCCGCGGCGGCGGAGCTGCGGGCGATCGGCGCCGTGCTGGGGAGCGGGCAGGGGGCCCGGACCGACCCCGAGGCGATCACGGTGTTCGATTCCTCCGGCATCGCCCTCCAGGACCTGACCATCGCCCGGGCGATCCTGGCAAAATGGGTTTCCAAAGGGCATGAGCCCTTTGGCGGGTAATCAGGGCGGAGCCCTGATGAAGACGAGCAGGGCGCCGCCCTGCACCCGCAAAAGGTCGGAGACCTTTTGAAACCAGGATTGCGCATGCAGGACAGGCAGATCCGGGTCATCGGCATCGGCACGGGCGATCCCGAGCACCTGACCCTCCAGGCGGTGCGGGCGCTCTCCGATGTCGACGCGGTGTTCGTGCTCGACAAGCGCGCCGAGACCGCCGACCTCGTGGAGATCCGCAAGCGGATCTGCGCCGCCCACATCTCGAAACCCCACCGGGTCGTCACCGTCGAGGATCCGCCCCGGGAGCGCCGCCCGGCCGATTACGGCGCCACCGTCGAGGCCTGGCACGCGGCCCGGGCCGAGCGGCTGGAGGCGGCCTTCGCGGCGGCGCTCGAGGACGGGCAGGTCGGGGCGATCCTGGTCTGGGGCGACCCGGCCCTCTACGACAGCACCCTGCGGATCCTCGACCGCATTGCGTCGCGCGGGCGTCTCGCCCTGACCTGCGCCGTGATCCCCGGCCTCTCCAGCGTGCAGGTCCTGGCTGCCCGCCACGGCGTGCCGCTGAACGCCATCGGCGGCCCGGTGCTGATCACCACCGGGCGCCGCCTCGCCGCGGGCTGGCCAGAGGATGCCGAGAGCGTCGTGGTGATGCTCGACGGCGATCCGAGCTTCGCCCATCTCGACCCGGATCTGACGATCTACTGGGGCGCCTATCTCGGCAGCCCGGACGAGATCCTGGTCTCCGGCCGCCTCGGCACGGTCGGCGACGAGATCCGGAAGGTCCGGGCCGAGGCCCGGGCGCGGCATGGCTGGATCATGGATATTTATCTGCTCCGGCGGCTCTGAGCGTGAGAGGCCGCCCTCCCGCGCGGCCCTGAATCGCTGCGCTGCGCGCGCGGGTATCCCACGCTCTCCCCTCATCCTGTGCGCGCCGCGCGCTCCTCCCCCTTGTGGGGAGGAGTGGGCGGTGGGGGTGGCTCACGAGGCACCCTCACGCGCGATCCTGCACCACCCCCACCCCTGGCCCCTCCCCGCAAGGGGGGCGGGGAAAAGCGCGGTGCTTCAAACGCTTGCTGCCGGAACGCTGTGTGGATCGGCAGGGACGCGGGGAGAGCGTGGGAGGACCCGGGCCAACGCGCCCCGTGAGAACGCCGCCCCCCGCCGTGACCCCGCCGCCACGGACAGGACGGCCCGACCCGGCTAGACCGCCGCCATGCTGCGCTTGCGGGACTACCAGCGCGCCAGCCTCGACGCGCTCGCGGCCGCCTGGGGGCGGGGAGGGGGCGACGCGGCGGCGCCCGGCCATCTGGTCGTGCTGCCCACCGGGGCC
Organism: Methylobacterium sp. GXS13; assembly: GCF_001455965.1. GTDB lineage: Bacteria > Pseudomonadota > Alphaproteobacteria > Rhizobiales > Beijerinckiaceae > Methylobacterium. Next base: position 256,076 of record NZ_LKKO01000025.1, read on the forward strand.
GGCAAGGCCCTGGTCATCGCTGCGTTGGCCCAGGAGATGGTCACACAAGACCCCCTCGCCCGGGTGGCGATCGTCACCCACAGCCGCGAGCTCGTCGCCCAGAATTTCTCGGAGCTGACCCGCTACTGGCCGGAGGCGCCGGCCGGCATTTTCTCCGCCGGGCTCGGGCGGCGGGAGGCCGGGGCGCAGGTCCTGGTCTGCGGCATCCAGTCCGTGGCCGACCGGCTCGACGCGGTCGGCCCGCGCGACCTCGTGATCGTCGACGAGGCGCACCTGATCCCCCGCGCCGCCCAGACCCGCTACGGCCGGTTCCTGGCAGGCCTGCAGGCGCTGACGCCCGGGATGCGGGTGGCGGGCTTCACCGCGACCCCCTACCGGCTCGATTCCGGCCGGCTCGACGCCGGCGCGGGCCGCCTGTTTTCCGGGATCGCCTACGAGGCCGATACCGGCGACCTGATCCGGCGCGGTTTCCTGGCGCCCCTCGTGTCCAAGGCGACGCTCACCCAGCTCGACGTCTCCGGGGTCGGCCGGCGCGGGGGCGACTACATCCCGGGGGAGCTGGAGGCGGCGGTCAACCGCGCCTGGATCACCAAGGCCGCCGTGGCCGAGCTGACGGAATACGGCAGCGGGCGCCGGGCCTGGCTCGCCTTCTGCGCCGGCCTCGCCCATGCCGAGGCCGTGCGCGACGCGGTGCGGGCCGAGGGGTATTCCTGCGAGACGGTCTCGGGGGAGACGCCCCGCCGGGAGCGCGACCGGATCGTGGCGGCGTTCCGGGCAGGCAAGATCCGCTGCCTGACCTCGGTGGGCGTGCTCGGCACCGGCTTCAACGCCCCGGAGGTCGACCTCGTGGCCCTGCTGCGCCCGACCCGCAGCACCGGGCTCTACGTCCAGCAGGTCGGCCAGCCGCTGCGCTGCGCCCCCGGCAAGGAAGACGCGCTGATCCTCGACTATGCCGGCCTGGTGCGGATGCACGGGCCGGTGGACGCCGTGACGGCGCAGAGTGCCGCCCAGGTGCTGGCCGGGGCAGGGGGCCTGCGCGCCAAGCCCTGCCCCGGCTGCGGCGCCCTGATCGCCCTGAACGCCTCCACCTGCGAGGCCTGCTGGACCGAGCCGGAGACGGAGGAGGAGGGCGCCCCCCTGCACGACGCCGCGGCCGAGGACGAGCTGCCGATCCTTTCGGCCGACATCACGCCCATGGTCGAGCCGGCCGGCCCTGCCCCGGAGGCGGAGGCGCCCTGGCATCCGGTGACGGATCTGACCCTGGAGGCGGCCCCGGACGGGCTCGACCTCGTGCTCGGCTGGCGGGACGGCGCCGCCGCGGCCGATTGGCGGGTGCGCCTGCGGCCCGAGCGCAGCGGCTACGAGCGGGAGAAGGCGGTGCTGTGGTGGCGCGGGCTCGGCGGCGGGCGCGACGCGCCCATGGATGCCGCCGGCTTCCTGGACCAGGCCGAGTCCCTGGCCCGGCCGGCGGCGATCCGGATCCGGCCCGGCCGGCTGTCGGACCAGATCGAGTGCCGCGCCCAGGACGGCCGGATCTTCGCCGACCAGAGCCGGCTCGCCGGACGCGGCGCATGACGCCGCCGCGGGGAGGGCGCTTTGGCCCGGGTTCCGCGAACCGCCCTCACCCGGTCCCGTCGCGTGGCCGCTTGCCGGGCGGAGCCGCGCCGCCATTCCGCTGCGTCGTCACGCGGCCGCACCAAGGGTCGGGCCGCGCTCCGGATCTGCCCCAAGCCCGGCCACCTAGTCGGCCATCTGGCATGCCAGGCCCCCTCACCCGGTCGGATCGATCGGTTTAGTTCCATAATATATCTTATGCGAACTTTGGATCTGGGTCGGGAGGGGTGTGGTTGGGGCCGATGGCAGGGTCCGGGATGTCTCCTGACGGCCCTGGCGCAGGATCCGGGCAGCAGCCTCCAGAACCACACCGTCATCCCGGGGCCGCGTAGCGGAGCCCGGGATCCAGATCCGCCGACAGGTCGAGGTCGTGCGGGCGATCGGCGGCTCGCGATCGGCGCTTCCGACGGCCTCGTCAGGGCCGGGCTCGCTTGCTGAGCTCTGGAATGGCGCGCTGGAATGGCGCGCGCGCGTTACGGCAGCCGGGACCGCAGCCAGCCGAACAGGCGGCGCCCGGATAAGCGGGCAGGCGGCATCCGGATTGTGGGCGCGGCCCCCTCCTCCGGGATCGGGCCTTCGTGGAAGCGCGCGCCGAACGACCAGAACTGGTCCCGCTTGGTCCCGATCATGCCGAGGCCCACGGGCTCGCGGTCGACCCCCGGGCGCATCCGCCCGCCGGCCCAGACCCGCTGCCAGCAACCGCGCCGGGACAGGTCGGCGTCGCGCCAGCCCAGGCGCCCGTGCCCGGCGACGGCGAAGATCCGTTCGCCGCCGAACGCCTCCGGGATCCACACCCAGGTCGAGAACACGTAGGCCCGGTCGGTGCCGAGGCCGGCCGGGTCGACCGCCCGCGTATAGGCGCTGAGCGCCAGATTCGGGTGCCGCCCGGCATGCCGGCGCAGGCCGCCCGGCAGCGTCAGGACGTCCGCGAAGGCCCCCGCCCCCAGGTCGGTCGGCGCTTGGCCGTGCTCCAGCGCGTAGGCGCTGTCGATGAGCTGGATCCAGGGTTCGAGATCGACCTCCCAGGCCTGCTCGGTGGGGGCGAAGCGGCGCACCTGCCCGGCGATCACCCGGTCGGCGACCCGCCTTGCGGGCTCCGGGCGCCAATCCGGCCCGGCCTCGGTGACGCGCAGCAGCGTCGAGGGACCGTGCGCCCAGACCGCCTCGGCCAGGCGCTCGAACGCGGAATCCGGGGTGTCGCGGCCGAGCTTGCGCACCAGGATCTTCGACCCGTCGGCGAGGTCGTCGAGCATCTTGCGCTTGAGATGGGCGAGGCGGCCGTATTCGCGCTCGACCAGCACCGCCGGGTCGATCGAGCCGGCGGCATGGCCGGTGTTCGCCCAGATGTTGTAGGCCACGCTGTGGCAGTAATAGGTGCCGCCTTCGCTGACCGCGATGCGCAGGTCCCCCGGCACGCCGAAATCCGCAAATCCGCAGCGCAGGCCGCGGATCAGGTCCGCCATCGGCGTGTAGGAGAACCGCAGCAGCCCGGACGGCTCGACGCCGCCGTAGCGCTGCACGAAGCCGAACTCGCAATTGTCGCCCAGGCTCCGAAACCCGTGGAGCCGCTCCGAAAGCCTCGCGGCCGCCGCGTTCCTCATCCCGGTCACTGTCGTTCGCTCTGATCCACCGAGCCCTTTCGCGACAGATCGCGGTGTCCGCCCGGGTTTGTCCAGCCCCGTCCGCGCATGGGCGCCGCCGGGGAGCCGGCGCGACCGGCCCGGGAGGAGGGGTCTTTTTGGGGGCCGGTGCCGTGGAGCCCCCTCCCCGGCCCCTGGCGGGATCACGGAACGCGCTCTCCTCCCCCTTGCGGGGAGGAGTTGGAGGTGGGGGTGGTGCAGAAGGCACCGTTCCGTTCGAGCCTGAACCACCCCCACCCCTGCCCCTCCCCACAAGGGGGAGGGGAAAACGCACAGTGCTTCAAGCGCTTACTGATGAATGCGACGGGTGTGCCCCGTTGCCCGGCCTCAGGGCGCGATGGCCGCCTCCAGGGTCTGCAGGCTCGAATCCGTCCCGATCGCGTGGCCGGTCTCGGCGAGCCAGCGCTCGGCGGTGGCGCGGCCGAGGTCGCGCAGGGAACCGATCGTCGACCAGCGGGTGTCGAGCTTGCTGATCTCGCCCCCGGCCAGCGCGCAGGGCGCCTGCAGCAGGTGGATGTTGATGTCGGCCACCGCCCGCATCCGGGCATCCTCGGTCTGCGTCTGCCGGGCGTAACTCTGCAGCTCGGTCAGCGCCTTCAGGTCGCGCATCAGGCAGGCGTTGAAGCTGATGTCGCTGACCCGCCCGGCGATCTCGGAGGGCATCAGCCCGATCGCGTCGGTCACGAACGGCGTCAGCTGCAGGACGATCAGGTCGGTGGCGCCGTGGCCGTTGAACACCAGCGGCTCCAGGGCCGGGTTGGCGGCGTAGCCCCCGTCCCAGTAGCGCCGGCCGTCGATCTCCACCGGGGCGAACAGCTCCGGCAGGCACGAGGAGGCCATCAGCGCCTTCAGGGTGACCTCGGGACCGGTGAACAGCCGCGCCGCGCCGGTCAGGATGTCGGTGGCCGAGACGTAGAGGGGCACCCGCTCCTGCCGGGCGACGGTCTCGAGATCGATGCTGGCGCGCACCACCGCCTGGAACAGGTGCATGTCGCGCAACGTCGGCAGGAACGGCGAGACATAGGCCGAGGCCTCGCGGAACACGGCCAGGGACCGGGCGACGAACGGGTCCAGGAAGGGGTCGAAAGAGGCCCCGAATCCCTCGAAGCCGCGCAGAGGCGAGCGCTCGGCCGTGGCCCGCCACAGCCGCTCCAGGCCCTCCCGGCCGCCCGCATCGCCGCCGGTGGCCAGCCCCGCCACCAGGGCGGCGCCGTTCAGCGCGCCGGCGCTGGCCCCGCTGACCGCGACGATCTCGATATGCTCCTCCAGCAGCCGGTCGATCACGCCCCAGCCATAGGCGCCGTAGGAGCCGCCCCCCTGGAGCCCGAGGGCCACGCGCGGTTTCATCTCTGCCATCGTCCCTGCCGATCCTGCGCATGCAGCGCGCCAGCGGGAACGCGCCGGCGCCCGAATTGCTGCACCGCCGCGGACCGGTCCGGTTCGAGACCTGTTACGACAGTCATGGTTTCAAAAGGTCCGAGACCTTTTGCGGGTGCAGGGCGGAGCCCTGCGAACCTCAGGGGCTTCGCCCCTGAACCCCACCGAAGGGCCGCCCGCCCTCTGGAAACCCATGCGTCCGTGAAGACCACCCGAGATCACGCGGTCGAACAGGCCCTCAGGCGGCCCGGGACTCCGCGTCCAGCCCCCTCCCCGGCCCCGGAGCCCGGAACCGGGCGAAGCGCAGGGCGAGCTCCGGCAGGATCGCCAGGGTGAGCAGCGTCGCGGTGACGAGGCCGCCCAGGATCACCAGCGCCATCGGGCCCTCGATCTCCCGGCCGGGCTCCCCCGCCCCGAGCGCGAGCGGCAGCAGGCCCAGCCCGGTGACCAGGGAGGTCATCAGGATCGGCACCATCCGGTCGGCGGCGCCCTCCACCGCGGTGGCCCGGTCCCAGGGGCGGCCCGCCTGCACCAGCTGCTCGTAATGGGCGATCATCATCACGCTGTTGCGCAGGCTGATGCCCGACAGGGTGACGAAGCCGACGATCGACCCGAGGGAGAGCACGCCCCCGGTGAGCACGATCGCCGCCACCCCGCCCAGCCCCGCGAAGGGCAGGGTCACCAGCACCAGCAGCAGGTTCGCCCCCGAACCGGTGACCACGGCGAGCAGCAGCACGATCCCGAACCCGGCGAGCGCGGCATGGGCCAGGAGATCGGTGCGGGCTCGGGCCTGCGCCTCCGCGGCCCCCGCGAAGGCGACGTAGACGCCCTCCGGCAGCCGGACCGACCGGGCGATCTTGGCGCGCGCCGCCGCCACGAAGCCGGCCACGTCCCGGCCCTCGACGCCCGCGGTCACCGTCTGGACCCGCTGGGCGCCCTGGTGCTGGACCTGATAGCGGCCGGTGCTCTCGTAGATGTCGGCGACCTGGGAGAGCCGGACGTAGCGCCCGCCCGGATTGCGCAGGGGCAGGTCGCCCAGCGCGCTGAGCCGGCGGGCCACCGGGGCGTCGAGGATCACCAGCACGTTGAACACCGCGTTGCCGACATAGGTCTGGCCGACCGTGTCGCCCTGGTAGGCGGTGCGCACCGCCTCCAGCACCTCGATCGCGTCGAGCCCCCAGTGGCGCAGGTCCGCGGGGCGCAAGGCGGCGGTCACCTGCGGCAGCCCGGCCGGGGCGGCGAGCTGCACGTCCCGGGCGCCCCGCACCTCGGCGAGCTCGCGCGCCACCGCCCGGGCGGCGGCCTCGATCCGGGCGAGGTCGTCGCCCACGAGGTTCACCACCACGGGCGCGGTGTGGCCCGAGACCGTCTCCTCGATCCGCTCGGTCAGGAAGGTCTTGAGCGAGAAGGCCGCCCCCGGGAATCCGGCCGTGAGGGCGCGGATCCCGGCCTCCGCGGCCCGCTGGGCGGCGCCGTCGAGGCCGGGTTCGAGGTCGATATGGATCTCGCGGTAAGGGGGGCCGGCGGTGTCCTGCCCCGCCTCGGCCCGGCCGATCTGCGCCGCCACGGTCCGGACCCCGGGGATGGCCTTGAGGCCCGCGGTGATCAGGCCGCCCAGCCGCTGCGATTCCTGCAGGGCGGTGCCGGGGGAAGCCGCCATGTGCAGGATCAGGTGCCCCTCCTTCAGGTCGGGCAGGAAGCTGGCGCCCAGCCGCGGCACCAGCGCCATCCCGGCCAGCACCGCCAGCGCGCTCGCGGCGATCGCGGTGCGCGGCGCCCGGCCGATCCCGGCGAGCAGCGCCCGGTAGGCCGCCCGGCAGAGGCGCACCACCGGCGGGGCGGCGGGCCCGGCCCCGGGGCGGCCGGGCCCCCCCCGCAGCATCCGGGGGGGGGCCGGGGGGCCCCTCCGCGGCCCCACCAGCGAGGCCCACACCGCGGGGGCGTAGGCGGGCGCCAGGGGGCCGGACAGGCGGGCGGCCCCGGCCGGGGGCGCCCGGCCCCGGCGGGACACCCCCCGCACCCCCCCGGGG
>NZ_LKKO01000026.1 GCF_001455965.1 Methylobacterium sp. GXS13
TCGCCCCGCCCGTCTCCGCCAAAACCTTCGTGATCGCCGCCGTCAGCGACGTCTTGCCGTGGTCGACGTGACCGATCGTGCCGATGTTGCAGTGCGGCTTGGTGCGGGAGAACTTTTCCTTGCCCATGATTCCCATTCCTGCGGCGGGGACCACGCTGTTCCCCGGATCCTGGTCGGCCGCCCCGAACGCGGAAGCGGGGCGAAAAACGCGGTCCGCTTAGAGGGTCGGCCGCCCGCGATCAAGGTGCGGCAGCCGGGACGGCCCCGGCGCGACGCGTCCTGTCAAGCACCGGACGGCCACGCTAGACTGCATGGATATTGATCCTCGGCGATTCCGGTGGACACTTTCGAGACACAGTGTGGCTTGCAGGGCATAGCGGAGCCGACGCGGCCGAGCTTAAGTGGGGACAACCACTGGTCACTCCGGGTCTCGCAAACATGATGAAGAAGCTCCTCCTCGCCAGCGCCGCGACGGCCCTGGTCTCGACGGCCGCCGTCGCCGCCGACCTGCCGCGCCGCGCTGCGCCGCCGCCGGTCTTCACCCCGGTGCCGGTCTTCAGCTGGACGGGCTTCTACGCGGGTCTCGAGTCGGCCTACACCTTCACCGACCGCGAGCGCATCACCACGGTCGGCGTCCTGCCGGGCAATGCCACCAACGTGGCGCTGGGCCGCCGTCCGTTCCTGACCTCGACCTCGCAGGACGGCATCGCCAACATCGGCGGCACCGCCGGCTACAACTACCAGTTCACGCCGGGCTCCGGCTTCGTGGTCGGTGTCGCCAACAGCATCGACTGGACGGACATCACCAAGAACCGGGTCGTCCTCGGCACCGGCAACGTCGCCGGCGGCCCGCCGAACCTCAGCCAGTTCCGCCAGAGCGTCGATTGGCTCGGCACGCTCACGGGCCGCGTCGGCTACGCGTTCGACCGGGTCATGGTCTACGGCATGGGCGGTCTCGCCTACGGCAACGTGTTCCACGATGCGAACTTCTACACCCCGGGCGGCGCCCTGCAGTTCGCCGGCCGCTACGACGACTTCAAGACCGGCTTCGCCTATGGCGGCGGCATCGAGTTCGCGATCCCGACCGACAGCTTCCTGAACACCTTCGCGATCGGCCGGTATCTCGGCATCAAGTACGACGCCGTGACCATCAAGGCCGAGTACGTGCACTACGATCTCGGCAACCAGAACGTGCTCGTCGCCGCCATCCCGGGCGTCGGCACCGGCTCGTACATCTCGCGCTTCCGGACCGAGGGCAGCATCGTCCGCGCCGGCTTCAACTACAAGTTCGGCGGCTTCTAGGACTGACCGGCAGAGGCAGCCCGGGGGTTCATCCTCCGGGCTGACTGCCCAGGGCGCGTGCCGTGATCGGCGCGCGCCCTTTTCGTTTTGGCGTGCCGATCGCGCCTCGGCAGGCCCCCTCGGCAGCCCCCTCGGCCCGTCCTCCCGCCCCCGGGCGGAAGCCTAGCAGGCGCGCAGATGCGCGGTGAGCCGGGCCGCCGCGTCCTCCGGCGTTCCGGTGTTGAGGATGGTCAGGTCGGCCCGGACCCTGGCCTCCCGGGCGAGGCGCGCGGCGAGGTCGCCGTCCTCCGGCCGGCCCCGGGCGGCGATGCGGCGCGCCAGGATCTTCGGCGGTGCCGTCACCTCGACCACGCTGACCGGCAGGCCGCGTTCCCGGGCCTCCTCGACGATCCGGCGGGACACGTTGCAGACGACCACATGCCCGCCGGCGACGCGATCGGCGGCCTGCGCCGGAATCGCGTAGCCGAGCCCGTGGGCACGCCACTGCAGGGTGAAGGCGCCGGCCGCGCAGCCGCGGTCGAAGGCGGCCGGGTCGATCTCGTCGTTGTCCTCGTCGCCGGAGGGCGGCCGGGTGACCAGGCGACGGGGAAAGACGTAGCGCGGATCGCCCGCGAGCGCCGCCCGGGCCAGCCTTATCAGCGTGTCCTTGCCGGCCCCGCTCGGGCCGACCACCAGAACCAGGCAGCCCGCCATCAGGCGACCCGCGAGCCGGCGCGCCAGACCTCCCGGACCACCGGTACCCCTTCGGCGCGCTGGACCCGCACGAGGTCGGCCCGCAGGCCCGGCTGCAGGGCGCCGCGATCGATGAGGCCGGTGGCGCGGGCGGGATTGGCCGTGACGGTGGCCAGCGCCTGCGGCAGCGTGATCGCGGGCGCCTGCTCGGGCAGCAGGAAGGCCGCCATCAGCAGGCTCGCCGGCACGTAATCCGACGACAGGATGTCAAGATGGCCGGCCTCGGCCAGCGCCAGGGCGGCGACGTTGCCGGAATGCGAGCCGCCGCGGATCAGGTTCGGCGCGCCCATCATCACGGTGATCCCGCGCCCGTGGGCGGCCTCGGCGGCCTCCAGCGTGGTCGGGAACTCGGCCAGCGCCACCCCGGCCTCGGCGGCGAGCTCGACATCGGCCAGGGTGGTGTCGTCGTGGCTCGCCAGGGGGATGCCCATCTCCTGCGCGAACTGGACCAGGGCCGGACGGTTGCGGCCGTTCAGCGCCTGCCCGTCCCGGATCTTGCGCTCGGTGTTGAGCTGGATCTCCTCCAGGGTGCGGCCGCCCCGCGTGGCGTAGGTGTAGTACTTCTCCATGTCGCGGAACTGGCGCTGGCCCGGCGTGTGGTCCATCAGCGAGATCAGCCCGATCGGGTAGTGCGCGTTGAACTCCGCCACCGTGTCGAGCACGTCCGCCGAGGGCAATTCGCAGCGCAGATGCGTGAAGTGCTCCGCCCGGAACAGGTTGCCGGCGCGCGCGGTCTCGATCGCCCCGGCGAGTTGCTTCAGCTCGGAGCCGAGGCCGCTGCCGTCGGGATCGCTGCCGGCGCGCAGGGAATCGAACACCGTGGTGATACCCGAGGCGGTGATCTGCGCGTCGTAGGCCAGAACCGCGCCGAGGGGATGCCAGCGGACCTTGGGCCGGGGCGCGAAATGGCTCTCGAGATGGTCGGTGTGCAGCTCGATCAGCCCGGGGATCAGGTGGTCGCCGCCGAGGTCGAGGCCGCGCTCGGGCGCGCGCCCAGTGCCGATCTCCGCGATGAGGCCATCGGTCACGGCGAGCCAGCCGTGCTCGACCCGGTCCGGCAGGACCAGGATCGCGTTCTCGAGGATCAGGTCACTCATCGGAACTCCTCAGGCTGCACGGGCTTGCGCGAAGCGCGTCACGTCGACGATTCGGGTCGCCACGGCGTCGCGCATCTCGCCGTCGTGGAAGATGCCGAGCACGCCGGCCCCGGCGGCCAGCTTCTCGCGGACGAGCTCGGCCACCACGGCGCGGTTGCTGGCGTCGAGCGACGCGGTGGGCTCGTCGAGCAGGAGCAGCGGCCGGTCGGCAATCAGCCCCCGGGCGATGTTCACCCGCTGCTGCTCGCCTCCCGAGAAGGTCGCGGGCGGCAGGCTCCAGAGCCGCTCGGGCAGGTTGAGCCGGGCCAGCAGATTTTTTGCCCGCGCGCGGGCCTCATCCTCGGACAACCCGCCCTCGCGGCCGGCGGCCTCGACCACGTCGAGGGCCGAGACCCGGGGGATCACACGTAGGAACTGCGACACGTAGGCGATGACCCGGGCCCGCAGGGACAGCATGACCCGCGGGTCGGCCCGGGCGACATCGATCACGGTCTCGCCGTCGCGGACCAGGATGGCGCCGGCATCGCAGCGGTAATTGCCGTAGGCCATCTTGAGGAGCGAGGACTTGCCCGCTCCCGAGGGGCCGCCGAGCACCACGCATTCGCCCGGCGACACAGAGAGGCTGACGCCGCCCACCACGGGCAGCACGACGCCGCCGCGCAGGTGCAGGGTGAAGCTCTTGGCGACATCCTGGAAGGTCAGAAGCGCGGTCATGCGGCGAGCACCGAGGAGACGAGGAGCTGGGTGTAGGCGTGCTCGGGGTCGTCGAGCACCCGGTCGGTCAGGCCGGTCTCGATCACCCGGCCGGCGCGCATGACCATGATCCGGTGCGAGAGGAGGCGGGCCACCGCGAGGTCGTGGGTGACGATGATCACCGCCAGCCCGAGCGCGGCCGCGAGGCGCCGGATCAGGTCGAGCAGGCGGGCCTGGACCGAGACGTCGAGCCCGGAGGTCGGCTCGTCCATCAGCACGAGGCGCGGGCTGGTGACGAGGTTGCGGGCGATCTGCAGGCGCTGGCGCATGCCGCCGGAGAAGCGCGTGGGCGGATCGTCGATCCGGTCGGCGGCGATCTCGACCCGGCCGAGCCAGTCGAGCGCCGTCCCGCGGATGCGGCCGTAATGGCGTTCGCCGAGCCCCATCAGCCGCTCGCCGACATTGCCGCCGGCCGAGACCGCCATGCGCAGGCCCTGGGCCGCGTCCTGGCGCACGAAGCCCCAGTCGGTGCGCATCAACGCCCGGCGCTCGGCCTCGCTCAGGCCGGCGAGGTCCCGCAGCACGCCGTCGCGCATCCGGTAGGAGACCGTCCCGGCATCCGGGGCGAGCTCGGTGGCGACGAGGGAAAGCAGCGTCGACTTGCCCGAGCCGGACTCGCCCACGATCGCCAGCACTTCGCCGGGATCGATGTCGAACGACACGTCGGCGCAGCCGAGGCGGGCGCCGTAGCGCTTGGTCAGGCCGCGGACCTGAAGCAGGGGCGCGCTCATCGGGTCACCTCTGCGGCGTCTGGCACGAAGGGCGGATCGAGACGGAAGCTGTAGCCGTAGCGCTCGAAGCCGAGGCTCTCGTAGAAGGCGTGCGCCGGCTTGGCGTCGACATTCGAGGACAGGGCGAGCTTGTAGCAGCCCCGGGCCTGGGCGATGCGGAACGCCTCGCGCATCATCGCCCGGCCGAGACCGCCGCCGCGATGCCCGGAGGCGACCACGACGCTCTCGACGAGGGCCGACGGCATGCCCCAATGGGCGATGTTGTCGAGGATGACGAGACAGAAGGTGCCGACGATCGCGCCGTCGACCTCGGCCGCGTAGACCCCGTAATCCGGGTAGGCCGTGACGATCCGGTCGAGGAGCGCCTCGGCCCGATCGCGGGTCGCCACCCGCCCGCCGTTCAGCTCGGCGTAGAGGAGAAGGATCGCGGGGAGATCTGGCTTTTCGGCCCGGCGGACCGTGAGGCCGGTCATACCGCGTCTCCCGTGCCGACATGGCCGTCCGCGCGGCGCCCCTCGCAATGGTCGGTGTCCGAGCAGACGAACATCCGCCGGCCGGCATCGTCGAGCAGCATCTCGTCGAGATAGACGCCCTCGGCGCCGCACAGGGCGCAGGGCTGGTCGAACTGCTGCACCCGGAACGGATGGTCCTCGAAGTCGAGGCTGCGCACGGAGGTGTAGGGCGGCACCGCGTAGATGCGCCGCTCGCGCCCGGCCCCGAACAGCTGAAGGGCCGGGCTCTGGTCCATCTTGGGGTTGTCGAATTTCGGCGTCGGCGACGGGTCCATCACGTAGCGGCCCGCGACCTCCACCGGGTAGGCATAGGTGGTGGCGATATGCCCGTGGCGGCTGATGTCCTCGTAGAGCTTGACGTGCATGGCCCCGTACTCGGCGAGCGCATGGAGCTGGCGCGTCTCGGTCTCGCGCGGTTCGAGGAAGCGCAGGGGCTCGGGAATCGGCACCTGGTAGACGAGGGTCTGGCCCTCCCGCAGCGGCGTCTCCGGGATGCGGTGGCGGGTCTGGATGATCGTCGCCTCGGTGGTCCGGGTGGTTGTGGCGATTCCGGAGGTGCGGGCGAAGAAGCGCCGGATCGAGACCGCGTTGGTGGTGTCGTCGGCGCCCTGGTCGATCACCTTGAGCACGTCGGCCCGGCCCAGGATCGCGGCGGTCACCTGCACGCCGCCGGTGCCCCAGCCGTAGGGCATCGGCATCTCCCGGGAGGCGAACGGCACCTGGTAGCCCGGCACCGCGATCGCCTTGAGGATGGCCCGGCGGATCATCCGCTTGGTGCCCTCGTCCAGATAGGCGAAGTTGTAGCCAGCTTCGGAAGAACTCTCCTCCCCCTTGCGGGGAGGAGCCGGAGGTGGGGGCGGTGCCGGAAGAGGCTGAGCGGTGCCTTCTGCACCACCCCCACCCCTGACCCCTCCCCGCAAGGGGGAGGGGGAAGACTCCGTCTGCGGAAGCATACCCATCGCGCTCACTCGGCCGCCTCCTGCATGCTGTCTGAGTCCCGGAAAAACTCCGCGCGCAGGCGCCGGACCAGCTCCAGCTCCGCCTGGAAGTCGACGTAGTGGGGCAGCTTCAGGTGCTCGACGAAGCCGGTCGCCTGGAGGCTGTCGCAATGGGCGAGCACGAATTCCTGGTCCTGGGCCGGGCTCGTCACCGGCTCGCCGAGCTCTTCCGCCCGGAGCGCCCGGTCGACCAGGGACATCGCCATCGCCTTGCGCTCGCTCTGCCCGAACGTGAGCCCGTAGCCCCGGGTGAATTGCGGCGGGGCCGCGCCCGAGCCCTTGAACTGGGTGACCATCTGGCACTCGGTGAGCCGGATCCGGCCCAGCGGCACCGCGAAGCCCAGCTCCTCGGGCACGAATTCCACCGCCACGTCGCCGACCCGGATCTCACCCACGAACGGGTGGGTGCGGCCGTAGCCGCGCTGGGTCGAGTAGCCGAGGCCGAGGACGAAGCCCTCATCGCCCCGGGCCAGGGCCTGGAGGCGCAGAGCCCGGTCGGCCGGGTAATCCACCGGCTCCCGGGTGAGGTCGCCCGCGGGGGCCCCGTCATCCGGGGGCGAGGGCTCGATCAGGCCATCCTGGGTCAGCAGATCGGTGACCCGCGGGCAGGTGTCGGCATCGTCGCGGGGCTCGGCTTCGGCGGCGGGCTCGACCGTGCCCTCGGCGGCCAGGGCGAAATCGATCAGCCGGTGGGTGTAGTCGAAGGTCGGGCCGAGCACCTGGCCGCCCGGCAGATCCTTGAAGGTCGCCGAAATCCGGCGTGCCACCGCCATGGCGCCGGTATCGACCGGGGTCGAGGCACCGAACCGGGGCAGCGTCGTCCGGTAGGCGCGGACCAGGAAGACCGCCTCGACCACGTCGCCGCGGGCCTGCTTGAGGGCCAGCGCCGCGAGATCGGGATCGTAGAGCGAGCCCTCGGCCATCACCCGGTCGACCAGCAGCGCCATCTGCGCGCGGATCTGCGCGACGGTGAGCTCCGGCACGGCCGGGTCGCCCCGGCGGGCCTCGGCCAGCAGCCGGTGGGCATTGTCGATGGCGGCCTCGCCGCCCTTCACGGCCACATACATCGGTCAGCTTTCCGTGACGGCGGTGGAGCGCGGCAGGCCGGCGACGCGCCCGGGCGCGGTGAGGATCACGTCGACCCCGAGCGGGAAGCCCGCGCGGTTCTCGGCGAGCTGCGCGACGAACCCTTCCGGCAGGGGCGTGAGCGCGATCCGCGTCGGACCTTTGATGCCGGGGCCGGCGAGGTGCAGCCTCTCCCCGTTCGCGATCATGTCGAGGGCGAGCACCAGGGTGGTCGAACTGTCGGGATAGGCCGGGGTGCCTTGCGCGAACCGGGCGAGCGGCGGGCAGCGCGCCGGATCGCGGATGAACGCGAAGGCCGCCCGGGCCGGATCGTCGGTGAGCGGCGCCCCGGTGTGGAAGCGCAGATAGGCGGCGACCTCGGGTGAATCCGCGAGGCCGGCATCGAGCCAGACCGGCGTGTCCGCATCGGTGAGCGCCAGCGCGAGGGCGGCGAGTTCCGGGGTCAGGGGCGCCGGGGGTTTCAGCCCGGCGTCGAGAGGTTGGAGCAGGCCGGGGCGGGCGAGCGCATCCATCACGGCGCGGAACGTGCCCTGCGCGCCGTGGACGGGATCGGCGAAGCCGGGTGCGAGCATGGTCAATCCTCCCCGCGGGCGACGGTCAGAAACTCGACCCGGGTGGCGGCGGTGCGCCGTGCCGCCTGCCGACGATCGGCGTCGGCCCGCCGGGCTGCGGGTTCCAGCGCCGCCTCGACCCGGGCGCGCCGAGCCGGATCCTGCCAGAGCGCGTCGAGGGTCGCGGCGAGCCGCGCCTTCGTGCGGTCGCGGCCGAGATGGTAGGCGAAGCCGCTGGCCCCGTCGGGCAGCCGGATCGCCGCCCGCGTCACGCTGACCTCACCGAGGTTGAACGGCCGCCCGTCGCCGCCGATCCGGCCCGTGGCCATCACCAGCCCGGTCTCCGGCGGACGCAGATCCTCGACGGCAGGCGGTGCGAGGGCCTTCACCGCGGCGTCTAGGTCGTCGCGGTTGGCGTCGGCGCACAGCGCCATCACGGCCTGCCGTGCCGCGATCTCCTCGGGATCCGGTTGAAGTGGGCGCGTCGCCATCGCGAATCCCTCTGTCGAGTTGTTGTCTAGTCGTGTAGACAACTAGCGTGCCGGGCGCAAATGAAGTTTGGATGACAGCATGGATGCACAGGAACAGGCGCCCAGCCTCGTCCGGGGCGAGGGACTGACGGCATGGCGGCAGATCGCCGACGCGCTGACGGCCGACATCGCCGGCGGGCGCTACGTGCCGGGCCAGCAGATGCCGACCGAGGCGGCTTTGGCCGCGCGCTTCGCGGTCAACCGGCACACGGTCCGGCGCGCGCTCGCCGCCCTGGCGGAGGGCGGCCTGGTGCGCGCCAGCCAGGGGCGCGGCACCTTCGTGGAGGAGGCGCCGCTCGCCTACCCGATCGGCCCGCGCACCCGCTTCTCCGAGATCGTCACCGGGGCGGGGCGCGAGGCCTGGGGCGACCTCCTCGCCTCCGCCACCGTCCCGGCCGGCCCCAAGCAGGCGGCGGCGCTGGCGATCGAGCCGGGCGCGCCGATCGTCGAACTGCTGACGACCCACCGGGCGGACGATGCCCCGATCTCGACCGCGCAGACCTGGCTGCCCCTGCCACGCTTCTCCGGCTTCGCCGCGGCCTATGCCGAGCGCGGCTCGATCACCCGGGCGTTCGCGGCCTGCGGGGTCCACGACTACACCCGGCTCTCGACGCGGATCCGCGCCCGGCCGGCCGACGCCCAGGAGGCGGAACGCCTCGACATCGCCCCCGGGCGGGTCGTCATGGTGGTGTCGAGCGTCAACATCGACTCCGCGGGTCTGCCGATCCAGGCGAACCGCACCCTGTTCGCCGCCGACCGGGTCGAGCTGGTGATCGGCGGCTAGAGCGCGCGCAGCCGAATCGGATCGAGGACTTGGCGTCGCTCAGCGCGCCGCCGGACCGATGATCGCCCGGCGCAGGCGGGTCGAGACCCAGTCGATCGCCGCCACGGTGGCGAGGATCATCAGCACCAGGAACGCGACCTGCTTCAGCTCCAGCACGCGGATCAGCTCGGTCAGGTACTGGCCGATGCCGCCCGCCCCGACGATGCCGATGATCGTGGCCGAGCGGGTGTTCGATTCGAAGAAGTACAACACCTGGCTCGCCAGCACCGGCAGCACCCCGGGGATCAGCCCGAACCGGATGCGGTGCAGGGCCGAGCCACCCGAGGCGACGACGCCCTCGCCGGGTTTTCGGTCGCAGGTCTCGATCGCCTCCGAGAACAGCTTGCCGAACGCCCCGAAATCCGAGCACGCGATGGCGAGCATGCCCGCGAAGGGGCCGAGGCCGACGACGTTGATCCAGATCAGCGCCCAGATCAGCACGTCCACGGAGCGCATCACGTCGAGCCCCCGGCGCACGGCGAAATGCGCGAACGGGTTGGGCACGACGTTGCGGGCGGCGAGCAGCGCCACCGGGAAGGCAAGGATCGCCGCCGTCAGGGTCCCCAGGAAAGCGATGCCCAGGGTTTCGCCCAGGGCGTGCAGGAAGGTCCAGAACTGACCCTCCGGCGACGGCGGCAGCATCAGCACCGCGAAGGTGCCGAGTCGTCCGAGGCCGTTGAAGATTCGCGCGGGCGACATCTCGAACTGCCAGGCTCCGAAGCCGGCCAGCCCGATCACGGCGCAGACGATCACCACCACGCGCAGCCGTGCGGCCCGGTCCGTCCGGAACTGCGCCGGATAGCGGGCGCGCAGGCGCGCGAGATCGGCCCGGGCCTCGGCCCGCAGGGTCTCGGAGCGGGCGGCGCTCATCGGGCTTCCTCGCTGCCGGTCAGCCGGTGCCGGACCTGCTCGGTGGCGAGGTCGATGCAGATGACGGTGAGGATGATCAGCCCGAGGATCGCGCTGACATCCGCGTAGTAGAAGTTGCGGATCGCAGCCAGGAATTCCTGGCCGATGCCGCCCGCGCCGACGAAGCCCAGCACCGCCGCCCCCCGGACGTTGATCTCGAAGCGCAGCAGCGCATAGGAGGCGAAGTTCGACAGGACCTGCGGGAGGACCGCGAAGCGCACGGTCTCGATCCAGCTGGCGCCCGAAGCCGAGAGGCCCTCGACCGGGCGCATGTCGATGTTCTCGACCACCTCGGAGAACAGCTTGCCGAGCGCCCCCGTCGTGTGGACCGCCAGGGCCAGCACGCCGACCATCGGGCCGAGGCCGAAGGCGATCACGAACAGCAATGCGAAGACCACGTCCGGAATCGTGCGGCACACTTCCAGGAAGCGCTTGGCCACGAACCGCACCACGGGCGACCGCACCAGGTTGGCGGCGGCCACGAAGCTGAGGGTGAAGCCCGCGAGGCCGCCGAGCAGGGTGCCGAGATAGGCGATCAGCACGGTCTCGCCGAGCAGGGCGAGCCATTTGGGCAGGCCCCAGTACCAGGCGCGCACGTCCTCCAGCGGATGTTCGAGGCCGACCGGCGGCCAGATTTGCGCGAGATAGGCGGTGAATTTGCCGATATTCTCCGCAAAGACCAGCGGGCGCACCTCGGCGGCGAGCCCGGCGAGCAGCGCCAGCACCGCGACGACCGCGAAGCTCGCGAGCGTGCGGCCCGGCGCGGCGCCGCTTGCCGCCGCGTACAGGCCGGAGAGGGCGGCTTCCCGCTCCGGCGGCAGGGGTGTCAGGCCGCGCAAGGCAGGCGTCCGATCAAGATTGCGATCAGGATTTCTTGCGCTGCTCGTCGTTGGCCTTCAGCATGTCGATGATCGGCTGGTAATCCTTGAGCGTCACCGGGGTGAGGCTGAGATCCTTGCCGTCGGATAGCTTGTCGAATGCCGCCTTGTCGGCCTTCGGCACGTCGAGGAAGGCCTGGCGGATCTTGGCCTTCAGGTCGTCCGGCAGGCTCGCCAGCACGGCGTAGGGGCCTTCCGGCAGGAAGTCGGACTTGAACACCACCCGGAAGTCCGACTTCTGCATCGGCGTGCCGTCGGGCTTCTTCAGCATGCCCTTCGTGATCATGCGGGTCACGATCGAGTCGGTCTCGGAGTTCCACAGGTTGGCGGCGGCGTCGACGGTGCCCTGGGTCAGGGCCAGGACGGCATTCTCGTGGCTGCCGGCAAACACCGCCTTGGCGAAATGCTTGTCCACGTCGAAGCCGGCCCGCTTCAGGAAGAAGCGCGGGGCCTGGTTGCCGGAGGTGGAGTTCGGATCGACCAAGGCGAGGTTCTTGCCCTTGAGGTCCTCGATCGTCTTGTACGGGCTGGAGGCCAGCGTGTAGATCACCGAGTAATAGCCCGAGGCGCCGGTCTCGTGCTGCGGGTTCACCATCGGATCGACCTTCACGCCGGTCATCACGGCCCGGGCGAAGGAAGCCGGCCCGTAGAACGCGATCTGGATGTTGCCGGCCCGCTGGCCCTCGATCACCGCGGCGTAGTCGCTGGCGACCCGCAGCTTCACCGGCACGCCGATCGTCCTGGTCAGGTAATCCGCCAGGGGGGCATAGCGGTCGTTGGTGCCGCTGGCGTTCTCCATCGGGATGACCGCCAGGGTCAGCTCGGGATACTTTGCCTTCCAGTCCTGGGCGGTGGCCGGCAGGCCGAACAGGGTGAACGCCGCAGCGGCGGCGGCAAGGGTGCGTCGGGTGATCATCGTGTGGTCCTCAAAGTGGTCTCGGGCGCGGAATCGGCCGGCCGCGCATTCGGCGCATCCGATCCGGTCAGGCGTTTCCGTCCGTTGTTGTTGGGAGCCTCAAGCACAGCGCACCGGTGACCGGCGCCAATGGCTCAGGCGCCGATGGCAGCCTCGCGGATGGGCTGAGCCGGGACGAGGCCGGGCAGCCCTGGCATGGCGGCCCGCTGCTCCGCCTCGCGCGCCGCGGAATCGTCGAGCACCTCACCGGCCTCCAGACCGTAGAGGCGGCGGGCCACGTCCTCGGTAAGGTCGAACGGGCCGCCCTCGAACACCACCCGGCCGGCGGCGTGCCCGACGAGGCGGTCGCAATAGGCGCGGGCGAGGTCCAGGGAGTGCAGGTTGCACAGCACGGTGATGCCGTAGCGCCGGTTCACGGCGGCCAGGGCATCCATCACCAGGCGGGTGTTGCGCGGGTCCAGTGAGGCCACCGGCTCGTCGGCCAGCAGGATCTCGGGCTCCTGCACGAGCGCCCGGGCGATGGCGACGCGCTGCTGCTGGCCACCCGACAGGCCATCGGCCCGCTGGCCGGCGAACTCGCCCATATCGAAGCTTTCCAGGGCGGCGAGCGCCATGGCCCGGTCCTCGTCCGACCACATCCGGAGCAGGGCGCGGTGGGTCGGCACGTGGCTGAGGCGGCCCATCAGCACGTTGGTCATCACGTCGAGGCGGCCGACCAGGTTGAACTGCTGGAAGATCATGGCGCAGCGGGTGCGCCATTCCCGCAGGGGCCGGCCCGTCAGGCCGGTGACATCGCGCCCGTCATAGAGGATGCGTCCGGAACTCGGGTCGGCCAGGCGGTTGATCAGACGCAACAAGGTCGATTTGCCGGCTCCAGACCGACCGATGACGCCGACGAAGCTGCCCCGCTCGATCTTCAGTGAAACGCCGTCGACGGCACGGCGGCCGCTGTATTGACGCGTCAGGTCTTCGACGACGAGCATAAATATCGGTCCGCTGCGGAATGGGCGCAGCTAAACGCCTCTTCGGCGACAATTGGATGACGAATACAATTCCTTTTATTTAGTCGGCGCACAAATCTGGTGTCGTGGCGCCTGGACAACCGGCCGGGCGACAGTGTCTTCCGTCACGACGATCCGAGAGAGCTTGCGCAGCCAAACGCTGCATCTGTGTCGGGGCCGTCCACGGAGCCCCGCAGGGACCTCGCGCCCGCGTCCCCTCAGGCGGCGTCCGGTACCGACGCAACCCCGTGGATTTCACCCCAAGTCTTGAGCGCCATGATCACGGGCCCGAGCGTCCGGCCGCGGGCGGTCAGGCTGTACTCAACCTTGGGCGGGACCTGAGGATAGATTGTCCGATCGACGAGCCCGTCCGCCTCCAAATCCCGGAGCTGGTTGGTGAGCATCCGCTGCGTGCAGTTTTGCAAGATCCGTCGCAACGCACCGAAGCGCATCGGACCCGCCAGCAAATGAAAGAGGATCACGCCCTTCCATTTTCCGTCGATCAACTGAAGTGTCGCTTCGACCGGGCAGCCGGGCCCGCAATCCAGACGCGAATGACGAGTGCGCGCCATAGTGGTATCCTTATCGACACTATCTGCTGTACATGTGCGTTCTTGCGCAGGACGGCACGATACCTATCCTGTCTGTCATTCAGCAAGTCGAACAACAGGACGCGTCCCGCGTGCTGTCAGGCTTCCGCTGCGGAAGCCATCGACGGCAAGACTGGAGATGACGATGGACAGCGGCGCACTGAGAATCGTGCAGGACTGGTACCGGACCGGAAATCCCGATCTGTTGTCGCCGGACATCGAATGGCGGGTGCTGGAGAGCTTTCCTGCGGGCGGGATCTATCGTGGGCGGGACGACGTCATCGGTCGCTTCTTTCCATCCGTGAAGGCGCATTTCAGCGCCTACGAAACACATCCGAAGACCTTCATGGCCGACGGCGAAACCGTCATCACGACCGGCCACTATCGCATTTCCAGCCCGTCCGGCGTTCCTGGCGAAGCGGATTTCGCGCATGTTTGGACGGTCCGCGACGCAGCCCTCGTGGCATTCCGGCAGATCGCGGACACCGCCGCGATCAATGCGCGCTCAGGAGGATGCTGATGTCGGAGCGTCCTGATCTTGGGCGTGGCTCGCATCGAACCCCTGGATGATCGGCTCCCGATCGCTCCGGAAGATGCACGGATGGGAACGATCAGCCGAAGACCGAGACGGGTTTTCAAAGTCCGCTGCCGCTCGTGCGTTCCGCCTCGAGGACAGACCGTGCGTCGCCTTGGCGTACGCTCGACATGGCGGAGCGCTACGCTCCCGCCCAGCTCGCGTACCGCTCCAGAAATTCTTCGATGGGAAGCGCGCGGAAGTCCGGAAGCGCCCGGCGCAGGCGCTCGTGGTCCCAATCCCACCAGGCGAGACGCTCCAGCCGCTCGGCGATCGGCTCGGGAAAGCGGCGGCGCACCGGCCGGGCCGGATTGCCGACGACGATCGTGTAGGCCGGGACATCCCGCGTGACGATCGCCCCCGCCCCCACCACCGCGCCGGTGCCGATGGTTCGGCCTGGCAGGACCACCACGCCGTGGCCGATCCAGACGTCATGGCCGATGGTCACCGGGCTCGCCCGGCGGCGCGCGAAGAAGGCATCCTCATCGGCCTCCTCGGGCCAGTAGGCATGGGCGCGGTAGGTGAAATGCGCTTGGCTTGCGCGCTCCATCGGGTGGTTGCCCGGGTTGATCCGCACGCTGGCGGCAATCGAGCAGAACTTGCCGATGGTGGTGTAGATCACCTCGCCATCCTGGGCGATGTAGGAATAATCGTCGAGGACGCTTTCGGTCAGGCGCGTGCGCGGGCCGATCTCGGTGTAGCGGCCGAGATGGCACTCGACGATCCGGGCGCTCGGATCAATTGCGGGAGCGAGGCCGAGATGCCGCTCAGCCATGGTCGCCCCCGAAGGGCAGGCGCGCGAGGAGCCGGAACGGCGCGGACCCGTCCTGGGACAGGAGGCACACGGCATCGATCACCGCGGGCGCCGGCCTCGAGGCCGCGTAGGCTTCGGTCAGGCGTCTGAGCCAGACGGCGCGGTCGGGCTCCGGCAGGGCGTCGGTCAGCGTCATGTGGAACCGGAAGGCTTCGAAGACATACGGATAACCCCAGCGGGCCAGTAGCGCGCGGCCGCGGGGATCGAGGCGCTCGGGGCGACGCTTGGCGCGCTCGGCCTCCGAGAGCGGCGCCCGCAGCGGTTCGAGGGCGGCGACGCATTCGGCGGCCAGCAGGCCGAGTTCCGGCGGCGGGGCTTCGGGCACCAGGGCGAGGAACGGCCCGAGCGCGGCGACAACCAGCGGGCCCAGCGCCACCGGCGGGTGCCCGGCCGCAAGGTCCCGGGCCATGGCGAGAAGGTCGGCCTCCTCGGCCGCCGGGGCGAGGCGCAGCGGCGCCTTGAGGGTCGCGTGGAAGCCGTAGATCCGGGCGCCCGCCGTGACGGCGGCGAGATCGCCGAGCCCGTCCGGATGCGGGACAGGGGCACCGGCGGCATTGTCGTAGCCGAGCACGGCGTTGCCGAAGGCCGCGAGGCCCGAGCCGGGCGCGGGGAGCCAGTAGAGGGCGTAGCGGCGCGTCATGTCCCGGTCTCCGGCTCCCGGCGCGGTCACGCCGTCGGCGCGCAGGCGCGGTCGACGCCCGTCCGGCGCGGGCGCACATCCATGGCGTTGCCGCGCCAGACGATGGCGCTCTGCACCCAGGCCCCCAGCCAGATCGCCGGGATCAGGGCGTCGCGCACCAGGAACGCCGCCAGCATGCGCGGTGCCCGATGCCAGCCCGCGCGGATCGCGAGCCGGTATTCCGCGGCATAGCACAGCGCCGCGAGGACGGCAGCGCCCGCGAACCCGACGGGGCTGCCGGACCAGAGCGCCACGAGGAGCGCCGGCAGCAGGACGCCGCTGCCGATCTCCGGCGCAAAGAACAGTGGGAACGTCACCCGCCGCAGCCGGGCCCGGCCCCGCTGCCGCGCCCAGACCTCGCGAAACCCCCGCGGCCCGAGCGGTTGCTCGAACGGGCGCGCCACGAGGTGGACGCGCTTGCCCGCTGCGCGCACCAGCTTGGTGGCGGCGGCGTCCTCGGCGATCTCGGAGGCCAGGGCCTGCAGGCCACCGCGGGCCTCGAGGAACGGCTTGTGCCAGAGCATGCTCTTGCCCTGGGCGAAGCCCAGCCCGAACGCCTCGGCGGCGTATTGCCAGCGCGCCTGCAGGGTGTTGAGGAAGGCGCATTCGACCTCGGCCATGAAACTGCCGGGCCGGGCGCCCGCCGGGGTCGAGCAGACCAAGCCGGTCTCGTCCCGCCAAGCCGCCTGGAGCCGCTGGAGGTAGTCCGGCGGCATGGCCACGTTGGAATCGGCGAGCACGACCCAGTCATGCGCGGCGGCGCGCCAGCCGCGCAGGCAGTTGTTCAGCTTCGGGTTGTCGCTGACGCGCTCGTCGCCGAGGATCAGCCGGGCCGGCACCTGCGGGTGGTCTGCGATCAGGCCCTGCACCCGCGGCACGATCGGATCGTCCGGGTCGGCCACGCAGAAGATCAGTTCGTAGGCCGGATAAGCGAGAGCGAAGCTGCGGGCCAGCATCTCGTCGCTGAACGCCTCGATCCCGTGGAGCGGGCGGACCAGGGACACGGGGGCCCCGGCCGGGAAGGTGGATGTCCCGTGGACCTTGCCGATGCGCCGCCCCGCGATCGCGATGCTGGCGATCTGGACGAGGACCAGGAGCGCGCCGAGGGACAGGGCCGACACCGTAGGGTCAAGCATGCGGATGCCTCGTTCACGCGCGTGATCGGCCCGGCTCGCCGGCGCGCGCACGTCGCATCAACGACTTAGAGCCGCGCCTGGTCGGGCGCGGCTCTAGCGGCCGGACGGCGTCAGTCGTGTGACAGATCCCGGGCCGCCGCGGCGGCCCGGAAAGCGTTCGTCAGAACCGGAGGGTGAAATTGCCCTTCACGGCCTGGTCCTGGGCGCGGGCGCCGACCTGGCCGGTATAGGCCACGCCCAGCGTCGCGTTCGGCGCCACCCGCAGGTCGAGACCCACACTCGCCACCAGCGCGTCCCGGTCGATCGGCACGCCCGCGCTGAGGAAGGCCGGGCCGGTGCCGAAGCTCAGCAGCGCCGTCGGGACCACGTCCCCGAACGCCCGCCGGTAGCCGATCAGACCGTAGGCCTTCACCGGAAGCCCGAGGCCCAGATCCAGGCTGGTCTGCGCCCGCACCCCCGCGGTCACCGCGCCGAGATCGTAATCGCGCGCGTAGCTCACCAGCGCCGCCGCGCCACCGGTCTCCGCGAAGCCGTCCCGCCGGATGCCGATATAGGCCCCGCCGACGAACGGCTCGATATAGGTCGAGGCCTGCTGCAGCGCCGGGCCGTCCGGCGCCGCCAGGGCCGACGGCGCGCTGAGCGTGAAGCGATAGCCGATCTCGCCGAAACCCTGGACCGTGTGGCCGCCGCCATGCCCGGTCGGGCTGTCCGACAGACCGTAGAGCACGCTGCGCCGGGTGCGGGTGTCGGTGTCTGCGTAGAGCGCGCCGAGCCGGACCGAGACCGGCCCGAACGCATAGTCGCCGTAGACGCCGCCGAAACCGCTCTTGAGCGTCGCGCTCTCCGTCCGGGCCCCGCCGCCCTGCCGGCCGGCGCTGTCGAGATTGGCCTCGGTGTAGCCGCCGACCAGGCCGAGCCGCAGCCCGCTCGGCAGCCGGATGTCGGCGCCGAGGGCGAAGCCGGCGATCTGCCGGTCGAGGTCGAAGGCGTTGCCGCCCCCGCCCGCCGTGCCGAAGGCGCCGAACCCCTGGCCCCAGAGGCCGAACACCCGCGGGTCCAGCGTCTGGACCGGCACGCTCGCCACCACCGGCGCCCGGCCCGGCAGGTCGGCGGCGTAGGCCGCCGGCACGCGGGCGCCGTCCAGGCTTGCGGCCGTGCCGCCCCAGCGCAGCCGGTCGAGCACCGCCTCGCGCACGAAGAACGCCGTCTCGTAGGCGGCCGAGACCGTGCCGGCATGGATGTCGCCCGACAGCGCCCGGAATCCATCGGCGGCCTCGCTCGTGGTGAAGGCCAGGGCGGCGTCGTAGGCCCGGCCGGACCCCGCCGCCTGGAGCGCGTTGGCCGCCGCGATGCCGTTGCGGCCGGTGGCGCTGGCGGCCAGCGGCACGTCGTTGCGGGTAAGCGTCAGGTCGACCGCGTCGGGCAGGTAGCGCAGCCCCGGCGACAGGAAGGCGAGGTTGGCCGTCACCCCGTCGAACCGGCCGGAGACGCCGCCTGCGGCGGTCAGGATCGCGTAGGTGGTGCGCGGGTTGTACGCCCCCGGGGCCGCCAGCACCTGCACGGTGCCGCCGGCGAGCGTCGCGGCGCCCCCGGCCGCGATCCGGTCGGCCTGTCCGGCGGCGTTGGCCTCGACCCGGTAGACCGAGCCCGGCGCGAAGGCGGCCGAGCCTGCCACAGTCAAAGTGCCGATCGAGTTGCCCGGCGCCACGGTGCCGCCCGACAGCGCCGCGATCCCACCGACGGAGCCCGAACCGCCGAGCAGACCGCCGGCATTGACCGAGACGGTGCCGGCGATGGTGCCGTTGGCGTAGAGCGCGCCGCCCTGGCCGATGCCGACATCGATGCCGAGGCGGTCGCTCGTGTCCATCCGCAGGGTACCGGTGACGTTCCCGAAATATCCGGCGGCGGAATACAGGTCGATGCGGCTCCAGTAGCTCAGCGGGCTGCCGTAGAAGGCGGCGAGCGCGTTGGTCTCGGTGTTGACCACGATCTGGTTGATCGTCTCGGTCGCGAGCTGGCCGTAGAGGCCGCCGTTCGGCGCGAGCGTGCGGGCGACCGAAGTCGATCCGCCGTAGAGGGGCGCGAGCAGAATCGACGCGTCCGGCCCGCCCTCGGCGCCGGCCTCGCGCGGGGCCTGGGCGAAGGTGAGGGTCGGCAGGCCGTAGGTCAGGCGGGCCTGGTAGGCGGCCTGGTTGGCGGCAGAGGGGACATAGGGATTGCCGGCCATGTTGGCGGCGCTGCCGGCGCAGGCCGCGACGGTGTTGCCGCACTGGGCGGCGAGGTAGGCCTGAAGCTGGCCCTGGGCCTGGACGAACTGGCTCGGCAGGTTGATCGCCCGGCCGGTCATCGCCGCGTTGTTGATGTAGGCCGGGTTGGTGAAGGCTTGCGCGAGGTCGTAGGCGGCGAGCGCGCGGCTGCCGATCACGTCGAGCGGGTAGTGCACGCCGAGGACGATACGGCTCTCGCCGTACTCGGACGCGCGCAGCAGCAGGCTCTGGTATTGCTGCGGCACCAGCATCGCCAGCAGATAGCCGCTCGTATACGCGTAGGTGGTGTGCCCGCTCGGGAAGGACGGGTTGGTGGCGATGCCGTTGAGCGCCGTCGGGTCGAAGGCATTGAAGCGGCTCGGCGCGACCTGGACGGGCCGGGAGGATCCATAGACGTCCTGGCCGGCTTGCGTGTTCGTGACGCCGTAGCCGAGGTCGTAGACGCTGTTGATGGTGTCGGGCAGGCCGTTGGCTCTGGGCAGGCTATAGCCCGCCGGCGCAACGGCGGGCGTCGCCACGTAGTTGGCCGGGGTCACGCTCGGGTTGTTGGCCGCGCCGTTGGCAAAGTAGTTCTTGGCGACGCCCAGGTTGTTGCCCGTGAACGTGTTGGCATCGACCAGCAGATTGATCACGCTGCCGAGCGCGCCGTTGGTGCCCTGGGCGAGGCCACGCTGGAAGATCGGCCCGAGCTGCGGGCCGAGACCGCCGATGCGCTGCTGCGGGATGCGGCCGTTGATCGGATTCTGGCCGGGGAGGCCGCCGCCGATATTGGCGGCAACGCCATAAGTGCCGAGCCCTACCGAGGACAGGTTGTTGCTTGCCGACGCCAGGAGGTTCTTGTCGCTGATCGCCAATTGCTGCCGGGCGAGCCCGGCGCCGTTATTCAGCGCGGCTGTCTGCGCCAGGTTCAAGTCCAGCGTCGCCTGCCCGGCCGCCGTCGCGTTGAGCGACAGGAACGGGGCCAGCAGATTGAGGACATTGACATCCGACGCAGTCGTGTTGGCGGTCTGCGCCTGCACACCCGAACTATATGCAGCGACCATCAAGGTCGCGATCGAGACCCCGTAGCAAAGTTTCATTCCCGGCCCCCAAGCCTGCGGCCATTCGGCCTGCGACGGGTGATTTAGCGGAAACGACACGGTCGCATGCGTCATAATTAAGTCATAATAACTTGAATCGTCAATTGTATCCCACTTGCAACAGATCCATATCTTAGCCGGCATAAATCTGTTGTGACTCTTATCGGCGATACGCTGAGCATCGACCTGAAATCCGTCCGAAAAATCTTCCCCCGCAGCGCCCGGCGCAACGCGAATCCTTCGTTTCAGGCTCGCACGATCCGCGGCTGGATGTCTGATTTCGGCATACGGACTGGCCGGCGCCCGATCAGTAAATACCTGGGCCCAAGGCTTTGGGAAGACGGACTAGACCTCGCCCCAATTGATATCTTCGGATCATTTGCAGAAGACGAACGAATATAATGCTTCCTCGAATCCGGTCTGTAAAACGTCACTGAACCGTCATCCCGCAATCCTAATCCCGCCTCGCTTCCGAAGACGAGTCAACGCGAGGGCCCATGTCCGATTCCGCCGTAATGTCGCCGCCCATAACGAGAGTCAGGCCCGAAGGCGGTCCGCGCCTCGAATCCGGGACGCCGATGGCCGGCGTGATCGCCTTCCTGTCGGTGCTGGTGGCCGGCCTCGGCTACGCGGTGGTGAGCCTCGTCACCGACATGAACGCGGTCGGCGAAGCGCCCCTGGCCTACGGAGCCTTCGCGCTGCTCGGGCTGGCCCTTCTGATCGCCCTCGCCTTCGAGTTCGTGAACGGATTCCACGACACCGCCAACGCGGTGGCGACGGTGATCTACACCCATTCGATGCCGCCCCTGGTGGCGGTGGTCTGGTCGGGCTTCTTCAACTTCCTGGGGGTGATGCTGTCCTCCGGCGCGGTGGCCTACGCCATCGTCACCCTGCTGCCGGTGGAGCTGATCCTGCATGTCGGCTCGGGGGCCGGCTACGCGATGATCTTCGCGCTGCTGCTCGCCGCCATCATCTGGAATCTCGGGACCTGGGCCTTCGGCCTGCCCAATTCCTCGTCGCACGCGCTGATCGGCTCGGTGATCGGCGTCGGCCTCGCCAACCAGCTGATGAACGGCGGCACCCGCACCGCCGGGGTGGATTGGAACCAGGTGCTCAACGTCTTCAAGGCCCTGCTGTTCTCGCCCGTCTGTGGCTTCGTGCTCGCGGCGCTGCTGCTGCTCGCGCTGAAATTCGCGGTGCGGCGCAAGGACCTCTACGAGGCCCCCCAGAGCGAGGCGCCGCCGCCGGTGTGGATCCGCGGCATCCTGATCCTGACCTGCACCCTGGTGTCGTTCTTCCACGGCGGCAATGACGGGCAGAAGGGCATGGGCCTGATCATGCTGATCCTGATCGGCGCCGCCCCGACGGCCTACGCGCTCAACCGGACCATGTCGGATTCCACGACCCCGGCCTTCATCCAGACCTCGATGGCGGCGAGCCAAGTCTTCTCCACCCGGGCCGGCGAGGCGGTCCTGCCGGAAGTCGCGCAGGCCCGCGACACGGTGACGGACGCGCTGAAGTCCAAGGATCTGAACAAGCCGTCGGTCTACGCCGCGCTCGCCGCGCTCTCGACCGGCATCGCCACCAGCGTGAAGAACTACGGCGCGATCCGCACGGTACCGGCCGCCCAGACGGAGAACATGCGCAGCGACATGTACCTCGCCGCCGACGCGGTGCGGCTGCTGCCGGCCGCCGGGGCCGATCTGTCGGAGGCCGAGAAGGCGACCCTGAAGAGCTATACCGGGCTGCTCAACGACGGCACCCGCTATATTCCGGGCTGGGTGAAGGTCTGCGTCGCGCTGGCGCTCGGCCTCGGCACGATGGTGGGCTGGAAGCGCATCGTCGTGACGGTGGGCGAGCGGATCGGCAAGACCCACCTCACCTACGCCCAGGGCGCGTCGGCCGAGATCGTGGCCGCGGGCACGATCGGGCTCGCCGAGTTGTACGGCCTGCCGGTCTCGACCACGCATATCCTGTCGTCGGGCGTCGCCGGCACCATGGCGGCCAACGGCTCGGGCCTGCAGATGGCCACGGTGCGCAACATGGCGCTCGCCTGGGTGCTGACCCTGCCGGCCGCCATCACGCTGGCGGCGGTGCTGTTCTACATCCTGCGCTACGTGTTCTGACGCAGCAATCCCGCCCTCCCCGGGCGGGCGTTCAGACAGGCAGGGCCGTTTCCGCGATCGGCGGAAGCGGCCCTGTCGCTTTCAGTCCCGGCTATTCGGGACGTCTCAGGGGCGCGCCATGGCGCGCACATAGGCCAGACAGGTCCGGCGTGCGGCGACGGTCTCGATCGCCATGAAGGCCGTCACGAGGTCCGCCGCCTGGACCACGATCTCACTCGGTTCCGGCTCGTCCGGGAAGAATGCGGCGACCGGCAGGTGGAGCGTATCGGCGATGCGGTCCAGGATCGCCGCGGAGCGGTCCATCTCGGAAAGCCCATGGACAGGCCGGGTCATGGCGCAGGCCGTCGCTCAACCGACCTGGTTGCCGAGCTGGATCGCCCGGGCAATCTCGGAGCGCCGCGCGGCGTAGCCCGGAGCGACCATCGGATAATCGGCGGGCAGGCCGAACTTGGCCCGGTAGCGCTCGGGCGTCAGGCCGTTGGCGGTGAGGTGGCGCTTGAGCGTCTTGTACGACCGGCCGTCGATGAAGCTGATCAGGCCGTCTTGACCGATCGAGGCCTCGATCTGTGCGGCGGACGGGCCGTTCCAGGCCGTGGCGGATCCGGCTGGGTTCTTGTGAAGCACCGCGATCGCCGCATGAACTTGGTCGATCAGCACCGGCAATTCCCCAGCCCCAACGGGGTTTCGCGACACGTAGGCGGCGACGATCGCGCCGACTTTCTCAAGCAGGAAGGATGAGCGGGGTTCGGACGGGTTGATCATGTCGGAGGTCACTGTTCAAAATTTCGCTATGAATACCCCTGGTGATCGATCGACGGCCCGAAGGTCCGCCCCAGTGATCGATCGCCGCAGGATGGCCCGCCGCGGCCGGGTTGCCACGGAAACCTCAAGTTGCTTCAGTGCATCCCTTGAGGCTGGAAACAATATACAATATGTGTCCGGCGGCGCTTGTCTGAAGACGCGGATCCCTTGTCCCCGCCGCGCGAAACGCCGGTCGATAAAAAAATTTACTTATGAAAGCACTGTTTTCGACCGACGGGCTTAACCCCTCGCAGAGCTTTCGGCGGTGGCGGGAAACGCTGGTCGGGCGTGGTGTCCCCCTCGAGCAGGCGCGCCTCGATGACGGTCCGTTCGCCGCCAAGCTGGAAGCGGCCGGCGTCGGCCCGCTGCTGCTGCTCACCCGCGTTTCGCATGGCGCGATGCGCAGCGAGGCGACGCGCGGGCTGATCCAGCGCAACGGCAAGGACGGCACCGTCGTGGTCCAGCGCGCCAAGGCGCATGTCGAGTCCCGTCTCGGCGACCCGACCCTCGACGCGCCGCAGCTCCCCGCGGCGGTGGGCGTCTCCCTGCGCCGGCTCCAGGAATTGTTCCACGCGCGCGGCCAGCACATCTCCGACTGGATCTGGCAGCGCCGACTGGAGGTCGCGGCCAAGCGCCTGGTCGACCCGGGCAGCGCCCACCTGCCGATCGGCACGCTGGCCTTCGGCTGCGGCTTCGCCAGCCAGGCCCGTTTCTCCCGCCGCTTCAAAGAGCGCTACGGCAGCACTCCCCGCGAGTATCGCCACGCCGCATTTGAAAGCATCCCGTAGGCCACCGCGCTACCCGGCATCGCCAGGGAACAGGACCCGTGCAACCCGTTTTTTCGACCGACGGCCTCCACCCGCAGAACAGCTTCAAGATCTGGCGGGAGGTGCTGTTCGAACGGCTCGTGCCGATCAAGATGGAGCGGCTGGACGACCGGCCGTTCGCCGGCAGGATCGAGGTCGCCAATGTCGGCTCCCTCAACATGAGCCGCGTCACGCAGGGCGCCCTGCGCAGCGAGACGACGCCCCAGGCCGCGCGCCAGCACGACAGGGCCGGCATGGCGGTCGTGGTGTTCAAGCTCGCCGGCGCGTCGTCCTGCCTTCAGGACGGCCGAGACTCGGTGCAGCGACCCGGCGACATCGTCGTGCTCGACCATCGGCCCGCCGTGGTGACGACCGGCCCCGGCAGCCAATCCCTGTTCCTGGAGCTGCCGCGCGAGCGCCTGGAGAGCATGCTCGGCCCGACCCGGCTCTATACGGCGCTGTCGATGGGCGCGGAGCTGGCTTCGAGCAGCCTGGCATCGGCCTTCTTCCGCGAGCTGATCCAGATGCGCCACCGGCTCGATCCCGACGCGGCGGAACGGATGTCGACGATCGGCGTCGATCTGATCGTGGCCTGCATCGCCGAGCGGATGGCCAAGGACGTGCCGCAGCCGCTCCACGGCACCGTCGTGGTCCAGCGTGCCAAGGCGTTCGTCGAGGCCAATCTCGGCGCGGCGACCCTCGATCCGCCGCAACTCGCCGCGGCAGTGGGTGTGTCGCTGCGTCGGCTTCAGGAGCTGTTCCACGAGCGCGGCCAGCACATTTCCGACTGGATCTGGCAGCGTCGGCTGGAGGCGGCGTCCAAACGGCTGGCCGACCCGAGCGGCGCGCACGTACAGATCGGTGCGGTGGCCTTCGGCTGCGGTTTTGCCAGCCAGGCGCATTTCTCCCGCCGCTTCCGGGAACGCTACGGCATGCCGCCCAGCGAATACCGACACGCGGCCCTTTTGCGCACGGCTTGAGGGGCTGTGGTTCGGCTGCGCCAAAGTCGTTGAGGACATTGGGACACCGGCAGAAGTGCCATCGACGCCGCGCGAGCACTTCGCCTGCTCCAGCGCAGCCTTCCCAACCGCGGCCCGTCCCGGACAGGGCGAGAATGAGCGTGGCAGGCTCCATCTGCCAGACCCGGAGCCGCAGGTGCCTGCGGTGCCGTATTGCATAATCCAGGTCGTTTTTGATATGAAGACGCGGAATCAACCAAATAAAAACGCCGCCTTTCAGAGCAGATATTTCGTTCTTATCCAGAAAAAATCGACAAAAAATCAAAAGCCATAGATCATTCTGCGAAAGCGCATCGCAAATTCATTTCGCGAGATCGACCAACAAGAATGGAATAATATTTATGAAATTATTGTTTTCGACCGAGAGGCTGCCGATCAAATCAAGGTTCGAGCGCTGGCTCGAGATGCTTGAGGAGCAACGCCTTCCGCTCGAGCAGGAGCAACTCGACGCCGCGCCCTTCGAGGCCAAGCTCGAGATCGCCACGCTGGGTCCCCTGACGATGACTCGGGTGTCGGAGGGCCCGCTGCGCAGCGAGGCGACGCCGAGCGCGATCCGCCGTCTCGGTGACGAGGGCTGCATCAGCGTGGGCTTCACGCTGGCCGGCATAACGAAAGTCCAGCAGCGGGATCGGGCAACGGCCCAGCGTCAGGGCGATCTGGTGGTGATCGAGCATCAGCCGACGGTGATGACGACGAGCCCGGGCAATCAGTCCCTGTACCTGAAGATGCCCCGCGAACGTCTGGAGAGCGCGCTCGGCCCGGCCCGACACTACGCGGCCCTGACCATAGGCTCGGAGCTGGCCACCGCGACCCTGGCGATGAGCTTCTTCGTGGAACTGAGCCGCATGCATCACCAACTCGATCCCGCGACGGCGGTCCGCATGGGATCGATCGGTGTGGACCTGATCGTGGCCAGCATCGCGGAACGGATGGCCCGGGACGTGCCCCTGCCGCTCAGCGACTCCGTTCTGGTCCAGCGGGCCAAGGCGCATGTCGAGGCCAACCTCGGCGACCCGACCCTCGACCCGCCCCAGGTCGCAGCCGCACTCGGCGTGTCGCTGCACCGGCTCCGGGACCTGTTCCGCACGCACGGCCAGCACGTCTCGGATTGGATCTGGCAGCGCCGGCTGGAGGTCGCAGCGGATCGCCTCGCCGACCCGGCCTGCGCCCACATCACCGTCGGCACCCTGGCCGGCGGCTGCGGCTTCAGCAGCCGCACCCATTTCTCCCGCCGGTTCAAGGACCGGTTCGGCCTAGCGCCCGGCGAGTTCCGGCACGCCGTCGGACTGGCCGGGCACTAGAGCGCTCGTCGCCGAAGTGGATACCGGTTCGGCGTAAACGAGCGCGTCAGATCAAAGACCTGGAACCATTCCCGGTCGCAGCGCGATCGGGAATGGCTCTAGCAGCCCGCCGCACCTATTCAGGGCCGCGGTCGCTCCGGCGCAGGCTTGCCGGCATCGCGAACAGCAGGAGGACGGCGGCCACCAGGCAGAGGGACCCGATGACGTAGAGGGCTGGCGTGGTGGATCCGGTCAGGTCCTTGACCCAGCCGACCATCACCGGGCTGACGATGCCGCCGAGCTGCCCCAGGGTGTTGATCAGTGCGATGCCGCCCGCCGCGCCGACGCCGGTGACGAGCTTGGCCGGCAGGGTCCAGAAGGTCGGGATCGAAGCGACGATCCCGGCCCCCAGCAGCGCCAGCGCGAACATCAACGGCACGATCTGCCGGTCGAACAGGCCGGCGGTGAAGAACCCGATGGCGGCGGCGATCGCCAGCCCGGCGACGAATTTCGGCCGCTCGCCGGAGGCGTCGGACAGGCGTCCGACCACCACCATGCTGATCGCACCGCAGATATACGGGACCGACGTCAGGAAGCCGACATAGGCCGCGCTGCTGCCGCTCGCGGTCTTGATCAGGTCCGGCCCCCAGAAGTTCAGCCCATAGGAGCCGATCTGGAGGAGGAAGTAGACGAGCCCGATCATCAGGAAGCCCGGCTGGCGGATCGCCCCGAGGAGCGAATGGTCGCCGATCTCGCGGTTGTGGTGGGCGATCCGGGCCGACAGCAGCGCCTTCTCCGGCTCCGAGAGCCAGCGTGCGTCGGAGATCCGGTCGTCGAGGCGCATCAGGACCAGGGCGCCGAGCACGAGGCAGGGCAGGCCGCCGACCCGGAACAGCCATTGCCAGCCGGCGAGCCCGGCGACGCCGTTGAGGCCGCCGAGGATCAGGCCGGCGACCGGCGCCCCGACGATGCCTGAGAAGGCGGACGCCACGAACAGGAACGAGGTGATCCGCCCGCGATGCGAGGCCGGGAACCACAGGGTCAGGTAGTACAGGATGCCGGGCGCGAAGCCCGCCTCCATGGCGCCGATGATGAAGCGCAGGGTGTAGAAGTGCCATTCGGTGCGGATGAAGATCATCAGCGCCGTGGCGATCCCCCAGGAGATCATGATCCGGGCGATCCAGCGGCGCGCGCCGACCCGGTACAGGAACAGGTTCGACGGCACCTCGAAGATGACGTAGCCGACCACGAACATGCTGGCGCCGAGCCCGTAGGCGACGTTGCTGAAGCCGAGGTCGCTCTGCAGCTGGAACTTGGCGAAGCTGATGTTGATCCGGTCGAAGAACGCGAACAGGTAGCAGACCATGATCAGCGGCATCAGCCGCCATGCCACCTTCCGGACGATGCCGGCCTCGGTCACGTCTTCTGGGCGCGCGGGCGCGCCGGTCACCGCGATGGCCATCGTGTTCCTCCCTCGATTAGGTCCGCCCGTCGAAGACGGGTTCAGATGCGCGGGACCGCCTTCGGATGGGCGGTTTCCTCGCGCCGTCTCTCAAGTCAGGGGTTCCCAAAGGGCGAGCCCTTTGGCGGGGTCAGGGGGCGGAGCCCCCGATGCATCCGGCTAGAGCATCGTCCCGGGAATCGGAACCGAGACGATGCTCTAGGCTTTTGATTTTGCATCATCTTTTCCAAAAGCCGGAAACCACCTTTCGGGATGATGCTTTAAGCCCGCCGTTCGCTCAGGCGGCCCGGGGGACCGGGTGGAGATCGCAGGGCCGGCCAGCCTTGGCGACCTGGCCGGGCACCGCGTGGCCGACCAGCCGCGGCAGGTCCTGGGACAGGCCGATCAGGGCCGGCAGGTCGAGGCCGGTGCGGATGCCCATCTCGTGGGCCATGCTGACCAGATCCTCGGTGCAGATGTTGCCGGTGGCGCCCGGCGCGAACGGGCAGCCGCCGAGACCGCCGAGCGCCGCATCGAAACGGCGTGCCCCCGCCTGCCAGGCGGCCAGCACGTTGGCGAGGCCGACGCCGCGGGTGTTGTGAAAATGCAGCGTCAGGTGCTCGGCGGGGACGATCTCCAGGGCCCGGGCGACGAGCCGCTCGACCTGGCGCGGGTTGGCCATGCCGGTGGTGTCGGCCAGCGTCACGCCGGTGATGCCGAGCGCGCGATAGCGCTCGACCTGCGCGACGACCTTGTCGACGGGCTGGTCGCCCTCGAACGGGCAGCCGAAGGCGGTCGCGACCGTGGCGTTAGTCAGGACCGACGCGCCCTTCACGGTCTCCATGATCCGGGAGAACCCGGCGATCGAGTCGTCCGGGCTCATGCCCATATTGGCGCGGTTGTGGGTCTCGCTCACCGAAGCGACGAGGTTGATCTCGTCGACGCCGTCCGCGAGCGCGCGCTCGGCGCCCTTCGGGTTCGGGACCAGTGCCACGTAGACCGTGCCGGGCCGGCGGCGGATCCCGGCGAACACGTCGGCGGCGTCGCGCAGGGCCGGCACCGCCTTGGGCGAGACGAAGGACGAAACCTCGATCCGGGAAAAACCCGCCTCCGAGAGCGCGTTCACCAGGGCGATTTTCTCGGCGGTCTCGACCCAGGCCGCCTCGATCTGGAGGCCGTCGCGGGGGGCGACCTCCTGGACCAGCATCATGGCGTCGCTCATTTGACGGCTCCCGCGTCGCGCAGCGTCTGGATCGCGGTCGCGTCGAGGCCGAGATCGGCCAGAACCGCATCGGTATGGGCGCCGAGCGCCGGCCCCTGCCAGCGCACCGCCCCGGGGGTGCCCGAGAGCTTCGGCACGATGCCGGGCATCTTCACCTGCGTGCCGCCGGGCAGTTCCGCTTCGAGGATCATGTCGCGGGCCTGGTAGTGCGGGTCGGCGACGATGTCGGCCACCGAGTAGATCCGGCCGGCCGGCACGTCCGCGGCGTCGAGGGCAGCCAGGGCGTCGTCGACGCTTCGGGCCTTCGACCAGTCCCCGATCACGCCGTCGAGCATGGCGGCGTGCTGCGAGCGGCCGTCATTCGAGCGCATCCGCGGATCCTCGGCGAGGTCGGGGCGGCCGATCGCCTTCATCAGGCGGCGGAAGATCGGATCGCTGTTGCCGGCGATCACGACGTAGCCGCCATCCTGGGTCGGGTAGGTGTTGGACGGGGTGATGCCGGGCAGCGCGCCGCCGGTGCGGGTGCGGATCTCGCCGAGCAGGTCGTATTCGGGGACCAGGCTCTCCATCACGTTGAAGACGCTCTCCACCAGCGAGACGTCGACCACCTGCCCGGCGCCGCCGTTCACCTTGACGTTCAGGATCGACATCAGCGCGCCGATCACGCCGTGGAGCGAGGCCAAGGTGTCGCCGATGCTGACCCCAACCCGGGCCGGGGGGCTGTCCGGAGAGCCGGTGGTGTAGCGCAACCCGCCCATGGCCTCGCCGATGGCGCCGAAGCCCGGCCGGTCGCGATACGGCCCGGTCTGGCCGTAGCCGGAGATGCGGACCATCGTGAGATTGGGGTTGAGGGCCGAGAGCACGTCCCAGCCGAGACCCAGCTTCTCCAGGCCGCCGGGGCGGAAATTCTCGACCACCACGTCGGCGCTCGCGGCGAGGCGCTTGACGATGTCGAGCCCGTCGGGCGTCTTCAGGTTGACCGCGATCGACTTCTTGTTGCGCGACTGGAGATACCACCACAGCGAGGTATCGCCGTGCATCTTGCGCCAGGTGCGCAGGGGGTCGCCGCCTTCCGGCGCCTCGACCTTGATCACCTCGGCACCGAACTCGGCCAGGAGCTTGGTGGCGAAGGGTGCGGCGATGAGCTGGCCGAGTTCCAGCACACGGATCCCGCTGAGCGGACCTGACACCGTCGTTCTCTCCCTGTCTTTGCGGACAGGATAGGACCGTCACGCGGGCGATGTCCAAACGCGATGCACGAGCCTGCGTTCGCCTCAGGAGAACGCAGGCTTGCCCTAACCCCCGGTCGTGCGCAGGTGATCGAGGAGCAGGGCGGCGGCGGGCGGCAGGGCGCCGGGCCGGACCACCAGGGTGAGCGTCCGCGTGGCCCACGGGTCGGTCAGCGGCACCGCGGCGAGCCGCATCTGCGGCCCGAGCAGGGCATAGACCCCCTCGGGGATCGTGCCGAGCCCCATCCCGGCCTGGGCCATCCGGCAGATCCCGTCGAAGCTCGGCACGTGGATCCGCAGGCGCAGCGGGCGCCCGAGGCGCCGGGCCTCGTCGCGCAGGGCCGCGTAGATCGAGCTCTCGACGTGTAGGCCGACATGATCGTAGTCGAGGGTGTCGGCGAGGGCGATTGCGGCGCGACCGCTCAGAGGATGGTCGGCGGGCATGACCAGGACCAGCCGGTCGCCGCGATACGGGTAGGCGGCGAGCGAGCGGGTATCGGTGCCGCCGGCGCAGATCCCGAGATCGGCCACGCCCTCTTCGACGCCCAGCACCACGCCGCCACTCGGCCGCTCCGCCAGGTCCACGCGGATCCGCTCCTGCGCGGCCAGGAAGACCTGAAGATCCTCGGGCAGGAACTGCACGATGGCCGACAGGTTGGCGAGCATCCGCACGAAGCCGCGCACCCCGTGCACGTGCTCGGCGAGTTCGAGCGCCATCTGCTCGGCGCTCGCCAGCATCCGGCGGGTGTGGTGCAGCAGGGTCTCGCCGGCCGGTGTCAGGCGCATCCCCCGCGGTTCGCGAGTGAGCAGCGTGCAGCCCAGGGCGCGCTCCAGCTCGGCCAGCCGCTTGCTCACCGCCGAGGGGGCGATGGCGGCCCGCCGCGCCGCGCCGTTGAGCGTCCCCGCCTCGCAGATCGCCGCGAACAGGCGCAGCGTCTTGAGATCGAGGCGGCTCAGGGTGGCCGCAGTGGGGAGCGTGTCGGGAATGCTCAGGATCCTTTCTTAGCGGTCTCCTGGGGGCCGCGCCAGTCCCGCGCGCCGACCGGCTGGCCGTATGCGCCGTGGCCGAGCTTCGCGCCCTGTCGGTTGACCAGGCCGAAGCGCAGGACCGCCTGCTCCAGGTAGGCGATCGCATCGACGAGATGGGCGCGGGCCGCCGCGATCGCGTCCTCCCCCTCCTCGACGGGGGTCTCGGCGAGGTTCACCGCGGCGATCAGCACCCGGTCGCGTTCCTCCTCGATCCGCCGATCGCGCTCGACATGGCCGCGGACTTTCGCGTCGAAGGCCTCGATCACCGACCAGGGCAGCGCGTCCTTGTCCACAGGCGCCCGGAAGGCCAGCGCGTGGCGCCGCGCCGCTGCGGCGGCGGCCCTGACATGGTCGGCGAGTTCTGCATCCATCCCGAGTCTCCGTGCGGTCTCACGCATTGATCAGGCATCGTCCGTTCCCGAAAGCCGGCAACCACCTTCGGGACGATGCGCGCGCATGATGTCTCGAACGCGCGCCCGTCCCGCCCGTTGCCGGGGCCATGACCTTGACAACGCGAGCGCTTATCTCGCGGAACTGTGATCGGTGTACCGGGCCTCGCCCGGACGGGAGTTACCCTGAATGGTTTCGATGCTGAATGCCGGCGCCTTGCGCCCAACCTCCGCGGCGGCGCGCCTGCTGAGCGCGCTCACGATCCTCCTGGTTGCCATCGGACTCTCAGGCTGCGGTGCGATCAATCGCGTGCCGACCCTGGAGGAACAGGCCAAGTCGTCCTGGAGCGAGGTGCAGAACCAGTACCAGCGCCGAGCCGACCTGATCCCGAATCTCGTCGAGACCGTGAAGGGCTATGCCCAGCAGGAAAAGGACGTGCTGATCGGCGTCACCGAAGCCCGCGCCAAGGCGTCGAGCGTGAAGGTCGACGCCTCGACGGTGAGCGATCCGCAGAAATTCAAGGAATTCCAGGACGCCCAGAACCAGCTCTCCGGGGCGCTCGGGCGCCTGCTGGTCACGGTGGAGAAGTACCCCGACCTGAAGTCGAACCAGAACTTCCTGGCCTTGCAATCGCAGCTCGAAGGCACCGAGAACCGCATCGCCGTGGCGCGGCGCGACTACATCGGCTCGGTCCAGGCCTACAACACCGAGTTGCGCACCATCCCGGGCCGCTGGATCGCCGCGATCCTGTATCCCGAAGCCAAGCCGATGGAGACGTTCTCGGCAACCCCGAATGCCGACCGGCCGCCGAACGTGAAGTTCTAGATGCGTCTCATGGGCTTGAGCACCGGGACGCTGGTGCGGCTCTTCCTCGCGCTGGTCGTCCTGTTCGCATGTCTGGCGGTCTACGCGGTCGGGGCGCTCGCCGCCGACCTGACCTTCCCGCCGCTCACCGGCCGCGTGGTCGACGGCGCCGGCATCCTGACACCGGATCAGCGCACGGCCCTGGAGGCCAAGCTGAAGGCGCACGAGGACAAGACCTCGGACCAGGTCGTTGTGGCGACCGTGCCCAACCTCCAGGGCACCACCATCGAGGACTTCGCCAACCGCCTGTTTCGGGACTGGAAGCTCGGGCAGGCCAAGACCAACAACGGCGCGCTGCTGCTGGTGGCGCCGAGCGAGCGCAAGGTGCGGATCGAGGTCGGCTACGGGCTCGAAGGCGCGCTCACCGACGCGCTGTCGCGGGTGATCATCGCCAGCGCGATCACGCCGCGCTTCAAGACCGGTGATTATTACGGCGGGATCGATGCCGGCATCGACGGAATCCTGGGAATCCTGTCGGGGGACGCGCAGGAATGGCAGCGCAAGCCGCAGGTCCGCGCCGACGAGGTCGACCCCGGTCAGGTCGCGGTCTTCGTGATCCTGTTCCTGGTCGTGCTGTTCGTAGCCTGGCGCATGAGCCGCGGGGGCGGCGGCCGTGGGGGTCGCTCGGCCGGGCGCGGCGGCGGCATCGTGTTCCTGCCGGGCTCCGGCTCGGGCGGATGGAGCGGCGGCTTCTCGGATGGAGGCGCGTCGGGCGGCTTCGGCGGCGGGTTCTCCGGCGGGGGCGGCTCGTCGGGTGGTGGGGGATCCTCGGGTGACTGGTAGGATCGCCGACATTCTTCCCCAGGAGGCCTGCGAGGGCCTGGGCGAGGCGGTCGCCCGGGCCGAAGCCGACACGTCCGGCGAGATTGTCGTGATGATCAGCCGGCGGGCGGGTGCCTACCGCTCCGTGGTGCTGCTCGCGGCCCTGATTACCGCGCTGATCCTGCCCTGGCCGCTGATCGCGCTGACTGGCTGGAGCGCCACCGCGATCCTGCTGGCGCAGGCCGCGCTGGTGGCCGCCATCCTGGCAGCGAGCCAGAACGAACGGCTGCGGCTGGCCCTCGTGCCGCGCCGGCTGCGCAGCGCCCGGGCCCGCGAGGCCGGGCAGCGGGCCTTCTGGTCCCGGGGCCTGAGCCGCACCCGGTCCCGCACCGGCGTGCTGCTCTACCTGTCGCTGGCCGAGCGCCATGCCGAGATCGTCACGGATCTCGGCGTGCTGCAGCGCATTCCGGCGCAATCCTGGGACCGAATCCTGGCCGATCTCACCCGTGCCCTGGCGCGGGGCGACATCGAGGGCGGCCTCACCGTGGCGGTCGAGCGGATCGGCGCCTGCCTGGCCGAGCATCTCCCGGCCGGCCCGCACGATCCGGACGAATTGCCGAATCGGGTGATCGTCGCGGATTAGCGCCGGCCGGCTTTCCGCGCGCGCGTCCGAAACCCGAGCCTAGCCCCGGGCTTGCCGCAATGCGGCCATGGCCTCCTCAGGCGCGGCGTCGCAGCCTGCCGGCACGACCAGCTTCACGGCCAGCTCATGCCGCGTCGCGGCGCCGTTCATACCGAGAACCGCGCCGGCCCGGTGCAGGACGGACAGGATGCTCAGCTGTATCGCGGCCCGGGGACCATCCAGGGTCCGGCCCCGATAGACGTAGGCGACCCGGTCGTTGGGATCGCGCAACGGCGCGAGAGAGGTGTCGGTGCCGTGGGGCAAGGGCTCGACGAAGTCGGCCCTCACCGGCAGCGCGCAGGCGCTGGTCCAGACCAGCCGGCGCACGGCCTCGGCGCGCGGCAGAAATACGCCCTTCCCGAGATCGACAGCAACCGCGTCGGCCCAGTCCGGGGGCGTCGGGTTCGCATAGGCCTGGACCCGCATCGATGCCGAGAGGGCGAGCAACAGGCACAGGGCGACCAGCCCTGCCCGGTCGGCATTGATCAGGCGGGTCGCGCGAGCCGGCACGGCGCCCTCTCGACATGGAGCACGATCGGCAGCAGCGACGCCGCCACGGAGACCAGCGCCACGGTGACCGAGCCGGCCCCGTCGTGCCAGTAGCGGTAAGCCTCGGCGGAGGGCAGCATCGCCAGGATCCGGGCGATGTTGATCGCCACCACCAAGATTGCGCTCACCGCCAGGGCGCCGAGCGCTTCGCGGCGGATCGATCGGCCGGCGATCTTGAGCACGCACAGCCAGATCAGAGCCGCCAGCGACAGGTTGTGGAACGCCGAACATCCCTCCAGCATGACGATCGACCAGTCGGACCGCGCGCTGAGATAGACGCCGCTCGCCTGCAGGCCGGGAAAGGCGAAGCGCCCGACCCAGGCCATCAGGGCGACCTCGACCGGTTCGATGGCGTGGTAGAACAGCTTGAAGACGAGCTTGCTCCACAGCTCGCAGAGCGACAGGGCGAGCCAGACCTGCCCGATATCGGCCAGCACGCGATCCTGGGAGCGACGGGCGAGGAGCCAGGCGGCGGCCAGCGTCATGCCGGCATAGACCGCGTGCGGCTCGGGCAGGAACCAGGTCAGCGCGCAGGCGACCAGGACGGCGCGGTCGGCCCGCGTCAGCGCGAGGCGGACGTGCCGGTCGCCGAACAGGACCGCCATGGTGGCGAGGGTGGCGAAGACCTCGCCGAAATTGAGTTCGGTGAGGCGCTGGATGCCCGGATCGGGATCGAGCAGCAGGCGCTGCAGCGCAGCCGAGATGGCCGTGCCGCACCCGAAGACCAGCAGATTCCCGCGAGCGGCTCGGACGGGCAGGTTCGCGGCATGCGCGTGCGGTGCCTTGGCCGGCCCACCTCCGCGGCACCCTGTCAGAAGCTCGGCCATTCGGGCGCTCACGCAGCGGCCGGCGCGCGACGTTTGCGACGGAGGAAGGCCACGGTGCCGGCCGCCAGCGCGAGACCCAGCATCGCGTTGATCTCAGGCGCAGGGGCACCGCCGGAAGCGCCCCCGGAGCTATCGCCGAAACCGGCGTCGAGGGCGAAGAGGCCGGCCATGGCTCCGTCGGCCCTGTCCGGGAATGCGTCACCGAGGCCGGCGGCCATGCGCCCGCCCGCACGCGAGCCGCCGCCCGCCCCGCCGGCCGCGGAGCCGTTGAGCGCAGACGACGAATCGGCCGTGGCGTAGCCGATGGTTGGGGGCGACAGGAGCCCCGAGAAGGCCGCCCCTCCCCCGAAGCAGGTTACTAAGCCAGCGAATGGATCCCCCCTGAGGAGGGCGTCCAGGCCCGTGCCGATTCTGGAACGGTGCAGACCGACGGTGGAAATGGGCGACGCCGCAC
The DNA here is from genome assembly GCF_001455965.1 of Methylobacterium sp. GXS13. Lineage (GTDB taxonomy): Bacteria > Pseudomonadota > Alphaproteobacteria > Rhizobiales > Beijerinckiaceae > Methylobacterium. The sequence goes on from NZ_LKKO01000026.1 coordinate 35,440, forward strand.
CCGTCTGGCGAAACGCACGCGACGGGCAGACGACATCCCATTTCAGGTCGACAGGCTCTGCATATGCAGGAGTGATCCGACCTGCCAAGCATAGAACGGCGACAACGGCCGTACGCGACAGGCGCTCCTTCATTACCCCTCCACCCCGAATTCTGGCGTCACGATACGCGGATCACGGGTATGCAGCCCCATATTGATCGTCGTTAACTAAGTTCTTTTGAGCATCAATATAAGCGGATATGTCGGGCGATTAATTTAGAGGTCAATGGCGGCTTTCTACTGATACTTGTTTGACCGACCCAATTAACCATTCGAACTTGCTTGTGAACGCCCTCCGCCCGCAAGCCTGAAGCGCCGGCGTTGAGATGCCCAAGACTGACGTTTCGTCCGCTGCCGGGACGCAGGTTCCATTTCCGCGACGTGCCGGAGGGGTGCGATTTGTGCGCTGCCGCACGGGGCCCGGCCGACACCGGTAACTTGGCCAGCTCACCGGCGATTCTCTCTTACAGACCGCATGGGTGTGACCGCGTCCGACGCGTCCGCCCGCGGGATGCCGGTTCCAGACAACGGAGCGATACCGGCACCGCCCGAGGAGACCGCTATGAAGATCCTGATCGCCGCGACGCCGCTGACCGGCCACGTCAATCCGATGCTCGCGATCGGCCGCGCCGCCGCCGCCCGGGGCGACGACGTGATCGTGCTCACCGATCCGGCGTTCCAGGCGAAGGTCGAGGCGGCCGGCCTGAACTTTGCGCCCTACGCGGACAACGGCTCCGCCAGCTTCCTCGAGACAACGTTGCCTGCCGGCCCGGAACGGTTCCGCCACGAATTCCAACGGCGGTTCATCGATCCCATGCCGGTCCAGACAGCCGCTCTGAAGGCGCTGATCGCCGCGAACGCGCCGGACGTGATCGTGGCCGGCAGCATGTTCCTCGGCGTGTTGCCGCTGCTCCTCGACACAGCACCGCGGCCACCGATCATCACCGCCAATATCAGCTTCCTGTTCCTTGACCGGCCCGATCATGCTCCGGTCGGTCTCGGCCTGCCGCCCGCCCGCGACCGGACCGAGCTGGCCCGCTACGCCGCCCTGAAGGCCGGCATGGATGCGGCTTTCACCAACCCCGTCCGGGCTTATGCGGATGCCCAGCTTGCCCGCTTGGGCGTGCCCCCCTTGCCGGCCTCGCTGCCGCACTCCGTCGTCGTGCTGCCGGATCTGTTCCTTCAGCCGACCGTACCGGGCTTCGAGTACGATTACGGCCCCCTGCCCCAAAGCGTCCGCTTCATCGGCCTGCTTCAGCCTCCGACGCCGGCTGCGGATCTGCCGGATTGGTGGCCGGAGCTGGAGCGGGCCAACGCGGAGGGCAAGCCCGTGGCTTTGGTTACGCAAGGCACCCTCGCCAACGCGGATTTCGGTGCGCTGGTGGAGCCGACGCTCACCGCCCTCGCCGACCGGGACGACCTCCTTGTTCTGGCCACCACAGGCGGCCGACCGATCGAGGCGCTGCGGGGACCGATCCCCGCCAACACCCGGGTCGCGCGCTTCCTGCCGTTCCGGGAATTGCTGCCGCGGGTCAGCGTTCTCATCACCAATGGCGGCTACGGCAGCGTCTCGCAGGCTCTGGCGAATGGCGTGCCCATCGTGTCGGCGGGCCTCACCGAGGACAAGGCCGAGGTGAATGCCCGTATCGGCTGGTCGGGTGCCGGCATCAACTTGGCCACCAACACGCCGAGTGCCGATGCGCTGCGCGTGGCGGTGACGCGGGTGCTCGACGAGCCGAGCTTCCGGCAACAGGCTGCGGCGCTGCGGGACGCCTTCGCAGCGCGGGATGCGATGACCGGCATCCTCGGGGCGATCGACGACCTCGCTCGCACCGGCTCCGTGCTCCGCGGTGGCGCGAGCGCGGCCGTACCGTTGGCGCGATCGGCCTGAAGCCGGCTACCAAGCGGTCGATGCCGAAGATCGCATCGCCGCGAGGTCGGCCCCCCTGGCGAGGCGGGACCATGTGGTCCTGTCTGACGGGGTTGCCTGCCCCGTCCTCTTCGGATGCCGAGACCGTCCTATCGTCGGGCAGCGTGGGCAGACTCCAAACGGATTGCGAAACCGTGAATCTGAAAATGTTTCCCGTGAAACATTTTCAGATTCGGCTCGACCGCCTCCCTGGGACCTGAGTGTCCCTCGAAGGCGGCCTTCCAGTCTGATCAGCGCCGAATGGCCACCGGCCCGCTCATGCCCGGCCAGTCGGAATAGCCGTTGGAGCCGCCGCCGTACCAATAGGGCTTCGGCGCCTCGGCCAGGGGCGCCTCGCTCGCCAGGCGCTGAACCAGATCGGGATTGGCGATGTAGGGCCGGCCGAAGCTGAACAGGTCGGCCCGCCCCTCGGCCAGTTCCTTCTCTGCGAGATCGAGGGTGATCTGGTTGTTGCCGATATAGGCGCCCTTGAAACGGCGGCGCAGGTCGAGGAAATCGACCCCGTCCGGCACGTCGCGGGTCTGCTGGGTCACGCCCTCGATGGTGTGGACATAGAGCAGACCGAAGCCATTCAGGGCATCGACATAGGCGCCATATGTGACGTGCGGATCGGAATCGAGAGGCGTCTCTCCGGGCTGCGTGGTTGCGGGAGACAGACGAATGCCGACCCGGGCACCGCCACCCCAGACTTCGGTGACGGCACGGACCACGTCCAGGGGGAAGCGGAGGCGGTTCTCGATCGAGCCGCCGTAGCGGTCGGTGCGCGTGTTGGTAGAGTCGCGGACGAACTGCTCCAGCAGGTAATTGTTGGCCGAGTGGATCTCGACGCCGTCGAAACCCGCCCGCTTGGCGTTCTCCGCAGCCCGCCGATAATCGTCGACGATCCCCGGAATCTCGTCGGTTTCGAGCGCCCGGGGCGTCACGTGGGGCTTCATGCCGTCCTGGGTGAACGCGGTGCCCTCGGGCTTGATCGCGGAGGCCGAGACCGGAAGCCCGCCATTGGGCTGTAGCTCGGGATGCGAGATCCGGCCGGTATGCCAGAGCTGCAGGAAGATCAGCCCGTCATTGGCATGGATGGTCTTCACGATCCGGGACCAGCTCTCGACCTGCGCGTCGGACCAGATTCCCGGCGTGTAGGCGTAGCCGACGCCTTGGGGTGAGATGTTCGTCGCCTCAGAGATGATCAGGCCGGCATTGGCCCGCTGCCCATAATAATCGGCCGCGAAATCCGGCGGCACGCCCGCGTTGTCGGAGCGGCTACGGGTGAGTGGCGCCATCACCACCCGGTTCTTGAGGGTCAGGTCACCGATGGTGACGGGCTGAAGGATCGGGCTGATCGGCATGAAACCTCGGATACGGCATGCTTGACGGGACGAGCGGCACCGCCTGGGGCCGGCCATCGGAGGGTCGGCATTGCGGCGTGGGCCCGCTCGGGATGGTCAACAACTGGTCGAGGTCCAGCCTCGGTTCCCCGGATGGGCTTCGCCCCCCGGGACCGTCTCAGGCATGAGCCCGAAGTGCGGAATGCCGCGGGAACCGGAGCATCAGGCATGTCTTGCCTGACAGGCGACGTCGCGAGCGGCTGGGCCCAGCGCATCGCCTCACCGGAACTTGACCGGGCGGCTGAGCACTTGCCCCTGCGAGGCTGCGTCCTGCGGCTCTGCTCCCCAAGCTTGGAGAATCGACGCGATGAAGGCCCTGTGCTGGCACGGCAAGAACGACATCCGCTGCGACACGGTCCCGGATCCGGTGATCGAGGACGCCCGCGACGTGATCATCAAGGTGACGAGCTGCGCGATCTGCGGCTCGGACCTCCATCTGATGGACGGCCAGATGCCGGCCATGAAATCCGGTGACGTGCTCGGCCACGAGTTCATGGGCGAGGTCGTCGAAGTCGGGCAGGGCTTCACCAAGTTCCGGAAGGGCGACCGGATCGTCGTGCCGTTCAACATCAATTGCGGCGCCTGTCGCCAGTGCAAGCTGGGCAACTGGTCGGTCTGCGAGCGTTCGAACCGCAACGGCGAGATGGCGGCCGCGCAGTTCGGCTACCCGACCGCCGGCCTGTTCGGCTACTCGCACCTCACTGGCGGCTATGCCGGCGGCCAGGCCGAATACGTGCGCGTCCCCATGGCCGACGTGGCACCCATGAAAGTGCCGGACGGCATGGACGACGAGTCGGTCCTGTTCCTCACCGACATCCTGCCGACCGGCTGGCAGGGCGCCGAGCATTGTGAGATCCAGGGGGGCGAGATCATCGCGATCTGGGGCGCCGGGCCGGTCGGCCTGTTCGCGATCCAGTCGGCCAAGATCATGGGCGCCGGGCGCATCATCGCCATCGACACCGTGCCCGAGCGGCTCGCCCTGGCGAAAAAATCCGGTGCCACCGACATCATCGACTTCATGAACGAGGACGTGTTCGAGCGGATCAAGGAAATCAGCAAGGGCCAGGGCGCCGACGGCGTGATCGACTGCGTCGGCATGGAGGCGAGCGCCGGCCATGGCGGCCTCACCGGCGTGCTCTCGACCTTGCAGGAAAAGCTGACCTCCACCGAGCGGCCCTACGCGCTGGCCGAGGCGATCAAGGCGGTGCGGCCCTGCGGGATCGTCTCGGTGCCGGGCGTCTATGGCGGCCCGGTGCCGGTCAATATGGGCTCGATCGTGCAGAAGGGCCTGACCCTCAAGAGCGGGCAGACCCACGTCAAGCGCTACCTGGAGACGCTGACCAAGCTGATCCAGGCGGGCAAGTTCGACATGACGTCGATGATCACCCACCGCTCGACGAACCTCGCGGATGGCCCGGACCTCTACAAGACCTTCCGGGACAAGGCCGCTGGCTGCGTGAAGGTGGTCTTCCACCCGAACTGAGCCCCGGCACCACGCGTTCAACGCTGCCGACAGAACCCCGGTCCCCGCGGACCGGGGCTTCGACCATCACTGTATCCCAGGATTGATCCCGTATGACGATGCCGGTTGCCCGTACCCTGCTGCCTGTCCTCCTCTCCACCCTCGCTTGGCCGGCCCTGGCGCAGGAGCCCGTTGCCGCGACGTCGCCGCCGCCCGCCGGATCATCCGCGCTGACCCAAGTCGCGCGTTTCCAGCATCAGGTCACCGGGGTGACGGTCGCGCAGGACGGGCGGATCTTCGTGAACTTCCCGCGCTGGACCGAGGATTCGCCGGTTTCGGTGGCGGAGTTGAAGGATGGCAAGCCGGTCCCCTACCCCGACGTGGAATGGAATAGCTGGCGCAATGCCCGCAAGGACGAGGTCGATCCCAAGACCCACTTCGTCTGCGTGCAGAGCGTCGTCGCCGACCGGCACGGCCGGCTCTGGGTGGTCGATGCCGCCGCGCCCGCCATGGCGGCCGTCGTCAAGGACGGCCCGAAGCTCGTCGCGATCGACCTGAAGACCAACACGGTCGCCAAGACGATCGCGTTCGATCCGTCGGTCGCCCCGCAGGGCTCCTACCTGAACGACGTGCGGATCTCGCCCGACGGCAAGACCGCCTACCTGACCGATTCCGGCGCCGAGGGTGCGCTGGTTGTGGTCGACATCGATTCCGGCAAGGCCAAGCGCCTGCTCGCCGGCGTGCCCGCCACCATGCCCGACACCACCGTCACCGTGACCTATGACGGCAAGCCCCTGCGGCGGCCGGACGGACGCGGCGTCGAGTTTTCGGCCGACGGCATCGCGCTCTCGCCGGACGGCAAGACGCTCTACTGGCAGGCGATCAAGGGCAAGACCCTTTACAGCCTGCCCACCGACGCGCTCACCGGCTGGGTCTCGGCGAGCCTCGTACCGGAGACGCTGGCCGACAAGAGCCTCGCCGGCAAGATCGTTACGGTCGGCGAGAACGGGCCGGCCGACGGGCTACTCATCGACCGCGACGGCAGCCGTATGTACGTGACCTCACCGCAGGACGATTCGATCAAGGTGCGCACCTTGTCGTCCAAGGATGCCGGCCTGACCACGCTGGTGCAGGACCCACGCCTGCGCTGGCCCGACACCTTCAGCCAGGGCCCGGACGGGACGGTCTACGTCACGACCTCGCACATCCAGGATTCGGCCTTCTACAAGGAAGGTGCACCGATCGCTCTGCCGACCGAGCTGTGGAGCTTCAAGCCGCCGGCGGCCTCGCGCTGAGGCCGAACAGCAAGCGTGGCCTTGGGAGAGTCGGTGGCGCATGCCGGCCTCCTGAGACCCGATGGGGCCGGAGCGCGGCCCCGTCCGACGGGTCGAGCGATTGCCTCATCGGCATGACATTTAATGCCTGGCATCGCTAAGGGCGGAGTTTCTTCTCCGATCTCCATCTGATCCTGTATCAATGCGTTTGATGACATAGTTTTTGTCGATCGAGCAAAACCATACACACCGGCTTCAATTTAAATTTTGGTGCACAGATACGCTCTGACCAGCAGGCGACATTAACGTTGCGTTAGAGATAGTAAAGTTATCACGCTTTCGTGGATGCTCGTTCCGACCGCCTCACTTCCGATTCGCGGCTCGCGGGACATCACACGAAGACTGGACAGCCGATGGGCATACTGTTCTCGCGGGACCTTCAATCGAAATTGGAGGCCTTGGACCGGTCCCAGGCGGTCATCGAGTTCGCTCTCGACGGTACGATCCTGTCCGCCAACAAGAACTTCCTCGACGCGGTCGGCTACAGCCTGGACGAGATCCGCGGCCAGTCCCACGCGATGCTGGTCCCGCCGGCCTATGGCGCGAGCGAGGCCTACAGCGATTTCTGGTCGGCGCTCCGGCGGGGCGAATTCCAGGCCGGCGAGTTCAAGCGCGTCGGCAAGGAAGGCCGCGAGGTCTGGCTCCAGGCGACCTACAACCCGATCCTGGGCCGCGGCGGCAAGCCGATCAAAGTGGTCAAGTTCGCCAGCGACGTCACCGAGCAGGTGTTGCGCACCATCGCGTACGAGGGCCAGATCGCCGCGATCAACCGGTCGCAGGCGGTGATCGAGTTCGCGCTCGACGGAACGATCCTGACCGCGAACGAGAAGTTCCTCACCACCCTGGGGTACCGGCTGGAGGAGGTCCAGGGCCGTCACCACGGCCTGTTCATCGACGCGACCGAGCGCGCCAGCGCGGAGTACCGCCACTTCTGGGACAGCTTGGGCCGCGGCGCGTATCAGGCTGCCGAGTACAGGCGCCTCGCCAAGGACGGGCGCGAGGTGTTCATCCTGGGCAGCTACAACCCGATCTTCGACCGCGACGGGCACCCGATCAAGATCGTCAAGTTCGCCACCGACGTCACCGAAGCGGTGCTGGAACGCCAGCGGCGGGCCGCGTTGCAGAGCGCCCTCGCGCGCGACCTGGACGCGATCGCGGACGCTGCCTCCAGCGTCTCGCACCAGGCTGGACAGGCGGTCCAATCGTCGACGCATGTCACCGGTGATATCCACACGGTGGCCTCGGGCGCCGAGGAACTGGCCGCCTCGGTCGCCGAGATCAGCGCGCAGGTGGTGCAAGCCTCTGAGATGTCCGGGCAGGCCGTGGGCCAGGCCCGGGAGACGCACCGGATCATCGCCGGCCTCAGCGCCTCGGCCGCGCAGATCGGCGAGGTCGTCGCGCTGATCCAGAGCATCGCGGCCCAGACCAACCTGCTGGCGCTCAACGCCACCATTGAGGCCGCGCGTGCCGGCGAGGCGGGACGGGGCTTCGCCGTGGTCGCCGCCGAGGTCAAGGAACTGGCCAACCAGACCGCCCGGGCCACCGAGCAGATCAGCACGCAGATCACCGGGAGCCAGGAGGCGACCCGGGACGCCGTCGAGGCGATCGGCTCGATCCAGGGTACGATCGTGAAGCTGAACGAGGTCGCGACCGCGATCTCGAGCGCCGTCGAAGAGCAAACCGCCGTCACGCGGGAGATGTCGGCCAGCATGCAGACGGCCGCCCAGGGGGTCGGCGCGATCAGCACCAATCTCGGGCTCATTGCCCGGTCCGCCGAACAGGCGGATGTCGCCACCCAGCAGTTACGCGCCGCCGCCCAGAGCGTCGTCTGAGCGCGCGGCCGGCCCGGATCGCCCCGTCATCCGCCGGCGTTGCCGGTGGGCTCCCGCATCCCGGACGATCCGACACCCCATGTGCAACCTCTACAGCCTGCGCACCGGCCCGGCGGCGCTGCGCCGCGCTTTCGGAACCGTCCGCGACCGCACCGGAAACCTGCCGGTGCTGCCGGCGATCTTCCCCGACCAGATGGCACCGGTGGTCTGGAACGGGGCGGAGGGCCGGGAACTCGCCCTGATGCGCTGGGGCATCCCGGGCCCGAAGGCGTTCGGCGAGCATCCCGTCACCAACGTGCGCAACGCCGCGAGCCCGCATTGGCGCCCCTGGCTCGGTCCGGCCCATCGCTGCCTCGTGCCGGTGACCGCCTTCAGCGAGTACGCCGACACGAAGCCGCGCAAGACGCCCGTGTGGTTCGCGCTCGATGAGGACCGGCCGCTCTTCGCCTTCGCGGGCATCTGGCGGCCCTGGACCGGCGTGCGCGGGACCAAGCGCGAGAACCCGGACCGGGTGGCGGAGGAGCACCGCCTGTTCTCGTTCCTGACCACGGAGGCGAACGGGATCGTCGGCCCGGTCCATCCGAAGGCGATGCCGGTGCTGCTGACCAAGCCGGAGGAATGGGCGGCCTGGCTGGAGGCGCCGACCCCGGAGGCGCTCACACTGCAGCGCCCGCTGCCGGATTCGGCGATGCGGGAGGTGGCCCGGGGCGCGCGCTCGGATGGCGCCGCGCCGGATGCCGAACCCCAGACGTAAGGCCGGTGCGGGCCTTACTGGATCGAACCGCCGTCCCGCGCCTGCAGCAGCCGCAAGGCCTCGGCCAGCACCGCGTGAAGGTCCGCCGCCCCTTGCGCACTGAGGGGCAGCCCGACCCGCTGGCCATGGATCGTATCGAGGACGATCATGGCGAGATCCTCGCCGATCAGCAGGCTGGGCTTCGGTAGACAGAGCGGCAGGACAAAATCGCCCGCCGTCTCGCCGAGGGCATCGACCGCGTCGCCGGGGCGAAAGGGCTTGGTCTTCTCGTTCATCGCGGGCTGTCCTCGCGGGCATGTCCGTCTGATGAATGGAAGGCTACGATATCGGATGCCCGCCGGCCAGCCTCGGGTGCCGGCCGCCGCAATCCGCGACGATAATCGAGCCGGGCTCCGCACTCACTCCGGCATGCGCCGCGTCCGGACCGTCAGCGTATCGATCTCCAGGGATCCCACCGTCAGGGACGCCACCTCCAGCGCCCCGACCCGGGCACGACCGACCGAAAGGCGGCCGATCGCGAAGGCGCCGAGCGCCACCGCCCCGAAAGCCGCGGCCCCGATCGCCAGGGCTCCCAGCGCGGATGCCCCGAATGCACCGGCTCCGACGGCTCCCGCTCCGAGCGCGGCCGTGTGGCGGGACGGAGCGGGTCCAGCTTCGACCGGGCGGCGCATCCTCTCCTCGGGCATCCCAGATCCTCTCGCCGCAAGACCTCGGATATCGCCCTCCCTTCGAAGCGCGGCAAGGCTGGGCGCGGAGACCCGAAGACGGACGAGAGCCTTCAGTAGAGCCGCGTCCGATAGGAGTCCGCGATCCGGGCCTCGGCCTCCGGGACGTCGGACGCGGCGGTCTGCTCGGCCAGGATGCGCCCGAGGCTGGGAAAGGTGTCGCGCGCGACGTGGCGCGCCGGATCCCAGAGCTGCGCCCGCATCAGCGCCTTGCCGCAATGGAAGAACGCCTCCCGCACCCGCACGATCAGCCCGATCGTCGGCACCATGCCCTGGGCGCCCAGCGGCTCGAGCAGGGCGCGGTCCCGCGTTACCGCGGCGGTGCCGTTCACCCGCAGGGTCTCGTCGATGCCCGGCACGAAGAAGATCACCCCGATGCCGGGGCACTCGAGGATATTGCGGAAGCTGTCGATGCGGTTGTTGCCGCGCCGGTCGGGGATCACCAGGGTGCGGGCATCGGGAACGGCCACGAAGCCAGACGCGTCGCCGCGGGGGCTGGCATCGGCCTGGCCATCCGCGTCGGCGCTCGCCAGCACCACAAACGGCGCGAGCGCGATGAACCGGCGGGCGTAAGCATCGATGTGGTCGAGCACCTTGCGGGCGGCGGGGGGGCCGACGGCACCGAACTGCGCCTGCAGCTCAGCCGCGTCGTGGATCGTCGAGAGACCTCCGATATCTGCGTCCATGAGGTCCTCGCGGCAGCCGTTCCGGTTTCGCGCGGCGGGCGCTCAGCCGTCAAGACACAGCATCGTCCCGGCGGACGGGCCGAGGCTTTCGGAATGGGCCAGCGATCAGGGCCAGACCCGGATCGCCACGGGGCGGCGCAGCAGGTCCCGGTCGGAGGTGATGGTGCAGCCCTCGACGCGCAGGCTTGCATAGGTCAGCAGCGCCCCATCGCCGACATCGTCGAAGTTGCGCCCCTTCGCCCCCGGATCGAGGAGCGACGGGTAGGCGATCAGCGGTGCGGTCGCGACGCAGGGATCGTCATACAGGGTCGCGCCTGCGAGGAGCAGGCGGGGTGCGTCCCACGCGATCAGGTCGCGTGAGCTCGTCCAGTAGAAACCGGATTCGGCGAAGCCGTCACCGGCCTTGGCCATGAACACCGCGATCCAGGCACCGGTGGCGCGGTGCCGGACGACAGCCCCGACCGGACCGGGGAACGGTCCAACCGGCCGGCAGGTGGCAGGCCGCTGGATGGTGGTGCGGTAAGGGTCCGGGAAGGCGGCGGTGAAGCCGATGCCGGTCCAGGCCCGCCACCGGGCCGGGTCGGCGGGGTCGTCGCTGCGGAACAGGCAGACACCTGCCTCCTGGTCGCTGCCGGGCCGGTCCCAGCCCGTGGTCGAGGCCAGGAAATAGCGCCAGCGCCCGTCCGCCACGATGTTCGACGGGTTGAAGAAGCCCCGGTGCCGGCCCTGGTCGACCTCCTGCCGGAACGGCGCGCCGGCCACCACGACGGGTGGGCTCCGCCGCAGGACGCTGCGCCCGCCATCCGTCGAGGCGGCCGCCGTGATCGTGTTGTACCAGCACGCCATGTAGGAGCCGGTCGGGCAGCGGCCGGGATGCTCGTTGGCCTGGTACTCGTGGTGCAGCAGCGCGGCGACGCGCTTGCCGTCCTCGGTCCAGGTGGCGGTGATCCAGGACCGGTCGTCATAGGCCGCCGGATCGGCCTTTTCGCCGGAATCGAGCACGATCGTGCAGTCGAGCTTGAGGTGGTCGAGATCCGGCCCGCGCAGTGCGCGGTTGCGGTAATGCATGCCGAACAGGGCCACAGCCCCGGTTGCATCCCGGAACGCCCGGGCCGGCGCATCCGGGACATCGGCGCCGTCGCAGGCATCGCGCCCGGCCTTGAAGACGATCGCGGGCGGCCCGACGAGGGTCAGTGCGGATAGCGGCGGCTCGGCTGCGGCCCGGGCCGGCGGGGGGATGAGGAGGAGCGGTAGGAGGGCGGCTGCGAGTGGGGCGAAACGCTGCCGGATCCCTCCCCCCCCTGCGGGGGAGGGTGGCCCCCGAAGGGGGTCGGGAGAGGGGCAGCGCGACGCCGGAGGATGTGGCACGCGACGCGACCTCTCCGGAAGCGTCGCTCCCCTCTGCCGACCCGGCCTGACGGCCGGCCCATCCTCCCCCACAGAGGGGGGAGGGAGAAGTGGCGGCGCATCGCACGTCGCACCAGCCATCCTGTACGCCAAGCCCATGGACGAAATCCGGGTGCGTCCCGGCTACGCCTGGACAAAGCACGCCAGATTCGCTTGAGAACCGTTACAGAGTACTTGCTGCCTGGCCGTCGCCCGAAAGTCCTTCATGCTCCTTCTGATCCTCGGGCTCGTGCTGTTCCTCGGCACGCATGCCTTCTCGATGGTCCGCTCTCAGCGCGCCACGGTCGTCGGCCAGATCGGCGAAGGCCGGTACAAGCTCGGCTACACGGCCCTGTCGCTGCTCGGACTCGTGCTGATCGGGGTCGGCTTCCACGATTACCGGCTCAGTGGCTACATCCCGGTCTGGGATCCGCCGGTCTGGACGCGCCACCTCGCCCTGACGCTCGTCTGGCTCGCCTTCGTGTGTCTCGCCGCCGCCTACCTGCCGGGCCATATCCGGGCCAAGGCCAAGCATCCGATGCTGCTCGCCGTGAAGATCTGGGCGACCGCCCACCTCCTGGCCAACGGCGATCTCGGCTCGATCCTGTTGTTCGGCGGCTTCCTGGCCTGGGCGGTGGCGGCGCGGATCAGCGCCAAGCGTCGGGCGCTGGCGCCCGGAGCGGTGGTCGCCCAGCATGGCGGCGCCGTCGCGGCCCCGCATGGCTGGCGCAACGACATCCTGGCTTTGGTGATCGGGACGGCGGTCTGGTTCGTCTTCGCCCGCTACCTGCATTACCCGCTCATTGGCGTTTCGGTCTGGCCCGGAACCGCCTGAGAGCCACCGCCGTCCCACGCCCGCTGTCGCCAACCCGGCGCCCGTGTGTTAGGCGCGGGGCTCGATAGCTGTGCAAGGTGGCCCGCCGATTGGCGCGGGCCGGGATATGATGGCCGAGAACAACGAGTTCATCCGCGAAGTCGACGAGGACTATCGCCGCGACCGGATCCTTCAGATCTGGAAGCGCTACAGCGGCGTGATCATCGCGCTGGCCGTGCTGCTGGTGGTGGGCGTCGCCGGCTGGCGGTACTGGCAGAACCAGCAGCGCGTGGCCACCGCCGCCGCGTCGGTGCAGTTCGACGAGGCCAACCGCCTCGCGCGCGAAGGCAAGGTTGTGGAGGCCGACAAGGTCTTCGACGCGCTGGAAGTCCAGGGCCCGGCCGGTTACCGCCTGCTCGCCCGGTTCCGCTCGGCGGCCGAGACCAGCAAGCGCGACCCGGAGGCGGGCGCGAAGGAATTCGACACCCTCGCCGGCGACACCAGCCTCGGCGACGGCCTGCGCGATCTGGCGCGCCTGCGCGCCGCCCTGCTGCGCCTCGACAGCGCGAATCCGGATCCGGCGCTGGCCAACCTCCAGGGGCTCGCCGCCGGTACGCCGTTCCGGCACACCGCCCGCGAAATGCTGGGTCTCGCCGCCCTGAAGAAGGGCGATTTCGAGGAGGCCGGCCGCTGGTTCGACCAGCTGGTCGCCGATCCCGAGACCCCTCGGAACCTGCGTGAGCGGATCGAGGTCTACGCGGCGCTCGTGGCGGGCGGCCCGGTCACCGTGACCGAGGCCAAGCCCGAGGTCGCCGCCCCGCCCCCGCCGATCACGCGCTGATTTTTTTTCTTCGACCCTTTCCAGACAGACCATGGGTATGCCGACCGCCGCGATCGTCGGGAGGCCGAACGTCGGCAAGTCGCCCCTGTTCAACCGCCTCGTGGGCAAGAAGCTCGCGCTCGTGGACGACCGGCCCGGCGTGACCCGCGATCGGCGCGAGGGCGATGTCGCGTTCGGCGGCCTCCACTTCCGGGTGATCGACACCGCCGGGCTTGAGGAATCGGACGCCGCGACCCTTATGGGCCGGATGCGGATGCAGACGGAGGCGGCCATCCTCGCCGCCGACGTGGTGCTGTTCGTGATCGACGCCCGCGCCGGCGTGCTGCCGGCCGACCAGCCCTTCGCCGAGCTGGTGCGCCGGGCCGGCTGCCCGGTCATCCTGATCGCCAACAAGGCCGAGGGCGGCACCGGGCTCGCCGGGGCCTACGAGGCCTTCACCCTCGGTCTCGGCGACCCGATCCCGTTCTCGGCCGAGCACGGCGAGGGCCTCGGCGAGCTGCACGAGGCGCTCAAGGGCGTCCTGCCCAAGCCCGATCCGGAGGACGACGAGGACGAGGAGGCCCCCGGCGGCCGCTCCCTGAAGGTCGCGATCGTGGGCCGCCCGAATGCCGGCAAGTCCACGCTGATCAACCGCATGCTCGGCGAGGATCGGCTGCTTGTCGGCCCTGAGGCCGGCATCACCCGCGATTCGATTTCCCTGGATTGGGAGTGGCGGGGCCGGAAGATCAAGCTCCACGACACGGCCGGGATGCGCCGCCGCGCCCGGATCGACGACAAATTGGAAAAACTCGCGGTCTCGGACGGGTTGCGCGCCGTGCGCTTCGCCGAGGTTGTGGTGGTGCTGCTCGACGCCACGATCCCGTTCGAGAAGCAGGACCTGACCATCATCGACCTGGTCGAGAGCGAGGGCCGGGCCGTGGTGATCGGCCTGAACAAGTGGGATCTCGTCGCCGACCAGCCGGGCCTGCTCAAGGAGCTGCGCGAGGATTGCACCCGCCTGCTGCCGCAGGTGCGCGGCGTCGCGGTGGTGCCGCTCTCGGGGCTCGCCGGCGAGGGCCTCGACAAGCTCATGCAGGCGGTGGTGCAGGCCTCCGAAGTCTGGGACAAGCGGATCTCCACCTCGCGCATCAACGACTGGCTGAGCGAGGCGACCTCCCGCAACCCGCCCCCGGCGGTGTCGGGCCGGCGGATCAAGATCCGCTACGCCACCCAGGTGAAGAGCCGGCCGCCGCATTTCGCGCTGTTCGGCAACCAGCTCAACGCCCTGCCGAAATCCTACACTCGCTACCTGGTGAACGGCCTGCGCGAGGCGTTCGAGCTGCCCGGCACGCCGATCCGTCTGAGCCTGCGGACCTCGCAGAACCCGTTCGACAAGGGCTGAGGCGTTTCCAACCGAAAGATCGCGCCGTCATTGCGAGCGCAGCGAAGCAACCCAGGGCAGCGCGCGATCCTGGGATGTGGCGCATTTCTGGGTCGCTTCGCTGCGCTCGCGATGACGACGTGACAGGGACGTGATCACCGGGACGCGTCGGCGATCCAGTCCACCGCAGACGCCAAGGCGGCGCGCTCGTCCTTTCCATCGGCGAGCGCCGCCTCGAACGCCCCGACCTGCCCGTCCGCGCTGGTACCCTCGGTGACGATCGCCCGGGCGCGGGCGACATCCGCCGCACAGCCGAGCGCGTCCGCATCCTCCGCCACCAGGGCGAGGACCGCCTCCAGCGCCTCGGCGAACGGCACCGCCTCGGCCTTCGCCTCGTCGATCAGCGTCGCACGCACGCCGCTGTGCTGGGCCCGCCACAGGTTCTCCGAGGCGAGCGCCCGCGAGACACTGTCGAGGCCGGCATTGAGGTCGGGCCGGCGCACGCACAGGCGCACCAGGCAGCGGTACAGGGCGGCGACGCACAGCGAATCGTCGAGCCGGGTGCAGGCATCGGCGATGCGCAGCTCCAGGGTCGGGAACTTGATCGACGGGCGCAGGGACCACCACAAAAAACTCGCATCCGCGATGGCGCCGGAGCGGGTCATGATCTCCACGAACCGCGCATGGGCGGCGGCATCGGCGAAGAGCTCGGGCAGGCCGGTGCGGGGCAATTCGCCGAAGACACTGAGCCGGTAGGCCATCAGTCCGGTCGCCTCGCCCTGCCAGAACGGCGAGGAGGCCGAGAGCGCCAGCAGCAGCGGCTGGAACGGCAGCAGCCGGTTCATCAGGTCGACCCGCGCGTCGGGGTCGGGCACCTCGACATGGACATGCATGCCGCAGATCAGCGCCCGCCTGGCCGCGATGCCGACATCCGACAGGATGCCCTTGTAGCGTTCGCCATCGGTGGCGGTCTGGCGGGACCAGCGCGCGAGTGGATGGGTGCCGCAGGCCAAGAGGCTCAGCCCGCTCTTGGCCGCGATGCCGGCGAGCTGCCCTCGCTGGCCGCCGAGATTGCTTCGCGCGGCCTGCGCGTCATCGAGGGGCGGCGTGCAGACTTCGACCTGCGCGGCGACCAACTCGCGCCCGGTCTCGAGCAGCTCCGCCTTCACCCGGGCATGGAAGCCGGCCAGATCGCCCCGGGGCGTGCCGCGGGTCTCGGCATCGGCGAGGAAATACTCTTCCTCGATGCCGAAGCGGTAGCTATGGGCGCTCATCTGCGTCTCCGGCGGGCCATCGCCACCACATAGCAGCGGCCGGAAGGGTTTCGACGGTGGCGCGACGACCTATCCGGTGGCGACCGGAAGTCCGAGGGTGCCGGCGACGGCAGCCATCTTGTTGTCGAAGGTCGCCAAGGTTGCCGAGACGCGCTGGCACAGGGCGATGTTGAGGGCGTCGGGCGTTCGAAGCGTGATGTCGAGCCGGCGCAGGAAGCCCGCGGCTGCGGCGACATCCCCGGGGCCGAGGTCGACACGCTCGGCCACCGCCTCACTCCAACGGTCGAGGTCGGCGAAGGCCATCCGCGCATGCTCGGCGGCGAGCTCGCCCGTTCGCACCCGGCGCCCGAGCGCCGAAGCGAATTCCGCCGCCGCGCAGTCGCTGACGACGGGGATGGGCGCCAAGGCGCGGAACAGGGCGTCGGCCCGCGCCGTCAGCGGGTCGTCCGTCAGCAGGGCGACCAGGACACTGGCGTCGAGGTAGGCTCTCACCACTCGTCGTCGCGCAGGGCGCGGACCAGTTGCCCGGCATCCTGCATGGGCGCCCGCATCGGCACGCGCCGCAGGGCGAGCCAATCGAGGTCTTCGGCGGTGATCGGGCGCCCGGCCCGACGGATCGGGTTCAGCGTCGCCACCGGTCGCCCGTCGCGCGTGATCACGACGCCCTCCCCCGCGAGCGCGCGGTCGATCAGGCCGGTGAGGTTTCGCTCCGCGTCCTGGACGCTGTGCTCGCTCATGAGCCGATGATAGGAAGCACACCGGCGACCTGTCCAGCGGCTTACGCCGAGCGCAGCGCCCCGCCCACCAGCCAGGCCGGGTCGAACCAGCGGTCGGCCTCGCCGTCATAGGGCAGGCGCGTGATGTCCCAGTTCTGGATGTACCTGGCGTAGACGTTCCACACCGCGATGCCGCCGCCCACGAAGATCCGCCGGCCCGGATAGCGCTTGAGCACCTGCTCCGGATCCTCGTGGCTGCGGATCACGTCGATGGTGCGATCCTTGAAGGCGAAGTCCGGGACCGAGGCCACGGTCTTCGGGCCGGCGATCAGCACGTGCCCCATGGTGAGCGCGAAGAAGCGCGTCACGTCCTCCACGAACAGCGGATCGGTGTTGCCCTCCCATGGCAGGTGCCCGTTCAGGCCGAGCTGGCCGCGCAGGCCGATCGCACAGATGCAGCGGACGTCGATCATCGTAAATCCCAAACCCCGCGGGCTCCGCCCGCAACCCGCCGGGGCCGCAGGCCCCGGACCCCTCTACTCAGGCGCGCGGAACTGCAGCACCCGATCGGTGGGGAAATCGTAGAGCTTGCCGGTCTCGGTCCAGTCCGGCGCGGCGAGCCGCACGAAGTGGGGGGCGAGGTCCTCGGGGGTCTTGAGGGTCTCGGGGTCCTCCCCCGGCATGGCCGAGCGGCGCATGCCGGTGCGCAGCGGCCCCGGGTTGAGCAGCATCGCCCGGATGGCGGTGGTCTCGGTCTCGGCCGCGTAGGTGCGCACCAGCGCTTCGAGCGCCGCCTTCGAAACGGAGTACGGCCCCCAATAGGCCCGGCATTTCGAGGCGGCCCCGGACGAGACGAAGACCACCCGGCCGGCATCGGACATGCGCAGCAGCGGGTCCAGCGAGCGGATCAGGCGCCAGTTGGCGGTGACGTTCACGTCCATCACCTGCCCCCAGACCTTCGGGGTGATGTGGCCGATCGGCATGAGCGCGCCGAGGATGCCGGCATTGCCGACCAGGATGTCGAGCCGCTTCCAGCGCTCGTTGATCGCCGCGCCGAGCCGGTCGATGGCGTCGTAATCCGCAAGGTCGAACGGCACGAGGGTGGCGCTGGATCCGGCCGCCCGGATGGCGTCGTCCAGCTCCTCCAGGGCGCCCACCGTGCGAGCCACCGCGACCACGTGGGCGCCGGCCTCGGCCAAGGCCAGGGCGGCAGCCCGCCCGATGCCGCGGGACGCCCCGGTGACGACCGCGACGCGGCCTTCGAGCTTTCTCTGAGGATCAGCCATGATCAGGACCTAGCGCATTTCCGCGCCAGGAGGATCCAAAAATTCCGGTTTCAAAAGGTCCGTGACCTTTTGCGGGTGCAGGGCAGAGCCCTGCGAAGGCCCATGGGCGCCGCCCCTGGACCCCGCCAAAGGGCTTGCCCTTTGGGAGCCCCCTCTGTGCCAGCTCAGTCCGCTTCGGCCAGCATCGCGAAGCGCTTCGGGCCGGCGATGGAGAGGTCGGTCAGGCCGGTCGGGTAGTCGCCCGTGAAGCAATGGTCGGTGTATTGCGGGCAGGCCGTATTCCGCTCCTCCTCGCCCATCGCCCGGTAGAGGCCCGGGATCGACAGGAAGGCGAGCGAGTCCGCGCCGATATACTTGCGCATCGCCTCGAGATCGTGCGTCGCGGCGAGCAGCTTCTCCCGCTCCGGCGTGTCGATCCCGTAGAAGTCCGGGTAGGTGATCGGCGGCGAGGCGATCCGGAAATGCACCTCCGCGGCGCCGGCCTCGCGCATCATCCGGACGATCTTCACCGAGGTCGTGCCGCGCACCAGGCTGTCATCGACCAGCACGATGCTCTTGCCTTCGATCGCCGCGCGGTTGGCCGAGTGCTTCATCCGCACGCCGAGTTCGCGCACCGACTGGGTCGGCTGGATGAAGGTCCGGCCGACATAGTGGTTGCGGATGATCCCCATCTCGAAGGGGATGCCGGTCTCCTGCGCGAAGCCGAGCGCCGCGGGCACGCCGGAATCCGGCACCGGCACGACGATATCGGCCGCGACGGCGGCCTCGCGGGCGAGTTCGTGGCCGATGGCCTTGCGCACCGCGTAGACGCTTTTGCCGTTCACCACGGAATCCGGCCGTGCGAAATAGATGTACTCGAAGATGCACGGGCGCATCGGCACGGCATCGGCGAAGCGGATCGACTCGACGCCCTCCTCGGAGATCACCACGACCTCGCCGTTCTCGATGTCGCGGACGTAGCGGGCGCCGATGATGTCGAGGGCGCAGGTCTCGGAGGCCAGCATGTAGCGGCCGTCGAGCTCGCCGAGCACCAGCGGGCGGATGCCCAGAGGGTCGCGGGCGCCGATCAGCTTCTTGTTGGTGAGCGCCACGATCGCATACGCGCCCTGGATCGCCTGCAGGGCGTCGATGAAGCGCTCGACGATCCGGGGCTTCCGCGAGCGGGCCGCCAGGTGGAGGATCACCTCGGTGTCGGAGGTCGACTGGGTGATCGCGCCGTCGCGCACGAGGTCGCGCCGGATCGACAGGGCATTGGTGAGGTTGCCGTTATGGGCGACGGCGAGGCCGCCGCTGGCCAGCTCGGCGAAGAGCGGCTGCACGTTGCGCAGGATGGTCCCGCCGGTGGTCGAGTAGCGGACGTGCCCAATGGCGGCACGACCTTTCAGCCGGGCGATGGTGTCGCCGTCCGAGAAGGAATCGCCCACGAGACCGGGGCGGCGCTCGGAGTGGAACACCGAGCCGTCGAAGGAGACGATCCCGGCCGCCTCCTGCCCGCGATGCTGCAGGGCGTGCAGGCCCAGCGCCACGATGGCCGAAGCCTCCGGGTGCCCGAAGATGCCGAAGACGCCGCACTCCTCGCGCAGCGTATCGCCGTCGAGGTCGAAATCGGAGGCATAAGCGTCGGAGTGGGACATGCTGCGATCGATCACTTCACGAGTCCCGGCGGCGACGGGCCCGCGCGCCGGTCGTCGCGGATATCATCCGATCGGTTCCGGAACCGCTATCTAGGCGCTCCGCGTAGACCGACCAACGGCGCGTGCCGCAGATCAGCGTCGCGTCGGGCTCGGCGCGGTCTCGGTGCGGCGCTGGGGCGCCGGATCGGTCTCGGCAGGCGCGTCGGCCGCCTCGTTGGGCGGCGTGACGGCCTTCGGCTTCTTGAACTGCTTCAGGAAGCCCTCCGGATTCTCAGGCAGCTGGGCCACCAGGGCGTCGCCGGATTTCTCCAGCATCGGGCGCGTGCGCGCCTGCGCCGCCCAGTCCGGCACCTTGCCCTGAACCAGCCAGGACAGGAACACCCAGCCGATCACGCAGATCAGGAAGCCGCGCCCCGCCCCGAACAGGAAGCCCAGCGAGCGGTCGACCGCGCCGATGCGCGAATCGAGCACCACGTCGGAGATCTTCACGGTGATGATCGAGACGACGATCAGCGTGCCGAGGAAGATCGCCGCGATGGAGGCGACCAGGGCCACGGTATCGCTGTTGACGTGCTGCTTCACCAGCGGAAGCAGCATCGGATAGAACGACCACGCGACGGCGGCGGCGGCCACCCAGGCGATGATCGCCAGCACTTCGCGGGTGACGCCACGCACGGCCGCGAGCAGCGCGGAGACCGCGACGATGCCGAGCACGACGAGATCCAGGACGGTAAACGGCATCTGTGAACTTTAGGCACCAGTGGGGATGCCGCGGCGGCACTGCGGCTCCCCAGGACCGCAGACGAAGTATACCAAGCCGAACCTCGGCCGTCACCCTCGGCGAGGGGCCTCCAGTGCGGCCTGTGCCGTCCGTGCATCAGACCGGGCCGGGGCAACAGGGCGGTTCAATGCCAGACTGGGGCGCCGCGGCGGCGTTTTGCAGGTCACCCCGTTGGGCGCGAGCGTTCGACGCCCACTCAACGCGGATAGAAGCACACACCCATCGTCAGCCCTCGAACGACTTATCTGCACCGACGAGCATATCGCGACCATTCTTGGGCACCGGGAAGCCATACCCGTCCCCGGTTTTTTCCCACCTCAAGTCGCCGGACAGGTGATAGGGACTGATATACAATTCCATACCAATCTTCTGTAAGGCTAGATGAAGGGCCTGAATTGAGTCGACTCCCGCAGCAAAACTCGCCCTGTTTTGATTCGGCCACCCAATCTGATATCGACACGCCCAAACTCCGTCCTGCAATTCTGGAGCATGGATAGAAATCTCCACTTGGTTATCACCGGACGGCAAACGCACCGCTAGATTTCTTTTTGCGATGATCATGGCATCGTCCTTAGAAGTTTAGGGGCGGAATCGAACGTCCGCGCTCGCATGCAACAAGTCTAACCATAGCTTGAGCGTAGCATGCGCGCAGACCAGTAAATTTGCAAACAATCAAATCGCGGCGATACTGTTCGTCACGGTCTTCTTGAGATGCAGCAAGAGAGAATAGGGGTACCTTGCGAGCATTTACGATCTTTTGGGGCAGGGATAAGTTGGTAGTTCCGCCGTCAGTCCATCGCCCAGCGCCTGTGTGCCCTGCAGGAATGCGAGGCTGATTTGGATTGTATTCCTTAGATGTAATTTCTTTTTCGATGAGCGCCCTCCTTATTTCAAGACGGCATAACTCTATCTGTCTGCGAGCGACCGCAAAGGCGATTTTTGAATCGTTTCGCATGTACAGCCTCCTTAATCAGGGCATCCCTATCTGAATAAATTCCTATTATCAAGCAGCCTATCAGTAGAGCATCCGTTTGCCGACCCCGTGGCACCGGCGCTGTCAACAGATCGCACGCCGAATGACGCATTGTGCCAACCGTCGACATGCCGCGAGCGTTACTCCGGCGGACTCCCGCCGTTCACAAGCCGGACGATTTCTTTTCTGCAGACAACTGTTTTGCTATGAACCGCAGACAGACATCCGTCTCGAAAATCCGTTCATGCATCTTGCATGTCAGCTCGGGAATGATTGGACGGTAGGCTTCCGGTAGATGACTGAATCCCAAACGATTGATAGCGTCCACGGCGCCCGGCTGACCATCGATCTCGGGGCGATCGCGGCGAACTGGCGGATGCTGGCCGCCCGGGGGGCCGATTGCGCCGCCGTGGTGAAGGCCGATGCTTATGGCTGTGGCGTCGCGCGGGTCGGGCCGGCCCTGTGGGCGGCCGGGTGCCGCACCTTCTTCGTCGCGCACCTGTCCGAGGGCATCGCCGCCCGGGCCGCCCTGCCGGAGGCCGCGATCTACATCCTGAACGGCTTACCGCCCGGCGCTTGTACGACCTTCGCGGCGCACGACCTGCGCCCGGTGCTCGGCAGCCGCGAGGAGATCTTGGAATGGGCGGCCTTTGCGGGCGGAGCCCGGCCGGCGGCACTCCACATCGATACCGGCATGAACCGCCTCGGGCTGCCGGTGCCGGAGGCGCTGGACCTGGCCGGCGATCCGAGCATCGCAGCCGCCGGCATCGACCTGCTCCTCAGCCACTTCGTCAGCGCCGAGAAGCCGGCCGACCCGGTCAATGCCCGGCAGATCGCCGATTTCGCCCGGGTCCGGGCGGCCTATCCGGGCCTGCTTGCGTCCCTCGCCAATTCCTCCGGCGTGTTCCTCGACGGCGCCCGGCACGACCTGCTGCGCCCGGGCTACGCCCTGTTCGGCGGCAACCCGACGCCGGACTCCGCCAACCCGATGCGCCCGGTGGTGCGGCTGGAGGCCCTGATCGCCCAGGTCAGGACCGTCGAGGCCGGTGCCAGCGTCGGCTATAACGGCTGCTGGACCGCCCCGGCCCCGAGCCGGCTCGCCACCCTGTCCCTCGGCTATGCCGACGGCTTCCCCCGGGCGATCAGCGGACGCGGCCAGGCTCTGGTCGGCGGCGTGCCCTGCCCGATCCTGGGCCTGGTCTCGATGGACCTGATCATCCTCGACGTGACCGCGGCGCCCGCGGCCCGGCGCGGTGCCACCGCCGTGCTGATTGGCGACAGCCTGGACATCGACACGGTCGGCCGCGCTGCCGGGACGATCGGCTACGAGATCCTGACCGGGCTGGGTTCGCGTTATGTTCGAACTTATGTAGGGTGATCCGACTCCACCCTCGAATGCCGGACCGGCGGCACGCGGACCCGAATGGCCAAGATCCACCAGACCTTCGTCTGCCAATCCTGCGGGGCGGTCTACAACCGCTGGCGCGGGCGCTGCGAGGCGTGCAACGGCTGGAACACGATCGTCGAGGAGGCGGCCGCCGCCGGCGGCCAGTCCGGCCCGCTCGCGACCCGGCCCTCCCGCGCCCGCGGCCGGGTGTTCCCGCTGGAGGGGCTGACCGGCGAGACCAAGGAGGCGCCGCGCATCCCCTCGGGGATCGGCGAGCTCGACCGGGTGACCGGCGGCGGCTTCGTGCGCGGCTCGGTGATCCTGCTCGGCGGCGATCCCGGCATCGGCAAGTCGACCCTGCTGATGCAGGCCTCGGCCGCCATGGCGGGCACCGGCGAGCGGGTCGCCTACATCTCCGGCGAGGAGGCGGTCGGCCAGGTCCGCCTGCGCGCCGAGAGGCTGGGGCTTAGCGACCGGCCGGTGGACCTCGCCGCCGAGACCAATGTCGAGGACATCATCGAGACCCTCAGCCAGGGCCGCCCGCCGGCCCTGGCGATCATCGATTCGATCCAGACCATGTGGACCGAGACGGTGGAATCGGCCCCCGGCACGGTCACGCAGGTGCGCTCCTCGGCCCAGGCGTTGATCCGCTTCGCCAAGACCACCGGCACGGCGGTGATCCTGGTCGGCCACGTCACCAAGGACGGGCAGATCGCCGGCCCCCGGGTGGTGGAGCACATGGTCGACGCGGTCGCCTCGTTCGAGGGCGATCAGGGCCACCATTTCCGCATCCTGCGCGCGGTGAAGAACCGGTTCGGCCCGACCGACGAGATCGGCGTGTTCGAGATGACCGACGCGGGGCTGGCCGAGGTGCCCAACCCCTCGGCCCTGTTCCTGGCCGGGCGCGACCATCAGGCCGCCGGCACCGCGGTCTTCGCCGGGATGGAGGGGACGCGGCCCCTGCTGGTGGAGATCCAGGCGCTGGTGGCCCCCTCCTCGCTCGGCATGCCGCGCCGCGCCGTGGTCGGCTGGGACCCGAACCGGCTGTCGATGGTGCTGGCCGTGCTCGAGGCCCATGGCGGCATCCGGCTCGGCACCCACGACGTGTATTTGAACGTCGCCGGCGGCCTGCGGATCACCGAGCCGGCGGCCGATCTCGCGGTGGCCGCCGCCCTGGTCTCGTCCCTGTCGGGGGCGGTGCTGCCGCCGGAGACCGTGTATTTCGGTGAGATCGGCCTGTCCGGGGCGATCCGGCCGGTCGCCCAGGCCGGATCCCGGCTGAAGGAGGCCCAGAAGCTCGGCTTCGCCAAGGCCCTGATCCCGCAAGGCCGCGGCGAAGGCGACAAGGCGCTGGCGGTGGAGACCCTCCGGCACATTGCCGATCTCGTGGCTGGGATCAGCGCCGGCGCGCCGCGGCGCAGTGGTGGGCAGCGCGGGCGGGCGCAATCGCGCTACGCCGACGAGGAGGTCTGAACGGCTAGCCGCCGGTCACGCTCATGTGCCGCGGCACCGCGGCCGGGCGTTGGCGCTCGATGATGAAGTCGTGCCCCTTCGGCTTGCGCGTGATCGCCTCGACCACGGCGGCGGCCAGCACGGCATCGTCGTTTGAGGCCCGCAGCACCGCCCGCAGATCCGCCGAGTCTTCCTGGCCGAGGCACAGGTAGAGCTGGCCGGTGCAGGTCAGGCGCACCCGATTGCAGCTCTCGCAGAAATTGTGGGTCAGCGGCGTGATGAAGCCGAGCTTGCCGCCGGTCTCCTCGACCCGGACGTAGCGCGCCGGGCCGCCCGTGCGATCGGGCAGCGGGGTCAGGGTGTAGCGGCTCTCCAGGCGCTGCCGGGCCACCGACAGGGGCAGGAACTGGTCGGTGCGGTCGGCCTCGATCTCGCCGAGCGGCATCACCTCGATCAGGGTCATATCCATCCCGAGCCCGTGGGCCCAGGCGATCATGTCGGGAATCTCGTCGGCGTTGACGTCGCGCAGCGCCACCGCGTTGATCTTGACCTTCATGCCGGCCGCCCGTGCGGCTGCGATACCGTCGAGCACCACCGGGAGATCGCCGCGGCGCGTGATGGCCCGGAACTTGGCCGCGTCCAGGGTATCGAGCGAGACGTTGATCCGGCGCACCCCAAGGCTCGCCAACTCGTTCGCGTAGCGCGCGAGCTGGGTGCCGTTGGTGGTCAGCGTCAGTTCCTCCAGAGCGCCCGAATCGAGGTGCCGCGACAGGCGGCGGAACAGGTGCATGATGTCGCGGCGCACGAGCGGCTCGCCGCCGGTGATCCGGAGCTTGCGCACGCCCCGCGCGATGAACACGCCGCAGAGCCGATCCAGCTCCTCCAGGGTCAGCAGGTCGCGCTTGGGCAGGAACTGCATCGTCTCCGACATGCAGTAGGCGCAGCGCAGGTCGCAGCGATCCGTCACCGAGATGCGCAGATACGAGATCGCCCGCTGGAACGGGTCGATCAACGGCGCGGGCGCCGGCGTGCGGAGCGCACCGGCCGTAAACCCCTGCGGCGTGCTGGAGATGTCATCGAGCATGATTGAGCATATGATGCCCGATACGGTCGTGGGCAAGCAGCCCCCGGGCCGCAGCCCCCGGATGCTTGAGGAGTGTGACCTGTGAACGAGGATCTGTGGCCGACCGAGATCCGCCTGTCGGCCGACCGGCGGGTGCTCAACGTCGCCTTCGAGGATGGGTCGCGCTTTGCCCTGCCGGCCGAGTACCTGCGGGTGTCGAGCCCGTCCGCCGAGGTGCAGGGCCATTCGCCCCTGGAGCGCAAGGTGATCGGCGGCAAGCGCGCAGTGGCGATCCTGGCGGTGGAGCCGATCGGCAACTACGCCGTCAAGCTCGGCTTCGACGACATGCACGACACCGGCATCTACGGCTGGGGCTACCTGCACACGCTGGGCCGGGATTACGACGCGCGCTGGCAGACCTACCTGTCCGAGCTGGCCGAGCGCGGCCTCGACCGCGAGACCGCGCGCACCGCCCCGGTGAAGCAGGGCGGAAGCTGCGGCTCAGGTGCGTGCGGCTGCCACTGAGGCGGCATCGGCATCAGCACGCCCCTGCTGGCCTATTGCCCGACAAAATCGGCACCCGCGTCGTCGCGCCCATTTGACTCGACCTGCGCGGGCCGGCGCCCTGCGTGTCGCGACGGCGCAACAACCGGGATTTCCATCCGCACGCCCCTGAAGAGACGATCCTGTCACCGGGCGGCATGTGCGTCTCCGCACGCGGCATGTGCCCGGCGCGGGTCTCCGGCCGCATGGCACCTCCACCTTGCGTTGCACAAAACTCCCTGGGTGGATTAGAATTCTTCCTATTCTGAACCCAGAGACCCGTTCGTCGGGTTAGCCCGCATAGGCGGATGCGTGGACCAGAGGATCGGTCGTCGCCTCCGGCTCGGCTCAGACCCGACCGAGCGCCGTTCCGGCGTCGCCAGACAGGATATTTCGATGATCAAACTCACCGTGAACGGGGCTGCGCGCAGCTTCGACGGCGATCCCGACATGCCGCTGCTGTGGTACCTGCGCGACGAGCTGGGCCTCACCGGCACCAAGTTCGGCTGTGGCGTGTCGCTGTGCGGCGCCTGCACGATCCATCTCGGCGGCGCGGCGACCCGTGCCTGCATCACGCCGATCTCGGCGGCGGCCGACCAGGAGGTCGTGACCATCGAGGGCCTGTCGCCCGACGGCAACCACCCGGTGCAGGTGGCCTGGCGCGACCTCAACGTCGCCCAGTGCGGCTACTGCCAGTGCGGCCAGATCATGCAGGCCGCAGCCCTGCTCAAGGACACGCCCAAGCCGTCCGAGCAGGATATCGACGACACGATGAACGGCAACATCTGCCGCTGCGGCACCTATCCGCGCATCCGCGCGGCGATCCATCAGGCCGCCGGCCAGACGGCGCCCGCCAGCAAGGGAGAGCGCCTGTGATCCACGACGCACAGATGATGGCCGAACTGGCCAATGCGAAGCCGACCGCCAAGCCGGTCCTCGCCAATGTCAGCCGCCGCGGCATCCTCGGCGGCGCCGGCGCCCTGGTGCTGGCCCTGTCCCTGCGCGACGCCCGCGCCGACGAAGGCCAGACCGCCGAGCAGAAGGCGCAGAAGTTCGGCGCCGACGGCATGCCGCATGGCTGGCGCGACGACCCGAAGATCTTCGTGGCCATCGCCCCGGACGGCACCGTCACGGTGACCAACCACCGCTCCGACATGGGCCAGGGCGTGCGCACCTCCGTGGCGCTCACGGTCGCCGACGAGCTGGAGGCCGATTGGCCGAAGGTGAAGGTGGTCCAGGCCTGGGGCGACGAGGCGCGCTTCGGCAACCAGGATACCGACGGCTCGCGCTCGCTGCGCCATTTCTTCCAGCATTTCCGCCATGCCGGCGCCGCCGCGCGGCTGATGCTGATCGAGGCCGCGGCCAAGCAATGGGGCGTGCCGGCCTCCGAGGTGACGGCGTCCAACCACATCCTCACGCACGCCAAGTCCAAGCGCAGCCTCGGCTACGGCGCCGTGGCGCAGGCGGCCTCCGAGCTGCCGGTTCCGACCAATGTCACGCTGAAGGACCCGAAGGACTTCCGCTACATCGGCACCGGCAAGATCGGGCTGATCGACAACTTCGACATCACCACGGGCCGGGCCGTCTACGGCCTCGACACCAAGCTCGACGGGATGCTGTACGCGGTGGTCGCCCGCCCGGCGGTCTATGGCGGCAAGGTCAAGTCCTACGACGACAGCGAGGCCAAGAAGGTCGCGGGCGTCGTCAAGATCTTCAAGATCGACGGCGGCGAGATCCCGTCCGAGTTCATGCCGCTGGGCGGCGTCGCGGTCGTCGCGAAAAATACCTGGGCGGCCCTGAAGGCGCGCGACGCGCTCAAGATCACCTGGGATGACGGCCCGAACGCCGGCTACGACACCGACGTGTTCCGCAAGGAGCTCGAGGCCGCCGCGCGCAAGCCCGGCAAGGTGGTGCGCAACCAGGGCGACGTCGACGGCGCGATGGCCAAGGCCAAGACCAAGGTCGAGGCCGAATACTTCGTGCCCCACCTGGTCCAGGCCCCGATGGAGCCCCCGGCCGCCGTGGCCCGGGTCAAGGACGGGTTCTGCGAGGCCTGGGCCTGCACGCAGGGTCCGCAGGCGGCCAACGATCGCCTGATGAAGGCGCTCAAGCTGCCCGACGACAAGGTCAAGGTGAACGTCACGCTGCTCGGCGGCGGCTTCGGGCGCAAGTCCAAGCCGGATTACGTGGTCGAAGCCGCCCTGTGCTCGCAGGCGGTGGACGGCGCACCGGTCAAGCTCGCCTGGACCCGCGAGGACGACATCCACCACGGCTACTACCACACGATCTCGGTGGAGCACCTGGAGGCCGGCCTCGACGAGAAGGGCATGCCGGTGGCCTGGCTGCACCGCTCGGTGGCGCCGACGATCGGCTCGATCTTCGCGCCCGATCCGAAGCACGAGCTGCCGTTCGAGCTCGGGATGGGCCTGGTGAACACGCCGTTCAACCTGCCCAACGCCCGGATGGAGAACCCGGAAGCCGCCGCCCATGTCCGGATCGGCTGGTTCCGCTCGGTCTCGAACATCCCGCACGCCTTCGCGATCCAGTCCTTCGTGTCGGAGCTGGCGCATGCCGCCGGGCGCGACCCGAAGGAGTACCTGCTCGACCTGATCGGCCCGGCCCGGAAGATCGACCCGACCTCCATCGGCGACGTCTGGAACCACGGCGAGGACCCGAAGCTCTACCCGATCGATACCGGCCGCCTGCGCGGCGTGATCGAGGCCGCCGCCAAGGGCGCCGGCTGGGGACGGCAGATGCCGAAGGGCCGCGGCCTCGGGATCGCCGGCCACTACAGCTTCGTCACCTACACGTCGGTGGCGGCTGAGGTTGAGGTCGACGACAAGGGTCAGGTGAAGGTGCACGCCATCGACATCGCGGTCGATTGCGGGCCGCAGGTGAACCCGGAGCGCATCCGGTCCCAGATGGAAGGCGCCGTGGTCATGGGGATGGGGCTCGCCCTCACCTCCGAGATCACCTTCAAGCAGGGCCGGGCGCAGCAGAACAACTTCGACGGCTACGAGATCATCCGGATCGACGCCGCCCCGAAGGTGGTCCGCGTGCACCTGGTGCCGACCGGCTCCTATGACGGCCCGCTCGGCGGCGTCGGCGAGCCCGGCGTGCCGCCGGTGGCGCCCGCCATCGCCAACGCGGTCTTCGCCGCCACCGGCCGGCGCGTGCGGCAATTGCCGATCCGCGACCAGCTCAGCGCCTGAACCGCTCTCCCTCGCGACGCGTTGGGGGACCGGGGACCTGATCCCCGGCCCCCCACAATGAAAGAGTTCGATACGATGATGCGTCCCGCCGCCTTCACGGTTTCCGTCACGGTGCCCCTGGCCCTGATCCTGATGGCGGCCCCCGTCCTCGCCTCCCCCTGCTCGGACAAGATCGACGCCCTGTCCAAGCGGGTGACGTCGGAGGCGACCGCCTCGATCTCGGCCTCGACCAGCGGCCAGGGCAACGCCGCCAAGCGCAGCGGCGAGGGCATGACCGGCACCGAGGGCCAGCGCGCCAACGAATCGCCCCAGGCCCCGCCGGAGAAGTCGGCCCAGGCCGGTGAGGGTGCGGATGCCGCCCAGCAGGCCAAGGTTGCGCTCGACGAGGCGCGCACCGCGGATTCGAAGGGTGATGCGACGGCCTGCGAGGCCGGCGTGGCCCGCGCCGAGAGCCAGTTGAAGAAGGCGCTCTGAAGCGCCGCTCCGCGCCTCCTTGCGCGCGCCTCAGGATTGGCGGAGCGCTTTGACGTTCCGTCGATCCCAGGGGCCGTGCGACGTCAGACCGTCACCTGCGTCCCGACCTCGACCACCCGCCCCGTGGGGATCTGGAAGAAGTCCGTGGCGTCGTTCGCGTTCTTGGCCAGCGTTATGAAGATCCGATCCTGCCAGAGAGGCATGCCCGAATGGGTCGCCGGGCGGATCGAGCGGCGGGACAGGAAGAACGACGTCGCCATGATGTCGAACTTGAAGCCCTGGCGGCGCAGCAGCACCAGCGTCTTGGGGATGTTCGGCGTCTCCATGTAGCCGAACTTCATCACGACCTTGAAGAAATGCGGCCCCACGGGCTCGAGCCGGACCTTGTCGGCTTCGTTCGAGCGCGGGGTGTCCACCGTCTCGACGGTGAGGATCACGTTCTTCTCGTGCAGCACCTTGTTGTGCTTCAGGTTGTGCAGGAGCGCCGCCGGGGCGATCTCGGGGTCGCTCGTCAGGAACACCGCGGTGCCGCGCACGTGGTGGGGCGGGCTTTTCTCCAGCATGCCGACCAGCTCGACCAGCGGCACGTCGGTCTTGCGGGTCTTGTTGAACAGGATCGTGACCCCGCGCACCCAGGTCCACATCAGCACGATGAGCGCGCCCGCCAGGATCAGGGGCACGTAGCCGCCCTCGACCACCTTGATCAGGTTGGAGAGCAGGAACAGGAACTCCAGCACGATGAAGGGCAGCATGACCAGCGCGGCCGCCACCGGCGACCAGCCCCACATCCGCCAGATCACCAGGAAGGTCATCGAGGCGGTGAGCAGCATCGTGCCGGTCACCGCGATGCCGTAGGCCGAGGCCAAGGACGACGAGGTCTTGAACAGGACCGCCAGCAGCACGACGCCGATCATCAGGAGCCCGTTGATCTGCGGCAGGTAGATCTGGCCGGCATGCGATTCGGAGGTGTGCCGGATCTCGAGGCGCGGCAGCAGGCCGAGCTGGATCGCCTGCCGGGACAACGAGAAGGCGCCGGTGATCACCGCCTGGCTCGCCACCACGGTGGCCAGCGTCGCCAGCACCACCATCGGGAGCAGGCCCCAGGCCGGGACGAGCTGGAAGAACGGGTCGGCGGTGTCGGGCTTCTCCAGCACCAGGGCCGCCTGGCCGAGATAGTTCAGGGCGAGTGCCGGGAAGACCAGGCAGACCCAGGCCACCTGGATCGGCTTGCGGCCGAAATGCCCGAGATCGGCGAACAGCGCTTCTGCGCCGGTCACCGCCAGGAACACCGCACCGAGCGCGACCAGTGCCCCGGTGCCGTGGCCGAGCAGGTAATGCACCGCGTACCAGGGGTTGGCGGCCCGGAACACCTCCGGGTGCAGGCCGATATGCGGCAGAGCCGCGAGCGCCATGGCGACGAACCACACGACGGTCATCGGCCCGAAGAAGGCCGCGACCTTGGCGGTCCCGCGATTCTGCACGAGGAACAGGGCGATGATGATCGTCACCGTGATCGGCAGCACGTAATCGTCCAGCGCCGGGGTGACGAGCTTCAGCCCCTCCACGGCCGAGAGCACCGAGATCGCCGGGGTGATGACCGCGTCGCCGTAGAACAGCGAGGCGCCGAGCAGCCCGAGCATGAAGACGATCCGCGAGCCGCCGAGTGCCTTGCGGGCCAGCGCCATCAGCGAGAGGATGCCGCCCTCGCCGTTGTTGTCCATGCGCAGCAGGATCAGGACGTACTTCACCGTCACGATCAGGAAGAGCGCCCAGAGGATCAGCGAGACGGTGCCGATCACCTCCTCGGGCAACAGGATGCCGTCGGTGCGGGCCGGGACCAGCGCCTCGCGGAAGGCATAGAGCGGGCTGGTGCCGATATCGCCGTAGACGACGCCGACCGAGCCGACCAGCAGCGTCCAGAAGCCGGCATGGCCGTGCCGCGTCTCGGCTTTCTCGGGGGCATCGAGGGCGCCGGCGGGGGCCGCCGCCTGCTCGGGCCCGGAGCCGCCGGTCTCGCCTCCCGCCGGGGCGGGCGCCGAGGCAGGGTTGGGCGGGGCGTCGGAGGCCGCGGGCACGGGCTGAGGTGCTACGCCGGGTGCGAAGGTCTGGCTCATGCGGAATGTCGGAGGCTCGGGCGTGGCCGGCGTTTCGCGGATCGGCTCAGGGGGCCTGGTGGGGCCGGGCATGAGGACGCGAAAACTCCGCCGAACCACGCGGGCCGGCCACCAGGCCGACCGCTCACGGGATCGTGCGGCCTTGCTATCACGGCCTCGGGCGGCCGGAAACAGCGTGCACGGCGAAGATCAGGGCTTCGGTGGGAGCGGGGCCGGCGGGGGAGGCTGCCCGGGGGAGAGGGATTTACTTAATTCTCTTGGGACTCAAGAGGTCTCTGAACTTCTAATCACCCGCCTTGTCATCCCAGGGCCGCGAAGCGGAGCCCGGGATCCATAACCGCCGACAGTTTAAAATCTTGCGCCGTCGGCGGCTCTGGGTTCCGGGCTCGCCTGCGGCGCCCCGGAATGACACGGCGGTTAATCCTGCCGTCCAGCGCGACCTGCGTCCGGCTATTCGGCCGCGGTGCGCGTGCCGCCGCCCTGCAGGCCGAAGCGGCGCTCGATGTACTCGATCACGACGGTCTCAAAATCCTTGGCGAGCGTCGCACCGCGCAGCGTCATGGCCTTCTTGCCGTCGATGAACACCGGCGCGGTCGGGGTCTCGCCGGTGCCCGGCAGCGAGATGCCGATATCGGCGTGCTTCGATTCGCCCGGACCGTTGACGATGCAGCCCATCACGGCGACGTTCAGGCCCTCGACCCCCGGATAGGTCTTCTTCCATTCCGGCATGGAGGTGACGATCCAGTTCTGGATGTCGCGGGCCAGTTCCTGGAAGGTGGTCGAGGTCGTGCGCCCGCAGCCCGGGCAGGCCGCAACCATCGGCACGAAGGTGCGGAAGCCCATGGTCTGCAGGAGCTCCTGGCTCGCCTTGACCTCGACGCTCCGGTCGCCGCCCGGCTCGGGGGTGAGCGAGTAGCGGATCGTGTCGCCGATCCCCTCCTGCAGCAGCACGCCGATCGCCGCCGACCCGGCCGCCAGGCCCTTGGAACCCATGCCGGCCTCGGTCAGGCCGAGATGGATCGCGTAATCCGAGCGGCGCGCCACCTCGCGGTAGACCGCGATCAGGTCCTGCACCGCCGAGACCTTGGCCGACAGGATGATCTTGTTCTGCGGGAGGCCGAGTTCCACCGCCCGGTCGGCCGAGCCGATCGCCGAGCGCACCATCGCCTCGCGCATCACCGCGCGGGCATCGATCGGCCGCGGCAGCTTGGCGTTCTCGTCCATCAGGTGGGTGAGCAGCTCGCCGTCGAGCGAACCCCAGTTGGCACCGATCCGCACGGTCTTCCCGTACTTGATCGCCTGCTCGATGATCGAGGAGAACTGGGTGTCTTTCTTGTCCTTGAACCCGACATTGCCGGGGTTGATCCGGTACTTCGCCAGGGCCTCGGCGCAGGCCGGATGGTCGGCCAGCAGCTTGTGGCCGATATAGTGGAAGTCGCCGACCAGCGGCACGTGGACGCCGATCCGGTCCAGGCGCTCGCGGATCTTCGGCACCGCGGCCGCAGCCTCATCGCGGTCGACGGTGATGCGGACCAGCTCCGAGCCGACCCGGGCGAGCTGGGCGACCTGCGCCACCGTGCCGTCGATGTCGGCGGTGTCGGTGTTGGTCATCGACTGCACGACGATCGGGGCGCCGCCGCCGACCATGACCGCGCCTTCGCCCTCACCGACCGTGACGCCCATCGTGCCGCTGCGCGGCGCTGGGCCGGCGATCTCCGGACCACCGGTGGTCAGGCTGGTCTCGGCGGCGGGACTTTCGGAGCGGATGGCTTCCATGACTTCCATCGTGGACCTTCGCGTGCGCGTTTCGCGAAAAAGCGCCGACCCTGGTTCGGGCCGGTCGGGCGTTTCGCGGCGCGCGCCTCGCCGGAGCTTCGGGGCTGCGGGCCGCCCGCGGGTTAGCTGCGGACGACGCCGCGCAGCGTCAAGCCGACACCGCGCATGACAGCATCGCGGCTGTCATGTCGTATCCGGATGCGGATGTCGAGTTTGCCGCGTGCGCAACATCGGTTTTCGTCGGCCCCTGTTGCCGAATCGCGCGCCGCGGACCGGTTGTCATGGGGCCCTCCAGATTCGCGCACGGTTGATGTTGCAGTGCAGCATCCCATTTAGGGGATCCTGTTTCTGGAGGCCGACATGAGCGAGCACCCCCACGGCGGTGAGCCGCACAATCCGGCGACTGCCGTCCCAGAAGTCCCGGTTTCGGACGGGATCGAGCCCTTTGCCACCCATCCGCCCCATCCAACCCATCAAGTCCTGGCCGGCCCCCGGGCCGAGAAGCCGGTGGCGCTCGCCCTACAGGGCGGCGGCGCGCACGGCGCCTTCACCTGGGGCGTGCTCGACGCGCTGATCGAGGACGGGCGCCTGTCCTTCGAGGCGGTGACCGGCGCGAGCGCCGGGGCGATGAACGGCGTCGTGATGGTGGACGGCTGGCTCAAGGGCGGCCCGGACGGCGCCCGCGAGGGACTCGAGCGGTTCTGGCGCGAGGTCAGCCTCGACGGCGACCTCGGGCCGGCGCAGCGCAACTTCGTCAGCGGGCTGTTCAGCCTGTGGAAGGGCAACCCGGTGGCCGAGTTCTGGTCCAAGATGCTCTCGCCGAGCCCCTACGTGTCGAACCCGCTCAACATCAACCCGCTGCGCAAGGCGCTCGCCGAGCAGATCGATTTCGAGCGCCTGCGCGAGGCCGAGACCGCGGGCCTGTTCGTCTCGGCCACCAATGTCTGGACCGGCAAGCTCGCGGTGTTCGAGCGCGAGCGCCTGACGGTCGATCACCTGATGGCCTCGGCCTGCCTGCCCACGGTGTTCCAGGCGGTGGAGATCGACGGCGTGCCCTATTGGGATGGCGGCTATCTCGGCAACCCGCCGCTCTACCCGCTGCACCGGGCGGCCCAGACCCGCGACATCGTGCTGGTCCAGATCAACCCGGTCGAGCGGCGCGAGACCCCCCGCACGGAGAGCGAGATCCGCGACCGCCTCAACGAGATCACCTTCAACGCCAACCTGATGCGGGAATTGCGTGCGATCGACTTCATCGACGGCCTGATCGAGGACGGCACCCTCGGCCAGGGCGGCTACCAGCGCGTTCTGGTGCACCGCATCGACGGCACCGACGCGCTGGAGGATTACAACGCCGCCTCCAAGCTCGACGCGCGCTGGACCGTGTTCAAGCGCCTGCGTGGCGAGCGCCGCGCCGCCGCGCAGGCTTGGCTGTCCGAGACCTACGGCACCATTGGGCAAGCCTGTACACTCAATCTGCGGGATGCGTATCAGTAAATCGATAATTTTGGCGTCAAAATATCCGCTATCGTGGCATTACATTCCACTCGATATAGCATCGATAGACGGATCACAAAGATCGTCACGCTATTTCACGGTGGTTCGTTTCGCTATCAACGATTCGTCTACAGTAAAAATCCTGGCGGTAAGAGGGCGTTCACAAAACTGATCTATCCAGGCCCGCTGACCGGAGCCCGATCAGGCCCGGTGATTCTGACCTCAAGGGCGGGCCATGAGATTTCGTCTGATCGACCTCAAGACCGGCGTGAAGATCGCGCTGGTCATGGCCCTGATGCTGGTGATCACCGCCGGCGTCTCGGCGGTCTCGCTCCGCAATATCGGCTTGATCGAGGATGCGGAGGCCTGGACCGTCCATACCCATGAGGTTCTGGCCGAGGTCGACCGGATGACCGTGGCCATGGTCGACCGGGAGACCGCCCTGCGCGGCTACCTGATCTCGGCCGATCCACGGTTCCTCGAACCCGAGGAGGCCGGGCGGAAGGCCTTCGCGGCGTCCTGGGAGGCGGCACGCCAGCTCACCGCCAACAATCCCACGCAGCCGGGGCGTCTCCTGGCGTTGAAGACCCTGGCCGAGCGCTGGAGCGCAGAGGTCGCGGATCGCGAACGTGCCCTGATGAAGGATCCCGACACCCGGGATGAGGCGCGCCGGCTTGAAGCTTCGGGTGTCGGGAAGGGCGTGATGGACGCCCTGCGCGCGAAGGCGGCGGAGATCGGGCAGGTCGAGCAGGATCTGCTCAAGGATCGGAGCGCCGCCTCGGCGGCCGCCATCGCGGCGTCGCGGGCGGCGAGCCTGATCGGCCTTGGATCGATCGTTGTCACCGCCCTGGTCGGGTCGCTGCTTCTCCACAACGGCATCGGCAAGCCGATCCACCGGATGACCCAGGCCATGACGGCACTCGCCGCCAACGACCTCACCGTCGCGATTCCCGGCGTGGGGCGCCGGGACGAGATCGGCGCCATGGCGGGTGCCGTGCAGGTGTTCCGGGACGGGCTCGCCCGGACGA
The DNA here is from genome assembly GCF_001455965.1 of Methylobacterium sp. GXS13. GTDB lineage: Bacteria > Pseudomonadota > Alphaproteobacteria > Rhizobiales > Beijerinckiaceae > Methylobacterium. The sequence continues at coordinate 71,195 of NZ_LKKO01000026.1, forward strand.
AGGCCCTCGAAGAGGAGGCCGCCCGGACCCAGGCCGGGCTCGAGGCTCAGCGCAAGGCCGCGATGCGCGAGATGGCGGCCACGTTCGAGGGTGCCGTCGGCGGCATCATCCGCGCCGTCGCGACGGCCGCGGCGAACCTGAAATCCACCGCCGCGCATATGAGCGGCGTGGCGGCCGAGACCGCCAGCCAGTCGACCCATGTGGCCGCGGCGGCCGAGCAGGCGGCCGCCAACGTCAACACCGTGGCGGCGGCCGCCGAGGAACTCGGCGTCTCCGTCAACGAGATCGGTCGCCAGGTGCAGGCCTCCGCCGACCTCGCCGACGCGGCGGTGCTGGAAGCCGGGAAATCCGCGGACCTCGTGCGCAACCTGCGCGACGGCGCCGTCAAGATCGGCGCCGTGGTCGACCTGATCAGCGGCATCGCCGGCCAGACCAACCTGCTGGCGCTCAATGCCACCATCGAGGCCGCGCGCGCGGGCGAGGCGGGCCGCGGCTTCGCGGTTGTGGCGACGGAGGTGAAGGAACTGGCCGGCCAGACCGCCAAGGCCACCGGCGAAATCGCCCGGCAGATCGGCGAGATCCAATCCTGGACCGGAGAGACGGTGGACGCGATCGGCCTCATCGTCGGCCGCATCACGGAGATGAGCGGGCTGTCGACCGGGATCGCCGCGGCGATCGAGGAACAGGGCTCGGCCACCCAGGAGATCGTCCGGAACGTCGGGCAGGCGGCGACCGGGGCCGGTGAGGTCACGACCAACATCGCCGGGGTCGCCAGCGCCGCCGAGGGCGCCGGGGCCGCCGCCGAGCAGGTGCTGGGCTCGGCCTCCGAACTCTCGGTCCAGGCCGAGCGGCTCGACCAAGAGGTCCACCGCTTCCTCGACACGGTCCGGGCCGCCTGAGCGAAGCTCGGCGCTGCGCCCCCCGCCAAAGGGCCGCAGGCCCTTCACGATTGCGATGTCGGGATCTCCGTGGCGTGCGCCCTAGATCCCGTTCGGGCGTGCGAGCGCCCGTGACCGTGCGAGGCCGCTGCCATGACGATGTTGCGCCGCGAGGCCCTGATCCTGCTCGGTGCCGGATGTGTCGGCGCGGCTCGCGCTGCGCCGTCGGGCCGGGCGACCGATTTCGCCTTCGAGCACCCGGAGGGCGGCGCGATGCCGCTCTCGGCCTATGCCGGGCGACCGATCCTCGTGGTCAACACCGCCACCGCCTGCGGCTATGCCGGGCAGCTCGCCGGGCTCCAGACCCTGTGGACGCGCTTCGGCGACAGGGGGCTCACGGTGATCGGCGTGCCGTCGCCGGATTTCGGCAATCAGGAGCCGCTCGACGGCCCCGCCATCGCCGAGGCCGCGCGCAAGAATCACGGCGTGACCTTCCCGCTGACCGCCAAGACCCGGGTGAAGATGCCCGGTGCCCACCCGTTCTACCAATGGGCGGCGGCGGAGCGGCCGGGCGAGACCCCGCGCTGGAACTTCCACAAATACCTGATCGCCCGGGACGGCTCGCTCGCCGCCGCCTTCGCCACGCAGGTGGAGCCGACCGACCCCAGGATGGTCTCGGGCATCGCCGCCACCCTCGATCAGGCCTGACGACATTGGGACGCTGAAGGCGGGGATTAAACCCCCAGGCCGATGCGTTCTCACCCCATGGCATCAGACAAGCACACGCATCCGGACATCGTCGACCTGCTGGTGCCCCTGCGGCGCTACGCCCGCTCGCTGACCCGCGACGCGCTGCGGGCGGACGATCTGGTGCACGACACGCTGGTGCGCGCCCTGGAGATGCAGGGCTCCCTGCGCCCCAACACCAACCTGCGCACCTGGATGATGACGGTGCTGCACAACGCCTTCATCGACGAGCAGCGCCGACGCCAGGTCGAGGCGCGTCACGCCGACGCATTGGTGCGGATGAGCGAGGACATGGCGCCTCCGGCTCAGGAGGGTCGCGTCCGCCTCGCCCAGATCCGGCAGGCCTTCCTGACCCTGCCGGAGGAGCAGCGCGCCGCCCTCCACCTCGTGACCCTGGAAGGCATGGCCTATGCCGACGCCGCCGCGGTGCTCGGCATCCCGATCGGGACGCTGATGTCCCGCTTGGGCCGCGGTCGGGCGGCACTTCGGGCCTTCGAGGACGGCAACCGGGGCCGCGCCGACGCCGAACCCGAGACCACCCGACCGGAGGCACGGCGCGGCACCTTCCCCGGCCTGCGCCTCGTCGCGTCCGATGAGGCCCGGGACCGGCCGCCGATGAAACGCGCCGCAGGCGATGCCTGAGGCATCAAGGCCGCAGCGCGCTGGCACACATAAACGATGACGACCGGCGGATTTGCCCCTGCGGCACGCTGGAATCGAGGACTTCACCGATGATGGATCCGATAACAGACGACGATCTCATCGCTTTCGTCGACGGGCAGATCGACCCGATGCGCCGCCTCGACGTCGAGGCGCACCTGGCCGCCCATCCCGGGGCTGCCGCCCAGGTGATGGCCGATCTGCACGACCGCGACGCCCTTCGCGCCAGCTTCGGGCGCCTGCCGGGGCCGGGACCGGACCGCAACGTCGCGCTGGCGCGCCGCCTCGACCGCAACCTGCGTTGGAGCCGCGTCGCCTCGCGGATCAAGCGCGCCGCCGCCATCGTGGTGCTGGTCGGCGCGGGCTGGCTTGCCCATGACGAGATCGGCCGGTTCGGTGTGCCCGACACGATGGCCGCAACCCCCGACCCGACCCTGATCGCCGATGCCCGCCAGGCCCGCGCCGTTGCGCAGTTGCGCAAGAACATCGCCAACCAGGGCGACCGCCCCGTCTATGACCGGGCTCGTCTCCAATCGGTCACCGGCATCGATCTGCCGCCGCTCCCGGCCGGCTGGCAGGTGCGCGACATCCAGATCTTCCCCGGGCGTCACGGCACCGGCATCGAGATCGCCTTCGAGGCCGGCGCCCTGGGCGAGGCCTCCCTGTTCGCGACACGGGGGCTGCGCGGCGGCCCGGCGGCCCTCACCGGCTCCGACGATGGCGCGCTCCTGTCCTGGAATGCCGGCGACACCGCCTACGCGCTGAGCGGCCCGCAGGACGACGCGGTCCTGCGACAGGCTGCGGGGATGCTGGGGGCCGGCGCGACGACGCGCTGAGACGGACAGAACGGCCGTCGCGGCACTTCTCATTCCGCGCGGCCCTTTTCCGGGGCGCATGCAGCGACAGCGAACTGCGACCCGGTACCCAGCGCGAGACGACGCAAAGCCTCCGCCCGAAGCGACGTTGCCGCTGATCGTGCCACTGCGCGGCGCTGTCTCTGCTGGGTCCCAAATTACCGTCCACTGACGTTCCCGGTGCCCGGGAAAGGGCGCTTCAATTGCCAGGCCGGATTCTAACCGGCGCGACGCAGCCGTTCGGGGGCGCTCGCCGGAAACGGGCAACCGATCTGCGCCGTCGTCCCCGCCCCTCGACAGGCCGCCCCGGCGGGTGCCAAAGATCGGCCATGCAGGCCGCCACTTCAGCGCAACGGAATGAGGGGCTGACGGCCCTGTTCGACGCCGCCCGGGCGGTGCGCGACCGGGCCCATGCGCCCTATTCCCGGTTCCGGGTCGGGTCGGCGCTCCGTGACGAGCGGGGCGAGATCCATGTCGGCTGCAACGTCGAGAACGCGGCCTATCCGGTCGGCACCTGCGCGGAAGCCGGGGCGATCGCCGCGAGGATGCCGGGTGGCGGCCGGCGCATCGCCGAGATCCTGGTCTGCGGCGACGGCGCCGGTCTGGTGACGCCCTGCGGCGCCTGCCGCCAGCGGATCCGCGAATTCGCCGGGCCGGACACGCCGATCCACGCCGCCGGGCCGGATCGTATCGCGAAAACCTTCACGCTGGCGGAGTTGCTGCCCGAATCGTTCGGGCCGGAGACGCTGGGTGACTGAGGCCGCCGCCCTCGACACGCTCCGGGCCGCGGGCTTCGGCGGCGGTTACGCCTGCGCCATCGTCACCGGCACCGGGCTCGGCGGGATCGCGGCCGGGCTCACGGAATCCGCCGCGCTGGATTACGCGGCGATCCCGGGCTTCCCCGGTGCCGGCGTCAGCGGCCATGGCGGCCGGCTGCATCGCGGGCGCCTGGCCGGGCGGCGCGTGCTGGTGTTCGAGGGCCGGGCCCATGCCTATGAGCGGGGCGATGCGGCGGCGATGCGGATACCGCTCGCCTGCGCCTCCGGGCTCGGCGCCAAGCGCCTGCTCCTCACCAACGCCTCCGGGTCGCTGCGACCGGAGACCGGCCCGGGCAGCCTGGTTCTGCTCCAAGATCACATCAACCTGTCGGGCTTGAACCCGCTGATCGGCGAGACCAGCGATGCCCGCTTCGTGCCGATGACCGAAGCCCACGATCCGGACCTGCGCGTGCGCCTCCGGGCGGCGGCCGGGACCTGCGAGGTTCCGCTGACGGAAGGCATCTACGCCTGGTTCTCCGGCCCGAGCTTCGAGACCCCGGCCGAGGTCCGGATGGCCGGCATCCTCGGGGCCGATCTCGTCGGCATGTCCACCGTGCCCGAGGTGATCCTCGCCCGCTTCCTCGGCCTGCCGGTGGCGGCCGTGTCGGTGGTGACCAACCTGGCCGCCGGGATCGCCGGGGGCGCCCCCCATCACGCCGAGACCAAGGCGGTGGCGGCCCGGGCCGCGGCGGATCTCGGCCGTCTGGTCCGGGCCTTCGTGGCCGGCCTGCCCGCCGAGGAGACCAAACATGGATGAACCCGATGCCGCCGCGGTCGCCCGCCGGGCGCTGCCGCTCCTCGATCTCACCGACCTCACCGAGACCTGCACCGAGCCGAAGATCGACGCGCTCTGCCGGGATGCGCGCAGCGGCGGCGTCGCGGCGATCTGCGTCTGGCCGCATTTCGTGGCGCAGGGCGCGCGCGCGCTCAAGGGCAGCGGCATCCGGGTCGCCACCGTGATCAACTTCCCGGCCGGCGGCGAGGATTGCGCCCGAGCGACCGACGACACCGCGGAGGCCCTGCGCGACGGCGCCGACGAGATCGACCTCGTCCTGCCCTATCGGGCTTTCCTGCACGGCGACGCGGAGACGGCCCGCGACATGGTCGAGGCGGTGCGCGACACCTGCGGGGCCGCAATCCTCAAGGTGATCCTGGAGACCGGGGAACTCGCCGATCCCGACGTCATCCGGCGCGCCGGCCGGCTGGCGCTGGAAGCGGGGGCCGACTTCCTGAAGACCTCCACGGGCAAGAGCCCGGTCTCGGCGACCCCGGAGGCCGCCGAATCGATGCTGATCGAGATCCAGGCGAGCGCTCGCCCTGCGGGCCTCAAGATCTCGGGCGGCCTGCGCAGCGTCGCCGACGCCGCCACCTATCTCGCGCTCGCCGACCGGATCATGGGGCCGGACTGGGTCGGCCCGAAGACCTTCCGGCTGGGGGCGAGCAGCCTGTTCGGCGCGCTCATGCAGGCGCGGGAGTCTTGAAGCGCATGCGCCTGCCGCAGGAAACCATCCGGGCCAAGCGCGACGGCCTGACCCTCGATCCGGAGGCCATCGCGGCCTTCGTCCGCGGCCTCACCGACGGGTCGGTCGGCGAGGGGCAGGCGGCGGCCTTCGCCATGGCCGTGTTCTTCCGCGGCCTCGCGCTGCCGGAGCGGGTGGCGCTGACCCGGGCGATGGCCGAATCCGGCACGGTGCTCGCCTGGGACTTGCCGGGCCCAGTGCTCGACAAGCACTCCACCGGCGGCATCGGCGACACGGTGAGCCTGCCGCTCGCGCCCATGGTGGCGGCCTGCGGCGGCTACGTGCCGATGATCTCCGGCCGCGGCCTCGGCCATACCGGCGGGACGCTCGACAAGCTCGCCAGCATCCCCGGCTACGATGCCACCCCGGGGCTCGACACGTTCCGCCGGGTAGTCGGCGAAGTCGGCTGCGCGATCATCGGCCAGACCGCCGAATTGGCCCCGGCCGACCGGCGCCTCTACGCGATCCGGGACGTGACCGGCACGGTGGAATCCCTCGACCTGATCACCGCGTCGATCCTGTCGAAGAAGCTGGCCGCCGGGCTCCAGGGCCTGGTGATGGACGTCAAGCAGGGCTCCGGCGCCTTCATGACGGGTTTGGATGAAGCCCGGGCGCTGGCCGAGAGCATCGTCACGGTGGCCGAGGGCGCCGGGCTGCGCACCGCGGCGCTGATCACCGACATGGACGCGCCGCTCGCGAGCGCCGCCGGGAACGCCGTCGAGGTGGCCTACGCGATCGATTACCTCACCGGCACTCGCCGGGAGCCGCGCTTCCACGCGGTCACCCTGGCGCTCGGGGCAGAGATGCTGGTGGCCGGCGGCCTCGCACCGGACCGCGATGCGGCCTCCGGGCGCCTGGAAAGGGCCCTCGCCTCGGGCCGGGCGGCCGAGATTTTTTGCGAGATGGTCGCGGCGCTCGGAGGCCCGGCCGATCTTCTGGAACAGCCGGCGCGATACCTGCCCGCAGCGCCCGTACGGCGATCGGTGCGGCAGGACGGCACGGTGGCGGCCATCGACACCCGAGCGATCGGGCTGGCGGTGATCGGGCTCGGCGGCGGCCGGACCCGGCCGGAGGACGCGATCGACCCGCGGGTCGGCTTCACCGACCTCGCGGGTCCCGGGGATGCGTCCGGTCGGCTCGGGATCGTCCACGCGGCCGACGAGGCCGCCGCCGACCGGGCGGAGGCGGCCCTGCGGGCGGCCTACCGGATGGGCGAGGCGCCCCCCGGCCGGCCTGCGATCATCGAGCGGGTGGGAGCCGGATAGGATCCGGCCCCGATCGCCTTACCAGCGGCCGTAGCCGAGGCGATGGCCGAAGCCGCCATGGTGGTGATGGCCGAACCCGCGGTGATGACCCCAGCCGCGATGGTGGCCGCGACCCCAGCCGTGGTGGTGATGACCCCGGAACCCCGGGCCGAAGCCGTGGCGGGGGCCGAAGCCGTGATGACGATGGCCGTACCCGTAGCCGTACTGGACATCCACGATGTCGCCGGCGCCCTGGTGCAGCCTGGTGTCGAGGCCAAGCGGGGCAGCCATCGCGGGTACTCCGAGGGTCAGTCCCCCGAGCGCCAGGGCGGCGGCAGCCAGGCGTAGGCGAGCGGTCTTGGTGAACATCGGCGTCCTCCTGTGCCTCGCCGATCGCATTGTCGCGACCGGCTGTGCCCCAGGTGTAACGCCTTTAAGTTGACGCGGACGTGAGTTCGTCCCTCAGGCGCTGTTCAGGTTCGGCCGGCAGCGGAATGACCCTGATTGGTACCCTTTCAGCCACGCCGTCATCGCGAGCGAAGCGAAGCGACCCAGGAATCCGCCACGTTCGGGGATCGCGCGCTACTGGGTTGCTTCGCTGCGCTCGCAATGACGGGGGAAGCTCTTACCCCACCATGAATTCCCTGAACGCCCCGGCGCTGAACCCAGCCCACCAGCGTGGCGCAATTCAGCGGCGGCAAGCTCACGCAGGCAGCGCCGGCCCAAAACGCCTCTCGCGCCGCGTGATAACGCCCATCCCGTCATTGCGAGCGGAGCGAAGCAACCCAGGGCTCCGCGGCCGATCGTTCTGTTCGACGGGACAGACACCATGCGTGAGCCGGCGGTCTACATCCTGGCAAGCCGCCGCAACCGGACGCTCTAGACCGGCGTCACCGCGGACCTGGCCCGGCGCGTCTACGAGCACTGCGAAGCCCTCCATCCCGGCTTCACGCGCCGCTACGGTTGCAAGCTCCTGGTCTGGTACGAAGGCTGCCCGACGATGAGCGAGGCCATCGCCCGCGAGAAGCAGATCAAGGCCGGCTCCCGGAAGAGAACACTCGCCTTGATCGAGGCGATGAACCCGGATTGGTGCGATCGGTATCCCGGCCTTGCGTGAAGTTCTTATACGTTGCGAAGCCCTGGGTTGCTTCGCTGCGCTCGCAATGACGGTGAGGGCCTCACCCGATCGGGTGTCGATGAGACCGGCCTACCGAACGCTGCGCCTTACGGCCGCCGATACACCCACACCCGCGCGGGCGGCAGGTTCAGCCAGACGCGGTTCGAGCGGTCGGCCGTGTAGCTGCCGGCCTCGCAGCGGGCCGGGATTGGCGGGACGACCGCATAGGTGAACTGCACGAAGGGCGCGCCCGGCTGCATCAGGTCGTGGGCGGCGTTGAGCAGGTCGAGCCGCTGCTCCAGCGGCTTGGTGAACAGGGGCAAGCTCGAGATCGTCGCGGCGGCGGGCTGGTCCAGCGCCGTCTTGAGGGTCGCGCGCATGTCGTAGGCATCGCCGCGAATCACGGTCACCCCCGGAAAGCGGCGGGTCAGCAGGCGGCAGAAATCGGGGTTGAACTCCACCAGGATCAGGCGCGATGGCGCGATGCCCCGGCGGATCAGCGCCTCCGTTACCGGGCCGGTGCCGGGGCCGAGCTCGACTACCGGGCCTTCGCGGCGCGGATCGACATAGGACGCCATGGTCCGGGCCAGCATCTTGCCGGACGGCGTCACTGCGCCGGTGACGAGCGGACGCTCGAACCAGGATCGGAGGAAACGGGCTTCGTCCTCCAGGGGGTCGCGCCGCGGCCCAAGACTCTCACCCCTGGCGGCAGGGGCCTTCGCACTGGGACGGCGGAGCGGCGGCAAGTCCTGGATTCCTCGAAGCCGATGGGAATGGAAGGCTAAGGCAACGCGCCGTCTTACAGTCAAGCCGGCCCGGCGCCTAGGGTAAGCATGCCACGCTCGCCGGATGCATAACGGGCGTGCACGGGTTCGGATCCGGCCCGACGCGCTCGCCCCCGACCGGGATGCCCGTTCGGCCTCGGCGAGCGCGTCGGATCGGCGATCCTAGGGTCGAACGGCGCTGCCGAAGAAGTCCCGCACCTTGGCGAAGAAGCCGGACGATTCCGGGTGGTTCTCCGGCGAGGCCGACTGGTCGAACTCCTGCAGCAGCTCGCGCTGACGCTTGGTCAGGTTCTGCGGGGTCTCGACGAAGACCTGGATGTAGAGGTCGCCGACCTCCCGGGAGCGGAGCACCGGCATGCCCTTGCCCTTGATCCGGAATTGCTTGGCGGTCTGTGTCCCGGCCGGGATCCGCACCTGGGTCTGGGAGCCGTCGATCACCGGCACGGTGATCTCACCCGCGAGCGCCGCCGTGACCATCGAGATCGGCACCCGGCAGAACAGGTCGGCGCCGTCGCGCTGGAAGAACTCGTGCTGCTTGATCGAGAGGAAGACGTAGAGGTCCCCGGGCGGCCCGCCGCGCAACCCGCTCTCGCCCTCGCCGGCGAGCCGGATGCGCAACCCGTCATCGACACCAGCCGGCACGTTGATCGAGAGCGTGCGCTCGCGATTGACCCGGCCCGCGCCCTGACAGGTGGCGCAGGGATCGTCGACGATCTCGCCGCGGCCGTGGCAATTCGGGCAGGTGCGCTCGATGGCGAAGAACCCCTGCGCCGCCCGCACCCGGCCGTAGCCGGCGCAGGTCGGGCAGGTGCGCGGCTTCGAGCCGGGCTTGGCGCCCGAGCCGTCGCAGGCCTCGCAGGTCACCGAGGTCGGGATCCGGATGGTCTCGGCCTTGCCGATGAAGGCCTCTTCGAGGGTGATCTCGAGGTTGTAGCGCAGGTCGGAGCCGCGCTCGCGGCCCGGCGCACCGCCGCCGCGGCCGCGCTGGGCACCGTCCCCGCGTCCGTCGCCGAAGAAATTGTCGAAGATGTCCGACATGAAGTCGCCGAACTCGTTGCCGAATCCGGGGCCGCCTCCGCCCTGGCTGAAGGCGGCGTGGCCGAACTTGTCGTAGGCCGCGCGCTTCTGGCCGTCCGAGAGGCACTGATAGGCCTCGTTCAATTCCTTGAACTTGATCTCGGCTTCCTTGTCGCCGGGATTCCGGTCGGGATGATAGGTCATTGCGAGCTTGCGGAACGCGACCTTCAACTCGCCTTCCGTGGCGGTCTTGGCGACCCCCAGGATTTCGTAATAGTCCCGCTTCGACATCCCACCCAGTCTCCGGACAATCAGAAGGCGCTGTGATCCCTGGACCCGTCCGGTCCGCCGCAGCGGGGCCCTCGGGGCAGATCTTGAGCAGGGTGAGCGGGCTGAGGCACCGTCGCGATCACGACGACCCCGCCGATCTAGCATGAGCCGACCGGTCCGGGGCTGACATCGGACGATATCCGGTTCCTGCGGCGCCCGCGCAACAGCGCTTCACAAGCAGAGGCGGGGCCGCCTCGCTCCGGCCCCGCGCGTTTGCTGTCGAAGCCGCGCCTCAGGCGCGCTTCTTCTGGTCTTTCTCGTCGACCTCCTGGAAGTCGGCGTCGATGACGTCGTCCTTCTTCTCGGAGGCGCCCGCCTCGGCACCGGCCTCGGGGCCGGCGCCCTGGTTGGCGCTGTACATCGCCTCGCCGAGCTTCATCGAGGCCTGCATCAGGTCCGTGGTGCGGGCCTTGATCGTCTCGACATCCTCGCCCTCGAGCGCGGTCTTGAGCGCGGTCATCGCGGTCTCGATCGCGCCCTTGTCGGCCGCCGGGACCTTGTCGCCGTACTCAGTCACCGACTTCTCGGTGGCGTGGATCAGGCTCTCGCCCTGGTTCTTCACCTCGACCAGCTCGCGGCGCTTCTTGTCCGCCTCGGCATTGGCCTCGGCGTCCTTCACCATCCGGTCGATATCGGCGTCCGAGAGGCCGCCCGAGGCCTGGATGCGGATCTGGTGCTCTTTGTTCGTCGCCTTGTCCTTGGCCGTCACGTTGACGATGCCGTTGGCGTCGATGTCGAAGGTCACCTCGATCTGCGGCATGCCGCGGGGCGCCGGCGGGATGCCGACGAGGTCGAACTGGCCGAGCAGCTTGTTGTCGGCCGCCATCTCGCGCTCGCCCTGGAAGACCCGGATCGTGACGGCGTTCTGGTTGTCTTCGGCCGTCGAGAAGGTCTGGGACTTCTTGGTCGGGATCGTGGTGTTGCGGTCGATGAGCCGGGTGAACACGCCGCCGAGGGTCTCGATGCCCAGCGACAGCGGGGTCACGTCGAGCAGCAGCACGTCCTTGACGTCGCCCTGGAGCACGCCCGCCTGCACGGCGGCGCCGATGGCCACGACCTCATCGGGGTTGACGCCCTTGTGCGGCTCCTTGCCGAAGAAGGACTTCACCACCTCCTGGATCTTGGGCATGCGGATCATGCCGCCGACCAGCACCACCTCGTCGATCTCGGAGGCCGAGACGCCGGCATCCTTGAGCGCCTTGCGGCAGGGCTCGATCGTGCGCTGCACCAGATCGTCCACCAGCGACTCGAACTTCGCCCGGCTGAGCTTCAGCGCGAGGTGCTTCGGGCCGGTCTGGTCGGCGGTGATGTAGGGCAGGTTGATCTCGGTCTGGGTGGCCGAGGACAGCTCGATCTTCGCCTTCTCGGCGGCCTCCTTGAGGCGCTGGAGGGCGAGCTTGTCCTTGGTCAGGTCGATGCCCTGCTCCTTCTTGAACTCGGCGGTCAGGTACTCGACCACGCGGTTGTCGAAGTCCTCGCCGCCCAGGAAGGTGTCGCCGTTGGTGGACTTCACCTCGAACACGCCGTCGCCGATCTCGAGGATCGAGACGTCGAAGGTGCCGCCGCCGAGGTCGTAGACCGCGATGGTGCCGGCCTTCTTCTTGTCGAGGCCGTAGGCGAGCGCGGCCGCAGTCGGCTCGTTGATGATGCGCAGCACCTCGAGGCCCGCGATCTTGCCGGCATCCTTGGTCGCCTGGCGCTGGGCGTCGTTGAAGTAGGCCGGGACCGTGATGACCGCCTGCGTGACCGGCTGGCCGAGATGCGACTCCGCGGTCTCCTTCATCTTCTGCAGCGTGAAGGCGGAGATCTGAGACGGCGAGTACTTCTTGCCGTCGGCCTCGACCCAGGCATCGCCGTTGTCGCCGCGGACGATCTTGTAGGGGACGAGGCCCTTGTCCTTCTGGGTCATCGGATCGTCGTAGGTACGACCGACGAGCCGCTTGATGGCGAAGAACGTGCGCTCGGGGTTCGTCACCGCCTGGCGCTTGGCCGGCTGGCCGACGAGCCGCTCGCCGTCATCCGTGAAGGCCACGATCGATGGCGTGGTGCGGGCGCCTTCCGCATTCTCGATGACCCGGGGCTGCGTGCCTTCCATGACGGCCACGCAAGAGTTCGTGGTGCCCAGATCGATACCGATAACTTTACCCATGGTGGGATCCCTCTTTTCGTCGCGTTCAAGCAGACCGCCGAGCCCCGAAGCAGCTCGGCCCATGGCGGATTGAGTGTGATGTGAGTATGGGACCCGGGCCGGATCAAGGGCCGTGAACGGCTGAAATCCAGCGCATAATCCCGCGTCGAGGGCGATATAAGAACCCCTGGACGGGCTCGCAAGGCAAAGCCGGCGCGTTGGCCCCGGCCATCGTGTTTTTGGCCAAGACGTTGTTCTGCCTGAAAAATCCTACCGCGAGGCAGCGGCGGCCCGGTTGGCGTCGATGCATTTTGTTGCGCCGCTGCCACGTCCAGGCCATCGATGGCGTGTTAACACTTCGACAAGGGGTTGAGCGTGGCCCCGCCACCTCGTCTTCCCCGTCAGAGCCCGATGCCACGGACCCGCAGCCTCCTGCTCCCCCTTCTGGCCGCCGCCGTCGCGGCGCCTGCGATGCTGGCCGCGCCGCCGGCGCAGGCCCAGAACTTCTTCGAGCGCCTGTTTGGCATCAAGCCCGAGCGGCCCCCGGTGCCGCCCCGCGGCGTGCCGGGGGGGGCCCCCGCCGCCCCGGCGCCCGGGGGGGCGGGGCGGGCGGGG
>NZ_LKKO01000027.1 GCF_001455965.1 Methylobacterium sp. GXS13
ATGTCGCCCGAGTACGTCCGCCCCTACGTCAAGGCGCAGAAGAACGACGACCGCGATGCCGAGGCGATCGCCGAGGCCGCCACGCGCCCGACCATGCGCTTCGTGGCCTTGAAGGCGCAGGAGCAACACGACATGCAGAGCCTGCACCGGGTCCGGTCGCGGCTGGTCGGCATGCGCACCATGCTCATGAACCAGTTGCGCGCGATCCTGTTGGAGCGCGGTCTCGCCTTCCCCCAGGGCCGCCGCAAGTTCGAGACGACGGTCGCCATTCTCGTGAGGGCTCCCCAGGCGCAGATTGGCCCGCGTATCCAGCTCTCGTCGCCGAGTTCCGTGGGGAGTGGGCAAGGCTCGACGGCCGCATCGACGCGCTCGACCGGGCGTCCGTGGCGCATGTCCGCGCCGACGAGGCGGCATGTCGCCTGGTGTCGATCCCCGGCGTCGGGCCGATGACGGCCACGGCCCTGCGCGCGGCCGTCGACGACGGAAACGCCTTCACGTCCGCGCGCGACCTGCCGGCCTGGCTTGGCCTCGTGTCCCGACAGCATACGACCGGCGGCAAGTCGAAGCTGCTCGGCATCAGCAAGCGGGGCAACACCTATCTGCGCAACCTCTTCATCCATGGGGCGTGCGGCCCTGGCCTCGCTGTCGAAGGCCGAGGACGCGACCGGACGGTGGCTGCACGGACTTCTGGCGCGAGCCCACTACAACGTCGTGGTCGTCGCGCTGGCAGCCAAGCTCGCGCGGATCGCCTGGGCGACGCTGCGCAAACAAGTGAGCTTCGAGGGGCGGCCGGAGCCGGCCCTCGCATAGGGCATCAAAAGAGGTTGACCTGAGGCGGAGCACGATCGCTCGGCGCGGGTCCACGAGGTCTGCGGAAGGACAGTGAAGATGGCCTGACGGTGGAGCGGCGTTCCGGAAGCCTGGCAAAAAAGCGGCCCCCGAGGCCGAATTGCTTATGAGGCCCGGGACGTGCGGCTCTCCATCTTGGCGGCGGCCACCGTGCCGATATGCCGGATACGTTTGTGCAGCCAGGTCACACGCACCTTCATCGACGACCTTGCAAACGGGGCGGGCCATACGTTTTAAGCAGACGGTTTTCCAGGACGAGATCAGCCACGACCTCTTTGAGCGTCCCCGTCTCGCGGCGCAGATCGCGCATCTCATCCGTGGTGGCCGCACGAGACATGTCGCCGGACAGGCGCTTCTCGCCAGCCTCTAGGAACTCCTTGGACCAGCCGTAGTCCATCGAGGCGGCGATCCCCTCACGTCGGCACAATTCGGCGATGCTGTCCTCGCCACGCAAGCTTTCCAGCATCACACGGATCTTCTCCTCGGACGAGAACTGCCGACTTGTGGCCCGACGGATGTCTTGGATCACCGCTTCTGCCGGCTTCTTGGCCGGTCCGGATGCCTGCTTCATCTTCGCCCCTCAGGGGCTACGATGAACCAGCCATCCTTCGCTCGTGAAGACCCTCAATCTGTCCCACAGGTGCTGACGTGGGACACGGGGTCTAAGCGCTCTTCGACCTGCTCACCGTCACCCTGGTTGCCAGCGGCACCCTCGTGCTCGGCGGTCCGCGTGGCCGCTCCGGCAAGCCGGTGACGTACTAGCGCGTCCGCCTGGTGGGGCTAACCGCGCGGCGCTCGGGGCCCTATCTCAGAAAGGCAGCGATATGGACTGCGCTGCCGAAAGGATTCCCCTCGTGCTCTTTCTACGGATCCTGGCCGCCGCCCTGTCGATCGGCCTCGCAGATGCGGCGCAGGCCCAGACCGTGCTGGTCCCATCCGGCGACTCGGCGATCACCCAGCCCGGCGGCACCGAGGGGCGGGGCGCGCGTCACAACATCCGCGAGGCCGTCCGGAACGGCGACGTGGTCGGCGTCCCGCCAGGCGCGCGCGGATCCGACGTCGAGACGCGGTTGCTCCATCACCACCGTGCCCGCCCGCACCGGGCCGAATAGTCGTCCGGTGTGGGCGGACGGCCCTTGATTTTGCCGGGAGGTCCGGCAATCGAAGGTTAGAAGCGGGATCGGTCCGCGCCGGAGCCCGCCTCGTGTCTCGTCCGGCGCTTGTTCCCAGCAACATCGAGACGACCTCGCACGTCCAGCCGAAGCACGCCTTCGAGTTTTGGCGAGCCACCGCGCTGGCGCCCTTCGGCGATATCAGGAACGTGCATCCCCGCGACGCGTTCCGGGCCAAGCGCCTCGTCGTGTCGGGGGCGGGCTGGGGCCTGATCCATACGGTTAGCAGCCCGGTCGGCCTGACCATCGGGCCCCGCCAGCTCGACCGGAACGGTCCCGAGACGGTGGTGATCGGCGTGGGCCTCGACGGGATCGGCTATCAGCAGCAGGGCGAGCGCGGCGGCCGCCTCGGGGCCGGCGACATCAGCTTCCTGTCGCGCCACCGGCCCCTCGTAGCCGGCACCCAGAGCGACTACGCCGAGATCCGGCTGGCCCTGCCGCGCACCACCTTCGAGGCCTGGATCGGCCCGGTCGACGCCTTTGCGGGCCGCTGCATCGTCGGCGATCCGGCGCTCGCCGAGTTCAAGGCCGCGCTAAGGAGGTTCGCCGCCACCGCCGCCTGGATGTCGCAGGACGAGGCGCAGGCGGCGTTTGAGGGCTTGCTGCACCTGCTGGGCAACCGCGTCCGGGATCCGGAAGCGCGGCCGGGCTACCTGCTATCCTGCGAGGCGGTGGCTTCCGTTGCCTGGGCTTATATCGTGCGCCGGCTACACGATCCGCGCCTCGGGCCGGCGGAGATCCAGGCGGCGCTCGGCATCTCCCGCACCCAGCTATACCGGGCTTTCGCGGGCACCGGCGGCGTCGCGGCCGCGCTCCGCGACACCCGCCTCGATCTTGCCCATCGCCGCCTAGCGACGCCGCGCGCCGATGGGATGCTGATTGCCACGATCGTATATGCCTGCGGTTTCACCGACGTCCCGAGTTTCAACCGTGCGTTCCGCCAGCGCTTTGGCTTGTCGCCGCGCGAGCTACGCGCTGGCTCGGGCATCCCTATTTGAGGCGTTAGGCAGCGCCTGCGATGAGTGCCTTCTCCTCGGTTTCGTGCGTCTTCCGCGGAACGCCACCGAACTTGTTGTGCCAGTACTGAAGCCCCGCTAAGACCTGCACGCCGTTGAGAGCGTTAGCGATCAGCTTCCCGGCACTGAGGACCAGGTTGCTCTGCGAGACGAACTTCAACTTTGTGTTGTTCTTGGTGCAGTATCCGTAGCGTCCGTTGAGCAGGACGACGGTGTTAAAGCTAGTTAGGGACAGCGGCAGCCCGGCCTTGAACGGTCTCGGACGGCCGGGTTTTGTACGATGACCTGCTCCATTCGTGTCGAGGTTGCGCGATACGCCGGCGATGACGCCAGCTAGGTCAATATGGATCCGCGATCCTTTCTCCTACACCAAGCCGGGCCCGTGAAAGGGTACCGCGTCAGCTGCGCAGCTGGGCAGCCGCTGACTAGTGCCCGGTGCAACGATTTTTTTTGTCGCTCCATCTCACGGACGTCGGCCGCCATCCGGCACAGCAGGACATTAATGTCGATATAGCACTTCAACAGCAAATATTCCCGCTCGTTTTACTGACATTACCCTGAACTAATCAATATTTGAATGAACCTCTGAACAGTTACAGTTTATATATTGGAGTCTAGATAAGCTGTATTGACGCGTGTAACCCTCATATGTTTACTTCTTGACGAGTTCGAACAGATATTGAAAATCCAGCGAGATCCGCGAGCCGGGGATCTTGCGAACGCCACGATCGGCACCTCCGCCGCGGTGTGACCGCGCGGACGGCTTGAGCAATTATGTGTTGTTAGCAAAGTGCTGGCGCATTCTGCGTCAAAGTCATCGAAAAATACTGTACATTAGGATCCATATATTCGTACTTTGTGAACCAATTGTGATTTTAATAGCTTACAATTAATTTATTTACTCACGATGGATGATGCTACTCTCATGATATGCGTAAATCTCACGACTATGAGCCTTGAGGTCTGGCGATGAACATCTCAACGATTGTCGACGTCAAGCGGCCGACCTCACTCGACGAGGTCCAGGGCTGGCATGACGGATGTTCGTGGCTCGCCGGCGGCACCTGGCTGTTCTCCGAGCCGCAGGTAGCGGTCAACACGTTGATCGATCTCGAGCGGCTGGGCTGGGCACCGCTGACGGTGACCGACTCCGGGCTTGAGATCGCCGCGACCTGTCGGATCGTGGAGGTGCACGACTTCGCCGGGCCGGCGGACTGGCGGGCGGTGCCGTTGTTCCGGCACTGCATCGACGCGTTCCTGATGTCGTTCAAGATCTGGAACGCCGCCACCATCGGCGGCAACCTCTGCATGTCGCTGCCCGCCGGCGCGATGATCTCGCTGACGGCGGCGCTCGAAGGCGTTTGCACGCTGTGGCCGCGGGACGGCGCGCCGCGCATGGTCCCGGTGGCCGAATTCGTCACCGGCAACCACGCGAACGTGCTGCAGCCGGGCGAATTGCTGCGCAGCATCCACCTACCCGCCACCGCTTTGGCGAAGCGGACGGCTATGCGGCAGGTCTCGCTGACCAAGTTCGGGCGCTCGGCTGCGCTGATCATCGGCACGCTCGGCCAGGACGGCACCGACTTCCTGCTGACGGTGACGGCGGCGACGCCCCGGCCGGTGCAGCTGCGCTTCCCCGCCTGCCCATCCGCCAACGACCTGCGCGCCGCCCTCGACGCGCGCCTGCCGCCGGAGGCCTACTTCGCCGACGTCCACGGCTCGGCTCCGTACAAGCGTCACGTCACGCAATACCTCGCTGAACAGATCCGGACGGAGCTCGCGTGACCCAGTATTCGATCAACGGCCGCGACTACGCCGCCGAACCCGCCCCCGGCCAGTGCCTGCGGACCTTCCTGCGCGACCTCGACGTGTTCGGCGTCAAGAAGGGCTGCGACGCCGGCGATTGCGGCGCCTGCACTGTCCATATCGACGGAAAGCCGTTCCATTCCTGCCTGGTCCCGGCGTTCCGGGCCGAGGGCCGCGCGGTCACCACCCTCGAGGGTCTGTCCGGATGCGGTAACGACCTGCATCCCATGCAGCAGGCCTTCCGGGACGCGCAGGCGTTCCAATGCGGCTACTGCACCGCCGGCATGATCATGACCGCGGTGACGCTGACCGATGCGCAGAAGGCCGACTTGCCGCACGCCCTGAAGGGCAATTTGTGCCGCTGCACCGGTTACCGCTCGATCAACGACGCGCTGCATGGCCGCTGCAACATCGAGGCGGACCTGCCCGGCCGGGCGCTCGGCGCCAGCCTGCCCAACCCGTTCACGGATTCCATCCTCACCGGCAAAGCCCGCTACACCATGGATGTTGCAGTCGAGGGCCTGCTGCACCTGAAGGTGCTGCGCTCGCCCCACGCCCATGCACGCATCGTGGCGATCGACGATGCCGCCGCCCGGGCTTTGCCCGGGGTGGTCGCCGTCTATACTTGGCAGGACGTGCCGAAGCGCCGGTTCAGTTCGGCCCTGCACGAGGACCATTTGGTCGATCCCGACGACATCCTGTTGCTCGACAACGTCGCGCGCTTCGCCGGCCAGCGGGTCGTGGCCGTGGTCGCCGAGACCCAGGCGGCGGCCGAGGCGGGATGCCGGGCCGTGCGGGTCGAGTACGAGATCCTGCCGGCGGTGTTCGATCCGGTCGCCGCCATGCAGCCCGGCGCGCCGCTGCTGCACCACAAGGATCAGGTTACCGGGGACAGTAACATCTTCTGCACGCTCCAGGGCGAGATCGGCGACGTGGCCACCGGCTTCGCCGAGGCCGACGTGATCCACGAGCAGACCTACTCGACCACCCGGGTCCAGCACACGCATCTGGAGACGCACGGCTCGATCGCGTGGCAGGGCGAGGACCAGCGCTGGCACGTCCGTACCAGTTCGCAGGCGCCGTTCGCGGTCCGGCAGAAGCTCGCCTACCTGATGGGTATCCCGCACCGGGACATCCACGTGTTCACCGAGCGGGTCGGCGGTGGCTTCGGCGGCAAGCAGGAGATGGTCTCGGAAGACCTCGTCCTGTTCGCCACGATGAAGCTCGGGCGCCCGGTGAAGTGGGAATGGACCCGGGAGGAGGAGTTCATCGGCGCCACGACGCGGCATCCAATGACCACTCGGGTGAAGATCGGCGCCCGCCGCGACGGCACGCTGACGGCGCTCGACGTGGAAGTGGTCTCCAACACCGGGGCCTATGGCGGCCATGGCGGCGAGACCCTGGGGGCCGCGATGGCCAGCCCGATCGCGGCGTATCGCTGCCTCAACAAGAAGGGTATCGGCCACGCCGTCTACACCAACATGGTGCCCGCCGGAGGCTTTCGCGGCTACGGCGCCTCGCAGACCACCTTCGCGATCGAATGCGCGATCGACGCCCTGGCCCGCCAGCTCGGCATAGATCCGTTCGCGATGCGGCGTTTGAACGTCGTGCAGCCCGGCGACAACATCGAGTCGATCTGGAAGGAGCCGAGCGACGCCAGCTTCGGCAGCTACGGCATCGGCGAGTGCCTCGACATCGTCGAGCGCGAGCTCGAAAAGGGCAACGGCGTCGCCAAGCCCGAGGGCGCGGACTGGGCCGAGGGTACCGGCGTGGCGCTCGCCATGCTGGAATGCGGGCCGCCGACCGAGCATCGCTCCGGCGCCGCAATGCACCTGCGCCCGGACGGGACCTACCATCTCGCCTGCGGCTCGACCGAGATGGGCAACGGCATCACCACGGCGCACAAGCAGATCGCGGCCGCGATCCTGGGCGCGCGCGCCGACGATGTCGCGATCATCAACGCCGACACCGACCGCACCCCCTACGACACCGGCACGTTCGCCAGCACCGGCACCGTGGTCGGCGGCAAGGCGGTCCACCTGGCCGCAGAGGCCATGGCTGAAGACATCCTCGACTTCGCCAGCCGGCTCACCGGGGTGCCTGTGGAGCAGTGCCGACTCGATACGGATGGCGGCGTGGTCTGCGGCAACCGGCGCCTGACCCTTACCCAGCTCCACGCCGAGGGCACCAAGGTCGACCACCGGTTCATGGTCAGCCGGAAGTCCTATCTGTCGCCGCGCACCATCGCGTTCAATGTACAAGGTGTCCGCTTGGCAGTGCACCGGGTGACCGGCGAGATCCGGATCCTGCACAGCGTCCACGCCGCCGATATCGGCAAGGCGATCAACCCAATGCAGTGTCGGGGCCAGCTCGATGGCGCCGTCGGCATGGGCTACGGCTGGGCGCTGGTCGAGACCATGGTGCACGATGGCGACGGCCGCATGGTCAACCCGCAATTGCGAAATTGCCGGATCCCGACTTTCGCGGACACGCCCCACACCGACATCTTCTTCGCCGACACGGTCGACAAGATCGGCCCGCTCGGGGCCAAGTCGCAGGGCGAATGCGGCATCAACCCGGTGGCCCCGGCCGTCTCGAACGCGCTGGCCGACGCCACCGGGGTGCGGTTCGCCCATCTGCCGTTCACCCCCGACCGCCTGTTCGAAAAGCTTGCCGGCGCATGAGCACGTCAGCGGCGAGCGTCAGCATCGTCACCCAGACGACCGTCCGGCCGGAGAGCGCCGACGCCTTCGCCCGGTGGCAGGGCGACACCAGCACGGTGGTGGCGACGTTTCCGGGCTTCATCGAGCAGCGGCTGATGCCTCCGCACCCGCCGCTGCAGGTCGATTGGGTGATCCTGCAGCGCTTCGACAGCCTGGACCATGCCCGGCGCTGGCTGGGCTCGCCGGAGCGGCAATCCCGCATTGAGGGCGCTGCCCCGATGCTGGTCGGCCGCGACGACGTCCACATCGTCACCGACGATGCCAGCGCGGCCCGTACCGCGCCGGTCTCGGCGGTGATCAGCACCCGGGTGAAGCCCGGGATGGAGGCCGAATATCTTCGCTGGGAGCGGAAGGTCGCGGCCGCCCAGTCGCGCGCGCGCGGCCTGCAGGGCTACCGGCTTGAGCCGGCCGTGCCAGGAGTCCAGGAGGATTTTGTCGCGATCCTGCGGTTCGACAGCGACGCCAACCTGCAAGCCTGGCTGAACTCTCCGGAGCGCCAGGCCCTGGTCGAAGAAGCGGCGCCGCTGACTGCAGAATTCCACGCCCGGATGGTCCAGAGCGGCTTTGAGCAATGGTTCCGGAATGCCACGCCGGAGGGCGTCCCGTCGCCGCCGGCGTGGAAGATGAACATGATCGTCCTCCTGACGCTGTACCCGACGGTGTTCCTCTGGGGATTGCTGATTGGCACGCCGTTCCTGGCTGGGACTCTCAAGCTGGATTTCCCCCTGGCGCTGTTCATCGGCAACGTCGTCAGCGTGCTGATCACCGCGCGCCTCGTGCCGTTCGCCGCCCAGAAGCTTGGCTGGTGGTTGGCGCCCGCCGGGGACGAGCAGGCCGCCGTCGACCTGAAGGGCGCGGGCCTGCTGGCTGCAGCCTATGCGGTGATGATCCTGGTCTTCTGGAAAGTGCTGTGACGAACCCAATCGGACGGATCGCTCAGGTACGACCTACCGGCCCGGCGGGGAGAGGCCCGATGCGCATGGGCCTTCCCGGGACGGGTTTCCTTGTCGCAGCGTCCGTGCTGCTCGGCATCGGCGCTGCCCGGTCAGATACCGAGGCGGGCACGCCCGCGCAGACACGGGTCGCCCAAGCCCTCAACCAAACGCTCAACACGACGCAATGGGCCTCGACCGGGCCGAACCGGCAGGAAGCCGGGGTTCCGGTCGCCGCCGCGACCGTGATGGCCGCCC
The DNA here is from genome assembly GCF_001455965.1 of Methylobacterium sp. GXS13. Classification (GTDB taxonomy): domain Bacteria; phylum Pseudomonadota; class Alphaproteobacteria; order Rhizobiales; family Beijerinckiaceae; genus Methylobacterium. The sequence goes on from NZ_LKKO01000027.1 coordinate 8,757, forward strand.
CGCCGCCGTCGTTCTTCTCGTTCTCCGACACGGTGGTCAGCTACCGCTTCCAGGGACCGTCCGCGGAGCCCGGCATCTTCCGAGAACGCCCCGGCGGCCGCAGGGAGCCTGTTGAGGTGCCCAAGAACGTGGTCAACCTGTTCCACGCCAATTCCTGGGCCTACGGCACCAACCTGATCTCCCTCGATCTTCTGCGATCGGGCTCACAGGACCCGGCGGGTGACAAGGCGAACACGGACAAGGGCTTCGGCGCGACCGAGGTCTACCTGATTTACCGGGGCGTTTTGAGTCCGAACAAGATCTTCGACACCGACGTCTTCGCCATCCCGGGTCTTGTGAAGGATATCGGGCTATCGTTCGGGGCCGACATCAACACCAAGGACACGACCTTTGATTCCGAGAAGCGCGCCGGCACCTTCGGGGTCAGCTTCGCGTTTGACGTGCCGGCCGGGTTCGTGAACCTAAAGATCCAGGGTTACAAGGAGTTCTCCCGCAACGGTCTCGCCGGAAGCCCCATCCAACGAGATCAGAAACCGGGCTTCGATTACTCACATTTCCGCAGCGTCGAGTACAAGATGACGCCGGAATTCGAGCTGACCTACACTATCCCACTGGCATTCACTGGCCTGCCCCTGGCACTGGCCGGCTTCAACACCCTGATCCTGCCTAAGGGACGCTACGGCTTCACCAATGATAACCAAACGCAGGTTGAATTCGTCTCGCAGACCAACCTGGTCCTCGATATTGGCCAGTTGCTCGACAACGCGCCCAACCGCGTGGAGGTCTTCGCGGGGTTCCAATACTGGCACAACAAGTTCGGCGGCGATCCGCGGAAGACACTTAACACCGAGGAAAAGGCGCTGATCGCCGGCATCGCCTACCACCTCAAGTAAGAATGCCCGCCGGAGTTCTGGAGCTTACGATGGCACTCAGACGCTACCAATCGTCACCCGATAGGGCGCACAGCAGTCCATCTTAATATCGTCAACATCTCATTGTCGCAAATTTGTTTCTCCCCGATCTCCTACCAAACAAAACTGCCTGAAACAGGATCAAAGCGCCCGGCTTTCGTTCCCTTCTGCTTCTTCGCCCGGTTCTTCGGCTGGCGGCAATGACGCGTTAGTGCTTTTTCGCATGACCCTTTATTCAACGTCAAATCAACGGATCGTTGTGTTGACGGGTGAGGTGTCGCCCGACCTACCCGGCGATGGCGCGTCTGCCCCAGCGCCGCTCAGCCTGAAGGTACTGGGCATCCTCCGCCTAGTGCAATGACGCGGACGGAGGATTCACGCACACGGTGAGACCTGCGAGTCTGTGCGATGGCTCAGACGGTATGCGTACTCTTCGATGCGACCGGCGCGGCACGGCTGGCTGCGATCGCCAGCGACCGCTCCCGTCCGCTCAAGCATACCCAGCGCGCCCGCATCGGCTTACTCTCGGCCGAGCGCCTGAGCGTCCAAGATGTGGCCCGGCGGGCGGGCGTCAGCCGCCCGGCCGTGTGGCGCTGGCAGCGGCGCTACGCCGAGGCGGGCGCTGAAGGTCTGCTGCGTGACAAGACGCGTCCGCCCGGGACACCACCCCATTCGACCGAGACGGTCGCCGAGGTGCTGGCGCTGACCGGCTCGGAGCCGCCGGGCGAGGTCACGCACTGGACCGGCCGGGCCGTGGCCCACGCTGTCGAGATCTCGTTGCGCGCCGTGCAGCGGATCTGGGACGCTCACCGCCTCCAGCCGCACCGCCTGCGCACGTTCAAGCGCTCGCGCGATCCCGCCTTCGCCGCCAAGGTCGAGTATGTGGTCGGCCTGTACATGGATCCGCCGGCCCATGCGGTGGTGCTGTCCCTCGATGAGAAGGGCCAGATCCAGGTGCTGGAGCGAACCCGCCCCGACCGTCCGCTCGCCTCCGGCCATCCCGCCGCCCAGACCCACGACTACACCCGTCACGGCACCACGACGCTGTTTGCCGCCCTCGACGTCCTGGCGGGTACCGGGCTCGGCCGCTGCATGCAGCGCCACCGGAACGGTGAGTTCGTCCGGTTCCTCGACGCCGTCGAGGCCACCGTCCCGCCCGGCAAGGCGATCCACGCGATCCTCGACAACGTCGCCACCCACAAGCATCCGAAGGTACGCGCCTGGCTCGCCCGGCATCGGCGCTGGACGTTCCACTTCACCCCGACCTCGGGCTTCGTGGCTCAACGCGGTCGAGGGCTTCTTCTCAGCACTCACCCGGCGTCGGTTGCGGCGAGGCTCATTCACCGGCGTCGTCGACCTGCAGGCGACGCTCAAACGCTACATCGCCGACCACAACCGGAGCGCCAAACCCTTCGTCTGGACCAAGCCGGCTACCGACATCCTCGCCGCCGTCAGCCGCTCCCATGAACCATCCGTCTGAGTCAGTGCACTAGGGGGACGCGAAGCTGTCCACCACCGTTGGGGGGCATCGCCGGCGTGTGCTTGGTCTGGACGGGACTCGGCGGCGCCTTGGTTATCAATGCCTTCGACGGTGCGACACACGATCCCGGGCAACTCGGCTGGCGATGGCCTACGATTGGGTTGGGTGGGTTCGGTTGGTCCGCTTTCACTCTGTTCCATCAATGATGCAGACGTTGCCATCGCGCTCGCTCACATCTGTTGGCAGATATAAGCAAAGTCCATTTTCTACAAAAGTTGTTGTCTGCGGTAACAGTCACTTACCTATGGTTGCATAGTTCGAGGTGTGATTTTGTCGCATATAGGACTATCATAGTTTAACAGATATTTAGATTTCATTTGAGATCCTCGGTGTCAAGATTTGACACCAGTCAGCGGCTGATAGGCCGCAGAGCACGTGCCTAGTGGGACACCAATGCTGTTCGACCGCTCTGCTGCCGCCAAGCTCGCCGCACTCGATCGGTCGCAGGCGGTCATCGAGTTCAAGCTCGACGGCACGATCTTAGGTGCCAACGCCAATTTCCTTGCTGCTGTCGGGTATAGACTCGATGAAATCAAGGGACGGCACCATGCCCTCTTCTTGGATCCAGCCGAACGCGATGGGGCAGAATACAAGCAGTTTTGGGCGGACTTGGGTGCCGGCAAGTTCCAGCAGGCCGAATACAAGCGTGTTGCCAAGGGCGGGCGGGAGATCTGGATCCAGGCGACTTACAACCCGATCCTGAATGCGGCGGGTCAACCGATCCGGATCGTCAAGTTCGCCACGGACATCACAGCGCAGAAGCTGCGCAACGCCGATTTCGAGGGCAAGGTGGCCGCCCTCGATGTCTCGCAGGCCGTCATCGAGTTCGCCCTCGACGGCACGATCCTCGACGCCAACGCGAACTTCCTCGCAGTTGTGGGTTACGATGTCGCCGAAATCCGCGGCTTGCACCATCGCATCTTCGTGGAGCCCGCCGAGCGAGAGAGCGCGGCATACCGAGATTTCTGGACAACCCTCGGCAGCGGCGCTTTCCAGCAGGGTGAGTACCGGCGCGTCGGCAAGGACGGACGCGAGATCTGGCTGCAGGCCACCTACAATCCGGTCCGCGATCCCTCGGGCCGGCCGATGAAGGTCGTGAAATTCGCAAGCGACATCACTGCCGACAAGCTGCAGTCGATTGATTTCGCCGGCAAGATCGCAGCGATCGACAAGGCGCAGGCGGTGATCGAGTTCGCGCCCGACGGCACGATCTTGACCGCCAACGCTAACTTCCTGACCGCTGTAGGCTACACGCTGCCAGAGATTGCCGGCCGGCACCATCGTTTGTTCGTCGAGCCCGGCGAGCGCGAGAGTGCTGCATATCGCAGTTTCTGGGACCATCTGGGCAACGGGGCTTATCAAGCGGGCGAGTACCAGCGCGTCGGCAAGGACGGACGCGAGATCTGGCTGCAAGCCACCTACAACCCCATCCTCGATCCAATGACGGGCAGGCCCCTCAAGATCGTCAAGTTCGCCACTGACATAACTGCCGACGTAGCGCGCCGTCGACAGTTTCAGCTGCTCTCGCTCGTGGCCGACGAGACCGATAACTCTGTAGTCATCACCGATGGGCAGGGCCGCATCGAATACGTCAACCCGGGCTTCGAGCGTATGACCGGCTACACGGCTGCCGAGGTAACCGGCCGCAAGCCAGGGGATCTGCTCCAGGGACCAGCAACGAGTGCAGCGACGCGCGCATTGATCCGCGAGCGTCTGACACGGCATGAGCCGTTCTACGATGAAATCCTGAATTATACCAAGGCGGGCAAGCCCTACTGGATCTCTTTGGCCATCAACCCGGTCCGCGGCCGATCCGGCCAGATTGAACGATTTATCTCGATCCAGGCGAACGTTACGCAGACCAAACAGGCTTCCGTGCAGCGCGGCATCCAACTCGACGCAATCAGCACCTCCAATGCAATCTGCGAGTGGTCGCTGTCTGGACAGCTTCTGGCTGCCAATGGTTACCTGCGCGGGCTCGGTGTCATGCTGGAAAACGGAAAGGCGCACGCAGAGGCTTTGATTTCGCAACCGGATCGCGAACGCCTCCAGTCCGGCCATCAGGTGCACTGCGAGATCCAATGGTCGTCGCAAGATGGCTTCGGCGTGTGGCTCGACGCAATCCTCTCGGTCCTTCCCGATGTGGAAGGCCGTCCTGAGAAAATTTTGATGTGCGCGGTCGATATAACTCCTCGCAAGCGCACCATGGAGCAAACGCACGCGGCTCTCGCAGATGTGCTCGCCTCCTCCAGGAAGATCAACGAAATTACCAGTTCTATTGCGGCGATCGCCGGCCAAACCAATCTGCTCGCCTTGAACGCGACGATTGAGGCCGCGCGTGCGGGCGAGGCAGGACGGGGGTTCGCCGTTGTCGCGCAGGAGGTGAAGGCGCTGGCAGGCCGCTCGTCGACTGCCTCAGGCGACATTGCCGGCCTCGTGTCCGAGAGCCGAACCCGGATTGAGGTTCTCGCTCAGTCTTTGACTGCGCTTGGCACAAAGGCGGCGTAAGCGGAACGCAAGCTGGGGCTGCGATTGCTAGCATCATCTTGATCTATAGCAATATGTATCTGTCTTCGGGCCGGTTCTTCGACCAATTCCGGGTAAAACCGACCAAACAGGGCATGTTTCATAACCGATTCATGAATTTTGCCTGACCTAATGCTACAACGAACGAGGCAGAAATGGAACGCCTGTTCTCAGATCAAAAGCCAAAGTTCGGTTGTAGCCTGGGCCATGTGAAAACGTGCTCATCTGATAGGGCAAATTCCGATCTCGAAGGTCGGGATGAAGCGCTTCATCGCAGGTGAGGACCGTCAGCAGATCACGCTGCTTCCCGATTGCCTGGACGACTATATCACCGGCGACAATCCGGTTCGCCTCGTCGAAGTGTTCGCCGATGGGCTCGATCTGACAACGCTTCCCTTCGCGGGCGCCGTGCCGGAGGCAACGGGCCGTCCTGCCTACCATCCGGCGACCCTGCTCAAGATCTATCTCTACGGCTACCTCAACCGCGTCCCATCGAGCCGGCGCCTCGAACGCGAGAGCCAGCGCAACATTGAGCCGATCTGGCTGACCGGTCGGCTGATGCCCGACTTCAAGACGCTGGCCGACTTCCGCAAGGACAACGGTCCGGCAATCCAGGCCGCCTGCGCACAGTTCGTGGTGCTTTGCCCTCGGCTGAACCTGTTCAGCAACGCCGTCGTCGCCATCGACGGCAGCAAGTTCAAGGCGGTCAATAACCGCGACACGAACTTCAGCACCGCCAAGGTCGAGGCGCGCTTGGCGCAGGTCGAGGCGAGCATCGGCCGTTATCTTGCGACGCTGGACCGGGCCGACCGCGAGCCGAACGACATCGCCGAGGCGCGCACGACGCGGCTCAGGCAGAAGATCGCGGGCCTGCGCGAGTAGATGCAGGTTCTCCGGGCGCGAGGCCGGCAGGTCGAGGCCGCAGTTGACGGCCAGGTCTCGCTGACCGATCCCGATGCGCGCTCCATGGCGACCCGCGGCAAGGGCACCGGCATGGTCGGCTACAACGTCCAGGCGGCCGTGGATGCCGAGCATCACCTGATCGTGGCACATGACGTGACCAACTTCGGGAGCGACCGGGCGCAACTCGCGCCGATGGGGCTTCTGGCGCAGGCGGCGACGGGGTACGACACGCTCACGGTGCTGGCCGACCGGGGCTACCTCAACGGCGAGCAGGTCCCGGCCTTCGAAAACACAGGCGTGCTGCCCTGCGTGCCAAAGACCCTGACCTCGGGCCATGCCAAGCGTGGCCGCTTCACGGGCCAGGACTTCGTCTACGACGCCGAACAGGATCACTACACCTGTCCCGCCGGCCAGCACCTGACCAAGGGGCCGGCCCGGTCCGATCGCCGGGCCGAGGGCGACGAGATGGACCACTACCGCAACCTGACGGCCTGTCTCGATTGCGCGCTCAAGCCCCGCTGCACGCCGGCGGAGACGCGCCGTGTCAAACGCTGGGTGCACGCGGGCGTCCACGACGGGATGCAGGCGCGGCTCAACCGGATGCCGGACGCGATGAAGATCCCTCGCCAGACCGTCGAGTACCCATTCGGCACACTAAAGGCCTGGATGGGAGCGACCCACTTCCTGACCCGGACCTTGGCCAAGCTCAGAACAGAGATGAGCCTGCAGGTTCTGGCCTACAACATGAAGCGGATGATCCAGATCTTTGGGGTCGGTCCGCTGATGGCGGCGCTCCGGGCCTCAAGGCCACCCCTCTGCTCTGCGACACTCTCAGGACCTTCGCCTTGAACCTGAGGGATCTGCGTTCTCACACGGCCTCGACCCTGATCCGACCTTGCCGGACAGTCGACAAATGTCGGCTTTCGGGAAACTCCGTTGGTTGCCCGCATAGCCGACTTGGGTCGGTAGCAGGTTGTCCGCTTTTCCGGCAGCCTTGGTCCGAAGCGGACCGGAGGCTTTCGGCTCGATACAGTCGGCCGCTCAACGCGCGGGAGCGGAGTTAACTATCCGTCGGATGCAGGAACAGTGCAGAACCTGGTTCGATGAAACTGCCTATTCTACTATGGTTTGCGGCATCACGTATGGCGCCATAGCAGCCTCGGCGATGAATGCGCTCCGTTCCAGGCGGACACCTACCTGAGCGCGCCAGCCGTGGTCTCTACAAACGTGATGCAGCGACGCCGGGCCGGGGCATCCTCGATCGTCTCAAAGGCCTGGATGAGCTTCATGATCTCTGTGAGGCGTTCGGTGCGCTCGCTTGCCCGAAGAGCGGGCTGAGTGAAAGTCTCGACCGGGACGCCTATGGCGCTGGCGATCTCGGTGAGGCGGGCCGTGTTGTCGGTCATATCCAGAATTGATTGTGCGCGATCGTTCTCGCTTAAGTAACGCTTGTCGACTGCAATCGGCTGGTGTCAAACTGCTTAGCTGCGCGTTCGAGGTGTGCGTTCGCACAAGCATCTAAACTCAGCAGCAAAACACCTTAGAGATTAAAACCTTCTGGACGGCGATAATCGGGCAACACCATATATCATCATTTGTACAACTTATAATTTGAGATATTTTCATAATTGCTTGCTGTTCCGCTAAATTCTGCACAAGATAGTCGATAATAACGATAGTTCAAACGTAACGCTGCATTATGAATCTAATCATTTTTAGTATAATAAGCATTACATAATCATAAATAGGCAAACTTGCCCATAGGCGGCAATTAGAAACATGCCAGCTTCCATGAGGTTATCTCTAAAGACTGCGACGCCCATCCCTGGCACCTCGTAACGGCAGCCTTACACGTTGCTTGATTTACCTCAGTTCAGTTACGTGCTATCTACAGTTGTGATGAAACCAAGAAGGGTGTAGAAGAATGCGAACATCGGACGGCGCGGGCCTCGATCCATGGCGCGACGAGTTGCAAGCCGTCCTCGAGGACGCAGATGCGGTCGGTCGCTGGCAGGTCGACGTTCGTAAGAACCTTGTGACCGGCGACGCCATGATCGCCTTCCTGTTCGGCTTCACCCCAATGTTTGCCGAGGAGGGCATCCCGTTCGACACGTTCAACGCCGGCGTACACCCGGATGATCGCGCGCACGTCATGGAGCAAATCTGGCGATGCGCAGCCGACGGGGGGTGGTTCATCGCAGAGCATCGCGTCTGCTCGGCGGACGGTCAAACACGTCGGATCCTGGCTCGGGGAAAATTCGAAAAAAATGAAACCGGTACCGTGGTCTCGGGCCGCGGCATCGTGGTGGACATCACACACAGCGAGGAGGGGGACGGGCCCCTTGTGATGACGAGTGTGGATCAGGCCACGATGCCGCTGGAACGCGCGACGGACCTCATTTTAGCTGGTTACAGGTCACTTCAGGAGGCTGAAGAGCCACAGGCCTTGGCGTTGGCGGACACGCTACTGAAGGAGCTCGGTCGCAGCCTCGCCCGGGCGGAAGTGCGCGCTCGTCTCGCTCGTTTGCATTGACGGGTCTCCATCGTGTCGAGGTGCGGCTGCTGCGGCGATAGAAGTCACGTCTATCCCCGATCAGTATTGGCGGCGACGACTTAACCCCATTCGACTTAATGGGCGCTGCTGCCTGTAGATATCTAGGCCCACCCGGTCCCCATGGGCGGGCCTTGCTCGTTCCGGTTTCGACTTTTGGGCCGCTCCACGGCACCATAGCGCGTCCGCGCACGGATACCCATCGGCCCGGCCAAGCCCTCCCCCCCAGACTGGATCCGACCGGTAAGCCTCATAGGGACACCGGACGGCGGCCTGCTTCGTGATCGGGGAGGGCAGCCCGCTCCCATTCGAGACAACTGCTCGATTGCCTGGGCAGCTACATCGTCATAGCTTGCCCTCTTCAATCCCAGCATCGCTAACTGGCACTACCGACTGGCATCCCGATCCGGGACCCTACTGGAGGATGCCGTTGAGGCCCGGCTAACGACGCTTTGGCATCCTGTAACTCGGCCACATGCGTACTTGGCCCATCGCCGTGGGGAACGGCGCCGAGCCCCGCCAGCCCGTGATCAGATCGGGCGGCGGGACCGAGCAAGTTGTCCGCCATCGTAGGGTGCAGTCATGCTTGTAAATCGAGAGCGAGTGCTGCCAGACGACGCTTTGGATCGGTTGGCGCGCGAGTTGTACGCCGAAGTACGGCTCCAGTCCCCGCAGAAGCCGCTGGAAAGGCTTAAGGGCAATCTCGGCGATGATGTAGGCACCAATCTCCTTGCGTGGCTGTTCGACGCCTACGACGACGCTCTTGCAGAGGATTAGCGACGGAACAGGTATCGCTTAATCGACCTCAATCGCCACGTCCACGCTATCCAGCGGGGCAATCGGGGTGCTCTTCATTAAGACCTGTATCATCTCGGATCAATCTTCAACCATCATGACAGGCGGCTCCCCCACTGACCTGACCGGTATTTTTTTGGACCGAGCCAAATGACAGGCTCCTGCATGGTCGCGGCCATGGGTAGCCGGAAGGCCAGCCCCGGGTAGCTGACGGGGGCGGGGGGCCGATAGCCCAGCGACGAATGCGGTCGGACGCAATTGTACCTGGTTTGCCATAGACCGATCACGGTCTGCGCCTCCTTCAGCGAGCAGAAGATCTCCTGGCGTAGGCACTCGTCGCGCAGCTTGCCGTTGAAGCTCTCGCAGTTACCATTCTCCCACGGCGATCCGGGAGCGATGTACTGGATCTGCGAGCCGGCTTTGGTGGCCCATTTGCGCAACGCCTTCGAGATCATTTCCGGGCCCTTGTCGCAGCGGATGTTCTCCGGGATGCCGTGCAGGCACATGGCGTCGGCCAGCGCCTCGATCACGCCCACGCTGTTGATGCGTCGCGCCACCCTCAGCGTCGGGTAAGCTCGGCTATGATCGTCGATCAGCGTCAGGACCCGAAGCGAGCATCCGTCGCAGCTCCGAGCCTGGATGAAATCGAAGCTCCAGATGTGGTTGCGATGGAGCGGGCGCAGCCGCACGCAGGATCCATCGTTCAGCCATAGGCTTCTGCGCGGTCGGTACTTCTGCGGGACCTCGAGCCCCTCACGACGCCAGATCCGCTGGCCCGGATCCTTGCCCACCTGCCACCCCGCTGCCTGCAGCAGCGCGCGCGGTGATGCGGCGGTAGCCGTAGCGTCCGTACTCGGACGCCAGGGCGATGATGGCACGGGTCAGCGCATCCTCGTCGGCCGGCAACGTGGAAACGTAGCGCTGCGTACCCCGATGCTGGCCGACGATCCGCTCAGGGGCTACGAGTTTCCCGAGGCGACGTCCGCCAGCACCTGCTTTTCCAAAGACAGATCCGCCACCAGGCGGCGAAGCAGAGCGTTATCACGCTCCAGATCCTTCATCTTCCTAGCCTGATCGACCTTCAGACCGCCATACTCCTTACGCCAGCGGTAAGAGTTCTGTTCAGAGACATCTACCCCCTTACAGGCGACGGCGATACTCTTGCCTTGTGCCATCTGTACCTCAATCTGGCGCAGCATCAGCACGACCTGCTCTGCGCTCGGCCTCTGTCCTCGCTTCATCCCCAGCTCCTCCGGTCCAAACTGATCCTCTCAATCAGTCCGGTCCAAAGCCAGCCGGTCAGGTCACACCAACCATCAAATCTGAGCCACCCGCCCCCGCGCTTGCACCCACGCCCCGGATCGCCGACAGCTTCGGCTCTCGCAACGGAACCGGGGATCACCCGCGTTGAACGTCCTGTCGATCCAGTCCCACGTCGCCTACGGCCATGTCGGCAATGCGTCGGCGGTGTTCCCAATGCAGCGGCTCGGGGTCGAGGTCTGGCCAGTCCACACAGTGCAGTTCTCCAACCACACCGGCTACGGGGCGTGGCGCGGCCCGGTCTTCGAAGCGGCGATGATCCGCGAGGTGGTGCGGGGCATCGGTGAGCGTGGGGTGTTTCCCGCATGCGACGCGGTACTGTCGGGCTATATGGGCTCGGCCGAGATCGGGACAGCGATCCTGGACGCGGTGGCCTCCGTGCGGGCAGCCAACCCCCAGGCTCTCTATTGCTGCGATCCGGTGATCGGCGACGTCGCGGAGGGCGTCTACGTGCGTCCGGGGATCGAGGCGTTTTTACGCGAGCAGGCCGTGCCGGCAGCCGACATCCTCACCCCCAACCAGTTCGAGCTCGATCGGCTCACCGGCCTGCCAAGCCGCACCCGGACCGAGGCCGGGGCGGCGATCGCGGCGCTTCAGGCCCGGGGGCCCCGGGTGGTGCTGGTCACCTCGACGCTCTGCGCGGACACGCCGGCCGACCGCATCGACCTGGGGGGGGGGGCGGGGGGGCAACTGTTCCGGGTCCGCACCCCGCGGCTTGCCATCGCGGTTAACGGTGCGGGCGACTGCATCGCGGCCATGTTCCTGGTTCACTACGCCCGTACCGGTTCGGCCGCCGCAGCGCTGGGCGCCGCCGCCGCCTCGGTCTACGGCCTCTTGAAGCGCACCGCAGCGGCCGGCTCCCGGGAGATCCTCACCGTGGCCGCGCAGGACGAGTATGTGAACCCAAGTGAGACGTTTGCGGTGGAGGCGGTATGAGGGGCCAAGATCAAGCGCGCCGCTCCTTCAATCCCCCGCCCGCACGATCGTCGGCTCGTGGGTCACGGCAAAATTCACCGATCGGGCGATGAAGCACATCGCATGCGCCCGGTGGTGCAGCGCCCGGGCCTCGGCGGCGTCCGACTCGGCGGTGATCGTCACGCGGGGGCGCAGGGTGACGGCGGTGAACTGGCCGGCACCGTCGGCCTCCTCGGTCATGCGGCCCTCGGCGGTATCCGTGTAGGACGTCACCACGATCCCGGCCTGGGCGCAGAGGCCGAGATACCAGAGCTTGTGGCAAGCGCAGAGCGAGGCGACCAGCAGGTCTTCAGGGTTCCACCGGGCCGGGTCGCCTCGAAAGGCTGGGTCCGCCGAACCCGGGATCGGGGGCTTGCCCGGGGCCTCCGCCGCGAAGGCCCGGTCGTAGCCACGATAGGTCTGGGTGCCGGTGCCCCGGTTGCCGGTCCAGGTCACCGTGACCGGGTAACTGTGCTCTGTCTCGGACATGACGCCCTTCCGGCTGGACCGTCTGGGAAGCGGTGCCGCACTCGGCTAGGCTTCCCAGACCGCGCCGCTCGTATCGCGTCGCGCGGCCGCATAGCTTAGCAAAGCGGGCCGCCGCCGCCAGCCAGCCGCGGGCGCCGCCTGGAGTAAAGATACGATGGCACGCCGCTTCGTCACCCTCGACGTGTTCACCGAGCAAAAGCTCGCCGGCAACCCGCTGGCCGTGGTGCTCGACTCCGAGGGGCTCGACACGGCCGCGATGCAGGCCATCGCCGGGGAGTTCAACCTGTCCGAGACGGTGTTCGTGCTGCCGCCGAGCGAGGCCCGCCACCGGGCGCGGCTGCGGATTTTTACGCCGCTGCACGAGTTGCCGTTTGCCGGCCATCCCACCGTGGGCGCGGCCGTGCTGCTGGCGCTGGAGGGGCCGTCGCAGGGGGATGCCCGGGCCTTCGGCCTGGAGGAGCGGATCGGGATCGTGCCCTGCGTGGTCGAGCCGTTTGCCGACGGCAGCGGCGGGCGGGCGCGGTTCAAGCTGCCGGCCCTGCCGGAATTCCTGGGGGAGGGGCCGGATCCGGCGGTGCTGGCGCCGCTCCTCGGGCTGGCGCCCGGCGATATCGGCACCGGCCGTCACGTCCCGAGCCGCCACGGGGTCGGGCCGAGCTTCACCTGCGTGCCCATCGCCACGGTGGCGGCGCTCGACGCCGCAAAACCCGCCCAGGGGCCCGAGGCCGCCGACGGGCTCTATCTCTACGCCTCCGATCCCGAGGGTAAAGGCCAGAGCTGGCGCGTGCGGATGTTCGCGCCCCATCTCGGCGTCGCGGAGGACCCGGCCACCGGCTCGGCGGCCGCCGCCTTCGCGGGGGTGCTGATGCAGTTCGAGACCCTGGGGGCGGGCACCCACGACGTGGCGATCCGCCAGGGCGAGGCCATGGGCCGGCCGAGCGACATCGCGCTCCAGCTTACGATCGCGGCCGGCGCCCTGCGCTCGGTGGAGATCGGCGGCGCGGCCGTGATCGTGTCGGACGGACGTTTACGTGTCTGACGGCTTCCGGATCACCCGGCTCGCCGGCGTCATGGCCCGGCTCGTCGCCCACGACTGGCCGTTTCCCCGGGACGACGCGGACGCCATCGCCGCCCATTGGCAGGCGCGGCTCGCCCGCAGCCCCGGGATGTTCGACGGCACCGTGCTGCTCGGCAGCGCCTGCGCGGTCGCGGCCGGGATCGCCCGGGTCGATCTGTTCGCGGCAACCTATTCGAGCTTCATCGCCTACCGGGACCGGGGGCGGGAGGAGGGCGGGGTGGTCAACGCCTTCGCGTCGATCGTGCCCTGGAGCGCCGACGGCGCCGTCCTGCTGGGCGCGATGGGCGCCCACACGGCCAATGCCGGCCAGCTCTACTTCCCCTGCGGCACCCCGGACCTCGACGACGTGTGCGGCGCCACCGTCGACCTCGCCGGCAGCGCCGCCCGGGAGCTCGCCGAGGAGACCGGCCTCGTCCTGCCGGAGGATGCGGCGACCGGCTGGGTGATGCTCGAAGGGGAGGGGCAGCTCGCCTTCCTGCGGCCGGTGCGGTTCCCGGAGCCGGCGGAGGCCCTGTGCGCGCGCATCGAGGCGCATCGCCGCCAGGAGGCCGAGCCGGAACTCGCCGGGATCCATCTGGCCCGGGCCGCGGACGGCCCCGAGGCGGCCCGGATGCCGGGCTTCGTGCGGGCCTATCTGGCGGATGCGTTCGGGGCGTAGCCTGTCGAAGGCCGGCTGCGACGAAGCCCGGGCCCCATCGGTCTCACCGCACCGCGGGCGTCAGGCCCCCCGGCATCGGGACCGCCGGCCCCGGGGACGCCTTGCCGCCGATGGCGGCGTGCTGGGCGCAGCCGGTGTCGCAGAAGGCCCGCAGGGTGCGCCGGTCCAGGCCGACATCGCACAGCACATCGTCGTCGAGCGCCGAGAGGAGACGGTAATTCCGCGCCGCCGACCGTCGAGCCTGGATGGATTTCAGGATCGCCACAATCATATCTCGCTCTCCGACCCGGCGAATACGGATTTCGCGTCGCGCATCGACACGGTGGAGCGTGGCTCTGTTTCAAACGTCCCGCATCACGCATTTGAACGAGGGCGGGATGGGAGGTCGACCGGTCCCGCACAGATGGGGTCGGCGGCCGGGATCGGCAGCGGGCAGAGCAGCAGGAGGCGCATCAGCTCGGCCTGCCGGCGGGTGCCGGTCTTCTCGAACAGGCGGCGCAGATGCGCGCGGGCGGTATGCAGGGTGACCCGGCGCCGGGCCGCGCTCGCCGCGAGGTCGTGCCCGGCCAGGATGTCAGTGGCGATCGCCGCCTCGGCGGGGGTGAAGCCGAACTGGTCCTGCAGCACGGCCGGGTCCGGCAGCGGCGCGGCGTCGGGATCGACGACGCGCAGGAGCACGGCGTTGCCGGGGATCGCGCAGGCGGCGATCAGGAGGGTGCCGGTCTCGCCCGCGAGCCGGACGGAGCAGCCGGCGCCGATGGCGCAGCGGGCGATGAGCCGGCCGATCGCCGCGCCGTGCTCGGGCGATCCGCTGCACAGGCATCCGTTCCGGAGGCGCAGCAGACCCCGGCGGATCAGGGCCTGGGCGGCACGGTTCAGGAAAAGCGTGCGTCCGGAGCGGTCGATGATCGCCACCCCCTCCTCGAAATGCTCGATCAGACGGTGCAGCGCGGTCTCTACCGGGACCGGGTCAAGTCGTGGGGCGCCGGACCCGCAGGCCGGGCGCGCGTCTCGGTCCAAAATCGCAATCACGCGCGGCCCTCGTCGGATCGATGCGGATGACGGGATGCAGAACCCGGGTCCCCGCGCAGTTATTCCCGGGCCGGGCGCGAAATCGTCAGCGTGGCCGGGCGGTCCGGGCGCGGTACAGCTCGACGAAGCCGCGCAGGTCCCGGGCGTTGAGGTCCGACACCGCCCAGTAGGTGAGGTCGCCCGCCTCCCAGCGCTCGAGGAACGTCCCGTCCCGGCGGGCCTCGCCGGCCTGCGCGCCGCCGGTCGCCGGGACCACCGTGACGCTGATTACGTGCCGGTCGTGGCGGTAGACCAGGGTCGGCACCGGCTGGCCGTCGACGATGTCGATCCGGCCGCCGACCAGGGGGTAGCCCCGGTCGGACAGGTCGGGGGCGTCGGGCGCGATGGTGGTGCGGCCGTTGAACCAGGGCTTGACCACGTGCCCGTCGGCGGAGGCGATGTCGAAGGGCTGCGGCGCGGCCAGGCCCCGCAGATGGCCGGCCAGCACGGCCTCGCCCACCGGGGACGGGGCCTCGGCGGTTCCGAGGGGAACGATCCCGCCGAGCGACGCGCCGATGGCGATCCCGGCCACCAGCGTCGCGGCCAGTGCCGGCCGGGCGCCGAGCCGGGAGCGGCGGGGCTCCGGGTCGGCGAACCCGATCTGCCGGACGATCCGCCCCCGCAAGGTCTCGGGGGCCGGCACCTCCGCGAGGGTCGCGCGCACGGCGCCCGAGAGGCCGCGCAGGCGCGCGGCCCGCGCGCGCAGGTCCGGCTCGGCCGCGAGGCGGCACTCCATGGCCAGCACTTCGCCGGGCGACAATTCACCGTCGGCGTAGGCGCTCAGCAGCAGGAGGGTTTCGTCGTCGCCGGTCATCGCCCGTCCTTCGCGAGCCGTTCGAGCAGGTGCTGGCGCGCCCGCGCCAGGCGCGACATCACGGTCCCGATCGGCACGCCCGTCACCTCGGCGATCTCCCGGTAGCCGAGGCCGTGATACTCGCGCAGGACCAGCGCCTCCCGGAACGGGACCGGCAGCGCCGCGCTCGCCCGGCCGAGCCGCCCGGCCTCGTCGCGGGCGATGAGCGTGGCCTCGGGGGTCTCCGGCGCCTCGGCGAGACCGCTACCGGCATCCAGGGCGGCCCGGGCCTCCGGGGCGAGGTCCTCGGCGAAGATCACCGCCCGGGGCCGGTGCCGCTGCAGCCAGGAATAGCCGGTGTTGCGGACGATGGTCAGGAACCACGCCCTCGCGTTCCCCTCCGCGAAGGTCTCGATCGCCCGGTAGGCGCGCAGACACGCCTCCTGCATCACGTCCTCGGCGTCGGTGGCGTTGCCGGTGAGCCAGTGCGCGAGCCGGTAGCCCTCATCGAGGCGGGGCAGGACCAATTGGCTGAAGCGCGCACGGGCGAGCGTCGTCACGCGCCGCCGCCCCTCGGATCGCTCGCTCGCGCCGCCATCGGCCGCCCACCCCGAAGCTCCGCCCCCGGACTGAGAACCGTCGGGCCGCCCCGGTTATTCCCGGGGGCATGAGCATCATCCCGAACGGTGGTTGCCGGCTTTCAGATAACGATGATGCACAATCAGAGCTTCGAAAAATCAGGCGTCGAGCCCCAGCATCAGCCCGAGATTCTGCACCGCCGCCCCGGAGGCGCCCTTGCCGAGATTGTCGAGGCGCGCCACCAGCACCGCCTGCCCGTGCTCGGACGAGCCGAACACCCGCAGCTCCAGCCGGTCGGTGTCGTTGAGATCCTCGGGCGTGATCTTCTCGCGGTGGGCGCCGGTCTCGGCGCCGGTCGTCACCTGGACCAGGGGCTGGCCGGCGTACCAGTCGCGCAGGGCCGCCTCCAGGTCGCCGGCCGCGGGCTTGCCCGGCAGCGCGTCGAGGTGGAGCGGGACGCTCACCAGCATGCCCTGACGGAAATTGCCCACCGACGGCACGAAGATCGGCCGCCGGGTGAGCCCGCTGTACAGTTGGAGTTCCGGCACGTGCTTGTGGGCGAAGCCGAGGCCGTAGAGCAGGAACGGCGCCGCGCTGCCCCGCTCGTATTCCTCGATCATGCCCTTGCCGCCGCCGCTATAGCCGCTGACCGCGTTGACGCTGATGGGGAGATCCGCCGGGATCAGGCCGGCTTCGACCAGGGGGCGCAGGAGCGCGATGCCGCCGGTCGGGTAGCAGCCGGGATTGGCCACCCGCCGGGCGCCGGACACGGCTGCGCCCTGCTCCCGGGTCATCTCCGGGAAGCCATAGGTCCAGCCGGGGGCGACCCGGTGGGCGGTGCTGGCATCGAGGATGCGCGGGCCGCCGCCCGGCAGGCTGTCGGCGAGCGCCACCGTCTCCTTGGCGGCGTCGTCCGGAAGGCACAGGACGGCGAGGTCGACCTCGGCAAGCAGCGCGCGCTTGGCCGCCGGGTCCTTCCGGTGCTCGGCTGCGATGCTGCGCAGGGTGACGCGTCCGTCGCGCTCCAGGCGCTCGCGGATGCCGAGGCCGGTAGTGCCGGCCTCGCCGTCGATGAACACGATGGGCCGTGTGGCTGCTTCGCTCGCCATGATCCGTCTCGCAGGCCAGAATCACACCCGGCCGTTACGGTCCGGGGGTGAGGCCTGCGGACGCCCCTGTCAACGCCGTCAGGTCGGCAGGCGGCCGTCGGGCGAGTAGCGGTCGATCGCCGAGGGCAGCTCGCGAGACAGGCGGGCCAGCAGGGCGGCCCGGCTGAGCCCGGTCTGCTGGGTCAGGTGGTCGAGGGTCTCGGGCCCGATGGCGCGCTCGAGGTCGGTCTCGGGGATGGCGCGGTTGGTGCCGTGATTGATCCAAGAGGTCGCAGTCTCGCCGTGCCCGCCCTTGGTGAAGTGGTCGACCAACTCGCTGAGGCCGCTGGCGATCAGGCCGCCGACCCCCGCCGTCCCGGCACCGCCGAGCAAGCCGCCGAGGCGGGAAAAGGTATCGCTGCTGCCTGTCCCGCTCGTGTGGGCGGGATTCGGCACGGACGGGACGGGGGACGAGCTGGTCCCGTGTTCGTGGCCCTTCAACAGCTCGGCGAGCTTGTCGCGATTCTGGTAGCCGGCCACGGCCAGAAGGCCCAGCAGCGCGGTCATCGAGGGGTAACCCTTGCTCATGGCGTGTCCTCTCGGGTGTCCACCGAATTCGGTTCGCTGACGGGCCCCGGTCGGCGGATTCCGGGGCCCGCGAAGGGGCTCAGTGGGGGCGGCGCGACGGGGCGGCCGACCGGCCGGCGAAGCGGCGGCCGACATAGGCGATCAGCTTCGGCAGGACGAAGATGGTGAGGAGCTTGCGGATCATCGGGGTTCTCCGTGGGGGCGACGGGGGCAGTGAGGGCGTCGGCGGCCGGATCGGAGTCCGGCCGCCGGTCGGGAGATCGCCGCGCGGTGCGCGGGGATCGCGGGTCTCAGGCGCGGCGGGTGCCGTAGGAATCGACCAGGGTCTCGGTCTTCGGGGCGCCGAGGCGGCCGCCCAGGAAAGCGGCCAACGCGCCGAGGATCAGGGCGAGGGCGGCGTAGAAGGCGCCCTGGGTAGCCGCCGACTTGGCGGCGACGGCCGCGGCCTCAGCCTTCTGCTTGGCCGTGGCGACCGCCTGGTCGTACTGCTTCTCGTAGTCCTGGATCTGCTGCTTGGCCTGATCGACCGGGATGCCCTGCGCCTTGGCGAGTGCGTCGGCCGCACGGGTCTCGGCCTGCTGCTTCTGGGCCGGGTCACCGGTCAGAACCGCGCGGACCGCCGCCACGGCCGCGTCACGCGCCGCCTGCGGATCCTGGCCGGACGCCTGCTGGCGCACGGTGCTCTCGATCCCGTCGAGCGGGTTCGAGATCTTGGACAGCGAGGGTGCCGCGGCCTGGGCCGCCGTCTGCACGGTGCCGCCGACCAGGTTGCCGGCACCGCTGAGCGTGGTGGCCACGCCGTTGAAGGCGCCGCCGACGATCCCGCCCACCGCCGAGGTCAGCAGGTAGAGGACGACCAGGGTGGTCACCGACCAGGACACCAGGCCGTGCAGGCCGGCCGCGCCGCCCACCGGCTTGCCCGAGAGCCGCCCGGCCATAAAGCCGCCGATCAGCGAGGCGACGATGCCCGAGGCCACGAACCAGATGCCGGCGCTCATCGACAGGGTCGAGGCGGCGGGGTTGTCGGCGGCATTCATGCCGACGCTCGACAGGCCGATGCCGACACCGAGCATGTTCAGGATCACCTGGGCGACCAGCGCCGTGGTGGCGCCGGCGAAGATCGCACCCCACGACACCTGGTGGAGAAGGACGGTGCGCGCGTCGCTCGTATGAGCGAGCGGCGCGGTCGAGAGGTTGGGGGATGCTGTCACTGTGTACTCCTGGTCGTCGGGTCGAGAAGGGCGCTCGCGCTCAGCGGCGGGCGTGCATGAGGAGGGCGAGGCCGTAGCCGACGGCGCCGGCGATCAGCAGCGCGACGAGCGGGCTCTCCTCGACCTGCTGGGCCACGGCGCGGGTGCCCCGGCGGGCGTAGTCGCCGGCATGCTGGTAGGCGTCCTCGGCGTAGTGGCCGGCCTCGTTGGCGACGGTGCGGGCCGTGTCCTTGGCCTGGCCGTAGAGGTTCTCAGCCGAGCCCTGTGCCTCGCGGAAGCGCCCCTCGACCGAGTCGCCCTTCGAGCCGGTGAGGTCGCCCACGGCGCCCTGGGCCTTGCCGACGAATTCCTTGGCGGCGCCGGTCACGCGATCGGTATCAACCATGATGTCTCTCCTGTTTGTGCGTTGAGGTCTGGGGTGTCTGGTGTGCGCCGCTCGACCCGGATGGCGCGTGGCGCGGCCTTCCGGGTTTCGCGTCGGACTTCTACGAAGCGTGTGGAGCCCGGCCCGTCGCGGCGATGCCGCGCCTCCGGGCCGATGGCTCCGATCAGTGAACCCGAGATCGGACCGGGAGTTGCCGGCATGTTCGTCTCGACTTCGAAATTGGCGTGTCCCGCGCGGTGGATTCAACGAAGACCGCAGGTGGGGCCTGATTTGCTCAGATCAATAGTGAATTCATACCGGTATTCTCCGACTTATGTACTGGCCTCCCTGGTGGTGAAGCCGTTGTCCCGGCCCCACACGATCACCTCGGTGCGCTTGTGGACGCCGAGCTTGCGGTAGAGCGAGGCGGCGTGGTTGCGCACGGTGTTGCGCGACAGGTTCAGCCGCTTGGCGATGGCCTCGTCCGAGAGGCCGGCGCAGACCAGCCCGAGGATCTGGCGCTCCCGGACCGTGAGGCTCTGGACGCCCTCGTCGGCGCTGTCGCGGCCGGGATGCCGGAGGCCGGCGAGCTTCTCGATCAGGCCGCGGCTGAACCACGAGGTATCGGCCATCACGGTCTCGATCGCGGTGAACAGCTCGCGCTCGGACCGCTTGCGCTCGGTGATGTCCTGCAGCACCGCGAGCACGTAGTCGTCCTCGCCGATCACCACCCGCTCGGCCGACACGAGGCAGTCGATCTCGGTCCCGTCCTCGTGGCGCATGCAGGTCTCGAGGCCGAGCACGTAGCCCGTGCGCCGGACCGTCGCCTCGAACTTGGCGCGGGCGGAATTCGACACCCACAGACCCATCTCCTCGGCGGAGCGTCCGACGGTCTTGTCCTGGCCGTAGCCGAAGATCCGCGGGAAGGCCTCGTTGATGGCCGTGACGGCGAAGCCGTCGGCCCGGGCGAGCAGCGTCGGCACCGGCGTCATCCGGAACGCGGTGGCAAAGCGCGCCTCGCTCTGGCGCAGGGAGGTCTCGGCCTTCTTTCGCAGCTCCAGATCCGCGAAGGTGAAGAGCATGCACGGCTCATCGCCCATCTCGATCGGCTGTCCGGCCACGATGACGAAGCGGGTGCCGCCATCCGGCAGGTGCAGGCAGGCCTCCATCTGGGGGATGGTCGCGCCCGCATTGAGCCGCGTTACGGCCAGCTCGCGCTGCTTGGCATCGGCCAGCACGTCGACCTCGTAGACGCTGCGCCCGATCACCGCGTCGCGGGTGTGGCCGGTCATCTCCAGGAAGCCGGCATTGACCCGGACGTGGCGCAGGTCGGACAGCCGGGTGATCACGGCCGGCGCCGGGTTGGCGTTGAAGGTCTTCTCGAACCGCTCCTCGGCCTCGAATTGCGGCGTGACGTTCTGGAGGATCAGCGCCAGGCAGCTCGGCTGCCCCGCGTGGTCGGTGGCGACCAGGCTGCGCAGGGAATGGACGAAGGCGACGTCCGGCTGATCGGTGCGCACCACCTCGACGATGACGTCGTGGAACGTCTCGCCCCGGACCACCCGCTCGATCGGGTAATGCTCGGGCGGCCGGTTGTTGCGGTAGCGGACCGAGAACCGGCCCCGGTAGGCGTCGACGGTCTCGCCCAGTTCCTCCAGGCTGCCGGCCCCATGCATGGCCAGGGCGGCGTCGTTGGCCCAGGTGATCGTCTGGTCCGGCTCGACCAGGATCACGCCCTCGGTCAGGCCGGCGATGATCTGCCTCAGCTCATGTCTGTCGACGCCCGCGGTCACGGTGGTTCGTCTGCCTCGCCTGATGCGATCCGGACTGGATCGGCGGCGGGTAACAGGCGGCGGACCCGGTTGTTCCGTTGTGCGCAACCAATGTGCTGGTATATTTTACTTAGGATCGTAATCGGCCGTCGTGGTGCAACGGAAGTGCGGGCAGCCGAGGTTTTGAACCTTTCGATGCGGGTTTTCGCGCGGGTCGTCGCCCGGCTCCAAAACCCGCCGCCATCCAACGAGAAGCTCCTGGCTGCGCTCACGGCCCTGTCCGATCCCCCGAAGCGCCACTGGCTTGGCGCGACGCTGCCCTCGCCGAAGTGGTCAAGAGGGGGGTCGTTCCCGGTATCGGGCGAGGGCTATGAAACGACCGCGTGGAGCGCGTTTCCCGAACGCGACGGATCTCCCGTGGTGTGAGCCCCATCAGCTTTGGATTGTGCGGCTGCTTGCGACCCAACACAGTCGTACAAGCAGCTACGAGGGCCGCACGAAAGCGGACATAGGCTGGGGTGAAACTCGACGACGCAAATGACCCGTTGCGAACTTTCCGCCGCCCAGCCTCGCTCAAGTTCATCGAGACCACGCTCCAGGTCGGCAAACCCGTTACCCTTATCTGCCACGCCCTTAGCGTGTTGCCTCACAATCAGGGGCCCGATGGCAAGCCGCTGGTCGAGGGCAAGGCCGTCACCGGCTTCGGTCGCCTGCCCCGCGGCGTCCGCCTCCCGACGCAAGCTGCGAGGGCCTAGGGAATGGCCAGCCGGCGCCCGTAACGGCGGGCCCTAGGCTGGTAGAAGCCCCGAGGCCTGGTAGCTCTCGATCAGGCTGTCGAATTGCGCGACGTCCGAGCGGCTCCGCGCGTAGAGTTGGGCGCCGGACACCGCGGCGAAGATCGCCCGCGCCCGCGCCTCGCTCTCCTTAGGCTTCACCGCCCCGGCCATGACCAGCACCTTTGCGAGCCACGCGACGTTGACGTCGGCGAAGCCCCGCGCTTCCCGCTGCACCGTCTCCGGCAGGTTGGCGTACTCGGCCGACATGAAGCTGCATAGGCAAAGCCTGTTCCCGTCCTCCAGCGAGCGCCGGAAGGTGCTCGGGTAGAGCCGTAGGCATTCCAGTGGGTCGCCGGTCTTCTCCAGCATGGCGTCGAGCTCGACCGCGATGTCCTCCCAGTAGCGCCGTGCTACGGCCGCGCCGAGGTCCGCCTTGCTGGCGAAGTGGTGGTAGATACTCGCGGCCTTGATGCCGACCTCGGCGGCGAGGTCGCGGTAGCTTAAGCCGCCGTAGCCGTGCGCCTGCGCGGTCTTCCGCGCGGCGGCCAGGATCGTTTCCTTCGCGTTCGTGCTCACCCTGACTCCGCGTTCAAACTCAAAACCTACCGATCGTTAGTTAGGGATTGACGAACCAAAAATCCAGACCTAACTCCAGCCCTGCCTAACGACAGGTAGGCAAACCATAGGGCAGGGACACGGATATGACTCAGGACATCATCTTCTCCGACGCGACCGGGCTCGCCGAGCTAATCCGGACCAAGCAGCTCTCGGTCGTCGAGGTCGTCCAAGCGCACCTCGACCGCATCGAGGCCATCGACCCCAAGGTCAACGCCATCGTCACCGTCGCGGAAGGCGCGCTCGCCGCCGCCCGGGCCGCCGAGGCCGCGGTCATGGCCGGCAAGGCGCTCGGGCCGCTCCACGGGGTGCCGTTCACCGTGAAGGACTCCATCGACACTGCAGGCGTAATGACCCAGCGGGGCTCGCCGATCTTCAAGGGCCGGGTACCGGACGCCGACGCCACCAGCGTCGCCCGGATGAAGAAAGCCGGCGGCATCCTACTCGCCAAGACCAACCTGCCCGAGTTCTCCTACTGGATTGAGAGCGACAACCTGCTCTCCGGCCGCTCCAACAACCCCTGGGACCTCGACCGCACGCCCGGCGGCTCCAGCGGCGGCGAGTCGGCGGCCATCGCGGCGGGCATGTCGCCGTTGGGCCTGGGCACCGACCTGGCTATCTCGGTCCGCGGCCCGGCTGCTCAGACCGGTATCGTCTCGCTGAAAGCCACCCACGGGCGCGTGCCGATGACCGGCATCTGGCCGCGCGCACCGCGCCGCTTCTGGCACGTCGGCCCGATGGCCCGCTCAATCCGCGATCTCGCGCTCGCCTTCTCGCAACTCGCCGGCCCCGACGGGCAGGACGCGTTCGCGAGCAGCACCGTCCCGTTCGACGCCGGTCTCGGCGCCGCGTCCGACCGGAAGCTGCGGGTCGGCTGGATGGTCGGTCCGGGCTTCGGCCCCATCGACACGCAGGTCGCGGCGACCGTAAAGGCGGCGGCCGAGGCCCTCAGGGGTGAGGGGCACCACGTCGAGGAGGTGCGTATCCCGGCTCTTGAGCGCGATTTTGCTCTCGACGTCTTTAACAAGCTCCACGTCATGGAGATGAAACCCGCCTTCCGCGAGGCGACCGCCGGGCACAAGAACCAGATGTACAAGATGGCCAAGACCATGCTGTCGCTGCCCGACACCTCGATGAAGGACTACGTCGCGGCAGAGCAGGCGGCAGAGCGGCTCCGAGACGGCTACGCGGCCTACTTCCGGGACTTCGACGTGCTCATGACCCCGGTGCTGCCCATTCCCGCGCACAAACACGGCATCCAGGAACTCGTCGTTAACGGCGAGACAGTTGACCTGACCTACCTGCAGGGCGCGACCGTGCCCCTGAATGTGACGGGTTTGCCAGGACTGTCGATGCGGTTCGGGACGAGCCGCGAGGGCCTGCCGATCAACGTGCAGTTGGTGGGAAGCTGGCAGGCGGAGACGACTCTCCTGCACGCTGCCTCGGTGCTGGAGGCCGTGAGCCCGGTCCGCGGGCTACATCCGAGCCTCTGACGGGTGCGATCGAGGCCGGAGATCTGTCCGGCCCCGGACCCCTGAGATGGTAAGGTCGTACGGCGGCTGTCTATGGCGTGACGGGCGGCATCGACCCACGGACGTTGTGGCCGCGTGACCGACCATTCCATCTCAACGGCAGCAGTCGGGCTTCAAGCGGCCCTTCAAGTGGGTTCGCCCGAAGGTCGTCTGATGGCGCAAAGCTGTCGGCCGTTCGCTCGGGTTGATCGTCGGCTTTTCAGGTTTCGCCGCCCTAAAGCAGACTGGCAAGAAACCACCCACCGCGGACATTGTGACAGCTGCTCCGGTTGCGTTCAGACCTCGGTCTGCTTCGCCGCACCCGAACACGAAAAAGGGCGGCTCCCGCAGGAACCGCCCTTTCGCAAATCGTCGATAAAACCGGGGATCAGCGCTTCGAGAACTGGAAGCTGCGGCGGGCCTTCTTGCGGCCGTACTTCTTGCGCTCGACCACGCGGGCGTCGCGGGTGAGGAAGCCTTCGCGCTTCAGCGGCGCGCGCAGCTCCGGCTCGTAGTAGGTCAGCGCCTTCGAGAGACCGTGGCGCACGGCGCCGGCCTGACCCGAGAGACCGCCGCCGGCGACCGTGACGTTGATGTCGTACTGGTCGACGCGGCCAGCGATCTCCAGCGGCTGGCGCAGGATCATGCGCAGCACCGGACGGGCGAAGTAGACCTCGACCGGGCGCTTGTTGATCGTGACCGTGCCGTTGCCGGGCTTGATCCAGACGCGGGCGACCGCGTCCTTGCGCTTGCCGGTGGCGTAGGCGCGGCCCTGCGCATCCAGCTTCTGGATGTGGACCGGGGCCTCGTTGGCGGGGTCGACCGCGCCGGTATTCGCCCGGTTGAGGTCGGCGAGGGACTGGAGGGTCGCCATGATCAAGCGCTCACGTTCTTGCGGTTGAGGGCGCCGACGTCGAGCGCCTGCGGCTGCTGGGCGACGTGCGGGTGCTCGGCGCCCTTGTAGACGCGGAGGTTGCCGAGGATCTGCCGGAAGAGCGGGCCGCGGGGCAGCATGCGCTCGACGGCCTTCTCGACGACGCGCTCGGGGAAGCGCCCTTCGAGAATGAACTTGGCCGTGCGCTCCTTGATCCCGCCCGGGTAGCCGGTGTGGTAGTAGTAGCGCTTCTGGACGTACTTGCGGCCGGTGAACTTCACCTTGTCCGCGTTGACGACGATCACGTGGTCACCGCAATCGACGTGGGGCGTGTAGGCGGCCTTGTGCTTGCCGCGCAGGCGCATGGCGACGATCGAGGCGAGGCGGCCGACGACGAGGCCCTCCGCGTCGATCACGATCCACTTCTTGTCGACCTCGGCGGGCTTTAGCGAGGTGGTCTTCATGGTGAGATCCCAGGGTTCCGACGCGCCGGAACCCCGACGGATCGGGACGCGGACAGCCTCGGGGTGCCGAAAAACGAGCCGCCGCGTGGGGAGCACGCGGCGGCGACGGCCGGTGGATAGCCGGGGATACCCGGCCCGTCAACCGATAAAATCGAAATCCCGAAAACGTCATGTTCTGGAATGACTTCGCGTTAGCGGTATCATGATACCGCGCCGCTCACCCCGGGCGCTTGCCCCGCTCGGCGATGGTGAGCCGCTGGACGCCCCGGCCGGCCAGAACCGGCTTGCGCGAGGTCAGGATGCGCGAGTTCACCCCGGTCCAGCCGATCTCGCCCGAGAGCCGGCCGTACTCGATCTTCGGGCAGCGGTTCATGATCACCGTGAGCCCGCGCGCCTCGGCCCGGGCGGCCGCCGCGTCGTCGCGCACGCCGAGCTGCATCCAGATCACCTTCGGCAGCGGGTCGAGGGCGAGCGCCTCGTCCACCAGGGGGCCGGCGGCGGCGGAATTGCGGAAGATCTCGACCATGTCGATCGGCTCCGGGATCTCCGCGAGGGTGGCCACCACCCGCCGCCCGAGCAGATCCTGCCCGGCGAGGCCCGGATTGACCGGAACCACCGCATAGCCCCGGTCGAGCAGGTATTTGAGCACGATCCAGCTCGGGCGGGCCGGGTTCGCGGAGGCGCCGACCAGGGCGATCGTGCGCGTGTCGTTCAGGATTTTTCGGATCTGCGCCTCGGGATAGCGCGCGTGCCGGGCGGCGAAGTCGGGATCCGGCGCGTCCGGGGGCAGCGTCCCTCGGCTGTCATTGGTCTGGTGCATGCCCGCCGCTCCCGCCGTACCATACGGTTTCCCGCTCACGTGCTCGGCCTTTCGACCCGCGCCGTCATCGCGAGCGTAGCGAAGCGACCCAGGGACACGCTACGGTCAGGGATCGCCGCGCGGCCCTAGGTTGCTTCGCTGCGCTCGCAATGACGGTGAGAGTGCAGCGCGCTATCAACGGGACGCCGCATCATCGCAGGGCCATGGTTCGCGCGGAAGGGGGTTGTTAGAGCCGCCAGACCGTATGCCCCAGCGCCCGGAACGCCTCGGCGTCGAACAGCGACTTCACGTCCACGATCAGGCCCCCAGGCCTGAGCCGGGCGGCGATTTCTTCCGGGGTCAGCGCGGCATAGTCCCGGTGCGGCACCGCCACCACCACCGCGTCGGCTGCGTCGGGCAGGTCGGCCCAGTCGACGAGGTCGATGCCGTACTCGGCCCGGGCCTCGTCCTTGCGGGCCCGGGGATCGTGGACCGAGACGGCGCAGCCGAACTCCGCCAGCTCCCGCACGAGGTCGGCCACCTTGGAATTGCGCAGGTCCGCGCAATTCTCCTTGAAGGTCAGGCCGAGCACGATGACCTTCGCCCCCCCGGCGCTGCCACCGTGCTGGACGATCAGCTTGACGGTCTTGCGGGCGACATGGGCGGCCATGCTGTCGTTGATCCGCCGCCCGGCCAGGATCACCTGCGGATGGTGGCCGACCATCGCGGCCTTGTGGGTCAGGTAATAGGGATCGACCCCGATGCAGTGGCCCCCGACCAGCCCCGGGCGGAACGGCAGGAAGTTCCACTTGGTGCCGGCGGCCTGCAGGACCTCCTGGGTGTCGAGGTCGAGCTTGTCGAAGATCTGCGACAGCTCGTTCATCAGCGCGATGTTCAGGTCGCGCTGGGTGTTCTCGATGACCTTGGCGGCCTCCGCGACCCGGATCGACGAGGTCGCGTGGATCCCGGCCGCGATGATCGTCCCGTAGAGCGCGGTGAGCCGCGCCAGGGTCTCCGGGGTGTCGCCGGCCACGATCTTCACGACCTTACTGAGGCTGTGCTCCCGGTCGCCGGGATTGATCCGCTCGGGCGAGTAGCCGACCCAGAAACCCGCCTTCCAGCGCAGGCCGGAATGCTGCTCCAGCACGGGGACGCAGACCTCCTCGGTGGCGCCGGGATAGACCGTGGATTCGAACACCACGATCGCCCCGTCCCGCATGTGCCGCCCGACCAGCGCCGAGGCCTCGGTGAGCAGGCTGAAATCCGGGCTCTGGGCGTCGTCCACCGGGGTCGGCACCGTGACGATGATCACGTCGGCCTCCGACAGGGCGGCCGGGTCGTCGGTGATCGCCAGGCGGGTCGCGGCCCGGAACGAAGCCGGGTCGATCTCCCCGGCCGGGTCGATCCCGTCCCGATAGGCCGCGACCTTGGCGGGGGCGCGCTCGTAGCCGATCGTGCGCAGGCCCTGGCCGAACGCCAAAGCGAGCGGAAGCCCGACATAGCCCAGGCCGACGATGGCCACGCAGGTCGTTTCGGAGGGGGGGACGTCCATCGGTGATGCCGTGCGGGGCGCATGCCGCCTGGATTGGGTCATACCCGCTCGCGGCGGGTTTCGGTATGCGGGAGCGAGGGGGCCACATCGCCTGACATTCTCGTGTCCGTCCTTCCCCCGCAGGGGCTACGACGTTCAGATAGCGGTTTGTGTTGGACGCGACGCGCTCTCCTCCCCCTTGCGGGGAGGAGTTGGAGGTGGGGGTGGCGCAGAAGGAACGGTTGCGCCCTATCCTGCACCACCCCCACCCCTACCCCTCGCCGCAAGGGGGAGGGGAAAACGTGTTGCGTTTCAGAACCCTGCTTCGAAACAACCCTGTTGTGTGAATCCGCTAGCCCACAAGGGGGCGGGAGAGATGCGTGTCACCGGCTGCAGCCCGCATCATCAGGGGTGTGCGCCCCCCCCCCCCCCACCCCACCGACATCCGCAGCGGCGGCGACACCCCCGGGGGCAGGGGCGAGACGTAGCCGGCGGCGCCGACCCGGCGGGCGAGGTCGGCCTTGGCGGCCTCGCGCAGGGCCGGATCGGTGAGGGCCAGGGCGCCGGTGGCGGCCATGGCCTTGGCGACCTGGACCATCGCTTTGTGGGCGGCCGGGCTGCGGCCCTGGGCGACCACCTGCCAGGTGTGGAACGGCGTGCCCACCGCCACCGTGGGCGCGTGGGCCTGCACGGTCGGCACCACCCAGCTCACGTCGCCGACATCGGTGGAGCCCACCGCCGGGTTGCGCGGGGCGTCGAGCGGCACCAGGAAATCGGCGAGCGGCGCCTCGGTGCGCGGCAGCCCGATGGCGCGGAACACGGCATCGATGTCGCCATCGCTGAGCGTGGACCGGATCGCGCCGGCGAAGGCCCGGTCGGCCTCGTCGAAATGCGGGGGCCCGAGCTCCTCCATCACCCCGTGGAGCGCCCGCTCCAGCGGGTCGTTGCCCAGCAGGTTCGAGACGGCGCTGACGATCCGCACCTCGACGTGGGTCTCGGTCATCAGCGCGGCGCCCTCGGCGACCTTCTTCACCCGCTCGACCAGGGCGAGCATCCCCGGCAGGTCCCGCGCCCGGATCGAGTAGCGCACCTTCGCGCTCGCCTGGACGACGTTGGGGGCGATGCCACCGGCATCGAGATAGGCGTAGTGCACCCGGGCGTCGGAGGGCATGTGCTCGCGCATGTAGTTCACGCCGACGCTCATCAGCTCCACCGCATCGAGCGCCGAGCGGCCGAGATGCGGCGCGGCGGCCGCGTGGGCGGTCCGACCGGTGAAGATGAAGTCCGCCCGGGTGTTGGCGAGCGCCACCGGGGCGGCCACCTCCCAGAAGCTGCCCGGGTGCCAGGAGATCGCGATGTCGGCATCCGCGAAGGCGCCCGCCCGGACCAGGAACGCCTTGGCGGCGCCGCCCTCCTCGGCCGGGCAGCCGTAGTAGCGCACGCGGCCGGGGGTGCCGGTCTCGGCGAGCCAGTCCTTCACGGCGGTGGCGGCCAGCAGAGCCGCCGCGCCGAGGAGGTTGTGGCCGCAGCCATGGCCGTGGCCGCCGGCCTCCACCGGCGGGTGCTCGGCGACGCCCGCCTCCTGCGACAGGCCCGGCAGCGCGTCGTACTCGCCCAGGAAGGCGATGACCGGGCCGCCCTCTCCGGCCTCGCCCATCACCGCGGTGGGGATGCCGGCGACCTGCTCGGTGACGCGAAAGCCCTGGTGGCGCAGCTCCGCCGCGTGCTCGGCGCAGGAGCGGACCTCCGTGTAGCAGACCTCCGGCATGCCCCAGACGCGCTCGGAGAGGGCGATCAGCCGCGCCTTCTGCGCATCCACGTGGCGCCACACGGTGTTGCGGTTGTCCATCAGGTCATCTCCAGGCGTGCCGCCGGGCGGTGCCGCACCGCCAGAACGGGTGCGGCGCTTCGCGTATCGGGCCCGTCATGCAGGCCCGGGGCCAGGCTGCCGAGCCCCGGCGACGACGTTTCGCCCCAAGCGTAACTGGCGCGCCCCTTGCCAAGAGCCTTGCCAAAGCCGCACCCAGAAGGAAGCTGAGTGGGTCGTGGCGGCAATCAGGGGTCGATGCATGGACGAGCGGGATCTGCGCGGGCTCATCGGGCGGGTGAAGTCCGGGGACCTGTCACGGCGCAGCTTCGTGCAGCGGATGCTGGCGGTCGGCCTCTCCGCGCCGCTGGCCGGGCTGATGCTGGCCGGGAATGGGGTGGCGATGGCCGCCGACATCCGCGCCGCCTACAAGCCGGCCAAGGCCGGGGGCGGCGGGGCGCTGCGCCTGCTCTGGTGGCAGGCGCCGACCCTGATCAACCCGCATTTCGCCATCGGCACCAAGGACCAGGAGGCGTCGCGGATCTTCTACGAGCCGCTGGCCGCCTGGGACCCGGACGGCAACCTCGTCCCCGTTCTCGCCGCCGAGATCCCGTCCAAGGACAATGGCGGGCTGGCCGCGGACGGCCGCTCGGTGGTCTGGAAGATCAAGCCCGGGGTGCTCTGGCACGACGGCAAGCCGCTCACCGCCGACGATCTCGTCTTCACCTGGGAATACGCCCGCGACCCCGCCACCGCGGCGGTGACGATCGGCTCCTACAAGGATTGCACCGTCGAGAAGATCGACGACCTCAGCATCCGGATCCTGTTCGACAAGCCGACGCCGTACTGGAGCGATGCCTTCGTGGGCACGGTCGGCATGGTGATCCCGAAACACCTGTTTTCCGCCTATACCGGCGCCAAGTCCCGGGAGGCGCCGCAGAACCTGGCCCCCGTAGGCACCGGCCCGTACCGGTTCCTCGAATTCCGGCCCGGCGACATCGTCCGGGGCGAGCGCAACCCGACTTATCACCTGCCCAACCGTCCCTATTTCGACAGCGTCGAGATGAAGGGCGGCGGCGACGCGGTCTCGGCGGCCCGGGCCGTGCTCCAGACCGGCGAGTACGACTACGCCTGGAACCTGCTCGTCGAGGACGAGGTGCTCAAGCGCCTGGAGACCGGCGGCAAGGGCCGGGTCGACGTCGTCTACGGCGGCAAGCTCGAGTTCCTGCTGCTCAACACCACGGACCCGAACGTCGAGGTCGACGGCGAGCGCTCCTCGCTCAAGACCAAGCACCCGGCCTTCTCCGACCCGAAGGTCTGCCACGCGATGAGCCTGCTGGTCGATCGCAAGTCGATCCAGGACTACATCTACGGCCGCACCGGCCGGGCCACGGCCAATTCGGTGAACGGCCCGGAGCGCTTCGTCTCGAAGAACACCCGCTTCGCGTTCGATCCGGCCAAGGCCAACGCGCTCCTCGACGAGGCCGGCTGGGCGAAGGGCTCGGACGGCGTGCGGGCCAAGGACGGCAAGCGCTTAAAGCTGCTGTTCCAGACCTCGATCAACGCCCCGCGCCAGAAGACCCAGGCGATCATCAAGCAGGCCGCCGCCAAGGCCGGCATCGAGATCGAGCTGAAATCGATCACCGGCTCGGTGTTCTTCTCCTCCGACACCGCCAACCCGGACACGTTCCCGCATTTCTACGCGGATATGGAGATGTACGCGTTCAGCATGACCCAGGCCGATCCCTCGATCTGGCTGCTCCAATACGTCTCGTGGGAGGTCGCCACCAAGGAGAACAAGTGGCAAGGCCGCAACATCGCCCGCTGGCGCAACGCCGATTACGACGCCGCCTACAAGGCAGCCCAAGCCGAGCTCGACCCGGTCAAGCGCGCCGCCCTCCTGATCAAGACCAACGATCTCGCGGTCTCGGAGAATATCCTGCCGTTGATCCACCGGGCCGAGGTCTCGGGGGTCTCCGCCAAGCTCGTGGCGCCGCGCAGCGGCTGGGACAACGACCTGTCGTTCCTGCCCGAATGGAGCCGGGAGGCCTGAGCGGGAGCCGCGCGCCATGGGCGCCTACATCCTGCGCAGGCTCCTGATCGCGATCCCGAGCCTGCTCGGGATCAGCCTGATCCTGTTCGTCGTCCTGGCACTCGCGCCGGGCGATCCCTTCGGCGAGCTCGCCGCCAATCCCAACGTGCCCCCGGAGGTGCGCGCGGCGCTGCGGGTCAAGTTCGGGCTCGATGACCCGATCTTCACCCGCTACCTGCGCTGGCTCTGGGCCATGCTGCACGGGGATTGGGGCTTCTCCTTCGCCAGCCGGGTGAACGTCGACACACTGATCCTGCAGCGGCTGCCCACCACCCTTTTCGTGGTCGGCTCCTCGCAGGTCCTGGCCCTGCTGGTGGCGGTGCCGGTCGGCCTCTACGCCGCCCGCCGGCCCTACTCGCTGGCAGACCAGGTCGCCAACACCCTGGCCTTCGTGGGCTTCTCGCTGCCGACTTTCTTCACCGGCCTGCTGTTCATCCTGCTGTTCTCGATCAAGCTCGGCTGGCTGCCCTTCGTCTACCAAGCCAATCTCCCCGGCACTGGCCTCGCCTGGGCCTGGGAGAACATCCGGCAGGCCATCATGCCGGTGGCGGTGCTGGGCTTCTTCCAAGCCGCCTCCTACACCCGCTACGTGCGTGCCTCGGCGCTGGACGTCGCCCGCCTCGACTACGTCACCACCGCCCGGGCCAAGGGGCTCACCGAGGGCACGGTGACGCGCCGGCATATCGCCCGCAACGCCCTGATCCCGGTGGTGACGCTCGTCGCCCTCCAGATCCCGGCGGTGTTCGGCGGCGCCATCGTCACCGAGCAGATCTTCCGGATCCCCGGCATCGGCTCCCTGCTGATCGACGCGATGCTGGCCAACGACACCCCGGTGGTGATGGCCGTGACCTTCGTGTTCGCCGGCCTCGTCGTCCTGTTCAACCTCGTCGCGGACCTGCTCTATGGCTGGCTCGACCCTCGCATCGCCCTCCGTTGAGGCGCCCCCCCGCCCGCGCGCACCGGCCTCGCCCGGGCGGGAGACCTGGCGGCGCTTCCGCCGGCACCGGCTGGCTCTGGCCAGCGTCGCCGTGCTGGCGGTGCTGGTCGGCGGCGTGCTGTTCGGCGGCCTGATCTGGCCGCTCGCCATCGACGACATCGACTTCTCGGCCCAGCTCCAGGGCCCGTCCTGGGCGCACCCGTTCGGCACCGACGATCTCGGCCAGGACCTGCTAGCCCGGATGATCTACGGCGGCCGGATCTCGCTGGCGGTCCGCTTCGCCGCCATGGCGGTGGCGAGTCTGATCGGGGTCGTGGTCGGGGCGCTGGCCGGCATGTCGCGTCGGCTACTCGACCCCGCCCTGATGTGGCTGACCGACCTATTCCTGTCCCTGCCGCAGCTGCCCTTGCTGCTGCTGGTGATCTACCTGTTCCGCGACAGCCTGAAGGCCATGTTCGGGGTCCAGGGCGGCGTCTTTTTCATGATCGTCGCGGTGATCGGGGGCCTGCGCTGGATGCCGGTCGCCCGGCTGGTGCGGGCGCAGTTCCTGACGCTGCGCGAGAAGGAGTTCGTGGAGGCGGCGCGCTCGCAGGGTGCCACTACCGGGCACCTCGTGCGCCGCCACATCCTGCCGAACGCGCTGGGGCCGGTGATCGTGGCCGCCTCCATCGAGGTCTCGGCGGCGATCATCGCGGAATCGACCCTCTCGTTCCTCGGCCTCGGCTTCCCCCCGGACATCCCGACCTGGGGCCGCCTGCTGTTCGACGCCAAGGACCATCTCGACGTCGCCCCGCACTGGGCGCTGTTCCCCGGCGGCGCGATTTTTTTGACCGTGCTGTCGATTAACTTCATCGGCGACGGCCTGCGCGACGCCCTCGACCCGCGCCGGGTTTTTTGACGTGGGGCTGCACGGATCTGATCGCGGCCAGAAAGCCGCGCGGCTTTCCTCCCCCCTCTGCGGGGGAGGGTGGCCCCCGAAGGGGGTCGGGAGAGGGGAGCGACGGTGCAGGATAGGGCTTCGCCCGTCATGCCGGTCGCGCCTTGTCCTGAACCCGGGTTCCCCTCTTGCGGGACTTCGTCCCGGCCCGACCCGGCCTGACGGCCGGCCCACCCTCCCCCGCAGAGGGGGGAGGGAGAGGCGCGGGTGGTCACCCGTCCACCCCAGCCCGCAACGGTGCTGGCAGCTTGAAACCTGGATGGGTGAGGAGTGACCCCCGTGACGGATCCGATCCTGTCGGTGCGCGACCTCACCGCTGCCTTCCGCTCCGACGGGCGCTGGCGGGAGGTCGTGCACGGCGTCTCATTCGACATCGGCCCCCGGGAGACCGTGGCGCTGGTGGGCGAATCCGGCTCCGGCAAGAGCGTCAGCGCAATGTCGATCATGCGCCTGCTCGCCCGGGACGCGAGCCGCATCGGCGGCAGCGTGCGCTTCGAGGGGCGGGAGTTGCTCACCGCCTCCGAGGCCGAGATGCGGCGGGTCCGGGGCGATGCCATCGCCATGATCTTCCAGGAGCCGATGACCTCCCTGAACCCGGTCCTGACTGTGGGCTTCCAGATCGCCGAGGCGCTGATCCGGCACCGGGGCCTGTCGCGGGCCGCCGCCGAGGCCGAGGTGGTCCGGCTGCTCGACAAGGTGCGGATCCCGGGCGCCCGGTCGCGGATCCATCAATATCCGCACCTGTTCTCCGGCGGTATGCGCCAGCGGGTGATGATCGCCATGGCGCTCGCCTGCCGGCCAAAACTCCTGATCGCCGACGAGCCGACCACGGCGCTCGACGTGACGATCCAGGCCCAGATCCTCGACCTGATCAAGAGCCTCCAGGACGAGGAGGGCATGTCGGTCCTGTTCATCACTCACGACATGGGCGTGGTCGCCGAGATCGCCGACCGCACGGTGGTGATGTATCGCGGCCGCGCCGTGGAGGCCGGCCCCACAGCCCGGATCTTTGCCGCGCCCGAGGATCCCTACACCCGGGCCCTGCTCGCCGCCGTGCCGCGGCTCGGCGCCATGGCGGGCCGCGCCCGGCCGATGCGCTTTCCCGTGATCGATCGCGCCACCGGCGTGGCGGAGCCGACGCCCGAGACCCCCGACACCGTCAAGGCCGCCGAGCGCCCGGTCCTGGAGGTCCGCGACCTGACCACGCGGTTCGAGATCCGCTCCGGCCTGTTCGCCCGGGTCACGGGCCGGGTCCACGCGGTGGAGCGGGTCTCGTTCAGCCTGGCGGCCGGGGAGACCCTGGCGCTGGTCGGCGAATCCGGCTGCGGCAAGTCCACCACCGGCCGCTCGATCCTGCGCCTGGTCGAGCCGCTTGCCGGCTCGGTCCTGCTCGACGGCGAGGACATTGCGGGCCTCGACCCCAAAGCCCTGCGCACGCGCCGCCAGCGGATGCAGATGATCTTCCAGGACCCGTTCGCCAGCCTCGACCCGCGCATGAGCGTCGGCGCCGCGGTGGCCGAGCCGCTGCTGATCAACCGCCTCGCCACGGCCCGTGAGGCGCGCGCGCGCGCCGAGGCGCTGCTGACCCGCGTCGGGCTGCCGGCCGAGGCCGCCGGGCGCTTCCCGCACGAATTCTCCGGCGGCCAGCGCCAGCGCATCTGCATCGCCCGGGCGCTGGCTTTGCGCCCCCGCCTGATCGTCGCCGACGAGGCGGTCTCGGCGCTCGACGTCTCGGTGAAGGCGCAGGTGGTGAACCTGATGCTCGACCTGCAGGCCGAGATGGGGCTCGCCTACCTGTTCATCTCCCACGACATGGCCGTGGTCGAGCGGGTGAGCCACCGGGTGGCGGTGATGTATCTCGGCGAGATCGTGGAGATCGGCCCGCGCGCCGCCGTGTTCGGTGACCCGCAGCATCCCTACACGAAGAAGCTGCTCGCCGCCGTCCCGGTCCCCGACCCGGCCCGCCGCCGGGACCGCCACGCCCTGCCGGACGACGAGATCCGCAGCCCGATCCGGCCGCCGGACTACGTCGCGCCCGAGCGCCTCTACCGGGAGGTCTCCCCGGGCCACATCGTGCAGGAATGGGGCGCCGACTGGGAGGCCGCGACGACGCGGGTCGCGGCGGCGTGACGGGGGCCGCCGTCTGAGGGCTCAGTGCCGGCGCAGCGCTCGCTTGACCCGGCTGTCCGCATGCGGGTCGGCATAGTGCAGCAGCGCCGTGGCGCGGATCGCGTCGGCGTCACACGGCTCGTTGGTGTGCAGCGAGCGGTAGCCCCAGAAAAAATACAGGCTCCCGGGCTTGAGCGAGAGCCGGATCATACGCCGGCTGCCCCGGCGATAGGCTGCGTTCAGCAGCGCCTGCGAGACCCGGTTGTCGACCAGCACCTTGTCGAGGAGGTTGCCGAGATAGGTCCGGCGCAGGCCGCGGGTGTTGGGGTGGATGATCAGCCGGCCCGGATTGCCGTGCTCGGGAACCGCAATGGGGATCAGCGCCGTCAGGACATAGGAGTCGAAATGGAAGCGCATCGAGTGCTTCTGGACGCCACGTCCGGAAAGGCAGCGCAGGACCTGGTAGAAGCCGCTCTCCGGGGCAGGCTTGCCGACCTCGCTCTCATAGATACGGCGGCAGAGAGACACAAAGTTCGGATCCTTGGGCAAGCTGGCCAGGAATGTTCCGCCGAGTTGTTCCGTCCCCGTGAATCCGATATACTCGCCGTTGTTGGCTGTAATGGCATCCGCGACGAAGGCTTGTGCAGCGCATAAGAGATCCGGATCGACGTAATCGTCGATCACGGCGTAACCATTCGCATTGATTTGCGCCGCCAGTGCGGCCGCCATCGTCCCGGATGGGTCTCTGTTGATGAAATTCATGGAAGCGCCTCTATCGAGTAGAACACTTCACGTTTTATAACAAGTGTAATTTTTCGATAATATTGAGTAGATACGAATTATCGCCGAAGGTCAAATGCAATTATAGGGCAGGCCTGCACTATTCATTCGCATGCCTGCCGGTTCGTCGAGCTTAATTGTCGCGTGACGATCGGATCATCGAGGGTCGCGACACTGA
The DNA here is from genome assembly GCF_001455965.1 of Methylobacterium sp. GXS13. Taxonomy (GTDB): domain Bacteria; phylum Pseudomonadota; class Alphaproteobacteria; order Rhizobiales; family Beijerinckiaceae; genus Methylobacterium. Next base: position 45,358 of record NZ_LKKO01000027.1, read on the forward strand.
CGAGGCCGACGTCGGGCTGTGGCATACGCGTCTGGCGTGTTCCCTTCGCCACTCCGTGCGGCCCTAACCCGTCGGGCATGCGGTGCCGAACGCAGCGTGCGTCGGCCTCAGGCATGTGGGAGAGGGGCAGCGGGAGGCGGCGCCTTTCCGGAAGGGCCTGGGACCAGACGCTCAGACGCGTGACCATCCCGGCGCAGGCCGTGCAAGCCTATCCCTTGGCCACGCATACGCTGATGGCAGAGGCGCCGGCATAGGGGCGGTCGGCCTTGGCGATCGCCTTGGCGGCCGTCTCGCAGGCATCCTTGGTGTTGAACGCGACGGAGCCGATCGCGGAGCCGGATCCGGCCAGCATGCTGATGATTACGTAGACCAAGGCATCCTCCTCGGGGCGAGGATGCCGCGGGGGCCGCCCGCGCATCCCGAACAGGCAGCGCGCCGGTCGTATCCCGGGCAGGGTGGCGCGCGGCTGCGCGAACCTGCTGATGGATCTCGCGATTGGCCGGTCAGATGGCGGAGGGAGCGGGATTCGAACCCGCGATACGGTTTCCCGTATACACACTTTCCAGGCGTGCGCCTTCAACCACTCGGCCACCCCTCCGGCCGCGGACTGGGCGCCCGGGCGCAAGGCGCCGGGCGCGACCAGAGCCGCGCGGTGGGGTGCTGTTAGCCGGGTGCGTCGCCCGGCGCAAGGCAATGGTACCCGGGCGGGACGAAAACCGTCCCGCCCGGGTGTTTTACGCCTCGGGGTCGAGGTGGAAGTGCACGCTCTCGACATTGGCCCGCTCGAAGGCCTGCATCACGTGCTGGTAGGAGCGCTCCATCTCGGTGGCGTCGTCGCCCGGGGTGTCCTCGGGCTTCAGCACGAACATCAGGAGCGAGCGCCCGGTCACGTCGTAGCCGGTGCCGAACTTGAAGCTCTCCACGTCCTGGCTGTCGGGCAAGTTGGTGTCGAGGAGCCGGGTCCAGGCGATGCCGTTGGGCGATTCCGGCAGGGTGAACGTCACCAGGTCGTGGTGGGCGTTGAGCATGATCAGCAGCGTGGCGTCGCCGCCGCGGCGATGCAGGCCGGTGGCCTGGGCACGCCCGTCGAGCTGGACCGCGAAGGCCTTCGCTTCCCCCTCGGACCAGTTTTCGCTGGCCATCTCGCCCCCATCCGGGCGCAGCCACGTCACGTCCTTGACGCCGAGCTCCTCGTCGTACTGGCCAGTGAGGAAGCGCCCGCGGCTGAGGATCGGCAGGGCGTTGCGCAGGATGACCAGCCGCTGGGTGAACTCGGCAAGGTCACGCTGCTCGTCGCCGATCGCCCCCCAGTCCAGCCAGGAGACTTCGTTGTCCTGGCAATAGGCGTTGTTGTTGCCGTTCTGGGTGCGGGCGAACTCGTCGCCGGCCAGCAGCATCGGGGTGCCGCGGGACAGGAACAGGGTCGCCAGCATGTTGCGCATCTGGCGCAGCCGCACCGCCTTGATCTCCGGATCCTCGGTCGGGCCCTCGACGCCGTAATTGTACGAGAGGTTGTGCGAGTGGCCGTCGCGATTGCCCTCGCCGTTCGCCTCGTTGTGCTTCTCGTTGTAGGCCACCGTGTCGTGCAGGGTGAAGCCGTCATGAGCGGTGAGGAAGTTCACCGAGGCCCAGGGCTTGCGGCCACGCTTGTTGAACTTGTCGGCCGAGCCCGAGACCCGGGCGGCGAGGTCCGGCAGCAGGCCGGGATCGCCCCGCCAATAGGCGCGCACGTCGTCGCGGAACCGGTCGTTCCACTCGGCCCAGCCGGGCGGGAAGCCGCCGACTTGATAGCCGCCCGGGCCGCAATCCCACGGCTCGGCGATGAGCTTGACGTTGTTGAGCACCGGGTCCTGCCGACAGGTATCGAGGAAGCCGCCGCCCTCGTCGAAGCCGTAGGGCTCGCGGCCGAGGATGGTGGCGAGGTCGAACCGGAAGCCGTCGACCCGCATCTCGGTGGCCCAGTAGCGCAAGCTATCGGTCACGAGCTGCAGCACCCGCGGATGCGACAGGTTGAAGGTGTTCCCGGTGCCCGTGTCGTTGATGTAGTAGCGCGGCTCGCCCGGCATCAGCCGGTAGTAGGAGGCGTTGTCGACGCCCTTGAACGACAGGGTCGGGCCCTTCTCGTTGCCCTCGGCGGTGTGGTTGTAGACCACGTCGAGGATCACCTCGAGGCCGGCGCCGTGGAAGCGCGAGACCATCTCCTTGAACTCAGAGAAGGCGAAGTCCGGCACCGCCGCGTAGCGCCGGGCGGGGGTGAAGAACGAGATCGTGTTGTAGCCCCAGTAATTCACCAGGTTCTTCTGCTGCAGGTAATCGTCCTGCACGAAGGAATGCACCGGCAGCAGCTCCACCGAGGTGACGCCGAGGCTCTTGATGTAGTCGAGCACGTCCGGGGTGCCGAGCCCGGCATAGGTGCCGCGCAGCTTCTCCGGCACCCGCGGGTCGAGCTTGGTCATGCCCTTCACGTGGGCCTCGTAGAAGATCGTCTTCTCCCACGGCACGCTGGGCTTGCGGTGCCGGCCCCAGGTGAAGGCCGGGTCGATCACCCGCGAGCGGCGGTTGAACGGGGCGCTGTCGCGCTCGTCGAAGGTCAGGTCGTCGCCCGATTCCATCTGGTAGCCGAACAGGGCCGGATTCCAGGTGATCGAGCCGACGAGACCCTTGGCGTAGGGGTCGATCAGCAGCTTGTTGTGGTTAAACCGGTGGCCGGCCTTGGGCTCGTACGGGCCGTGGACCCGGTAGCCGTAGATCGTGCCGGGGCGGGCATCCGGCAGGTAACCGTGCCAGATCTCGTCGGTGTATTCGGGGAGCTCGATCCGCTCGATCTCCTGCTCGCCCTGGTCGTCGAACAGGCAGAGCTCGACCTTGGTGGCGTGGGCCGAGAACAGGGCGAAGTTGACGCCCAGACCATCCCAGGTGGCGCCGAGGGGATAGGGCTGGCCTTCCTGGATGCGCGTGCGGGTCGCGCGGGCCTGTGAAGCAGGACGTCGGGAATCAGACATGGACACTCCGGAACGCGACCCGCACGGCCACGTGCCGGTGCGGGGAGCGTCCAGTGAACGTGCTGGCAACGGCGAAGCTCCCGCGGTGCCGCAAAAATCGCTGCCGTCTTCGTCCTGTGGGGCTCATGCCGCTTCGCTGAGTGAAGCCGCCTTCGTCGCGGCGGGCGCGGGTGAGCAGCGGGATCAGGCGTAGGGAATCCTCGATCTCGTAGGCCTGTTCATGAGCGGTCCGTCCTGGACGGTGCACGGATAACGATGGAATTCCGCTCAGCCTCGAAGTCGCAAGCTCAGATCGGGCGAGCTCAGATCGGGTATGCGGTCACGAGCGCCATGAAGGCACCATCGTCGACAAGCTTCCAGACGGATCTGATACGATGACTCGATCCGTCGGGCATCTGCATCGCCCCTTCGTAGATGTATTTGGTGACAAACCTATTCTCGGCTGCACGGGAAAAATTGTCGCTTCGGCCGTGATCGAGAAGCGCAGCGATGAAGGGGCGGGGATCCTCGCGTGCAAAACCGCGGGCGAGAAAAAACGCGGCTTTTGGCCCCCCCTTCGGCATGACCCACGTCGAGGAGATAGCCGCCGATCTTGACGTCCGGGATGCAGGGTACCGGCACCCGGCCGCCCGGACGTGGCATCGGGTCAGGCTGCCTTGAGAGCTTCGGCTCGAATCGTCGCGTTGCCGATGACCGGTCGTGCGAACTCGACCTCATAGGCCTCGCCACCGGCATAGACCTCAACGATCGTTCCACGCGATCCGGCGGCAACGGAAAGCCCATCGTCCGTCACCGTGTCACACAGGGTTACGACCACGCTCAGCTCTGGGAAGAGCGGCGTAACCTCGGGGTCGCGGCGCAACGTGTGCATCGTCTCGAAGGACATGAGCCAAATCTGGCGTACAGCCGGGTTGTCCGCAAGCCGCCCGCCCCCGACGAGCGCAGAGTTTTGCCGGTGCAGAGGGATGGCAACCCGGCTTCAAAGTCATGGGAAGCCGCGGGTGAAAGCATCCCGCCGGCACGTCCGGACGCGCATCAAGCGTGCTACGTCCGCCCGCTTCCGACGGGTCCGTCCATGCCGAAAGCAGGCCGCTTAATTCGCGGCCGCCGCCGTGAAGCTGCGGTCGAGCACCCGGGTCACATCGAGCCGCTTGCTCAGGATCCCGTAGCGCGTGGCGCGGTCGGCCGCCGCCTGGGTTTCCTGCACCACGCCGTCGTCGATGCCGATCGGGCTGGATCGCTGCGCGCTGTAGGCCGCGCGGAGCACGTCCTCGGGCAGCCGGGTCAGCGCGGCGGTGCTCCGAGCGTAGGTGTCGAGGTGGTCGAGGGACCACAGCCGGGCCTTGTTCAGGCGGTCCAGCAGGTCCTGCACGGCGACGCGCTTCTCGGCGATGGCGCTGTCGGAGGCGACGATGAACGTGAGGGTCGGCGTCAGGCCCTCGCCATCGCCGATCACCCGGGCCTTGTCCCTGAGGGTCGCGAAGGAGACGTAGGGCTCCCACACCGCCCAGGCATCCACCGAGCCGGCGACCAGGGCGACCTTGGCGTCCACGGGGTTGAGGGCTGCGAAGGTGGCGTCCTCCAGATTGATCCCCGCTTTCTCCAGGGTCGCGTTGATCAGGAACTGGCCCCAACCGCCCCGGGTGCCGGCCAGGCGCTTGCCCCTGAGGTCGGCGGCCGAGCGGATCGGCGAATCCTGGCGCACCAGGATCGCCTGCGTCTTCGAGTCCGACCGGGTGCCGCCGATCGCCTTGATCGGGGCACCGGCCGCGTAGGCGGTAAGCAGCGACAGGTCGCCGGTATAGCCGACATCGAGGGCGCCGGCATTGAGCGCCTCCAGGATCGGCGCGGCGGCGGGGAATTCCGACCAGGCGATGGTGTAGGGCAGGTCCTTCCCGTAGTCGGAAATCTCGAGCAGCGAGCGGTTGCCGCCCTTCTGGTCGCCGACCCGCAGCACCACCGGCTCAGCCGCGCGCGCCGGGACGGCCGCCGCCAGCATCAGGGCGGCGAGCCCGGCGGCCGCGCGCCGGCGGGTGAGGCGGGGGGCGTGGGAGCGGATGGGCATGGGGCCTGTCGGTAGGGCTCGGCGCAGCCTGCGCGAGCGGTCCAGCGGAGGGCCCAAGTCTATGGAAGCGCCGTCGGCGTACAAGGAAACGGTGATCTGTATTGTGGGCGCTTCGGGTGAGAGTGCTTCGCGCGAGCGGCCGCTGCGAGAAGTTCGGCCTCGTTGCGGCGGGGCGCCCGTCCCATCCCCGCATCTTGAGGCGACGGAGCGAGGCGAACGCCTCGGGAGGCGGGGATTGGGTTGGAAGGACGCCAATCAGGACCCGGCGAGCCCGTGTCGTGTCACGCCGGGCAACGCGATCGGGATCGGCTCGCGTAGCGCGGGACGATCGCCACCGGCTCCGGTAGAGGATCCCCCGGCGGTCGGAAGGATCCAAGGGTTATGGGCGCGGCACTCGGCGGGACGGACGAGCTGATCGATCTGGCGGCGGGACGGCCCTGGCACCGTCTGGATATAGAGGCGCGACGCCCCGACCCCACCGGGGTTGCCCGGCTGCAGGTCGATCTCGGACTGCGCGTCCCGATCCATGCCGTCTCGGGCGCCGGAGAATTCCCAGGCTTGGCGGTCTCGGATGACGGGCAGGTCTGGTCGGAACCCACCCTCAAGGCGCGTCCGGAGGGTCAGGGTCCCGTGCTGGTCGAGCCCGGGGAGGGCGCCTGGGCGCGCTACGTCCGCCTAAACCGTCCCGTCGGGTGCGACGTCCAGGCGGTGCAGATCTGGTGCGATCGCGCGGCATTCGACCTGATCACCCTGCGGCACGTGCTGGGCGCATCCTTCGACATGGCCGGCGAGAGGCCCGGGACCAACCCCTACGTCACCTACAGCCTCGTCAGCGCCGCGCGGCCCCGGCGGCGCGCGCTCGTCGGGCTCGCGCTCTACGAATGCGGCGCCTTCGGCAATTGCCTGATCCAGTGCCTGCTGGCCATCGGCATCGCCCGCAACCTCAAACTCAAGACGATCAAGCTCCCGGCTGCCGACCGCAGCGCGGTGATCGCCCTGTCCGGGCCGGTGACGCTCGGCGGCATCACCTTCATCCCCGGGTCAGAGCCGCTGCCGCCGGACGGGTCCTACCTGTCGGGTATGTATTTCGACCTCGGGATCCAGCAGCTCGCCGGCACGCTGGGCCCGGAGGAGACGCGGGAGATCGTGCGCACCTATATCCGGCCGCTGTTCAACCGGCTGCCGGCGCAGATCCCGGCCAAGCCCGACGACGAGCTCCTGATCCATATCCGCTCGGGCGACATCTTCGGCACCTGGGTCGCGCCGCAATACCCGCAGCCGCCGCTGGCCTTCTACCGCATGGTCATCGACCGGCTGCTGGCGGAGGGCAGGATCGCCTCGATCAAGCTGGTGTTCGAGAACCGACTCAACCCGGTGATCCCGGCGCTCGAAGCCTGGATCGCGGCGCGCGGCATACCGTTCTCCACCCAGAGCGGCGCGCTGACGGACGACGTCGCAGCGCTGATGAACGGGCGCTACCTCGTGTTCGGGCTGGGCACGTTCGGGCCCGGGGTGTGTCAGCTCTCGGACCGGGTCGAGCAGGTGTTCTACTTCGCCTCCGGCTGGCCGCAGCACTTCAAGAGCATCCCGACCATCGGCACGGTGGTCGAGGTGCTGGATGTGGCCGGCGGCTACACGAAGGTCGGCGAGTGGGACAACTCGCCCGAGCGGCGCGCGCTGATGCTCGACTACCCGATCGAGAACCTCGCCTTCGACGATGCCTGAACCGCCGCCCTTGCCGAAGGCGGGAAACTCGGTGACAAGCGCCCGAGAAAACCTTGAGTCGGTCCTGCACGCCGAAAAGAATCCTGGATTCAAAAGGTCCGTGACCTTTTGCGGGTCCAGGGCGGAGCCCTGGTGTTGGGCCTCGCCCGATGCTCGTGGGCCAAGTCCTAGAGGCCTTGCCCCGAGCCCCGCCACAGGGCTCAGCCCTTTGGGAATCCGGACTTGCGGCTATGCGGATCGCCAGCGGGTTCAGCCGTCCGGGAGGATCGATTTGGCCAGCGCTGTCCAGCCCTCGGAAGCCCTGAGGGTCAACGCCTTCCCGTTGCACCGGGCCGAGATCCTGATGCAGCAGCGGCGGCGCCTGCGCGACCGCCGCAAGACGCTGGTCAGCTTCGCCGCGAAGTACCACTACGTGGTCAGCCAGCGCCGTCTCGTCGCCGCGGCCGCCGCCACCGGGGATTTCGACACGATCGAGAGCTGGTCGCCCGATCGGCTGCGCGGGACACCGTTCTACGCGGCGCACAGGCAGATCCTCGACCGGTCGCGGGGCGCCGGGAACTGGGCCTGGAAGCCCTACATCATCGCCGAGGCGCTCGCGCAGAGCCGCGACGGCGACTTCATCGTGTTCACCGATACCGGCATGCAGGCGATCGACGACGATCCGCTGCCGCCGGTCACCCCGCTCCTGACCTGGCTCGTCGGGTCCGGACGCCGGGTCGCGGTGGGCGTGCTGCACGGGAAGCCGCAGCGGGTCTGGACCAAGCGCGACTGCTTCGTGCTCATGGACTGCGACACCGAGCGCTACTGGAACGCCGACCAGATCCAGGCGACCTGGATCGCCTTCATGGTCAGCCCCGAGACCCGCCACCTCGTCGCCGAGTGGCTGCGCTATGCCGGCGACGAGCGGGTCGTCACCGACATCCCCAACCAGATGGGCTTAGCCGATTTCGACGGGTTCATCGACCACCGCTTCGACCAGAGCATCCTGTCGAATCTGATCTACAAGCTCGACCTGGAGATCCCGCCCCTGCGGGAGGCCTCGAAGAAGATCAAGACGCTGATCGGCGAATTGGAGATGGACACCCTGGTCTCGGTCCGGCCGTCCGAGAACCTCGCGCTGGGCAAGACCTGGCGCGCCAGCTCCGCCTCGCCCTGGTCCGGGACGAGCGGCGTCTACGGCGAGCGGACCACCGGCGACCCGTCGTTCTTCTTCCACACGGCGCTGGAGCCGAATCCCTGGTTCGTGATCGATCTCGGCGCGGTCGAGCGGATCTCGGAGATCCGGCTCTACAACCGCTGGGGGCAGCTCAGCGAGCGTGCCCAGATGATGCGGGTCTGGCTCGGCGAAGCGGAAGCCGATTACCGCCTCGTCTTCGACGCGGTGGATGCCGACTGGCATCCCGGCCTCCCGCTCCATCTCCGCTTCGACACTACCCGGTTCCGCTACCTGAAGGTCGATCTCGACGAGGAGCAGGTCCTGCATCTCGACGGGATCGAGATCTTCGCGGCCGGCTGAATGGGCGTGCCGGAGGATACCCCGCATCACGGACCACGACACGCATGACGAAGGCGACCGCATGAGCGCGCCGGCCGGCGACAGGCCGCTCTTCCCGTTCGGGCCGATCCTGTTCTTCGGCGATTCGGTGACCGCGTCCTGGACGGCACAGATGCCGGGCGCCTTCTCCGGGCCGCAGACCGTGGCGCGCGGGATCGCCGGCCAGACGACCCGGGACATGGCGCGCCGGCTCCGCTCCGAGATCGCCCTCTACGGCGCCCGAGGCCTGCATTTGATCTGCGGCCGCGACATTATCCTGGACGGCGCCCCGGGCGTGTCGCTCGACGGCATCGTGGCCGACATCCGGGCGATGCTCAGCGACACGCGCGACTTGTACGTGCGCAGCTGGGTCGGCTCGATCCCGCCGGTCGACCCGGCCTCACCGGCCGTTGCCGGGCGCCCCCTGGAATTGATCGCGCAGGTGAATGCGTGGCTGCGCGACCACGTCCACGAATATGGCGCCGGCTTCATCGACCACGACCGCGTCCTGGCGACCGCGGCGGGCGGGCTCAAGCCCGAATTCAGCGACGACGGCGTGAGCCTCAACGCCGCCGGCAACGCCGCACTCCAGGCCGCGATGCTGGCGGCGCTCACCGCGCTCGGCGTCGACCAGATCTGGCCGCCGCCGGAGAGCGAGGACGCGGCGCGGCGGCGCAAGTTCCTGCACCATTTCGGCTATCTGGACTCGAACACCCGCCACCCGAGCCCCTACATCCAGTTCGCCGGCAAGCCGGGGGCGAGCCATTACGGCGTCCCGTTCGATGCCCAGGGCTTCCTCAACGCCACCGCCATCACCGCACACAAGCCCCCCGGCGAGACCCGGATCTTCGTCGTCGGCGACTCGACCACCATCGACGGCGGCACGCTGGCCAACACCCTGCCGGGGCGCCTGGAGCGGATCCTGCGGGCGGACGGGCTTGCGGCCGTGCGGGTCTACAATTTCGGCGTGATGTCGAGCTGCCTCACGCAGATGACCCACCTGATCTGGTCGAAGCTCGTGGGCTACCAGCCCGACGCCATCGTGGTGGTCAGCGGCAGCACCGACCTGTTCCAGCCCTGGACCTACGATCCGCGGCCCGGCTACCCGTACAACGCCTTCATCACCGAGCGTCTCTACGACCACTTCTTCGACACGCACGATCCCCGGGCGCGCGAGGACGGCCTGTCCTACGACGCGCTGGTCACCCTGATTTACGAAGAGTTGAAGCGCCTGCGCGCGGAGGTGGGCTGGCAGACCCCCGGCTGGGAGAGCGCGATCGTCCACCACTACCGGCTCGCCGCGCACCGCCTCACCAAGCTGTCCCACGACCATGCCGTGCCGATCGTGAGCGTCCTGCAGCCGACGGTGCTGCGCAAACGCCACCTCACCGAGGTGGAGCGCAACGTCGCCTCGGGGGCGTTCCTGGCCTATCTCGACCGCCAGTACGGCAAGCTGGAGGCGTTCACCGCCGAACTCGCAGCGCGGCGGCCCTACCGCAGCACCTTCACGGCGCTCGACCTCAGCGGCATCTTCCGCGACCGGGAGGCGGGGACCTTCTACGACATCGTCCACTATGACGATCCGGCCCGCGAGATCGTCGCCGCGCGACTGGCCGCCGAGGTGGCGAAGGTGCTCGACCGGCCCCGCACGCCGTTCGCGCGGCTAAAGCAGCTGCTATGGGGTCTGCGACACTAAGTTGACCAAGCCGTACAATTATTTTTGCAAATAATGAATGCGGCTTCGACACGGTAATGCAACTTGGTGTCTAAATGCCGACTGCATATGAATGTTGCTTTTCGTCGATCCGAGCCACCAAAGATTGCTATTACAAAGAGGCCATCACATTGGGCGATTGTCTTTCACGTGTTTTGGAGCTATTGCTCCAACCAGTGTAGAAGCCCCTCTGGCATACCAACAATCTTGCAACATCGAAGCCCTAATAAATTCAGTATAGATTAAGGCATCTCCAAATGAACTCACCAAATATTTCAGGCGAATTGATCATTTTCTGTATGAGCGCAGTCATTTTACAATTAGTTGTGTTTGCGGCCGCAATTTTATTTGCAATTCATCGAATCAATAATAGTCTGCATTCTCATCTAGCAAAAATTTTGTTTATTATTGAGGACATGCCAAACCACGTCGGATTTAAAATTGACAATGAACCAGAAAAAACTCAAAAAACTGAAACAAATCATTTTGGCGACGCCAATCATTTGGGCAATGCCGTTGCTATATTCTCAGAAATGCAGACAATCCAAAGAGACACTAGAAGCATACTTCATGACTCACGACACATTCAGAATGAAAATCTGCAAATGAGTTATGCTATTCGCTCAACTATGAATGAGATTTTCTCGAAGATCGATACGCTTAGCCGCACTCAAGATGCCGCCCTTCGAACCATCTCGACAATTTCTATCCAGTCCGACCCGCTAATCGATGCTTATATTAATGCATTCGGCAAGAATCTAGAGAATAATAAAATTGACAATGCTTATCAATTCGAGCGCTGCATTGAACTAGTGAGGCCCACACTCGTCATTCAAAAAGTTAACAACAATACTGCAATCATCTCGACAATTTCTAATGAGGAAGATCGACGACAGGTTGAGCTTTGCCTGGAGAGTCATAAAAATTATGCGCAAAATCATGGATACGCTTACTATCTCCAAAATCAACAGCCCATCCATCAGCTTACTAATCCTTCATCTAACAAAATTTCGCTGATTTTTTCGCTGCTCAACCAAGGCTTCGAAACGGTATTTTTTGTAGCCTCCTCAGCAATGTTTACTAATCTTAATAAACGCATCGAATCTTTGACCGGCTCGTTTGAATCAAACAAAGCATGCTTCGTAGTTACGGAGAATGAGCTTGGCGTAGATCTGACAGTATTCGCAGTCAAAAACTGCGCTGATTCGAAGATTATATTAAATTTAATGTGGCTACTCCAACGTCATGCCGCCGCTATAGGATCGGAGGAAGACGCACTGAATTATTTGCTGAATAAATATGATTGCGTACGCCGAAAAGTAAATATCGAAAAAGATTCAAAGAAATTCAATAGCGAGCCGCGAGAAAAAGGCCTTTCTTCAACAGTGCTGGAGGGTAAAATTTGGTCCGACGGAGACATGATTTGCAATTTCTCAGGTTTTCGCCCCCCCCACTTAGAGTCGCTTGTGAAAAGGTATGGCGCAAGCTTAGCATTTCGAGCCGGCAATCGAACCGAAGCAATTGCTCACGGCCAAGAAAACTTAATTCAATCTATAGACAATAAGGACATTCTAAGCGGCGGAACGATATCATGTAGCATCCTCGGTCGCTGGGGGCAATTTGGTAATCAGCTCTTCCAAATTGCGGCGGTTTTCGGTTACGCAAAAAAGTATGGCTCACAAGTCATTCTTCCGCGCTGGCACTGCGTGATGAGTGAACAGGATCACGGGGCCAAATTTCCGAAAGTTCAAGCATACTATGGGCAGCAACCGCTTGCTGAGCCTTTTTATGAAAAAAACTATGCTTACAACGATATACCATACAAAGATCATGTAGATCTTCAGGGAAGCTTTCAATCCGAAAAATACTTCTTTCACGCGCGAGCTCAAATCAAAGATTTGTTTTCAGAACCCGAAGAGATAAAGATTCGGTTAGATAAATTTATTGAAAAATACGACTGCAGAATATTCGATGCTTTGCACGTTAGAAATTATTTACATCCTACCCGCGATATCGGCTTCGGAGATATGGAACGACTGCCGGAAGAATATTTTATTGCCGCCATCCAGCGCCTCAATGACACGATTCCACTTTTTGTCGCGACTGACAAAAGAGATTTTGTTTCGGAACTCTTCCGGAAAACTGGGCTGAAGAGAAGAATTGTGATGATGGACACCAATGACCCCCTTATGGATTTCTATATGCTATCTCGATCTCGAAGAATTGCTATAAGTAACTCGAGCTTCTCATGGTGGAGTGCGTACCTTGGATCGGAGAAAGAGAATGTCATAGCTCCGCACAGATATTATTGGTTCTCCAGTAAGGGTAGGAACAATCCTCACTATGATACTCGTGATCTATATCCGTCGAACTTCGAAGAAATTATCATGTAGCACCCTGATTCGAAGACTTTTCCGGCCTGGGGCCGCGCTTAGTTCTGAGCTTGTCCTGATGCGAGTACCGAACCACGGCCTTGCGTTGGTCGCATCTAACTGATTCTCCCGTGCGATGGGTCGCAACGAACTTGAACGGCTGACCCGCGAAGAGCAAACCGAACTGCTGTGCGGGTCGGGGTGATTAGCCTGTCCCGCCTCTTCAATTGCCACGGCATCAAGCGCAACCAACACTGGCCACGCCGTCGAGCAGAAGCCGGAGGACATCAAAATAGCGCGCCTGTCCTAGGGCGTTTCTGCAAAGTCACGTGAGCCAGAGCATGGTCATGCCGAGGGTGACCATGGCCAGGTAGTTGGCCGCTCGCTTCTCACAGCGAGTAGCGATGCAGCAGTACTACTTGAGCCGGTTAATCAACCGCTCGACTTTGTTGTGCTCCCTGTAGGCAGTTTTGTCGAAGTCAGGCTGACGCGGCTGGTCCTTGCGGGTTGGGATCACCGGCTCAATTCGGCGTTGCCTGAGGCGATGACGAGCCGGTGGGCTGGAATAGCCCCTAACCCCTGTCGTCCGACGCGGCCGCAGGCGCGGGCGGCCTCGCCCTAGGCGTGGCACCGCGCCCTTATCAATCAGATCATTCAGCGCAAACTGCTCGTGCCGCTCGCCGGCCGTCAGCACCGTGACGATCGGCCTGCCGCCGACCTCAGCGCGCAGATGAAGCTTGGTCGAGAACCTGCCCTGGCTGTGCCCGAGCGCCTCGCTCACACCCTCGACTGTGGCCTCCCCCCGATGGCGCCAGACCGGCGTGCCCCGGCGGCGTGCTGGTGGGCGCACACCACCGTGGCGTCCACGAAGTGCAGATCCCAATCGAGATCCCCGCGCGCATCTGCCTGCGCTTGCAGGCGCTTCAGGACTCGGTCGAACACACCCGCTTTGCGCCAGCGGTAGAACCGGCTCGACACTGTGCCGACAGCACCGTAGCGCGCTGGCAGGTCCGCCCAGGGCGCGCCCGTGCGCAGGATCCACAGCATGCCGTTGAGGACTTGGCGGTAATCCTCCAGAGGCCGGCCCGTGCGCGGCTTCGGCGGGGGCAGCAGCCGGGCGATCTGCTCCCACTGCGCGTCAGTCAGTTCAAAGCGTCTCATGCCAGAGACATGGGCACCACCGGCAAGCCTGTGAACCCTCTGCAGAGACACCCTAGTTCGAGCGCAAGCTCGTTCCCGACTCGGACAAGCTCATGTTCCTTTCTGACACAATGGGCTCGGGCGTAGGTTTACACCTGCAAGATCCAAGAACGTCACAACGTGGCCGCGCCGCCCTGTGTCACGGCGCCCCGCTCTCAATCAGCCCCGCTCGGCCGCCCGCTTCACCCGGTGCGTGAAGATGACCGACAGCCACGGCTTTACCTCGTGCTCGACCTCGATCGAGAGTAGCACTTCAAGGTGGAGCGCGTAGGGGAGGGTAAGGCGGAAACCGCAGCGGGCCTCCTCCATGGTGGTCGGCATGTCGCCCAGCACCGCCGCGATCACATCGGGGCGGTGGACGTCCACGGGATGGCGTTGGACCTCGCCGTCTACCTCGGCGATGAGCGTCGCCTTGGCCCGGCTCGCCGAGACTACCCAGCCGGCGAGCAGCACCTGCCCGTCCTGGATCTCGGCCCAGACCCGGTCCTGCGGCGTTTCGAGGTTCGCCCGGGCGAAGGAATCCGGTAATTCGCCGTCGAGCTCGGCGATGGTGCAGCCGACCTCGTATTTCTCGAAGCCTCGCCCCTCCCCGAAGATTTTTGCGAATTGCTTCTGGTACTCGGCGATCCGGGCGTTCCTGATGTCCTCGGGCAGGCCCGACCACTGGCCCTTCTCCTGGACCGTGTAGACCGACAGCAGCTCGCGCAGGAACGCGATGCGGCCCTTGTCGGCGACGTAGAGGTTCATCAGCCAGTCGGCCGCCGCCGCGTTCTCGTAATACGCCTCCGGCACCCGGCGCAGGGCCTCGGCGCGGTAGACGCAGCAGGAGAAGTTGGCGGTGAGCGGCGCGTTGGCCAGGACCGGGAAGCTGATCGTGCCGGTAGGATAGCGGCCCTGCTCGTCGTGCGGCACGAAGGAGCCGGTCGCCGGGTAGTGCAGCAGCACCCAGTTGAAGCACATGTCGAGGGCGCGGTCGTTGCGCAGCATGCGCAACTGCATCGCGATCTTACGGTCGGACAGCCAGTAATCGTCGGCCTCGCAGAAGGCGATGTAGCGCCCGGTGCAGGCGCCGAGGCAATCCTGCATGTTGTGCAGCATGCCGAGGTTGCGCTCCCGGGGCCGGACGGTGATCCGCTCCGGATCGCACGCCCGGTAGGATTCGACGATCTCGGGCGTCCCGTCGGTGGAGCGGTCGTCGCCGATCACCACTTGCAGCTTGAACAGGCCGCGCTGACTCATCACCCCGTCGAGACAGCGGCGGATATAGCCGGCATGGTTGTAGGCGGTGACGATGACGCTGACCGTCAATTGTTCTTCGAGCCAAGCGCGCAGGGCTTCCGGCTCGCCGGAGAGTTCGTCGGGCGCGTCGAGGCCCATGTCGCGCAGGGCCGCCCGGGCGATGTCGGGATTGGCGTCGATCAGGGCGCCGAGGCTCGGGACGTCCTCCTCATCGAGATAGGCCTCGGCCAGGCGCCGGAAGATCGCCTTCTGGGAGGCCTCGTAGCCGGCGGCGTAGCGCCCGCCGAAATGGCCGCGCAGCGTCCGAAAGAACGCGATCTCCGAATTGCCGAGCTTCTTGTGCCGGGCGAGTTCGGTGGCGTAGGTCGCCCACATCCCGGCCGCGTGCTTGCGGTAGACCGCCATGACCTGCGGCAGGAAGCCGATGCGCCCGACCTCGGCATGCATCAGGTGGACGTACCAATCCCCCGGGGCGATGCCCTCGTCGAGCCGGAACGGCTCCTCGCCGTGGTAGCGCCAGCGATAGAGCACGCTGTTGGTCTGGACGAAGTTGTGCGCCACCAGGTCGGACAGCGACGGCTGCGGGCTCGAATGCTTCGGATAGATCTCCTCGACGCCGGGCATGTCCTCGTAGAGGACCCGCACCGGGTGGAAGCACAGGGTGAATTCCGGATTCGCCCGCAGGAACTCGACCTGGCGCTGGAGCTTGCTCGAATCCGTCCAGTAATCGTCGCCCTCGCAGATCGCCACGTATTCGCCGCGGGCGCGGGCCGTGAGGTCGGCGAAGTTCTTGTTCGGCCCGAGATTCTCAGGTCGCAGCACCGCCACGAGGTTGGGATGGCGCGCGGCGTAGTCCGCGATGATCTCGGCGGTGCCGTCGCTCGACCGGTCGTCGCCGACCAGGAGCTCGAACGGGAAATCCGTGACCTGCCCGAGTATGCTGTCGAGGGTCTGCCGGATGAACCGGGCTTGGTTGTAGGTGATGCACAGGACCGACACGACCGGCCGGTTCCATTCCGGCGCAGGCTCGGCCTCGGCGCGGGCGCGGATCCAGGCGGCGAACGGGTTGACGAAGCTGCCGTCGAAGCTATCGTCCGGCTCCGCGGAGAAGTCGGCCCGCGGCTGCCGCCCGAGGCGGGCGCCGTACTTCACGTAATGCTCGAGCGGCGACAGGTCGGTCAGGCCGACATCGGGATAGCGCGTCGCGTACCAGATGTGGTCGAACCGGCCGCTGCGATAGATCGTCGAGAAATCGTCCTGCCACGGCTCTAGGGCGGGCGTCGCCGTGCTCGCACCCGGCGCGGCGTCTCCTGCACCGTCCTGCATCGATCCAATTCCTCGAACGCGCTTGGGGACCGCTTCCTTCGACCGGCCCCTCTAGCGCATCGTCTTTCTCCGAAAGCCGGAAGCCACCTTTCGGGACGATGCTCTAGAGGGTGCCGGGAAGGCGCCCTTCCTCGGAGCCGTGGTTGTAATAGTGCCGCGTCGGGTCGGCGCCGGCATTCGCGACGTCGTCGTTGCACGCGAGATAGAAATTTCGGTCGAACAGCCCGGAGGTCTCGAGCCAGTCGAGCAGGGTCTGCTCGGGGACGACCGGCGCCCGCTCGGGGCTCGCCGCGGCGGCCTCCCGGTAGAGATGCACGAACTTGGCGATCCGGGCCGCGACCTCCTTGGCGGGGGGCCGGCGCACCGAGGAGGCGACGACGCTCGATTGCTCGCCGGGCCGCCGGCGCTGCAGATCGGCCTCGGCCAGGCGCACCAGCCGTGCTAGCTCGCCCTGCGCGTCCTTGAGCCTCGCCTGTGTCTCGGCGAGCTCGGCCCGCAGCGCGTCCACGTCCTCGCTCAAGGTCGGCTCCGTCTCAGTCTCGACGTCCTGCGATCCGGGCGCGGGATCATGCGGCGGGATCGATCGGGTCCCGGCACGATCGATCCCCGCGCCGCGTGTGAGGCGAGGTGATACGATCGGCTCCGGGACCGGTCAACCTTGGGCGGTCCGGCCTATCCGGCGGGTTCGCTCGCGTTGGGACGCCATCGTCTCGAAGAGGCGCCAGCCTAGCCATTCGCATGCGGCGACGACTCCGCGAGCAGCCCTTACCGACGTGACTACTCGTGGCCCGGG
Source organism: Methylobacterium sp. GXS13 (assembly GCF_001455965.1). Classification (GTDB taxonomy): domain Bacteria; phylum Pseudomonadota; class Alphaproteobacteria; order Rhizobiales; family Beijerinckiaceae; genus Methylobacterium. The sequence goes on from NZ_LKKO01000027.1 coordinate 62,328, forward strand.
GCGGCTCTGCCTACCCCGCCACCGCCTGCGGCCCGACCGAGCCCTCGACCAGCGGCCCGGGGATCGCGGCCTCGGCATCGACCATCAGGCGCGCTTCATGACGGCGCATGAACATCCACAGGGCCACGGCGCCCAACAGCACGAAGGCCAGGAGCGCGAGGCCCACCGGGCCCATGACGTTCTCGATGGACCGGCCGCACAGGTACGCGCCGAAGCCCATGATCGAGGCCCAGGCGACGCCGCCGACGGCGTTGAAAAACATGAAGCGGCGCGCATCGAGCTTGTTCACGCCGGCCAGGACCGCCGCATAGGCGCGCAGCATCGCGGTGAAGCGGCCGAAGAACACGATCTTCCCGCCGTGCCGGCGGAACAGGTACTGGCCGAGCTTGAGCCGGCCGTGATCGAGGCCGATCATGTGACCCTTGCGCAGGAGCAGGGGCAGGCCCCAGCGCCGTCCGACCCAGTAGCCGGCATTGTCGCCGAGGATCGCGGCGGTCGCGGCGATCGCCACCACGAGGGCGATGCTCAGGTTGCCGGTGCTGCCGGCATAGGCCGCCGAGGTCAGCAGGACCGTCTCGCCCGGGAGCGGCAGGCCGGCGCTCTCCAGCGTGATGATGACGAAGATGGCGATGTAGCCGTAGTTGGCGATCAGGTCGGCAATCGGCAGATCGTGCAGGAAGGACATGCGGTCTCCTCGCGGATCGGAGGGCTGCCCTGTCGGCGAGAAACATGGCCGCTCCGGGGCGAAGCCCTAAATATCGGGCCTGACGACGATCGGCTGTGCCGGCGAGCACGACCGCTCTCGGGCTTTTCCGGCCTCAGCGTGCCGGGTTCGGCGGCACCGCGTCCCCGCGCGCCGCCGTCAGATGGGCCCGCATCCAGTCGATCGTGCCGATGAGCCCGTCACGCAGGGCGACCCGGGGCCGCCAGCCGAGTTCGGACCGAATCAGCGTAGTGTCGAGCACGTTGGCCGGCACGTCGGCGGCGCGGCTCGGCTTGTACAGGCAGGGCAGGCGCTCGCGCTCGAAGGCCCGCTCGAGCTCAGCGATGATCTGGTTGACGCTCAGGCCCGTGCCGCTGCCGACATTCATCACCTTGTGGGGGCCGTCATAGCCGACAGCGGCCAGGAAGGCGTCGCTGACATCGTCGATGTGCAGGAAGTCGCGCACGACGTCCCCGGTGCCCCAGACCTCCAGCGGCAGATCCGCGAGCACGCGGTGGATGGTGCTGCCGATCAGGCCCTGGTGCCTGTTGCCGAGCTGGAACCGGCCATACGGGTTGGCGATCCGCAGGATCTGGTAATCGATCCCGTGGAGATGCTGGTACAGGTGGAGGGACTTCTCGATCATCAACTTGCTGATGCCGTAGGCCGAAATCGGATCGGTGGGCGCCGCTTCCGGGATCGGGGTGGCGCGCGGGATCCCGTAGATCGCCCCCCCGGAGGACGCGAACACGACCTTCCTGATCCGGGCCGAGCGACAGATCTCGAGGAGGTGCAGGGTCGCGATCGGCGCGGCGGCGAGCTCTGCGGACGGGTCCCGGTTCGAGCTCTCGGGGATCGATCCGGCGATGAGGTGGAAGACGAAATCCTGACGCTCGACCGCATTGGCGATCGCGAGCCGATCGGCGAACTGGCCGGTCACCCGGGCGACGCGCCGGTCGAGGACCTCGGCTTGCGGGTGGCTGCGGCTGAAGCAGGTGACCTCGGCGCCGGCCTGAGCGAGGCGGTTGCACAGGTTCAGGCCCAGGAAACCGGCACCGCCCAGCACGAGGCAGCGGGCCCCCGCGAGAGCCGAAGCCGATGGGCCGGCGCCGGCCGCCGGATCGACCGGCGGCCCGTGACGTCCTCGACCGCCGCTCATGGCCTGAGTTCGGCGCCCGGGTGCGCCGGGGCCGGGACTGCCGGCGCGTCGGACCCGGCCGGGTCCGGGTCTCGCGCGTCGATCAGGCGCTCGACCAGGGCGAGGGCGGACTGCTGCAGCATGCGCTGTGTCGGCTCCAGCGGCGCCTTCCCGTAGGCCCGGGTCGCCGCGTAGGCGGCCGCATAGGCCGCATCCCAGCCGGCGGCGAGGATCGGCGGCCCGGCCTCTTCCAAGGCGTCCCGGACGGTGATCCAGGCGGCCTGCTGGGTGGCATCCCAGGCCGCGGCCCGAACCGCGGAACCGGTCTGCCGCAGGGTGAGGTTGGCGACCGCCGCCCGCTTGCGGGCGCGCTTCAGGTGATCGCACAGGGAGGCGAGATCGGCGACATCCGTGAGCTCGGCTTGGTCGGCGAGTTCGTCCGCCTCGACGTTCAGCTTGGCCAGCCGGAACCAGGCCGGCACGTGGCTGCGCACGAGCCAATCAGCGACCAGCGCGATGCGCCGGCGCTCCAGGGCCTCCGAACCGTTCGTTCCGACAAGCCGTGGGACGAGCGGGAGGATCAAGCCGTCGCGCTCGGCCTGCGGCAGGCCATCGCTCCATGCCCGGATGAAGGCGGCGATGCTGGGCGAGACGCAGGCGGGCTGATCGGAATGGGGTTCGCCGGCGAGGTAGGCCACTGCCTCCAGGGCGCACAGGCCCTGGTTCGGACCCGCGTTTGGACCGACCGCCAGGGTCGTGAGGTGCGCGAGGCGCTCGGAATCGACGCGCACAGGTTCCGCGCCGGCCGGCGATCGAAGCGCGTCGTCATCCGGCACGCGGATGGGAGGGCTGTCCGCGTCCGAGAGGGTGAAGCCGGCGGGCGTGCCGGACGCGACCTCGTTTTCCAGGGCGGCGACGGCCGCGACGACCTTCCTGGGATCGACGGTGTAGCTCACGTGGAAGGCGTGCACGCCCGGACGATGGAGGGTCCGGCCGCGCAGGAACAGGATCCGCGCGCCCCCGGCCTCGATGTAGCTGGTGTAGCCCCGGAAGTTGAAGGCCAGCTCCTCGTGGATCAGGCCGAGGATCCGGCAGCCGGGCCGGCAGAACAGGGCGTTGCTCAGGGCGGAGCTCGACGAACCGACCACCAGGGCGGCCGAGTGGAACGCGTCGACCTGTTCGAGGAACGACATCGTTTCCGGGTAGATCACTTCGAAGCCCAGGGGACGCAGGCTCTCGGCGATCTCCGCCTCGTTCAGCAGCGCCCGCTGGGTGAAGGCCTTGCGCGAGATGAACAGACGCCGATCGGTCCGGTCCGACAGGATGCCACGCTCGCGGGCGCGTTCGAGGATCCGCTCGCGCACGGCTGCAAAGATGTAAGCCGGCCAGACCGTGTCGTAGAACGGTAAGCCGGGCTTCATGTCGAACGGAAAGAAGGCCGGCACCGGCGCCATGCCGAGAAGCCCGAATTCGACCGGCTTGGGCGGCAGCTTGAGCACAGACCGCTCGCGCGTGTCGAGGAGGCGCAGGATCTCCTCATGCGAGTCCGGCATGTGGTCGTCGATGCAGAGTGGAATCCCGTCCGGGCAGCGCGGATCGTTGTAGGCAAGCATGCGCGGCACGAACTCGCAGAACCAGTGCCCGTAGTTCCGGCTCTGCAGACCGAACATCATTAGCCCAGCCTCGACCGCATGCGCGTCCTCGGGCACCTCCACGAGGGCGCGCGTCGCGCCGAACGCGGCTGTCATGATCTGATCCGGGTTGAGACCATCCTGCAGCAGGACGTCCCGGCGGCGTGGGTGCACGGCCAGATCGTAGACGAGCTTATCGCCAGCGACGACGACGTTGCTGCGCGGGAATGCCCGGCACCCGTCGAGGAACGCGAGATACTGAGCGGGCATGTCGAGCCCGCCCGCTTCGGAGCGCAGGGTGGGCGGCGGCTCCCAGAAGCGCAGTTCGGGTGCCGCGATGCGGCGGGCGGGCCGGATTTCGGTATACCGGGCGCCGCCGGCCGCCGCGAGGGCCTTCACGGAGACCATGTCGTAGACGGACAGCGGACCGGAGCCGGTGACGTGGCGGGTCTGCGCGTGGAGGACGATCGCTTCATCGAAGCGCCCGGCCTCCAGCAGGGCATCGAGCCTCAGGCGGCGCAGGTTCTTCACCTTGCTACTGAGCCGGTCACCGTCTTCGGTGGTCACGCCCGCGTCGCCACCATTCAGCTCATAGGCGAGGCGGTAGCATTGCAGGCAGGGCCCGGGTTCGTTCCGGCACTCGTGCGCCCAACCGAGCCGCAGCAAGGTGGTAACGCCGTCCTGGATCAGCGCGGGCACCTCGCTTTCGGCGCGAAGGCGAGCGGCGTACGCGCTGGCTTCGTCGAAGCGGCCGCGCCCGCAGAGGTCGCGCAGGCGCGCGATGGCGGCGGCTCTCGTCCAGCGCTCGCGATTGTCGGGGACGAGAGAGCCGATCAGATCGTAGATGTCTGCCGCGGTACCGAGATGATCATTGCCCTCGAGGCGGAACGCGAGCGCCTCCAGGTGCCGCCGCATCGCGGCGCTCTCGGCGCCCGTGCGATCCGCAAGGGCTGCGAGGGCGCGCATGCGTTCGACCATGTCCGAGGCATTATCGGCGGTCACCGTCCGGATCAGGGCGATGAATGTCTCCGTCGGCCTCATCATCTGTTCCGCGCCTTGCACGCACTCGCTCATCGGGCAGCCCAACCGCGGGCGGTGTACTGGAACCGACGCCCCGTGACGAGGCACCCGGACCCGGAGCGGACTCATACGGACCAGTATGGTCACCGACCCTGGAGGGCCCGCAGGGACTCGTGTAGGGCAGGGCGCCGGACAGGCAGGAACTCCCGCGCATGGACGATCACCCGAGCGACAGGCCGTCAGTTGGATCGGGTCGGGCCCGGAGGCAGTCACGGATGCCGACGCAATGACCGTTCGCCTCGTCCTGTACGGGGCCGGCGCTCTCGCCCGCGAGATCATCGACGTCTTGGAACGCCTGAACGCGTACGAGACCGCGATCGAGTTGCAGGCGAGCATCGTCGATCCCGGCATCGATGCGCCGGAGACGTTCCGCGGCAGGCCGGTGGTCCGCGACGTCCGCACCTTCGCGGGGGACGACAGCCTACGCTTCGTCGTGGCGCTGGGCGAGCCCGGGCCCCGGGCCCGGGCGGTGGCGCATCTGCAAACCGAGATCGGTGCGCAGTTCGGCACGATCATCGATCCCGGTGTGCTGATCGGCGCGAGCAGCCGCATCGGCGCGGGTGCCGTGATCCTCGGCCATTCCACCATCACCGCCGATGCAAGGCTCGGCGAGCACGTGCTGGTCAATCCCGGCTGCACGATCGCCCATGACAACGCGCTGGAGGATTTCGCGACGCTGAGCCCCGGCGTCCACTTGGCCGGCCATGTCCAGGTCGGGGAGGGGGCCTTCCTTGGAACGGGCGCCTGCGTGATCCCGAAAATCCGAATCGGCGCGCATGCCCTGGTCGGGGCCGGTGCCGTGGTGATCCGGAACGTGGCGGCGGGTCAGACGGTGTTCGGAAATCCCGCACGCGCCTTGCCGGCCCGGCCCCGGCCGCGCGCCTGACGGGTCGGCTGCAGGTCACGCCCGAGCTGGCGCCTTCCGTGGCGGTGCCCCGGCATGTATAGCGGGCCACGTCACCGGAGCATGCCGACGAGGATGGTGGCGGCCGACAGTCAGGACGTGTCTCGACGATGATCCCCGTGCTCATTCCCAGCCTGCCGGAGACGGACGCCATCGTCCCGTATCTCCGCCGGATCGATCAGACGCACACCTACAGCAATTACGGGCCGCTCTCCCGTGAATTCACGGCCAAGCTCTGCGCCTTCGTCTCCGAGCGGGCCAATGGTGCGCCGGTCGCGGCCACGATCACCGGCAACGGCACCAGCGCCATCGAGCTCGCCCTGCGCTACCGGATCGCGGGGCGCAAGGGCCGGCTCTGCCTGATGCCGGCCTACACCTTCGTGGCCACCGCGCACGCGGCGGTGAATGTCGGCCTGGAGCCGTTCTTCGCCGACGTGGATCCCGAGACCCTGTCGCTGACGCCGGCCATCGCCGAGCGGGCGCTCGCGATGGCGGAGGGGGATGTCGCCGCTGTCGTGGTGGTCAGCCCGTTCGGGGCGCCGATCGACAGCGCCGCCTGGGAAGCGTTCGAGGCGATGCACGGCATCCCGGTGGTGTTCGATGCGGCTGCCGCCACGCTCAACCTGCGCCGGGTCGGCGCGCAGCCGATCTGCGTCAGCCTGCACGCCACCAAGGCGCTCGGGATCGGCGAGGGGGGCGCGATCCTCACCACCGACACAGCCTTGGTGGAGCAGACCACCGCGATGACCGGGTTCGGCTTCACGACGACCAGCCGGGTCTCGAAGGTGCGCGGCGGCAATTACCGCATCTCCGAATACGCCGCTGCCGTCGGCCTGGCGGTGTTCGACGGCCTGGAGGCGCGCATCCGGCAGTTGCGGGAGGCGTCGCTGGCCTATGTCGGGGGCTTCGACCGGATCGGCGTGCGCATGCAGCCCGGCTTCGGCGCGGACTGGCTGACCATGACGGTGAACGCGCTGTTCGAGCCCACCGCAACCAAGGCGGTGACGGCGGAGTTCGACGCGGCCGGCATCCAGTGGCGGCGCTGGTACGGCACCGGCTGCCAGGCACATCCCGCCTTCGCCACATGCCGGCACGACGGCCTTGCGCGGACCGAGAGCGTCGCCGCCGGCGCCATCGGGTTGCCGTTCTTCCCAGCGATCACCCGGGAGCAGATCGCCGAGGTCTGCCGCTGCGTGGAGCGGGCGTTGGCGTCCCGCTAGGCGCGCGAGAGGGAACGGTCGAGGACGATGCAGGCGGACTTTCGACGCATCCTGACGCAGGCCCATCGGTCGAACGGCACGGCCGCGCTCGACGCGATCGAGGGCGCCCTCGCCACCGTGGCGGATGACCGGGCCGAGACGGCCGCGCAGCACCTCGCCACCCTGGGCTTCCGGTTCCAGGGCGAGGACAGCCTCCAGCTCGCCGCCCGCGCCTACGCGCTGGCGGCGCGGACCTCGCGATCCCGCACCGCCCAATACCATCTGGCCGCCATCCGGACGCGCATCGTCGATCTGTGCCGGCGCCAGGCATTCGACGCCGTGGACGGCCTCCTGGAGGAGTTGCGCCAGGCCAAGGCTGCAGCCGGCGACCGCGGGCCGAACGACCCATCGCTGATCCACATCGCCTGGGATTACGAGCTCGCCGGCAACGCCGAGGGCGCGGTGCGCAGCTACCTGCTCGCCCGGATCGCCCGGGACCAGCTGGGCGGGCAGGCCCTGACGATCGACGGCGATACGCTCGAGCGCAAGATCCGCAACCTGCGCAGCCTGCAGATGACCGCGCTTGCCGAAGGTGGCCGGCACGAGGAGGCGCGGGCGCTGCACGAACGGACGCGTCACGTCCTCGGGCTCGGACCGCTGGGGATCTACGACATCGTCTCCGCCCGTCAGGCCGCCACCGAGGGGGATGGCGATTATAAAGAAATGCTCGGCCCCCGCCGGATTGCGGAGCCGGAGATCCGCTTCCTCGAAGGTCCGGTGGCGCTGCTGTCGACCTGCGGCACCCTGGACGCCCCGCCGCAATACGTCGCCCGGTTCAGAGACTGCCTGACCTTCCCGCGCAGCAACCTCGTGCTCCAGGGCAACCGCCTGATCTACGATCTCGCCGCACACCCGGACAGCGGCGTCGCGGACATCAAGGATGGGAAGAACGCCGATCAGATCATGACGGCCGTCTACGGAGCCGGTCGTGCCCTGGTCGAGGAGCCGGCCGCGGCGCAGACCTTGGATGCCGGCCTGATGATGTTCGGGCTCCAGAGCAAGAACTACGGCCACTGGCTGCTCGAGTTCGTGCCGCGGATGCTGTGGTTCAACGATCCCGCCTGCCCCGCGGGCTTCCCGATCTGCATCGATGACCATATGCCCGAGACGCATCGGCAGATCGTGGAACTCCTCGACGAGCGGAAGAGACCGATCCTACCGCTTCCGGCACAGGCGGTTCGCTTCAAGGAGCTCGGGGTCGCCCCGGTCCCGACCTTCTTCCCGTTCGACGCGCGACCGGGTGTGCCGGTCTACGACTCGGTCTGGCCGAAGGATGTCCTCGGTGCCATGCGGCGCGCCGTGCTCGATAAGCTGGCGGCGCGCGGCGTGGACTTGCGTACCACCGGGCGGCGGATCTTCCTCTCGCGGAAGGGTTTTACGCAGCGCCAGCTCGTCAACGAAGCCGAGATCATCAACGCTCTGGCGCGCCACGGCTTCGAGGTCGTCTACCCGGAGAAGCTGTCCTTCATCGAGCAGATCGCGCTCTATCATTCGGCCGACGTGATCGTCGGCTCGGCGAGCTCCGCGATGACGAACACCATCTTCTGCAACGACAAAGCCCGCGTCGTCGCGCTGATCCACGAGAACCGGTCTTTCAACTTCCGCGGCTACACCAGCATGATCGAGTCGAGCGGCGCGAAGGTTCTGTTTATTCGCGGCTCGACGGTCCCGAGCGACAACACGCACCCGTTCCACGTCAACTACACGGTCACGCCCGGACAGGTGCTGCGCGGCCTGGAAAGCGTGGGCGTCGGCACGTAGCTCTCGGATACTGGAGACGGGAGCGCCATGCGGCCGACGGCGACCTTCATCGACCTGATCCGGTCGATCGACAGCGGCAATGCTCCGACCAGGCTCGAGACGCTGGCCACCCTGCTCAGCACGGAAACGCCCCCGCCGGCGCGCGCGGCCGCGACCCTGCGCCACTTGGAGGCCCTCGGGTTCCGGCTCGAAGGCGGTGCGCGGTTCGGGGACGCGGCGCGCGCCTACGAACTCGCCGCTACGATCGACCCGCGGGATCCCCAGCGCTGGCGATGGATTGCCGCGACGGCGCGCCTGCGCGACTGCGTCGAGCACGCGCGCTGGGACGAGGCGGCGGCATTCGTCGCCGAGATCAAGAGTCGCGGAGGGACCGAGGCGGCCCTGCGCCAAGCCGCCAGGGCGCTGCTGGGGGTGGGGTGGGACCACGAGTGCCGTGGCCGGGCGGAACCCGCCGTCCAGTGCTACCGCCTCGCCTTCGCCCTCAATGGCGGCGATGCCGACCTCTCGACCGGGGACGGTCACAGCCTCAGCACCAAGATCCGGAACCTGCGCATCCTGCAGATGAACGCCTTGGCGGAGGCGGGCCGCTACGAAGAGGCCGCGGCCCTGCACGCGAGCACGCGGGCGATCGCCGGCTTCGGTCCCGTCGGCATCCATGACATCGTCTCGGCCCGACAGGCCGCCGAGGAAGGGCACGGGCGCTATCGCGAACTCCTGGCCTGCCGCAGGATCCCGGACCCCGAGGTGAAGTTCCTCGGGGGCTCGATCGCGCTGACCTCCCAGCCGGGGTCCCTCGACGCGCCACCGCAATACGTCGCATTCTTCAAGGACTGCCTGACCTTCCCCCGCAGCAACGTCGTGCTGAACGGGCAGCGCCTGATCTACGACCTGGCTGCCCACCCCCTCAGCGGCGTCGCCGACATCAAGGACGGGGTCAATCCCGGCCAGATCATGCTGGCGGTCTGGGGGCCTGAGCGTGCGCTGGTCGAGGCGCCCGCGGAGATCCAGAAGGTCGAGGCCGGCCTGATGCTGTTCGGCTTCCAGAGCCGGCAATACGGCCACTGGCTGCTCGAATTCGCCCCGCGGATGCTGTGGTTCAACGACCCCGCCTGCCCGGCGGGCCTGCCGCTCTGCGTCGATGACGGGATGCCGGACTCGCACCGGCAGATCATCGCGCTCATGGACGAGCGCGACCGCCCGGTGCAGGTCTTGCCGCCGGTGGCGACCCGCTTTCGCGAACTCGGCCTCGCCCCGGTGCCGACCTTCTACCCGTTCGACACGCGGCCGGGCCTGCCAATCTACGACGCGATCTGGCCGCGCGATATCCTCGCCGCCATGCGGGGCAAGATCCTCAAGCGGCTCGCCGCGCAGGGCGGCGACCTGCGGCGGACGGGGCGGCGCATCCTCCTGTCCCGGCGCGGCTTCACGCAGCGTCGACTGGTCAATGAAGCGGAGATCGCGGACGCCCTGCGGCCTCACGGCTTCGAGGTCATCCAGCCCGAGACTTACACCTTCGCCGAGCAGGTCGAGATCTATCACGCGGCCGACATCGTCGTCGGGTCGGCGAGCTCCGCGCTGATCAACGGCCTGTTCTGCCGCCCAGGCGCGAAGGTCATCGCCCTGACCCACGACAACCCGGCCTTCTATTTCCGGGGCTTCACCAGCCTGATCGAGTCGAGCGGGGCGCGCCTCCTGTTCGTCCGCGGCCACGCCGTGCAGACGGAGGGACTTCATCCGATGCATGCGGATTACGCGGTCTCGCCCAACGCGATCCTGCAAGCGCTCGCCGCCTCCTGAGCGGCCCCGGCCGCCGCGGCTACACGGCCGCGTAGACCTTGTGGAGCGGGAAGCCGCAGAAATCGTCCTCGACGCCGAGCTTCCTGATCGGCTCCGAGGGCGTGGCGATCGCGCCCTCCATCAGCAGGCGCAGGAATTCCTGCGGCGCCATCAGGGGGATCTCGGCCCGCAACAGCTCCGGCCCGTAGAGATCGAGAGTCTCGATCACGTACTGCTCGGCGCCGGCATGCAGCTCGGCCAGGATGGCGTGCTCCTCCGGCGTCCGCGGATCCGCCTTGAACAGCGGCTCGACCCGATCGCCCGCCGTGTCGTAGCCCACTACCTGCCCATGGGCGGCCGTCAGGAAGGCTTCGACGGCGAGGGAGTGGTTCAGCGCGGGCATCGACGCGGTCAAGGTCGCGACGTTCTCGCACAGGCAGCCGAAGGCGGTCCCGCCCTCCGCCGCGACGGCGTTCGCCTTGTCCAGGGCCGCCAGATAGAACCCGACCAGCGGCCGGCCGAGCGCCGTCTGCATCATCCGCTGGATCGTGGCCGAGTACCCGACATCGACGACGCCGCAGGCGACATCCGGATCCAATCTCTCCTGTCGGGCATAGGCCAGGAGGCGCCGGTGCATGTCCGCCGCATGCGCTGCGATCTCCGACTCGAGGTCGGTCATGATCCGCTCGACAAGCGCGACATCGCCCGGAAGCCGCACCGCGACTTGGTCGAGTCCACGATGCGCCGGGGCCGTGAACCCGGCCCTGTTCCAGAGGAGCCCCTGCACGGTGCCCACGTAGCGTCCGGCCGCCGTCACCAGCTCCGGGCGGAATTCTTTGGTGAGGGCGGCGGCGATCGCCGTCTGTCGGGAGACGTGGAAGTAGCGGCCCTCGGGCAGATGGCCCCAGCCGTAGCGCTCCCGGATGAGCCGGTAGATCCTGACGAGGACGTCGCCTTCGCGCGCCAGGAAGTACAACCGCTCGACCCGGGCCAAGGCCTGGTGGCGGATCAGCCAGGACATGAACACCAGCATCAGCGGTCCAAACACGGCGTACCCGATCTCACGGCTTGAGCCGAGGGACAGGTAGGGGCCGGCGGCTCGACCGAGGAACGGATTGCGGCCCAGCGCCAGCATGGCGTGCCCGACGACCAGATCGGACGGCCATGTCCGCGCGAGATCGCCTTCGTCCCGCACGAACCCGCTCTGGGCGAGGATCTTGGCCGGATGGGCGACGTGCAGGTAGGGGATGCGGCGGTCGCAGGCCGCCTGGATATCCGAGTGCTCGTTGTCGCCGACATGCAGCCAGCGGGCGCGCGGCACCGCCTCGGCCTCCTCGACGTGGCGCCAGAGGTCACCCCGATCCTTGCGGGCGCCGACCGCGTTCGACACGTAGAGGGCGGCGAAACGGTCGGCGATCCCGGCACCGCTGAGGATCGCGCGGATGTCGGCCTCCTCGTAATAGGTGTCCGTCATCAGGACGATCCGCTTGCCGAGCGCGTGCGCGGCTTCGAGGACGGCGATGACCTCCGTGCGCGGGCGCAAGGCGCCGAGGTCGATCCGCTTCTCCAGGGCGTGCGCCCGCGCGACCACGTCGCCCGGGATCGGCCCCGAGGCGGTAAGCTCCGCGTATATCTCCGACAGGTTGACGTCGCCCTGGTGGTGTTTGCGGGCCCGCACCCGATTCTCGGCGGCCCGACGCTCCGCGAACAGCGGGATCGGCCGGCCGGTCTCCGACGAAATCCGGTGCTCGACGAGCTTGAGCACCGCATCCGGGCGTCGGGCCGGGCGGCTGACGAGGGTGTCGAATAGGTCGAACGAGACGAGGTCGACGTCGTGCAGCGCCTGAAGCGCCTGGTCCTGGGTCCGGGCGCTGTACTGATGCCAATTGCGCGCGCTGCCGTTGGTCCGGGCGAGCCCGCGCTCGTAGTCGAAGCAGACGGCTTCGTAGCCCTGGGCCCGGCACACGAGGGGAACCACCCGCTCGATCGCGTGGGCCAGCGTCCCGTCGGTCTGGCCGTGCTCCTCGGGGAAATCGTGCGGGGTCAATCCGGCGGTCAGGAGCGGGCGCAGGGCATCGACCCGCGCCCAGAACATGCCGCCCACCGGATAGTCGAGATACTCGTCGAACCCGTCGTAGCGCAGGCCGAGGCGGTCGAGCAGCCCATAGCCCGCGCCGATATTGGCGAGCCAGGTATGCGCCCAATAGACGATGTGCTTGCTGGTCTCCGGGAAGAACAAACCGATCTGGGGGTCCTCGTCCAGGAGGGCCACGGCGAGGCGAGCGCAGGCGGCGTTGGCGAACAGCGCCCGATAGATCTCGTCGCGCCAGCGCGTCTGCTCCGCACCGCTGAACAGCGACTTCTTGGTGTGGACGTGGAGCACATAATCGTAGCGCAAGATGTCGGGCGCGAACACGGTGACGAGCGGCCCGAAATTGCGCCCGCGATTCTCCACGAGCACGACCCGGCAGCGGTCGGCGAGCCCGGCGCGCTCCGCCGCCGCCTCGAGCGCAGCTTTCTTGTCGGGCTGGTCGGTCGAGACCAGGAGGTCGAACCGGGGAATTCCCCGCCCGAGGTGGGGCAGGAGTTCCTCGAACACGTCGACGTAGAAGGCGTGGACGACGACGACGATGCGCGCGGGCGTGCTCTCGCCCAGGACGATGGGGCGGGTCTCGATCCGGTTTGCACCGGCATCGCGAGCGACGGCGAGGCGGATCGGCCGTCCCTCCGCGCGTCCGCTCGCCAGGTAGTGCAGCAGCGGGTTCGCGCCGGCTTCGGCGACATCGGCATTGTTGCCGAGGTACCACGCCCCATCGAACAGGGGCCCGGGGGCCATCCCACACGCCGCGCCCTCTCGGAGGTAATGGCGCGCGGTCAGGTCCGGCGAGAGGTCGGGAACGTGGGTCGCCCGGTACCATTCGGCGTCGAACAACTCGGAACTGGCGACGTGGGTCAGCGCCTCCGGATCGGCGAACGGGCAGATCGGCCGCCCCTCGGCGCGCCCATCGTTCAGGTAATGCAGGAGCGGGTTCTGGCCCGCGTCCGCGACATCGGTGTTGGTCTTGAGATACCACGGCCCGTCAAACAGGGGCCCCGGGCTTAGGCCCCAGGCGGCGCCTTCTTGCAGGTAGTGCCGCGCGGCTTGGTCCGGCGCAACATCGGGGGCCTGTGTCGAGCAGTACCATTCCGCGTCGAACAGATCCGAAGCAGCGATCCGCGCGACCGCTTCCGGATCGACGACCGGGCAGGTCGGACGTCCTTCCGCGCGGCCGCTGTCGAGATAGTGCAGCAGGGGGTTCGCGCCCGCGGCGGCGACATCAGGGTTGTCCGCTAGGTACCAGGGCCCATCGAACAGTGGGCCGGGGCTCAGGCCCCGCGCGGCGCCCTCCTGCAAGTAGTGCTGCGCGGCTTGGTCTAGCGACACATCCGGGGCCTGGTTCTCTCGGTACCACGCTGCGTCGAACAGCTCGGAACTTGAAGTCTGGGCGACCGTTTCAGGATTCACAAGTGGGTAGATCGGCCGCCCTTCGACACATCCGCAGTCGAGGTAGTGCAATAGTGGATTCAGGCCTGCATTGGCGACGTCGGGATTTCGAGCGAGATAGCGCGGCCCGTCAAAGAGCGGGCTGGGGCTGAAGCCAATCGCAGCGCCCTGCTGCAGGTAGTGCCGCGCAGCATCATCGAGCGACAACGCTGGGACCTGCTTAGCCTGATACCACGCAGCATCAAATAGTTCAGAGCGCGCCAGCCTTCGCTCTGATACACGGCTGCCGAAAACATCAAGGAGATTGCAGAGCACCCGCCGATATATATTATCACAATTCATCTCAGAGCTTTGAACTCGAATTTATTGTGTCGGACTCTACCGCTCGCATAGGTATTATATGAATTATCTGCTCCATACATCACGCGCCGCTTCGCTCACAAAATCTGTACGAAGCGCTTTGATCCGCTGCTGCGATAGCCCAAATAGCCACAGCGTCAGCGATCCTACCAGGACGTGTTCGCTCGATCGAGGGCGCCGACGCTCGCGCTCCTATCTGTATGTGGAGCATACCCCAAGATCCCCTACCCACACGAAGCTTCAGCCATTTCGCCCTCTTTTAAGGCCGTCTTTGGACCAAAGAGCGCGGCATCGCATAAAGCGTCCCGGGAGTGCTAGAAGGCGGACGGAGCGGAACCGAACCCGCGTCTTCCGTGCCTGGGCAGGGGCACGATGCCCATTCATGAGTTTGCATATGACCGACGATCAAAGATGGCGTGGCTTTGTCGACTTCATCGACGAGCCCCTCGTTACCGGATGGGCCTTCGACGCACGCAATCCCAATCTGCCTCTCCTCGTCCAGATCACAGCGGTCAGTGGCAAGAAGGAGATCGTAAGAGCTGATATCTTTCGGCAGGATCTCAAGGACCACGGCATCGGCGATGGACGGCACGGCTTCGTAGCTGATCTGCAAAATTTTTTGAGCGCGGACGGTGCAATCGAGATCTCGATCCTCGGCGGCGACTTTGTGCTCCAGAAGGACATTCATCTAAACACCCCAAGCCTCCGCCGTGCCATTCCGCCGGTTCCCGAATGTTTCTCAGCCTTGATGATGCTGATGGCTGCCGAACTGCGAGTGGAAGCGGACTCCGCGGCGCAGAGCGGCGCCGAGTGGGCTTGTCCTGCCGACGTCAGATCCCCGCCCGGCGGCAGACCGCTCACGGCCATCCTCCTGGAAACAGCTCACCCCAAACGGGATCCGGATGGCCTGATCTCGAAATTTCTCCACAACGAGGTGCTTCGGTCGGGCCGGAAGGACCTCAAGGCCAAGCTGTCCGGCGCTGCGAAGGACCGCATGCACGTCCTCCTGTGGTACATCGGAGAATATAGCATGCGTTGGGGACGGTCTCTCAGCGTTCCACTCTCGCAAACTCAACTCCAATTTCTAAATAGTCCGCTGCCGGTCTCCGAATTCCCTGCGAGCATCAGCGTAGCCCTATGGAATCTTCTCCGGCGGGATCGCCCAGACCTGCTCGATGTCGCAAGGCCGGAGGTGCAGTATGAAGCCCTGTATTGGTGGTGTTTCGAGAAGACGCCACAGATAAACCTTGAGCGGAAGCTCATCACATCAGAACAAATTTCGGCGCTTCGGAATATCGACCCAGAATCCTCAGGCACATTTCCACTCAGTATCTTCATGCGATTGCATATCTCCAAGAGTCCGGAGTTACAGTGCCTCAACCTGCGCAGTAGCGCCGGCCGAATCGCTGCCCTTCACTACTTCATTTTCTTAAGTTGCAAGCATCCTCAAATCGCAAATCTTCTCCCGCTCGCATCGATGCGAGCCCTCCTCGCGAGCGAATTAGACGGCACTACTCTACTCGAGGACAATTTATCTTTTCTTTTGCAGGATGCTCCGGACGCCCACGATCTCGCCCGGCAAGCCCGCTGGCATAGCAATACACGTAACGCCGCCTCAAACCCGGCCTCGGCACAGGACGTGGGATGCCGTGCAACGCAGGCGGTGAATGCTAGGAGCGAAACGAAAGAGGGTGTGACCGTCATAGGTCCTATCGATAAAACCTCCGGGCTCGGACAAGCGACACGCCTCTCATATCAAATCCTCGCGCACGGCAACGGGCATTCGCTATCGGCCTTACCATTTAATGTCGAGAATCCGGCGCTTGTGGGATTCTCAAGCCAGCTTGATTATCGCCCTGTCAAATACCCGCATCGTGTCAATTTGTTTCACCTTAATGCAGATTTTATTCCAATTTCTTTATCTATAATTTCCAGACGTACATTCAATCACAGCTATAACATTGGATATTTCTTTTGGGAACTGAATAAAATTCCGGAGTCTCATCTTCTTGCACTTGAGCTATTAGATGAGATTTGGGTATCGTCACACTACGTCGAACAGATTTACAAGGCCTATACACATAAACCAGTGATCAACGTCGGAATGGCCGTGGAAGACCTGCCATCCCAACTTAAGCCGTTCGATCTTCGTCGGGATGGTGTGTTCACCTTTTTGACGACATTCGATTCGTTTTCCTTCGTCGAGCGCAAGAATCCTCTGGCAACCGTGCGCGCCTTTCAAGCCGCTTTCGATAAAGACGACCCAACAGTGGCACTTATCATCAAGACCTGGAACAAGAACCGCATTTTCGACGCCTTTCAGGTCAGTGTCTGGCGCGCGATCGATGAATTGATTCGAGACGACCCGCGGATCCGGGTTATCGACGAAACTTTTACCTACGAGCAGATCCTTTCCATGAAGATGGCCTGTGATTGCTACGTGTCGCTTCACAGGGCCGAGGGCTTCGGCTTTGGCATGCTGGAGGCCATGCAACTTGGACGCCCCGTAATCGCAACCGCTTATTCGGGCAATATGGACTTTTGTACGCCAGAGAACAGCTACCTTGTCGATTATGATCTCGTTGCTGTTGGATTTGACGAGTATTTAGCGGTCGAGAGAGGATGCGTCTGGGCTGACCCGAAGATCGCGAGTGCTGCAGCTGCCATGCGCGATGTGGTGTCGAACCGCGAAGAGGCGGCGAAAAGGGGCGTTCGCGCCGCTCAGTTCGTGAGAGAGAATTTCACTATCCGCACCATCTCTCATCGCTATCGAGGCCGATTGGATCAGATCGAAACCTTTACCCCCCCCTAAATCATCTTCATTGATAAGCAACGCCGCCCAAAATATCTTATTATTTATCGCACGCTCAATTTTATAGTCTTATGATTGGGCACAACAAAAATTCTCAATTATAGTCAGGCGCAATACAAATTAAAAACGCAATTTTTCACGACATACTTCACCTCGGATGTCGTTGCGCCAGTGAAGACCGAGTCAACGTGTGTCAAAATGACAGCAGACATTCATAAGTGGGCCAAAAACTCGACCAGCTGAGCAGCCGAAAGGACGGCATAGTTTTTGTTCGGCCAAATTCTCGTTGCATCGAACCTGAATAAACGACTACAAAAGATCAATGAACAAACTGTCCGGTTAAAGTTTATAACTATTTATCAGTTGCGCGCCAAACCCTGGAATTGGGTTTCCTCAGGCGAAATGCCATCCCGGATCGATTTGCGGCGCCAGGTAAATCTGCGCCTTGGGGCTCTCGATAATCGCCAGGGTCACGTGCGCCCGCGTCGCCCCGTGTGATAATGCGCGGAGTGCACCCTGTTTGACCGGACAGTCGGCGGGGCGGGTTTAGGCACTCCGGGTGAGGAACTCTCGGGGCGAGAGCATGCGCAGTCCGAAGTGCGGGTGAACGGTGTTGTAGTCCTCGAACCAACCGGGCAGAAGCCGCAGACGGTCTCGGCGTCGGCTAGGATGGCCAGGCGGGCATAGTCGCGCTTGAGCGTTTTCACGAACGCCTCTGAGATGCCTTTGCTCTGCGGTGAGCGCACCAGCGTGAACAGCAACCGCAGGCCGAGTGCCATGGCGGTCTCGCTGGTCTGCCGGGCGATGTAGGCGGAGCCGTTGTCGGAAAGCCACTCCACGGGGTGTGGGGTCTTCGTCGCACCGAAGCGGCGTTCGACGCAGGTGATCATCAGGTCGCTGACCATCTCGGCCGAGACCCCGGCCGTGGTCGCCGACCATGCCATGATCTCGCGATCGCAGGCATCGATGGCAAACAGCACCCGGACGATCGCGCCGTCCCGGCAGTGCAGTTCGAGATGGTCCGAGCACCAGCGGATGTTCGAGCGCAACGCCACGACGACGCCCTCGTGGGTGCGGCCCGGACGGCGGGCGGTGTGGAGCGCGAGCGTGATCCCGTTCATCCGCAGCATGCGCGGCACCCGCTTGGCGTTGACGACGGGCTCGCCGCGCGAGCGCGGCAGCCGGTTCACCACGGCGGTTACGAGCCGGTAGTCGTAGCTTGGCCGCGCATCGACGATCGCACGGATCGTCGGCAACAGCGCCGCGTCCTCCGGCTTACGGTAGGATTCGTGCGGCCGGGCGGATTTGCTGAGGCGCTCGACGAGATGAAAGCGGGCCACACCGAGCGTATCGGCGACGGTCTTCACCGCGAACCGCCCATCGAGCCGCCCCAGGAGACGAGCGGCGACGTCGGTTTTTTTTGCGCACGAGGTCCAGCGCCTTCCTGAGGATCTCGACCTCCATGGTCTTGCGGCCGAGCAGGCGTTCGAGATCCCGCAAGCGCCGCTCTAGCTCGCGCACCCGGCTGGTTCCGACGACGTCCTCGTCGGTTTGAACGGCCTGATGGCCGCCCTCCAGCATGCGCCGCTTCCACGAGAACAGCAGACTTGGCGACAGGCCGTAGCGGTTAGCCACGAACGACACGGACGAGCCGGGCTACTGGCGCTCCTAGACGAGGCGAATCTTCTCGGTGGAAGGACCAGCGACGGCGGCGCTGAACGCCGCTCAGGATCTCGCCATGCACCGGTGAGGCGATCGGATCAGATGACATAGCCTTACCCATAGGCTTGCGCCTATGCCTTCGTGAGCTATGCCGCCTGTCCGGTCAAAACGGGGTGCAATCCAGTCGCGGCCGACCGTCTGCGTTCGCCTTGACGCTCAGCAACGTGGCCAACATTAGCATGGCCCTGCCGCTGCTGCGAGCCGTCGTCTCACCCAAGCGCCTGATCGCCGACAAAGCCTACGACGCCCAGAGCCTGAGGGATTGGCTGAAAAGCCACGAAGTGATCGACACTATCCCGTCAACGGCCACCCGGACGGTGCCCTACAAGCGCAGCCAGATCGCCTACCGGCGGCGCAATCGCCTCGAGTGCCTGTTCGGTCATCTTGAGAACTGGCGGCGCGTCGCGACGCGCTATGACCGCTTGTCCTGCAGCTAACTCGGCGCTGTCGCGCTCGTTTCCTGTGTCATCGCATGGACCTGAATGAGTCCCCTACATAGAGCAACTTCGGACTCGGCGCGCATCAATCGCGAGTCAGAATACCGAGCTTCTCGCGCAGTTATGCTTCCAGCGCTTCGATAAGCGGCGAACCCCCTTAATGAGGCGCAGCTCGTTGCCCCATCGCTGTATCTAATAGGCACTACCAGAACACAGCCATCACCACCGCCCTGCGTGCCACGGGACTGACCGCCAAAAATGTTTCGATGGAGCCACGAATGATCGGCACATCCCAGCTCACCTCATCAACGCTTTGGCTTCGGTGCTCATATCCGATTGCCATCCCGTCGATAAATCAGATTATTGTTGTATTATCCATTCCGGCAGCGAGATCAAAAATTCGGGAGTAATTGAGATAAGCGATCATAAATATTAAATGCACAAAGTGCACCGGGATTGGTATCTTAGTCGATTGCCTTACCAAAACATCTAAAGAACAAGCAAGTCTGTGTGAGGAGAATTAGTTGGGGACTCCTGTTCTAACATTTTACTGAACATCAGGTCGAGCTGATCAATATCACAAACGACTGGCGACCCTGCATCTAACGAACGCCGGAGATCAAGGAACCGATCCCGTCTGAATAATGCTTCTCTCAACATCTGGTATCCTCCAGATCGACTGAGACCATAAGGCCAAAACTCAATAACGATAGGTGTCTGCCCTGCGAGTAACTCGGAGGCACCGGATAAAACGTGACCCTCGTGCCCTTGAGTGTCGATCCAAGTCAATCCAATCAAATTGGACTGGATTGCAAATTCACGAAAAATGGTATCAAGGCGACGTACTGGGACCGCTTGCTCGCGTCTCTCCTCCTCACCGTGTACGGAACGAGCCTTCGCGATGCCTCCTACTCGGATACGGTGATCGCCAAAGTTCGTAGGTGACAATTCCAGCGTAGCAATGCCATCGTAGCTTGAAGCTGCAGCGTTAATAACGACACCGCGCATATCAAAATCGTTGAGTATGTAGTTGATTTTCAACAATTTATAATTTTCCACATTGGCTTCAATACAAATAGATTTATTAAAACCATATTTCAATGCCGCGATACTGTGAGTTCCAATATTTGCTCCAATATCCAGAAAATGAGTGTTATTTACTCTAACTCCAATTTTTTCTAAGAATACCATTGTTTGAGACACAATATCTTCTTCAAAATACCCTCTACTCCTGATGAGTGAGCCGATTATTTGGTCGTCACGGTGGGTTAAAAATTTACCGAACTTGCCTTCGCTGAAGTGAAGTTCAGTGACAGGTAAGGTGCGGGATCGAGCTTCCTCCGAGGTCGCTATTGCCAAAATACTATCGAGCGCTTCCATGCCCACCCATTGGCAACCTTCCTCCGGATGGCGGCCGAGCAGTATCGCGTAAATCGCCGATACGTCCGCCGCAGTCAGCGGCACCCTATTAAGCGGCAGCATCATTTGCGGATCAGCCGAATGGGCAACAACTTCTCGCCCTTGCGTGCTTTCTGAGGACTCTGACATAATGAATTGCACCCCAAATCTTGTCTCGTAGTGTGTACCATAAAGCGCGCCCTGGCAAAATGTCGGTGGGATGGCCTGCCCCCGTTCGGTGGTCCAGGTTCGAAGTTAGTACATCTTCGGCCTGGAGTTGACCCCGTTTGTGGTCCACGGCCTATGCAAGTTTTCGGGCTGTGACAGCTTGGTTGGCGAAGGCTCGGGGCGTCAAGCCGCCCAAGGCCGTATGGGGGCGATCTTCGTTGTAGTGGCACCTCCAGTCCTCGATGCGCTCGCGGGCATCGGCCAGCGACAGGAACCACGAGGCGTTCAGACATTCCGCCCGTAGGCGGCCGTTGAACGACTCGATGTAGGCGTTGTCTGTCGGTTTGCCCGGTCGTGAGAAGTCGATCTCGACCCCGTTCAGGTACGCCCACTGGTCGAGCATGCGCCCGGCGAACTCCGGTCCATTGTCCACCCGTAGGCTCTTTGGACGACCGCGGAGCTTCACCAGTGCGTCCAGGGCCTCGGTCACCTGGAAGGCGCGGAAGTTGGCTCTC
>NZ_LKKO01000028.1 GCF_001455965.1 Methylobacterium sp. GXS13
CCGCCCCATCCCCCGAGCCCGCCGGTCAGCCCCCGGACGGACCCCCGAAGCGTGCTCCGGGATCGCGCCCGAAGCACCGAGGGACAGGTGACGGCTAATGAGCACAAAATAGGAACATTGTCAAGGGTAAGGTCGTGTGCTCGGATGGCCTCGTCACTGCGCGCGCAGCGAAGCGACCCAGGGATCCGCTACATTTTGGGAGCGCACGCAGCCCTAGGTTGCTTCGCTTCGCCCGCAAGGACGGTCGAGACCCCGGGGGAGCCCTCCATCCAGTCCTTTGCGCACGCCGCGATCGGCAACCCCTCCTCATCCCACCCGTTCGAGCCGGCTCGCGAAGAAGCCGTCGAGGCCGCCGCGGGGGCCCGGGATGTCGGGCAGATGGCACGGCAGGGTGCGCAGATCGCCGTTGCCGTCGATCATCTCGGCGGCGCCGCCGACCTCGTCCGGCCGGATCGGCACGCGCTGGTAGCGGGTGTCGCGGGCCAGGAAGGCCGCGATCTGCGCCTCGCCCTCCTCCGGCTCCAGCGAGCAGGTACAGTAGACCAACCAGCCGCCCGGACGGACCAGCCTGGCCGCGTGGTCGAGGAGCTTGGTCTGAAGGATGGCCAGCCGGGCGATGTCGGCCTCCGATTTGGTCCAAGCCACGTCCGGGTGGCGCCGGATCGTGCCGGTGGCCGAGCACGGGGCATCGAGCAGCACGGCATCGTGGTCCTGCGCCTCCAGCGCCAGGGCGTCGGCCACCGCGATGGTGACGTCGAGGCCGAGCCGGGCGACGTTCTCGCGCAGGCGCTCCAGTCGCGGCGCCGAGCGGTCGACGGCGGTGACGTGAGCGCCCGTGGCGGCGAGCTGCATGGTCTTCCCGCCGGGGGCGGCGCAAAGGTCGAGGACGCGGGTGCCCGGCTCGGGCGCCAGCAGCCGAGCCGGGATCGCCGCGGCGGCGTCCTGCACCCACCAGGCGCCCTCCTGGAAGCCCGGCAGGTTGGGGATCGCCGGGCCGTTCTCCGGCAAGCGCAGGGAACCGGTCGGCAATCGCACCGCGCCGAGCGGCTCGACCCAGGCAGCCGCATCCCCGCGCGGGGTCAGGTCGATCGCCGCCCCCGCAAGATGCGCTTGGGCGATGGCGGCTGCCCGCTCCGGCCCGTAGGCGGCGGCCCAGCGGCTTGCCAGCCAAGCCGGCGTGTTGATGCCGAGGGCGTCGGCGGATTCGGCCAGGATCGCGTCGCGCTCCCGGGCGACCCGGCGCAGCACCGCATTGACGAGGCCGGCGAGATGGGTCGTCCGGCTGTCACCCTTGGCGAGCCGGACGGCGCAATCGACGGCGGCGTGGTCCGGGACCGCGAGGTCGAGGATCTGGGCGGTGGCGGTGGCGAGCAGCGCCGTGAGCCGCGGCTTCTCGACCGGCAGGCCGCGCTCCAGCCGGGCGGCCAGGGCGGCCCGGATCAGGCCGTAGCGGCGGAAGGTCGCCACCGCGATGGCCCGGGCCAAGGCGGCGTCGGCCGGGTTCAGCGCTTCGGCCCGGATCGCCAGCGCGAGGGACTCATCGAGGGCCGGGGGGCGCTGCTGGCCGATCATCTCGGCCACCACCTGCATGGCGGCCCGGCGGGCGCCGAGGCCCGCGCTGTCGGGCGTGGTCGCCCGCGTCGCCGTCTCGACCCGCGTGTTGCGGCCTGTGTCCCGCGATGCCACTTTAACTCCTGAACCCGTTGCCCTCAGGCCAACGCCCTCACACCCGAGCGATCGCGATGCAAGACCCGAACGGACATGATGTGCCCGATGGCGCGGCGACCGCGCACAAGCTCAGCCCCGCCGTGGAGCGGGCTTTGGCCGAGGCGGCCGAACGCCGTGCCGCCATCGACGCCCGCGCCGCCGCGATCCGTGCTGCGCCCGAGCGGATGGGCCGGGGCGGCCTGGAGCCTGTGCGCTACCACGACTGGGAGGTGAAGGGACTCGCGGTCGACTTCTGATCGATCCGGAACGCGGCGGTCCAAGCGTCGTTGCCCTGCCTCACGGACAGGGAGACACGATGATGACCACGAAGGTATCGGCCCACAGCGCGGCCGCGGGGCCGCACGGCGAGATCGCCCTGGCGCGGGGCGAGCGGCTCGGAATGCGGATGTGGCGCGCCGAGGAGCCGAACGCCGACAAGCCGATGACGTCCTCGCCGCACGAGACCGTCGGCTACGTGATCAGCGGCCGGGCCGAACTGGTGGTCGGCGGTGAGACCGCCGCGCTCGCGGCGGGCGATTCCTACTGCGTTCCGGCCGGCGCCGAGCACACCTATCGGATCCTCGAGACCTTCACCGCCGTGGAGGCCACTGCGCCGCCGGCCCGGTAAGGACGGCTCCGATCGGCAGGTCTACCGCGTCATGTAGACCTGCGTACCGACATCGACCCGGGCGTAGAGATCCACCACGTCCTGGTTGAACATCCGGATGCAGCCATAGGACGCGTAGGTGCCGACCGAGCTCGGGCGGTTGGTGCCGTGGATCGCGTATTCGCCGCCGGCTAAGGTCATGGCGGCGGCCCCCATCGGGTTGCTCGGCGAGCCGCCGGCGATGAGGTTCGGCAGCCGCGGGTTGTCGCGCTTCACCTCAGCCGGCGGCGACCAGGCCGGGGCGACGTACTTGCCGTCGATGGACGCCGTGCCGAACCACTGCTTGCCGGGCCGGCCCACGGCCACGGGATAGCGGATCGCCGTGCCGTCGCCATTCACCAGATAGAGCTTGCGCTGGGACACGCTGATCACCACCGAGCCCGGCGCGACGCCGTTCTCGAACGGCACCACCTCCCGCGCCTGGGCCGCCCCCAAGCAACCCGCCAGCATCGCGCCGGCCACCCCGAATAAAGCCGCCACCCGACCCGACATCTCTATGGTCCTCGACAAGCGTGAGCGTATGCGAGCCAGTAATCCACGGCCGCGCTTGCCGTTCCAGGAAAAGCTATGGTTGACGAACCACCCATCCCGGGAAGTCTTGGGGAGGGTAAAGGAGTAGCGTAAATCCGCCGCTTCGACCGCTCAGCGCTCGAACAACTCTGTCCCGCGCGGGTCTTCCGCCTGCCAGCCGTGGCGCTCCAGTTCCGGGTCGCGATGCTCCTCCACCGGATGGCCGACGCAGAGATAGGCCACGAGCCGCCAGGTCTCCGGCACGGCCAGGATCCCGGTGACCCTGGCCGGTTCCAGGATCGAGACCCAACCGACGCCAAGCCCGCGCGCGCGGGCTGCGAGCCAGAAGCACTGCACCGCCCCGACGACCGAGTAGGCCAGGGTCTCCGGCATGCTGGCCCGGCCGAGGCCGAGGCCGGTCTCGGTGGCGTCGTCGCAGAACACCGCGAGATGCTCCGGTGCCTCGGTCAGGCCGGCGAGCTTGAGGGCCCTGGCCGGGGCGGCACGCGCCGCGTCGTAGCCTTCTGCGGCGGCTTCGTTGCAGCGGGCGAAGTCGTGCGCGATGGCGGAGCGGCGGGTCGAATCGGACACGCGGACGAAGCGCCAGGGCCTGCTGTTGCCAACGGACGGCGCCCTATGGGCCGCGGCCAGGCAGGCGCGCAAGCTGTCCGGATCGACCGCGTCCGGCCGGAAGCGGCGCACGTCGCGGCGCCACGCGAACAGCGTGTCGAGGGTCTGGATGAAGGCGTGGTCGAAGGTGGGCGGACCCATGATGTGGCTGGCCATACCCGGATCCCGCGGTCAACGGGAGACAAAAAAGGCCGCCCGGAGGGCGGCCTGAAGTCATTGGGTCTCGAAACCTCGGAGTGCCGAATTCTGGACTCCCGACCGGTGACCGAAGGCTGGGGAGCTGGGTTACGGTCGCCGGCCGGGCAGGACCCGGCGAGGTTCAGCGTCTGTTGTGCCGGCGCAACGCGGCTCGCAAAAGGCGGTATTTGGGCGGAACCATGTTTTTTGTCGCTTGGATGTGTCGCGAGCGACACGGGGCCCCAGCGCGGTCGCCCTTGCGGGGCGCGGCCGCGGAGGCCATCATCCGGCAAAGCAAGGGTGCCACGGAGCGACGATGACGGAGCGGACGAGCGCGGGGTCGAGACCCGACGAGGCGGTGGGCCATGTCATTCCCTTCCCCGCCCGTGCGGAACCCCCGCAGATCGCCTTCAACCGGGACGAGCTGCGCACGATCTTCAACCTGTACGGCCGGCAGGTCGCCGCGGGCGAGTGGCGCGACTACGCCATGGATTTTCGCCGGGACAAGGCGGTGTTCTCGATCTACCGCCGCGCGTCCGAGATGCCGCTCTACCGGATCGAGAAGGATCCGAAGCTCGCCCGCCGCCAGGGCGCCTATGCGGTCATCGCTGCCAGCGGCTTGGTGATGAAGCGCGGGACCGAGCTGGCCCGGGTGCTCGCCGTGCTGGAGCCGCCGCCCCGGGCGGTCTGAGGTTCTCACGTCAGGTTCAAGTGCTGGACGGTTGAAACGACCTCCGCACGGATCTCCGGCGCCAGCGGCAGGATCGGCCGCGGCGGCTCGGCCCGGCAGAGGCCGAGATGGTCGGCCAGCGCGTAGACCACGCGCAGGCTCGAATGCGCCTTGAACAGATCCCACAGGGGCGCAAGCTCGGCGTTCAGCGCCCGCGCCCTCGCGGCGTCGCCGACCTCGACGGCACGCACGATCGCCAGGCAGGTCTTGGGGAATAGACTGCCGGCCACGCTGAACCAGGCCGTACCGCCCGCGATCAGCGCTTCGGTTGCGTTCCAGTCGCCACTGAACCCGACGGCGACAGTCGGCGGAACGGCCGCTCGCAGGGCCGCATATCCGGCCTCGACCGCGGACGGCTCCGGCGCCGGACACTTGGCCGCCACCACTCCAGGCAGGCATGCGATGCGGCCGAGCAGAGCCGGCGAGAACCGGACATGCGTGGTTGCGGGGTTGTCGTAGATCACGAGCGGCAGACCGCCCTCCCCGGCCACGGCCTCGAAGTGCCGGAACACCTCCTCCTCCGTAGGCGGAGTATACGAGACCGGCGCGAGTAGCCCCGCGTCGGCGCCCGCGGCTCGGGCGTCCCGGGCGAGCTTGATCGCCTCATCCGTGCGGAGCGCCCCGATCCCGACGAGGATCGGCACCCGGCCAGCCACCGTTCCGGCGGCGATCTCCACGGTGCGACGTCGCTCGTCCCGGGACAGGTAGGCGTAGGTTCCGGTGCTGCCGAGCAAGCCAATGGAATCGACCCGGGCATCAACGAGGCGTTGCAGCAGCCGATTCAGGCCCGCCGCATCGACGTGGCCGTCGGCGTCGCTCGGGGTGATCGGAAAGGCGGAAAGACCGGAGATCGCGTCGGGCATGGCGGCATGATAGCCGCCCTCCTCCAATACGCGCAGGCCAAAAAAGAAGCCCCGGCGGTTGCCCGCCGGGGCTTGCTCGTTCCCAATCCGTGAGGGGCTTAGCGGCGGTCGCCGACCAAGCTCAGCAGGAACTGGAACATGTTGATGAAGTCCAGATAGAGGGTCAGGGCGCCGTTGACCGACATCTTGGCCGCCATCTCACCGTCGAAGCTGCTGGAGAGATACATCTCCTTCAGCTTCTGAGTGTCGTAGGCGGTCAGACCCGCGAAGATCAGCACGCCGAGCACCGAGATGGCGAACTGCAGGGCCGACGACGCGAAGAAGATGTTCACCAGCGACGCGAGGATGATGCCGATCAGGCCCATCATCAGGAAGGAGCCCATGCCCGACAGGCTACGCTTGGTCGTGTAGCCGTAGAGGCTGAGCGAGCCGAACGCCGCTGCCGTGATGAAGAACACCCGCACCACGCTCGCCCCGGTGAAGACCAGGAGGAGCGAGGACATCGAGGCGCCCATCACCGCCGCGAAGGCCCAGAACATCGTCCGGGCCGAGGAGGCCGACATCCGGTCCATCCGCATCGAGAAGACGAAGATGAACGCCAGCGGGGCCAGCATCAGAACCCACTTGAGCGGGCTCGTATAGAGGGTCTGACCGAAGGGGGTCAGGATCGGGCGCGTGCCCTGATAGGCCGCGACAGATGCCATGTTCAGGCCGAGGGCGACGAGGCCGGAAATGCCCAGCCCGACGACCATGTTGTTGTAGACGCCGAGCATGAAGGTCCGCAGGCCCTGGTCGACATCGACCTGTGTGCCGGCGTACCCGGACGGCTGCTGGGCGCCGTACCGGAAGGGAGAGTTCTCGAATGCCATGGGAGTTTCCTTGCGGAGGCTCTCTCAGCGTGGTGTTCGGGCGAGGCCCACGCAGGACCTCTGGCGCCAGGCTGGCACCTCGAACAGGAATATGTTGCGCGGTCGCCGCCCACACAAGTCCCCGGCCACGGTTGCGACGTCGCTTTTCGGGGCCTCGACGATGTATTTTTGTCCATCAAGTCAGGGATTAAAAGCGATTCTTGCGATCGCGGGCGTCCGTTCGACTGGTGGTTGCCCAGATCCTGCCAGTCCGATGTCTCGGCCGCGAAGTCTTAACTATCCGCCGCGGCAGATCGCAGAGCTGCGAAGACCAGGCGCTAGGTCTGCCGGAGATACGGTGCCGGCTTCTGTCCCAATATGCGCCATGTGCCGGTCAGACCGAGCAGGATCGCCAGTGCCACCGCTGCGCTCGCTGCGATCAGCGCCCCCGATAGGTCGAGGCGGAAGTCGAGGTGCATGACCTTCGCGACGATCACCCATCCGGCAACGCTGCCGGCGGCAAGGCCGAACAGGGCGGTGGCCAATCCCAGAGCCGCGTACTCGATGGCGTAGGCGGCGAGCAGCCGGGCACGGCTGGCGCCGAGCACCTTGAGAACGACGGCATCGTAGAGCCGGGCCCGGTGACCCGCCGCGATGGCGCCGGCCAGCACGAACAGGCTCGCCAGCACCGCCACGGCGCTCGCCCCCCGGATCGCCAGGACCAGCCGGCCGACGAGGTCGCCGATCGCGTCGAGCGCGTCCTTGACCCGCACGGCGCTCACAGACGGGAACGTCTTGGCCACATCGCGCAGGATGCGGTTCTCGGCGCCGGCATCGGTGCCGCCCGGGAGCGACAGGGTGGCGAGGTCCGAATGCGGCGCGCCCCGGAAGGTGCCGGGCGAGAACACCATCACGAAGTTGATGCCGAGGTTGCGCCATTCGACCCGGCGCAGGTTGAAGATCGTCGCCGTGAGGTCGCGGCCGAGCACGTTGACGGTGACGCTGTCGCCGACCTTCAGCCCGAGCTGCCGAGCAAGCTCGGCCTCGAACGAGACAAGGGGCTTGGCCCCCTGCTCGGGGCTCCACCAGGCGCCCTCCGTGAGGGTCGAGCCCTCCGGCACCATGTCGGCGTAGGTGATGCCGCGGTCGCCGTCGAGAACCCAGGCGGCGTCCTCCGGGGGGCGGATCTTGTTGGCCGGCACGCCGTTCAGGGCGACGATCCGGCCGCGCATCATCGGCACGTCCTCGATCTTGCCGTTGGGCGCCGAGCGCGCCAGGAACGCCCGGAACTCGGCGGCGTCCCGGGATGGGATATCGAGGAAGAACAGGTTCGGCGCCTTCGCCGGCAGGGTCGCGCTGATCGTTCGACGGACATTGGCGTCGATCAGGCTGAGGGTGACCAGCAGCGTCACGCCGAGGCCCAGGGACAGGACGATGGCGGGGGTCAGCGCCCCCGGCCGGTGGAGATTCGCCAGCGCCATCCGGGGCGCCGGCCAGCGCGGATGCGGCAGGCGACGCGCCAGCGCCATCAGGCCGAGTGCCACCCCGTGCAGCAGGGCGAAGGCGATGGCCGCAGCCGCGATGAAGATGAGCGCCACCCGCCGGTCGAACGCCGTGCCGACCGACAGGCCGACGAGGGCCGCGAGGCTGAGGGCGAGCCAGATCCGGTAGCGCCAGCGCGGGCTGACCCGGGCCGGATCGACGGTATCGCGGAACAGGCCCGAGACCGGCACGTCGTGCGCGCGGCCGAGCGGGGTGATCGCGAATGCAAAGGCGGTGAGCAGCCCGTAGGCGGCGGCGAGTGCCAGCTCGCCCGGGGCGAGTGTCGGGTTCAGCGGCAGGGGCAGGTCGGCGGCGAACAGCGCGTCCAGCACGAACGGCAGGCTCGCCCCGACGCTGAGCCCGATCAGGGTGCCGATGCCGGCGATCAGCATCACCTGCGTGAGGTAGAGGACCACCACCTGCGAGCCCGGCGCGCCGACGCTCTTGAGCGTCGCGATCGAGGGCCGCTTGCGCTCCACGAAGGCGTGGACGGCGTTGCCGACGCCGACGCCACCGACGATCAGCGCGGTCAGACCCACCAGGGTCAGGAACTGGGTGAAGCGCTCGATGCTCTTGGCGAAGCGCGGATCGGCGTTGCTGCGCGACCGGATTTCCCAACCGGCCTCGGGGGTCGCGGCGCGGATCCGCGCCTGCGCGGCGTCGAGGTCGGAATCCTGGGCGGCGTCCTTGGGCAGGACGATGCGGTAGCTCCAGCGATTGAGGCTGCCGGGCTGGACCAAGCCGGTGGCCCGCAGGGTCGGCTCCGAGATCATCAGCCGCGGGCCGAAGCCGATGCCGCCGGCGATCTTGTCGGGCTCGGACGTCAGCGTGCCGCGGGTCGCGACATCATGGCCGGCCAGGGCGATCCGGTCGCCGACCTTCACGTCGAGGCGGGTGAGCAGCGCCGGATCCGCCAGGGCGCCCGGCACCCCGTCCCGCGCTGCCAGCAAATCGGCGAGCCGGCCCGGCGGCTCGGTGACGAGATCGCCCGCCGCCGGATAGGTCGCGGGATCGACGGCCTTCAGCTCGACCAACGCGGCGTCTCCGCTGCCCGCCACCGCCATGGCGCGCAGGGACGCCACCGCGTCGACCCGGCCCTCGCGCGACAGGGCCTGCCGCTCCGGGTCGGTCGCCTCGCGGTTGATCAGATTGTAGGCGAGGTCGCCCCCGAGGATCCGCCGCCCCTCGCGGCCGAGGCCGTCGGAGAGCGAGCGCGAGATCGATGCCACCCCGGCGATCGCCGCGACGCCGAGCGCGATGCAGGCGAGGAATACCCCGAAGCCGGATAGGCCGGCGCGCAATTCGCGCACGGCCAGGCGCAACGTGAGCGGGATGCGGCGGGGGGAAGGTTCGGGGCGGGAGACCGTGCCGTGCATCAGGCGCTCACCGCCTCCTCGATCCGGCCCGAGCGCAGGCGCACGGTGCGGTCGCACAGGCGGGCGAGGCCGTTGTCGTGGGTGACGAGGACCAGGGTGGCGCCGCGGTCGCGCTTGAGCCGGAACAGCAGGTCGACGATTTGGCGGCCGGTGGCCTCGTCGAGATTGCCGGTGGGTTCGTCCGCCACCAGGATCGCCGGATCGGGAGCGACTGCCCGGGCGATGGCGACGCGCTGCTGCTCGCCCCCCGAGAGCTGCGCCGGGTAATGGTGCAGGCGATGGCCGAGGCCGACCGCCTCCAGCTCTGCGCGGGCCCGCTCCAGCGCGCCGGGCCGGTCGGCCAGTTCCAGGGGCAGCGCCACGTTCTCGAGCGCCGTCATGGTCGGCACGAGGTGGAAGGCCTGGAACACGATGCCGATGCGCCGGCCCCGGAAGCGGGCGAGCGCGTCCTCGTCGAGGCGGGCGAGATCGGTGTCCTCGATCACGACGCCGCCGGAATCCGGTCGCTCCAGGCCGGCCATCACCATCAGCAGGGTCGACTTGCCCGAGCCTGAGGGGCCGACAAGCCCCACCGCTTCGCCGCGATCGACGCTGAGCGAGATGCCGCGCAGGACGTGGACCCGGGCGGCGCCGCGGCCGAGGCTGAGATCGATGTCGGACAACGCGATCGCCGGCTCGCGCAGCACCTTGCCGTGGCTCACGGGGCGGACGATCTGTGGGCGATGACGAGCATGGCGCGCGAGGTCCTGACTTGGCTTCGAACTTGGCTGCGAACTTTGCTGCACGGGCCGTTGATGCACCGCGATATGGGGGGCGCATTGGGGCCGCGCCATGACGGCGCCCGCCGCGCGCGGCGAGCCGCCCTGTTTGTCGCAGCGCTAGCGGGTCTGATGGTCCCTTTCATGACAGCGACGCACGCGGCGCCCGGCGATCCGATCGAGCTGGTCGCCCTGGGCGATAGCCTCACCGCCGGCTACCGCCTGCCGTCGGACGCCGCCTTCCCGACCGTGCTGGAGCGCCTGCTCAAGGCCAAGGGCGCGGACGTGACCGTGGCCAATGCCGGCGTCTCCGGCGATACCGCCACGGGCGGGCTCGACCGGGTCGACTGGTCGGTGCCGGACGGGACCGCCGGGGTGATCCTCGAGCTCGGCGCCAACGACATGCTGCGCGGCACCGACCCGAAGGTCACCGAGGGGGCGCTCGCGGCGATCATCGAGCGGCTCAAGGCCCGGGGGATCCCGGTGCTGCTGACCGGCATGCAGGCCGCGCCCAATCTCGGGCCGGACTACAAGGCGCGGTTCGACGCGATCTTCCCGAACCTCGCCGAGCGCTACGACCTGATCCTCTACCCGTTCTTCCTCGACGGGATCATCGGCGACCGGGCCCAGCACCTCGACGACGGGCTGCACCCGAACCGGCAGGGCGTGGAGACCATCGCGACCCGGATTCTCCCCACCGTCGAGACGTTTCTAGGGGGCCTCCGGGAGGGGGCGTCGCGCTGATGCCGCGACTGTTCACCGGGCTCGCCGTGCCACCCGAGGTCGCGGAGGCGCTGCGGCTCTACCGGGGCGGCCTGCCGGGCGCGCGCTGGATCGAGCCCGGCGATTACCACGTCACGCTGCGGTTCCTCGGCGATGTCGCGATGTCCATGGCTGAGGACGTGCTGGAGGCGATGGCCGAGATGCGGGTGCGCGCCGCCTTCCCGGTGACGCTCGACGGGCTCGGCATCTTCGGCGGCGACCGGCCGCGGGCGCTCTACGCCTCGGTGGTGCCGAGCCCGGAGCTGATCGACCTCCAGGCGGAGCAGGAGCGGTTGGTGAGGCGCGCCGGCGTCGAGCCGGAGCGCAGAAAGTTCACCCCGCACGTCACCCTGGCCCGGCTGAAGCGCGAGGCCAGCCCGGAGGCGGTGGCGATGTACCTCTCGCAAGCTCCGGCCTTTGCGCCGCTGGCCTTCACCGCCGACCGGGTGACGCTGTTCTCGGCCAAGGAATCGACCGGTGGCGGGCCGTACCTGGCGGAGGCGGAGTTCGACTTCGTGTGATGGACTAAAGCCGCCGCAAAGCCACGCTCTCGATCCGGTGGCTCGCGCCCTTGGTCAGGATCAGGCTCGCCCGCTGTCGGGTCGGCAGGATGTTTTCGCGCAGGTTCGGCAGGTTGATGGTCGTCCAGAGCCGGTCGGCGATGTCGAGCGCCTCGGGCTCCGGCACCTCGGCGTATTTGCGGAAGTAGGAGCGGGGGTCGCGGAAGGCGGTCTGGCGCAGGCGCATGAACCGGGTGACGTACCAGCGATGCAGGTCGTCCTCGTGGCCGTCGAGATAGATCGAGAAGTCGAAGAAGTCGGAGACGAACGGGATCGCGGTTCCGTCCCGCGGCAGGCGGGCGGGCTGGAGCACGTTCAGGCCCTCGACGATCAGGATGTCGGGGCTCTCCACCACCCGCTCCTCCCCGGGCACCCGGTCGTAGACCAGGTGCGAGTAGAGCGGCGCGGTTACGCGCTTGTGGCCGGCCTTGACGTCGTGGAGGAAGCGCAGCAGCGCGGCGGTATCGTAGCTCTCGGGAAAGCCCTTGCGCTCCATCAGGCCGTGCTCGGCCAATTCGGCATTGGGCAGGAGGAACCCGTCCGTGGTGACGAGGTCGACCTTCGGGGTGTTGGGCCAGCGGGCCAGCAGCGCGGCCAGGATGCGGGCGGTGGTCGACTTGCCCACCGCCACCGAGCCGGCCAGCCCGATGATGTAGGGGGCCTTGGTCTCGCGCTCGGCCAGCAGGAAGCGCTGCGTCGCCTTGAACAGGCCCTGTGTCGCCGCGACGTAGAGCGAGAGCAGCCGCGACAGCGGCAGGTAGATCGCCACCACCTCCTCGACCGAGATCGGGTCGTTGATCGATTGCAGCCGCTCGATATCCTCGGCCTTCAGCGTCAGCGGCGTGTCGGCGCGCAGCTGGGCCCATTCCTCGCGGCTGAAGCGACGATAGGGCGAGAGCCGGTCCGATTCATCGAGGATCGCCTCGACCGAGCCCGGCAGCGCGGCTGCGTTCACGCGGGGCGCCTCGCGGCCTTCTCGGCGAGCCCACTCTGCGCGGTGCGACGCTCCAGCTCCGCCATGACGGCATCGAGCTCGACGCCCCCGGCCCGGAGCAGCACCATGAGGTGGTAGAGCACGTCCGCGGCCTCGTTCCGCAGGCCGGTCTTGTCGCCCTGTACGGCCGCGATGGCCGCCTCCACGGCCTCCTCGCCGAGCTTCTTGGCCGCCTTGGCGGGTCCCTCGGACAGGAGCTTGGCCGTGTAGGAGGTCTCCGGATCGGTCCCGGCGCGGCTCGCGACGAGCTTGGCGAGATCGGCGAGCGTGTAGGCGGTCATGAAGCGGTCTGCATGTGAGATCGGCCTTGATGGTTCGGCCGAGGCCGTATTCGGCAGGAAACTGCGCTACGGCCGCCCCGCGGGCAAGCCGCAGGTGAGAAAGCGGCCCGGCTTTGTCCGACTTATGCTTGATTTCGATCGCTTCTGGTCGCGGTTTCAGCCGTTCGGCAGGTGCCGTGCCAGCGCTTCCAGCACGGCCATACGCACCGCCACCCCCATCTCGACCTGCTCGCGGATCAGCGATTGCGCGCCGTCTGCGATCTCCGAGGAGATCTCGACACCGCGGTTCATCGGGCCCGGATGCATCACCAGGGCATCGGGCTTGGCCAGTGCCAGCTTCTCGCCGTCGAGGCCGAAATAGCGGAAATACTCCTTCACGGAGGGCACGAACGAGCCGTTCATGCGCTCACGCTGGAGGCGCAGCATCATCACGATGTCGCAACCGTCCAGGCCCTTGCGCATATCCGTGAAGGTCTCGACCCCGAAGCGGGCGATCCCGGCGGGCAACAGGGTCGAGGGGGCGATCAGGCGCACCCGCGCGCCCATGGCCTGCAGCAGAATGATGTTCGACCGCGCCACCCGCGAATGCAGGACGTCGCCGCAGATCGCGACCTGAAGCCCCTCGATCCGGCCCTTGTTGCGGCGGATGGTCAGCGCATCGAGGAGCGCTTGGGTCGGGTGCTCGTGGGCGCCGTCGCCAGCATTGACCACGGCGCAATCGACCTTGCGGGCCAAGAGGTGCACGGCGCCTGCCGATTCGTGGCGCACGACGATGATGTCCGGCCGCATGGCGTTCAGCGTCGCCGCGGTGTCGATCAGGGTCTCGCCCTTCTTCACCGAGGACGAGGCCACCGACATGTTCATCACGTCGGCGCCGAGCCGTTTGCCGGCCAGCTCGAAGGAGGATTGCGTCCGGGTCGAGGGCTCGAAGAACAGGTTGATCTGGGTGCGGCCCCGAAGCGTCGTGCGCTTCTTCTCGACCTGCCGGGAAATGTCGACGGCGGCATCGGCCGCGTCGAGCAGCCCCTCAATGTCGGGCCGGGTCAGCCCCTCGATGCCGAGGAGGTGCCGGTGCGGGAAGGCCGGGGGCGCGGGGGTCGTCATGATGAGACCGGGGTGTAGGTCCGGCGCGCCGTTCCGGCAAGGCGCGGCTGCCCCTGCGGCCTTTTTTCATCGGTTGGTAACTTGCGCGTCCGCTCCACGTATCAGCCAGATCCGGCGACTTCCGCCCGCCGCCATCCTCGCGAGACGCACGCTTGAGTACTGACAGCTTGGCCGCCGCCCCTGCGCTCGAAGCTCCGGAGACCGTCGACGCCTCGGGGCGCCGCTGGTTCTACCGCCACCCCGTGGTGATCCGGCTGGCCCACTGGATCAATGCCGTGGTGCTTCTGGTGCTGCTGATGAGCGGGCTGCAGATCTTCAATGCCCACCCGGCCCTGTACTGGGGGGCGGTCTCGACCTTCGACGATCCCGCTTTGGCGATCACGAGCGAGCAGGGCCGCGACGGTACGAATCGCGGCGTCGTGACGATCGGCTCGCACAGCTTCGACACGACGGGGGTGCTCGGCCTGTCCCGAGAGGGCGGCACCGCCGTAGACCGCGCCTTCCCGTCCTGGGCGACCCTCCCGGCGGATCAGGACCTCACGACGGGACGACGTTGGCATTTCCTGTTCGCGTGGTTTCTGGTGATCAACGGTGCGGTCTATCTGCTCTACGGGCTGTTCAGCGGCCAGCTCCGGCGCCGCCTGATCCCGGACGGTGATCAGATCCGCGACTTCGGCGGCTCGGTGAAAGAGCACCTCTTGCTGCGCTTCCCGGAAGGCGAGGAGGCCAAGCGCTACAACGTCATTCAGAAGCTCACCTATTTCGTCGTCGTGCTGGGGCTGCTGCCCGCGATGGTGCTGGCCGGGCTCGCCATGTCCCCCGGGGTCGATGCGGCCTGGCACTGGCTGCCGGACCTGTTCGGCGGGCGGCAATCGGCGCGCACCATTCATTTCATCGCCGCCGGGCTGCTGGTGCTCTTCGTGGTCGTCCACGTGGTGCTCGTGCTGGTCTCCGGCCTGGCCAACAACATGCGCGGCATGCTCACCGGCTGGTTCAGCCTCGGCCGTCCCGAGAAGGAGACCGCGCGATGACATTGCACCGCCGCAAGTTGCTCACCGTCGGCGCCGGCTTGGCCGGAACCGCCCTGCTCGGTGGCTGCGATCGCTTTGCCGGGACGGAGACCGGCCGTCGTACCCTCAAGGTCGGCGAGGATGCGAATCTGTATGTCCAGCGCCTGCTCATGTCGCCCACCACGCTGGCCCGGGAATTCCCGGCTGCGATGATCTCGCCCTGGTTCAAGCCGAACGGAACCATCGACCCGCCGGACCGTGAGTTTCGCGCCCTGGCGGCGAAAAAATTCGCGGATTTCAAATTGACGATCGACGGGTTGGTGCAGACGCCGCTGTCGCTCAGCCTCGCGGATCTGCGTGGTCTGCCGGGTCGTACGCAGGTGACCCGCCACGATTGCGTCGAGGGCTGGAGTTGCATCGGTCAATGGTCCGGGGTGCCGCTCGCCGAACTGTTGAACCGGGCCGGTCTCAAGCCGCAGGCGCGCTACGCCGTGTTCCACTGCGCCGACACGTTGGAATATGCCGGCGGCGGTCTCGAGGGCGGTGACGGCGCCTCGCTGTGGCGCCCGGAGCATCCGGGCCATGTCCGCGACGGCACCATCCAACTCGCCGCCGCCGAGGATTGGGGCGGCGCGTCGACCGCGACTGACGCGCCCAAGGACGATTGGGGCCAGGGCGCGCCGGAGCCGGACGCGCCCGAGGATAAGCGCACGCCGATCCGTTACTACGAGAGCATCGACCTGTTCGACGCCTTCAACCCGCAGACGATCCTGGCCTACGACCTCAACGGCAAGCCGCTGCCGGTCTCGAACGGCGCGCCCCTCCGCCTGCGGGTTGAGCGCCAGCTCGGCTACAAGCAGGCCAAATACGTGATGCGGGTCGAGCTGGTGGAGTCGCTGGCGGGCTTCGGCCAGGGCGGCGGCGGCTATTGGGAAGATCGCGGCTACGAGTGGTACGCGGGGATCTGAACCGGGCGAGGACGCTCCACCGTCATTGCGAGCGCTGCGAAGCAACCCGGTGTGGCGCGCGATCCCCGTGTGTTGCGCTTCCCTCGCTTGCTTCGCTGCGCTCGCAGTGACGGCGCGAGGCAAGCCAGCCGAGTCGTCGATAATCGCCTTCGATCCGCAATCCTGTCGGATTCGCGCGCCGCAGACGACAGCGCCCGGCAGGCCGTTCGGCGACCGTCGCCATTTGACAACCCGCCCCTCGTAACCCACTTGTCCCCGGCGCGCGGCCCCGGCCCGACGGCGGGCACTCGTCCCACGCGAATTTCGAACAGAATTCGTCCGTCGCGCCCAGGCTCCGTCGAGGGGCAGAGGTCTGAATGAAAGTCGTCGTCGTCGAGTCGCCGGCCAAAGCCAAGACGATCAATAAGTATCTTGGCCGCGACTATGAGGTGATCGCCTCCTTCGGGCACATCCGCGACCTGCCGGCCAAGGACGGCTCGGTCGATCCCGAGCAGGATTTCCACATGGTCTGGGAACTCGCGGACCGCGGCGCCAGCCGGGTCAGCGAGATCGCCAAGGCCTGCAAGGGCGCGGACAAGCTGATCCTGGCGACCGACCCGGATCGCGAGGGTGAGGCGATCTCCTGGCACGTCCTGGAGGCGCTGAACGCCCGCAAGGCGCTCAAGGGCATCCCGGTCGAGCGCGTCACGTTCAACGCCATCACCAAGGCCTCGGTCGAGGCGGCGATGCGCAAGCCGCGCGAGATCGATCAGGCCCTGGTCGACGCCTACCTGGCGCGCCGGGCGCTGGATTACCTCGTCGGCTTCAACCTCTCGCCGGTGCTGTGGCGCAAGCTCCCCGGCGCCCGCTCGGCCGGCCGGGTGCAGTCGGTGGCTTTGCGGCTCGTGGTCGAGCGCGAGATGGAGATCGAGAGCTTCAAGCCGCGCGAGTACTGGTCGCTCGTCGCGACGCTGACCACCACGGACGGCGCGACCTTCGAGGCCCGTCTGGTCGGCGCCGACGGCAAGCGGATCCAGCGCCTCGATGTCGGCACCGGCGACGCGGCGGCCGCGTTCAAGCGCGACCTCGAACTCGCGACCTTCCAAGTGGCGAGCGTCGAGGCCAAGCCCGCCAAGCGCCATCCGCAGCCGCCCTTCACCACCTCCACGTTGCAGCAGGAAGCATCGCGAAAACTCGGGATGGCGCCGGCGCAGACCATGCGGGTCGCGCAGCGCCTCTACGAGGGCGTCGATGTCGGCGGCGAGACGGTCGGCATCATCACCTACATGCGGACCGACGGCGTCGACATGGCGCCGGAGGCGATCCAGGACACCCGGAAGGTCATTGGAAAGGAGTTCGGCGACCGCTACGTCCCGGACGTGCCGCGCAAGTACAGCGTCAAGGCCAAGAACGCGCAGGAGGCCCACGAGGCCGTGCGCCCGACCGACATGAGCCGCCTGCCCAAGATGGTGGCGCGCCATCTCGAGCCGGAGCAGGCCAAGCTCTACGACCTGATCTGGACCCGTACCATGGCCAGCCAGATGGAGTCGGCCGAGCTGGAGCGCACCACCGTGGACGTCACGGCGAGCGTCGGCCCGCGCCGGATCGGCCTGCGCGCCACCGGCCAGGTCGTGAAGTTCGACGGCTTCCTGGCCCTGTACCAGGAGGGCAAGGACGACGAGGAGGACGAGGAGGGCAGCCGCCTTCCCCCGATGAAGGCCGGCGATCCCCTCACCCGCGAGCGCATCACCTCGACCCAGCACTTCACCGAGCCGCCGCCGCGCTATTCCGAGGCGAGCCTGGTCAAGCGCATGGAGGAGCTCGGCATCGGCCGGCCCTCGACCTATGCGGCCGTACTCCAGACCCTTCGGGATCGGGAGTACGTGAAGATCGAGAAGAAGCGGCTGCAGCCGGAGGACAAGGGGCGCCTCGTCACCGGCTTCCTGGAGAGCTTCTTCCGGCGCTACGTCGAGTACGATTTCACCGCCGACCTCGAAGGCCAGCTCGACCGGGTCTCCAACGCCGAGATCGACTGGCGGGCGGTGCTGCGCGATTTCTGGAAGGACTTTTCCGCGGCGATCGGCGAGACCAAGGAGCTGCGCGTCACCGACGTGCTCGAGGCGCTCAACGGCCTGCTCGGTCCGCACATCTTCCCCGACAAGGGCGACGGCTCGAACCCGCGCACCTGCACGGTCTGCGGCACCGGCCAGCTCTCGCTGAAGCTCGGCAAGTTCGGCGCCTTCATCGGCTGCTCGAACTACCCGGAGTGCAAGTACACCCGGCAGCTCTCGGCCTCCGGGGTCGATGGCGATGGGGACGGCTCCTCGGCCGAGGGCGGCCAGCCTGGCGTCCGGGTTTTGGGCAACGATCCGGTCACCGGGATGCCGGTGACGATCCGCGACGGGCGGTTCGGGCCCTTCGTCCAGCTCGGCGAGGCCTCCACGGAGAAGGACGCGACGAAGCCGAAGCGCTCCTCGCTGCCGAAGGGGCTCTCGCCGTCTTCGGTCGATCTGGACAAGGCGCTCGCCCTGCTGTCGCTGCCGCGCGAGGTGGCACGCCACCCCGAGACCGGCGAGCCGATCCTGGCCAATCTCGGCCGGTTCGGGCCCTACGTGCAGCACGGAAAGACCTACGCCAATCTCGGCAAGGACGACGACGTGCTGGAGGTCGGTGCCAACCGGGCCATCGACCTGATCGTCGCCAAGGAACAGGGCGGCGGCCGCGGCCGGGCTGCCGCCGATCCGGGGCGGCCGCTCGGCAAGGACGAGACGAGCGGGCGGGACCTCGTGGTCAAGGCCGGCAAGTATGGCCCCTACGTCACCGATGGCGAGGTCAATGCGACGTTGCCGAAGACGATGAATTCCGAGGCCCTGACCCTCGACGAGGCGATCGCGCTGGTGAACGCCAAGCGGGCGTCGGGCGGGGGTAAGCCGGCCAAGCGGAGCTCGGCCCGGAAGGCGCCGGCGCGGGCCGCGGCGGCCGACAAGAAGCCGGCGGCGAAGAAGGCCCCTGCGAAGAAGCCGGCGGCCAAGAAGAGTCCGGCGAAGAAATCGGGCGCTGGCTGACGGCCGCGCCCGATCCCGGCGAAGAATTGGCGCGCTGTCTTCGCGTTATGCCAGATAGGTGATGGTCGCCGCCAGGGCGGTGGCGACGGTCGCCAGCGCGATGGTCAGGCCGTTCACGAGAAAGCGGGCGGGCGGCACGGACACCGTCTCCTCGACGCATCCGAACGCCGTGCCGGCGGCGTGCTCGAAACGGATCAGGGTGAGGCGGCGGGCCTCGATCGCGGCGTTGCTCATCGACGGCGGCTCCCGGACCACGGTCAAGCTCTTTCCCGATTAAACGCGGCCGGGGCCGCGCGGTTCCGATCCGGGCGACAGCTGAGAAAGCCTTAACCCACGATTGTGCAACGTCGCGATGACGGCTCCATCGCGCCGAACTGGCGCCGCCCCTCGCTCGCGGCGGCGCAGCATGCGATGATACGGCGGTTCGGCGACGCACCGAACGCCCTGGATGTTTCTGTTTTGTTCCGCTATGATGCGGGGATGAAGGCGCATGCTGCACGCTCCCAGGCCGGTCCGGCCGACACCCGTCCGCATGATACCGAGCCGGCCAGCGTGCCGCGTTCGCGGAGGCCGCGCGTGAGCGATCCGGCACGCGAGCTGTTCGGCCCCGGCGCGAAGCCGCCTGCCGCGCGTCCGGCGGAGCCGCGGCGGCGGCTCGTGGAATCGGCTTCGGTCCCGACCATCGCGGCGGCCGAGCCCGAGGCCGGCTACACCGCCTCCGACATCGAGGTGCTGGAGGGGCTTGAGCCGGTCCGGCGCCGGCCCGGCATGTATATCGGCGGCACCGACGAACGGGCGCTGCATCACCTCTTCGCCGAGGTGATCGACAATTCCATGGACGAGGCGGTGGCCGGCCATGCCAGCTTCATCGAGGTCGAGCTGGAGGAATCCGGCTCCCTCGTGATCACCGACAACGGCCGCGGCATCCCGGTGGATCCGCACCCGAAATTCCCCGGCAAGTCGGCGCTCGAAGTCATCATGACGACGCTGCACGCGGGCGGAAAATTCGACTCGAAGGTCTACGAGACCTCCGGCGGCCTGCACGGCGTCGGCATCTCGGTGGTCAACGCCCTGTCCGACCTCCTCGAGGTCGAGGTCGCCCGCAACCAGACCCTCTACCGCCAGACGTTCTCGCGCGGCCATGCTCAGGGGGCGCTGGAACTTGTCGGCCGGGTGCAGAACCGGCGTGGCACCCGGGTGCGGTTCCATCCCGATGCCGAGATCTTCGGCTCGCTGAAGTTCGACCCGCGCCGCCTGTTCAAGATGGCGCGCTCGAAGGCCTACCTGTTCGGCGGCGTCGAGATCCGCTGGCGCTGCGCCCCGGCCCTGCTCGAAGGCCTCGAGGGCGTGCCGGCCGAGGCGGTGCACCGGTTCCCGGACGGGCTGCGCGACTACCTGGCCCGGGACATCGAGGGCAAGGATCTGGTGACCGAGGCGATGTTCACCGGGAAGGTGACCAAGCCCGGCTCCCACGGCTCGCTCGAATGGGCGGTGGCCTGGATGGTCGCCGAGGACGGCTTCTCGCATTCCTACTGCAACACCATCCCGACGCCCGAGGGCGGCACCCACGAGGCGGGCTTAAGGGTCGCGCTGCTGCGGGGCCTGCGCGAGCACGCCGAGCGCGTGAACCAGGCCAAGCGCATGACCGCGGTGACCACCGACGACGTCATGGCGACCTGCGCGTCCATGCTCTCGGTGTTCATCCGCGAGCCGGAATTCCAGGGCCAGACCAAGGACAAGCTCGCCACCGTGGAGGCCCAGCGCATCGTCGAGACGGCGGTGCGCGACGCCTTCGACCATTGGCTCGCCGGCTCCCCGGCGCAGGCCAACAAGCTGCTCGACTGGGTGATCGACCGGGCCGAGGAGCGGCTGCGCCGGCGCCAGGAGAAGGAGGTCGCCCGCAAGAGCGCGACCCGCAAGCTGCGCCTGCCCGGCAAGCTGGCGGATTGCTCGGCCGCCGGCACCGCCGGCTCGGAGATCTTCATCGTCGAGGGCGATTCCGCCGGCGGCTCGGCCAAGCAGGCCCGCGACCGGACCACCCAGGCAATCCTGCCGCTGCGCGGCAAGATCCTCAACGTCGCCTCGGCCTCCCGGGACAAGCTCGGCGCCAACCAGCTGATCTCCGACCTGACGCTGGCGCTCGGCTGCGGCACCGGCTCGGCCTTCCGCGAGACGGATCTGCGCTACGACAAGGTGATCATCATGACGGACGCCGACGTCGACGGCGCCCATATTGCGTCGCTGCTGATCACGTTCTTCTACCGGCAGATGCCGAAGCTGATCGACCGCGGCCACCTCTACCTGGCGATCCCCCCGCTCTACCGGCTGCAGCAGGGCTCCAAGGTGGCCTATGCCCGGGACGACGCCGACCGGGAGCGGATCACCAAGACGGTGTTCAAGGGCGGCAAGGTCGAGATCGGACGCTTCAAGGGCCTGGGCGAGATGATGCCGGCCCAGCTCAAGGAAACCACCATGGACCCGAAGAAGCGCACGCTCCTGCGGGTCGCGATTCTCGACGAGGCCCGGGAATCGACCGGCGACACGGTGGAGCGCCTGATGGGCAACAAGCCGGAGGCCCGCTTCGCCTTCATCAGCGAGCGCGCCGCCTTCGCCGACGGGGTC
The DNA here is from genome assembly GCF_001455965.1 of Methylobacterium sp. GXS13. Classification (GTDB taxonomy): domain Bacteria; phylum Pseudomonadota; class Alphaproteobacteria; order Rhizobiales; family Beijerinckiaceae; genus Methylobacterium. The sequence goes on from NZ_LKKO01000028.1 coordinate 21,154, forward strand.
GATCTGGATATCTAAAGCGACGGAGCGCCCACGGTGCTGCACTCCGTCATTGCGAGCGCAGCGAAGCGACCTAGGGCAGCGCGACCTGGAAAAACGTAGCGCCGCACTGGGTTGCTTCGCGACGCTCGCAATGACGGCGAGGGAATCGTGGACTGACTTTGAAGCGGCGCGCCTGGATCGCAACCGCATCCAGTCCGGTGCTGGTCAAGCTAATCTGCCGCCATCGCCTTGGCCGGATCGAAGGGGTGGGCGGCCGCCACCGTATCCTTGCTCATGTTGAGCACGGCGGAGAAGCGGTCCCCGCCCGGCCGCAGCACCAGGGCATCGGGCTCCACGGCGATGCGCTTGCTGCCAAGGCCCAGGACACCCCCGACATCCAGCACCACGGCTTTCAGGGCGCCGCCATCGGCGATCAGCAGGTCGTCGATCGTGCCGACATTGTCGCCGGCCGGGTTGCGCACCACGACGCCGATCATCTTGGAGGCCATGAAGGAGGCCGGCTTCAGGCCCTGCCGTTTGGTTGCAGCCTCGGCGCTGGCTGCGGCCATCAACCGGCCGCCGTCACCGCCACCGGTCGACGTGCCGGGGCCGGTGCCGGGCAGCACCGTCTTGTTGCCGATCACGCTGGCGTCCTGGGCCCGGGCCGGAAGCCCGCCCAAGGCAAGAAGCGCCAGCGGGAGGAGAAAGGTCTTGTGCATCGGGGATCGCTCCGGCGCAGCCGAGCCATCCGCGCGCCGTCGGTGAAAAGCCTCCGCGCCGGCGGCTGTTCCCGTCGCTCCTGTCGCACCGGGCCCCCGGAACGGCAAAGGGCCCGACCTTGCGGCCGGGCCCTTCAGCGGGGCGGCGCCAGCGGGGCTGGCGCCGCCGTTCGGTCTTAGTACGAGCCGAACTTGTAGTTCAGGCCGGCGCGGACGACGGCGAACTCGGTGTTCGCGGCGGCGCCGTTGAGGTAGGCGGTGCCGTTCGGGGCAAGGATGTTGCTGTAGTACACACCGCCGGCGGTGTTCTTCTGGCGGTCGAGGTTCACGTACAGGCCTTCGACCTTCAGGGTCACGGCCGAGGACTTGAAGAAGTTCAGGAACGAATCGGTGGGCAGGGCGTACTCGAGACCGCCGCCGACGGCGTAGCCGGAGCGGAAGCTGTCGCGGAAGCGGTTGCCAGCGAAGTTCTGGTCGTCCTGGCCCGAGCCATAGGCGTAACCGCCGGTGGCGTACACGAGGGTCCGGTCGAAGGCGTAGCCGAGGCGGCCGCGCACGGTGCCGAAGTAGTCGAGGCCGTTGCCGCTGGTGGCGACGAAGGCGCGGGACCCGAAAGCGCCACCCGGGTTGCCCGTGACGCCGTAGTTCAGGGTACCGTTGGCGCGGCGGGCGAAGTCGACGTACTGGGCGTCAGCCTCGATACCGACCACGATGCCGGAGCCCGGCGTGAACTGGTAGTTGTAGCCGATCTGCGCGCCGCCGGTGAAGCCGTCGTTGTTGCTGCGGTTGTTGACGCTGACGATGGCGTTGGTGGTCGGCGAATTGATCAGCGAGCCGGCCGGGAGGGCGTAGTTGGTGGTGTTGCGGCTGCTGGCGTCGAAGCCGTAGCCGGCGTTCACGCCGACGTAGAAACCGGTCCAGGTGAACACCGGCACCGGCGTGAACACCGGCGGCGGCGCAGCGCGACGCGGCAGGTCAGCCGCAGACGCGGCGACAGTCATGCCGGCGAGAACGGTCGATGCAAGAAGAACGTTTTTCATGGTGCCATAGGTCCTGGGGTTGGCTTGAGCCGGCTGCCTTCTAGGCGCTCTGGATCGGCGGGTCTGTCGCTTTCCTGCAACAAGCTCGTCGAGACTAGCCCGATCTCGTCAACGAAAGGTGAAGGTTACGCGCACACATTCCCGTCCTGCGCGCCGAACTGTGTATCAGAAGCTGCAACGTCACTCTGATAAAGACTGAAGATTATTCGGGCCCCTTTGTCGCGCGGCCGTGGGAACTGGCCGATTCGGCATCGGCATTGATCGCGATCCCGTGATCGGGCGCCGGCGGCGGGGTTATAGTGTGGTTCGCTTCGGGCATCCGAATCGCGGCTCGCGTAAGCCGGTGGTTAACTGCGTTCCCTTTAAGGAGCTGTATCGCCCGTCGCCGGCTCCTCGGCCGGCCGAGAGGATTGGCCATGCTCCCGCCCGCCGAGCGGACCCAGAAAACGTTCGGGACCCGCCGGCCCCCGGTCGCGATGGATATGACCGCATCGACGGATCGGGTCGCGCGGGCGCCGGACCGGCCCGCGGGATCGCTGGGTTGGGCTTTGCGCATCTCGGCCGTTGTCGGGCTGCTCGCCATCCTCGCGACTCAACAACTCTCCCGGCTGAGCCGGACCGATCCGGCTCCGGCCCAGTTCGCCTTGGGCGGCCGGGCGCTCCCGGTCGATCCGGAGACGACCGGGTCGGTGACGCCGTCGGGCGCCGCGCGGGCGACGCGTCTCGATCCTTGCCTCTTGCCCGCCCTGGACCGCCAGCACCCCTGATCTCTGTGCGTGGGACCCGGCTGCGCGCATTGCGAGATTGACAAGCCGCGCCAAGCCCCTAACTGACAGGCCCATGCGCCCCGCGGCCACGGGAGCGTACGTGCGCCTTATGAGAGCCCTCCCGAGCCGTTGCCGCGACGGTGTCCATCGCGCCGGCCGGGCGCGCAACGGTTCCTGAACGCAGATGCCTTTTTCCGACCTGGGACTGAGCGAGAAAGTCCTGAACGCCGTCGAGACGGCGGGTTACACCGAGCCGACGCCGATCCAGGCCCAGGCCATCCCCCATGTGCTGGCACGCCGGGACGTCCTCGGCATCGCCCAGACCGGCACCGGCAAGACCGCGGCGTTCACGCTGCCGATGCTGACGCTGCTGGAGAATGGCCGCGCGCGCGCCCGGATGCCCCGCACACTGATCCTCGAGCCGACCCGCGAGCTGGCGGCGCAGGTGGTCGAGAATTTCGACCGCTACGGCACCAACCACAAGCTCAATGTCGCGCTGATCATCGGCGGCGTGTCCTTCGCGGACCAGGACGCCAAGCTCACCCGCGGCACCGACGTGCTGATCGCGACGCCGGGCCGGCTCCTCGACCATTTCGAGCGCGGCAAGCTGCTGCTCACCGGGGTCGAGTTGCTGGTGATCGACGAGGCCGACCGCATGCTCGACATGGGGTTCATCCCCGATATCGAGCGCATCGTGAAGATGGTGCCGTTCACCCGGCAGACGTTGTTCTTCTCGGCCACCATGCCGCCGGAGATCGAGCGGCTGGCCGACATGTTCCTGCACAACCCGCAGCGGATCGAGGTCGCGCGGCCGGCCTCCACGGCGTCGACCATCACGCAGCGGCTGGTCGCGGTCGGGTCCGAGGGGCATGCCAAGCGCGAGCGCCTGCGCAGCCTGATCCGCGGCGAAGCCGAACTCAACAACGCGATCATCTTCTGCAACCGCAAGCGCGACGTGGCTCTGCTCCAGAAGTCGCTCGTCAGTCACGGCTTCGACGCCGCGGCGCTTCACGGCGACATGGACCAGCGGGCGCGCACCACGGCGCTCGATGCCTTCCGCGCCGGTGAGACCGCCCTGCTGGTCGCCAGCGACGTGGCGGCGCGCGGCCTCGACATCCCGGCGGTGAGCCACGTCTTCAACTTCGACATCCCGCATCACCCGGAGGATTACGTCCACCGGATCGGCCGCACCGGCCGGGCGGGTCGGAGCGGCGCCGCCTACACCCTGGTCGCGCCCGGGGACGATCGCTCGCTCGGCGCCATCGAGGCGCTGATCGGGCAGCCGATTCCCTGGCTGGACGGCGACCTGTCCACGGTCTCCGATGACGCGTCCGCCGATACCGGCACGCGCCATCGTGGCCGGTCGGGCGAGGGACGCGGCGGGCGCCGCGCGGGCAAGTCCGAGGGGCGCGCATCCGAGAAGCGTGCGTCCGAAGGCCGGTCGGTCGAGGGCAGGGCTGCGGACGGCAAGGCTGCGGACGGCAAGGCGTCGTCCGAAGGCAGGCCCGAGGCTCGGTCGACCGAGACCCGATCGTCCGAGGCGCGGTCCGAAAGCCGGTCCAGCGGGCGCGGTTCCGGGGAGGCTGGGGGCCGTCAGCGGTCCCGTGGCGGTTCCGCCGGCGCGCGGGCGGAGGGCCGTCCGGCCTCGCGTCCCGAGCCCGTGCGCGAGGAGCGGGTGCGTGAGGAGCGCGGCCGCCGCAACGAGCCCGACGGCGATACGCCGATCGGTCTCGGCTCACATGTTCCGGCCTTCTTGCTTCGACCAGTCTTGGCAAAGAAAGAGAAGTAACGTCGGGCTTAACGTTCTGGCTACGAACACGCACTAGACTGGTTTTGGGCCGTATTTAGTAATCCACCGGCGGCCCCGGACCGTGGGTTACAGATGAGCCAGGAGACCCATTCGGATCGCGATCGCAGCTTCGCCCTGGCGAAGCGGGCCCACGATCTGATCCGCGATTACGGTCCCTCGGCGACGCCCCGCGCCTACGCGGTGTGGTACGCCTACGTGTCGGGCGAGCTGCCGCTGCTGGGCGACTCGGTCAAGCGTCTGACCACGCAGAACGGCAGCCTCACGGACGCCGATATCGACGACCTCCACGAGACCTATCTCGACGGCCGGCTGCTCGCGAGCGCGACCGGCGACGTCAGCCGCGGCATGCTCGACGAGATCGCCGCGGTGACCGAGATCCTCGACCTGTCGCTCGGCTCGACCGCGCAGTACGGCGAGGCCCTGCGCGCGTTGGCGCAGGATCTGGCGCAGGAGGGCCTGCCGACCCGGGCGCGACTCGGCGAGATCGTCTCGACCCTGGTCTCCACCACCCGCGAGGTCGTGGTGAACAACCGGGTCCTTGAGGCGCGGATGCGCGAGACCCGCAGCGAGATCGAGACCCTGCGCGAGAAGCTGGAGGCGAGCCGGCTGGAGAGCCTCACCGACGCGCTGACCGGGCTGGCGAACCGCAAGCATTTCGAGGAGATGCTGCAGGCCTCCCTGGAGGCCGCCCGGCTCGGGGCCACCCCGATGAGCCTGATCGTCCTCGACATCGATTTCTTCAAGCGCTTCAACGACCTCTACGGCCATCTCACGGGCGATCAGGTCCTGCGGCTGGTGGCCATCGTCATGCGCGAGAATGCCGGCAAGCAGGCGCTGCTCGCCCGGTTCGGCGGCGAGGAATTCGGCATCGTGCTGCCCGGCGCCGACCGCACTCTGGCCCGGCAGATGGCCGAGACGATCCGGGCCAGCGTGATGGGGCGGGAGCTGGTCAAGCGCTCGACCGGCGAGTCGCTCGGCAAGGTCACGGTCTCGCTCGGCGTCGCGGTGCTGCACGCCAGCGACAGCCCGGCCTCGCTCCTGGAGCGGGCGGATCTGTGCATGTTCGCGGCCAAGCGCGCCGGCCGGAACCGCATCGTGGACGACGCCGCCGAGGCGCTCCCGCACGTCGCCTGACGCGCGGCGTCAGACCCGCGCCGGGATCCGGTCTTCCGAGACCGGCGTGATCGCCACCGATTCGCCGCAGCCGCAGGCCGAGGTCTGGTTCGGGTTGTTGAACACGAACTGCGAGGCGAGCTTGTTGGTGGTGAAGTCCATCTCGGTGCCGAGCAGGAACAGCACCGCCTTGGGATCGACGAACACCCGGACGCCGCGATCCTCGACCACGTCCTCGCCGGGCTTGGCCGCCTCGGCATATTCCATCGTGTAGGACATGCCGGCGCAGCCGCCGTTCCGGACGCCGACCCGCAGGCCCGCGATCGGCCGGTCGGCATCCGCCATGATCGCCTTGATCCGCTCGGCCGCGCGATCGGTCAGCGAAAGAACCTTGAAGCCAGCAAACATCGTCACCCTCCCGCCCATCCGGGTTCAAGGCCCGGGAGCGCGCATTCTGACAGGCACAAGATAAGCATCCGTCGCCCCCCGGTCCACTCCGGCCGGGCCACAGGGCCGCGGCATTCGGCGCGTCAGGCGGTTTCGCCCACCAGCTGCGCGAAGGTGGCGAGATCGACGTTGCCGCCGCTGATCACCACGCCGACGCGCTTGGCCTTCACGTCGACCAGCCCGTGCAGCACCGCAGCCGCCGCGAGGCAGCCGGTCGGCTCGACCAGAAGCTTCATCCGCTCGGCGAAGAACCGCATGGTCGCGACGAGCTGCGCGTCCGAGACCGTGAGGATGTCGGCGACGTCCCGGCGGATGATCGCGAAGGTGAGGTCGCCGAGCGCCGTCGATTGCGCCCCGTCCGCGATGGTCCGGGGCACCGGGATGGTGACGACCTGTCCGGAGCGGAACGATTGCTGCCCGTCATTGCCCGCCTCCGGCTCGACGCCGAGCACCCGGCAGCCGGGCGACAGTGCGGCGGCGGCGAGCGCGCAGCCCGCGAGCTGGCCGCCGCCGCCCAGGCACGCCACCAGCACGTCGAGGGGGCCGGCCTCCTCGATCAGCTCCTGCGCCAGGGTCCCCTGCCCGGCGATCACGTCCGGATGGTTGAACGGCGGGATCACCGTCATGCCCCGGGGCTCGGCGAGCGCGCGCCCCAGCGCCTCGCGATCCTGGCTGTAGCGGTCGTACAGCACGACCTCGGCGCCGTAGCCCCGGGTCGCGGCGATCTTGGCGGCGGGCGCGTCGGACGGCATGACGATGGTCGCCGGGATGCCGAGCAGCTGGCTCGCCAGGGCGATCGCCTGGGCGTGGTTGCCCGAGGAGAAGGACAGCACCCCGCGGGCACGCACCGCCTCCGGCAGGGCGCTGATCGCGTTGTAGGCCCCGCGGAACTTGAAGGCCCCGCCCCGCTGCAGGTTCTCGGCCTTGAAGAACAGCTTGGCGCCGGTCATCGCGTCCGCGGTGCGCGAGGTCAGCACCGGGGTGCGATGCGCGACCCCGGCGATGCGCTCGGCCGCCCGGGCGACATCCGCGTAGGTCGGCAGGGCCTTCAGGGCCTGCATGTCTGCTTGCTCCGGCATCGTGTCCCACACCGCTCCTGCCTGACGATCACGCGCGATCGCGCCGCGATCGGGCCCGGCGCCGCGGTCGCGATCGGACGTGCGCCGTTCCCGGACCGCCCCTCCCGTCGGCGGCCAGCCTCCGAGTCGGGGCAGAGTCATAGGCAGGATTCGCACCCGGCGCATCCAGGGGATTTGCAGGCCAAGCGGAGCCATTCGTTGGCCCGCCGCTTGTATCCCTGGACTCGGTGGGGGGAAGCGGAGCCATGCAGAGGGACGCGAAGATCCGGATCGCCTCACCACGCGGCCAGACCCGCGGTTCCGCGAGGGCCCGATGAGCGACAGGTTGCGCGATCGACGGGCCGGCGACGAGGCGACGGAGGTGACCTTCCGCGGACGCGGGCTCGCGCTGCGGTCCGGGGGCCGGCTGATCCTGCTGGTCTGCCCACTCTGCTCGCAGCGCAATGCCAGCCGCGGCGCCGAGCGGGGCATCTGCGAATGGTGCGCCTATGTCCCCTCGCAGGACCAGGCCGAGCCGGTGGAGCGCGGGGCCGTGTGAGCCTGCGGGCGCGGGCGGCGCCCCAAATCCGGGCCGCCCAGCCCACCACGCGGGGTGATAAGGTCGGAGGACCGCGTTCCCCAGGCGCGGACGAGCCCCCGTGCCGGGTCTTAGCTGTCCAGTACGCGTCCATCGCGCTTGCCGTGATGCCGGAACGCACGCCCGGGCGGCGTCCGCGAGACCGGCACGTTTATCGGCACCCGAGAGTTCGCAAGGTGCGTACTATTAGTGGTTGCAAAAATCGATCGATCTTTGGATTATCGATCAGAGGGCTGCCGACCGGGAGGTTTCATGCAACCGTCGGAATGCTGCATCTTTCGCATGATCATCGCGTCCGTGATCGGAAGCGCCATTACGCTCGTTCTGGTCCGGGGCTTCGACCCCTGGGCTCTGGTGCTGATCCCCATCGGCGGCAGCGTCGCGACCCTGTTCGTGATCGCCCTGTTCCAGGCCGTGAGCCTCGCCCTGACGGCCCGGTCGCGCCAGAACACCGAGTCTGCGACCTAGCGGTGGGTCGAGCGGGCCTTTTCGGCCACGACTTCTCCTCAGAGCGGGTGTTTCCACCCTCGCCCTCATCCTGAGATGCCGGAGCGAGGCGGAGGCCTCGGAGGAGCCCTCTAGCCGGCCGCGCGATCCCTGGAGCGCCTCTTCGAGGCCCAACGATCTGCGATCGCCGGGCACCTCAGGATGAGGGGAGAGGTTGGGATTTCTGGAGTGCTCGCAGCAGCAATCGTCCTTGAGAGGGGAGCTCAGCGCTCCCGGAGCACGATGTGTCCCTGAGCTGCTTCAAGCGCGGGCCGGACGAGCCGCCCCGCGCCGTAGCGGTTTCAGCTGTGGATCACCTTGCCATACGCGTCGAGCACGCTCTCGTGCATCATCTCGCTGAGCGTCGGGTGCGGGAACACCGTGTGCATCAGCTCCTCCTCGGTGCTCTCGAGGTTCATCGCCACCACGTAGCCCTGGATCAGCTCGGTCACCTCGGCGCCGACCATGTGGGCGCCGAGCAGCTGGCCGGTCTTGGCGTCGAACACCGTCTTGACCAGACCGTCCGGCTCGCCCAGCGCGATCGCCTTGCCGTTGCCCGCGAACGGGAAGCGGCCGACCTTCACGGCGAAGCCCAGCTCCTTGGCCTTGGCCTCGGTGAGCCCGACGCTGGCGATCTGCGGCTGGCAATAGGTGCAGCCCGGGATCTTGGCCTTGTCCATCGGGTGGGTGTGCAGGCCCTTGATGGTCTCGACGCAGATGACGCCCTCGTGCTCGGCCTTGTGGGCGAGCATCGGCGGGCCGGCGACGTCGCCGATGGCGTAGAGGCCGGGCACGTTGGTCCGGCCGAGCCCGTCCGTGACGACGATGCCCCGGTCGATCGTCACTCCGAGCTTTTCGAGGCCGATATTCTCGATGTTGCCGACCACGCCCACCGCCGAGATCAGTTTTTCGGCCGTGATGGTTTGTGATGTGCCGTCGCCGCCTTCGATCGTGGCGGTGACGGAGTCGGCGCCCTTCTCGACCTTGGTCACCTTGGCGCCGGTGAGGATCTTGATGCCCTGCTTCTCGAAGCGCTTGCGGGCGATGCCGGCGATCTCGGCATCCTCCACGGGCAGGATCTGCGGCAGCAGTTCCACCACGGTCACCTCGGCGCCCATGGTCCGGTAGAACGAGGCGAACTCGATGCCGATCGCGCCCGAGCCCATCACGAGCAGGCTCTTGGGCATGGTCTCGGGGACCATGGCTTCGTAATAGGTCCAGATCTGCTTCTTGTCGGGCTCGATCCCGGGGATCGCCCGGGGCCGGGCGCCGGTGGCCACGATGATGTGCTTGGCCTGGTAGGTCCCGGCGCCCTTGGCGCCCTTGGGCGGCTCGGCGCGCTTCGACTCCTTCACGGTGACCTGGCCGGGCTGGTTGCCCTTGGCGACGCTGTCGACCGACGCCTCGCCCCAGATCACGTCGACCTTGTTCTTCTTGAGCAGCATGCCGACGCCGCCGTTGAGCCGGCCCGAGACGCCCCGCGAGCGCTTCACGATGGCGGCCGTGTCGAACGACACCTCCTTGGCCGACAGGCCGTAATCGGAGGCGTGCTGCATGTAGTGGTAGATCTCGGCCGAGCGCAGCAGCGCCTTGGTGGGGATGCAGCCCCAGTTCAGGCAGATGCCGCCCAGGTGCTCCCGGTCCACCACCGCGGTCTTGTAGCCGAGCTGCGCCGCCCGGATCGCCGTGACGTAGCCACCGGGGCCGGCGCCGATGATGAGGATGTCGTAGGTGTCGGACATTGCGTGCTCCGGCTCAGACCAACATGCCCATCGGGTTCTCGATCAGCCCCTTGAAGGCCGCGATCAGCTCCGCGCCGAGGGCACCGTCGAGGACGCGGTGGTCGCAGGACAGGGTGGCGGTCATCACCTGCGCCACCACGGGGGCGCCGTCCTTGACGACGACGCGCTTCTCGCCGGCGCCCACCGCCAGGATGCTCGATTGCGGCGGGTTGATCACCGCGGTGAAGTGCTTGATCCCGAACATGCCGAGGTTGGACACCGAGGTGACGCCGCCCTGGTACTCTTCGGGCTTCAGCTTCTTCGCACGCGCCCGGGCGGCGAAGTCCTTCATCTCCTTTGAGATGGTGGAGAGCGTCTTCTCGTCCGCCCGGCGGATCACCGGGGTGAACAGCCCGCCGTCGATCGCCACCGCGACGCCGACCTCCGCCTGCTTGAAGCGCAGCACCCGGTCCTCGGCCCAGACCGCGTTGGCAGCGGGAACGCGGGTGAGCGCCAGGCCCATGGCCTTGATGACGAAGTCGTTCACCGAGAGCTTGAAGGCCGGCTTGCCGTCCTTGTCCTTGCCCGCGGAGGCGTTGAGCGTCTCGCGCAGCGTCATCAGCGCGTCGAGCTCGCAATCCACCGTGAGGTAGAAGTGCGGGGCCACCTGCATCGCCTCGGTGAGGCGCTTGGCGATGGTCTTGCGCATGCCGTCGAGCGGCACCTCCTCGTAGGAGCCCTTGGCGTAGAAGCCCCGGACCTGATCGAGGGTGAGCCCGGCCGGCGCCCCGCCCGCGGGGGCCGCCTTCGGAGCCGGCGCGGCCGCCTTGGGCGCTTCGGCAGCAGCCTGCGGTGCCGGCGCCTTGGTGCCGCCCGAGGCCTTGGCTGCCTGGACGTCCCGGGCGATGATCCGCCCATGCGGGCCGCTGCCCGCCACGGCGGCGAGATCGACGCCCTCCTGCTTGGCGATCCGGCGCGCGAGCGGCGAGGCGAACACCCGTCCGCCGTCACCCTGCGGCTGCTTCGCCGGTCCGCCGGGCTGCGCGCCCTCCGGCGCCTCGTTCACCCGCCCGTAGGACATGTGGCCGCCGCCGGGCGTGGTGTTCTGGTCGGCCGGTGCCGGCGCGGCGACGGATGTCGGCTGCGACGGCGCCTCGGCCTTGGCCTCCGGCGCGGCCTTGCCGCCGCCGGCACCCGCGGCCTGCACGGCCGACGGATCCTCGCCCTCCTGGGCGATCACCGCGATCAGGTCGTTGACCGGCACGTCGGCGGTGCCTTCGGGCACGACGATCTTGGCGAGCACGCCCTCGTCGATGGCCTCGACCTCCATGGTCGCCTTGTCGGTCTCGATCTCGGCGAGGACATCGCCGGACTTTACGGCGTCGCCCTCCTTCTTCAGCCACTTGGCGAGGTTGCCCTTCTCCATGGTCGGCGAGAGGGCGGGCATGAGCACGTTGATCGGCATGGCATCAGGTCTCGGGCAAGGCCGGGGCGGCCGGATCGTCGAAGGGAAACAGGTCGTCGAGGGGGAACGGCACGGCATCGAAGGGCGCGAGCGCGACGGTCTCGCCGCGCTGCACGGTGTCTACGAGGAGCCAGTAACCGTCCGCGAGGGCGAAGCCTTCGAGCACCCCCTCGGCTGGATCGAGCAGCCAGAGAAACGCGACTCCGGCCTCCCCATAGATGCGGCGCTTGCGGCCGCGATCGAGGCGGATCGTGGAGGGCGAGAGGATCTCGCACACCCAATCCGGCGGCGTTTCGATGAAGGCAGCCGTGGGTTCGGTCGGCATCCGCCTGCGACGCCATCCCGCGAGATCGGGCACCACCACCTGAGGGCCGAAGTGAAGCTCCGGCTTGCTCATGTAGATCCAGGCTTCCGGATCGTCGCGTCTGCGGGGCGTGCGCGAACCCAGGGTCGCCGCCAGCGAGAAAGCGGCTGCGCTGTGTAAGGGTGGCAGTGGCCTGTGCGTCTCCAGCACCCCATCGATGATCTCGGCGACGAGATGCTCCGGCACCGCCATGAGATCCGCGTAGGTCGCCTGCCGGACAGCCGCCTCAGCCATGGTCGGCACCATCGCTAGTTGAAGCCGCCGGGGTCGAGCCCCTCGGCCTCCCAGCCGGCGCGGATGCGCTCGAACGCCTCCTCCTCCGACATGTCGGTCTCCAGCGCGTAGGCGCGGGCCGCCTGCCGGCCGAGGTCGATCAGCAGCCGGCCCCAGGTCGCCGGGTCGTCGAAGGAGCGGCGCAGGGCGACGCTGACGGCGCCGTCCACCACGGCGGCGCGCAGCACCTCGATGCCGCCCTGCGCGCGCGCGTCCGGCGGGATGGCGAGTTCGACGAAGTCCTGTGTGGGATCCTGGCTCATGGCGCGCCGGCTGGTCTCCGAACCCGGACGGGGCGGGATGACGGGGCGGCTTGTCCGCCCGCGACGCCCGTCACTTGTAGCAGACGCTCTTGGCCGCCTCGACGACCTCGGCCACGTTCGGCAGGGCGAGCTTCTCGAGGTTGGCCGCGTAGGGCATCGGCACGTCCTTGCCGGTGATGCGCAGGACCGGAGCGTCGAGATAATCGAACGCGTCGACCATCAGGCGGGCGACGATCTCGGCGCCGATGCCGGATTGCGGGAACCCCTCCTCCACGGTGATGCAGCGGCCGGTCTTCTTGACCGAGCGCACCACCGTCTCCGAATCCATCGGCCGGATCGTGCGCAGGTCGATCACCTCGGCCTCGATGCCCTCCTCGGCCAGGATCTGCGCGGCCTTGAGCGCGTAGGTCATGCCGATCGCGAAGGACACGATGGTCACGTCCTTGCCGGTGCGGTGGACCCGCGCCTTGCCGATCGGCAGCACGAAGTCGTCGAGCTGCGGCACCGGGAAGGACTGGCCGTACAGGATCTCGTTCTCGAGGAAGATGATCGGGTTCGGATCGCGGATCGCGGCCTTGAGCAGGCCCTTGGCGTCCGAGGCGGTGTAGGGGGCGATCACCTTCAGGCCCGGCACGTTCGAGTACCAGGCGGCGTAATCGTGGCTGTGCTGGGCGCCGACCCGGGCGGCGGCGCCGTTGGGGCCGCGGAACACGATCGGGCAGCCGAGCTGGCCGCCGGACATGTACAGGGTCTTGGCCGCCGAGTTGATGATGTGGTCGATCGCCTGCATGGCGAAGTTGAAGGTCATGAACTCAACGATCGGCTTCAGGCCCGAGAGCGCCGCGCCGACGCCGATGCCGGCGAAGCCGTGCTCGGTGATCGGGGTGTCGACCACCCGCTTAGCGCCGAATTCCTGCAGCAGCCCCTGCGTGATCTTGTAGGCGCCCTGATACTCGGCGACCTCCTCGCCCATGACGAAGACGTCGCCGTCCCGGCGCATCTCCTCGGCCATGGCGTCGCGCAGGGCCTCGCGCACCGTGGTGGTGACCATCGGGGTGTTGGCCGGGAACTCCTCCATCACCGGCTCGTCGGCCTTGTTGGTGATGACGGCCGGCGCCGCCGGGGCCTTCTGCGCATCCTCGCCGGATTTCGACGCCGGGGCCGGCTTGTCGGCCATCCCCTCGGCCTGCATGTCCGGGGTCGGGGCCGGATGGCCGCCGGCGCCGTTGGGCTTCGGCGTGCCGCCGGACTGCACGCTCGCCGGATCCTCGCCCTCGCCGGCGATGATGGCGATCGGCGTGTTGACCGCGACGCCCTCGGTTCCCTCCGCGATCAGGATCTTGGCGAGCACGCCCTCGTCGATGGCCTCGACCTCCATGGTCGCCTTGTCGGTCTCGATCTCGGCGAGCACGTCACCGGATTTGACCGGATCGCCTTCTTTCTTCAGCCACTTGGCGAGCTTGCCCTCCTCCATGGTGGGGGAGAGGGCGGGCATCAGGATGTCGATCGCCATGCTCAGCTCTGCGGTCGTCTTTTCGGTAGGGGCGGCCAGTGTTTCGGGAACGCGCTAGGCGTGCGCATCCAGGAGGATGTCGGTCCACAGCTCGGCGGGATCCGGCTCGGGATCGTTCGTGGCGAACTCGGCCGCCGCGTTCACCGTCTCGCGGACCTTGGCGTCGGTCGCCTTGATCTCCGCCTCCGGCACCCCGTGCAGCTCGATCAGGCGCTTGCGCACCATCTCGATCGGATCGTGCTCGTCGCGCATCTTCGAGACCTCGTCCTTGGTCCGGTACTTGGCCGGATCGGACATCGAGTGGCCGCGATAGCGGTAGGTCTGCATCTCAAGGATGTAGGGGCCCTGGCCCGAGCGGGCATGCTCGACCGCCCGCGCCGCCGCCTCGCGCACCGTGCGGACGTCCATGCCGTCGACCTGCTCGCCCGGGATGCCGAAGGAGATGCCGCGCTTGGAGAAGTCGGTCTGCGCCGAGGCCCGGGCCACCGAGGTGCCCATGGCGTAGCGGTTGTTCTCGATCACGTAGACGACCGGCAGCTTCCAGAGCGCCGCCATGTTGAAGCTCTCGTAGACCTGGCCCTGGTTGGCCGCGCCGTCGCCCATATAGGTGAGGCTGACCTTGCCGTTCTCCCGGTAATGGTCCGCGAAGGCGAGGCCGGTGCCGAGGGAAACTTGGGCGCCGACGATGCCGTGGCCGCCGAAGAACTGCTTCTCGCGGCTGAACATGTGCATGGAGCCGCCCTTGCCGCGGCTGTAGCCGCCCCGGCGCCCGGTCAGCTCGGCCATGACGCCCTTCGGGTCCATGCCGCAGGCCAGCATGTGGCCGTGGTCGCGATAGCCGGTGATGACCTGATCGCCGTCGATCGAGGCCATCTGCATGCCGATCACCACGGCTTCCTGGCCGATATAGAGGTGGCAGAAGCCCCCGATCAGGCCCATCCCGTAGAGCTGGCCGGCCTTCTCCTCGAAGCGCCGGATCAGCAGCATCTCGTGATAGGCGTGGAGATCTTCCGCGCGGGTGAATTGCGGCATGTTCGGCGCAGGCTTGTGCGCCTCGACAGCCTGGGAGCTTCCAGCCTCCGGGCTCGCGACCTGCGGTTGCGAGGACGAAGCGTCCTTCGCAGGCTCCTTGGCGGCGTCCATCGGCGCTCTCCCCGTGATTCCACGCGACTGGAACGGGGTGTAGGACAGCACCGTTTGGAAAGCGAGGGCGGACGCTCTGACAGGTCGCCCCTCTTGTCAGAGGGGATCTAAAGTCGCGGCGGACAGGTCGGGCGCGGGGTCACGGCGTGATGATGACCACGTCGTTGGCGTGGACCCGGCCCAGCACGATCCGCGCCCGCTCCTCGAGGAGGTCGCGGTCGATCTGGTCGCTCTTCAGCAGCGCGACCCGGTGCTCCCAGGTGGCGCGCTCCGCCCGCACGGCGGCGAGTTCCTGGGTGAGGCCGTAGGCGCGGATCTTGAGCACCTTCTTGGCTTCCAGGCCGCGATTGCCGCTTTCGGCCTGCCACACGAAGAAGCCGACCACGAGCGCCGACAGGGTCCAGAGACCCAGGGGCAAGAGGACCATTCTGACGCGGCGGCGGACGACCATGGCGGGAGCCTCGCGCGGAAAGGTTAACGGAGCTTTTCGAGGCTGCCGGATCGCGCCCGCGGCGTATGATCTTGCTGGGCCGGATCAGGGAGTGAATGCGCGCAGATGGACATGACCGAGCTGATGCGCTGGATCGCCGAGCACGCCACCGCGACCGATGACTACGACACGATGCTCGCCCGGGTCTGCGAGGGCCTGTGCGAGGCCGGCGTCCCGCTCTGGCGGGTCAGCGTCATGACGCCCGCCATCGACCCGATGGTCCGCGGCGTCAGCTTGAACTGGCATCTCGGCCAGGGCCTGAGCTTCGTGCCCAATCCCCACGGCGCCGAGCAGGAGGCGGATTGGCTGCGCAGCCCGATCTTCGCGATGCTCGAGCGCGAGGAGGTTTTCGGGCGCTGGCGCCTCGACAGCCCCGGCCCGGAGACCGACTATCCGGTCCTGCACGATCTCCGCGCCGAGGGCTGCACTGAATACGCGGTCCACATCGTCGGCTTCGCGCCGGGTACGGCGCTACGCGGCGTCGCGATCTCGTTCTGTACCCGGGCGCGCTCGGGCTTCGCCCCGGCCCACCTGACGGCGGTGGCCGAAGTCCTGCCCGTGCTCGCCCTGGCGGTCGCCAAGCTCGGCCTGGGGCACACCCTGCGCGAGGTCACGGCCACCTATCTCGGGCGCTCGACCGCGGAACGCGTCCTCGACGGCCAGATCCAGCGCGGCCAGGGACGGGCTGTGCCGGCCGCGATCCTGATGACCGACCTACGCGGCTTCACGGCCCTGTCCGACCGGGCCGACCCCTACGACACGGTGACTTGGCTCAACGAGCATTTCGACGCGCTGGGCGATCCGGTGTCGCGGCACGGCGGCGAGATCCTGAAATTCCTGGGCGACGGCTTCCTGGCGATCTTCCCGGTTCCCGATGCCGGCATCCTTCCCTGCCCGGTCTGCAGCAGCGCCCTCGACGCGGCCGCGGATGGGCTCGCGGCCAACGCCGCCCTCAATCGGCGGCGCCGCGAAGCGGGGTTACCGGAGCTGACGGCCGATTGCGTCGTCCATTTCGGCACGGTGGTCTACGGGAATGTCGGGACGGAACGGCGCCTCGACTTCACCGTGATCGGGCGCGCGGTGAACGAGGCCAGCCGGATCGAGAGCCAGTGCGAGGCGCTGGGCCACACGCTGCTGATCTCGGACTCGTTCGCGGAAAGGTGCGGCCGGGCGCTCGACGCCGTGGGCATCATCGAGCTGCGGGGCCTGGCACGACCGCAGAAGGTCTGGACGCTGCCGGCGCAATGACGGTCCGGGCAAGCGATCTTGAGGGAGATCGTTCACCCGTCGCTTTCGGAATCGTCCGGACCCTAAAGACGAGCCGCTTATGTCGTCCCTCACCGCACGGTGGCGAGAGACGACGACGCGGGCGCGCTCAGCCGCGCGCCAGATGCTTGATCGCCGAGGCGCCGGCGTAGAGCGCCTGCGGGCCGAGGCCCTCCTCGATGCGGATCAGCTGGTTGTACTTCGCCAGTCTGTCGGAGCGGGCGAGCGAGCCGGTCTTGATCTGCCCGCAATTCGTGGCGACCGCGAGATCCGCGATAGTCGAGTCCTCGGTCTCGCCGGAGCGGTGGGACATCACCGCGGTGTAGCCGGCGCGCTGGGCCATATCGACCGCCGCCAGGGTCTCGGTGAGCGAGCCGATCTGGTTGACCTTGATCAGGATCGAGTTGGCGGTGCGCTCCGCGATGCCCCGGGACAGGCGCTCGACATTGGTGACGAACAGGTCGTCGCCCACGAGCTGGCAGCGATCGCCGATCTTGTCGGTCAGGAGCTTCCAGCCGGCCCAGTCGTCCTCGGACATGCCGTCCTCAATCGACAGGATCGGGTAGTTGGCCACCAGCTGGGCGAGGTAATCGACCTGCGCCTCGATGGACCGGGTCGTGCCCTCGCCCTCGTAGGCGTAGGCGCCGTCCTTGAAGAACTCGGTGGCGGCGCAGTCGAGGGCGAGCGCGATGTCGGTGCCCGGCTTGAAGCCGGCGGCGCTGATCGCGTCCATCACGAAGTCGAGGGCGGCCTCGGCGGATGGCAGGTTCGGGGCGAAGCCGCCCTCGTCGCCGACATTGGTGTTGTGGCCGGCCTTCTTCAGCTTGCCCTTGAGGGTGTGGAACACCTCCGAGCCCATGCGCACGGCATCGGCGAGCGACTCCGCACCCACCGGCATGATCATGAATTCCTGGAAATCGATCGGGTTGTCGGCATGCGCCCCGCCGTTGATGATGTTCATCATCGGCACCGGCAGGACCCGGCCCTGCACGCCGCCGACATAGCGGTAGAGCGGCAGGCCGGAGGCCTCGGCCGCCGCCTTGGCGACCGCCAGCGACACGCCCAGGATCGCGTTCGCCCCGAGGCGCGCCTTGTTGGGGGTGCCGTCGAGCTCGATCATCGCCTCGTCGACGGCGACCTGCTCCTCGGCCTCCATGCCGCCGATCGCATCCAGGATCTCGGTCTGGGCGGCTTCGACCGCCTTCAGCACGCCCTTGCCGAGGAAGCGGCTCTGGTCGCCGTCGCGCAGCTCGACCGCCTCGTGGGCGCCCGTGGAGGCGCCCGAGGGAACCGCGGCGCGTCCGAAGGAGCCGTCCTCCAGCAGGACATCGACCTCGACCGTAGGGTTGCCGCGGCTGTCGAGGATCTCGCGGGCGCTGATATTGGTGATCGCGGTCATGGAAGGTCCTCTGGCGGAGGCGAGGGTCGGCGGCGGCAGCCCCGAGCCCGGGGCGTCGCGCATCGCGGCGGCTTATCCGTCAAGCCGCGTTCGGCGGCAAGCACCGGCGTAGGCGCTGCCTGTGCACGTGTTGTGACAGACGGCGCGTCAACCCTACCGTGTTTGCGTCCGGGTAGAAGGGTGGCCGATGGGGGGCGTGGCCAGGGACCGGTTCAATTTGCGCAACTGTCCATCGTTGCGGGCGCAGAGGTCGTGGCGGGTCATGGCGTCGAGTAGGCGCTGGGTCGCGAGTTCCCCGCTCGCCTGGACCGGCAGGGCCGCGACCGTGATCATTCCAATCAACCCGAGGACGGTGAGACGCATGGTGCCGGGGTCTGCATCGGACCACGCCGACGATCGCCGAAAGCTTAGCTGAGAAGAGTAAAAATTTGGTCGCGGCGCGGATGGGTGCGCTGCACCGCGTGCGGCATTATAGAAGCCTTATGACAACACCTGAGACGCTCCAACTCGGCCAAGCTACGCCGCTGCCCACCTCGCCGGCCGACGCCCGCCTCGACCGGGTGCCGAACCCGCATGCCGATACCGACTACGTGGCGCGCTTCACCGCGCCCGAGTTCACCTCGATCTGCCCGGTCACCGGCCAGCCGGATTTCGCGATCCTGGTGATCGACTACGTGCCGGGCGACTGGCTCGTGGAGTCGAAGTCGCTGAAGCTCTACCTCGGCGCATTCCGCAATCACGGGGCGTTCCACGAGGATTGCACGGTGGCGATCGGCAAGCGGCTGCGCGACCTGCTGGAGCCGCGCTACCTGCGCATCGGCGGTTACTGGTACCCGCGGGGCGGTATCCCGATCGACGTGTTCTGGCAGACTGGCGACCCACCGAAGACGATCTGGCTGCCAGAGACCGGGGTCGCTCCCTATCGCGGGCGCTGACGCCCATACGAAAAAGGCGACCGGCTCGCACCGGTCGCCCTCTCATCCATTCGGATCGCTGCCCTTAGTAAGGCGCGCCGTAGTAACCGTAGGCCGGGGCGCCGTAGCCGTAAGCCGGAGCACCGTAAGCCGGGGCGTAGCCGTAGCCGCCACCGTAACCGCCGCCGTTGTAGTAGTTGTTGGCAGCACCGGCGGCGATTGCACCGGCCGCGAGACCGGCAATGCCGAGGCCGATGGCTGCACCGGTGCCGATGCCGCGACGCCCACCCCGATAGCCGTAGCCGTGACCATAACCATGGCCGTATCCGCCGTGGAAGCCGTACGGACGGGCCTCAGCGCCGGTCGTGGCAGCGACGCTGCCGAGTGCCAGAGCGGCGGCGGTGGCGATGATACCAATCTTGCGCATAATGTTCCTTCTCGATCCTCGATCGAACATGCCCCTCAACGTGGCTGTCGGCCGAAGGGTTCCAAGTTTTCGCTGGCGGTTTCTGAAGGCTAGGTCCGGCTGAACAGCGGTTCATCTCAGACGGTGCCGGTGGAGGCGATCTCTGCTGCCTCGGCGGTCGCCCCCGCCCGTCATTCGTCTTGCGAATATTTTCCGCTACGCGCCCGTCAAGGCGGAAGCTCTTCCGGGGGCACCGGGGGTCGCGCGAGGCTGCGGCGCCCCGGGACGGTATCAGCCGGGATGACGCTGATCCGGGCATCCCGTTCCCGCCGGAAACTGCTTATGTGCGAACGCGCCCCCGATGGCGCCGTACCGGAGAGCTGCGCGATGGATGCCCTGACGCTGATCCGCCAGACCTTCGCGCCGCTTCCGGGCAAGCGCATTCTCGACATCGGTTGTGGACCCGGGACCCTGGCGAAACGCCTCGTCGAGGACGGCGCGGCCGTCACTGGTGTCGATCCGGGCGTGGCCGCTCTGGCGGAGGCCCGGGACGCCGTGCCCGACGCGCGGTTCGAGGCGGCTTCAGCCGAGGCCCTGCCGTTTCCCGAGGCGAGCTTCGACGGCGCTGTGATGCTCAACGCCCTGCATCACGTGCCCGATCCGGCCGCCGCCCTTCGCGAGGCGGCCCGGATCCTGGCGCCGGGCGGGACCCTGGTGGTGGTGGAGCCCCTGGCGGAGGGCAGCTTCTTCGACGCCCTGCGGCCGATCGAGGACGAGACGGCGGTTCGGGCCGCCGCGCAGGATGCCATCGCGGCGGCCCTGTCGGGCGGCGCCTTCCTGTGCCGTCAGGACGTGACGGTGGCGCGGCGCGAGACATTCGCCACGCTCGACGCCTTCCTGGCGCGGGTCAGCGCGGTCGATCCCGCCCGCGAGGCGACGATCCGGGCCCGGCGGCCGATCGTGGAGGCGGCATTCCTGAGCGCGGCCGAGCGCGAGGCCGACGGGCGCTACGCCCTGGTCCAGCCCCTGCGCATCCATGTGCTCCGGCCGGCCTGACCGGGATCAGGCGTAGCGGCGCTTGGCCAGGCGGTCGAAGGCGATCAGCTCTTCGAGCAGCGCCGGCAGGTCCCGCAGGGCCACCATGTTGGGGCCGTCCGAGGGCGCATGGTCCGGATCGGGGTGGGGCTCGATGAACACCCCGGCCACGCCGACCGCCACGGCGGCCCGGGCCAGCACGGCGACGAATTCCCGCTGGCCGCCGGAGCTGGCGCCCTGCCCGCCCGGCTGCTGCACCGAATGGGTGGCGTCGAACACCACCGGCGCGCCGTGGGTCACCTGCGCCATGATCGGCAGGCTGCGCATGTCCGAGACCAGGGTGTTGTAGCCGAAGGAGGCGCCGCGCTCGGTGACGATCACGTTCGGGTTGCCGGCTTCCGTCACCTTGGCGGCGACGTGCTTCATGTCCCAGGGCGCCAGGAACTGGCCCTTCTTGATGTTGACCGCGCGGCCGGTGGCGGCGGCGGCCAGGAGGAGGTCGGTCTGGCGGCACAGGAAGGCCGGGATCTGCAGCACGTCCACGGCCTCGGCGGCGGGTGCGCAATGCTCGGCGGCATGCACGTCGGTCAGCACCGGCAGGCTCAAGGATTCCCGGATCTCGGCGAAGACCGGCAGGGCTCCCTCGAGGCCGATGCCCCTTGCCGCGCTGCCGGAGGTCCGGTTGGCCTTGTCGAACGAGGTCTTGAATACCAGGCCGATCCCGAGGCCCGCCGCCATCTCCTTGAGCGCGGCGGCGATCTCCAGGGCGTGATTGCGCCCCTCGAGCTGGCACGGGCCGGCGATCAGGGTCAGCGGCAGGTGGTTGGCGAAGCGCGCTTCGCCGACCTGGACGACGGGGCCGGGTGTTTCGAGTGTCGACATGGGCTGCGCTCTAACCCGCGCGGCGGATTCGGGAAACCCCGGGCCGAGGCGCGACCCGGCAGACCGTGAGGTCGTCCCGGAGCCCATCCGTCCGGGGGCCGGTCTCGCACAGCATCAGGGTCCTGCCGGTACCGCCGCGCCGCGGCGCATCGGCCAGCAGGCTGTCCTGATGCAGGTTGAGCGCCAGCACCTCGGCCGCTTGCGGCTCCGCGCCGGTGAGCGCCCGGGCGGCTAGCCCGACCAGGACGAAGTAGGCGATTGCGGGCTCCCGGTCGCGGGAGGCGATCGTGATCCGGGCCGGTGCCCGGCAATCGAGGCTCATCCGCTCGGCATCCTGGGCCCGGAACACCGCGTAGGGCCCCTCCCGCCCGGCGAGCGAGGCGCCGGTGATCCGGATGACCTTGGCGGCGAGCGCATCGCAGGCATCCGCGGCCCGGGCCGGCACCGCGGCGAGGACCAGGGCGCCGATGAGGACGGCCAGGGTGGGAAGGCGCATCGCGGTGGACTCCTGCGCGCCGCGTCGGGGCCGGCGCGGGACGTCCCGGAGATAGCGCGGGTCGGCACAGCCGCGAAGATGCATGCGCTCATCGATTGGACAGGACGGCCCCGATGCCCGATCTGAGCGGGCGGCGCGGCGCTTCCCGCCGCCCCCGATCAGGCGCCCAAGGCAGCCCATGCTCCGATCCGTCCTCGCATCCGCCCTCTTGGCCTTGATGCTCCCCGGCGCCGCTTTGGCCGAGCCGACCTACGGCCCGGAACTCGAGGGGTTCGCATATCCCTTCCCGGTCGAGCGCTTCGCCTTCACGTCCCAGCGCCAGCCCGTGCAGATGGCCTATCTCGACGTCCGGCCCGAGAGGCCGAACGGCCGTACCGCCGTGCTGCTCCACGGCAAGAACTTCTGCGCGGCGACCTGGGAGAGCCAGATCCGGGCGCTGACCGGGGCCGGCTACCGGGTGATCGCCCCGGACCAGATCGGCTTCTGCAAGTCGAGCAAGCCGGCCGCCTACCAGTTCACCTTCCGGCAGCTCGCCGAGAACACCCACGCCCTGCTCGATACGCTCGGGATCGCGCGGCCGATCCTGGTCGGGCACTCCACCGGCGGTATGCTGGCCGCGCATTACGCCCTGCTCTACCCGAAGGACGTGGCGCAGCTGGTGCTGGTGAACCCGATCGGGCTGGAGGATTGGAGCGCCAAGGGCGTGCCGCCGACCTCTGTGGAGCAATGGTACCAGCGCGAGCTGAAGGTCTCCGCGGAATCGATCCGCGCCTACGAGACCGCGACCTACTATGCCGGCCAGTGGGAGCCGCGCTACGAGCCCTGGGTGACGATGCTGGCCGGGCTCAACGCCGGCCCGGGCAAGGAGGCGGTCGCCTGGGACTCGGCGCTCCTCTACGACATGATCCTGACCCAGCCGGTGGTCTACCGGCTGCCGCAGATCGCGGTGCCGACCCTGCTGATGATCGGCCAGAAGGACAATACGGCGATCGGCAAGGATCTCGCCCCGCCGGAGATGCGGGCTTCGCTCGGGAATTACCCGGCGCTGGGCAAGGCCGCCGCCAAGGCGATTCCGGGGGCCAAGCTCGTAGAGTTCCCGGCACTGGGCCATGCGCCGCAGATGTCCGACCCCGGGGGATTCAACGCGGCGCTGATCGCGGGGATTTCGGCGCCCTGAATGGCGTCATCACCGCTGACGGTCGTCTTCTCTTCCGCGATGAAGAGGCTGCGTCGGGCTAGGGGGACCCGGTTTGTCATCCCGGGGCCGCGCAGCGGAGCCCGGGATCCAGAAACTCAGATGTTGCAGAGTTTTGCGCCGTCGGCGGCTCCGGATTCCGGGCTCGCCTGCGGCGCCCCGGAATGACACGGTGTTCTATTCAGTAGCCGTTATTGGAAAGATGGCCCACCGCGTGATCGCCCATCCCCGAGGCGGGAATGGGCGAGCAGGTCCTAGAAATACGACTTCAGCACGCCGCGGCGGCGGACGTCGAGGGTGGCGCAGTGGAACGAGCCGCCGAACGGGCCGTAGCTGAGGAACGGCGCCGGGATCGGGTCGAAGCCCCAATCCTTGAGGGCCTTGATCAGGGTCGGCTGGCTTTGGTCGACGACGATCTTCTTCTCGGTGATCGCCAGGACGTTGATCGAGGTCCAGGGCGAGCACATCGAGATCTTGCTCATGAAGCCCTCGACCGGGTCGGGGCGCGGGGCGATCAGCACGTCCCACTTCTTGAGCACGGCGGGCAGCTTCTCGACGTCGATATAGTCCGGGTTCACCAGCACCTTGCCGGGTGCGAGCGGCATGAACGACGAGTCGATATGCATCGGCTGCGGGCAGCGGCTTTCGATCTCGTGGATGCGGAAGCCCGGGCCGAGATGGCGGCGCAGCCACTCGATGCCCATCAGGTTGGTGACGTTCGAGCGGGTCACGAACAGGTCGCGGCCGCAGCGGACGAAGTCGGCGGCGTCGAAGACCGGCTCGAACTCGTTGACCGTGAACTGCATGGGCTCGCCGGCCTTCAGGTTCGGCACCCGGTAATCGTAATTGTAGAGGTCGTCCGTCAGCTGCGGCCGCGGGGCCGAGGTCCAGCGGGCGCCGGCGCGGAAATACTCCTTGAACAGCGACCGGTAGGCGTCGCCCTCGAAGTAGCGCGAGCGCCAGCACATCGGGCTCTCGATGATCTCGTCGCCGATGACGAGATACGGGTCGCGCGGGCAGGCGACGCAGAAGCCCCGGGAGGTCCAGCGCGGCGCCTTGAATTTGCGGGAGAAGTCGACCGCGTCGGGGCGGCGGATCTTGACGCCCTCACCGGCGAGGATCTTGATGAAGTTGTCGAGCTCCTGCTGCGCCAGCTTCTTCATGAACTTCGGGTATCTCCAGCCGCTGGCGAAGCGGTAGAACGGCTGGGCCGCCCGCGGCAGGTTGAAGATCACCGTCAGGTGGTGGGTCGGGATGGTGGCGCCGTCGAGGGATCCGACGATCACCTCCTCCAGCGGGTCCCACTCGTTCCAGGCCATGACCGGGGAGTGAGGCGCCGGCACGCCGGGCTCCATTCCGCCCCGGAGGCCGCCGGCATGCGTGTCGTCGCTCACGGCCTCGACGGCCGTGATCGGTGATTCGCGCTCCATGACGTGTGCCCCTTCTGCGACGTGCCGCGGTCTTCTGCGCGGGCTCCTCGGCCCGGCCACCGCTTTGGCTCCCGGTGTGTCAAACGGGTGATAGACACCGGTAATCCGTGCTGCAACGTGGCAGAAACGTTCTTGGTCGCCCGGACCTATTTCTGCCGCGACCGTGACCGATTTCCCGCATCAAGCCATTTGCGAGCTTGAAAGACCATTATGAAGCGCCTGACGACCTTGGCCTCGATCGCCGGTCTCTGCACGGTCGTCGGCCTGTTCATGTCTTCCGGCTTGGAGGACGTGTCGGCCGCCGTCATGAGCGCCGGCTGGGGCGCCGCCCTGGTGGTGGTGGCCCGCTTGGCGGCCGTCGCCTGGGCGGGGCTCGGCTGGCACGTCGTGTTCCCGGCGGGCGCGGCCAGGCTCGTCGACTGCGTGTCGCTGCGGTTCGTGCGCGAGGGAATCAACACGCTGCTGCCGGTGGCGACGGTGGGCGGGGACTTCGTCGGCGCTCGGCTGATGTCCAAGCGCGGCGTGCCCGGTGCGATGGCGGGCGCCAGCATGTTCGTGGACCTGATGACGCAGGCGCTGACGCAGCTACTGTTCACGGTGATCGGCCTCGGCTTGCTGGTGATGATCGCCGGCGATGGCCCGATCGCCCGGACGGTGGCGGGCGGCTTGGCCGTGGCCGTGCCGGCGCTGGGCGCTTTCTATCTCATCCAGCGGCGGGCCGGGCACCGGATCATCCAGGGCCTGATGAGCCGCTTCGCCTCGGGCCGCGAGTGGCGCGCCTTCGGGGCGATCGACCAGCTCTATGACAGCTTGCGCCGGATGTACGGCAACCACGGCCGCTTCGTCGCCGCGCTGGCGATCCACCTCGTGGGCTGGGTCATCGGCACCCTCGAAGTCTATATCTGCCTGCATTTCATGGGCTACCCGGTGGATTTCGCGCAGGCGCTCGTGATCGAGAGCCTCGCTCAGGCGGTCCGTGGCGCGGCCTTCGCGGTGCCGGGGGCCCTCGGGGCCCAGGAGGGTGGTCTGATCGCGCTCTGCGGCCTGTTCAATATTCCTGCGGAGGCGGCCCTGGCCCTGTCGCTGGTCAAGCGCTTCGCCGATCTCGGCGTCGGCGTGCCGGGTCTGCTGCTCTGGCACCGGATCGAGGCCAAGCTCGCGGTCGAGGCCGCGGCGGAAACCGATCGTGAGCCGGAGGTCGCCCCCGGGCGCACCGCCAAGCTCGTCCCGCAGCCGGCGACGCTCGGCCCATTTTACAGCTACGCCCCGCCCCGCATGGGTTCGCGGATTGGCGAGGGCGAGGAGTTGAAGAAGTGCGCCTGACCCGTCGGCTCGCCGCCGTCGCCCTGCTGGCCGCCCCCCTCTTCGCTCCGGTCTCCGCCTGGGCTGCGGACGATCCAGCGGTGCAGACCGTGCGCGATCTCTACGCCGCGTTCACCGATGCCCTGAAGGGCGGGCCGAGCCCCCTGCCCGCTCGGGTCGCCGCCATAGGTCCCGCGCTCGAAAAGGCCTTCGATTTTCCCGCCATGGCCCGCGTCGCGGTCGGCTCGAAATGGTCGAGCTTCACCCCGGAGCAGCAGGAGGCGGTCACCGACGCGTTCAAGCGCAGCCTCACCGTGACTTACGCCAATCGCCTCGCCCGGGCGGCCGGCGGCAAGTTCGAGGTGACCCCGACGGTGGAGGAGCGCGGCAGCCAGCGCGTGGTACCCACCCGGGTCACCGCGGCGGACGGCGACGATTCCGCGGTCGACTTCGTGGTCAACGCCGGCAATCGCATCCAGGACGTGCTGCTCAACGGCGACGTGAGCGAGATCGCCGCTCAGCGCAACGCATTGTCGGCGCCCCTGAAGTCCGGCGGTGCCGACGCGGTGGTGAAATTCCTGCGCCAGCGGGCCGACGGCATGCTCGCCGCAAAACCGACACCGTGACTACCGACGTCGTAAATATAGCCGCTATGCGTGCCGCCCCGATCGGCGCGCACGCGGCGATCGCCGCCTGAGGCGGCCGGACGACCGCACGGACCCGACCGGATGGACCTCACAGCCCTGGCGCTCACCGCATTGTCGTGGCTCTCGCTGCTCTGCCTTCTCCTGGCGGCGGCGGGCTGTCTCTATGCGCTGGTCGCCGCCTATCTGGCCGGCCGCTTCGCCGCCCAGCCCGTGCCAGCGCTGGACGTGGGCGCGTCTCGCCCGTCGGTGACGGTGCTCAAGCCGCTCTGCGGCCTGGAGCCCAACCTCTACGAGAATCTCGAGACCGTGCTGCGCCAGGATTATGCCGGCGCGGTCCAGGTCGTGTTCGGCGTCCAGAAAGCCTCCGACCCGGCCATCGCCGTGGTCGAGCGGCTGCAGCAGGCCTACCCGGCCGCCCGCATCGACCTCGTGATCGACGGACGCCAGCACGGCTCGAACCGCAAGGTGTCGAACCTGATCAACATGGCCGAGCGGATCGCCCACGACGTGATCGTGCTGGCCGACAGCGACATGGTGGTCCGGCCGGACTACGTGGAGCGGCTCGTCGCCGAGCTGTCGCAGGAGGGCGTCTCCGGCGTCACCTGCCTGTATCACGGCGTCCCGGCCTTCCGCGGCCTCTACGACCAGCTCTCGGCTCTGGCGATCGACGCGCAGTTCCTGCCCAACGTGGTGATGGGCCTGAGCCTCGGGCTCGCCAAGCCGTGCTTCGGTTCGACCATCGCGTTCACCCGGGTGAGCCTCGAGGCGGTGGGTGGCTTCCGCCGCTTCCGCAACGACCTCGCCGACGATTACGCGATCGGGGCCGCCCTGCGCGGCCTCGGCGGCCGGATCGTGATCCCGAGCTTCACCATC
This sequence comes from Methylobacterium sp. GXS13, assembly GCF_001455965.1. GTDB lineage: Bacteria > Pseudomonadota > Alphaproteobacteria > Rhizobiales > Beijerinckiaceae > Methylobacterium. Next base: position 48,248 of record NZ_LKKO01000028.1, read on the forward strand.
GGCCATACCAGTGTCGACACCGACCTCACTGGCCTCTGGCGGCACGAGCTGCGCTGGAACCGCACGATCCGCAACGTCGACCCGGCCGGCTATGCCGGCTCGATCGTCACCCATGCCTTCCCGCTGGCCCTCGTGGGCGCGCTCCTGCCCGGCGCCGGAACCGGCGCGCTGGTGGTGGCGGGCCTGGCGCTCGCCGGCCGCATCGTCCTGTGCCGGCAGCTGGAGCGGGCCTTCGGCCTCGCCCCGCACCCCTACGGACTGTTGCCGATCCGCGACATCCTCTCGTTCCTGAACTTCTCCTGGGCCTTCGTGTCGGGGGCGGTGACATGGAAAGGTCATGATTATCACGTGGTTGCGGACGGTACTTTGATCCCGGATGCAGACCTCGGCCGCGATGCCGGCGCACCGACACGCTGAACGCGGCTTCCGCTTCCTCACCCCTCCCCCCGGCAACGCCCTGAGGCCTTGAACCCCATGCGCACGCTCTTCCTCCAGGCCCCCACCTTCGACGGTTTCGACGGCGGCGCCGGCTCCCGTTACCAGGCCAAGCGCGAGATCAAGTCGTTCTGGTACCCGACCTGGCTGGCCCAGCCGGCCGCCCTGGTGCCGAACTCGAAGCTGATCGATGCCCCGCCGCACAACATCAAACTTCCCGAGATCGTGGCCCAGGCCAACGACTTCGACCTCGTCGTGCTCCACACCTCGGTGCCGTCGTTCAAGTCCGACGTGAAGACGATCGAGGCTCTCAAGGCCGCGAACCCGAAGCTGATCGCCGGCCTGATCGGTGCCAAGGTGGCGGTCGATGCCGCCGGCGCGATGGCCCAGGCCCCGGTGGTCGATTTCTGCGCGCGCAACGAGTTCGATTTCACCGTCAAGGAAGTCGCCGACGGCGTCCCGATGTCCCAGATCAAGGGACTGTCCTATCGTGATGCGAACGGCGTCGTGGTCCACAACGAGGACCGCGAGATCATGACGGACATGGACCAGCTGCCCTTCGTCACCAGCGTCTACAAGCGCGACCTGGAGATGGAGAAGTACTTCATCGGCTACCTGAAGCACCCCTACATCTCGTTCTACTCGGGCCGCGGCTGCAAGAGCCGCTGCACCTTCTGCCTGTGGCCGCAGACGGTCGGCGGGCACACCTACCGCACCCGCTCGGTCGCCCACGTGATCGAGGAGATCAAGTACTGTCTGAAGGAGTTCCCGCAGACCAAGGAGTTCTTCTTCGACGATGACACCTTCACGGACAACCTCCCGCGGGCGGAAGAGATCGCCCGTGAGCTCGGCAAGCTCGGCGTGACCTGGTCGTGCAACGCCAAGGCGAACGTGCCCCGCGAGACCCTGAAGGTGCTCAAGGAGAACGGCCTGCGCCTGCTGCTCGTCGGCTACGAGTCCGGCAACCAGACCATCCTGCACAACATCAAGAAGGGCATGCGGGTCGAGGTCGCCGAGAAGTTCACCCAGGATTGCCACGAGCTCGGCATCGCCATCCACGGCACCTTCATCCTCGGCCTGCCGGGCGAGACCAAGGAGACGATCCAGGAGACGATCGCCTTCGCCAAGCGGATCAACCCGCACACGATCCAGGTCTCGCTGGCGGCCCCCTACCCGGGCACGTTCCTGTACAAGCAGGCCGTGGAGAACGGCTGGCTCGACATCGAGAACGCCGAGCTCGTCGACGAGAACGGCGTGCAGGTCGCGCCGCTGCACTACCCGCACCTGTCGCACACCGAGATCTTCACGTCGGTGGAAGAGTTCTACAAGAAGTTCTACTTCCGCGCCCCGAAGATCGCCTCCATCGTCGGCGAGATGGTGCGCTCCCCCGACATGATGAAGCGCCGCCTGCGCGAAGGCGTGGAGTTCTACCGCTTCCTCAAGGAGCGTCAGGGCACCGCCAAGGCGGCGTAGGAACAGGGGTCCGGGGCCTGCGGCCCCGGCGGGGAGGGCGGGACAGAGCCCCGCCTCTTTTCCAGGGCTCTGCCCTGGACCCGCGAGAGGGCTTGCCCTCTCGACACCCATGACGAGGTTATTGTGAAGCGTCTTGTCGTTACGGCCGATGATTTCGGGTTGAGCCTCGAGGTCAACGAGGCCGTCGAGCAGGCTCACCGGGGCGGGATCCTCACCGCGGCGAGCTTGATGGTGTCGGCGCCGGCCGCCGCCGACGCCGTCGCCCGGGCGAAGCGGATGCCGTCCCTGCGGGTCGGCCTCCACCTCGTCCTGGTCGAAGCCTGGCCAACCCTGCCGGCGGCGCAGCTGCCGGACCTGACCGACGCGGCCGGCCTGATGCGCGCCGACATGGCCCGGGTCGGCCTCGACCTCGCCCGCAAGCCCGCCGCCCGGCACCAGCTCGCCGCCGAAATCACGGCGCAGTTCGAGGCTTACCGGGCGACCGGCCTGCCCCTCGACCACGTCAACGCCCACAAGCATTTCCACGTCCACCCGCTGATCGCCGGCGCGGTGCTGCGCATCGGGCGCGGCTACGGCATGCGGGCGATCCGCGTCCCTCGGGAGCCGCGCCAGCTCCTCCGCCGGGCCGAGGCGAGCGCCCGGCCCCGGCCGGCCCTCGACATCGCCCCCTGGGCGGCCCTGCTCGCCGTGCGCGCCCGCCAGGCCGGCCTGCTGATTCCCGACCGGACCCTCGGGCTCGCCTGGTCCGGCGCCATGACCCCGCTGCGCGTGGCGGCGCTCCTGGCGCAGCTGCCGGACGGCCTGACCGAGCTCTACACCCACCCGGCCACCGCTGGCGGCTTTCCCGGCGAGGCGCCGGGCTACCTCTACGCCGACGAGCACGATGCGCTGGTCGACCCGGCCTCCCGGGCGGCCGCCGACGCGTCGGGTGCGCTCAGGGGCGGGGTTTCGGATTTTTCGGATTAAAAGCGTCCGAGCTTTTCGCCGCGAAGCGAGCCGCGAGAGGATGATCACGCAAGGCGTGGTCCAGCGTAACCAGGCGTCGGCCTTCCACGAGACACCGCGCCAGTAACATCCTGTCGAACGGATCATGCGTCGGCGGCATCGGCTCGACGGCCGCGACGGCGTGTGAGGCCGTGATCGGTAGCATCCCGATCCCGACAGCCTCGAGGAGCTCTGCCAACATCCCGAGCGGCATGCCCGGATCGAGTTTACCGAGACGCGCCTTGATGGCGATCTCCCAGAGGCTCGCGGCGCTGGCGGCCGGATCCACATCGGGCTGGGCAATCGCGCGCGCGATCGTGGGACTCATCGAGTCGAGCCGCTTCAGCGCGACGGCAAGAAGAACGTGGCTGTCGGAGATTAGCCTCACGACTCCGACAAGGGCTGGATCAGAAAGTCTTCAGGCAGGGGCGCGTCGAAATCATCGGCGATGAAGCCGGGCGTACGACTGATCCCACGGGCACGCAGCAATGCCTCGCCGGCTTCGAGATCGAGCCCGCGGGCATGGCGATGCGGCACCATGTCGAGCACCGGCTTGCCGTCCCGGGTGACGACGATGGTCTCACCGCCTTCGACGCGTGCGGCGAGTTCCGCCAAGCCCGGTGCCGCCTTCTCCAACGCGATCGTGGTCATGGCGTGAGGTTGGAGCGCGTCGCATCCGAGGAAAAGAGGCTGACCACCGGGCATAGCCTGTGCGGTCGTCGCCTCGGACACCGCGCGGCCCCGTTCCGGTGCCGCCTTCACCGGCGATTGACCGCCGCAGATACCTGACTAAAGTCAGATATCATGACGTTCGATTCGATCGCCCGATTCCGCCGGTTCGCCCGCGCCGTCACCGCGGAGGTCGGCGCCCTCGACACCTCGTTCCTCGGCCGGAGCCGGCCCCTCGGGGCGGCCCGCGTGGTGAACGCGATCGGCGCCGGGCGCACCGACGTCGCCGAGATCCGCGCCTATCTCGGCCTCGATTCCGGACTGATGAGCCGCCTGTTGCGGAGCCTCGAAGAGGAGGGCTTGGTCGCCACCGAGCCGCATCCCGCCGATGCCCGCCGCCGGGTCGCGCGCCTGACGGAGGCGGGACAAAGAGAGTTTTCGGCCTACGAGGAGCTGTCCGATGCGCGCGCCTCGGCAATGCTGGCGCGCGCGCCCCGCGCCGACGAGCTGCTGCGTGCGATGGACCTGGTCGCCCTCACCCTCGGTCGCGACCGGATCGCCATCGCGGAAGCCGACCCGCGAAGCGGCGCCGCCCGCGCCTGCCTGGAAGCGTATTATGCCGAACTGGCGCGCAGGCTGGCGACCGGGTTCAACGTCACGCTGTCCTGCGATCCGGAGGCGGAGGCCATGGTCCGGCCGCGCGGCATGTTCCTGCTCGCCATGGCGGACGGCCTGCCGGTGGGGTGCGTCGGCCTGAAGGGCAGCGGTGGTCCGGTCGCCGAGGTGAAGCGACTCTGGATCGACCCCGCCGCCCGGGGCTTCGGCCTCGCCCGGCGCCTGATGGCGGCCGTCGAGGCCGCCGCCCGCGAGCTGTCGATTGCGGTGCTGCGCCTCGACACCAACAGCGCCCTGCCGGAAGCCCTGGCCCTCTATCGCAAGGCAGGCTGGGTCGAGATCGATCGTTTCAACGACGACCCCTATCCCGACCACTTCTTCGAGAAGGTTCTCTGAAGGATCCGGGTCGGCCTACTTGGCCAACACCGGATCCGCCGTGGCGGTGCTCTTCCGTAAGGCGGCGCCGGCGGCCTTCTCACCCTCCGGGCGGTCGTCGTCGGGCTGCGCGGGCGGCTCGCCCAGCGTCGCCGGCACCACGAAGAACGCCGCGATCAGCGTGAAGAACAGCGACAGGGCGAGCAGCTTGCCCATGCTGGCCGTGCCCGGGTGACTCGACAGGACCAGGGAGCCGAAGGCGCTGCCGGTCGTGAGAGCCGAGAAGAAGATCGCCCGGGTCAGGCTTGAGGCGAGCATGTCGGTCACCCCCGCCCGCCAAGCGATCACGTAGTAGATGTGGAACGCGACGCCGACCGCGAGCATCAGCGGCAGGGCGATGATGTTGGCGAAGTTCAGCGGCATGCCGATGATGCGCAGCGCCATCAGGGTCCACAAGGTCGCGATGACCAGCGGGCCCAGCGTCATGGCCACGTCCCAGGGCTTGCGCAGCGCCACCGACAGGATGACGAAGATCAGCACGAAGGCGGTCACGGCCGCCTGAACGAAGGCGCCCAGGATCGTATAGGTCGATTGCGTCGTGGCTACGGGGGCCCCGGTGGCGTGGGGCGCGACCTTCAGGACCTCGTCCGAGAAGGTACGCAGCACCTCGTCATCGTTCGAATTACCCTTGGGATGGACCTCGATGCGGGCGCGCCCATCCGCGGCGACCCAATCGGCCTTCAGCTGCGGCGGCAGGTTGTCGAGGGTGATCTTCTCCGGGTGAAGCAGGTCGCGCAGGCGCTGCAGCAGCGGCACGAGATCCTTGGTCAGGGCGACCGAGGCCGCTTCGCGCAGCTGAACGGGTCCGCCGGCGAGCTTGTCGAGGGTGCCCGCAAGCTGCTTGGCGGTCTGTGCGCCCGCGGCATCCTTGCCGTCGCCCGCGACCCCATTCAGGGCCGTGGCCGCATCCTTGAGCGCCTTGACGTTCTCGGCATCGGTCGGCGGCGGCGGCTTGCGGCCGGGATTGAGCACCGGATCGAGGAGCTGGGCCGTGTCGGCGATCGCCGCGAGCTTCTTGTCCTGGTCCCGCGGCACGAAGGTGTCGATGCTGTTGACCGAGGAGGTCACCGGCAACGCCGCCAGGGTCTTCGACAGGGCCGGTACCGCGTCGACGTTGGGGGCCAGCACGTCGATCAGGTTGGGGCTGGTCTCCGGGTTACTGATCAGATCGAGATAGGTGGCGATCGACTCCGTCTTGGTGCTGCGCAGATGCATCGGGTTGGAATCGAACGGCAGATGCCAGAGCAGCGGCGCTCCGGCTAGGGTCACCAAACCGACCGCGATGAGGATCGGCTTGCGCTGGCGGATGATCCACGGATCGACGCCGACCAGCCACTCGGTCTGCACGGCGGCTTTCTCACCCTTGGGCTCGAACACCGCGATCAGCGCCGGCAGCAGGGTCAGGGAGAACAGGTAGGCCACGACCATGCCGACGCCGGCGATCAGGCCCAGTTCCGAGACGCCCCGGAAGGCGGTGGGGAGGAAGGCGAAGAAGCCGGCCACCAAGGAGACGGCCGCCAGCGTCAGCGACCAGCCGACCCCGCGGGCCGCGGCCCGGATCGCGCTCTGGAGGGTCGGCTGCTCGTAGCGGTCCGCGCGGTAGCGCACGGAAAACTGGATGCCGAAATCGATGCCGAGCCCGACGAACAGGGCCGCGAAGGCCACCGAGATCGGGTTCAGCTCCTTGACCATGATCAGGCCGAGGGCGGCCGTGACGATGAGGCCCGCAAAGGTGGTGATCAGGACCGCGCCAACGAGCTTGCCGGAGCGCAGCGCCAGCCACAGGAACAGCACGATCGCGCCGACGATGATGCTGTTGTTGAGGGCTGCATCCTCGGAGAGGGTCGCGAATTCCTCGTCCGCCACCGCGACCGTGCCGGTCAGCCGCATGCGCAGGCCGTGCTCGGCGTCGATCTTGAGATCCTGCGCGACGTTGCGGATCAGCTTGGTCGCCTGGTAGCCGGGCTCCAGGGCGTTGAAGTCCAGAACCGGCTGGATGATCACGAACTTCATCTTGTCCGTGACGCTGCTCTCGCCGTTGGCCAGCAGCTCCTGCCAGGACATCCGCGCGGGCTTGCCGGCCAGCACCTTCTGCAGCGTGGCGTCGATCTGCCCCATGGGCTTGTCGAGATCTGCGAGCTTGGCGTCGCCACTCTTCACGCCGCGCGCGCCGAGCGAGAGCACCCGCATCACGCCACGCAAGGACGGGTCGGCGGCCAGCGGCCCGAGCAGGCCCTGCTGCTGGGTCAGCTCCTCCAGCGTCTTGTCGAGCTGAGCCTGGGGCATCAGCAGCAGGCCGTTCTTGTCGAAGAACGGGCCGCCATCGGGCCGGTAGACGGTCTCGATCAGGTTCTTGTGGGCGGTCAGCGCCTTGGCCAGATTGGCCGCCGCTTCCTCAGTCTCCTCGGGCGTCTCGCCGTTGATGACCGCCACGATGGTGTTGCCGCGCTGCGGGAACGCCTTCTCGAAGTTGATCTCGTCCTGGCGCCAGGGCTCCTTCGGATCGATGAGCCGCTCGACATCGGTGTTGATGCGGAAGAGATGTGCCGCGACTCCGAGGCTCGCGACCGTGATGAACGCCATCAGGGCGATCACGATCCACCGATACCGCACCGAGAACGCGACGAGACCTTCGATCACGAGCACCCTGCCTGTTCGCCCCGGACGCGCCCCATGCGCGACCGGCTATTCCCATTCGCCCCGAGGATCGGCGCGACCGGGCTCAAACGCCCGCGTGACGGCCGCCCCGCCATCCGCGCGGCCGCCGTTCGGTGTCGGGGAACGCCGCACCGCACAATCTGGTCGCACAACGCGTCTGCGCAAGCCGGGCTGTCCGATACGGAGTGCTGCCGCAGCCGCCAGCCGTGTGCCAACCCTTGCATCGCGGCCACAGGGCTCAGTAAAGAGGGCAGTCCCAGATTGCAACGCGATGGGCCCGGTACAGCCTTTGCCTAGGCGGATGTGCGATGGCGCACGGCAATCTCGGGCTGGCGACCAAAATCTTGGGATTTCGGTCGCATTGCGGACGCAATGCACGTGCTGTCCTCAACCGTCAGGCGATCTGATCCGCCAACCCCGCCGCAGGCAATGCATGTGGCGCGGTTGCGTCAGGAACGGAATAAGTCGTTATGGCCTCGCCGAAATGGGGTCGTTTCAGATTAGTTCCAAGCTAGAGCGCTGGAATTCGAGTTTTTTTCGCGGTAAGCACCCCAACGCCCCGGGGCCGACGCAGTAAGGAGCCGCAATCTTGGGTATCCCCCTCCGGTACGTCGCGAAGATCGGCGGCTACATCCTCAAACAGCACCTCACGGGCCGCAAGCGCTACCCGCTGGTGATGATGATGGAACCCCTGTTCCGCTGTAATCTCGCCTGCGCCGGCTGCGGTAAGATCGATTACCCGGACGAGATCCTGAACAAGCGGCTCCCGGTCGCCGACGCGCTCGAATCCGTGCGCGAGTGCGGCGCCCCCGTGGTGGTGATCGCCGGCGGCGAGCCGCTGCTGCACAAGGATCTCCCGCAGATCGTTCAGGGCATCATCGATCAGAAGAAGTTCGCGATCGTGTGCACGAACGCGCTGCTGCTCGAGAAGAAGATCAAGGACTACAAGCCGAGCCCGTACTTCACCTGGTCGATCCACCTGGATGGCGACAAGGAGATGCACGATCAGTCGGTGTGCCAGCGCGGCGTTTACGACAAGGCCGTCGCGGCCATCGCCAAGGCCAAGGAGATGGGCTTCCGGGTCACCATCAACTGCACCTTCTTCAACAATTCCTCGCCGGAGAAGATCGCGGACTTCTTCGACAGCGTGACCCGGATGGGCATCGACGGCATCACCGTCTCCCCCGGCTACGCCTATGAGCGCGCCCCCGACCAGAAGCACTTCCTGAACCGCAAGGCGACCAAGGAGCTGTTCCGCGGCGTGTTCCGGCACGGCAAGGAGAAGGGCCGCGAGAAGTGGACCTTCCAGCAGTCGGGGCTGTTCCTCGACTTCCTGGCCGGCAACCAGACCTACCACTGCACCCCTTGGGGCAACCCGACCCGCACCGTGTTCGGCTGGCAGAAGCCCTGCTACCTGCTCGGCGAGGGCTACGCGGCGACCTTCAAGGAGCTGATGGAAGAGACCGACTGGGATTCCTACGGCACCGGCAACTACGAGAAGTGCGCCGACTGCATGGTCCATTCGGGCTACGAGGCCTCCTCGGTGGTCGATTCGGTCCGCAAGCCCTGGAAGCCGCTGGTTCATGCGATCCGCGGCATCAAGACCGACGGCGCGATGGCCCCGGAGGTCAGCCTGGAGAACCAGCGTCCGGCCGAGTTCGTGTTCTCGCGCAACGTCGCCCAGAAGCTGTCCGAGATCAAAGCGGCCGGCGTCGACACGAAGCAGGAAGCCCGCAAGCGCACCGCGGCCTGATCCGCACGCATCGGAACACTTGGAAAGCCCGCGGCCCCACGGCCGCGGGCTTTTCGTTTGCGCGTCTGGCGCGACGGGCGGCTGGATCGTGCGGTGAGTCATGCGGCGCCATCGAGGCGATCCAGGAACCCGCTCCGGTCGGGAAACGTGCGCGGCACCGGATTCCTGTGCGACGCTCGCAAGGCGTGGCCGAAACACCTTCGCCGGCGGGCTGCCGCGGGCCGCGTCCGAGTTCGATCGATCACCTCGTGCGAGCGAATGCGGATTCGAGAGGCGGATGACCGGACAGGTCGATCGGCAAGCGTGGCCAAAGCGATAGTTCGTTGGATGACACCTCGAATAAGACCGGTTTATTGATTTATTGGAACTGCGATGGACTGGATGATTTGAGTAGCCGGTGATTATCAATAATCGCGGGTGACAGCTATGATCCGCTCCATCGGTCAAGACAGGCTAGGGTTGGGCCAAGTCCTCCTTCTCGTTTCGATCCTGTCGGCCACTGACGCGCAGGCTCAGGATGGTCAATTGCAGGAACTGGAACGCCGCGGCGAGGCGGATCAAGGGTTTGTCCTGAGACGAGAAGCACCGGTGTTCACCTATCGGCACTTCACGGCCCAGCTTCCAGCTTTCTCATCGTCACCTGAAGAGATGGATCCGCCCGAGGCGTCGACGTTCAGCCTCCCCGCGCAGCCGAAATTTCCGGCGGCGGTTCATCCGGTCCGCCAGGAGCAGGCGGGTCTCATGGGGCTCTTCGGGGAGACGATCGATGCCGGGGCGGCACAAGAGGGGCTCTCCGGTGCCCGCTCGGAGCCTTCCCCGGCCGAGCCGTCGACCACCGCCGTCGCAGCGCAGCCGGAGACGGCCGATGCTCATCCTGGACATGAGCCGCGAGCAGCCGAGGCGAGACTTCTCGGGAGCGGGCGAGCGAGTTGGTACAAGCACCCCGGCAGAACGGCCAATGGTGAACAGTACGATCCCAACGAACTGACGGCCGCACACCACACCCTGCCGTTCGGGACGAAGGTCAAGGTCGTCAATACTCGGAACGGCCGATCCGTCATCGTTCGGATCACGGATCGGACCAACGAGCGCACCAAGGCCAAACGGAACTATGCCATCGATCTGTCGCGCGCGAGCGCGCAGAGGATCGGGATCGCGGGCATCGGGCGCGTCGCCCTGTATCAGGTCGAATGACGCGGTCGCGTCCGTCACGTCGGACGCTTGGGCGCCGTCGATCCCGTCATCCTGCCGCCCGGATGCGGCGATTGGCGAACAGCCACGGCAGCACGCATGTCGCCGACAGGGCGATCGAGATCGCGTAGGCGGTGACCATGTCGGTCCGGCCGAGCAACAGGTGGATGCACACGTAGAAAGCCAGCACGCCGAATGCGCCCTGGGCGCTGCCGCGTACCACCTCGAGGGAGGCGCGGACGCCGTCCTGGAAGCGGGCGAAGGCGATGAGCGGCCAGGAGATGATCGGGATCGGCGCCAGGAGCCCGCTCAGGCCAGAGCCGAGATACGGCGCGAGGCCCGAGACCAGCAGGACGAGCGCCGTCGCCGCCGCGAGGCGGGCTGGCATGTCCCAGCGCGGCGGCCGCGGGCGGCGCGGCGGCGCATCGGGCCCGGCCGTCCGCGAGCAGAGAGCCACCACGAAAGCCATGGCCGGGAGGTCGATCGAGGTCGCGAGCCACAGGCCGGGCCGGATCAGCCCGTGCAGCACGAGTCCGCCCAGCACGAAGGCCGCCAGGGCGGCGGAGAGCGCCCCGGCCGGGCCCATCCGTGGCGCGCAAACGGCGTAGGCGAGGTAGCAGAGCGTGACCGCCCCCAGCCCCTCCACCGAGCCGATGGCGGCGTCCGCGGCGAAACGCTCGCCCTGCTCGACCGCGAGGTAGATCGAGATCGGCGCCGAGGTGAGCGGCAGGCCCGAGAGCAGCCCGCCGACCAGGCTGCCCCAGCGGCGTGAGGCTGCCGACACCGCCCACATCAGCGTCGGGGTGATGGCGATCTTGGCGGCGATCAGACTCATCGCGGCGGGGCTAGCCCTCTCTGGCCCGCTCAGGCCGCCTCCGGTGGCTCCCCGTCGTCCGGCTCGCCGGGCGAGTTCAGCATGTCCTCCAGCTCGTCCACCAGCCGGTCGATCTGGTCCTCGGTCGCGAGCACCTTCAGGACTTCGCCGGTTTCGGTCTCCACGGCCAGTTCGATATGCGGTCCGACCCGGCTCGTGAGAACCCGGGCCAGGATCTTGATGGCGCTCATGCGAATGCGTCCTCCGAGGCAATGAGGCCGACGGCGACGGCCGGCCCGCAGGTCGAGATCCAGTCGGGCTCCCCAGCGATCCGGTCGTGCAGCAGGCTCACGAGCGGGACGGCCACGCGTCCAAGCCGTTCGGCCAGGCGCGGCCCGAGAAAGGCGCCCGCACCGCAGACGATGAGCGGTACCCCCGGGGCGAGATCCAACCGGCTGAGCAGGGTGGCGGCGGAATCGTGCAGCAGCCGCAGCTGCGCCTCGGCGAAATGGGCCGCCAGCAGCGCCCAGGCCCCGGGCGTGCCCTCCCCGCGATCCCGCCCGACGATCCGGGCGAGCCGCGTCTCGCTCTCCGCCACGGACTTGCCCTTGCGGTCGCCACTCGCCTGCTGATCGGCCCCGTCGGGGAGCAGGCCCAGGATCCGGTACACGTCCGCCATATGCGCGAAGGTCTCGGTCATGAGCCGGGTGCGGCGGCCCGCGAACGGGACATGATCGGCCAGCGCGATCACCGGGGCGCGGACGATTCCGGTATAGACCAGTTCCCCCGTCTCGAGGCGCTCGGCGTCGCTGTAACCGGTGGCGGCCGGGCGGCCGCGCACGATCGGGATCAGGTCGGCGGTGGTCGAGCCGATATCGATGAGCAGGGCGTCGGGAGCGAGCCGACCGGTCAGCGCCGCGGTGGCATGCCAATTGGCCGAGGCCACGTCCGCGAACACGTCCGCGGCCGCCTCCGGGGCGACCAGGCCGGAGCGACCGGCATAGATCCGCACGCCGCCGGACAGGTGCGTGTCCGCCCAGCTTGACAGCGCCGCGACGCCTTCGCGGCGATCGGCGAAGCAATCGGTGAGCTCCCCCGTCATGGTCACGGCGTGCCGGGCCTCGCCCCTCGCCCAGTCGGGCAGGGCCGCCAGGGATCCTGCGAGGGCCGCGACCCCCTGCCAGAGCGGGCACGGGACCTGCGCCGCCGCGACCACCCGGCCATCCTCGACCAGAGCGGCCTTGACGTGGACCCCGCCGAGGTCCCACCCGATCGTCTTTCCCCCTGGCATGCGCATATGACCGCGACGAACGCCTCACTGAATGATCGAACCGGGCGCCCCGGCTTCGCGGTGATCCCGGTGCTCGACCTGCGCGGGGGCCGCGTGGTGCGGGCGCGCCGGGGCGAGCGCTCCTCCTATGCCCCGATCGAGACGCCCTTGGCAAAGGGCTCCGAACCCGCCCCCCCCCCCCCCCGGCTGCTCGACGCGTGGCCGGCCAGAACCGTCTACGTCGCCGATCTCGACGCGATCATGGACGGCGCCGGGCCGAATCTGGCCGTGCTGGAGGCCATCGCCCGGGCCTGTCCGGGCATTGGCCTGTGGGTGGATGCGGGCTTTTCCGACTCGGCGGACGTCGCGACGTTCCTCGCCACCGGCCTCGGGCGGCCGGTGATCGGCAGCGAGAGCCAAGCGGATACCCGGCTCGTCGCGGATCTCGGGGATCGCGCCGTCCTGTCCCTCGACACGCGCGGCACGGAGCGCCTCGGGCCCGCTTCGCTCCACGACGATCCGTCGCTCTGGCCACTGGACGTGATCGCGATGACGCTCGCCCGGGTCGGCGCCGGGGCCGGCCCCGATCTCGACGCGCTTCGAGCCCTGCGAGCGCCGGGTCGCCGGGTCTACGCCGCCGGCGGCGTGCGCGGGCCGGACGATCTGCGGGCTTTGCGCGACGGCGGGATCGCCGGGGCGCTGGTCGCCTCCGCGCTCCACGACGGCGCCCTGCGGTTGGCCGAGGCCGGGGATCTGGCCTGACGCTTCCGGGCCGGCCCCGAGGCTGCTAAACCCAGGCCAGACCCTGCCTCCAAGAGCCTCGGACGATGGAAAAATTCACCACGCTGGAGGGCGTCGCGGCGCCCATGCGGATCATCAACGTCGATACCGACCGGATCATCCCCAAACAGTACCTCAAGACGATCAAGCGCACCGGGCTCGGCAAGGGCCTGTTCGCCGAGATGCGCTACAGGGACGACGGCTCCGAGAATCCGGACTTCGTGCTCAACAAGCCGGCCTACCGGAATGCCAGGATCCTGGTCTGCGGCGACAATTTTGGCTGCGGCTCCTCCCGGGAGCACGCCCCCTGGGCGCTCACCGATTTCGGCATCCGCTGCGTGATCTCCACGAGCTTCGCCGACATCTTCTTCAACAACTGCGCGAAGAACGGCATCCTAGCGATCACCGTCTCTCCGGAGGATCTGGAGAAGCTGTTCGAGGATGCCGAGCGCGGCTCGAACGCGACCCTGTCGGTGGATCTGGCGGCCCAGACGATCAAGGGGCCGGATGGCGGGACCCTGCATTTCGACATCGACAGCGGCCGCAAGCACACCCTGCTGAACGGCCTCGACGAGATCGGTCTGACCTTGCAGCGCGGCGCGGCGATCGACGCCTACGAGCAGAAGCTTGCCGCGCGGGAATGGGCCTGATCGGGTCGGGCCGCAGTTCAGAACGGGACGGCGGGCGCCGCGACCTGAAGGGGGCGACCGTCGCGCTCCAGGTCGAGGTGCCGAACCGTACCGGGCCGGCCCCGGAGCAGCTCCCAGACGGCCTCGGGCGGCATGCCTCGGAACGGCCGGCCATCGGCTGCGATGAGCCGATCGCCCGGCTCAACACCCGCGACGAGGCGCCGACCATCCCGCTCGGCGACTCGGCCGACTCGGTAAGCGTCCCCGGCGCGCACCAAGGTGAGTCCGATGCCATCGAGGTCGTGCGGATCCGCGGGCCGCTCGCGCTGCCAGTAGCTCAGGCCGGCGGCGTAATCGATCGTCAGCCTGAAATCCGAAAGCGCGTTCCCGCCGAGCCAGCCCACCACCGGGATCGGCGCCGGCTTCTGCCAAAGGTCCCAGAACAGTTCACCGGCGAACGCGTCCCCGACGCGCCCAAGCATCGAACCCGTGCCAAGGGCGCCGACCGCCGGCAGGATCAAATCGCCGATGGCGAGGTCGGGCAGCCGAAGCAGGGTGCCATCCTGCTCCAGGCCCAGATCGGCCATGGCGAGGTTGCTGCGCCCCACCGCGCCGTTGGCTTGGTACCAATCCGGATGCGACCGCAGGAGTTCGGCGGCCGTGCTGCCCCGCAGCCACGTGTAGGGCGCGCCCGCATCAAGGACGAGCGGCAGGACCCTATCGCCAAGATGAGCCTCGACCGTGGCGATCCCGCTCACCGGATCGACGTGGATCGGGATCGCGACGCCCGTGGGCTTGAGGTTCCCAGGCGGAGCCAGGGTAAGTGTCCGGGCTGCCGGATCGAGCGCGATCGCGAAGCGGCGGAGGACGCTCGCCGGTAAGACGGCCTCGACCCGGCGCGGCGCGAACAGAAGGTCGAACAAATCCCGGCCGTCCAGTTCTCCCGGGCCGTCGGTCACGGAGGCCGCCGCCACGGTGATGCCGAGTGCGCCGATCCGGAACGCGAGGTCGCGTCCGGCCCTGACGCCAAGTTCGCGATAGAGGCTCTTGGAGAGGACGACCGCCGGGGCGCCCATGTTCACCCAGGCCAGCACGTGCCTGTCGCGTCCGTCGGCGCCGGTGAAGACCAGTTCGACGAGGGGGCGCTGAGATCCGTAGACGATCGGGACGCGGGTCGTCGCTGCGTCGGACGCCACGGCCGCCGGGCCGGTCGCGCTTATAGGCGGGGTGCAGGATACGGGCAGCACGGCAACCAACCCGCAGACGAACAAGCGCAGAGAGCGACGGGACACGGCAGGATCTCCCGATCCGCGGAACGGTGGTGCGATTTGCGAGATCGTCGGGCCTCAACCGGCGCGACGCGGGCGCTCGGTCACGTGATCCGGCAGGTATTCCAGCAGGTCGCCGGGTTGGCAGTCGAGTTCCCGGCAGATCGCGTCCAGGGTCGCGAAGCGGACACCCTGCACCTTGCCGGATTTCAGCAGCGAGAGGTTCGCCTCGGTGATCCCGATGGCTTGGGCGAGATCCTTTGAGCGGCGCTTGCGCTTGGCCAGCATCACGTCGAGGCGCATGACGATCGGCATCAGACGAACCCATCGAGATCGCACGCGACGGCGTGCCCGATCCGCGCGACTTCGGCGAGAACCGTGAGGCAGGCAGCCAGCACCAGAGCGTGCAGCGACGACGCATGGAACCAAGCCACGTCGACGCCGTGCCCGGCCAGCAGGACCAGACCGTGCCCGAGGGCGGGCGCGACGGCGTAGGCCGTCAAGCTGACGGCGATTCGGCGTATCCGGGCCGGTCCCGCTGCGCTGAAGGCGATCCCGGCACCGACATCCCTGGCCCAGATGCGCGCCTCGGCGAGGATTAGGATCACCGGGAGGGTGTCGAGGATGAAGGTGGCGGCATAGGCCCAGCGTGTCGCTTGGGGTAGGGCCTCGAAGGGCACGAGGCCGGGCGTGTCGGCGGGCGGCGGACCCAGAAAGGCCGCGCCCGGCGCAAGCCAGAGCCATGCGTCGCCGGCGATGAGGCCACAGGCCAGCACCGCGACGGTGAACAACACTGTCAGACCCAGGGCAAACGTCAGGAGCCGCGTCAAACAACGGCCCTGGCGGTGGAGCGCCGGATGCGCCGTTTCCGGAGGCTCGGTCTGCGCCGTGGGTAGGGGTACGACGTTCGGCATAGGCAGGGGACGACTCGCTTCGACAAAAATTATCGCGGAACAATAATTTGTTGTCAAACGAGAGCGTTTTCGCCCGAGAATGCCTCGGCCAAAAGGATCGGCCGAGGCAGCGGATCTCGCTCGGCGTCGGCCACGTCAAGTCGCTGGAAACGCTGCGTCGCGACGATGCCCTAACGGGTCCTTAACCCTGGTGTTGCCTGATTCGATCCCCATACAACGGACGTCGAACGGGAACGCCAGGATGCGGAATCACCCCCTTGGATCGGGCGTCGCGCTCGGGTTCGGTCTGCTCGTGGGCTTGGCTGCGGTGCCGGCGCGCGCGGATTTCGATTCCTGCCTCGCGGGTATCCAGGGTCAGGCGGCAGCGGCCGGGGTGTCGGCCCAGACCTTCCAGGCGGCCACCCGCGGCATCAGCTTCGACGACAAGGTGATCGAGCTCTCCCAGGCGCAGCCCGAGTTCAAGACGCCGATCTGGGATTACATGGCGGCGCTCGTGGATGACGAGCGGGTCGAGGACGGGCGCGCCGCCATGCGGCAGAACGCGTCCGCCCTCGCCCAGGCCGAATCACGCTACGGGGTCGATCGCTACACGATCGCGGCGGTCTGGGGTGTCGAATCGAATTTCGGCAAGAACCTCGGCAAGATGCCGCTGGTGCAGTCGCTGGCGACGCTCGCCTGCTCGAACAACCGCCGCCGCGACTTCTTCCGGTCCGAGCTGATCGCCACGTTGCGCATCATCGAGCGCGGCGACATCGCGCCGGAGCGCCTCACGGGATCCTGGGCCGGCGCCTTCGGCCAGACCCAGTTCATGCCGACCACCTATCACCGGCTCGCGGTCGACGGCGACGGCGATGGGCGGCGCGACGTGGTCGATTCCGTCGCCGACGCCGTCGGCTCCACGGCGAACTTCCTGCACGTGGCCAAGTGGCAGAACGGTCAGGTCTGGGGCTACGAGGTGAAGCTGCCCCGCAGCTTCAGCGTTGGCGCCGCCGGCCGCAAGAACAAGAAGCCGATCGCCCATTGGGCTTCCCTCGGCGTGACCCGCGTGGATGGACGCCCGCTCTCGGGCGAGGGACCGGCCGGTATCATCGCGCCTGCCGGCATCGACGGGCCGGCCTTCCTCGTGACCAAGAACTTCGATGCGATCTATTCGTACAACGCGGCCGAATCCTACGGGCTCGCCATCGCGGTCCTGTCCGATCGCTTGCGTGGCAAGGCCGGTGTCCAGGCCGCCTGGCCCACCGACGATCCGCCCCTGTCCCGAGCCGAGCGGCGTGACCTCCAGACCCGGCTGGCCGCCCGCGGCTACGATGTGGGCGAGCCGGACGGCAAGGTCGGCCAGAAGACCCGCGACGCGATCAAGGATGTCGAGCGCAAGCTCGGCATGACCCCCACCGGCCGCCCCGGCGGCAA
This sequence comes from Methylobacterium sp. GXS13, assembly GCF_001455965.1. Lineage (GTDB taxonomy): Bacteria > Pseudomonadota > Alphaproteobacteria > Rhizobiales > Beijerinckiaceae > Methylobacterium. Next base: position 65,549 of record NZ_LKKO01000028.1, read on the forward strand.
GGTCCTGGAGGCCCTGCGCGGGAGCTGAGGTCGGCCCCTGCGCGGAATTCGGGCGTCCCTCGGGTCGGGGAAGGCGGCCGTCCGCCGACATCAATTCCGGGGAGCGGATCCCGATCGCCGCTTCCGTCCGAGCATTCCTCTCCGGGCCCCTTGCATCCTCGTGAGCGGCGCGCGTGACGGCGATGGTCGCACCGCGGCGCAGACATACCTATGCGGTCGTTTCATCCACGCCCAATCGCGGATCTGCCATGCAACAATGGGAGGGATCTGTGTCTTTTTATTCAGAATGTCATATTCGCCAATGTGATTTCAATACGAACTCTATCATGAGAGCTGGTGCAGTTCAGTAGCGCGACAATGCAATGGTATCAATTTCCGATCTCAGCAATTTGGCCGCTGAAAATATTGAGTTGCGAAAATTTTTACCGCAGAACGAAATCTTGAGTTCAGCGCACGCTTTGATATATATCGATCAAGCAACACGTTGAGCTGAGATCGATATGGGCATTTCATTGAAGAACTTATCGCTTTCGCACAAGCTTTCTCTGCAAACGCTTTTGACGTGTTTAATTATTGCGCTGATGGGCGGCGTTGGTTTGAAGTTCTACCAACGCGAGATGGTCAATGAGCGCGTCCAATCTCAGCGCACGATCGTCGAGCTCATTCAGTCGCACGCCCAGGTCCTCGACGAACGCGTCAAGGCTGGCGTCCTGACCAGACAGGCGGCCCTGTCCGAGCTGGCCGAGTCGACCATGGCGATGCGCTACAGCGGCGGAACCAACTACATCGCGATCTACACGATGGACGGCGTCGCCGTGGCCGTGCCGAACCGTCAGGATATCGGCAAGAATCAGCTGGACCTCACCGTCAACGGCATACCGATCATCCGCGCATTCCTCGATGGCCTCAAATCGTCCGACACGGCGTTGCTGGAATACGCGTATCTCCGGCCCGGTCGGGAGGGTGTCTATCCGAAGGTTTCCTTCGCGACCCGCTTCGCGCCCTGGGACATCTTCATCGTCACCGGTGCCTACATCGACGATATCCACGCATCGTTCCGGTCGGCGGCGATCATCGTGCTGGGCCTGCTCGTGGGCATCGTCGGCGTCTCGGTGTTGGGCTCGCTGCTGATCGGGCGCAGCATCACCCGGCCGCTCGGCCGCCTGCATCGGCGGATGCAGGCGCTGGCGGAGGGCGATATCGCGAGCCTGATTTCGGATACGGAGCGGCGCGACGAGATCGGTCGGATGGCCGAGGCCGTGGAGGTGTTTCGCCAGGCCCTGGTCGCCAAGGGTGAGATGGATGTCGCCGCCGCCCGGGACGCCCAAGCCAAGATCGAGCGCGCCCAAGCTCTGGACACCCTCACCCGTCAGTTCGAGGGCAGCGCCGGGACCCTGATGCAGGGCCTGACCTCCGCCGCCACGGAGATGCAAGCCAATGCGGCCACCATGGCGCAGAGCGCGGCACGGACCAGCGCGCGCTCCGGTCAGGTCGCCGATGCCGCTCAGGAGACCTCGGCCAGCGTGCAGACCGTGGCCGCGGCGACCGAAGAGATGTCGACGACGATTCGGGAAATCTCCGGCCAGATGGCGCGCTCCTCCGCCATGACGGCGCAGGCCGCGACGGAAGCCCAGCGCACCGACGTGATCGTGCGGGATCTCGCCGAGGGCGCGGAGAAGATCGGCGCCGTGGCCAGCATGATCGCTGCGATCGCCAGCCAGACGAACCTGCTCGCACTCAACGCCACGATCGAGGCGGCCCGGGCGGGCGAGGCCGGGCGCGGCTTCGCGGTGGTCGCGTCCGAGGTCAAGGAACTCGCCGACCAGACCGCGCAGGCGACGGCGGAGATCGCGACACGCGTTGGGGCCGTGCAGGCCTCGACCCGACAGGCCGTCGAGGCGATCCAGGAGATCGGCCGCACCATCGACGAGGTCAACACGCTCGCGACCAGCGTCGCGGCTGCGATCGAGGAACAGGAGGCGACCACCGGGGAAATTGTGCGCAGCGTCGCGCAGGCGGCGGACGGCACCAGCGCGGTGACGGGCAACATCACCGAGGTCTCGATCGCCGCTCAAGAATCCGGCGCGGTGGCCGAACAGGTGCTCGGCGCCGCGGCGGACCTGTCGCAGAAATCCGGACGGCTCTCCGCCGAGATCACCCAGTTCCTCGACCGGGTCCGGGCCGCGTGACCCCCAAGGCATGAAAAAACCGGTCCGGCTGAGCCGGACCGGTCGAGAACCATGGATCCCCCGGCGATGCGCCAGGGGGCGTCCGAAACCCCTTACTCGGCGGCGGGGGCCGCCTTCGGGGCATCCTTGGCCTTGTAGCGATCGGTCCGCTCGACGATGCGGGCCGACTTCCCGCGGCGGTCACGCAGGTAGTACAGCTTGGCCCGGCGCACCTTGCCCCGGCGGACGACCTTGATCGAATCGATCATCGGCGAATGCACCGGGAAGACGCGCTCGACGCCCTCGCCGTAAGAAATCTTGCGGACCGTGAAGCTCTCGTTGAGGCCACCGCCCTGGCGGCCGATGCAGACGCCCTCGTAGGCCTGGACGCGGGTGCGCTCGCCTTCCTTGACGCGGACGTTGACGATGAGCGTGTCGCCCGGCTCGAAATCGGGAATGGTTTTGGCAAGGCGCGCGACTTCCTCGCGCTCCAGCTGCTCGATGATGTTCATGGCATAGCTCCAGCCGTTGCGCCGTGTCGCCCCTCATGGGCGTCCGGCACCAGGATTTCGGCGATCCTGTTGTGAGTTGGGCGGCTCTCTACAGGATCGTTGCTGGCTTGTCGATTGGGGATGCGCGCCGCCGCTTCAGGAGCGCGCCGCCCCCAGCGCGCCCCGTGTCACCTCGGGCAGCACGCAGGCGGACAGGAAGGTGGCGAGATCGTCCGTGATGTGGTCGATATGCGGCTCGCGCACCGCCTCCTGCTCGAAGGCCTCCCGATAGGGGTCGACGATCTTGGGCACGACCAGCACGGTGGCCATGCCGAGATCGTGCGGCACCGCGAGGTTGCGGGCAATGTCCTCGAACAGGACAGCCCGGGTCGGCTCGACCCCGTGGGTCTCCAGGAACCGCTCGTAGGTCGAGCGCTCGGGCTTGGGGATGAAGTTGGCGGCGGCGATGTCGAACACGTCCTCGAAATGGTCGAGGATTCCGAGCTTGGCCGCGACATTCTCCGCGTGCCGGCGCGATCCGTTGGTCAGGATCAGCTTACGCCCGGGCAGCCGCTCGATCGCGTCGCCGAGGTCGGGGTCCAGCTTGATCGTCGAATGGTCGATGTCGTGGGCGAAATCGAGGAACTCGTGCGGGTCGACTTCCGTCTCGGTCAGCAGTGCCGACAGGGTCGTGCCGTAGCGGTGGTAGAAATACTTCTGCAAGGCGCGGGCCGAGATGCCGTCGAGCCCGTAGAGCCGCATGACGTAGAGGGTGATGCGCTCGTCCACCTGCGGCCAGACCTGCGCGTCGCTCGGATAGAGCGTGTTGTCGAGGTCGAACACCCAGGTGTCGACATCGGCAAACCCACGGGACGCGGGGGTGGTGAACTGGGCTTTCTCCGGGTGGTGCACCGTGTCCCTTTGAGATCCTGATCCCACGGGATTCTAGAACCAGGCTCGATCGCGTTGCAATCGTGCGCAATCCTAAGACCCGCGGTGCGACGCGGCCCCGGCCGTCGGTCCCTTCGGAAACGGCGACCTGGAACGGTCAGGCTTGCAGCGCAGGCTTGCGCGAGGCTGAGCCGGGACGACGATAATGCGGTAGCGGCGTCGTCGTTGCCGCGTCCAATCCACCCACCGTCGTCCCGCCCTGCCGGGGATCAGCCCCGCCGGATCAGGGTGCCGGCACCGTAATCGGTGAACAGCTCCAGCAGCACCGCGTGATTGACCTTTCCGTTCAGGATGACGACCGCCTCCACGCCGCGCTCGATCGCGTACATGCAGGTCTCGATCTTGGGGATCATCCCGCCCGTGATGGTGCCGTCGGCGATCAGGCGCCGGCAATCCTCCACGGTCAGCTCGGGGATCAGCTTCTTGTCCTTGTCGAGCACGCCCGGAACGTCGGTGAGCAGCAGCAGGCGCTTGGCCCGGAGCGCCCCCGCGATGGCACCCGCGAAGGTGTCGGCGTTGACGTTGTAGGTCTGCCCGTCCGCCCCGTAGGCCACCGGGGCCAGCACCGGGATCAGCTCTGCCTTCAGCACCGCGTCGAGGACGCCGCGCTCGACATGCTCCGGCTCGCCGACCAGGCCGAGATCGATCGCCTGCTCGGTGTGATTCTCGGGATCGACCACGGTCTTCATCGCCCGCTTGGCGCGGACCATGTTGCCGTCCTTGCCGCACAGGCCGATGGCCCGGCCGCCCTCGGCCGAGATCCAGCCGACGATCTGCTTGTTGATCGAGCCGGCCAAGACCATCTCGACCACCTCGACGGTGGCCTCGTCGGTCACCCGCAGGCCGCCGCGGAACTCGGACTGGATGCCGAGCCGGTCGAGCATCTTGCCGATCTGCGGGCCGCCGCCATGCACGACGATCGGCTTCAGGCCGGATTGCTCGAGCAGCACGATGTCTTCGGCGAAATCCTCGGCCGCGGCGCGGTCACCCATGGCGTGGCCACCATACTTGATGACCACGATCTCCTGGTCGTAGCGCTGCATATGGGGCAGCGCCTGGGCCAGGACTTCGGCGCGCACGTGCACGTTCGGCAATTCGGTCATCGCGGTCCTTCGCCGATTTTTCGATGGGCTTGGCGGCGCCCGGCCTCGCCAGGCCGGCGGCCGCGCTTCTACAGGAAGCCGACGGCGCTGCGAAGCCGCGAACGTGCACGTTCCGGTCTCGCGCCGGCAACAAGCTCCGGCCGACGTCACCGCGGCCCCGGGCGCAGTGTCAAAAAACAGTCGTGATTCCGCGGTGTTGCATCGTCGCGACAGAATCGGACGCGGCCGAGCGGCCCGGGTTGCATCGCTGCCGGTCCCGGACCATGCTGCGTCGCAACAAGCCGCGCGGCCGGCTGCCGGGAGGGCCGGATGCGGATTGCGATGATTGGGGCCGGGTATGTCGGCCTGGTGTCCGGGGCTTGCCTGGCCGATTTCGGCCACAGCGTGGTCTGTATCGACCGCGACCCGGACAAGATCGCCAGCCTGAACGCCGGCCGCATGCCGATCTACGAGCCCGGCCTCGATGCGCTGGTGGCCGAGAACGTCCGCCAGGGCCGGCTCGCCTTCGGGACGAGCCTTCGGGACGCGGTGGGCGAAGCGGATGCGGTGTTCATCGCGGTGGGTACCCCCTCGCGGCGCGGCGACGGCTTCGCCGACCTGTCCTTCGTATTCGACGCCGCCCGGGAGATCGCCGGGGCGCTCTCGGGCTTCACCGTGGTCGTGACCAAGTCGACCGTGCCGGTGGGCACTGGCGACGAGGTGGAACGGATCATCCGCGAACTTCGGCCCGAAGCAGATGTCGCCGTGGCCTCGAACCCGGAATTCCTGCGCGAGGGCGCGGCGATCTCCGACTTCAAGCGCCCAGACCGGATCGTGGTCGGCAGCGAGGATCCCCGCGCCGAGGCGGTGATGCGCGAGGTCTACCGGCCGCTCTACCTGAACGCCGCGCCGATCGTGGTCACGAGCCGCCGGACCGCCGAGCTGACCAAGTACGCCGCCAATGCGTTCCTGGCCGCCAAGATCACCTTCATCAACGAGATGGCAGATCTCTGCGAGGAGGTCGGCGCCGACGTCCAGCAGGTCGCCCGGGGTATCGGCCTCGACAACCGGATCGGCAGCAAGTTCCTCCATGCCGGCCCCGGCTACGGCGGCTCGTGCTTTCCCAAGGACACGCTGGCGCTCGTCAAGACGGCGCAGGATGCCGGGACGCCGCTTCGGCTGGTCGAGACCGTGGTGGCCGTCAACGACCAGCGCAAGCGTGCCATGGCCCGCAAGGTGATCAAGGCCTGCGGCGGCAGCGTCCGCGGCAAGACCGTGGCGCTGCTCGGCCTGACCTTCAAACCCGACACCGACGACATGCGTGAGGCGCCGTCCCTGTCGATCGTGGCCGGACTTCAGGACGCAGGTGCGAAGGTGCGCGCCTACGACCCGGAGGGGATGGAGCAGGCGCGCGCGCTGATGCCGGATGTGGACTACGCTGCGAACGCCTATGCCTGCGCGGAGGGGGCGGACGCCCTGGTGATCGTCACCGAATGGAACGCGTTCCGCGCGCTGGACCTCGACCGGGTGCGCCAGACCATGGCGTCCGTGGGGCCGGCGCCCGTGCTGATCGATCTGCGCAACATCTATGATCCGGAGACCGCCGAGCGTCACGGTTTCATCTATCGCGGCGTCGGACGATCGAAGGATAGCACCAAGGATAAGGCCGGTCCGGCCGCGTCTTGACCGTCGGCCGGACGGCGTCGAGTCGTCGCTTTGCGGTCTTAGATCTGCAGGCTGCGGCAAAGATCTCTTTGGAAAACCCTGGCGATACCGCTAGACGGGCTCCGTCCGCGAGTCCGCAACTGTGGCATTTCGATGGTCGTGGGACCGTCTCAACAGGCGGTCAAATGGTGCAAACTTGGCATTTCGGCTGTTGGCACTAGACTGCAGTCTGATGAATACATGTCACAGCCCAGCGCAATCTGGCTGGGCAGGGATGACCTTGCCTGGGGGCAGGTTGGACACCGCAATGGTGCCACAGTAAGGGGTGAGAGGTTACTCACTCGTCGCGAGCCGAGCCGACTTCCGATAACGAGCGTGTGCGAACCGAACGTGACACAACGTACAGATATTGCGATCGTCGGACGCGCATGCCGACTGCCCGGGGCCCCCAGCGTCGACGGGCTCTGGCAACTCCTCTCCGAGGGCCGCTGCGCCGTCAGCAAGGTCCCCAGTGACCGCTTCTCCCTCGACCGGTTCGCGCATCCGCGCGCCCAGGAGCGCGGGAAGAGCTACACCTGGGCCGCCGGCATCATCGACGACATCTGGTCGTTCGACCCCGCCGTGTTCGGCATCTCGCCGCGCGAGGCCGAGCAGATGGATCCGCAGCAGCGGATGCTGCTGGAGCTGACCTGGGAAGCCCTCGAGGATGCGGGCCTGCGCCCGTCGAGCGTGGCCGGCAGCAACATCGGCGTGTTCGTCGGCGCCTCCTCGCTCGATTACGGCAACCTGCGCATTCTCGACGCGGCCTCGGGCGATGCCTACGCGGCCACCGGCAACACGCTCTCGATCATCTCGAACCGCATCTCGTACATCTTCGATCTGAAGGGTCCGAGCTTTACGGTCGACACCGCCTGCTCGTCCTCGCTCGTCGCCTTCGACAACGCCGTGCAGGCGATCCAGTCCGGCCGCGTGGACACGGCGGTCGTGGCCGGCGTCAACGTGCTGGCGAGCCCGTTCAACTTCATCTGCTTCTCCACCGCGCAGATGCTCTCGCGCACCGGCCTGTGCCAGGCGTTCTCGAAGAACGCCGATGGCTACGTGCGCTCGGAGGGCGGCGTGGTGTTCGTGCTGCAATCGGCTGAGGCTGCGCGGCGCAACGGCGCCACCGTGCGCGCCCGGATCGTAGCCTCGGGCATCAATTCCGACGGCCGCACCACCGGCATCTCGCTGCCCTCCGGCTACGCCCAGGGCGCCCTGCTGGAGCGGGTGTACCGCGACGCGGAGATCCGCCTCGACGATCTCGCGTTCATGGAGGCGCACGGCACCGGCACCCCGGTCGGCGACCCGATCGAGGCCTCGGCAATCGGGACCAAGCTTGGGCGCGGCCGCCAGGCGCCGCTGCCGATCGGCTCGATCAAGACCAATATCGGCCATACCGAGCCGGTCTCGGGCCTGGCCGGTCTAATGAAGGCGACGCTGGCGTTGGAGCACGACCTCGTGCCGCCATCCCTGCACGCGGCCGAGCTGAACCCCGACATCCCGTTCGACGAGCTCAATCTGCGCGTCGTCCGCGAAGCCCTGCCGATCACCCGCGGCGCGCGCGAGCGCTATGCGGGCGTGAATTCCTTCGGCTTCGGCGGCACCAACGCGCACGTCGTGATCACCGATGGCAATTCGGGTTCCCAGTCGGACGCCGTTACCCCGGCGCCGTCCGCCCAGGTCCTGCTGCTCTCGGCCCAGACCCGCGCCGCTCTGAACGAGCTCGCCCTCGACTACGCCGAGCGCCTCGAGGCCGAGCCCGACCGGGTCGCCACGGTGGCCGCCGCGGTCGCCCATCGGCGCGAGCGCCTGCCCGCCCGCCTGGCGATCGCGCTGGACGGCAAGACCGACGTGGCCGCCGCCCTGGGCGCCGTCGGCGAGGGCGAGGATGCCCAGGACGCGTTCACCGGTACCGCAGTCGACCGCGCCGCCGAGGTGGCGTTCGTCTATTCCGGCAACGGCAGCCAGTGGGCCGGCATGGGCCGCGAGGCCTACGAGGAGAACCCGACCTTCCGGGCTGCCTTCGACCGGGTCGACACGCTGTTCCAGACCTATGCCGACTGGTCGCTGAAGCAGGCCCTCTACGCCGAGGACTTGGACGAGCGCCTGGCGCTCACCAGCATCTCGCAGCCGCTGATCTTCGCCATCGAGAGCGCCTCGACGGCGGCCCTCAAGGCCAAGGGGCTCATCCCCTCCTACGTGCTCGGCCACAGCGTTGGCGAGATCGCCGCTGCAGAGGCCGCCGGTATCCTCACCCTCGAGGACGCCGTCCGCGTCATCTACTACCGCAGCCATCACCAGGAGACCACGCACGGCCAGGGCACCATGGCGGTGCTGCTGATGCCGGCCGAGGAGGTCGAGTCCTTCCTCAAGGATTACCCCTCCCTCGACATCGCCGCCTACAACAGCCCCAAGGCCGTCACGGTCGCCGGGCCGGTGGCCGATATCGAGGCCGCCCTCAAGGCCCTGTCGCGCAAGCGCCGCCGCGGCCGCAAGCTCGACCTGGCCTACGCCTTCCACGGAAGGCTGATGGACCCGACCGAGAAGCCGCTGCTGCGCGACCTCGCCGGGCTGAAGGCCAACGCCGGTATCACCGCAATGGTCTCCACCGTCACCGGCAGCGTGCTGGAGGGCGACAATTTCGGTGCCAGCTACTGGTGGCGCAACATCCGCGAGCCGGTGCGCTTCAGCGAGGCCGTGCAGGATGCCACCCGTCGCGGCGCCCGCGTCTTCGTCGAGGTCGGCCCGCGTGCGACCCTGATGTCCCATGTCGGCGATGCGGTCGAGCCGCTCGGCATCGAAACCGCCACGGTGGGCGTCATGCACCGCAAGGCGTCCGGCGGCGACCCGATCGCCAAGGCGGTCAGCGCCGCCCTCGTCCAGGGCGCCCAGGTCGACGAGGCCCTGCTCTTCGGCGACGCGCCCCGGGGCGACGTGCGCCTGCCGACCTATCCGTGGCAGCGGCGCCCGTTCCGCCTGGCCGACACCCCCGAGAGCGTCGGCGCCATGAGCGCCCGCCCCTATCACCCGCTGATCGGTTCGCGGACCACCTTCGACGGTCTGGAGTGGAACGGCTTCGTCGATCCCGCGACCCTGCCGGAGCTCGAGGATCACAGCGTCGAAGGCCAGGTGATCATGCCGGGCGCCGGCTTCGTCGAGATGGCGCTGGCGTGCGTCCGCGAGGCGACGCGCCACGACGAGGTGGTCCTTGCGGATTTCGAGATCCTGTCGCCGATGGTGTTCGCCGAGGAGGCCCTGCGCGAAGTCGCGGTACGCCTGTCGGGGACCGGCAATGGCATCCAGGTCCTCAGCCGCCCGCGCCTGACCCAGACCCCCTGGCAGCTCCACGCCCAGGCCAAGATCGTCGATGGCACGTTCACGGCCCCGAAGGCGCCCGACCTGAACGGGTTCGACTTCGACAGCGCCGGCGAGCAGGTTCTGACCGGCGAGGCGCTCTATGCCCGCGCCCGCGCCTCCGGCTTGGGCTTCGGCCCGAGCTTCCGGCAGGTCGCCATGAGCGCCCGGCTCGATGACGCCACCATCGTGTCGGACCTGACTCCGGCAGAGCCCGATACCCGCTTCACGCTGGTCCCGGCCCGGCTCGACGCCTGCTTCCACGGGCTGATCCTGCTGTTCGCGGACCTGCTCGGCGAGAATGCCGGCAAGGCCTATATCCCGGTCCGCTTCGGCGAGGTCCGGCTGCTGCGCCCCGGCGCCGTGATCGCCCGCTCGATCATCCGGACCCGGCGCTGCAACGAGCGCTCGATCCTGGCGGACTTCACCCTGCTCGACGCCGACGGCGCGGTGGTCGCGACCATCCGCGAGGGCCGTTTCCAGGCCCTGCGCGCCAAGGGCGGCGGCGACCTCGCAGCCTACGCGATTTCGCAGATGCCGGAACTCGCCACCGAGCCGACCGCGATCCCGATGGAGCGCCGGCCGAGCGTGGCCGCACGCCTGCGTCCGCTCACCGCAGAGGCCAAGGGTCCGGCCGATGCCGCCCTGTCGCCGGGGCACCTCCTCCTGGAGGGCTGGGCGACCTCGCTGGCCTACCGCCTCGCCTCCGGGCTGGCGGAGGGCGAGACCGTCTCGGTCACCGACCGGCGCGTGCCGGAGGCCCTGCGCCCCTGGCTGCTCAACGCCCTCTACGCCCTGGAGAGCAGCGGGCTCGCCGAGCGTGCCGGCCAGAACTGGACCCTGGGCGACGGCTCCGCGCTGCCGGCTCCGGACGAGATCATGCGCTGGATCGCCGGCGACCATCCCGATCTCTCCGCCGAGCTGGTGCTGATCGCTGATGTCGGCGCCATGGTCGACCGCCTGCTCGCGGGCAAGCTGACCGAGGCCCCGGCCCTGCCGCAGGGCGCCATCGACGCCTTCGTGATGCGCTCGGCCACCGCGCGCCACACCGCCGACGTGGTCGCCGACCTGATCGAGACGAGCCGCGGGCAGCTCCCGAAGGAGCGGGCCCTGCGGGTCCTGCAGGTCGGGTTCGGCCCGCTCTCGGCCCAGGCCGCCGCCTTCGCCGCGGCTGCCGAGGCCCGGCTCACCGTGTTCGAGACCGATCGCCGGCTCGCCGAGCGTGCCCGCCTGTCGCTCACCCACGGCGCCACGGTCGTCGAGGCGGCCGATGAGCTCACCCCCGGCAGCTTTGACCTGATCCTGGCCTCCGGCAGCCTGCATCGCGGCGAGCGCGCCCTCCCGGGCCAGCTCGCCGGGGCGCTCGCAACCGGCGGTCTGCTGGTCGCCGTGGAGCCGGGCGCGTCCCTGTTCCGCGACCTCGTGTTCGGCCTCACCAACGGTTGGTTCGAGGAGGCGGTCGGCGGCATGCCGGTCGGGCGCCTCGAGGATATCGAGGGTTGGCAGCGCACGCTCAGCGCCCACGGTCTGGTCAAGGTCGCGGTCGAACGCGCGGCTTCGGCCAACGGCGACGACCTGCTGCTGGTCGCCGAGGCCCCGGTGCGTCCGGGCCCCGCCCCGGCCCAGAGCTTCGCCTTCGTGATCGGTTCGGACGACGAGTTCGCGGCCGAGACCGCCTCCTCCCTGGCGACCTTGCTGGTCGCGGGCGGCGTGCATGTCTCGATCATCCTCGACTCCGAGACCTCGCTGATGGAACTGGAGAAGGAGACCCCCGACACGGTGGTGTTCCTGGCCGGTGCCTTCACCCGCGGCGGCGAGGCGGCCGAGCGTCTGCGTGACCGCTGCCTCAGCCTGAAGCGCTGCACCGAGCATCTCGGCGCCCGCCAGACCCGCCTGTGGGTCGTGGCGCCGGGTGCCACCCGCGACCGCGGCGGCCAGACCACCAACATCGAGGCCGGCGTGTGGGCTTTCTCCCGCACCCTCGCCAACGAGGCGCCCAATCTCGACGTGCGCCGCATCGACCTCTCGCCCGAGATGTCGTCGAAGCGCGCCTCCGAGCGCCTGCGCGACCTCATCCTCTCCGGCACGCCGGAGACCGAGATCGTGCTCGACGACGAGCGGACGCAGGTCGTGCGCTTCCATGCCGGCCGGCCGAAGCACCGGGATCCGGCCGATGCCGTCCCGGCCGAGGCCGCGCGCCTGGAGCGCAGCAACACCGGCGGCCTCAACGAGATGGTCTGGGGGCCGGCCGCGCGCCGCACCCCCGGCAAGGGCGAGATTGAGATCGCGGTCGAGGCGACCGGCCTCAACTTCCGCGACGTTCTGTGGGCGCTCTCGATGCTACCCGAGGAGATCCTGGAGGACGGCTTCGCCGGCCCGCGCCTGGGCCTCGAATGCGCCGGCCGGGTCACGGCCGTCGGTGCGGGCATCAAGGGCTTAAAGGTCGGCGACCCCGTCGTCGCCTTCGCCCAGTCGGGCTTCGCCACCCATATCGTGGTGCCCGAGCTCGTCGTCGCGCCGATGCCGCAGGGTCTCGACCCGATGGCCGCGGCGACCGTCCCGGTGGCCTTCCTCACCGCCTATTACGGCCTCGTCTCCTGCGCCCGGATGCGGCGCGGCGAGTGGGTGCTGGTCCATGGCGGCGCGGGCGGCGTCGGACTCGCCGCGCTGCAGATCGCCAAGTTGAAGGGCGCGCGGGTCATCGCCACCGCCGGCTCCCGTGAGAAGCGGGCCCTGGTGAAGGCCCTGGGCGCCGAGCATGTGCTCGATTCCCGCTCCCTCGCCTTCGTGGACGAAGTCCGGGCGATCACCGGCGACGGCGTCGACATCGTCCTGAACAGCCTCTTCGGCGAGGCGATGGAGCGCTCGCTTAACGCCTTGCGGCCCTTCGGCCGCTTCGTCGAACTGGGCAAGCGTGACTACGTCGCCAACACCCATATCGGCCTGCGTCCGTTCCGACGGAACCTCAGCTACTTCGGCGTCGACCTCGACCAGGTGCTTCAGCATCAGGGCGACGACGGCGCACGGATGTTCCGTGAGGTGATGGCGCTGTTCAACGACGGCGGCCTGAAGCCCCTGCCCTACCAGCCGTTCACGGCAGCCGAGACTTCGGATGCCTTCCGGCTGATGCAGCAATCCGGGCATATCGGTAAGATCGTGATCAGCCCGCCCAAGGCCGGGACGATCCTCAAGGACACGCGCCGGCCGTTCACGGTCTCGGAGAGCGGTGTCCACCTCGTCACCCGCGGCGGCGGCGGCCTCGGCCTGGAGGCGGCGCGCTGGCTCGTGGACAAGGGCGCCAGGCACCTCGTGCTCGCCGGCCGCAAGGGCGCGACCACCGACGAGGCCAAGGCGATCGTCGCCGAACTCGCCGGGCGCGGCGTGACGGTCGAGGCCAAGGCCGTCGACATCACCAGCCGCTCGGCGGTGGACCGCCTGATCGCGGAGATCGAGCAGGGCGGCAAGAAGCTCGCCGGCGTGCTCCATGCCGCGGCGGTGCTTCAGGACGGCCTGATCGCCAACATCGACGCGGCAGCGCTCGACGCGGTGATCGGCCCGAAGGTGATCGGCGCCCAGCACCTGGACGCCGCCACCCGGGACCGGAGCCTCGACTACTTCGTCATGTTCTCATCGGCGACCACCTTCATCGGCAATCCCGGCCAGGGCTCCTACGTCGCTGCCAACGGCTTCATGGAGGGTCTGGCGCGGCAGCGCCGCCGCCGCGGCCTGCCCGCGCTGGCGGTCGCCTGGGGCGCGATCGGCGATGTCGGGATGCTCGCCCGCAACAAGGCGGTCATGGAAGGGCTCGCCGGCCGCGTCGGCGTCACCCCGATGGAGGCCCGTCGCTGCCTCGAACTGATGGCCGATGCGCTGGAGGCTCAGGGTGCGTCGTCGGACGAGGCGGTAATCGCCATCGCGGCGATGCATTGGGGCAAGGCGCGCGAGCGGCTCGCGACCATGCGTTCGCCGAGCTACGCCGACCTCGGGTCGGACCAGCAGGTGGAGGCCGGCGGCGTCCAGGCGATCAATATCGGCGCGCTCCTCAAGGGGGGCGACGTGGAGGCGGTCCGCAAGACCGTGTCGGACGCGATCGTCGAGGATATCGCCCGCATCCTGCGCTTGCCGAAGGACGATATCAGCCGGGTCCGCCAGCTCTCCGAAATCGGCCTCGATTCGCTGATGGGTGTCGAGTTGGGCGCCAGCCTGCAGGAGCGCTTCGCCCTCGACGCACCGCCGGCCGGTCTCTCGTCCGGCATGACGGTCAATGAGCTGTCGGAGTCCTTAATTCAGGCGGTTTCGGCCCCCATGGATGAGGCCGCCGGTGTCGCGATGAGCCTCGTCTCGAAGCATATCGGCGGTGAGATCGACGCGCAGATGATGGCGCCGCTCAGGGAACTCATCGCGCAGACTTCCAGCGAGATCAAAGAGACCAACCCATGACCGATACGGCACGGCCTGACGGCGGGCGCGGGGCGCTCGCCGGCTTCGTGACGAACCGCCTCGGACGCGCGACGCCGCGCCCGGTCCCCGTCAAGGCGGCCTCCCCGGCCGGGCAGTCGGCCGCGCAGAACTTCGAGAACCTGCCCGGCTATCGCGAGCTGCAGCTGCAACGCCAGGCAGCGCAGCTGATCGGCCTGGGCAACCCGTTCTTCCGCGTCCACGACGCGAAGGCCGGCGCAACCACGCGGATCGACCAGAAGACCTTCACCAACTTCTCGTCCTATGATTATCTCGGGCTCAACGGCCATCCCCGGGTCAGCAACGCGGCTCGGGAGGCAATCGAGGCCTACGGCACCTCGGCGTCGGCGAGCCGCGTGGTGGCGGGCGAGCGGCCCGGCCATATCAGCCTCGAGCAGGCGCTGGCCAAGCACTACCGCACCGAGGGCTGCATCGTAATGGTGAGCGGCCACGCCACCAACGTCACGACGATCGGGGCGCTGCTGGAAGCCGGCGACGTGATCTTCCACGACGCGCTCTCCCACAACAGCATCGTCACCGGCGCGCAGCTCTCCGGCGCCCAGCGGCGCTCCTTCGCGCATAACGACCTCGACGCCCTGGAGAGCCTGCTCCAGAACACCCGCCACGAGCACCGCCGGGCGCTGATCGTGGTCGAGGGCCTCTACAGCATGGACGGCGATGCGCCGGACCTGGCTGGCCTCGTCGCCCTCAAGAAGCGCTACGACGCCTGGCTCATGGTGGACGAGGCTCACGGCCTCGGCGTCACCGGCCGAACCGGCGCGGGCCTGTTCGAGCATTGCGGTGTCGACCCGAAAGAGGTCGACATCTGGATGGGCACCCTGTCGAAGACGCTCTCGACCTGCGGCGGCTATATCTGCGGCCCGATCGCGCTCATCGAGTATCTCAAGCACACGGCCGGCGGCTTCGTGTACAGCGTCGGCATGTCGCCGCCGCTCGCTGCCGCCGCCGAGGCGGCCCTGGCGGTGATGCAGGCCGAGCCGGAGCGGGTCGAGCGCCTGCGCCAGAAGGGCGGCCTGTTCCTCGCCACCGCCAAGAAGCTCGGCCTCGATACCGGTTTCAGCCTCGGCCTCGCGGTGGTGCCGATCATCGTGGGCGACTCGCTGAAGGCCGTGACCCTGTCTGACAGGCTCTACCGCCGGGGCATCAACGTTCAGCCGATCATCCACCCGGCGGTGCCGGAGCGGGCCTCGCGCCTGCGCTTCTTCCTCACCTCCGAGCACACGGCGGACCAGATCCGCGACACCGTGAACGCGGTGGCCGAGGAGATGGTGGCGATCGACAAGGGCGGCTCGCTGATCGAGCAACTGCTGGCCAAGCGCGGCTGAATTCTTCCGAGCCGCGCCGGGGACTCCGGCGCGGCCCACCATGTGAAAACGCAAACAGGGCGCGGATGGCATCCGCGCCCTGTTTGCGTTTTCAAGTTCCCAACCCCGCCGGCCCGGAAGCCGGCGGGATGGCCTGGCCTACTTGGCGTAGGCGTAGGCGGTGGCCGCAGAGCTGAGCGGGCCCGTGACACCGCTGAAGGCGGTGAGCACCTTCTGGACCTCGGTGAACGGCGCGTTCGATACGTAGATCAGGTCGCGGTTGCGCATGCGGAAGGCCTGGGTGGTGAACAGGCTGTTGGGGTCGCGCATGTTGATCCGGTAGACCACCGGGACCAGCGGCGTGCCGGTGAGCTTGGTAGCCGGGTTCAGGCGGCGCACCACGCTGGCGGGCTCGAACCGGAAGATGAACGTTCCGGCCGGATCGGCGGCGAAGTCCGAGAGGCCGCGCGCCTTGGCGAGAGCCTGGGCGAGCGTGATGCCGTCGG